>CAWJCU010000001.1:0-385856 GCA_963841455.1 uncultured Actinomycetes bacterium
TCCTGGCCAAGAACGGCCGCCTCGGGCCCGGCCTACTCCGGCGAGCTCATCCCGGGCACCCCGGGCGTCATCGGCCGCTACGAGATCGCCTACAGCTTCAACGTCGTCTTCGCCTCGATCCCCGAGTCGCGGCCCGTTCGTCCCGCGGCTCGTCTGCGAGCGGAAGGGGCGCATGACCGACACGACGCACTACGGCTTCGAGATTCGCTCGACCCGGCAGTGGACCGAGAGCGCGAAGCTCAACGAGCGCTTCAAGGTGACGACGAGCCCGTTCCAGGATGAGAACTGGATGCTGCAGCTCTTCTCGCCGACGTTCATCGACTGGCTCGGGATGCGAGAGCCCGTCCGACTTCTCCTTCGAGCTCGCCTACGGGTCGCTTCTGTGCTCGACCGAGGAGGACGACCCCACCGAGGAGCAGCTCGCCGCGCTCTGGGACGCCTCGGTCGTGGTCGCGAAGCGGATCCAGGACGAGAGCCGGGAGGCGTAAATGCAGATCAACCGCACCGGCTACCTCGTGATGGCGATCATGCTGCTCGTCTTCCTCGGCGGCGGCGCGCTCTTCACCTTCGTCGTCGACCTCGGGCCGGCCGGCATCCTCGGCCCGATCTGGATGGGGACCGCCATGCTCGTCTGCGGCGGGCTCGCGATCTGGGCGGTCCAGCAGGCGCGCAGGGGCAAGCACGAGCAGTGGCTGTGGAAGAACGGCCTGCGCGGCAGGGGGACGATCGTGAGCGCGAAGGCCGGCGCGCTCATCAACGAGCAGCCCGTGATGCGGTTCGAGCTCGACCTCGACGTTCCGGGTCAGCCGCAGCGCCGGGTGACGCGGAAGATCATCGTCTCCAACTTCGCCGCGCCGCTCATGCAGCCGGGCCTCGTCCTGCCGGTCTACGCGAACCCGCAGGACCCCGAGGACCTGCTCGTCGTCTGGTGAGCGTCGCGGTATCTCAGCCCGCGTGCGTCGCGATGAGCCCCGCGAAGCCGATGACCATCGTGAGGATCATCCCAAGGCCAACCTGGATCATCGTTCGCTGAAGCGCGTCGATTCGGGTCCCGAGCGCGGCGCCTTGCGCGTCGATCCGCGCGCCAAGCTCTGCGCCCTGTTTGTCGAGCCGGGCGCCGAGTGCCCGCAGATCTTCGTCAACACGTGCGAAGCCCGAATCGACGCGATGCGCGAGGTCGTCGAGCCGCTCATCGGTCCAGGTTGCCCTTGCTCCCTCCACCGCGGTTCAGGATACGCCGCCAGATGAGCCGATTGGCGCGCGCTTTGTGCCGGTTTACGCCCCGCGGCGCTGGCGCTTCGGCCGCCGCGCCGGCGGGCCCGTGATCTTCTCCGGGCCCTCGCGGTCGGCGACCTCGACGTAGTCGCGGTCGCGGTAGCCGGTGTAGATCTGGCGCGGGCGGGCGATCTTCTGCTCGGGGTCGTCGTTCAGCTCCATCCACTGAGCGACCCAGCCCGAGGTGCGGGGGATGGCGAAGATCACCGTGAACATGTCGGTCGGGATCTGGAGCGCCTCGTAGATGATCCCCGAGTAGTAGTCGACGTTCGGGTAGAGCTTGCGCTCGGTGAAGTACTCGTCGTCGAGGGCGTGCTTCTCGAGCTCCTGGGCGATCTCGACGAGCGGGTTGTACTCGGTCGCCTCGAACACGGCGTCCATGTGCTTCTGGATGATCCGCGCGCGCGGGTCGTAGTTCTTGTAGACGCGGTGGCCGAAGCCCATGAGCTTCTCCTCGCGCTCCTTCACCTTGGCGAGGAAGTCGGGGATGTTGTCGACCGACTCGATCCGGCGCAGCATCCGCAGCACCGCCTCGTTGGCGCCGCCGTGGAGCGGCCCGTAGAGCGCCGCGACGCCGGCGGCGACCGCGGAGTAGGGGTCGACGTGCGAGGAGCCGACGCTGCGGACCGCGTTCGTCGAGCAGTTCTGCTCGTGGTCCGCGTGGAGGATGAAGAGCACGTCGAGGGCCTTGGTGAGCCGGGGGTCGGGCTCGTAGCGCATCTCGGTCTTCTTGAACAGCATCGATTTGAAGTTGCCCGCGTAGTCGAGGTCGTTGTCGGGGTAGACGTAGGGGAGGCCCATGTTGTGGCGGTAGGCGAACGCCGCCAGCGTCGGCACCTTGGCGATCAGCCGGATCGCCGCCATGTAACGCTCCTCCGGGTCGTCGATGCGGTTGGCGTCGGGGTAGAAGGTCGACAGCGCCCCGACGCCCGACAGCAGCATCCCCATCGGGTGGGCGTCGTAGCGGAAGGTCTCCAAGAGGTTCTTGATGTCCTCGTGGACGAAGGTGTGGTGGGTGACGTCGAAGACCCAGCGCTCGAGCTGCTTCTCCGTCGGCAGCTCGCCGAAGATCAGCAGGTAGGCGACCTCGAGGTAGCTCGAGTGCTCGCAGAGCTGCTCGATCGGGATGCCGCGGTGCTGGAGGATGCCCTTCTCGCCGTCGATGAAGGTGATCGCCGAGCGGCACGACGCGGTGTTGGTGAACGCCGGGTCGTAGGTCATGAGGCCGAAGTCGTCCTCGGAGACCTTGATCCGGCGGAAGTCCATCGCCCGGACGGTGCCGTCCGTGATCTCCATCTCGTAGGTCTCGCCGGTGCGGCTGTCGGTGACGGTCAGCGTGTCGCCGTCAGCCGTCGCGACGTTGCCGTCCTGGGCCTGGGTCTGCTCTTCGGTCGCCATCGGCCTCTCCTCTACGTCAAGTTCTCCTTGTCACGCGCATTCTCGCAGCTAGGCCGCATTTACCCGATGAGCAGGCGCGCGATCGCGGCCAGGCCGACGACCACGATCAGGGCGCGAAGCCGCGGCTGCGAGAGCCTGCGGCCGTAGCGGGCGCCGAGGTAGCCGCCGACGATCGAGCCGGCCGCGATCAGGGCGACCACCGCCCAGTCGACGTGGGCGGCGAAGACGAACACGATCCCGGCGACCAGGTTCACGATCGTCGACAGCACGTTCTTGAGGCCGTTCGAGCGCTGGAGGTCCTGCGGCAGCGCGAGGCCGAACAGCGCCATCAGCAGGATCCCCTGGGCCGCGCCGAAGTAGCCGCCGTAGATCCCGGTCACGCCGGTGGCCGCGCGCAGGCTCGCGCGGTGCTCGGCGCCGGGGCGCCGGCGGTGCGCGAGGGCGCGGTCGATTCGCGGCTGCAGGGCGACGAGCACGATCGCGATCGCGATGAAGGCGGGCACGATCGCCTCGAATGCCGACGCCGGGAGCACCAGCAGCAGCGCTGCACCCGCAGCCGCACCGAGCGCCGAGAACGGCGCCAGGCTCCGAACGCGCGAGCGCTGTCCGGAGAGCTCGCGCCGGTAGCCGATCGACCCGGTGAGGGCTCCCGGGACGAGGCCGATGTTGTTGGAGACGTTCGCCGTCACCGGCGCCCATCCCAGCGAGATCAGGACCGGGAACGTGATCAGGGTGCCGCTGCCGACGATCGTGTTGATGGTGCCGGCGGCGACCCCGGCGACGAGGATGGCGAGCGCGTCGAGTGGGGTCAGCTCTCCACCTGGGCCCAGAGGCCACTGAGCGGCACGGCGAATAGCCGGTCCCCCAGCGGCACGGTCCGGTCGCCGGTGTAGATGACGACACCGCAGCGGAACGATTGCTTGCGCTTCTCGCGCAGGTCTCGCAGCATGCGCCAGTCTGAATCGCCGATCGTGGCTCGGGACTTGACCTCGACGCCGACAATGTCACCGCCGCGGTTCTCAAGGACGAGATCGACCTCGTCGCGGTGCCTGCGGTAGTGGTAGAGACGAGGCAGCTGCTCCGACCAGTCGGCGTGCTTGACGAGCTCCATCGCGACGAAGTTCTCAAGCGCCTTCCCGGTGACCTGGTCATCGCTCAAGAGCCTGTCTTCGTCAGCGCCGAGGAGATGCAGCAGGAGACCACTGTCAACGAGGTAGAGCTTGGGATGTTGAACCTCACGCTGACCGAGACCCGGCCGCCAGGCAGGTATGCGTTTGGTCAGGAAGATGGCCTCGAGCAGGCCGACGTACCGTGCAACGGTTTGGTGGTGGAGGCCGAGCTTGCCTCCGAGGTTTGAAGGAACGAAGAGGTTGGCCGCTTGAGCGGCCAAGAGCCGTAGTAGACGTGGCACTTCGTCGAGCTTGTAGGCATCTGCGATCGTCTCGAGGTCCTTCTCGAACGTCGTCTTTAGATAGCTCTCAAACCAGCGCGTCCGCCTCCTTCCCGACCGAAGACGAGGCTCCGGATACCCGCCGGCGGTGATCCGATCGCGGAGAGCCTCGCGGCCAACCGGAGCGTCGCTGACTCGAGGAGGGTCTGCAGCGAAGAGGCGATCCACGAAATTGGTGGTGGAGCGCTCGATCTCGGCCTGCGCGAGGGGCCACATGCGGACGATCTCCATGCGGCCAGTGAGGGCATCCGCCACCTTCTTGTTGCGCAAGATGTTCGCCGATCCGGTGAGGAGGAACTGCCCCGGGCTCTCGTCCTCGTCGATGATCTTCTTGATCGCGAGCAGCAGGTCCGGGCTGCCGCGCTGCACCTCGTCGATAAGCGCGGGCCGGCGCAGCCCGGCGACGAAGCCCTCGGGATCAGTTGAGGCCGCGTCTCTGGGCGCCTTGTCATCGAGGGTGATGGTGTCGGCAAGCCGTCTGTGGTCAGCTACCTCTCCGGCGAGAGTGCTCTTGCCTACCTGCCGAGCTCCGAGGACGAAGACGACGCGCGTGTCGTCCAGGGCCTCGTCCACAAGGATTCGGTCTCCGCGCGGGAACATCTCAGCCATAATCGACCCTCATTGCTGTACAGAATAGCATTTTTGCCTGTACGGATTGATATTTTGGAGCGTATAAACCGTCAGATTCCCATGTACAGACTGACAACTTGTGGCCAAGGCGGCTGTCGGCCGCTGGTTCGCCGCCGAGCACGTAGGGTTCATCGAAGTCACATCCATCGACAAGGAGATGCAATGACGGCCAAGACCGATTTCACCGACGAGGAGTGGACGACGATCCTCCAGGGCCCGCCGAGCGCCGGCATGTACGTCGCCTTCTCGCAGAAGGGCGGATCGATCCGCGAGAGCTTCTCGATGGCCAAGGCGTACGCCAAGGCGAAGCAGCAGCCCGGCGGCAGCCAGCTGATCGACGAGATCGTCTCGACGAAGCCCGAGGTCGACAAGACGCGGATGCCATCGGTCGAGCAGATGGAGGCGCACCTGCTGGAGAACGTCCAGCACGCGGTCGCGCTCCTTCGCAGCAAGGCCGAGGCCGGCGAGGTCTCCGAGTACGGCCGCTTCATCGTCGGCCTCGCCGAGAGGGTCGCCGAGGCGCACCGCGAGGGCTTCATGGGCATGTCGGGTGAGCGGGTGAGCGACAAGGAGCGGGCCGCGGTGCAGCAGGTGGCCGAGACCGTGGGCGCGGAGGCGCCGCCGCCCCCAGAGGCCGCGTCGTCCGACTAAGCGTCAGCCGGGAGCAGCCGGAGCGGCCGCCCGCCGACGCCGACGACGCGGAAATGGCGCTCGTCGAGCGTCAGCACCTCGTCAACTCGGTGGCGATCGGCGAGCACGGCGATCGAGGCGTCGGCAAGGCTGAGGCCGAGGTCCGAGTAGCGCCCGACGATCGCCCGGGCGTGCCCGATGTCCGTGCTCGACATAGGCTCGAGGCGATAGGCACCCCGCTCGACCTCGGCGAGGAGGCTGGCTCGCGCTTCCCGGCCGACGCGGGCGAGCAGCAGGTAGTCGAGCTCCGCGAGCACGAACGGCGAAAGGAGCAGTGGCGGACTCGCTGCGCGGAGGCTGGCGGCGGCCTCGGCATGTCGGTTCTGGCTCTCGTCGAGCGCGGCGAGGAGGCCGCTCGTGTCGAGAATGATCACTCGCCGAAGCCGTCCACGAGCTCGGCGTCGACCCGCTCGGCCAGCGTCGGGTCGCCGCTTCGCAGCAGTGGGATCGTCGGTGAGGGGTAGGAGTGAGCCGCGGTCGCCTCAGCCAGGGCGGAGCGGATGATCTCGGCCTCGCTGCAGCCCTCGGCCGCCGCCGTTCGCTCCAGGGCGACCTTCAGCTCATCCGGCAGATAGACCGTCGTGCGTCGCATGCCATACATGATGCCATACCTTCCGATTTCCCCTCTCTCTCCTCGTCAGAGGGGCATCGGCCGGTCAATTTCGCCCCCATCGGCTCGCCCTGGTCGTAGGGTCTCGTCATCGCCGGCGTGCCATCCACTTCGCGTCGCAAGCAGGAGGCGCTCGAGCTCTTCTCGGGGCTGCCCGCGCGCTACGACGCCCTCGGGGCGCTCCTCAGCCTCGGCCAGGACCCGCGCTGGCGGCGGGCGATGGTGGCGGCCGTCGGCGCCGCCGAGGGCGATCGCGTCCTCGACGTCGCGACCGGCACGGGCCTCGTGGCCCAGGCGCTCGTTCGCGCCTACGGCTGCCGCGTCGTCGGACTCGACCAGAGCGCCGACATGCTCGCCGGGGCACGGCGGCGGCTCGAGCGCGATGCGGCTCTTGCGGCGCGCGTCGAGCTGGTGCGGGGTGAGGCGGAGTCGCTGCCGTTCGGCGACGGCGAGTTCGACCATCTGACCTTCACCTACCTGCTCCGCTACGTCGAGGACCCGGCGGCGACGCTCGCGGGAGCTGGCGCGGGTGGTGAGGCCCGGCGGCCGCGTCGCCTCGCTCGAGTTCGGCCTTCCCGACCCGCCGCTCTGGCGGCCGCTGTGGTGGCTGTACACGCGAGCGCTGCTGCCGGCCGCCGGCTTCGCGCTCGGCGGGCGCGAGTGGTGGCGGGTCGGGCGCTTCCTCGGGCCCGAGCATCGAGGGGCTCTACGAGCGATGGCCGCTCGGGCGCCAGCTCGAGCTGTGGCGCGAGGCGGGCGTGGGCGATGTCCGCGCGCGGCGGATGAGCCTCGGCGGCGGGGTCGTGATCTGGGGCACGCGCGATGGCGGCTGAGGCGCCGCCGCGCGAGCGGCTCGGCGGCCCCGCCTTCTACGCGCTGCGCCCCGGCGGGTGGCGCGACCTGGTCACGATCCTCCACCCGCCCTACACCCTGTGGCACCTGAGCTACGTGGCGCTCGGAGCCGCCGCGGCGCCGGCGGTGCACCTCGACCGGCTCGTGGCGGCGCTCGCGGCCTTCTTCCTGGCGGTCGGTTTGAGCGCCCACGCGCTCGACGAGCTTCACGGCCGCCCTCTCGGTACGGCCCTGAGCGACCGCGCGCTCGTAGCGATCGCGTTCGTCGGCTCTCGCCGGCGCCGTGGGGATCGGCATCGCCGGCTGCTTCGTCGTCTCGGCGTCGCTCCTGCCGCTGGTGGCGGTCGGCGCCTTCCTCGTTCCCGCCTACAACCTCGAGCTCGCGGGCGGCCGCTTCCACACCGACTTCTGGTTCGCCGCCGCATGGGGGGCGTTCCCGGCGCTCGTGGGCTGGTGGTCGAACGCGCTCGGGGTGCACACGGCCGGGCAGGCTGTGGCGGGCGCCGCCGTGGTGGGCGCCTGCTTCTGGCTCAGCGTCGCGCAGCGGCGCCTCTCGACGCCGGTGCGCGAGCTTCGCCGCCGCACGGTCGCGGTGGGCGGCGAGCAGCGGCTCGCCGACGGCTCGGTCGTCGAGCTCGACGCGGCGCGCCTCGCCGCCCCGCTCGACGGCGCGCTGCGGGCGCTGTCGGTGGCGCTGCCCGCGCTGGCCGTGGCGCTCGTGGCGATCAGGCTGTAGGGACCGGCGCGCGGCGCGGCAGCCTGACCGTGAAGACCGCGCCGCCGTCCGGCGCGTTCGCCGCCGCGGCGCGGCCGCCGTGCGCGTCGGCGACGGTCGCCACGATGGAGAGGCCCAGGCCGGACCCGCCGCCGTTCTCGGGCCCGCCGCTGCGCTTGCTCCAGAAGCGATCGAACACGTGCGCGGCGGCGCCGTCGGGCAGGCCCGGGCCGTGGTCCCGCACCCTGAGCTCGACGTCGTCGGGGGCGCCGGTCACCGTGACCTCCACCGCGGTGCCGTCGGGCGTGTGCGCGACGGCGTTCGCGAGCAGGTTGGCCGCCACCTGGCGGAGCTGACCGGGGTCGCCGTGCACCTCGGTGCCACCGTCGCCGGCGATGTCGAGCTTGACCGGGCGGCTCGGCGCGCTCGCGCGCGCGTCCTCGGCCGCGTCGGCGGCGATCTCGGCGATGTCGACCCGCTCACGCCGAGGCTCGCGGACCTCGTCGAGGCGCGCCAGCGTCAGGAGGTCGTCGACGAGCACGCCCATGCGCGCCGACTCGTCCTCGATTCGCCGCATCGCCGTCCGCAGGTCGTCGGGGTCGGCGTCGGCGCCGAGCCGGAAGAGCTCCGAGTAGCCGCGGATCGACGCCAGCGGGGTCCGGAGCTCGTGCGAGGCGTCAGCGAGGAACCTCCGCATCCGCTCCTCGCTCGCCTCGCGCTCGGCGAGCGCACCCTGGATCCGGCCGACCCCGATCACCCACCATCCGAGGGCGGCGAGTGCGGCGAGCACGACGCCCGAAACGATGAGCCCGATCAGGCGCACATGGGCCAGCGTCTGGTCGGTGCCGCCGAGCGGCACCGCGACCACCAGCGTCCTGGAGCTTCCCGGAAGCCGAACCGCCGCCGCGCGGAAGCCGGACGACCCCGTCGTGGCGGCCGTCGTGAACGTGTCCAAGCGAGTCGGGACTCGTCGAGATCGGCGGGTGCGCCGGGAGCACGGGTCGCGGCAGGCCTCGCTCCCCGTAGGAGAACGGAGCGCGCTTCACCACCTTGCCGCCGGAGAGGACCACCCCGTATGTGCCCGGGGGCGTGTCGAGCTGGTCGGGCGGCCCTCCGGGCGGCGGGCCGCCGCGGAAGGGGATGCGCGGGGCGCCGGGAGGGGGACGCCCCGGGGCGAGCGGCGCCGGCACGGGCCTCGAGCTGTCGGGGCTGAAGGTGAGGGCGCGGCCGACCGGCTCGATCGCGGAGGTGACCTGCTGGTCGACCTGCTGATAGAGGTAGCTCCGAAGCTCGAGGTAGAAGACGCCGTCGACGATGATGAGGCCGATCGCCGCCGTCGCGACGAGGGCGAGCATGAGCCGGGCGCGGCGAGACATCAGCGCGGCACCCGCAGCGAGTAACCGACCCCGCGGATCGTGTGGATCAGCGGCGGGCCCGAGGCGTCGACCTTCTTGCGCAGGTAGCTGATGTAGGTCTCGAGGACGCGGCCGTCGCCGCCGAAGTCGTACTGCCACACGTGGTCGAGGATCTGGGCGCGGGTCAGCGCCCGCCGCGGGTTCAGCATCAGGTAGCGAAGGAGGCGGAACTCAGTGTCGGTGAGATCGATCGGCTCGCCGCCGCGGAAGACCTCGCGCGTGTCCTCGTCGAGCTCCAGGTCCTCGAAGGCGAGCCGGGTCTCGGCCTCAGCCGCGCCGGCCCGGCGAAGGATCGCCCGCACCCGAGCCACGAGCTCCTCGACGCTGAACGGCTTCGTCACGTAGTCGTCGCCCCCGAGCGACAGGCCGCGGACCTTGTCCTCGGTGGTGTCGCGAGCCGTGAGGAAGATGATCGGGGCGTCGGTCCCCCGGTCGCGAAGGCGCTTCGCGACCTCGAAGCCGTCGAGGTCGCCGAGCATCACGTCGAGGATCACGACCTGCGGCCGGACCTCCTCGCACGCCGCGATGGCCTCGCGCCCGCTGCCGGCCGTCCGCGTCTCGAGGCCCGCGTAGCGCAGCGCCATCGACACCAGCTCGGCGATGTTCTGCTCGTCGTCGACGACGAGGACCCTGGGAGCGCTGTCGGGCATGCCTCGATGATTGCTGAGAAGCCTGGGAGATTCCTGAGAATGCGCGATTTCGGGCCATCCATCGCGCGATCGCTGCGAGCGTCACGGGTCCACGGGGGAAACGACGACAGGAGTGAAATGAGCATGAAGGGAATCACCCGCAGACAGAGCCTCGGCATCGCCGGCCTCGCCGGAGCCGCCTACGTGGCGAAGCCGCTGGGCATCCTCACGCCCGCAGGCGGCGGCGGAGGCGCCGCCGAGCCCGACGTGGCCGAGGCCGCGAGCGGCCTCTACTCCGACGAGTCCGTGGAGGGCACGACCGGTCAGACCTGGCTGCGCGGCTACCAGGTCACCGACTCCGCCGGCCTCGCCGCCTTCACCACGATCTACCCCGGTTGGTACAACGGCCGCACGATCCACATCCACGTTCGGGTGAGGGTCTTCGACGGGTCCACCGCCACGTTCAACTACACGACGCAGATCTTCTTCTCGGAGAGCGACAACAGCGCCGTGATCGCCACCAGCCCGTACAACTCGCGCGGGACCTCCAAGGACACGCCGAACGCGAGCGACATGATCTACCAGCAGGAGGCGCAGGCGGGCAACGTGCTGCTGCCCACGCTCTCGGGCAACACGTCGCGCGGCTTCTAGGCGGCGGTCGCGGCGACACCAAGGTCGAGGCGAACCTCGTCTCGAAGGAGTTCGGCGAGCACAAAGCGTGCCCGTGCCCGCCGGCAACGCGCGGCTGAAGCTGGTGCTGACGGACCAGAGCAAGAACGCGAAGACGATCAAGCGCAAGCTGCACGTTCCGGGCTCTTAGTCCTCGTACAGGAACTCGCGCACGGGGCGCGTGCCGCACGCCTGGGCGATCAGGATCCTCAGCGGCGGCAGCTCGCCGGACCAGATGAAGCGCTGGAACTCGCGCACGAGCTTGCGCCTTCGCTCACCGTCGATTGGAGCCCGCCGGATCTCCTCCTTGACCGCGTCGATGCTCGTCAAGACGGCGACGGGCCGATTGTGGCGTGTGATTACGAGCGGCTCGCCCTCCTCGACTCGAGCGACGACTCGCGAGGTGCGGCGCTGCAACTCTCTGACTCCGATGTGGGGCATCTGAGGTCTAAAGGCTGGTTAGGGAGGGTTTTCGCCCCCCTAGCCAGCCCCCGGCGCGGCTGGCGCCGCCAGGTGCGCCCCGGCTCCGCCGCCTATCGCAGGTCCGGCATGTCCTCGTTTTTGCCGCTTCTCGCTTGTCGCGACAATTGTCATGACAAGCGAGAAGTTGCGATGGAGAGGCGTGCCTCGCCGCCCGGCACCGGCCGGCACCGCGATTCGTTCGCGATCGGCGCGTGAACCGTTGCGAACAGCGCGCGATCCGCGTAGCGAGCGGCGGTATTCTCGTCGCGATGGAAGGGACCCGTGCGACCTGGAGCGATGAGAGGCTCGATGACCTCTCTCGCCGTGTCGAGGCGGGCTTCGACCGTGTTGATGAGGACCTGCGCGCGCTCCGCGCCGATTTGGGCGCTCGGATCGACGGCCAGGGCACGTCGCTCGGCGCGCGGATCGACGGCCAGGGCACGTCGCTCGGCGCGCGGATCGATGGGAGTACACGCGCGCTCAACGCGCGGATCGATGCCCTTCAGCGCACCATGATCCAGGTTGGCGGCGGGATGATCATCACCATGTTCATCGGCTTCGCCGGGTTGATCGCAACCCGCTGACGCAAGGGAAACGAACCGCCACACCGGTCGTAGCGGTCGGGTTAGGATCGACCCCGCAGGGACCCGCATCGACCGACTCATGGAAGGTGGCTCAATGAGGCATGTGCTCGCTATCGCGCTCGGCTTCGTGCTGCTCGCGGTCGGTGCTGCCGATTCCGCATCTGCCGCGGGATTTCGCTGGTCCGCTCCGATCAAGATCGATAACGGCGGCGATCCGAACCTCGGAATCTCCTGTCCCTCGAAGGGCCTGTGCGTGGCGGGGAGCGCCGGGGGGCTGTTCGTATCGACCAACCCAGCCGGCCGAGCGAGCGCATGGGATCTGGCCGTCGGCGGCCACGAGGTCTACCAGGGGTCGTGCCCGTCGGTTTCGTTCTGCGCGTTCCCATCGTTCCGAGGCGTGATCCTGACCTCCAACGATCCAAGCGGAGGGGCGAGCGCCTGGCGGCGGACGACAGGTGTTCTCCCGCTGAAGTCGGGATTCCCGAGCCTTTCCTGCGCCTCGCGCTCGCTCTGCGTCGAGGTCCTGGCGGGACAGCGCAAGATCGCCGCCTCGACGCACCCAAGCGGGGGCAAGCGGCCTGGCGGATTCTCCGCCTTGGCGAACCCGCCGATTCCGTCGCGTGTACCTCGCCGCACCTCTGCGTGATCACGACCCAGCGCGGACGCGTCTTGACGTCCAAGCATCCAACCTCCGGCCATTGGCGCGCCCGCTCCGTCGTTGGCGGGGTCAGGGGGCGAGGGGAATACGAATTCTTCCCGACCGCATGTGCTTCCCGCCGCCTGTGCCTGGTCGCCACCGGGGTGCCGCTCGGATTGATCTATGCCTCCACGAATCCAACCGGCGGCAGCCGCGCCTGGACGCGACGTTCCCCCGCCGCCTTCCCGAAGAAGGCGTTCACCGGCGCGAGCTGCGTCTCGACCCGCTTCTGCGCGGTCGCGGCGAACGACGGGACCGTCTACTCGTCCACGAGGCCGAGCGCGCGCCACGGCTGGAAGGCCTCGCACACGGACCGCTCGCCCAACCGAAATGTGCACATCTCATGCGCGACGGCTCGCTTCTGCGTGATCGACCGCAACGACGGCAAGCTGTTCGTCGGGCGGCGCTAGCGGCTCAGGCCGCGGAGATGCGGGTGAGCGACTCGAGCTCCGCGAGCCGCTCCTCCACCTCGTCGCGCTCGAGGCGCGCGACGCGCTCGGTCCCGAAGTCCTCGACGTTGAACGACGCCAGGACGGTGCCGTAGGCCATCGCCTGGCGCAGGGTGGCGTGGTCCGCCGCCGCGTCGGCGCTCTCGCGGTCGAGGTAGCCGAGGAAGCCGCCGGCGAAGCTGTCGCCTGCGCCCGTGGGGTCGCGGACGTCCTCGAGGAGAAGGCCCGGGAGGGCGAAGAATCCGTCGGCCGTGAACAGGGCGGCGCCGTACTCGCCGCGCTTGGCGACCACGATGCGCGGTCCCATCTCCATCACGGCCCGGGCGGCCTTGGCGAGGTTCGGCTCCGAGGTGAGCTCGCGGATCTCGGCGTCGTTCAGGAGCACGCAGTCGACCTCGGAGATGGCAGCGGCGAGGGAATCGCGCGTGGTCTCGATCCAGAGGTTCATCGAGTCGAGCGCCGCCAGCCTGGTCCCCCCGCACGCGGCACGCACCTGCCGCTGAAGCTCCGGCTGGATGTTGCCCAGAAAAAGCGTGTCGGCCGAGCGTGAGCCGTCGGAGAGCTTCGGCTCGAACTCGCCGAACACGTTGAGCTGGGTGTCGTCGGTGTGGGCGACGTTCAGGTCGTGGTCGTAGTGGCCGCGCCAGAAGAACGTCTCGCCCCCGGCGACCCGCTCGACGTCGGTCACGTCGACCCCGCGTGAGCGCAGCAGCTCGACGTGCTCATCGGAGAAGTCGTCGCCGACCGGCCCCACGACGTGCACGTCGGTGAACATGCCGGCGGCCAGCGCGAAGTGCACGGCGGAGCCGCCCAGCATTCGGTCGCGCTCCCCGAACGGAGTCCGGACGGAGTCGAAAGCGATGGATCCGACGACGGTCAGTGACACGGCGCGGCATCCTACGCGGCAATGACCAACCCCGAGCCGCCCCCCGCCGCGTCCGAGAGCTTCCCCCCGATCGCCGACTACGGCTTCCTGACCGACTGCGAGACCTGCGCGCTCGTCGCGCCGGACGGCACCGTCGAATGGCTCTGCACGCCCCGGTTCGACGGGCCGAGCGTGTTCGGGGCGATGCTCGACCGCCGCGCCGGAGCGCTGTCCTTCGGGCCCACTCGCGTGCGCGCGCCGATCTCGCGCCGCTACCTGCCGGGAACCAACGTCCTCGAGTCCGACTGGATGAGCCCGCACGGCTGGCTCTCGGTCCGCTCCGCGATGGCGATCGAGCAGAACTTCGAGCACGAATCCGACTGCGACTCGCGCCACACGTTGGTGGGGGTGGCGACCTGTCTCGAGGGGAAGGCGGAGGTGACGCTCGTCTGCGAGCCGCACTTCGACTACGGACGGGTACGGCCGTCGTGGGAGCTCGCCGGGGCCGGCGCCGCGCTCGCGCACGGCAGCATCGCCACACACCGGCTCGACACCGACCTCGAGCTGAGCGTTGTGGGCCACAGCGCGGTCGGCGAGCGGACCCTGCGCGCCGGCGAGTCGTGCTACTGCGCCTACAGCTGGCACGAGGAGGCCACGCCGCCGGCGACCAGCGACGCAGCGTCGGCGATGGTCGAGGAGGCCGCGGCCTTCTGGCGGCGCTGGGTTGAGAGCGGGAAATTCCCCGATCACGAGTGGACCGCGTACCTCCAGCGCTCGGCGCTGGTGCTCAAGGGGCTGACCTACAGGCCCTCGGGAGCCCTCCTCGCCGCCGGGACGACCTCACTCCCGGAGACCCCGGGCGGCGAGCGCAACTGGGACTACCGCTACACCTGGATCCGCGACGCGACGTTCACGCTGTGGGCGCTGCACACCATCGGTTTCGACCACGAGGCGACCGAGTTCATGGGCTTCGTCAGCCGCGTGATGTCCGGCCTCGGCCCCGAGTCGCAGATCATGTTCGGGATCCAGGGCGAGACCGATCTCGCGGAGTCGACGCTCGACCACCTCTCCGGCTACGGCGGCGCCCAACCGGTGCGGATCGGCAATGGCGCCTTCGACCAGCGTCAGAACGACGTCTACGGCGCGCTCCTCGACGCGGCCTACATCCACTCGCTGACCCGCGACGGCCTCCCCGAGGGCGCGTGGCCGCTGATCCGCGAGCAGGTCGAGGGGGCGCTGGAGACGTGGCGCGAGCCCGATCAGGGGATCTGGGAGGCGCGGGGCGACCCGCAGCATTACGTGTCGTCGAAGCTCATGGCCTGGGTGGCCTTCGACCGCGGCGCCCGGCTCGCCCGGACGCACGGCGAGGAGGCACATGCGGAGCGCTGGAAGGAGGAGGCCGACTCGGTGCGCGAGGACATCCTCAGGCAGGGGGTGTCCGAGCGCGGCGTCTTTCGCCAGCACTACGCCACCGACGCGCTCGATGCCTCGACGCTGCTCGTCCCGCTGGTGCGCTTCCTGCCCCCCGACGACGAACGGGTCCGGGCGACCGTGGTGGCCGTCTCCGACGAGCTCACCGACCACGGCCTGGTCCTTCGCTACCGGCCCGACGAGACCGATGACGGCCTGGGCGGGGCTCGCGAGGGCACGTTCCTCATCTGCTCGTTCTGGCTTGTCTCGGCCCTCTCGGAGATCGGCGCGCGCCACCACGCGCAGCGGCTCTGCCGGCGCCTGCTCTCTGCGGCCGGCCCGCTCGGCCTCTACGCCGAGGAGCTCGACGCCTCGAGCGGCGCCCATCTCGGCAACTTCCCGCAGGCCTTCACCCACCTCGCGCTGATCAACGCAGTGACGCACGTGATCGCCGACGAGGCGTTGGGGGATCGGGAGAGGACGGCGGTGTTCTCGGAGCTTCGCGGCGACGCTCTGACAGACTGATCGCCGGTGAAGGCGATTCTCATCGAGGAGTTCGGCGGCCCGGAGGTGGTGCGGTACGCCGACGTGCCCGATCCCGAGGCGGGTGACGGCGAGGTCGTTGTCGAGGTCGCCCGCTCTGGCGTGAACTTCGCCGACACCCATGCGATCCGCGACGACTACCTGGCGAAGCAGAGCCTGCCGCTGACCCCGGGGGGCGAGATCGCCGGGCGCACGCCCGACGGGCGCCGCGTCGCGGCCCTGCTCCCCACCGGCGGCTACGCCCAGCGCGTGGCCGTGCCGGAGTCGAACCTGGTGCCGATCCCCGACCAGGTCTCCGACGACCAGGCGGCCGGGCTGCTGCTCCAGGGGCTCACGGCGCGCAGCCTGCTGCGCATCTCCGCGAAGCTCGCCGAGGGCGAGTCGGTCGTGGTCGGCGCGGCCGGCGGCGGCACCGGCTCGCTCGCCGTTCAGCTCGCGAAGCGCTTCGGCGCCGGGCGGGTGATCGCGCTGGCCTCGAGCGAGTCCAAGCGCGAGCTCGCGATGCGGCTCGGCGCCGACGCCGCGGTCGACTCCCGCGCCGAGGACCTCACCGAGCGGATCGTCGAGGCGAACGAGGGCAAGCCGGTCGACGTGGTGCTCGAGATGGCCGGCGGGGCGATCTTCGACGCCTGCCTCGAGGCGCTGGCGCCGTTCGGGCGCCTGGTGACGTTCGGGCTCGCGTCGCGAGAGCCGAACGAGGTGCGTAACGCCGACCTCATGCGCACGAGCCGCGCGGTGGTGGGCTTCTGGCTCGTCCACCTCTTCACCCGCCCGGATGAGCTTCGAGCCGGTATCGGCGAGCTGCTCGGCGCGGTCGCCGCCGGCGAGCTCGAGGTGGTGGCCGGCGGCGTCTACCCGCTCTCCGAGGCGCGGCGGGCGCTCGAGGACATCGCGGCGCGGAAGACCGAGGGCAAGCTCCTGCTCGATCCCGCCGCATGACGACGTTCGCCGACCTCGGACTCCCCGAGAACCTTCTTCAGACGATCGGCGAGCTCGGCTTCTCCGAGCCGACGCCGATCCAGGAGCAGGCGATCCCCGAGCTCCTCGCGGGGCACGACGTGATCGGCCAGGCGCAGACCGGCACCGGAAAGACCGCCGCGTTCGGGCTGCCGCTCCTCACCCATCTCGACCCCGACTCGGCCGACACGCAGGCGATCGTCCTGACCCCGACCCGCGAGCTGTGCATCCAGGTGACCCAGGCGCTTCGCTCGTTCGCCGAGCACCTCGACATCGAGGTCCTGGCGGTCTTCGGGGGCCAGGCCGTGGCGACCCAGACGTCGCGCCTTCGCGGCGGGGCCCACGTCGTGGTCGCGACCGTCGGGCGCATGCTCGACCTGCTCGGCCGCGGCTCGCTGCAGCTCGACGCGGCGCGCTACGTCGTGCTCGACGAGGCCGACGAGATGCTCGACCTCGGCTTCATCGAGGACGTCGAGAGGATCCTCCGGATCTGCCCGGCGGGACGGCAGACGTCGCTGTTCTCGGCGACCATCCCGCCGCCCGTCGAGCGGCTGGCCGACAAGTACATGTACGACCCGGTGACGATCCGCGTCACCCCGAAGCAGCTCACGGTCGACGCGATCGAGCAGGCCTACGTCGAGGTGCCGGCGAAGGAGAAGGTGGGCCGGCTGATCGACGTGCTGAAGGCCGAGGAGCCCGAGCAGGCGATCATCTTCTGCCGCACCAAGATCGGCACCCGCAAGCTCGACGAGGCGCTCAGCAACCGGGGCCTGGGGACCAAGGCCCTGCACGGCGACCTCTCGCAGGGCCAGCGCGACGGGGTCATGCTTCAGTTCAAGAACCACAAGCTCCGCCTGCTGGTCGCCACCGACGTGGCGGCCCGCGGCCTCGACATCGAGCACGTCACCCACGTCATCAACTACGACGTGCCCGACGTCTCGGAGACCTACGTGCACCGGATCGGCCGCACCGGCCGCGTGGGGCGGACCGGCCGCGCGATCACCTTCGTGACCCCGCGCAGCGCGAGGAGATCGCCCGCATCGAGCGCGACATGAAGACCCGCATCGGCGAGTGGGAGCCGCCCGACGAGCGGATCGAGCACGCCCCGCGCCCCCGCCGGCGCGAGCATGCGATCGCCAAGCACCCGAAGCTCCACCGCGACCGCGAGAAGCTCGAGCCGGCCGACGAGCACGTGAAGCTCTTCATCAACCGCGGACAGCGAAGCGGGATCGACGAGGAGGGCGTCCGCTGGGCGCTCACCGAGGGCGCCGTGATCCCCGCGGAGGCGATCGGCGACATCCGCGTGCTCGAGCGCTTCTCGTTCGTCGACCTCGACGCCGAGCACGCCGAGCAGGCCCTCGAGCGCCTCGACGGCACGAAGCTCGAGGGCAAGCAGATCCGGGTCGAGTTCGCGAAGGCCTGATCGCGTTCGTCAGGGCTCGCTGGTGCCCGCCTCCGCGCGCGCCGCCTCGCCCTCGCGGACGAGCCGCCGCCAGTCGGTGACGCGGAAGACCAGGAGCAGCGTTCCGAAGGCGATCATGAGCGACCAGGCGGTGAGCGCGATCTGCTGGCCGACCGAGTAGGCGAGGACCGCGGTGCGCGACGCGCCGGAGAGGGTCGCGACCAGCAGGGCCTGCTGGGCGCCGACGCCGCCGGGCGTGAACGGCACCGCGCCGCTGATCGCCAGCACGCTCCATACCAGGAGGACGTTCTGGACCGAGCCGCCGACGTGGAATGCGTCGAGGAAGAACCAGAACGAGCCGAAGCGCAGGAGGACCGCGACCGCCTGCCAGGCCGCCACCTCGCGCAGGTAGCGACGGGGCTGGAGGAAGATCACGAGCCCCTGCTTGAGGTTGTCCCAAAACGACTCGACCCGTCCGACCGTAGACGCCGAGAAGCACGGTCACGATCGCGACGATGACGGCGAGGATGATCACCGTGAGTTGCAGGTGGCCGGCCCACCACGAGACGTCGAACGCGGGTAGGTCCGGGATCTGCGGCGGGCTCGGGAGCAGCCCCTGCGTGAACGCGTAGACGAGCACCACGATGCCGAGGACGAAGTCGAACGGGGCGAGCACTCCGAACGAGGAGATGATCGACGGGTACGCCGAGCCGTCGATCGAGCGCTTGGCGAGCACGATCTTCACGGCGTCGCCGCCGCGGGCAGGCAGGATGCCGTTGAGGCCGGCGCCGACGAGGAACGCTCCGGCCACGCGGATCTCCGGCACCCGCTGGTCCGGATAGGCCGCGCGAAGCGCGTTGGCCCACGCGTGGGCGCGCGCTAGCTGGAGCATCAGCGAGAGCCCGAGCGCGATCGCGAGGGCACCCCACCCGATGTTGCCGATCGCCGCCTCGAACTCCGACATGCGCGTGCCCGAAGCGCGCGAGATAGCCGGCGAGGTCCGCCGGCTCGATGGGCGAGAGCACCTGCATAAGCTAACCCGCGCCTTGCTCCCCGCCGCGGTCCTCGCCGTCGCCTACCTCGTCGTCGCACCGTCGCCCGCGGACCTCGCCGCGCAGACGTTCCGCGCCGACCTCTTCTCCTCGCACGGGTACCTGATCTGGAACGACTACTGGTACTCCGGGCACTCCCTGCTGGGGTACAGCCTCGTCTACCCGCCGCTCGGAGCGCTGCTGGGCCCGCGCCTGCTCGGCGCGCTGGCCGCGGTCGCGTCCGGAGCGCTCTTCGGCCTGATCGCCCGGCGGCGGTACGGCGACCGCGCCGGGCTCGCGGTCGCCTGGTTCGGCGCCGCGACGGCGACGAACCTCGTCTCGGGACGGATCACCTTCGCGCTCGGGCTCGCGGTCGCACTCGCCGCGATCTGGGCGCTGTCCGAGCGCCGGCCGGGGTGGGCGGCGGCGCTCGCCGTGCTCGCCTCGGTGACGAGCCCCGTCGCCGGCCTCTTCGTGGCCTTCGCGGCGGCGGTCGCTGCTTGGGTGAGCCCCGGCCCATCGCCGCCCCGGAACGGTCACCGCTATCGCCGCGCTCGCGGCGACGGCGGCCGTCTCGCTCGCGTTCTCGACGCCCGGCTGGTTCCCGTTCGCCTTCACGGCCTACCTGCCGGTGCCGCTCTTCGTGATCGCGGCGTTGGTGGTGGTGCCCCGTGAGGAGCGCTGGCTGCGCCAGGGGGCGGTCGCCTACGGGCTGCTCTGCACGCTCTTCCTGGTCGTGCAATCGCCGGTGGGGGCGAACGTCACCCGCCTCGGCTCGATCCTCGCCGGGCCGCTCCTCGCCCTGGTGTTGTTCAGGCGGCGGCCACTGGCGCTTGCCCTCCTCGCCCTCCCGCTCCTCTACTGGCAGTGGGTGGCGCCCGTTCGGGACTTCGTCGACCAGAGCGGCGACCCGGCGGTCGAGCGTTCCTTCTACGACCCGCTCCTGGCGGAGCTGGGTCACGCGGTGCGGGGCCCGGTCCGGATCGAGATCCCGCCGACGCACGAGCGCTGGGAGTCGAGCTACGTCGCTCCGCGGTACCCGCTCGCCCGTGGCTGGCTGCGCCAGATCGAGGCCCCCGATATCCACCCATTCACCGGCGGGCGCCTGACCCCGGGCTCCTACCGCCGCTGGCTCGACGAGCGCGCGGTCTCCTACGTGGCGGTCGCAAACGCCAAGCTCGACTACATCGGCGAGGACGAGGCGGCGCTGATCGGCCGCGGGCTGCCCTACCTGCGCGAGGTCTGGCGAAGCGCCGACTGGAAGCTGTACCGGGTGCTGCGCCCTGCGCCGCTGCTCGCGCCGGCGGGCGCGCGCCTCGCGCACGTCGGGGCCGCGGACTTCTCGCTGGCGGTCCGTCGGCCCGGGTCCTACCGGGTGCGGATCCACTACACGCCCTACTGGGAGGTCTCATCGGGCTCGGCCTGCGTCAGCCGCGACGGTGCGTGGACGCGCGTCGATGCGAAGCGGCCCGGGCCGGTGTCCGTCGCGGCCCGCTTCAGCCTCGACGGCCTCCTGCGCCACTCGTCGGAATGCTCGGCGTAGTCCTCGCCCTCGGCTCGAGCCTCGCCTGGGGGATCTCCGACTTCCTCGGCGGCCTCACAAGCCGCCGCTCGTCCGCGCTCACCGTGCTCCTGGTGAGCCAGCCGATCGGCCTCGTGCTGGCCCTCCTCGTGGCGGTGATCGCCGGCGGCGACTCGCTCTCCGGTCGGGAGATCGGGATCGCCATGGGCGCCGGCGCGGCGTCGGCGCTCGGCCTGGGGGCGTTCTACCGGGCGATGGCGCTCGGCTCGATTTCGGTGGTCGCGACCATCGGCGCGCTCGGGTATCGCGGTCCCGGTGCTGGTCGGCGTCGCGCGTGGCGACTCCCCCAGCGCCCTGCAGGCTGCGGGGGCGCTGCTCGCCTTCGCCGGCGCCGTCCTCGTCGCGCGCGAGCCCGACCCGGAATGGCGCAAGGCGACGGCGGCCTCCGTCGGCCTCGCGGCGCTTGCCGGGCTGGGCTTCGGCGTCTTCTTCCTCGGGCTCGACCTCGCGAGCCCGTCGAACCCCGCCTGGACGATCGTCTGCGCCCGCGTGGGGGGTGTGGCCGTGCTCCTCGCGGCAGCGCTGGCGATCAAGCCCGACTTCCCGCCCGACCGGTCGATCCTCCCGGCCGTGGCCGTGATCGGGGTCTTCGACGTCGGTGCCAACACGCTGTTCGCCCTGGCGACGAACCACGGGCTCCTCTCCCTCGTCGCGGTCGCCGGCTCGCTCTACTCGGCGGTCACGGTCCTGCTCGCGCGCTTCGTGCTCGGCGAGCGGCTTGCGGGCGTGCAGCAAGCCGGCGTGTTCGTGGCCCTCGGCGGCGTTGCGTTACTTGCCGCCGGCAGCGGGTAGCGGGCCGCCGAAGATCTCCTCCAGCACGCTCGCCGTCTCCTCCGGGTCGCGATGCAGCACCCCGACCATCCCCACCGCCTCGGCCCCGGCGATGTTCTCTCGCAGGTCGTCGACGAAGACCGCCTCGGCCGGCTCGACCTCGAGGCGCTCGCAGGAGAGGCGATAGATCGCCGGGTCGGGCTTGTGCAGGCCGACGTCGGCCGAGATGACGACGTCGTCGAAGAGGTCGTCGAGGAGCTCGCGGTCGTAATGGTCGGTGCTCCAGGAGTTCGAGATCAGCCCGGTCAGAAGGCCCGATTCGCGTGCGCCCTCGACGATGCCGACCATACGCGGCTCCGGGAGCATGCCCTTGAACATGCTCTCGATGAGGTCGCTCGCGTCGTCCAGGCGAAGACGATCGGCGAACCGCAGCTCGAACTCCCGCTCGTCGAGCTTCCCGGTCTCCAGCAGCCGCAGGTCGGCGAGCGCCGCGGGGTCCTCCTTGAAGAGCAGCCTCACCGCGTTCTCCTGCAGCCCCTTTTCCGCGCAGAAGTCGGCGAAGCTGTCCCAGACCGAGGTCGTGAGGACGCCGCCGAAGTCGACTATGAGAGCCTTCGCCGCCATGCCCGAGGCGAAGGAGGCTACTGAGGCGGCGCCCGACGGCATCGACGCGCCCGGAGTCGAGGCATGGTTCCGCGCCAATGTCCCGGGGGTCGAGCCGCCACTCGCCTACGAGAAGATCGCCGGCGGCCGCTCGAACCTGACCTACTCCGTCAACGACTCCGCGGACGGCCGCTGGGCGCTGCGCCGCCCGCCGCTCGGAAAGACCCTCTCCTCCGCCCACGACATGGGGCGCGAGCACCGCATCATCTCGGCGCTCGCGAGCACCGAGGTGCCGGTCGCACCCGCCATCGGCCTCTGCGAGGACGAGTCGGTGAACGGCGCCCCCTTCTACGTCATGGGTTGGGTCGACGGGCCGATCCTGCGCACCCGGGGAGAGGCCGAGGGCGACTTCGACGAGGGCGACCGCCGGGCGATCGGCGAGCGCGTCGTCGACACCCTCGTCGCGATCCATGCCGTCGACCCAGCCTCGGTGGGACTCGGCGAGCTCGGCAAGCGCGAGGACTACGTCGCTCGCCAGCTCCGCCGCTGGCAGCGACAGTGGGAGGGTTGGAAGACCCGCGAGCTCGACCTCATCGAGGAAGTGCACGGGCGGCTCGAGGCCCGCATCCCCGAGCAGGCCTCGACGACCCTGGTCCACGGCGACTACCGCCTCGACAACATGATCCTGGCCGACTCGGGCGAGGTCGCCGCCGTGGTCGACTGGGAGCTGTGCACGCTCGGCGACCCGCTCGCCGACGTCGGAATGCTCATGGTCTACTGGGCCCAGGAGGGCGACGAGATGACGGCCCTCTATGACCCGCCGACGCTGGCGCCCGGCTTCCCGACCCGCGAGGAGTTGGCCGCTCGCTACGCCGAGCGGTCCGGCCGCGACCTCGCCGAGCTCGACTTCTTCGTCGCCCTCGGCTACTGGAAGCTCGCGATCATCCTCGAGGGGGTCTACTCCCGCTTCGCGGCCGGCCAGTACGGCAGCTCGGACGAGGCCTTCCAGCAGTTCGCGGCCGTGGTCGTCCGCCTCGCGGAGGCCGCGGACGAGGCCGAGCGCCGCCTCTAGCGCGCCTCTTGGCACCGAGTGCGCGCATTTCGCGGCGCCCGAGCCGCCATTCTTCGCGGGGCGATGGGCAGCGAGGGGGGCGAGGAGCGGGAGGATGGACGGGCGAGTGGTGTCTCTCCCGGCACGGGTAGCCCCGAGTACCCGGACGGTACTCCGGAGTACCCGGCGGAGATCGGGGACGGTCCACCGGACGGCGAGACACGAGCTGAAGGTGCGGTTGACGAGCTCACCGCCTTCCAGGAAGAGCGGTTCGCTCGCGCAGACCAGGTGCCCGCGGTGGACGAAAACGGCAAGGTCGCATGGTGGAGCCGGGCCGGTTACGCGACCTTTGGCGATTACCTGCGGGAGGCGGAGGCCCTAAACGACCTCCATGACCCGTTTGCGCAGCAGCGAAAGGCACGCGAGCGGGTGGAGCGTGCGATGCCGGGGAGGTGGGCGCCCGCGGGCCGACCGGATGTTCCTCGCGTTGCGGACGAGCTCAAGCGCTCGAGGCAGGTGGGGGTGAAGTTGAACGTCACGGAGCACCACGCTCTCGCGAGGGTCGCCGAGGTCTACGGGACGACGCCCGCCGCGATGGCGCGGATGCTGATCAACCGCGGCACGCAGTCGATCGTCGCGTCCCTCGAAGGAGAGGCAGGCGAGGCTCGCGGCTGATCAGGCGCGGGCGGCGGCCTGTTCGGCGGCGGGCGTTCCGCCGCCGTTCGGCGCGGCCTCGTCGGCCTTCGACCAGCGGTTGATCTCGCGGCGGGCGATGACCATCTTGTGGACCTCGTCCGGGCCGTCGGCGACCTTGAGCATCCGCGAGAAGCGCCACATGCCGGCCAGGGGGGTGTCGTCGGACATGCCGAGCGAGCCGTGGACCTGGATCGCTCGGTCGAGGACGTCCATCACCATGTTCGCCGCGACGACCTTGATCATCGAGATCTCCTGGCGCGCGGCACGCTTGCCCTCCGTGTCCATCTTCCAGGCGGCGAGCATCGTGAGCAGGCGGGCTTGGTCGACCTCCATCCTGCTCTTTGCGATGAAGTCCTGGATGAACTGCTTTTCCGACAGCTTGCCGCCGAACGCCTCACGCGTCGCGGCGCGACGGCACATCATCTCGATCGCCCTCTCGGCGGTGCCGATCGCGCGCATGCAGTGGTGGATGCGGCCCGGGCCGAGGCGATCCTGAGCGATCACGAACCCGGCCTGCCGCGGGCCGAGCAGGCTCGCGGCCGGGACTCGACAGTCCTCGTAGAGGATCTCGCAGTGGCCGGGGCCGCCGTCGTGGCCCATCACCGGCACCGGGCGCACGAGGTTGAAGCCCGGGTTGTCGACCGGGACGATGATCATGCTCGCCCGGGCATAGGGGTGCGCGTCGGGGTCGGTGACGACCATCGCGATCGCCAGCGACGCGCCGACGGCGCCCGAGGTGAACCACTTGTGGCCGTTGATGACCCACTCGTCGCCGTCGAGCTCGGCGCGGGTCCGCAGCGTCGTGGGGTCTGAGCCCGCCACCTCGGGCTCGGTCATCGAGAAGCAGCTTCGGATCTCTCCGTCGAGCAGCGGCTGGAGCCATTGCTCGTGCTGCTCGGGTGTCCCGTGCTCGGCCAGGATCTCGGTGTTGCCGGTGTCCGGCGCCGAGCAGTTGAAGGCCATCGGCGCGATCGCGGGGCTTCGCCCCATCTCCTCGCACAGCGCGGCGTACTCCCAGTTGAGAAGCCCGGGGCCGAAGCGCTCGTCGGGCATGAACAGGTTCCAGAGGCCCTCCTCACGGGCCTTCGCCCGGATCTCGACCAGGATCTGCGGGTAGGCGACGCCGGGCTTCACCTCGTCGTCGAGCGCCTGGAGGGCCTCGGCCTCGGCCGGGTACACGTGCTCGTCCATGAACGCGCGAATCCGGTCGCGAAGCTCGATGGTGCGCGGGCTGAGCTCGAACTCCATTGCGTTCAGCCTATCGCCGCAGCTCGGCCGGGCCCGGCGCGGTCTGCCCGTACTGGTCGACGTAGCGGGTCTCGGTTCGGAAGAACTCGGTCGCGGCGGCGAGCCCGGAGTCGTAGAGGCGTTTCGCGTCCTCGCGGCTGAGCCCGAAGTCGAGCGTCGAGATCTCGAACGTGGGGATCGCGACCGTCCGCACCCGGGTCGCGAGCTCCATCCGCTCGTCCCAGGCGTTGGTCGCCGCGTGGAGCAGGGCTCGCAGCATCGGCACCTCCCAGAGCGGCTTCTGGACGGGGGCGTAGTACGGACCGGGGCCGCCCATTCCCGGGTGCAGCCGGAACCCGAACGTGGGGCGGTGGATCGGCTTGCCGTCGAAGAGCCAGACCGGGAAGTTCGAGAGCAGGCCACCGTCGACGATCAGGTGCTCCTTGCCGTCCCTGCGGAGCGTCACCGGGTCGAAGAAGAATGGGAAGCTCATGCTCATCCGCACCGCGTCGACGACGCGGAGGGTGTCCGGGGTGAGCGCGTTGCCGTGAGCGTCCTCGTACCCGTCGATGTCCTGCGGGAGCACCAGCATCCGGCCGGCGCTGACGTCGGACGCGATCACCCGCAGGCTGTAGCGAACCGCCTCCCGGTGCTGAGCGCTCGCGTCGTCGGGGATGTCCTCGCGATGGAGATCGGCGAAGGTCGGATCGCGAAGGCCGAGCGGCGACGCCTCGAGACGGTCGGCCAGCCACCGTTTCAGGTACTCGCCGCGGGCGAGGCCGCGGCGACGGAACGCGTTCAGCGCGCCGCCGATGAACCGGCCACCGGGACCGTAGTCGGCGAACCGGTTGTAGTCGACGTCGGCGAGCGCGGCGCGCAGGCTCTCGGCGTCGTAGCCGGCCGCCACGAGCGACGCCGCGATGGCGCCCGCGGAGGTCCCGGCGACGTTCACCCATTCGTGGATCCCGAGCTCGCGTTGGGCGGCTTCGAGCGCCCCCGCGAACGCGATCCCCTTGACGCCGCCGCCCTCGAAGACGCCGTCGGCGCGTCCGCGCTCGCGGACCTCGACCTCGACGGCTTTGTCGGTGTCGGGCAGGGTGCCCGGAGCTTAGACCTAGCCCGGCTGCGCCTTGGCCACGTGCTGGCGGTGGAGCATCGCCTGGAAGATCAGGAGCCCCGCGATCGCGGCGCCGGCGACGGCGAACGACGGAATCAGCACCGAGGCCGGGGGCTGCTGCTTGATCAGCAGCGTGATGGCCGACCCGATGAGGACCACGCCGAGCGCGTTGCGCAGCGCGTTCTGGGGCACCCGGGTCGAGTAGTGGGCGCCGATGAGGACCCCCGGGATCGAGCCGATCAGGATGTTGCCGGCGAGCGCGAAGTCGACGTTCGAGCCGGCCCAGTTCGCGATCCCCGCCGCCCAGAGCAGAACGGCGGCATGGACGATGTCCGTGCCGACGACGCGCCGGGGCGTGAGGCGGAAGACGGCGATCAGCACGATGGCGATCAGCGTGCCGCTGCCGGCCGAGGTCAAGCCGATGATGAAACCCGTGATCGCTCCCGTGATCACCGCGATGATCTTGTCCTTGCGGTAGAGGTGCATCGCCTCGCGGTCGGGGATGACGTCGCGGAGGAAGAGCGAGCGGATCAGGGTCGCAACGCCCACGACCAGGAGCGCGGCGCCGACCATGCCCAGGGCCACCTGGTTGACGGTGTCGTCGCCATAGTTCGACTGGAGAACCTCGATCACCTTCACGCCGGCCAGCGCGGCTGGAACGCTCCCGACGGCGAGCCAGAGGACAAGGCCGAGGTGCACCGTGTACTTCTTCAGGTGCTGCCAGCCGCCGACGGTCTTCGTGATCGCGCCGTAGAAGATGTCGGTGCCGATGGCGGTCACCGGGGAGGTGCCGACGACGAGGATCAGGAGGGGTGTCATCAGCGATGCCCCACCCATCCCGGTCATGCCGACGAGGGTGCCGATGCCGAGGCCGAGGGCGATTACGACTGGGTCCATCTGGGAGGGCCGCGGCTCTCTGGAGTTTGTTGACCCAATTAGGTCAAAAGCGCGGCGGGGCGTGATGGTAGCGGATCGGATGCTCAGCGCTTCGTCCAGACCTCCGGATCCGACAGGAGCGCTTCGAGCTGCCAGGAGAGCTGCTTCGAGACCACATCGGCCAGGGTCACGCTCTCGAGAACGCCGCGAAGGTTCGCCCGCACCGCGACCCAGACGTCGCGGAGGCGCTCGGCGGCGCCCTCGTAGTGGAGGTCCTCAGGCGCCGACTCGTGGATGTTCGCGAGCGGGCCCTCGACCGCGCGGATCACGTCGGCCACGGTGATCTCCTCGGGCGCCTTGGCCAGCCAGTAGCCGCCGCGGGCGCCGCGGCGCGCGCGCACCAGACGCGCGTGCTTGAGCTCGAGCAGGATGTGCTCGAGGAAGTGGAGGGGGATGTCCTGGGAAGAGGCGAGCCGCTCGCCCTTCACCGGCTCATCCCCGGCGGCCGCCAGCTCGAGCGCGGCCCGAAGCGCGTAATCGGCCTTGGCGGATATCCTCACTCGTCCAATTGTCGCAGTTCAGGTCAACAATTTGATCGACCTCCAATCCCACTCCGTCGTCTCCGACGGGCAGCTCGAGCCGGCCGAGGTCGCCCGCGCGGCTGCGGAGGCGGGGGTCACGGTGATGTCTCTCACCGACCACGACGCGGTCGCGGGGGTGCGCGAGGCGGTCGCAGCGGCCGAGGAGGCGGGCATCGAGTGCGTGCCCGCCGTCGAGATGTCGTGCGTTCACCGCTACTCCGACGATCTTCACGTGCTCGGCTACTGGGTCGATCTGGACCGGATCGCGCCGGCATGCGAGCGCGCGCAGCAGGAGCGGGTGAACCGCGCCCACGAGATCATCGACAGGCTGAACGCTCTCGGCGTGGAGGTGACCTTCGACGACGCGGTTCGCGAGAGCGGCGCCGCCGACTCGATCGGCCGGCCGCACATCGCTCGCGCGGCGGGCGCTGGTGGAGACCTCGGCCCGTTCTTCGAGGAGTACCTGGTGCCCGGCGCAAAGGCGTTCGTCGCCCGAAGCTGGCCCACAGCCGAGCAGGCGGTGGAGCTGATCCACGACGCGGGCGGCGTCGCGGCCGTCGCGCATCCGTACTGGGACGTGAAGGACCCCGACGCGGTCCGCGACCTCGTCGCGAGCCTCAACGCCGACGTCGGCATCGAGGGCCTCGAGACCTTCTATCCCGCGCACACGCCCGATCAAACGAAGCACTGCCTCGAGCTCTGCCACGAGCTCGGCCTCGCGCCCACGGCGTCGTCCGACTTCCACGGGCCCACGCACAAGACCTTCTCGCGCTTCGGCGCCTACGACACCTACGGGCTCGGCGAGCCCGTGGTGCCTGCGCGACCGGCCGAGTAGCCCACTCTCAGGCCGCTGCCAGCGAAATCCCAGGGTCTCCTGCTGGGGTGTGACTCATCGAGTCAACGAAAGGAGACCTCGCAATGAAGAAGCTATTCGGAAACGGACGCCCCCTTGCGATCGCGGTGTTCGCGATTGGCGTCATCGCCATCGCGATCCCCGCGTTCGGCGCCTCGAGCGGCGGCAGCGGCTCGAGCGGCGGCAGCGGCTCGAGCGCCGCTCCCACCGCTCCCACCGCGCCCCCGCCTCCGCCGATGGTGCTCTCTGGCAAGTCGAAGAAGCAGCTCGACGAGACGGCCCAGTGCATGAAGGACCACGGCATCGGCCCGCCGGACCCGGGCCGGGGCTCGAGCTCGACGCCCCCGAAGCCGCCGTCGTCCTCCGAGTTCCGGTCCGCGGCGAAGGCCTGCGGCCTGCCGACGCCACCCGACGGGGCGCTCCCGCCCCCGCCGATGGGCGCCCCGGGTGCTCTCGGCAAGGCGAACAGCGCCGCCGTCGAGCGCTGCATCCACGCACAGCAGAAGCGCAAGCACTAGCCAGCTCAGCATTCCCGGTTGACTGGGGGCAGCCCCGTGTGATGGGGTTGCCCCCAAAGTGAGCGCAGAGGAAATCCTCCGCCGTGGCTATGACGCGTTCAATCGCGGCGACGTCGACGCGTTGAGCGAGATCATGGCCCCGGAGTTCGTCTGGCACGAGGCGCCGGAGGTGCCCGGCCCGAAGGCGACCGTCGGCCGGGACGAGTTCGCCGGCTACGTGCGCAGCTTCGACCGCCTCTGGGAGCGGTTCTCCTTCGAGATCGCCGAGCTCGAGGAGACCCCTGACGGCGTGGCGCTCGCGCGTGTGCACGCGCGCGGTCGGGGGCGGGAAGGCGGCGCCGAGGTCGACCTGGAGATCTTCCACGTGTGGCGCCTTCGGGGCGATCGGGTCGTGCGCATGGACGCCTTCCTCGACCCGCGCTCAGCGCGCGAGGCGGCTGGTCTCGAGTAGCTCGCGCGCGCGGGCCGCGGAGACGACATCGCCCTTTGCCTCGTACAGGGCGACTGCCGACTCGAGGACCGGCACTGCCTCGGCGGGCATCGCGCTCGCCCCGAGCACGTCACCGAGGCAGGCGAGAGCGTTCGCGTGGAGGATCACGGTGTCGCTGGCGGACGCCAGGTCGACGGCCTCCCGGGCCAACGCTTCCGCCGCCGCCACCTCGCCGAGCCGAAGCAGTGCCTGGGCGCGGACGATGCGCCAGCGCACCTTCGCGTCGAGGTCGTCGCTGCCCGCGACCTCCTCGGCGCGCTCGGACAGCTCGATCGCCTCGTCGTAACGCTCCTGGGGGACGAGGGTGGTGGCGAGCATCGGCATGATCGTCGCCTGGATGGCCTTCGCCCCGACTGACTCGAAGTAGTCGAGGGCGAAGCGAAGCTCGCGCTCGGCGCCCCGTGGGTCCGAGGCGAGCGGCTCGCTCGTCGCGGTGGACGCGGCGTGGTAGGCGATGTGGACGGGCAGGCCGAGGTCGTCGAAGATCCGCCGCGCCTCGGCGAACGCGTCCTGCGCCTCGGCCACGCGACCCGATCGCGCGAGCATCTCGCCCATCCGCCCCAGCGTCGACCCCTCGAGCGCGCGGTTGTCGTGGGCGCGCGCCCACTCGACGTCCTCGCGAGCGCGCGCGACCACCCTGTCGCAGGGGGTCGGGCCAAACACCGCCGCCTGGAGGAGCCAGTAGCGAATCCAGGCCTCGACACCAGGGTCGCCCGCGCGTTCCGCCTGTTCGAGCGCGCGCTCGAGAGCCTCGGCCGCCGCGGCCTGCTCGCCCCGGTCGGAGTGGACCTTTCCGAGCAGGTGCCAGGCCTTGGCCTCGTCGAGCACGTCGCCGAGCTCCTGGCAGCGGGTGAGGACCTGCGTCGCGGTCGCGCGGCCGTTCTCGGCCCACCACTCCGGGTCGACGAGGCGCTTCAGGGTCAGGTCGAGGATTCGCATCCGCACCTCGGCGCGTGGATCACCCGCGGCAACGACGCCGCGACGGGCCTCGGCGAGCACCTCCTCTGCCGCGGCCGTGTCGCCTCGGCGGATGAGGGCTGTGCCGAGGTCGAACAGCGGCTCGAGGCGTGAGGCGGCGTTTCCCTCGGCGAGCAGAGCGACCCCGCGGCTGAGGAGCGCGGCCGCGCCGGCGTCGTCCTGACGCCTCGCCGCACGGCGTCCGGCCGCGACGAGGTGGCGGGCGGCGCGCGAGGCGAGCTCGGCGAGGTCCTCGTCGTCGGCGAGCAGCTCGCGCCGGTACCGGTAGGCGCTCTCGAGGTGATAGCCGAGGATCTCCTCGAACTGGCCGAGGCGCGACGACGCCCATTCGACGAGCCAGTCTGCGAAGCGCTCGTGAAGCTCGCCGCGGCGGGCCTTCGACATCGACTCGTAGACGACGTCGCGGACCAGGAGGTGGCGGAACCTGTAGTCCTCGATCGGCCCGGCGCGGCGAATCGGCTCGATGAGCTGCTTTCGCATCAGGCCCTCGAGCGAGTTGTCACCGGCTCGCCCGCCCAGCGCCAGAACCGACTCAGCGGCGAACTCTTTTCCGATCACCGACGCGCGCTCGGCGAAGAGCCGCTCGCCCTCGCTCAGGTGATCGATGCGCGCCGCGAGGATCGCCTCGACCGTGGGCGGCACGACGACCTCGTCGAGGCCGGGGTCCGCGACCCACCCGTCCGGGGTCCGGCGAAGCTCTCCTTCGTCCACGAGCATCGAGAGCACCTGCTCGACGAACAGCGGGTTGCCCGCCGCCACCTCAACGAGTTGCTCGTGCACGGCCGCCGGCAGGCTCGCGCCGACGAGGAGCTCGATCATGGTGGTCACCTCGTCGCGGCCGAGGGGCCGAAGGGAGATGATCGTTGGGCAAGCGTCCTCCCAGGAAGGGCGCTGGTCGAGCAGGTCGAAGCGGGCGGTGGCGATCAGCAGGATCGGCGCTGAGCGGCTTCTCCGCGCGACGTGCTCGACGAGGTCGAGCAGCGTGGGTTCCGCCCAGTGGAGGTCCTCGATGACCACGATCAAGGGGCGGTCGGAGGCGATCGCCGCGAGCAGGCGCTGCACGGCCCAGAACGTGTGCTCCCCCGGCTCGAGATCGTCGGCGAGCCCGACGATCTGCGCGAGGTGGCGCGCGACCGCCGCTCCGTCAGGGTCCTTCACGAGCGCCGCGTCGAGCTTCGCGAGCGCGACGTCGGCGGGGTCGGCGTCGTCGATCGCCGTCGCCTGGGAGACGATCTCGACGAGCGGCCAGAACGTTGATCCGCGGCCGTAGGGGAGGCAGCGACCGACCAGCAGTCGCGCCTGGGGCCGGTACCGCTCGAAGACCTCCGCGACTAGGCGCGACTTGCCGACCCCTGCGTCGCCTGCGATCGTCACGAACTCGCACCCCCGGCGCGCGAGCGCGCGCTGGAAGGCGACCCCGACCAGCGAGAGCTCGCGACCACGGCCGATCAGCGGTCCGTCCACCGGCGCCTCGCCGGCCGCCGTGGGCCGCGCCTTGAGGAGCCGGTGGGCGGCGATCGGCTCGGTGCGGCCGCGGAGCTCGAGTTCCCCGGCGGCCTCCGCCTTGAAGGCGCCGCGCACGAGCCGGTAGGTCTCCTCGCCGATCAGGATCTCCCCCGGCGCCGCCTTCTTCTCGAGCCGGGCGGCAACGGTGACCGCGTCGCCGAGCGCCATCGGGCGCCCCGCGATCGGCTCGCCGACGAGGACCGTCCCGGTATTGATGCCGATCCGGATCTGGAGCCGCACGTCGAGCCGCGGCTCGAGCTCGCCGTTGAGGGCCTCGAGCTCGCTCAGCATGTCGACGGCCGCCGCGACCGCGCGCTGTGCGTCGTCCTCGCGCGTGAGCGGCACGCCGAATAGGCCGGAGACCTCGTCGCCGACGAGGTTCTCGATCTGCCCGCCGTGCTCCTCGATCACCGCCGCGAGCCGCTCGAAGAACCGCCGCACGACGGCGCGGAACACCTCGGGGTCGAGCTGCTCCGCAAGTGCCGTCGACCCGGCCATGTCGGCGAAGACGGCCGTGATCTTCTTGCGGACTTCCCGAGCTCCCCCGTCTGCCAATTCCATCGCGGCTAATCATCGCCGCTGGCGGTCCGCAGGCGCAAGGGGGCGCGCGGGCGAGTGAGGTTCGTCAGGGGCGGGCGGCTTCGCCGCCCGCGGCACCGAGGGGGCGCCCAAAACGCTTTTGGGGTTCTGATGCGGATAGTGGCCGCCACGCGGCACTTATCCGCATCGCGTCAGCGCTGGGCCGGGTTGGTGGCTCTTTCCGGGCAGCAGCACGGTGTCGTGTCGACCAGGCAGCTCAAGGCGCTCGGCTTCACGCAGCAGGCGATATCCCGAGCGCGGGCAGATGGACGCCTTCGCCGCCTCCACCTCGGTGTCTACGCCGTCGGCGGCGCTCCGCACACTCGGGAGGCGCGTTGGATCGCCGCGGTCCTCGCAGGTGGCCACCGGGCCGTCCTCAGCCACCGCGACGCGGCGGCGCTGTGGGGGATGGCCGACCACGCGACAGGCCATGTCGAGGTGACCGTCCCTGGCACGGGCACCCGCTCGCAGCCCGGAATTCGCATCCACAGGACACGCCACCTCCCGCCCGAAGACGTCACCTCTCGTTGCCGGATTCCGGTCACCACGCCCGCGCGGACGCTCGCCGACCTGGCGAGGGTGATCTCGCGTCGCCACCTCCAATCGGCGTTCGACGAGGGCCTTCGGAGCGGGGTTCTCAGGCCGGCAGCGCTGAGAGAGCAGTTGGTGAGGGCGAAGGGCCGGCGCGGCGCCCCGGCGCTCCGTGCCTTCCTCGGTGATGATCCGGAGTCCATAGCGCGTACCCGCTCGCCCCTCGAGGCGAGGTTCCGTCGGTTCTGCTCCGAGGAGAGCCTGCCGAAGCCGAACGTGAACGCGTGGGTCGCGGGCTACGAGGTTGACGCTCATTGGCCGGAATCGAACGTCATCGTCGAGCTGGACAGCTGGGCCTTTCACGGCGGCCGCGAGGCGTTCGAGCGGGACCGCGCGAAGTGGGCGGATCTGACGGCGGCCGGCTTCCGGATCGTCGCAGTGACCGATCGCCGGCTCAGGCGTGAGCGCCTGGTGCTCGCGGCGACCCTGCGGGCGCTGTTGGGCTGACCTCAGCGCCCGAAGCGCTGCGGGGGGACGCGCTCGCGGATCTCGGCCAGGAGTCGGGCCGAGAAGTCGCTCGGTTCCTCACCGTCGGCGAGGGCGCCGCCTCGCGGGCGGAAGAACTCGACCCGGGTCTTCGGCCGGCGGGGGAAGCGGACGAAGTCGGCGGTGCCCGAGGCCGTGCAAAGCACGATCTCGGCCTCGGGCATCGCCGCGGCGAGGCGGCCGATGCCGCTGCGCGCTCGCAGCTCCTTGCCCTTGGCCCGCGTGCCCTCGGGGAAGATTCCGACGCAGGCGCCCTCGCGAAGGGCGACGATCGCCTGCTCGAGGGCGCCGGCGTCGCCCGCCCCGCGGTCGATCGGGATCTGGCCCATCGAGTCGAGCAGCCGGCCCAGGCCCGGCGTGTCCCAGAGCTCGGCCTTCGCGAGGGCGAAGATCTGGCGCCGTTCGCGCGCGGCCACGCCGATCGTCACCGTGTCCCACCAGCTGTCGTGGTTGCCGGCGAGGAGCATCGGGCCGCGCTCGGGCATGGCCTCGAGGCCCTCGACCTCGAGCCGCCCCCAACCGCGGATGGCCGGCCGCACTGCGGCCATGGCGACCCGGTAGCCGCGGGTGAAGCCGGTCAGGCCGCCGGAAGCAGTCCGCGGCCCTCGAGGAACTCGACGATCTGCCGGGCCGATTCCTCGGGGGTCTGGTGCTCGGTCTCGAGGACGAGCTCGGGGTTCTCCGGAGGTTCGTACGGGTCGGAGACGCCGGTGAACTCCTTGATCTCACCGGAGCGGGCCTTCGCATAGAGGCCCTTGACGTCGCGCTCCTCGCAGACCTCGACAGAGGCCTTCACGTAGGTCTCGATGAAGCGGCCGTCCATCATCTGGCGCGCCTCGTCGCGGATCTCGCGGTAGGGCGAGATGGCGGCGGTGATGACCGGCACGCCGTTTCGCGACAGCAGGTTCGCGACGAACGCGATGCGACGGATGTTGGTGTCGCGGTCCTCCTTCGAGAAGCCGAGGCCCTTGGAGAGGTTCTCGCGGACGATGTCGCCGTCGAGCACCTCGAGCTTCGACCCGCGGTCGCGCAGCTCCTTGACGAGCAGGTTCGTGATGGTCGTCTTGCCGGCCCCGGAGAGTCCCGTGAACCAGAGGCAGAATCCAGTGTCCGCAGCCACGGATGACATCACTGACTTTCCTTTCGGTATGCGTCGATCAGGATCTCTGCAACCTCGTCCCGGCTGAACTCGTGGGGAGGCTTCTCCCCGTTCTCCAGCATCTCCCGCACCTTCGTGCCCGACAGGAACAGGTGCGACTCCTGCGGGTGGGGGCAGGTCTTCGCCGAGCCCATGCCCTCGCACTCGTGGCACCAGAAGGTGTGCTCGAAGAAGAGGGGCGTGATGCCCAGCTCGGCGATGTCGATGTCGTCGAAGATCCGCTGGGCGTCGTAGGTGCCGTAGTAGTCGCCGACACCGGCGTGGTCGCGGCCGACGATGAAGTGGGTGCAGCCGTAGTTGCGGCGGATGATCGCGTGGAGCACAGCCTCGCGCGGGCCCGCGTAGTGCATCTTGCCGGGGTTCACGCCCAGCATCACGTGCTCGGGGTGGTAGTAGTTCTCCATCAGCACCTCGTAGCAGCGCATCCGCACGTCGGCGGGAATGTCGCCGGGCTTCGTCTCCCCGATCAGCGGGTGGATGTAGAGCCCGTCGCAGATCTCGAGCGCGGCCTTGGTGAGGTACTCGTGGGCACGGTGGATGGGGTTGCGGGTCTGGAAGGCGACGATTCGCTTCCAGCCGCGCTCCTCGAACGCGGCCTTCGACTCGGCCGGCGTCAGGTAGCGGCGCATGAACGCCTCGTCGTGGTCAGGAAGCGCGTCGGCCTCGATCTCGCCGGCCACGCAGCGCTCTCCCTCGCGGTAGATGGCGGCGACGCCGGGGTGCTCCTGGTCGGTCGTGCGGTAGACGTTCTCGGCCTCGAGCTCCAGATCGCGCTCGAAGACCTCGCTGACGTTGAGGCGCCCGAGCGCCTTGCCGTTCGGCGCCGCCAGCTCGACGACGTCGCCGGGGCCGCACTCGAGATCGGTCGCGAGCGTGATCGGGATCGGCCAGTACTCGCCGGAGGTGAGGCGCATCGACTCGCAGGCAGAGCGCCAGTCGTCGGCGCCCATGAAACCGCGAAGAGGCGCGAAGCCTCCGTTGGCGAGCAGCTCGAAGTCCGAGGCCTGGCGCGCGGTGAGCTTCAGCGCCAGACCGGTTTCGGCGCTACCCATTTATTCCGCACTCGGTCCGGTCGGTCCCGGCCCAGCGGCCGGCTCTTGCGTCCTCGCCCTCGCCGGGCACAGAGGTGCAGGGCATGCATCCGATCGACGGATACCCCTGGTCGTGAAGTGGGTTGTAGGGCACGTGGTGATCCTTTATGTAAGTCCAGACTTGCTTGTCTTCCCAGTCCGCCAGGGGGTTGAGCTTCCAGCGGTCGAACCGCACGTCCCAGCCGAACCGCCGCGCGCCTGCGCGGGTCTTGGAGTCGATTCTGCGGACGCCTGAGACCCAGCAATCGACCCCCTCGAGGGCGCGCCGCATGGTAGCGACCTTGCGCGGGGCGCAGCATTCGTCGTCCTGGCGCCACTCGCCGTTGGCCCATCTCTCGACGAGCCCGGGAGGGTTGTCCTGAACATACCGGTCGAACTCGATCCCGAAGTGCTCGGCGAGCCGGTCCCGGGTCGCGTAGGTCTCCGGGAAGAACAGCTCGGTATCGATGTAGAAGAAGTGGGAGTCGGGGGCGAGGCGGTGCGCCATGTCGACGATCACCGAGCTGGTCTTCTGGAACGAGACCGCGAAGGCGAGCCCGTCGCCGAAGGTCTCGATCGCCCACGCGATTGCCTCCTCGGCGCCCATCTCCTCGACCTCGGCTGAGATCCGCTCGGGATCGACGACCTTGCCGTCGATCGTGGGAACCACCTTGTGCCCGTTGCCGTTCCTGGTTGGCTCGGCCAGATCGAGGGCGCGAACGCGCTCGGCTTGAAGCGTCATACCGCGCACTCCCCCTCGCCGCGCTCGACCTTGTAGGGCTCGGAGCGGTTCCAGTCGACGAACTGGTCGAGCGTGGAGAGGCTGAACTCGACCGGCATCGTGAGGTCGGAGACCTCCTCCTCGAAGCGACTCGGGCTGACGCGGTCGACGAAGGCGTTGAACTCCTCACCGTCGGAGCGCTCGGCCTCGTAGAGGCGCAGCCAACGCTCAACGGCATCCGGAACGCGCTTCGCCGGCAACCTCGACTTGAGGCGGTGGCCGTAGACGACCTCACCGCCCTCGTAGTTGCCGCCGACGTGAGGGATGTAGGCGGGGATCTGCTTGTCGCCGACCTTCAACGAGGCGCCGTAGAAGCCGATATTCGCGATGTGGTGCTGGCTGCACCCGTTGGGGCAGCCCGACATCTTGATATGGACGCGCCGGGTGAGCGGATCGGTGATGCTCATCGACTCGACGCGCTCCTGGACCGCCTCGTTGAGGCCCATCGAGGCGGTGATCCCGAGCTTGCAGCTGTCGGTTCCGGGGCAGCTCACGACGTCGGCGATCTCGCTCGCGCCGGCCTCGGCGAGGCCCAGCTCCGCGAGGCGGGTCCAGGTGTCGTAGAGGGCCTCGTCGCGGATCCAGCGCAGAACCAGGTTCTGCTGCACCGTTGTCCGGGCGTAACCGCCGGTGAACTCGCGCATGATCACCGCGAGGCCGCGGAGCTGCTCGGGGGTGAGGTCGCCGCGGGTGACCTTGACGGTCACCGCGGAGAAGCCGTCCTGGCGCTGGGGTTGCACGTTCGACGCGGCGAAGCGGTCGAACTCGGAGTGATCGCCGTTCGGGCTTTGAGGGCTGGCCGGTGGCGCGGGGGCGTTGGCCTCCTCGTCGTGCTCGAGCAGAAGGTGCTCGATCGCGAAGTCGCGCTCGGCGACCCAGTCGCCGTTCAGCTCTTCCTCAACCATCTCGCGGAACGCGTCGATGCCGATCTTGTCGATCAGGACCTTGATACGCGCACGGGCGCGATTGACCCGCAACCACTCCTGGCGATCGAAGAGCCGGAAGACGGCTTCCGAGACCTTCAGGTAGTCGCCGTTGTCGAGCTCGACGAAGTCGTAGAGGGTCGGGGCGACCCGGGGCATGATCGAGGTGCCGCCACCAACGCGGATCTCGACCCCGCGAACGCCGTCGCGCACGCGCGGGATGAAGCCGATGTCGTGGATACCCGTGATCGCGACGTCCTCGTCGGTGGCGGTGAAGGCCGTCTTCACCTTTCGCGGCATCAGTTGCGTGGTGGGGTGGCGCACGAAGTAGCGGACGTAGGCGCCCGCGTAGGGGGTGATGTCGAACAGCTCGCCCTCGGTGATCCCGGCGAACGGGTCGCCCGTCACGTTGCGGACGGTGTTGCCGCAACCCTCGCGTGACGACAACCCGGCGTCGGAGATGCGGCGGATCAGCTTGGCCGCGTCGGGCAGCGGGACGTGATGGATCTGGATGTTCTGGCGCGTGGTGATATGCCCCTTGCCAAGGGGTGCGTAGTCGGAGATGACGTCGGCGAACGTCTCCATCTGCTCCGGGGTGATCCCGCCCATCGGGAGCTTCACGCGGATCATCTGGACGTCGGGCTGGCGCTGGCCGTACACGCCCTGCTTGAGACGGAAGCCGATGAACTGGTCCTCGGCGATCTGGCCGTCGAGGAACCGGCCGGCCTCGGTGTCGAAGTCGTCGAACTCGCGCTCGAGGAGGGGGATCACGTGCCCCGGGACGTCCTCGTAGACCTCCGGGTTCTCGAGCGACCCGCGCCGGCCCTTGCCCTTCTGGGGCTTGGCGAGGTCCTGGTCGAGCTCAGCCGGGTCGGCGGCAGGCTTGGGCTTCGCGGGCGCGGACGTCGGCTCCATGCCGACGCAGTATTACAGAATCCTGATTGGGATTACCCGGTTTTAGCCCGCCCCCCACGGCCGAACGTCCCGGAGTGGGCCCTATAGCGGGTGTTCCGGGACGTTCGGTGTGTCTGGCGGTTAGTCGACGTCGCTTCCCTCGATGACGAACGCGACCCGTACGTGGGCGCGGTACTCGTCGAGGTTGTCGCCGCGGATTCCGGTCGAGACGATGTCGATCGCTCGAATGTTCCGCAGCGACGACTGGGCCGACGCCAGCGCCTGCTTCGCGGCGTCGTCAGTCGACGTCTTCGAGCTTCCAACAAGCTCGATGATCTTCACTACAGCCAAGGTCTCCTCCTCGTGCAGGGGATGATGGTGAGTCAGTTCTATCCGTAATCGAGGGCCGGCGCAGCCGCGGTGCCGTCAGGTCCCGCGCCACTGCGCCGGCAGGCCCCACCCGCCGCCCGCGATCTGGCGCGCCGCGACGCCCTCGCGGAGGGCCGCGGCCTGCCAGGCGCTCGGGCGAGAGGAGGGCTCAGCGGCCGGCGCGGTGTCGGTGAGGAACTGCTCCAGGGCGGCCGCGATCGCCGCCGCCTCGCTCGCGGAGGCGTCGGGCGCCGAGATCTCGATCCGCGGTCTGGGCGGGCGCCGCTTGCCGTTCGCGGGCATGCGCCGAGCGTACCGGCGCGCGAGTTGACAGGCCGCCACGCCGGGTTTAGGGGCGGCGGGTCTCGACAAGGAGGTTCGAAGATGCGATTCCTACGGAAGGGTGCCCTGTGCGCCGCCCTGATCAGCGTCGCGGCATTGGGGTGGGCCGCCGTTTCGGTTGGACAAGCGAAGAAGATCGCCGTCCACGGGGTGATCCAGATCGACGACGTGCGCGGTCAGCTGATCAGCTTCTCGGGGCAGATCACCTCCGACGTCAAGGGCTGCATCAAGAATCGGGACGATGGCCAGCTGCTCTTCAGGAACGACTCGACGGGCGTCGTGAGCCGACTCGGCGGCATCGCGACCGACAGACACGGCAACTGGGCACGCAGCAACGTTCACGGCGGACTGGGGACCTTCGCGGCCGATTTCCCGAAGAGGACGGTGAAGCACAAGACCTGCAAGGCCTCGCAGGCTAAGGTCCACTTTCCGTAGCCCCGGCAGCGATATTCGATCGAGCCGCCGTCCTCGAGGCGGTCCCGCCCGCCGACGCCATCCAGCGTACGCGCGAGGCGTTCAGCCGCCACGCCCGCGGCGAGTGGGTGATGCCGGCGAAGGTCTACGTCGACGCGCCCCCGCACGGTGACTTCAGGGCGATGCCCGCGCGGGGCGCCGGGCTCGCGATCCTGAAGTGGGTGACGTCGTTCCCGCGGAATGTCGAGCGCGGTCTGCCGGCGGTAACCGGGGCGTTACTCGTATCGAGCGCCGAGACCGGCGAGCTGCTCGCGGTTCTCGATTGCGCGACCGTCACCTCGTTGCGAACAGGCGCCGCGGCCGCGGTCTCGGCCCGCGTGCTCGCCGCCGAGGGAGCCTCGACAGTGGGCGTTATCGGGTGCGGCGTGAACGGGGCGTGGGCGGCGCGCTGCCTCGTAGCGGCCGGCTATGGCCCGGGGGTCTGCTTCGATTCGCGCGCGGAGGCGGCAGACGCGGTGGCATCCGACCTCGGATGGCGGACCGGGTCAGCGAGGGAGGCGGCCGCACAGGACGTCGTTGTCTCCGTGACACCCGGCTCCGAACCGGTGATCCTCGCCTCGGACCTTCGCGAGGGGCAGCACCTCGCCGTCCTGGGGGCCGACGCCGCCGGCAAGTCCGAGGTCGAGCTCGAGGCGCTTGCGCGCTGCCGGCTCTACTGCGACGATTGGGAGCAGGCTTCGCGAGGGGGTGAGTTGTCCTCCGCGGTGTCCGCGGGGCGAGTGAGCAGCGAGGAGGTAACCGAGCTCGGGGCCGTGTTGACGGGACGGGCGAGCGGTCGTACCGGCGAGGACGACATCACGCTCTTCGACTCCACGGGCCTCGCGATCCAGGATCTAGGAATCGCAGGGGCGGTGCTCGAGGCCTGGCGGGCGGGTCGAGTGGACCCGTCGGCGACCATCGAGCTTTGACGTGAGCGCCGCGGCGGATCAGACGGAGGTTCGCGTCTCGACCCCCGAGCTGCGCTGGAACGGCGCTATGCGGCGCGGCGAGACGCGACCACCCGAAGCGTCGCCTCGACATAGAGCGGGTCGTGGCGCACCTGGGCGTGCGTGAAGCGCAGGACCGTGAGACCGGCCGCCGTGAACGTCTGATCGCGGAAGCGGTCGCGCGCCTGCTGGGCGGGAGTTCGGTGGTAGCGCAGACCGTCGGTCTCGACGACGAGGCCGAGGCCCTGCCAGTAGAAATCGACCCGGAAGCCATGGGTGTGGTGCTGGGTCAGGGGCATCGGGAGCCCGGCCCGCATGGCCAGCGGGACGAAGGCGCGCTCCAGCTCCGAGTCAGTCAGGGTGAAGGTGGCTCGGTCGAGGAGGCGACGGAGCCGGGCGACGCCGGGGACGCCGTCTCTCTCGGCGATCTCCGTGCGCAGCGCCTCGGGGTCGATGAGGGCGAGCTTGTCCGCTTGGTTGATCGCTGCCTCCAACTGGCGGGGGCCGAAGCGGGTTGCAAGGTCGATGAGTGTGCGCACGGGGCTGGTTAGGGGGATGGCGTGGTGGCTCGTGAGATCTCGCGCGAGGTCCTTGCGCCGGTGGACGGCCAGGCTGGGCTGGCGGATTCGCCGGTTGGCGGGCACCGAGACCGTGATCGGGCCCAAATGGTCCGGTTGCATCTGCCAGAGCACCGCGGCGCTCTGGCCGTCGAGGCCGGCGCCCGGGCCGCACGCGAGGACAGCGGCCATCCACTCTCCGAAGCTGGTGTCGTCCGGGCGCCCGATGCAATAGACGCCTCGATACCGGGTGGAGTGAAGGCGACCCCGGCCAAGCCGATGCCGAATCGCCTCAGAGCTCAGCCCCCGCGCGAGCAACTGCCAACGCGCAACCCGCCCGTGCTGCTTCGCAGCAAGCGCCCAAACGGACGAGTGGTCACTTATGGGGTCCACAGCCCCTACAAGTGACCACTCGTTTGGCTTTCGCCCCCCTCGCTGCCTACCGGAAACGTCTGCGCCCGGACCGGGCCGGAGCGGAACGCCGCGCGCTAAAGGGGGATGTTTCCGTGCTTGCGCTTCGGCTGCTCGACGCGCTTGGTCTGCAGCATGCGCAGGGCGCGGATGAGGCGTGGGCGGGTCTCTTGCGGCTCGATGACGTCGTCGATGTAGCCGCGCTCGGCCGCCGAGTAGGGGTTGGCGAAGTGGGCCTTGTAGTCCTCGATCAGCTTGGAGCGGCGTTCGTCGGGCGTTGGGGAGGTCTGGATGTCGCGACGGTAGATGATGTTCACCGCGCCCTCCGGCCCCATCACGGCGACCTCGGCACTCGGCCAGGCGAAGTTGAAGTCGGCGAGCATGTGCTTGGAGTTCATGACGTCGTACGCGCCCCCGTACGCCTTCCGCGTCACCACGGTGAGCTTCGGCACGGTCGCCTCGGTGAACGCGTACAAGAGCTTCGCGCCGTGCCGGATGATGCCGCCCCATTCCTGCGAGGTCCCCGGCAGGAAGCCCGGAACGTCGGTGAAGGTGAGGAGCGGGATGTTGAACGCGTCGCAGGTGCGAACGAAGCGGGCCGCCTTCTCGGAGGAGTTGATGTCGAGCACCCCGGCCAGGTGGTTCGGCTGGTTGCCGACGATGCCGATCGGATAGCCGTCGAGGCGCGAGAACCCGCAGATGATGTTCCGGGCGAAGTGCTCGTGGACCTCGAGGAACTCGCCGTCGTCGACGATCAGCGAGACGACGTCGCGCATGTCGTAGGGCTTCTGGGGATCGTCCGGGACGATCGTCGCGAGGTCGGGCTCCTCGCGGTCGGGGTCGTCGTAGGGCTCGACGCGCGGCGGCAGCTCGAGGTTGTTCGACGGAAGGAACGACAGCAGGTAGCGGGCGTCCTCGAGGCACGACTCCTCGTCCTCGGCCGCGAAATGGGCCACTCCCGACTTCGAGTTGTGCGACATCGCGCCGCCCAGCTCCTCGAACTCGACCTCCTCGCCGGTCACGGTCTTGATCACCTCTGGGCCGGTGATGAACATGTGCGAGGTCTCCTTGACCATGAAGATGAAGTCGGTCATGGCCGGCGAGTAGACCGCGCCGCCCGCGCATGGCCCCATGATCAGGCTGATCTGAGGGATCACCCCCGAGGACTGGACGTTGCGGACGAAGACGTCGCCGTAGGCGCCGAGCGAGACGACCCCCTCCTGGATCCGCGCCCCGCCGGAGTCGTTGATGCCGACCACGGGCGCGCCGATCTTCGCGGCGAGGTCCATGATCTTGCACATCTTCTCGGCCATGACCTCGCCAAGCGAGCCGCCGAAGACCGTGAAGTCCTGCGAGAAGACCGCGACGGGCCGGCCGTCGACCGTGCCCCAGCCCGTGACCACCGCGTCGCCGTAGGGCCGGCGCTTCTGCATCTCGAACTCGTAGGTGCGGTGCCGGACGAAGGTGTCGAGTTCCTCGAACGAGCCCGGGTCCAAGAGCTTCTCGATCCGCTCGCGGGCGGTCAGCTTGCCCTTGGCGTGCTGCTTCTCCACCGCCTCCTCAGAGGCGGAGTGGACCGCCTGCTCGCGCAGCTCGCGAAGCTGGGCGAGCTTCTCCTCATGGGTCTGGGGGAAGCTCTCGCGCACGGGGCTCCGGATTCTATGGGCGCCCCGTGCGCGTTAGCTTCCGGCTCCTAGGCCTGCATGCAGATCGCGACCGCCGTGAGCGTGTGGTCGGCGCCGCTGTCGTTGCCGCCATCGACCACCACGGACTCCGCCGCGAAGTTCGGCCTGATCTCCGCGATCCAGAGCTCGAGGTTGCCCGAGGCGTTGTCGTCGGGCGTCCAGTGGCCTGCGCCGCTGATCAACTCCTCGCCGGCGTTGCACGCCGCGGTCGCCGTGTTGACCGTGTAGGCGCCGTTCTCAGCCACGCCACCGGCGACGTTCACCGGCGTGCCTGGGCGGGCGACTATTGCGTCGCCGATCTCCGATGCTCGCACCGAGTTCGCGCCGAGCTCCGACTGACCGACGCTGCCGGCTCCGAGGTCGGCGCTGGTCAGGCTGTTGGCCGCCACCTCGCTGCTGCCGACCGAGTCCGGACCGAGGTCGGCGCTGGTGAGGCTGTTGTCGATCACCTCGCTGCTACCGACCGAGTCCTGACCGAGGTCGCCGCTGGTCAGGCTCTCGTCGGCAACGTCGGCGCTCCCGACCTGGCCATCGCCGATGTCAGAGGTCGAGACGGTTCCGTCGGCGATCTTTCCGCTGACGACGGAGTTGGCGTGCAGGTCGTGCTTCTTGACCTGACCGTCCTTGATGTGCTTGCTCCTGACCGCATCGTCCTTGATGTTGCCGGGACCGATCGTTGCAGCCGCCCAGGCCGTACCCGTGAGCGCCACGAACAGCGCCGCGTACGCGACGACCGTGGCATGGCTGGGGCGTCCTGGCCGCTTTCGCTGCCATGAGCTCATACGAGCCTCCCCTTTGGGGTTTCCCCCCGGCTCGCCCGGTTGGTCGCCGTGCGACGCCGGGGCTTCCTCTCACCGCTCCACCGCGACCTTGGACGAGACGTGGCGGAGCACCGCCAACATTAACCGCTGTTCGGGACGAACTCGGTCAGCCGCGGCGCGGCGGAACCGGCGCACGGCCTCGCCGAGCGGCCATATACTCGCTTCGAAGTAGGGATTATGAGGTAGCGCAGGGGTGCGCTACCCGGGAAAAGGAGTAGGGATGAGACATCGAGCATGGATCGTCACGGCCGTGATCGCGGCGATCACGGCGCTGGGCGCCGGGACGGCGCAGGCGGACACGACCACGAGCGACTATCCGACGACCACGGACGCCCGCACGTTCGCGGGAAGCGTCGGTGGCTGGCAGTCGGCGAAGTTCGACGCCGGGCTCACGTGCTTGCTCAAGCCGCTGACGTGTCCGGCCGTCACCAACGCGTGGCAGTCCACCGGCGGAGCGGCGAGTGACGGCTACATTCGCACCTCGATCGGCGCCCTCACCGGCGTCGCTTCGGACTCATACGGGGTGTGGGTCAGCCCCACCTTCGTCTACAACGGCGCGGGCGGAATGGCGCCGACGTCGGTCGCGATCGGGCTCGATCGCAGGCTGAGCAACACCGACCTCGTGGACGCCGACCTCGGCAACCAGGTGAGTTACTACGTCCAGGTGATCGACGCGAGCAACGGGAACGTCGTCGCCGAGCCGATCGACGGAAAGACGGCGACGCTGGCCCGCCGCTGGACCAGCATCGACCCCGCCACGATCGACCCGTCGAAGCTCCAGATCGGCCACTCGTATGAGGTCGCGGTCGCGACGGAGTTCAAGACGGGCGCACGGGTGATCCCCGGCGGAACCGTCGGTTACGACAACGTCGACCTGAAGGCCACGTTTACGCCACCGACCGGCGGCGGCGGCGGAGGCGGCGGCGGAGGCGGCGGCGGAGGCCGGCGGCGGCGGCGGAGGCCCGCGCTACCTCACCTGGCATCGCCTGATCGTCAAGTCGAAGTGCCCGAGGGCGCTGAACACACACACGTGCCTGATCCACCTGGTCAGCTACGCGCACGGGTTCAGTGGAACGCATCCGACGCTGGCGAAGACGGTCCGCCGGCGGGGGCACGGGCTCAGGACGATCTCGCTACGAGTGCGGCCGACGAACAACGGCTGGGCGCGGAACCTGGTGGCGCACAACCGTCGCCTGCATGCGCGCCAGACGATCAGGGCCCATCACCAGAGCCGAATCGAAGAACGTGGCCCTGAAGGTGGTCGCCTTCAAGAAGCCGTAGAGATCGACGACGGCAAGGGCCTCCGCGATCGCCGGGTCCAGATCGGTCCCGGCGATCGCGCGCAGGCCCGCCGCCGCCCGGACGCGAGGGTCGGCGTCCGCGGCCGACGAGGCGGGGTCCACCGGCGCGATCAGCAGGCCCTCGCATACGCACGCGGCGTGGATCACCCGCGCCTCGGCCGGGATCACGTCGCCGGCGAGGCGCAGCGGGCCATGGCCGTCGAAGCGCTCACCGCTGGTGCGGATCCACTCGCAGGCCTCCGCCGGGATGCCGGCGCCGGCGGCGAGCTGGGCACCGGCGATGCAGTGGCGGTCGAGCCCCGCGCGCTCGGCTGAGGTCAGCTCGGAGACGGGCTTCGCGAGGAGCTCCGCCGGAAGGTAGACCTTCCCGATCTCGTGGAGCTTCGCGACCTCGCGCACGAGCTCGGCGCGGTGGCGGCCGAAGCCGAGCTCCGCGGCGGCGGCCAGGGCGTAGGCCGCGGTCGCGTTCGCGTGCTCGATCGAGCCTGGGACGTGGCGCTCGAGGCCCTCGAGAAGCGGCAGGCCGCGAAGGCTCACAAGGGCCGGAAGAGCCGGTGTCGCGAGGGCGCGGCGTCAGGCGCCGTTGAAGGGTCGCCGCTCGGCCCCGCCGAGCTCATCGAGAACGCGCTCCAGCGCCGGGGTCGCCAGGTCGGGCCGTGAGTGCTGCGCCGTGACCTCGACCGAGGTGCCGAAGCCGCCGCCCTCGGCGAACTCGATTGCGATCCGCGCGTGCGACTCGCTCGCGCCGTTGGCCCGCCAGGCGATGACGCGCTCGGGATCGCGGTCGGTGACCTCGATCTCCACCGGGGCGCCGGCTCCGACCAGGCCCGCCATCCACGCCTCCATGCGCGCGATGTCGTCGGCGAGCTCCCACAGCTCCGGCGGCGACTTGACGAGCGTTCGCTTCGCCTTGGTTTCCATCTGGCGGGGCTTCGGCCACCGCGCGCGGACTCCTGCCGCCGATCACCTGGTTGCAGCCCGGACTCTCGACGCGACCACTAAAAGAACGCGCCGCCCTGGTATTCGCCGAACACCTCGCGCATGGCCCCGCAGACCTCGCCGATCGAGGCGTGGTCGGCGAGCGCGGCCCTGATCGGGTGGAGCAGGTTGCCCTCGCCCCCGGCGACGTCGCGAAGCTCCGCCAGCCGGCGCTCGACCGCCTCCGAGTCGCGGTTGGCCTTGAACGCGGCGAGCCGCTCGAGCTGGCGCCGCTCGGACTCGGGGTCGACCTTGAGGATGTCGACGTCGTCGACCGTGTCGGTCACGTACTTGTTGACGCCCGACGACGATGTCCTGGCCCGTGCGGTAGCGCTCGTGGTAGGAGGCGGCGGACTCCTCGATCTCGCGCTGGATGAAGTCGAGCGCGTTGACCGAGCCGCCGAGCTCCTCGACCTTCGCCATCAGCTCGCGGCGCGCGGAGCTCGATCTCGTCGGTGAGCGACTCGATGAAGTAGGAGCCGGCGAAGGGATCGACCGTGTCGGCGGCGCCCGACTCGTGGGCGAGGACCTGCTGGGTGCGCAGGGCGATCCGCGCCGAGCGCTCGGTCGGCAGCGCGAGCGCCTCGTCGAAGCCGTTCGTGTGCAGGGACTGGGTGCCGCCGCACACCGCCGCGAACCCCTGGAGCGCGACGCGGATGATGTTCACCTCGGGCTGCTGCGCCTGGAGCGTGACGCCGCCGGTCTGGGTGTGGAAGCGGATCGTCTGCGAGCGCGGCTCGGCGGAGCCGAAGCGGTCGCGGACGATCTCCGCCCACATCCGCCGCACCGCGCGGAACTTGGCGATCTCCTGGAAGACGTTGTTGTGGCAGTTGAAGAAGAAGGCGAGGCGGGGAGCGAACTCGTCGATGTGAAGGCCGCGCTCGAGCGCCGCCTCCACGTAGGCGATCGCGTTCGCGAGCGTGAACGCGACCTCCTGCACCGCCGAGCAGCCCTTCTCGCGGATGTGGTAGCCGGAGATCGAGATCGTGTTCCAGCGCGGCACCCGCTCGTTGCAGTACTCGAAGATGTCGGTGGTGAGGCGCATCGTCGCCTCGGGCGGGTAGATGTAGTTCCCGCGGGCGACGTACTCCTTCAGCACGTCGTTCTGGACCGTCCCGCGAAGCTTCTCCGAGGCGACGCCCTGCTCCTCGCCGACCAGCTCGTAGAGGAGCAGCAGGATCGCGGCGGGTGCGTTGATCGTCATCGAGGTCGAGACCTCGTCGAGGGGGATCGCCTCGAAGCAGATCCGCATGTCCTCGATCGTGTCGATGGGCACGCCGGTGCGGCCCACCTCACCCCGGCACAGGGGGTCGTCCGAGTCCCGGCCGAGCTGGGTCGGGAGGTCGAAGGCCATCGAGAGGCCGGTCGAGCCGTGCTCGATCAGGTAGCGGTAGCGGTTGTTGGTGTCCTCGGGGCTGGCGAAGCCGGCGTACTGGCGCATCGTCCAGAGGCGGTCGCGGTACATGCCCTCGTGGATGCCGCGGGTGAACGGATACTCACCGGGCTCGCCGAGCCGCTCCTCGAGGCCCGGCGCGACGTCGCTCTCCTCGTAGAGGCGCTCGACCTCGATCCCCGAGTCGGTGAAGCGGCGCTCGTCGTCGGGGCCGACGATCGGCGCGATGAAGCGGTCTTCCCCGGTCTCGGCGGCGGGACGGGTTGCCATCGCGGCCAAGGATAAGTGGAAGAATCGCCGCGGAGCCCATGACAGGGCGGGAACCGACGCAGCAGATGGTCGACGCGCTCCTGGAGGCGCTGCCCATCGGCGCCTACGAGGAGCCCGAGATGGAGGGAATGGTCACCGCCTGTGCGGAGGCGCTGAGAGCGATCGCCTCGCCTGACCTCGCGGTGGCGTTCGTGGCGCCCGACGGATTCCGCGGTGATTTTCAGGGGCTCGACGGGTTCCGCGATTCCTGGCTGGACTGGCTCGGGGCGTTCTCGACGTATGCCACCAGCATCGAGGAGATCCGGCTCGGCCCGGACGTGGCCGTCATGCTCACGCGGCAGACGCTCACTCCCCGCGGGGGCGAGACCCCCATGGAGGCGCCGGCGGCCGCGGCCGCGCGGTGGGACGGGGATCTGATCGTCCGCCTCGAGTTCCACCTCGATCGGTCGGTCGCGCTGCGAAGCGTGGGCCTCCCGCCTGACTAGCCGCCGCGAGCGATAGGTTCCCGGGCGTCGGCGCATTGGAGGGTTAGATGGAAGCGGCTACGGGAACCGGCGTAACGGCGGCAACGGGGGGCCAGTACCAGCGCTACCGCGTGATGTGGCCGCTCGTGCCGGCCATGGCGATGGTGATGATCGACTTCACGATCGTCAGCATCTCGGCGACGACGATCCAGCAGGATCTCCACCTCTCGGAGACCGGCGTCCAGTGGCTCGTCACCGCCTACGCCCTCGCCACCGCGGCCTTCATCGCGCTCGGCGGCCGCCTCGGCGACATCGTCGGCCACAAGCGGATCGTCGCGATCGGGATCGTCACGTTCGCGAGCTTCTCGCTGCTCTGCGGGCTGACCCCGGACACCTCGGCCGCCGAGCCCTGGATGATCGTCTGCCGCGTCTTCCAGGGGATCGGCGGGCGCGCTCCTGATCCCCTCGACCACCGTGCTGGTGCTGAACGCGTTTCCTCCCGACGAGCGCGGCAAGGGGCTCGTCGATCTTCTTCATCGTCGCCGGCCTCTTCACGGCGCTCGGCCCGATCGCCGGCTCCTACCTGACCCAGTACTGGACCTGGCGCGCGATCTTCTGGATCAACGTCCCGGTCGCGCTGCTCTCGCTGACCGAGTTCGCCTTCGTGAAGATCCCGGACGTCGCTCATCCCGCCAAGATCGACTGGGGCGGGGCGGTCCTCAGCGTCGCCGGGATGGGGCTCACGGTCCTCGGGATCCAGCAGTCGACCGTCTGGGGCTGGGAGCGACCCGGCAACCATCGGCTCGATCATCGCGGGGGTGGTCCTTCTGGTGGTGTTCGTCGTCTACGAGATGCGTCGGGACGAGCCGCTGATCGACGTGCGGGCGATGGTCGCGTCGCCGCCCTACCTGGTCGACTGCATCCTCACGCTGCTCCTGTTCTTCACCTGGCTCGCCGTCTTCTTCTTCGGCAGCCAGTACTTCCAGGTCTCGATCGGCCAGAACCCCACCCACGCCGGCTTCTCGATCCTGACGATGTTCTATTCGTTCTTCATCGCGTCGCGGATCGGCGGCGGCATGCTCGACAAGCTCGGGCCGAAGCACCCCGTGTGCCTCGGCTTCGCGGCCCTCGCGGTCGGCCTCTACCTGTGGGGCAACGAGCTCACGACGCTCACCGACAACAGCACGGTCGTGGGGATGCTCGTCACGGGTGCCGGGTTCGGCTTCGCGATGTCGGCGCTCAACACCGACGCGCTGGACCGCTCGCCCGCCGAGAGCCGGGGAGTCGCGTCGGGCGTGATCCAGGCGTTCCGGAACTTCGGCTCGGCGCTCGGGATGGCGATCCTCGGCACGATCGTGCTCGCGAACGCGCCGACCGTCACGGCCGCGGCGTCGGGCCCGGGTCAGGCGGCAGGCTCACGCCGTCGCGTCGGGCTTCGCCGACGCGCTCCAGACGGCGTTCTACGTCGGGCGCGGCGCTGATGGCCGCGTCGTTCATCCTCGCCCGCCTCTTCATGCCGGAGGGGAGAGCATGGAGCGGCGATGCGAGTAAGCGAGCACTCGATCGCGGGCCGCGAGCTCGCTGCGGCGGCGGCGAGCCGGGTAGGCGTATGCGGGCGGCCGCGCTCCGCGGACGGGTAGGCAAGCGCGCCCCTCGCGGACCAGACCTGCGCGAGCGCGCGGCGCTCGCATGGCGGAGGCGTCGCCGGCGGGCACGACCAGCGCCCCGACCTCTCCCGCGACCCGCCCGGCCTCCGTCCCCTCGGCGAGTGCGAGGATCGGCCGCCCGCCGCCAGGTACTCGAAGAGCTTGTAGTTGAGGAGCTGCGACCGCTCCGGGTGGGCGATGAGCAGGAGCGCGTCGGCCTCGCGCTGGAGGGCGACCGCGCGATCGCGCGCCAGGCTGCCGGCGAGCGTGATGCGCGCGGGCGAGACGTCGCGTCCGAAGCAGGTCCCGCTCGTCGTCCTGGAGCGGGCCCGCGACGACGAGCTCGAGCCGCGCCGGCGACGTCGGGGTCGTCACGCGCGAGCGGCCGCGATCGCCTCGACGAGCGCGCGCGGGTCGCGGCCGCGCCCGAAGCGCCCCGTGTAGACGAGCGACGTCCGGTCGTCGAGCGCGATGCCGGAGCTCGGCCGCCGCCTCCGCCTGCTCGGGGTCCCAGCCGTTCGGGATCACGAGCGGGTCGGCGATGCCGCGGCGGCGCAGGTCGGCGGCCGCGGCCTCGGACACGCAGACGACGGCGTCGGCCGCCGACAGGCAGCTGCGCTCGAGGCGCTCGTCGAGCCGCCGCTGGGCCCCGGTCGGGAACGGCGGCCGCAGCGACTCGAACGTCCAGGCGTCGCGCAGCTCGGCGACCCAGGCGATCCCCGCTCCGCCGCTGAAGCGCGCGGCCGACGAGGTGGGCCGACTCCGGCGGCGAGGTGGTGATCACCGCGTCGAAGCTCTCGGCGCGAGGCGAGCCGGAGCGCCCGCCGCCGGGCGAACGGCGCCCAGGCCAGCACGAGCGGCTCGGGGACGAGGACCCTCGCCAGCGGATGCGGCCGGCCGGAGTAGGTGTCCGAGTCGTAGAGCGAGCCGATCTCGCGCTCGCCGCGCAGCCGCGCCCGCGCGAGCTGGAGGTCGGCGGTGCGGACGACGCGGCTGCTCGGCGTCGTCCGGAAGCTCGCCGTAGGCGCGCGTCGTCAGCACCGTCACCCGGTGGCCGAGCCGCTCGAGGTGCCTGCGCCATCGCCGCCGGCCGCGCCGCGCCGGTGTCGCGGCAGGGCGGATAGAAGTAGGCGACGAGGAGCAGGTTCACGGCATCCTTCCGGCGACGCTCGGCGACCGCCTCGGCGTAGGCGGTGTCCATGCGGTCGAGGAGCGCGGGCCAGGCCCACTCGCGCTCCGCCTTCGCCCGTCCGGCCGCTCCCAGCCGCGTCCGCGCCTCGGGGTCGGCCGGCGAGCCGGTCGATCGCGGCGGCGACAGGCGCCGGCGTCGCCCGGCGGGACGACGATGCCGGTCTCGCCGTCGTCGACGACGGCGCGGACGCCGGGGTAGTCGGTGGCGATCACCGGGAGCCCGCAGGCCATCGCCTCGATGAGGACGATCCCGAACGACTCGGGCGGCTCGGTGGTCAGCACGAACGCGTCCGCCGCGCGCAGGACGCTCGGGAGCTCGGCGTGGGGGACGGCGCCGAGGAAGTGGACCCGATCGGCGACGCCCGGCTGCAGCGCGCGGTCGCGAAAGCCGTCGAGCAGCTCGCCGCCGCCGGCGACGAGCAGGTGGGGCTGCGGGTCGCCACACGCGCGAGCGAGCGCGTCGATCGCGACGTCGAGGCGCTTGAAGTGGTGGGCGCGGTCGAGCGTGGCGGCGAAGGCAGCAAGGCCGGCGCGCCCTCCGGGATCCCGAGCCGCTCGCGCAGGCCCGGCTCGTCGGCGCCCGGGGAGAACTCGTCGACGTCGACGCCGTTCGGCATCTCCACGAGCTTCTCCGGCGCCCGCTCGGCGGTGCCGCCGCAGGTACGGGACCGAGTCGGCGTGGTCAGCCGAGAGCACGCAGACGCGGTCGGCCGAGCGGACGAGCAGCGGCGCGACCGTGCGCTCGTAGGCGGCGAACATCGGCGCCCGGCGCCCCCTTTCCGACGAGGCGGTTCTTGTAGTGGACGAGGAGGGCCTGGCGGCGCCGGCGCGCGGCTCGTGCGGCCGAGCAGGGTCAGCTCGGCGCCGAAGATGAAGGGGTAGTGGACGTGGACGACGTCGAACGCGGCGATCCGAGCGATGCTCGGGATCAGCGGCGCGTTGCCGATTGCGAGCACCGGGCTCGATGCGGTGGACCAGCGCGCGCCCGGGGTCGGGCGCCTCACCCTCCGCCGGAGCGGTGAAGACCTCGACGTGATGGCCGCGCTCGGCCTGGCCGCGGGCGAAGCGGAATGCCGTGTTGCCCGCGCCCCCCTGGGTACGGCGGAAAGGTCGCCGTCAGGTGAGCGATCCGCACGGACCGCGGCGAGCTAGCGCGAGGCGCCGACGAGCTGGGCGACGCCGGCGCGCTCGATCGTCGCCCGCAAGCCCTCGCGCAGGTCGACCTCAGGCTCCCAGCCGAGCCACTCCTTCGCGCGGGTGATGTCCGGCTGGCGGACCTGCGGGTCGTCGGTCGGCAGCGCCTCGAAGACGATCTCGGAGCGCGACTCCGTCACCTCGATCACCGACTCGGCGAGCTCGAGCAGCGTGAACTCGTCGGGGTTGCCGAGGTTCACCGGCAGGTGCACGTCGGACTCCGCGAGCGCGACGAGGCCGCGGATCAGGTCGTCGACGAAGCAGAAGCTGCGCGTCTGGCTGCCGTCGCCGAAGACCGTGACCGGCTTGTCCTGAAGCGCCTGGCGCAGGAAGGTCGGGATCGCGCGGCCGTCGTGCGGCCTCATCTTCGGCGCCGAAGGTGTTGAAGATGCGCGCGATGCTGGTGTCGACCCCCTGCTGGCGCAGGTAGGCCATCGTGAGCGCCTCGGCGTAGCGCTTGGCCTCGTCGTAGACGCCGCGGGGGCCGATCGGGTTGACGTGACCCCAGTAGTCCTCGTTCTGCGGATGCACCTGCGGGTCGCCGTAGACCTCGGAGGTCGACGCGAGGAGGAAGCGGGCGCGCTTCAGCTTCGCCAGGCCGAGCATGTGGTGGGTGCCGTAGGAGCCGACCTTCAGCGTGTGGAGCGGCAGGCGGGCGTAGTCGATCGGGCTCGCGGGCGAGGCGAGGTGGTAGACGAAGTCGACCTCGTCGTCGACGTGGAGAGGCTTCGTCAGGTCGTGCTGGAGGAAGCGGAAGCCGCCGTTGCGGATGTGCTCGATGTTCTGAAGCGAGCCGGTGTCGAGGTTGTCGACGCAGATCACGTCGTGCCCGGCGTCGAGCAGCCGGTCGCAGAGGTGCGAGCCGAGGAATCCGGCGCCTCCGGTGACTACGCACGTGCTCATCTCGATCCCTCGGTCGGTTGAACGGCGGGCAGCCCGCGGCCCGCGAGCATAGCGGCGGAAAGGGCAGGCGAGCCAGGCGCCGGCGCCGCTCGCAACGCGGCGTGTGGGGCACGAGTTGGGCGCGCGGGGTTGTTCCGCGCGTGGGGACGACCGCCGAGGTCGAGGACCGAGAGGCCGAGCGCCGCCGAGGCGGCGCTCGGCCTCCTCGGCTCGCACGAGCCCCTCCTGCGGAGAACGGCCCGCCGCTTCTCCCTCTGCGCCGACGACGCCGACGACGCCTGCCAGCGCGCCCTCGAGATCGTGCTCACGAAGGCGCCGGCGCTCGAGCCGCGGCGCCTGGTCGGCTGGGCGTGCGTCGTGACGCGGCGCGAGGCCCTCGCCGTCCGGCGTGCCCGCGAGCGCATGCTCGCCGGAGCGGTCGCCGAGGACGCCGCCGGCGGCGCTCGACCGCACGCCGAGCGAGCGCCCGACGGCGGTCGAGCTCTCCGAGCGCCGCGAGCGAGCGATGGCGGCGCTGCGACTGCTCGCCGCGCTTCGCGCCGACGAGCGCCGCGCGCTCGTCCTCCAGGCGAGCGGCTACTCCTATGCCGAGATCTGCGCGCTGACGGGCTGGACGTACACCAAGGTCAACCGGTCCCTGGCCGAGGGGCGGGCGAAGCTGCGCGCCGCGCCGGGGCGATCGCGATAGGCTCGGCGCGATGACCGCACCCTGGGGAGGGCCTGCGCGCCGGGCAAGGCTGCCGCTCATCGCGGCGATCGCGGCCGCCGGCCTCGTTCTGCCCGGCGCGGCCGCGGGCCGCGGTGCCCAGCCGGGCATCAAGATCCTCGACGGCGAGGCGAACGTGCTCGCCAACTTCAAGAGCCCGAGGTGCACGGTCGGCCTCGACGGCGGTCAGCGGCGGTTCAAGGCGCGGGACTCCGACGGCAAGTGGAAGCTCAGCGTCAACGCGAACCGCTTCCACGGCTTCAACGAGACCTACGACATCGAATGGGGCATCGGCGAAACGAACTTCATCGTCAAGTCGCCGAGCGGGGAGCACTATGCGAACTTCTACCCGCCGCCCAACGCGCCCGACATCGGCGGCTCCCTCACGTTCCCGGCCGGCGGGCGCAAGGTGATGGGCCTCGGGTTCATCGAGGCGTTCAACGGCAGCAACACGGACGGGGTGGCCGTCGGCGGCCGCGCGACCTGCCACTACCCGAAGCGCCGGCACCGCGCCTAGGTAGCCCCTCACGGCGAACGCCCCGCAGTCGGGGCCATACCGGGTGCTGAGGGACGTTCGGTGGGTGCGGCGCGGTCAGTGATGCCGGCGGTGCCGGGTCTCGGGCGCGTAGGAGATCCAGCGATGCTGGTTCAGGATCCGCCGCAGCGCCCTGCGCGCGTCGCCGTAGTGGTTGATGTCGTAGGGCCCGCCGCCGTAGACCGAGCGGTAGTAGACGAGCATCCGCGCGCGCCCGCGCTGAGCCGACCAGCGGAAGAGCCACTTCGTGAAGCTCCCACCCGGGTCGGCGTCCCACGGCGAGTACTCGCCGATCTCGAACGGGAAGCCCCGGTAGTCGGCGTAGAAGCGGCTGAGCGCGGCGCGGATGCCGGGCGAGGCGAACTTGGAGTAGATGTCGGCACCGACCCAGTCGACGTAGCGGCGCCCCGGCCAGTAGCGACGCGGCGCGTTGCCGCTCACCGCCGGGCTGCCGATCGTCTGCGGGTTCCAGACCATCGCCACCTTCGGGTGCGGCAGGCGCCGGCCGATCCCCTTCGCCCGGATCGCGGGCATGGCCATCGCCCGCAGGCGGGCGTTGATGCTCGCGACGTTGCCGCCGCGGATGATCAGCGTGAACCGACGCCAGGCGCGGCGGAACGACTTCGTCGAATGCCCGTGGCCGCGAGCCGAGCCGTCGGCGTTGTAGGCGCAGTAGGCATTCCACGACCCGTTCATCTCGGCCATGAGCCGGATGTAGACCACCTGGCTGCGGTGCGCGGCGATCGAGCGGTTGAGCCGCACGATGTAGCCGTCACCGTCGCCCTCGCGCGATCTGGCCGGGGCGGATGATCTCCCGGTCGGCGATCCTCGTCCCGAGACTCAGCATCCCCCGCGTCGAGGTCCGATGCCAGAGCGGCAGGGCGCCGTGTGTAAGCGACGTGCCCCAGGGGAAGAACGCCTGCAGGACCGCCGGGTGGGCGCCGACCCAGTGGCGGAAGCGCTGGAAGTCTCGCTGCTTGCCGACCGTGCCCGAAACGCCGTGGAACGCCTTCCCGTGCGGCGGCTCGTAGGAGCGCGGGTGCCACCGGGCCTCGGCCGTGCCGGCGGTCGCGCCCGCAAGTACGCAGGCCGTTGCCACCGCAATCGAGATCCATCTCATGCGCCCCGCACATTCCTGCATCCGCCGCGAATGCTTGCAGGGCGCACCCCAAACGCGTGCGCGGGGCGCCCGCGAGGGCGCCCCGGCCGCGCGGTGGTGCTCGGCTTAGACCGGCCTGCTCGCCGGCACGGGCGAATCGTGCTCGATGTCGTCCGCGTCGACCACCGCCCACCCAAGGCGCTCGACGAGCTGGGCCGAGAAGTGGTCGGACTCGAGGTCGCTCGGGGCAACCCGCTCCTTCAGGAGGACCCGGCCCGGGTCGGCGGCCGCATCATCGGTGGTGACGACGATCTGGGGCATGCTTCTCTCCTTCTTTTGCGGTGTTCGAACATGGTCGCGCGCGCACCTTGCCCTGGAGTCAAGCGGAGGTAAAAAGCTCGTAACCAGGCTGGGGCTAGAGTCGGGCCGCCGTGGGCGAAGCGCGAACCGAGGTCGGGCGAGCGAGCAAGCACCAGCTGTCCGCTGGCCGGGGTCTTTGGCCGGGCGTTCGTCACCGAGCCGATGATGCGGTGGCCGCTCGGCGAGCGGGCGGACGCCGTCGCCCAATGCACCAGCTGCTTCGCGTACTTCCTCGAAGAGGCTCTCGGGCTCGGCGTCGTCTGGGCGACGGCCGATGCGAGGGCGGCCGCCGTTGGATTGGGTCTACTCGCATGGCCCCGAGGGGGAGCTGTGGCAGCTCGACTCAATTGCGGTGGAGCCGCGGTCGCAGGGACGAGGACTCGGGCGGGCCCTTATCGACGCCGGCCTCGAACGGGCACGGGCAGAGAGCGTCGGCGCCTTCCTCTCGACGGGAACGCCGCGCAATGTCGATATCTACGAAAGCTGCGGGTTCCGCGTTGTCGAGGACGCCGATGCGCCCGACGGGGGGCCGCACATCTGGTTCATGCGGTGGGACCCATGAGGGCCGGGTAGCGGAGGGGGAGGGATTCGAACCCTCGAGGGACCGCGAAGGCCCCTAGCGACTTTCAAGGCCGCCGCATTCAACCGCTCTGCCACCCCTCCGGCACTCCGCCGAGACTAGTGGCCCCGCGCGGTACACTGGCCAGTGGCCGGCCGCTTCGCCCGGGCACGTACTCCTCACCAGGACGAGCCTGAACTGGTAACCGACCAACCGGCTTCGACGTCGGGACGGACGGGGGACGTAAGAGAGCTGCCGTCCGGACCGCGAAGGAGGTGGCGCTTTTTGAGCCCACCCGTTTTCTGTCTCTCATGCGCGCGGACGTACTTCAACGTACGCCCGAGTGAGCGGAGGTGCCCACGCTGCGGCGGCGAGCTCGCCGACCGAGGCGCGGAGAACGGCGGTGCGCCCAAAGGCGATGGCCCCCGCCACGGCCTGCCCACCGATACCCGCGAGCTGCGGAATATCCACGATCGGCTGAACGAGGTTCTTGTCGACGTCGACGCCGACACCAGGCGCAAGGTCCGCTTCGTCATCACCGACGTGATCGCGCAGTCTCTTCGGCAGAGGAACGGGGGGACGCCCGGCGTCACGGAGCTGACGGTGGAGGTGAGGGAGGATCTGGTGCGCGTCGAGGCGGACGGGCCTGGCGTTTCGGCCGGAGCGGACCTCGACGGTGCCGCCGGCCGTGCCGCAGATCCACTCGGCGGGCTGGCGCTATTCGTCGTCGACGAGCTCGCGGTCCGCTCGGGCGCGGCCGACGGGCCCGAGCCGAGCGCGTGGTACGAGATCGAACGCACACCGTCACCCGGCTCGGCTGATGGGGGCTAGCTCGGAATGAGCGAAACGGCCTCAAGGACGAGCCATCCAGGAGCGGGTCAGCTCGACGGCGCATTCGACCAAGCGCCGATCGCGATGGGGCTCGTCGGCCTCGACGGTGCCGAGCGCGGCCGCTACGCGCAGGTCAACGCCGCGCTCTGTGAGCTGAGCGGCTACCCCGCCGCTGAGCTCCTCGGCAGCGAGCCGCGCGCGCACCTTCACCCGGCCGACGCGGAGGAGGACGCCCGCGCGGTCGAGCGGCTCATCGCGGGCGACGCCAAGAGCTACGAGCGCGAGCAGCGATGGCTCGCCCCCGACGGCCGCGTGATCTGGGTTCTCCTGACCGCCTCGCTCGTTCGCGGCGCCGACGGAGAACCGCTCTACTGGCTTCGTCAGGCCCAGGACATCGACCAGCGAAAACGCTTCGAGGGTCAGCTCGAGTTTCTCGCCCGCCACGATGCGCTCACCGGCCTGTTCAACCGCTACAGCTTCGACCGCGCGCTCTCGCGCGAGCTTGCGCTGGCACGCCGTTACGGCGGCGCCGGCGCAGTGCTGATGATGGACATCGACAACCTGAAACTGGTGAACGACACGCTCGGACACTCCGCCGGAGACGAGGTGATCGCCAACATTGCCCACCTCCTGACGGAGCGGCTTCGGGAGACCGACGTGCTGGCGCGAGTGGGCGGCGACGAGTTCGCTGCGCTTCTAGCTCGCGTCGATCGCGAACGGGCGGAGGAGGTGGCCGCCAGCCTCGTCGGCGTCGTGCGCGAGGGCAGCTTCCTGGCCGGCGTCGAACGGTCGCTTCCGGTCACGTTGAGCGCCGGCGTGGCGTCCTTCACCAGCGAGGATCCGACGAGCGCGGCCGACCTGATGATCGACGCCGACGTCGCGATGTACGAGGCGAAGCACGCCGGACGCGACCGGGTCGCCCTATCGCGAGCGGGCGGTGCGGGGCGGCTACGAACGAGGGTGACCTGGTCGGAGCGGATCCGCGCCGCGCTCGAGGATGAGCTGTTCGTGCTTTACGCGCAGCCGATCCTCGACCTCGAGACGGATGAAGTCACCCAGCACGAGCTGCTGCTTCGGATGCCGGGCGAAGCCGGCGAACTGCTCCTCCCCGGGTCTTTTCTCTACGACGCAGAGCGCTTCGGCCTGATCGGCGAGATCGACCGTTGGGTGACGACGCAGGCGATCGAGCTGCTCGCTGCCGATCCGGGGCCGGGCAGGATCGAGGTCAACATCTCGGGCCAGTCGACCGTCGACCCCGAATTTCCTGGCCACGTCGAGCACGAGCTGGCCCGGTGCCGCGTCGACGCCTCGCGGCGTGATCTTCGAGATCGCCGAAACGACGGCCATCACCAACATGCAGCGGGCCCGCCGGTTCACCTCTCAGCTGGCGGCGATCGGCTGCGGGTTCGCCCTCGACGACTTCGGCTCGGGCTTCGGCTCCTTCTACTACCTCAAGTACCTGCCGTTCGACTTCGTGAAGATCGACGGCGAGTACATCGAGCACCTGAGCGCGAGCGAGACCGACCTGCTGATCGTGCGGGCGATCGTCGAGATCGTTCGGGGCCTCGGGAAGCGAACGATCGCGGAGTTCGTCGGCGACGCGAGAACGGTCGAGCTGCTGCGCTCGGAGTGCGTTGACTACGCGCAGGGCCACCACGTCGGGCCCCCCCGGCCGCTTGCAGAGGCGTTCGCGAGCGGGCGCTAGCTCTCTGGGGACGCCACCGGGTCCCCGCCGTCGCCATCGGACGCCACCGGGTCCCCGCCGTCGCCATCGGGCTCGAGCTGGAAGAACTCGACGGCGATGTCCGGGTTGACGTGCACCTGGCTCATGTACACCGCGACCCTCCGGCCCGTCGCCTCCTCGACGACCTCGCGGAACTCGACCTCCATCGCCTCCTGGAACTTGCGACGGATGTTCCGCACCGAGTCGGCCTCGTCGCGGTCGATCAGGGTCCGCTCGACCTTGGTGAAGCCGCCGGTGAGCACCGTTAGGACGGTGTCGTTGATCAGGTGCGTCTTGGCCTTCGTCGGTCCCCGCCCGTAATAGCGGCTGTGGAGCTGGACAAGGCCGCGGGAAACCGCAGCGAGCTTCTCTCCCTGTTCCGGGTAGAGCGTCTCCGGGGCCGCGTTGGGCGCGCTGTAATTGGCCATGCCTGGCCTCTCTCGCGCCTCTTGGAGGACGGGTCCCGGCAAAGGAAACGCGAAGATCAGCCGGAACTCCTTACAAGCAGGATACCACCGACTCCGGAGCCTCCTGCGACCCTCGCGTCGCGCCGCCTCGCCATAGGCTTGCCGCCGGATGGCGGCCGAGTGGCGTAACTGGGCGGGCGACCAGGTGTGCCGGCCCGTCGCGATCGAGCGGCCGGCGAGCGTCGAGGACGTCGCCGCAGCCGTTGGCCGGCGCTCGCGAGCGCGGGCTGCCGGTGCGGGCCCGCGGCTCGGGCCATTCGTTCACCGAGGCGGCGCTCACCGACGGGGTGATGCTCGACCTGTCGCGAATGTCGCGCGTGATCGAGGCCGACCGCGAGACGGGCAGCGTGCGGGTCGAGGCGCGGCATCGCGCCTCAAGGCGCTGAACGGCCGGCTCGACGAGGTCGGCCTCGCGATGGAGAACCTCGGCGACATCGACGTGCAGACCATCGCCGGCGCGATCTCGACCGGCGACCCACGGGACCGGCGCCGGCCTGCGCAACATCTCCGCCCAGGTCGAGGCGATCCAGCTCGTCGACGGCGCAGGGGGAGGTGCGGGAGCTCGACGGCGACGGCGACCTGCTGCGGGCCGCGCGGGTCTCGATCGGCGCGCTCGGCGTGATCACCGCGGTCACCCTCCGGACCGTTCCCGCCTTCACGCTGCGCCGCGTCGACGAGCCGCGGCCGCTCGAGGAGGTGCTCGGGTCGATCGACGAGCTCGCCGAGCGCAACGACCACTTCGAGTTCTTCACGCTTCCGCACACCGAGACGGCGCTGGTCATCGAGCGCAACCGCACCGACGAGCCGCCGCGCCCTCGCGGCCGCACTCGCGGCCTGGGCCAACGACGTCCTGCTCGAGAACCACGCCCTCGGGCTGCTGGCGCGGACCGGCCGCCGGTTTCCGTCCGCGAACCCCGCGCTTGCGCGCTTCGCGGCCCGCATGCTCTCCCGCACCGAGAAGGTCGTTCGAAGCCACGAGGCGTTCGCCTCGGAGCGGCGGGTGCGCTTCACCGAGATGGAGTACGCGCTCCCGCGCGAGCACGGGCCCGAGGCGCTGCGGCGGGTCGTGGAGCTGATCCGCTCGCGGCCGGTCGAGGTCTTCTTCCCGATCGAGTTCCGCGTCGTCGCCGCCGACGACGCCCTGCTGAGCCCGGCCCACGAACGCCCGACGGCCTACATCGCCGTCCACCAGTTCGAGGGGATGGAGTGGCGTCCCTACTTCGAGGCGGTCGAGGCGATCATGCGCGACTACGACGGCCGCCCTCACTGGGGCAAGCGCCACTTCCAGACTGCGGAGACGCTGGCGCCGCTCTATCCGCGGTGGGACGACTTCCAGCGCGCCCGCGCCGAGCTCGACCCGCGGGCACCTTCCGCAACGAGTACACCGACCGCGTCCTCGGCCCGCCGCCTACAGGAACGTGAGGCCGTCGCCGCGGTAGGTCGGCGACCTCGTCGACGATGCGGTCGCCGGACGACGAGGTGCAGCGAGTCGAAGTGCTCGCAGAGCTCGCCGGCCTTCGCGTGGCGCATGTAGACGCGGTCGCCGACGCGGAGCGTGCGCGTCGGCGTGCCGATCACCGGCGTCTGCACCTCGCCGGCGCCCTCCTGGCCGTCGAGGCGCAGGCCCTCGGGCAGGTAGGGCTCGGGAAGGCGGTCGCGGCCGGCCGGGCCGGATGCGACGTAGCCGCCGCCCAGCGCCGTCGCGACGCCCGGCCCGGGCCGGCGGACGACGGGGAGGACGAAGAAGGCAGCGGGAATGAGGTCGAGCGAGCGGTAGTTGTCGAACAGATGCGGCGCGTAGAAGCCGGATCCCGCGGTCAGCTCGGTCACGGTCCCGGCTGACGCGGTGCGGGAGAGGCTGCCCGTTCCTCCGCCGTTTACGAATCGCGGCTCGGCGACCTCGCGCACGGCGGCGACCACCTGCGGCAGGCGGCGGCGCAGGTCGCGCTCGGACGCCCGCTGCATGGCGCGGATCGCGGCGCTTCGCAGCGGCCGCCCGGGGATGCGGTCGCCGACGCCGGCGATCTGCCCCTCGTAGGCCATGACGCCGGCGAGCCTAGTCCCCGGGCCGGGCCTCGGCGTCCTGCGGCGAGCCGCCGCGCCTGGGCTGGGAAATGGATCGGCGAGCGCTTCGGCCCGATCCGCACGAAGCGGCCCGCGGCCGAGCCACAGCCCGGCGTCGACGTCGAGGCAGACCGGGATCTGCGCAGGCCCGCCGCCGATCGTCGACTCGACGAGGTCGAGGTGCGCCTCGGCGTCGAACATCAGCGTCGGCGAGGTCTCGGGCTTCGCGGTCGCGAACTCGACCAGGCGCCTCATCGCGTCGCGGTCGACGGTGGGATAGGCGACGACGACGTCGTCGAAGCCCTGCTCGGCGAGGTGGAGCGCCTCGGGCAGGGTGAAGGAGAGGACGCCGCGGAAGCCGTCGTCGAGCTCCGCGATCCGGCGCAGCATGCCGACCGATCGCACCGACTTCGAGGCGATCCTGATCGGCAGCTCGCCCGCCTGCGCGCGCATCGTCGCGGCGTTGCGCGCGAGCGCGTCGAGGTCGACGAAAGCGAACGGCGGGCTGACCGTCTGGAAGATCGCCTCGTAACGCTCGAGCAGCGCCTCGCGGTCGATGAGTGCGGCGCCGAGGCGGCGACGGTTTCGGTGGCTGTCAACGCCCGGCGAGCGTATCTAGAATCGCCTGTGCGGCCGGGGCCCTGCTTCCGGCCGCTCACCCGGAGAGGTGGCCGAGTGGCTGAAGGCACTCGCCTGCTAAGCGAGTAGGGGGCGACAAGCTCTCTCGAGGGTTCGAATCCCTCCCTCTCCGCTCCGCCGGCCCGAGGGGGCGAACGTCCCGAAACCATCGCTTATGAGGGTGCGTTGGACGTCGCGTCGTACAGCTCGCCGCACGGAGTTAACCGGGTTGCGCGCCGGCAGCTTCTGACGCTGGGTGTCCCTGGCGTGACCATCGACCGCTGGGTGTCGTCCGGCCGGCTGATCCCCTTGCATGACGGCGTCTACGCGTTTCCCCCAGTTCTTCACTACGACCAATGGGGCCGGTCGCGATCGGCGCGACCCTGACAGGGCCAGGGCACCGCCATCAACAGGCGGAGCGCTGGGGCTGCTTGGGGAATCTGGTCGCGGACGAGCGGCACGACACCGTGGTCCGGCCAGGAAGTGGCGGCCCACGACGGATCGGACGCCATGCTGGTCTTCCGCAGCTCCACGCTGATCGGAGGACGTCACCAGGGCAACGTGGAATACCGATCACCACGGTGCCGCGAACCCTGCTCGACCTCACCGGGGTCGCTAGCGATCGTGCGCTTGCGAGGCCGACCGCGAGGCAGTGCGCTCAAGCTCGTGACGGTGGCGGGACTAGGTGACGCGTTGGCCGCTACCGCGGTCGCCGCGGCTCCGCGCGCTCGCGAAGATCGTCGTCCGCTACAGCGGGCTGCCGCTCGAGCGAGCTCGCAGCGGCGCCGAGGTACGTGCGCTCGAGATCCTCCGCGCCGCCGGCCACGTCCTTCCGCGGCTCAACGTCCACTCGCCGGCGAGGAGGCAGATCCTGAGCCTGGCCAATGGCGCGCCTCATCATCGAAATCGACGGCGGTCCGTTCCACCTCGACGTGGGCGAGGACGCGCGGAAGCAGGCCGTCTGGGAGGCGCGGATGGACTGTCCGCCGCATCCCGTCAGACGACGTCTCGACCACCCCGAGCACCTCCTCGCCCTCGCCCCACCGATCGAACGTCCGTGAGACCATCAGTGGTGAGGGTCTCCGGGACGTTCGCAGGGAGGGGACTCGACTCTGATGGCACGGACGCCTACGAAGACGACGAAGGCATTGCGACGGGTCGCCCCGGCCGCGCTCGCCCTCCTGGCTGCTCTCTCGCTCGCATCGTGCGGCGGCGACACCGAGGCGACGGCCGTCCCGCGAGGCCGCCTGCGGCTGCGCCGGCGAGGGTGGCTGCCAAGGAGCCCGCGCCGAAGCCGACGGTCAGCTCGGTCCCCGAGCCAACGCCGCCGGCCGACCGCTCTCTCGTTGCCCCGTGGCGGCTACCCCGTCCTCTACCTGCGCGAGGGGCACCGAGTCGCCCTGCTGACGGCGCCCGGCGGACGGCTGGTCCGCCGGGTCGGCGGGCGCACGAGCTTCGGCTCGCCGACCGCGCTCTCGGTGGTGCGGAGCACGCGGCATTGGGCGGGGGTGACGACGCCTTATCTCGCGAACGGCCAGCTCGCCTGGGTGAAGCTCGACCGCCGGCATCTCACGGCGTTCTCGACGCGCCTCGCGATCGTCGTTCACGTCTCGAGCCGCCTCGCGGAGCTGGTCGACGGCCGCACCGTCCTGCGCCGCTTCGCGGTCACCGTGGGAGCGCCGGGGTCGGCAACCCCAACCGGGCGCTTCGCGGTCACCGACACCTTCCGGGCCCACGGGCTCAATCCGGCCTACGGCTGCTGCGCGCTTGCGCTCACCGCCCGCCAGCCGAACCTGCCGTCCGGTTGGCTCGGCGGGAGCCGCGTCGCGATCCATGGCACCGATGGGCCGGTCGGGTACGCCGTGTCACACGGCTGCATCAGGGCCGAGAACGCCGACGTTTCCGCGCTGGTGACCCGCGTACCGGTGGGCACGCCGGTCTTCATCGAGGCCTAGCCCGCCCCCACCTGTTCCGCCACGGCTCGATGGAGGTCGGCCGCGAAGTCGTCGAGGTCCGCGAGCACGTCGCGGTCGCCGGCGAGGCCGAAGAAGACACCGCCGTCGTAGCTCAGAAGGCCGATCGAGAGCGCCCGGCGCTGGGGCGAGAGCGGCACGAACGGGTGGATCGCGAGGATCCGGCGGCCGAGCATGTAGAGCGGGAGCTGCGGGCCGGGCACGTTCGAGACAACGAGGTTCCAGGTCAGCGGGCCCGACAGGGCGCCCGCGAGAACGCGGTTGACGGTGGGCGGGACGAAGCCCGTCGCCTCGATGACCAGCGATGCGGCGCGCGCCTGCTCGGACGCCTTTAGCCGCGTCATCTGCTCGTTGATGAGCCGCAGCCGCTCCGCGGGGTCGCGCTCGCGCACAGGCAGCGCGACGAAGAGCGTCGCGATCCGGTTGCCGAGCTCGAGCTCCTCGTCCGGCGCGCGAACGCTCACCGGCACGAGGGCCACGATGTGCTCAGGGAGCTCTTCGTCGCGCCGCTCGAAGAATCGCGCGAGCCCGCCCGTCACCGCGGCCAGGACGACGTCGTTCACGGTCGCCGGCCCGTCGCCCCGCGCCGCCTTCACGGACTCGAGGCTGGTGTCGACGAAGGCGACCCGCCGGTCGCGCCCAATCTCCTGGTTCAGAAAGGTCGCCGGCACGCTCGGGCCACCCGCCGCGAGGCCCGCGAACCCCTCCGCCGTTCGCCGTAGGCGGCCGGCGGTGTCGCGGGGCATCGTGAGCGCGGAGAGCGCCGCCTTGCGGGCTGCACGGACCGGGTCGCGGATCCGGTCGGACGCCGCGCGGACGAACAGCATCTCGGGGCTCGGCTGGTCAGGCTCCCACGGCCTCGTGGGCAGCTCCATCTCGGTGCCCTCGGGGTTCGGGTCGACGAGGAGAGTCCCGACGTCGAGCGCGGAGACGCCGTCGACCAGGGCGTGGTGCGTCTTCGAGATGATGGCGTGGCGCCCGCCCTCGAGCCCCTCGATCAGGTAGATCCGCCAAAGGGGCCGGGAGAAGTCGAGCGGCTGGGAGAAGACCTCCCCGACCAGGTCGCGAAGCTGCGCAACCGACCCCGGCCGCGGCAGGGCGACGTGCTGGACGTGCCAGCGCAGGTCGAACCGCGGGTCGTCGCCCCACTCTGGGTTCGAGAGCCCGAGCGGCACCCGCGTCACGCGCTGGCGGAACCGCGGCACGAGGTTCAGTCGTGCGTCGACGTGTTCCAGGAGCTCCTCGTAGGGCGCCGGCTCGCCCTCGACGATGACCGTGCCCCCGACGTTGACGTGGATCGACCCGCCCTCGGCGAGGAGCGAGGACATGTCCGACCCAGACAGGCGCTGCGGGCGCTCGTTCACACTGGGGGCGAGCCTATAGTCGGGCGACCCGATGAGATCCCTGATCGTCACGGAGGACCGCGCCGTCGACTGGCACGAGGTCGACGACGCGCGGGTCGAGGGGCCGGGCGAAGCGCTCGTTCGCCCTCTCGCCGTCGCCCTCTGTGACCTCGACCGGCCGATCATCGTCGGCGAGGCGCCGGTGCCGCCGCCGGTGGCGATCGGCCACGAGTGCGTGGCCGAGGTGGTCGAGGTTGGGGAGGACGTGTCGTCGTTCTCCGCAGGCGACCTCGTGGTCGTGCCTTTCCAGATCTCCTGCGGCAAGTGCGATCGCTGCCGCGCCGGCCTCACCGGCGACTGCCGCGAGGTCCCGCCGGGCTCGATGTACGGCTTCGGCACGTTCGGCGGCGACTGGGGCGGCCTCGTCTCGGACCTCGCGCGAGTCCCGTTCGCCGAGGCGATGCTCGTGCCGGTGCCCGACGGGGTCGCTCCCGCGACGCTGGCATCGGCCTCCGACAACCTGCCCGACGCCTGGCGGACGGTCGCCGGTCCGCTGACGGAGATGCCCGGCGCCGACGTGCTCGTGATCGGCGGCGGCGCCCCCAGCATCGGCCTCTACGCGGTCGACTTCGCGACGGCGCTCGGCGCGGGCGAGGTGGCCTACGTCGACAGCGACCCCAACCGCCTGGCGCTCGCCGAGGAGCTCGGCGCGGAGGCCATCGAGGGGCTCGACCGGAAGTACAAGCGGCGCCAGATCACTGTCAACGCCACCGCGAGCCACGAGGGGCTACACGCGGCCCTTCGCTCGACCGCGCGCGGCGGCGTCTGCACGAGCGTCGGCATCTACTACGAGGAGATGACCCCGATGCCGCTCCTCGAGATGTACACGGCCGGTGTGCGCTTCGTGACCGGCCGCGTGGCCGCCCGCCCGGTGATCCCGCCGATCCTCGAGCTCGTCGCCTCCGGCGACGTCGATCCAGGGCGGGTCACGAGCAACGTCGCCGCTTGGGACGACGCGCCCGAGGCGGTGCTCGCCGAGGAGACGAAGCTCGTGATCGAGCGCCCGGCAGCAGGCCGTCGATGAGCCCGCGGCGCCTTTGGGCGCTCACCTACGACTACGTGCCCGGCATCCTCGAGCTCCGAGCCCCGCATCGCGAGGCGCACCTAGCTCACGTCGCTGTCTGGCACGCGCGCGGGGAGCTGGTCGTGGCCGGCGCGCTGGGCGACCCGCCGCACGGCGCGTTCTTCGCCTTCGGGGTCGAGGATGCCGAGCGCGTCGAGGAGTTCGTCGGCGGCGACCCTTACGTAAAGGCTGGTCTTGTCACCGCGAATCGCATCGAGCGCTGGACGGTGGTCGCCGGGCCCTAGGCCGCATCGGAAGGGTGCGCCCAGGCGGCCTGGACGGTCGAGTTGCGGTGCGCGATCACGGTGCTTGCTCCCTGAAGCAGAGCGGCCACCGCGATCGGGATCCACAGATCGGCGTTGATGACGAGGAGGCCGCCGATCAGGGCGCCGAGGAACATCGCCACGACTGAGATGAGCCCGCGCCTGATCTCGGCCACGCCGGCGTGGCGCGAGGCCGGGTCGGCCGCCATACCCGTGATCGTGAGCGTGAGGAGCGTCGTCCGGAGGCCCGGCACGTTCACGCGCCGCACGGCCGCATTCTGAACGCCCATCGCCATCGCCAGCGGGACGATCAGCGCGTAGCGGGCGGCGTCGCCGAGATCGTCGCCGAAGAAAAGCGCGATGACCACAGCCGCGACCACGAGGGGCGTCTTCACGAGCCCGAACGCCCGCATGAGCCGGCCGTGGTGTGAGCCCGAGCGGCGGATGAGCCGCCCTGCGGCCGCGGCCCCGACGACAAAAGCGACGAGAGCGGACAGGGAGGCGAGCGCCGAGAGGCCTGGTGCGCCGCCGAGCGCGAACCCTACGAACACGACGTTCCCGGTCATGTTCGCGACGAAGACGTGGTCGAGGGCGATGAAGCTCACGGCGTCGACGAGCCCCGCGACGACGGTGAGGAGCACGAACATGACCGGCAGCGGCCCGTACTCCTCCCGGGTCCACGGCCAGGTCGCAAGCTGTTGGATGCGGGCAGCGGCCGCCGTCAACTTCGCGCGAAGTCTGGCCGACGGTCCGGCGGCTGACCCGGCCTGCGGCCCCTACAATCGCCCGTCCGGGGCTAGCACCCCGACCCGCGCCCGTAGCTCAGCCGGATAGAGCGTCGGTCTACGAAACCGAAGGTCACAGGTTCGAATCCTGTCGGGCGCGTTCCGAAACCCCCTGGTAATCGCGGGGTTTCGTCGTTTCGGCGGCTATCCGCGATCTCGCCCGGCAATCAATCAGCAGTCATTGCGCGAACTCTCGCGCGGCAGATGACCCGGCACCGGATCGTGGACGACTCAGCTCATCCGTCGACCGAGAAGGAGAACTCGCGATCCACAGCGTTCGCGTTAACGTCGGCGGTGATTACGCGATAGACAGTCCTACCGATGGTTGCGTCGAACACGAGCTTGTAGGTGACCGTGTCGTTGGTCTGCTGGTTGCCCAGGACGTTGACGGTCTCGTTGCCCACCGCGACGAGATGAGTCGCCGGGTTGACGCCGGGAAAGTCGACGAAGTAGGTGCCAGCCCCGGTGCGCCTTACCTGCACCTTGGTCGCCGCCCCTGTGCAGTTGAACTGGTCCTGCAGCGGCGGATCGGCGCTCGTATAGGTAGCGGGGAAGGTCGGGGAGCCCTTGACATAGACGTGCGCGGCGATCGCGCCCTCCTGGCACGACAGCTGGTACTTGCTCGCGTCGACCCCGCCGAGCTGGTCGGCATTGGTCGCGGTGTCGGCAGTATTCGCGTGGGTCGCCGTGTCGGCCGAGTTGGCGTGCTTGACCGACAACCCAGGCGCCTTCTTCTTTAATCTGCTTGTTCGCCTGCTTCCTGGCGATCTTCTTGTCCGTCGCGTTGTCCGATGCCGCGGTGGCAAAGGTGCCACCTACCGACCGCGATGATCAAGGCAACGGCCGAGATCACGAGCGCAGGCGAAGGCAGCCGTCGAATCCGTGAAAACATGAAGCTCCTCACTTGGTTGCGGGCGCGCCCGTCCTTGGGCGACCTTCCTCTTGGCGACCCTACTCCGAGTGTGAGGCGCCAGCCAGCGCCAGCGACTACTCCCGCAGCCCGGCGGCTTCGAGGGCTTTGCGGCGGTCCATGTACGAGCGGACACGGACTATCTTGCCGTTGCGAACCGTTTGCACAGTGCCGGTGTCGGTCGCCACCACAACGCCGCTCTCCCTACCTTTGGCGACTTCGTGCCAGAAGACCACAACGTCGTCTCCACCGGCGTCGATGAACTTCTCCGCCCGCATCTCCAGCCGTTCCCAGACCTCGAAGTAGTCGATGAATGCCTGCACCACCTCCTCGTGGCCCCTAGCGATGCGGCCCTCGTCGATTCCCCCCACGGTTGCGTGCCACTCGATCTGCGGATCAAGTGCCGCCATAGCCGTCTCAGCATCTCCGGCAACGAATGCCTCACACGACCTGCGGACCACCTCGACATTCTGCTGCGACATCGCCCGCGCAGTATCTCGCGCCGCGACAGCCACACCCGGACGCCCTATTCGGCCGCCCAAGAACGGTCACCGACGGTCCCCTAAGGTCTAGCTTGCGTCGTGCTCTGGGTGGCTATTGGAGCGTTGGTCCTTGCGGTCCCGTTCGGCTACGCGATCAGCCGTACTCAGCCGGCCTGGGGACAGCCGGTCGGATGGTTCGGGGGCTGGCTCGGTGCGGCGGTCGTCCTCTCGATGGGCTGGGCGCTCGTATATGCGTTCGTACATGCCGTCTGATTCACCCGGGGGCCTGTATACGGCTGCTGGTAGCCAGCCCGTCCTGATCAAGCTCAGGGTGCCGCGATTTTGCGTTGTTTTTCCATCTGCGCTCTTCGGGTCGCGGACGACGAGCGGGCTCCGAGCTCAGTCGTCCACGAGGAAGATGGTGCAACCGGCCGCGTTCAGCTCTCCCGCCACGCTCGAGGCGGCGTCGTAGGCAGCATCGGCGCCGGCCTGATCGCCCTTGTCGGCAAGGTAGTCGCCCTTCTCCTGCCACATGTTCGCGGTGTCGACCGCGCTCTGGCAAGAGCCATCGGGGTCGTCGTCGCCTTGCTGCCAGGTCCCGGTCTGCATTGCCGCAGACCCCGTCCCGCCAGCCAGCGGACGGCCGTCACCGACAGGAGCGTGCAGGACGATGCTCGGCGTCCCCGGTGCAGCTGTCGATGTGCCTGCTGGTGGAGTTGGGGTGCCGGCCGCGATGTGGGAGCTCGTGGTCGAGGCGGCCCTGTGGTGGTGGTGATGATGGTGGGCGGGCTTACCGTGAGAGGCTGCGGACGCCGGTCCCACCGCGAGGAACGTCGCGGAGAGGACAGTGATGATCGTCGTGGTGACGGCTCTCGCGTTTTTCATTGTCGTTGCCTTCCTGGGGTTGGTTGCGGTGACAGGCAACATCGTCGGCGGCCTCGTCATGGCTTGGTAGACACCCCAGGGCTGAAGTTGGCCACACCCCGAAAGTCGTCCCAGACCTCATCGATCTCCGCCCAGAAGCGCCTGGAACCTTCGTGGCCCTCGTAGACGGTCGGGTTGAAGACGCGCTCCGACATGTCGACCCGAATGGCCGGATCGCCCATCTCGATGACCACGTTCGGTCTCGCCTCGCAGCGCGGCCTCATACACGCGCCGTACGATCTCCACGTTCTCCCGCGACATCGCCTACTCCCGCAGCCCGGCGGCTTCGAGGGCTTCGACCCGGTTGTAGTACTCGACCGTCCGGGCGACCTTGCCGTCTCGCATGGTGAGCACGTGCGCCAGCTCCATCTCCACCGGTGCCCCGCTCCCCGCTCCATGACCACTGAACCGAACCCAGAGGAAGACCATGTCCCCACTTCCCTTTGCCTCCAGCGGTTCGACCGTGAGGTCGGGATATGCCTCGACCCATCGGGCGAGCTGTCGGCCGACGGCTTCGATCCCGCGATGGACGGCGGCATCGGGATCCTCGCGGGCGACGTGGTATTCGGCGTCCGGGGCGAAGAACCACAAGCCTGCCACCTTCTCGCCGGCGTTGAAGCGGGCGTACCCGTCCAGGACGAACTTGACGTTCTGCTCCTCCACGTTCTCCTGCGACATCGCCCGCGCAGTATCTCGCGGCATCGATCGATGGGCGCGGCTGGTTTCGAACCAGCGACCTCTCGCGTGTGAAGCCACCGGCCCCGCCCGCCAACGTGCGATCTCAGGGTTCCGCTCTGCCGCTTTCAGGCGACTTTCGTAACGTCGCCACGCCTGGGCGGATTCCTCCCCAACGGAGTAGGTTGCGGGTGGAATTCAACACAAAGGAGGTGGTGCTGGTGTATGCCAGGATCGCGCGGTTCGAGGGTGGGGATACATCGCAGATGGATGCGGTGATAGACGGCGCGCGCCAGATGATGGATTCGAACTTCGACTCGCCGCCCGAGGGGTTGGAGGGCTTGAAGGCCATGTGGATGCTCGTCGACCGCGAGAACGCTCGAGGGCTCGGCGTCACGCTCTTCGAGAACCAGGAGGACCTGCGCCGTGGTGATGAGGCGCTGAACGCGATGTCCCCCTCCGTCGACGCTGGCCAGCGCCGTTCGAACGTCGAGATCTACGAGATAGCGCACCGCAGGGAACGCGAATAGGTTCGTCCCGGCAACCAGAGACCTCTCTCGCGTGTGAGGCGGTGAGCTCTAAGCCGTCATCACGCCTGACGGAACCTCTGAACGTCCTCCTGCGACATCGCCTACTCCCGCAGCCCGGCGGTTTCGAGGGCCTTTGCGTGGTCGAAGAAGTATTCGATCTTGACGATGCGCCCGTCCTTGACGGTGAAGATGCTCGTCAGATCGGAGCGCAGGTCGATACGGCTGGCCCGGCCTCTGCCGCCCCAGGCGGTTCGAGCCAAAACGCGGTCGCCGCCCACGGGGAAGATCTCCTTGATCTCTTCCCTCGCCCGGCCCTCCCAGCTCTGGTCGAGCTCGGCTACGAAGCGCCTGAACTCCTCGCGGCCGCGGAACGGCTCCCCCTCGGTGAAACGGGACGCATCAGGGCGGACCTCGACGTCTTCTGCAATGAAGTCGAGGTAGGCGTCGCCGCCAGCATTGCGGGTCTCAATCGCCGACCTGACCAACTCCACGTTCTCCTGCGACATCGCCCGCGCAGTATCTCGCGTCGGATGACCGATAGTCTCGGGCTCTCGAGCGAAGGGAGAATCCATGACCCAGGATGAAAAGACCTTCGAAGGGCAGTGCTACTGCGGCGCTGTCAGGATTGCCGTCACGGGCGATCCGGAGGGCGCTGGGTACTGCCATTGCGCCGCCTGTAGGAGCTGGTCCGCCGGCCCGGTCAACGCGTTCACGCTCTGGAAGCCCGAGGCGGTCAAGGTGACCCAGGGAGAAGACCAGATCGGCGAGTACCACCAGAACGAGCGGAGCTATCGGCAATGGTGCAAGGCCTGCGGCGGCCATCTGCTAACGCGGCATCCGCAGTGGGGTTTGGTCGACGTCTACGCGGCGACGATCCCTGAATTTCCGTTCGCACCCGGGGTGCACGTCAATTACGAATCGACCGTGCTGCCCATGAAGGATGGCCTCCCCAAGCTCAAGGACTTCCCCGAAGAGTTGGGCGGCTCTGGCGAGACGCTCGCCGAGTAGCAACGCGACAGGCCGGGTTGCCCGCTTCTTGCCTGCAAATCAGAGCAATCCACTCGGTTCGGTGAGTACGCGGGGCCTGGCGAGCCGCCAGCCCTTCCCTGGTTCCGGGTCGCACAACTGCTTGAGCCCAGCAGGCGAAAATGTGATCCTGGGTGCCGCCCTCTCGAAGCCGCCCTGGGGTCGGCGGGTTGGGAGACTGCGGCGCGTTCTTGGAGTCGTGCTGCGGGCGCCGATGTCGATTTCAGACTTGCGTTCGGGGTGGGGTGAGAGGTGGGAGTCTCCCGGGTCTCCAGGAATCCCCAGGCGGTGCCGCTGGATCGTGCTGCCGAGACCGAGAGGACGAGATGGGAAAGGTGATCGTGATGAATGGGGTCTCGCTCGACGGCGTGATGCAGGGCCCGGGCCGCCCAGACGAGGACACGCGGGATGGGTTTGAGCACGGCGGTTGGGCGGTCCCGTACGGCGACGAGGCGATGGTGGCCAAGATGGGCGAGCGGATGGGTGAGGATCGGGTGTTTTTGTTCGGGCGGCGCACCTATGAGGAGGTGTTGGCCTCCTGGAACTCCCGAGGCGGCCCGTTCAAGGAGGCGCTCAACAACGCTCGCAAGTACGTGGCCTCGAGCAACCCCGCAACGAGGCTCGAGTGGCCGAACTCGACCCTGCTGGACGGGGACGTTTCGGCCGCCGTGGCGGATCTCAGGGAGAGCTCGAGCGCGAATCTCGTGATCATGGGCAGCGGAGTGTTGATCGGCTCGCTTATGGCTGCCGATTTGATCGACGAGTACCTGCTGATGGTTGCTCCCGTAGTGCTGGGCACCGGACGGCGGCTATTCGCCGGCGGCACGCAAACGTCCCTGAGGCTCATCGACAGTATCGCCACGAGCACGGGGGTGTTGATCGCCACGTACGAGAGCGCCCGGTGACCTCCTCGGCCCAATTCGGTGTCGCGCCGTGGCAATCACCCGTGCGGGGGTCACTGCAGCGCCCGGTACCGCGCGACCGCGAACGGCACGAAGACCAGGGTCAGACCCGCCAGCCACGCCAGCGTCCCGAGGAGCGGGCTGGTGACTGGCCCGCCAACCGTGAGCCCGCGCACCGCGTTCGCGGCGAGGCTGACGGGGTTCACGCTTGCGACCGCGCTCACCCCCGCCGGCATCGAGTCGGTGGGAACGAACGCCGAGCTGACGAACAGCAGCGGGGTGACCCAGATGAATCCCACGCCCTGGGCGGTCTCCGGATCCCGGACGAGGAGTGCGATCGTCGCCGCGATCCACGAGAAGACGAAGGCGAATGCGAGCACGAGCACGACCGCCGCGAGGACGCTCAGCACCGACTGCGTCGGGCTGAACCCGACCAGGAGGCTGACGCCGAGCATCAGGATCACGCTGACGGCGTTTTGCGCCAGGTCCGAGACCGTTCGTCCGACGAGCACCGCCGAGCGAGCGATGGGCAGCGAGCGCAGGCGGTCGACGATTCCCTGGGAGAGGTCGTTCGAGAGGCCGACACCCGTGACGATCGAGCCGAACATGCCGGTCATCAGGAGGATCCCCGGGACCAGATAGTTCACGTAGCTGCCGTCCTGCGTCTGAATCGCGCCTCCGAACACGTAGCGGAAGATCAGGATCAGGATCACCGGCTGGACCACCGTGAGGACCACGAGCGCCGGCTTTCGCGCGACGGCGGTCAGGTGGCGATGCACCATCACGACGGAATCCGAAATTGCCTCGCGAGTGGTGGGGCGGTTCATGCTGCGACCTCCTGCGATTCGTCCTGGGGCCGTTCCTCGACGTGCCTACCGGTCAGCGTCAGGAACACGTCGTCGAGCGTCGGCCTGAAGACCTCGAGGCCGGCGATCCCGACCCCGGCGCTGTCGAGCGACCGCACCGCGCCCGCCGGAGTCCCAGCGTCGGTCATCGGCAGCGAGAGCTCGGCGCCGTCGATCAGCTCCGGGAGCCCGTCATTGGTCACCCTCGCGAGCGCGGCGCGCGCCCGCTCGGTCTGGTCGGCGTCCGCGACGCGGACGACCAACCGCTCGCGACCGACGCGGTCCTTGAGCTCCTCGGTCGTTCCCTCGGCGACGATGCGTCCTTCGTCGATCACGGCGATCCGTCCGGCGAGCTGGTCGGCCTCGTCGAGGTACTGGGTCGTCAGCAGGATCGTCGTCCCCTCCGAGCGAAGCTCCCGCACCACTTCCCAAAGCTCGGCTCGGCTCCGTGGGTCGAGCCCGGCCGACGGCTCGTCGAGGAAGACGACCCGCGGCCTTCCGACGAGGGTCGCCGCGAGGTCAAGCCTGCGGCGCATGCCGCCCGAGTAGGTCCCGGCGCGGCGGTCGGCCGCGTCGGCGAGGCGGAAGCGCTCGAGCACGTCGGACGCCCGCCTGGCCGCCTCCGCACGAGGGAGGTGGTAGAGGCGCCCGACCATCTCGAGGTTCTCTCGGCCCGTGAGGATCTCGTCGACCGCTGCCAACTGCCCCGCCAGGCCGATCTCGCGCCGCACCCCGAAGGCGTCCGCGACGACGTCGCGGCCGAGCACCAGGGCCCGGCCGGAATCGGGCACCATGAGCGTTGCCAGCGTCCGTACGAGGGTCGTCTTGCCGGCGCCGTTCGGGCCCAGGAGGCCAAGGACCTCGCCCTCGGCTCCGACCAGATCGAGGCCATCGAGGGCCCGTACGTCGTCGAAGCTCTTTGTGAGCCCGTCAACCTGGATCGCGTTTCCAGAGGCCATGACTCACAGCGTGCCACCGGGGCGGGCCGGCGAAAATGGGGCTAGCTGGCGTCCCGGGGTTCGGCTAACCGGACCACAGGTGCAGGTTTGCGCGAACCCTCTGTTGCAGGCCCTCACCGGCCGGGGTGCGGGACCACCCCGGCCGGTGTTCAGGCGGGCTGTCTCACTCGACAGCCGGGGCCGGCTCGCCGGGTGCCGGGCGCGCCGCGGGGGGCCGCGGCTGATTGCTCAGCCGCGGCAGCCAGCGAAGCCAGTTGGGCACGTACCAGTTGCGCTCGCCGAGCAGGGTCATCACCGCCGGGAGCAGGACGCCGCGGATCACTGTCGCGTCGATCAGCACCGCCACCGCGAGGCCGACGCCCATCTGCTTGATGTCAATCGTCCGCAGCGAGGCGAAGATCGCGAACACCGCGACCATGACCGCCGCCGCGCTCGTCACCGTCGACGCCGTGCCGCGGATCCCCCGGGCGACCGCCTCGCGGGTCGACATCCCGCCGTCGACGAGCTCCTTGATCCGGCTGACGATGAAGACGTGGTAATCCATCGACAGCGCGAAGAGCACCGTGAAGAGGAACAGCGGCAGCCAGGTGACGACCGCCCCGGTGGAACGGAAGTCGAGCGGCCCCTCGAGGTGGCCGTCCTGGAAGATCCAGACCAGCACGCCGTAGGCCGCGCCCACGGAGAGCAGGTTGAGCACGATGGCGGTCGCTGCGACGACGAGCGAGCGGAACATCACCAGCAGCAGCAGGAACGCCAACCCGAGGACGAACGCGAACACGATCGGGGCCCGCGCCTTGTTGGTCTCGTTGAAGTCGTGCGTGCCGGCGGTTTCGCCGGTGACCGCGGTCTCGACCCGTGGCAGGCTGCCCAGCGAGGCCGGGATCAGCCGTTGCCGAAGCGTCTCAAGCGCGTGCACGGACGTCGCGTCCTCGCCGTCGCCGGCGAGCGGGATCGCCACCCGGGCGACGGTCTGGTCGGGGTTGACCGCGGTCTCGATCGGGCGCTGCATTTCCCCGCTCGCGAGCGCGCGGCGACGCAGGGAGGCGATGCCGGCGCGGACGCGGGGCGATGTGACGTCGGGAGCGCTGACCACCACCTGGGCCGGGGTCTGGGCGCCCGGGAAGGCGGCCTGGATACGGTCGTACGTGCGGACGATCGCCAGGTCCTTCGGCAGGTCGCTGATACCGGTGAGGCGCGTGTGCATGCCGAGCGTCGGCAGCGTGAGGACGACCAGGAGCGCCGCCGCGCCGAGCGCGGTGAGGGCCGGGAAGCGAAGCGCCGGTCGCAGGACCACGCCCCAGAGGCGCGACTCGCTGCGCTCGCCCTTGATCCGCTGCAGCAACGTGCGCCGGCCGACGAACCGGTCGAGCAGGGCCGGTCGCCAACCGAACGGCCGCACGGCCCGCCGCGCCCCGGCGGCGATCACCGCGAGCAACCCGCGATCCACGCGGTCGCCGAGTTTCGCCAGCAGCGCCGGCAGCACGGTCAGCGAGCCGACCATCGCCAGGAAGACGACGATCATCGCCCCGATCCCGATCGACGTGAAGATCTTGGAGCCCGCGAAGAGCATCCCGGCCATCGCGATCAGGACGGTGCCGCCTGAGATCAGTACCGCCTGGCCCGAGGTCGCGGCAGCCCGGGCCAGCGCTTCCCGGGGTTCGCGGCCGCGCGCACGCTCCTCGCGCTCGCGCTTCAGGTAGAAGAGCGAGTAGTCGACGCCGACCGCCATCCCCATCAGCAGGATCACCGATGAGGTCGAGTCGGAGGCGTGGAAGACGTGGCTGAGGATCGCCGACAGGCCGATCGAGCCAAGTACTCCCGAAAACGCCAGCAGAACCGGGACGCCGGCAGCGACGAAGGCGCCGAAGGCGACGAGCAGGATCGCGAAGGTGATCGGCAGCGAGAGCTGCTCGGCGTTGGCGAAGTCCTGGTTGACCGTGTTGTTCAGAGCTCGGACGGCGCTCGCGCCGCCGAACTCGGCGATCACGAGCCCCGGGTGGGAGCGCCGGACACCGGCGACGGCGTCGAGTGGGCCCTTGACGCGGTCGGAGGCGGTCGTCGCATCGCCGCGGACGTCGAACAGGATGAGCGCCGAGTGGCGATCGGTCGAGACCTGGCCGCTGCCGCTGGCCGCGTAGGGGGAGCGGACGTCGGTCGCCCGGTGCTGGCCATGAAGGGCAAGGACGACGTCGCTCACCGCGCTCCGAAACCGCGGATCGCTTGCGGTCAGAGAGCCCGACTGGACTAGCACGCTCTCGCGGGCCGGCGTGTTGAAGCCGGCCTCGGCGAGGATCCGCTGGCCGCGCGCGGTCTCCCCGGTTCCCTGCTCGGAGTCGGTGAGCTTGGCCGTGCCGACGATTCCGCCGACGAGGGCGGCAACCACGGCGACCGCGATCCAGGCACCGGTCGCCGTCTTCCAGCGATCGGCGCTCCAGCGCGCAGCGCGGGCGGCAAGATTCGGCGTGGTCGGCGCCTTCGATGTCATCAGCTCGTCGCCTTTCGTCTTCGGAGGTCAGCCGGCATTGGGCCCGTCGAGCTCTGCGCGCAGGGTCGCCATCTCGGTCACCGCGGCGATGACGAAGTAATGGCGCCAGATCTCGATCTCGGCGTCGAGATCGCTCCGGTAGGCGTCGATGCCGATCACGTCGGTGGCGATCGCCTCGGCGCGCTCCGCCTCGAGCTCGCCGATGTGCTCGCGAGCCTCGACGGCTGTCATCGCCGCCACCTGGAGCTCATCGCCGTTCATGGCCGCCAGGGTCGCACCGCTGCGCGGCTCCGAAAATGGGGCTGGCTGGCGTCCCGGGGTTCGGCTAACCCGACTGTTCTAAGCGCCGGTCGCGAGCGGTGGCCGCAGGGGCAAGCGGGATCTCGGCCACAAGGCTCGTGCCCCGCTCCTTCGGGCTGACGATCTCGAGCCGCCCCCTGAGCGCCTCGACGCGGTCGGCGAGGCCGCTGAGCCCACCGCCCGACGGCGAGCTGGCGCCACCGACCCCGTCGTCGCGGACCTCGATCCGCGCCCGCCCTCTATCGCGGCCGACGCGGACCGTGACGACGGATGCCCGCGCGTGCTTGGCCGCGTTGGCGACTCCCTCCGCGACGAGGTAATAGGCCGCCGCCTCGATCGCCGGCGGCAGGGTCGGCGCCGGCGCGTCCTCGAGCTCGACCGGCAGCGGCGCGGCCGTCGCCAACGACTCGAGCGCCGCCGCGAGGCCGCGGTCCGTGAGGACCGCCGGGTGAATCCCGCGCGCGAGCTCGCGCAGCTCCTCGAGCGCCTCCTCGAGCTGGGCCTCGGCCCCCTCGAGCCGCCGCCGCGCCGCCGCGGGATCGCGGTCGACCTCCGAGCGCGCCAGCCGAAGGGCGAGCGCGAGCGAGACGAGCCGCTGTTGGGCGCCGTCGTGGAGGTTTCGCTCGAGGCGTCTGCGCTCGGAGTCGGTGGCCTCGACGATCCGGGCCCGGGAGGCGGCGACCTGCTCGCGAGCATCGACGTTGGCGAGCGCGTGCGCGACCAGCTCGGCGAAGCTCGCGACCCGTTGCTCGGTGTACGCCGGGAACGCGCGCGGCCGGCCGGTGGTCGCCACGATCGCCCCCCAGAGCTCGCCGGCCACGGTGATCGGCGCCGCCACCGACGACGCGATTCCGGCCGCCCGGATCCTCTCGGCGAGCTCCCCGTCGACGTCGGCGTAGTCGTCGACTCGCTCCGGCCGACCGCTGCGGCTCACCTTCGGGACCGCCGCGTCCCCGCTCAGCGGGACGCCCGCGCCGACCGGAGAGACCGGGACCCCGGAAGCGCTCCAGCCGGCGAGGACGGTCTGCGTCCCGTCGCCCTCGAACCGGGTCAGGTTCGTGCCGTCGATGCCGAGCACGGTTCCGACCTCCTCGCAGACCCGCTCGAACACCACGGCCGGCTCGGGCTCGCGAGCGACGAGGGTCGCGACGCGCCGCAGCGCGGCCTGCTCGTCGTGGAGCTCATGCAGCCGCTCGCGGGCGTCGGCACTTGCCACCGCGTCGGCGACGAGCTCCGCGAATCCGGCGAGCCGATGCTCTTCGCGTGGTGGGAACGCCTCCGGTCGCTCGCTCCCGGCGACCACCGCCCCCCAGAGCTCGCCGCCGACGGTCACCGGCGCCGCGACGGCCGACGCAATCCCAGTCTCGCGCAGCAGGTCCCCGATGTCGCCGCGAAGCTCGGTGTAGTCGTCGGCGCGCTCGGGGCGGCCGCTGCGGCTCACCTTGCCGGCCGCGGTGTCGGCGTGGAGCGGGAAATCAGTGCCGTCACTCTGGCCAATCTCGACGCCGACGACCGCGCGAAGCGGACCGCCGAGCGCGCGGGCCCTGCCCGCCCCCTCGAACCGGATCAGGGTCGCGGCCCGAGCCCCGAGCAGCCTCGCGACCTCCTCGGAGACCCGCTCGAAGACCGCGCCCGGCTCGGGGCCGCGGGCGACGAGCACCGCGACCCGCCGAAGCGCCGCCTGCTCGTCGAGGAGGCGTTGGAGCTGCTCGCGGGCGTCGGTGTTGGCGAGCGCAAGGGCGACGAGCTCGGCGAAGCTCGCCATCCGCTGCTCGGTGCGGGGCGGAAATCCGCATGGCAAGTCGCTGACGGCCCCGAGCGCCCCCCAGAGCTGGCCGGCGACGGTGATCGGCGCCGTCACCGCCGAGGCGATCCCGGCCGCCCGGACCATCTCGGCGCGGGCGCCGCTGAAGCAGGCGTAGTCGTCGATCCGCTGGGCTTCGCCGCTCCGCATCATCCGCGGCAGGGCGGTGTCACCCTCGAGCGGGAGCTCGATGCCGACCGGGAGGGCGAGTTCGACACCGGGAGGGTTCCATGCGGCCACAAACGTCTGCGTTCCCTCGGGCTCGAAGCGCATCAGGTTCGTGGCCTCGCCCCCGAGCACCACCCCCAGCTCCTCGCAAACGCACTCGAACACCTCGGTCGGCTGAGGGTCGCTCGCGACCAGGGTCGCCACCCGCCGCAGCGCCGCCTGCTCCTCGAGGAGCCGTCCCAGCTGCTCGCGGGCATCGGCGTTGGCGAGCGCGTCGGCGACGAGCTCGGCGAAGCTCGCCAGCCGGTTCTCGGCACCCAGAGCGAACGCGTTCGGGCGCCCGCTCGAGGCGACGAGCGCGCCCCAGAGCTCGCCGGCGACGGTGATCGGCGCGGCGATCGACGACGCGATCCCGGCGGCGCGGATCCGCTCGGCGAGTGAGCCCGAGGCCGTCGCGTACTCGTCGACTCGCTCCGGTCGCCCACTGCGGCTGACCTTGACCGTCGAGGTCTCGCCCTCGAGCGTGACCTCCTCGCCGGTGCTGAGGACCGGGGCGCCCCCGGGCGGCCAGTGGCCGGTGACGGTCGCCGTGCCGTCGCTCTCGAAGCGGCACAGGTTCGTGCTCTCAACCTCGAACAGCGAGCCGACCTCGGCGCAGACGCGCTCGAAGACGGTCGCCGGCTCGGGGTTGCCGGCGACGACGGTGGCGACGCGGCGCAGCGCGGCCTGCTCGTCGACGAGCTTCTGAAGCTGTCCCGGCGTCGTGTCGGACCTTGCCCGGATCGTGTCGGAGCTCGTGGTCAAGACCACCCCCTTGCCTGGCGCAATTATTGCGACACCGCCCCGATGAGGCGGGTTGGCCGCACCCCGCGACGCCTGCTGGCCGCCTTCACGACGCGGGTCGGCGGCGGGATCCTGCGCCGGTGGCGACCGAGGCGACACGAGTCCGGGCGCCCGCGCTTGAGCGGAAGCGCGAGCGCGCCCGAAGGCCGGGCACCGGCGCCCCGATCCTCGCGATCGAGGTGGCGCTCCCGATCGCCCTCTATTACGCGCTGCGCGCGGCCGGGACGAGCGTCTACCTCGCGCTCCTCATCGGCGCGGCTGTCCCCGCCACAGTCGGCGTCGCGACGCTCGTAAGGTCGCGGACGATCGACCAGGTCGGCGCCTTCATGCTGACGACGATGCTGCTCGGCGTCGTCGTCGCGCTGATCGCCGGCAGCCCGCGCTTCCTGCTCGCCAAGGAGGCCTGGGTGACCGGCGCGGTTGGCGGCTGGTTCCTGATCTCGGCCACACGCCGCCGGCCGCTTGCGTTCGTCTTCGCTCGGGCGATGCTCGAAGGGCGGCCGCGGTTCACGGCCGAGTCCTGGGACGCGCTGTGGGATCGCTCCCCGAGCTTCCGCCGCACCTTTCGGACATCGAGCCTGATCTGGGGGGTGGGAATGCTCGTCGACGCCGCCGCCCGGGTCGCCCTGGCCTACGCCCTGCCGGTCGACCTCGTGCCGGCGCTCAGCGCCGGCCTCTCCGTCCTCACGGTGATCGTCCTGGCCCTGATCGACCAGATCAACCACCAGCGCACCGGCTTCCGCCAGGTGCTGCTCGCCTCGAGCTCGCAGGGCTCCGCCTCCTGAGTCAAGCCGACCGCAGATAGGTGAGGACGGCGAGCACGCGCCGGTGATCCGAAGCGGCCGGGAGCAGGTCGAGCTTCGAGAAGATGCTCGTGACGTGCTTCTCGACGGCGCGCTCGGTGATCACGAGCTGGTCGGCGATCGCCCGGTTCGAGCGCCCCTCCGCCATCAGCGCCAGCACCTCGCGCTCGCGCGCCGTGACCGCCTTGAGGGGGTCATCCCGGCGCTGGCGGCCCAGGAGCAGCGAGACGACCTCGGGGTCGAGGGCCGACCCGCCGTCGGCGACCCGGCGAACCGAGTCCGTGAAGCGCTCGACGTCGGCCACGCGATCCTTCAGGAGGTAGCCGACCCCCTCAGCTGTCGAGGCGACGAGATCGAGCGCGTAGCCCTCCTCGACGTACTGACTCAGCACCAAGACGCCGGTCCCCGGCAGCTCTTGACGGATCTCCCGGGCCGCGCGAATGCCGTCGTCGGCGTTGCCGGGCGGCATGCGAATGTCGACCACCGCGGCATCGGGCTTGTGCGCGCGGACCTTACGCAGGAGATCGTCGGCGTCCGCAGCCTGGCCGACCACCTCCCAGCCGGCGTCCTCGAGGAGGCGGGCGACCCCCTCCCTGAAGAGCACCGAGTCGTCCGCGACGACCACCCGGACGGACCCTTCGCTCCCGGCGCCGCGCGCGGCCCTCATGAGACAAGCACCCGAACCGCGGCGCCGCTCAGCTCCGACTTTGGAATGAAGCCGCGGGCTGGAGAGTCGCCCAGGACCCCAGCCAGGTAGGAGGCGTCGCGACTCGACGTGAGGACGATCGCCGGCCTGCCGCTCCGGCCTTCGATCCGCTTCGCCACCTCGACCCCATTGATGTCAGGAAGCTGGATGTCGAGGAGGATCACGTCCGGGGCGAGATCTCGAGCGGCCGCGATCGCCGAGGCGCCGTCGCCGGCCTCGCCAACCACCACGAAGCCCTCGGCCTCGAGGAATTCGCGCGCGCACGCGCGAAACCCCGCGTGGTCGTCGACGATCAGGATTGTCTCGCCCATCTCGCAGCCGATTGTGGCGTTCGCCGATGCCATGCGCAATACGGCTACCCGCACTACCGCCGGTACCGAACCGAACCTCACGACGCCTGGTGGCCAGTTAGTCCGGGGCCTCCGGCTCCGCCACCCTTGGCACTCGACGCAAAGTCATCTCCGCACCCGGAAGGAGGAGCCATGAATTCCCGCATCAACTACGTACTCGTCAGGCAACGGATGGCCGACGTCCAGCGCGCCGCGGCTCGCGAACGGCTCGCAACTCGAGTCAGCGCGGCGCGGCGCTGCTCGCACACTTCCGCGGGCACACGCCAGCGGCGCGGCCGGAGTGCCGTTCTGCGAGCAAAGGAGTCCACGTGAAGACCGCACGCGACATCTCGATCCTCGGCCTCCGCACCGAGCTGAACGGCAAGGTGATCACCCCGGAGGACCCCCGCTACGACGACGCGCGCCGCGTCTTCTTCACCGGCTTCGACCGCCGGCCCGCGGCGATCGTGCGCGCCGTCGACGCATCCGACGTCGCCCGCGTGGTCAACCTGGCGCGCGAGACGGGCGTCGAGCTCGCGGTTCGGAGCGGTGGCCACAGCCGCGCCGGACATGGGACCTCCGAGGGCGGGGTCGTCCTCGACCTCTCCGACATGAATTCGGTCGAGATCGACGCGAAGAGCCGCACGGCGTGGGCGCAGGCCGGCGTCACGGCCGGCGGGTACAGCAGGGCCGCCGGTGAACACGGCCTGGCCACCGGGTTCGGCGACGCGGCCACCGTCGGTGTCGGCGGGATCACCCTGGGCGGCGGCATCGGCTTCCTGGTCCGGAAGTACGGGCTCACGATCGATGACGTCCTCGGCGCCGAGGTCGCCACCGCCGGCGGGGAGCTCCTCGAGGTCGACGAGGAGAGCCACGCCGACCTCTTTTGGGCGCTCCGAGGCGGCGGCGGCAACTTCGGGGCCGTGACCCGGCTGCGGTTCAGGCTTCACGAGGTCGACGAGGTTTTCGGCGGCATGCTCGTGCTCCCGGCGAGCCCCGAGGTGATCACCGGGCTGATCGACGCGGCGGAGGCGGCCCCCGAGGAGCACTCAATGATCGCGAACATCGTGAAGGCGCCGCCGCTGCCGTTCCTCCCAGCCGAGGTGCACGGCAAGCCCGTCGTGATGGCGCTCATGGTCTATGTCGGCGACGCCGGGGCCGGGGAGCGGGCGACCGCGCCGATCCGCGCGCTTGCGAAGCCGCTCGCCGACATGCTCCACCAGATCCGCTATCCGGAGATGTATGACGGGCCGGGGGGCCCAGGGCCGGCATACGCCGTGGGGACGAACGTGCTCGTCGATCGCCTCGCGCCCGGGGCGCCGGAGGCAATCCTCGAGCATCTCGAGACCGCCACCGCTCCAATGGCCGCCGCCCAGCTCCGCGTGCTCGGCGGTGCGATGGCGCGCGTCCCCGGCGAGGCGACGGCGTTCGGCCATCGTGGGGCGAAGATAATGGTCAACGTTGCCGCCATGGGCGCGAGCCCGGAGCAGGCGCCGGAGCACGAAGCCTGGGCGAGCAGCCTGGCGACGGCGCTGGCCGATGAAAATGCCACCGGCGCCTACGTCGGCTTCCTTGGCGACGACGGGAGGGAGGGCGTCCGGCGCGCCTACCCACCCGCGACCCTCCAGCGGCTCGTCGAGGTGAAGCGCCGGTACGACCCGGACAACCTCTTCCGCCTCAACCACAACGTGGCGCCGGTCGCGCAGTGATGCCTATGAGCGCTCGGCGGCCGCGGCGTCGCCGTCGGGTGTGAGGAACGGAATCTCGGCCTCGAGCGCGGTGCCGTGACCGGGCGGGCTCACCGCGTAGAGGTGCCCGCCGAGCGCCTCGACGCGGTCGGCGATCCCGCGAAGGCCTGACCCCCCGTCGGGGTCGGCTCCGCCGATTCCATCGTCTTCGACCTCGACCCGTGCGCAGTCCGATGAAACCTCCGCGCGCACGACGACGCGCGACGCATCGGCGTACTTCGCGCAGTTCGTGATCGCCTCGGCGATGACGTAGTACGCCGCGGCCTCGACCGCGGCCGGAAGCCGGGCGACCGGCATGGCGTCGACCTCCACCGGAACCGTCGATCGATCCGCGAGAGCTGTGACGGCAGCCGCGAGGCCCTGGTCGGTCAGGATCGCCGGGTGGATCCCGCGCGCCAACTCTCGGAGCTCGTCGAGGGCCGCGGCGAGCTCGGCCGAGGCACCGGCGAGCTCGCTCCGCGCCCGCGGCGGATCCGCTTCGATCGAAGCGTCCGTCAGCCGCAGGCGCAGCGCGAGCGACACCAGCCGCTGCTGGGCTCCGTCGTGAAGGTTGCGCTCCAGGCGCCGCCGCTCGACGTCCCCCGCCTCGACGATCCGCGCCCGCGAGGTGGCGAGGCGCTCGTAGGCGTCGGCGTTTGCCAGCGCCTGGGCGATCAGATCCGCGAAGTCGCAGAGCTTGCCCTCCGCGCCGCCGGCGAGAAGGCCCGGCGCATAGGCCGAGGCCACCAGCGCGCCCCAGAGTTGACCGGACACGTGAACCGGCGCTGCGATCGTGGCCCGAAAGCCGCGGGCACGCCGATGCTCGGCGATCACCCCGCCCGCCGGGGGGTAGTCATCCATTCGCTGGGGTTCGCCGCTGCGTCTGACCTTCGCCACCACCGTCCCGTCATCGAGCGGCAGGCGTGTGCCGATCGCCAGGGCGCCGTCACTGCGCGAGGTCCAGCTGCCGACGAGAACACCGCGAACGCCGCTCTCGTAGCGGACGACGCTTGCGCTCGGGACCTCCAGCAGCTTCGCCACCTCCTCGGTGACACGGTCAAAGACCGCCGCCGGTTCCGGGTCGGCTGCCACCAGCGTCGCCACCCGCCGTAGCGCCGCCTGCTCGGCCGCCAGCCGGCGGTTCGCCTGCTCACTCGCGACCAGCCGCTGCTCTGCCCGACGTCGCTCCGCGGTCATCGCGGCGAGCACGAGCGAGGTCAGGGCCGCGACCGCGAGGAAGAGCTGGGTCGCGAGGACGGTGTCGGTTATCGAGTCGCTGGCGAACGGTCCAGCGCTGTGACCCGTGTTCCAAACGGTGAGCGACGCGACGACCAGCAGCGCACTCGATGCGCCGATCGGCCCGAACCGCACCGCGGCCCAGATCATGACCGGGAAGACGACGTAGAGCACCTCGGTCTGCGAGGGCAGCTCGGTGAGAAGGACGAGGGCGACTGCGATCGTCAGCGCCTCGGCGGCATCGCGGCGTCCGAACCGAGCGGGCCGGGCGACGACCCAGGTCAGGATCACCGGGGCCACGATCAAGGCTCCCGAAAGGTCTCCGATCCACCAGGTCCGCCAGGTGTCGACGACCTGACCCGGCTCGATGACGCCGCCGACGCGTAACGACGCGGTACCGATAAAGGCGCCCACGACGGTCCCAACGACGGCGCAGGCGACGAGGCCGAGCACCTCGGCTACCCGCGTGAGGCCGATGCGGCTGCCGAACAGCCGGCGCAGGAGGATGGCGATGAGCACGACCTCGATGGTGTTCGCAACGGTCGTCCCGAGGACGGTCCCGAGCGGCCGCACGAGGCCGACCGAGTCGAGCAGCTCGCCGACGACGATGCCGGGCCAGAGGCGAGGGCCCCACAAGACCAGCGCCGCGATGCCGACCCCGACCGGCGGCCACAGCGCGGCCACGGCCCCGTTCGGGAAGGCGAGCTGCAGCCCGGCCTTCGCTGCCACGTAGTAGGCGGCTGCGACGAGCAATACCTGGACGACGTACTCACTGGTAGAACGCGCGCCGACGCGCCGAAGGACTGTCGCGTAATCCCCAATCCTCCGCGCCGTGGTCCCTGGTGCATTCGCCATCGACAAGGGCTGATATGAGGAGTAGCAAATGCGCGAGCGCCGTGTTGGGCGGTTAACCCCCCTCCGAGGTACGGCTGACCGTATTGAGCGGGGCCCCGGATCGGCGGATCCTCCGGCAACGATGCTGAGCTCGAACGGAACCACGCAGCTCGACCCAGGGGCGACGGTGGCAGGCGAGGCCGGGATCAGCCTGCGGGGCCTGGTCAAGACCTTCGACAGTCCGCAGGGACCGGTGCGAGCGGTCCGCGGCGTCGACGTCGAGATCGGGGCCGGCGAGACCCTGGCGCTCCTCGGACCGAACGGCGCCGGCAAGTCGACCACGATCGACATGCTGCTCGGCCTGCAGCGACCCGACAGCGGGGAAGTGGCGCTCTTCGGCGCCTCGCCCGAGGCGGCGATCGCGGCCGGGCGCGTCGGCGCGATGCTCCAGGTCGGCGAGCTCCTGCGCGATGTGTCGGTCCGCGAGCTCGTCGAGATGATGGCGTCGGTCTATCCCAACCCGCTCGACACCGACGAGGTCCTGGCGCTCACCGGGATCGACGCGATCGCCGACCAGCGCACCCATAAGCTCTCGGGCGGCGAGAGCCAGCGGGTGCGCTTCTCACTGGCGCTCGTCTCGGATCCGGAGCTCCTCGTGCTCGACGAGCCGACGGTGGGAATGGACGTCGAGGGCCGCCGCGAGTTCTGGCGGACGATGCGTGCCTTCGCGGCCCGCGGCAAGACGGTGGTCTTCGCCACCCACTACCTCGAGGAGGCCGACGCCTACGCCGACCGGGCGGTCCTGATCGCCCACGGCGAGGTCGTCGCCGACGGCCCGACGACCGAGATCAAGGGAATGGTCGGCGCGCGAACGATCCGGGCGACTCTGGCGAACGCGAGCCTCGGCGAGCTCGGCCGGCTGCCTGGGGTGATCGCCAGCGACCGTCACGGTGAGGCCGTCATTCTCACCTGCTCGGATTCCGACGCGGCGATCCGGGCGCTTCTTGCCCGCTACCCGGAGGCTCGCGACATCGAGGTCGCCGGCGCCGGCCTCGAGCAGGCGTTCCTGGCGCTCACCGGAGACGGCGACGCCGGCGAGATCGCGAATCGCACCGGTCGATGAGCTACGCCACCTACACCCGTCTGGAGCTTCGGCGCACCTTCCGCAACCGCCGTTTCTTCATCATGTCCTTGGCGTTCCCGGTCGGTCCTCTACTTCGCGATCGCCGGGCCGAACCGCGGCGTCGGCAACCTCGGCGGCACCGGCATCTCGGCACCCGTCTACTTCATGGTCGGCATGATCGGCTTCGGTTCGATGAGCGCGATGCTCTCGACCGGCGCCCGGATCGCCACCGAGAGGGCGGCGGGCTGGAACCGTCAGCTGCGTCTCAGCCCACTTCCGCCCACCGCCTACTTCCGCGCAAAGCTGCTCAACGCTTACGTCGTCACAACGATCACGATCGCGATGCTCTACCTCGCCGGGGCGATTCTCGGCGTTCGCCTGCCCGCCGGTCGCTGGGTCGAGATGACCGGCCTCATCCTCATCGCACTCGTGCCGTTCGCCGCCCTCGGGATCGCGATCGGCCACCTGCTCACGCCCGACTCGATCGGGCCGGCGATCGGCGGCGGGCTCGGCCTCCTCGCGTTCCTCGGCGGCACCTGGTTTCCGATCACGGGCGGCGTTATGCATGACATCGCCCAGGGCCTGCCCTCCTACTGGCTGGTGCAGGCGAGCCACGTCGCCCTTGGCGGCGGCGGTTGGACCGCCACGGGCTGGATCGTCGTCGCTGCCTGGACCGCGGCGCTGTCGGCGCTCGCGGTCCACCTCTACCGGCGCGACACGCAACGCGTCTAGCGCTCCGGGCGTCGTCACTTCCGGCCGGCGCCCGCCGGGGGCAAACCGAACCCGAGGACGCCAGCTACCACGCTGGTTGCGGCGCCAGGTCGCTGGGATCCTCGATCCATGCCTACCGAGATCACAGCCACTGACCGTGTCCACCAGGCGAGCCCGGGCGACCGCGCCCGCTGGATCGCTCTTCTCGTCCTCTGCGTCGGGATGTTGATGATCGTCCTCGATCAGACGATCGTCAACGTCGCCCTGCCCTCGATCCAATCGGACCTCGGCTTCAGCCAGTCGAGCCTCGCCTGGGTCGTCAACGCTTACCTGATCGCATTCGGGGGCCTGCTTCTGCTCGCGGGACGCCTCGGCGACCTCGTCGGGCAGCGGCGGATCTTCATGATCGGTTTGACGGTCTTCGTCGCCGCCTCGGCCGCCTGCGGCCTCGCCCAGAGCCAGGCCGTGCTGGTCGCGGCGCGGTTCATTCAGGGCGCGGGTGGCGCGCTGACCTCGGCGGTGATCCTCGGCATGATCGTGACGATGTTTCCGGAGCCACGGGAGCAGGCGAAGGCGATCGGCGTCTACAGCTTCGTCGCCGCCGCCGGGGCCTCCATCGGGTTGCTCCTTGGTGGCGCGATCACCCAGGCCGTCAACTGGCACTGGATCTTCTTCGTCAACCTGCCGATCGGCATCGCGACCGGGTTCCTGGCGTTGCGGTTGCTCGCTCGCGACCGCCCAATCGGCGCCGATAGCGGCACCGACATCCCGGGTGCGGTTCTGCTCGTCGGCGCCCTGATGCTGGGCGTCTACACAATCGTCGAGGTGCCGCAGTACGGCTGGGGCTCGGCCCATACGATCGGACTCGGGGCCGGTGCGCTCGCCCTCCTTGGGGCCTTCATCGTCCGCGAGGCGCGAGCCGAGAACCCGCTGGTCCCGCTCCGCGTGTTCCGGGTCCGCAACTCCGCCGGCGCCAACCTGATCGTGTCGCTGATGGTCGCCGGCCTCTTCGGGATGTTCTTCCTCGGTGCGATCTACATGCAGAAGGTCCTCGGCTACGACGCGCTCGAGGTCGGCCTCGCGTTCCTGCCGGTCGCGGTTCTGATCGGCGCGCTCTCGCTCTGGCTCTCGGCCCAGCTCAACGCGCGCTACGGCGCGCGGGCGACGCTGCTGCCCGGGCTCGGCCTCGTCGTCGCCGGACTGCTCTGGTTCGCTCGGTCCCCCACCGACGCGAGCTACGTGACCGACCTGCTTCCGGTGATGATCGTGTTCGGCGTCGGAGCGGGCCTTTGCTTCCCGTCGCTGATGACGCTCGCGATGTCGAGCGCCACCCCGAGCGAGGCGGGTCTCGCCTCCGGGCTTGTCAACACGACGACCCAGGTCGGCGGCGCGCTTGGGCTCGCGGTCGTGGCGACGCTGTCGGCGACGCGAACGAAGGACCTTCTCGCCGCCGGACACCCGACGGCGTCGGCGCTGACGAGCGGGTTCCATCTCGCCTTCCTCGTCGGTGCGGGCCTCGTCGCCGCCGCGATGGTGATCGCTGCGATCGTGCTCGAGCCCGTCCCGGATCCGAGCCACGCCCGGAGCGACCATGCGCCGCGGAAACCCCACGCCGAGCCTGTATCCGAGGCGGCCTGAACCGGCCGCCGCCGCGGTCAACCGTCACCGAACGTCCAAATGCCGCCGATGCTCGTCGACCACACAACGCTGGCCCTGATCCTTTTCGCGGCCGCAGCCCTCCTCTTGCTGGCGGCGTTCAGCGGCTTCGCACGGTGACGTTCGCGGCAACGCCGAACTGGGCCGAGCAGGTCACCGCGATACGCGAACTCTCGCAGCCTCGAGGCGCCGGACGTTCGGAGTAGAGGAGCGTAACTTCTCCCCCTCGCCAGGGTTCGTATGGGTACTGGCCCTGCGGCGGGGAGAACCCGGGGCCTTCCGTTATCCCCAAGCTTGGGTTCGGCGCGACGCGCCGCCTCCCCAAGAGGAGGTGTGCAGAGAATGCGCAAGTATTTGATCTGGGTCCTCGCATTGGCGGTCGGCCTTTCCACGGTTGGCGTCGCCTACGCGACGGACTCAACCGGCTCTGACTTCTCGCAGCTGAAGACGAAGGTCAGCCCGTCTAAGCACGACAAGAAGAAGTTCGGCAAGGCGTCCCTGTTCATCGAGACCTCGACGCTCTCGAACGTCAACCCGGGGACGCCGACCAGCCCGGGCACCGTCCCGGTAGCGACGACGAACGTGAAGCTGAAGCTCGACAAGCAGCTCAAGTTCACGACGCAGGGCCTGCCGCAGTGCAAGGTGAGCCTCGAGAACACCACGACCCAGTCGGCGATCCAGCTCTGCAAGAGCGCGATGGTCGGCGGGGGCAAGGCGACCGCCTGCCTCGGCGCCTCGGGCGTTCCGTGCACGTCGAAGCTCACGTTCCTCGTCACGGCGTTCAACGGCAAGCCGAAGGGTGGCAAGCCGACGCTCATCCTGCACTCGAGGAACGATCAGTTCCAGCTGACGACGGTCCTCACCGGGACGCTCGACCCGAAGAAGAACGTCCTCAACGTCCCAGTCCCGGCCTCGGTCTACTCGGTGGCGACGATCACCGACTTCCAGACCACGGTCGGCAAGACGTACAAGATCAAGAGGCACGGCAAGAAGCAGAAGCGCAACTACGTCTCGGCCAAGTGCAAGACGGGTAAGTACACCCTGAAGGGCGCGTTCTCCTACGTGGGGAGCGACCCGGTCGACAACGTGAGCACGACGACGCCCTGCAAGACCAAGTAGCGGTAACCCTTAGCTAAGAGGAAGAGGGGGCGGCCATGTGGCCGCCCCCTCTTTCATTCCCGAATCGCCGCAGCGTCATCCGCGTGAGCACGAGCGCGGCTCAACCGAACAGCCGCCGGCGACCGCTCAAAGCCGCCTGAATCACGAGCGGACGCCCGGGTCAGAGCCGCTCGTGCGGGAACTCGCTCGCACGGCCCTGGAACGACAGGATCTTCGGGTTCAGCACCCTGCCGTCGCGGATCTCGATCGCGCGGCGCAGGGTCTCGATGCGCTCCCAGCCATCGGGACCCGCCATGAGGTCCGGGAGCTGGGGGATGAAGGCCTGGCTGAGCCCCCAGGTCGCCGAGCTCCACAGCAGGGACGGGCTGTGGTCGACGCCGTAGTTGAACCGGCCGCCGCCGACGTCGAACATCGGCTCGGAGAACGTGGTCGGGCGCGCCCACTCGAAGCCCATTCCCTCGTCGCAGGCGACGTCGACGAAGAGCGTCCCGGGGCGGAACAGCTCGAGCTCGCCGCGGTTGACCATGATCATCGGACGGTCGGTGTCCTGGAGCATGCAGTTGACGATCACATCGTGCTCGGCGAGGAGCTCGGCCACGGTCTCGTGCGGCGCGTCGAGCTCGAGCGGGACGGACGGGTGGTCGGGGTCGCGGGCGAACGTGATCATCTCGACGCCGTGGATCGGATCGGCGACCGCCTCGGCGGGCCGGCGTGTCAGCCCAGTGATGTCGTGAATTCCCATGGCCTGGAGCGCCGTGACCGAGCCGCGGCCAGTCGCGCCGAAGCTGATGACGGCCGCTCGTAGCCTGCGCCCGTACTCGCCGGTGATCCCCCGGAGTTGCATGGCGTGGAGAACCGAGCAGTAGCCGGCCAGCTCGTTGTTGTCGTGGAAGAGGTGGAGCCCGAATGAGCCGTCGGCCCGCCAGTGGTTCATCGCCTCCCATGCGATGACGGTCAGTTGACGGTCGATCGCGACCTGGGTGAGCTCGGCGTCCTGCACGCAGTGAGCCCATCCGCATAGAACCTGCCCCTCGCGCATGCGGGCGACGTCGTCCGTCGTGGGCTTCGGGAGCACCAGGATGGAGGCCTCTTCGACGAGACGTTCCCTCGGCAGCAGGCCGCCGACGAGCGAGGCGAGCTCGGAGTCGGGCACCTGGAATCGCTCGCCGTAACCCTCCTCCAGGAGGATCCTCCGCCGAAGCTCCGGGTCGATCTCGGCGATCTGAGCGGGGTGAAGGGCCAGCCGCTGCTCGTGCTCCTTCCGGGAGCTGGCGATGACTCCGAGCGTGATGGCGTTCACGGCCGTCTTGTATCGGTTTGAAGGCCAGGCTCGTCGCCTACGGCAAAAATTGGCGAACGGGCCGGCGGTCCGGAGCCATTGCAGGGAGCGGCGGTCCCCGGCGATCGACGAGGCCGCAAATTGCGCGAACGCGTTGCCTCCAAGCAGCGCCCCGAGGCCGCGGTGTGCTAACGGTGATGTCTTCGGCACATGCCTCCAACCTGAAAGGGGAGATCATGGGCCCATTGCACGCGGAAACCGAGGTGGTCGGAATGGTCCACTGCGGGATAGCGTTCGACACGATCGAGAGCCGGATCGAAGAGATCTCGGGTCTCAGCTCCGACCAGCGTTCTGCTCTCTGGCTTTACGCATGGTCGGGCCAGGACAGCACCTGGCAGCACGGGGAGGCGAAGCAGCTCCTGCGGGCCACGATCGGCTGAGCAGGCGCCAGCTGGGCCTCGGGCCGCGGCCCAAGGCCCAGGATCTGGTTCGAGGTCGAGCGCATACGCGCTGTCGACCCCGTCCCCACGACCTGACTCGACCCTCGGCGAGCGAGCTGCGGGGGGCGTCGAGGCGTTTGCGCCGACCCGTCGCCGTTGCACCACACAAGCCGGACGGGCTGACTATTGAATTATGTTTCATGAATGTCCTGTATAGTGTCTCTCACCAATCATCGCCTTTGGAGCATGTGGGAGCCGATCCCCCAGTGACACGGGCCAGGAGCGAGAAGGGGCCCTCGGCGATGCCGGGAAGGGCCCCAAAGGAGGCCAACCATGGCCGCTATCCACGCCGTCGGTCCAACCCGGATTCCGCCGCCCCGCACTGTCATGCCACCACCACCGCCGCTCCCTCCGGCGGTGACGATCCCGCCGGCGTCGTCGATCCCAGATCGATCACCACGGCCGGAGACAGGGAAATGACGGAAGGTGCAGCACACGCCGGGGGGTCTCGCGATCAGCGCCGCTACGAGGGGGCGGCTACCCAACGGGTTACCGGCCGAGCTCACGAGCTCGCTCGTCATGCTCTGGACTCGATACGCGGGTAAGGCCCCGAGTACGGCAAGGACCGAGATCGACGGCAACGTCATCACCTGTGTGCTCGTTGACGCCGTCAGCGACTACAACCGAAGCATGATTGACCCACACCCCCGCGACACGGTCCAGGGGGCCGGGAAGCTCACCCCTGCCGCTTACAGGCGCGAGGCGGTTGCTGCCGTCGCGCGTTTGACGCGCCAGCGCGTTGTCTCGTTCATCAGCAGTCACGACCGAGACACCGACGTCGCAACGGAGGTGTTCACCCTGGAACCTTCGCTTCGACGAGGGGCACCCGGCAGAGCCCGCAGGCGATGGGGGCAAGACCTGCCGCCATCCTCCGCCTCACGCCCCGACGCGACGGCGGCCTGGCGATGAACGCCACCAAGCCGATGTCCGGGAAGGCCCTCGCCGTGCAAGAGCTCAAGGCCCAGGCGCGGTACGCGCGCGAGCGCTATCAGATCTACAACGCCCGCAGCTACAGCTCGCGCTTGACGAGTCCGGTGCGTCTTCGCGAGCTTGAGCGAAGTGCAAAGCTGGCACAGGGGAGGCTGGACCGGGCGAAGGCCAGTCATGAATCGAGCCTCTAAAAATGGCCACCGCGAGTTGCGGTCGTCCGGTCACCAGGCGGACGACGCATCGCCCGGCACACCCGGCTGGGATTTCCTGACCAACCACGCCCACGTCCTCAGCTGCGTGGCTCACGACCCGGGCATTCGCCTGCGCGACATCGCCCTCGCCGTCGGGATCACCGAACGCGCCGCCCACCGGATCGTCAGCGACTTGGTCGAGGCGGGCTACGTGTTGCGCGAGCGGCAGGGCCGCCGAAATCGATACACGGTGGTGACGGATCTTCCGCTGCCTCACCCTCTCGTGCAGGAGCGAGCGATCGGCGATTTGCTCGAGGTCCTGATCCAAGACCATCCCCATGACGAGTGACGGCGCCTCGCTGCGTCGGCCGGGTGTCCGCCGACCGCATCACGTCCAGCTGTTCAATGACGGCGCTTGCGCACTCACCCATGAAGGCAAGTCGCCTCGAGGGAAGACCCGTCATACGACCTCGAGTCGCGCGATCGTCGTCATCGTCACCCAGTAGAGGTCGCGGCCGAAGCCCGGGGCTGGAAATACGACCGATTGGACTGGGCTCGGCACCCGCGCGCGTCCGCGCTCTGCGCCGGTTTCGATGTTCAAGACCACGACCTCGTCGCGGCTTCCGCGTGCGGCGAGAGCTCGTAGGCGCGGCCTGTGCATTCCACGCGCCGTCCAGCGCATGAGGTCGCGCCCCACCCTCGTCCGACCGAGTGCCGGGCCCTTGAAATCGTGCAGCACGAGCTCGCCGGTGGGGTAGAGGATCATGTGAGCAGCGTGGTCGAGCTCGCGCGTCCACAGCGGCCGGAGCGCGTCCTCGAAGGAAAACGCCTGAACGACTCCGTTGGCCGAGTCATAGGCGACCGCGATCCGGCGCATGGGGTCGAAGAGGGGTGGGTCGGTGACCGCACCCCGCGGGAGCCCGCATACCTCGACGGTCTCGCGGTCCGACCGGTCGGTCAGCGACCAGCGGTGCAGGTGAACGGGCCCGGGCGATAGGGCGGCGCCCCTCATCGTCGTCACGAAGTCGTGGGCGCCGTTGTCGAGGAACCAGAGGTTGCTGCCGCCGATGACCGGGTCCCAGCCGTAGCTCGCGCCGGCGGCGAGGTAGGGCCCGCCCCATTCCTCGTCGCGCTCCAGCTTCGACCCGTCCCATGTCAGCCGCTGGACGGTCCGGGCGCCGACGACGTAGAGCTCGTCGGCGTCCGCGGAGAGCCGCGCGATCGCCGGCTCACCGAGCTCGAATGGCCGAGCCTGCGGCTCCAGCGAGTCGGGATCGAGGAGCTCGATGCGCGCCGGCGCGCGAAGTTGGCGATCGAAGTCCTTCGTGGCGATCGTGCCGTCCCCGAGGACGACGAACGAGTTGTACGGTCGAGGCGCCGGAAGCCTCGCCGTCGCGAGCCGCTCGAGCCTTGGCGATAGCCGATGGCAGTGATTGCCGGTCACCACGATGAGCGAGCCGTTCGCGTGGGCCGCCACTCCTCCGGGCCAGAACGGGCCGCTCGGCAGCGGCTCCGAGCGCCGTACCGCCGTCAACGTGTCCGGATCGAGCTGCTCGACCCAGCCCACGACCGGATCCTCGAGCGGCCTTCGCCCGAGCGTGTGCCTCAAGGCGTAGACCTCCCCCGGGTCGCGCAGGATCACCATCGTCGTCCCGAGCGCGTCGCGGACTGCGCCGAGCCTCAGGCCCTCGCCGTCGCCGATGCCCAGTCCTGCGAGACCGTTGGGCTGTGCCAGGCGGCGCGGTCCACCGTCCTCGGCAGGCCAGGCACCGGGCCAGAGCGCTGGGTGCGAGAACTCCATCGCTCCATCATCACGGCTGGGCGACCGCGGACAGGCGAGGGGGCCCGCTCACATCGCCATCATCGGCTCCGAGGCCTCGTCCGCCATCCGTCCGCCGGCCACGATTCGCCTCCGGGTGGCGTCCGCTCCGTCACGGCAAGCGTGTAACGCTGGCCGATCAAGCAGCACTTCGATCGAGTCCCGCCGCGGGATGCGGCGCAAACCCAATGAGGAGGAGACAGTGAACGACAGCGACGTCCTGACCGAGAAGCAGATCGAGCTCTGCGAGAGCTCGCCGGCCGACTACTCGGATCTGCGCGCGTTCTTCATCAACTGCACGTTGAAGCGGAGCCCCGAGGTGTCAAACACTCAGGGCCTGATGGACGTCTCGATGGAGATCATGCGCCGAAACGGCGTCGAGGTCGAATGCATCCGCGCGGTCGACCACGACATCGCCACCGGCGTATGGCCCGACATGACCGAACACGGGTGGGACAAGGACGAGTGGCCGCAGATCTTCGAGAGGGTGATGGCGGCGGACATCCTCGTCCTCGGGATGTCGATCTGGCTCGGCGAGAAGTCCTCGATCGCCACTCAGATTGTCGAGCGGCTCTACGGCAACTCGCACCTCTTGAACGACGCCGGGCAGTACGCCTACTACGGGCGGGTCGGCGGCTGCCTCGTCACCGGCAACGAGGACGGGGTGAAGCACTGCGCGATGAACGTCCTCTACTCGCTGCAGCACCTCGGGTACGTCATCCCGCCCCAGGCCGACTCAGGCTGGATCGGAGAGGCGGGCCCCGGTCCGTCCTATCTCGACGAGGGCTCGGGTGGCCCCGAGAACGACTTCACCAACCGCAACACGACGTTCGCGGCCTGGAACATGATGCACTTGGCCCGGATCCTGAAGGACGCCGGCGGCATCCCCGCGCACGGCAACCAGCGCACCGAATGGGACGCCGGCTGCCGCTTCGACTTCGCGAATCCCGAGCACCGCTAGGGGCCCTGCGGCTCTGGAGCGCTACGCCGGAGGGCCCGGGCTGGTACAACCGTCCCTGCGATGACTGGCGGGAAGCCGGCATGGAGGCGGCGGTTGCGCCGGACGCTCGCATCCGCGGCGCTGGCGCTTGCGCTCGGCAGTGCCGCGGCGGCGAGCGCCGCCGCCGACTTCAAGGCCCACGGGAGCGCCGAGCAGGTCTACGTGACGGGCCTGGCGGCGAAGGCGCGAATGGCCCTGCTCGACCGCAGCGGCGATGTCGTCGCCCGCAAGCGCGCCGACCAGCAGGGGGGCCTTCTCTTCCGCAACGTGAAGCCCGGCAAGGGGTATCGCGCTCAACTCGTGGGCGGCGGCGAGAAGTCGGGTCCCCTGAACGTGCTCTCCAACCGGCCGGCGCCGCCGAGCACGAAGGTCTACGACCAGTCGATCCCGTCTCAGGGCTACAGCTATCTGAAGGCCCGCGACGGGACCAAGCTTGCGATCTACGTCCACCCGCCGGAGGACGTGACGAGCATCGTCCCGGGCTTCAAGCCGCCGGTCTACCCGAATGGCGCGACCCCGACCCTGATCGAGTACTCAGGCTACGGCTACGCCGATCCCGCCGGCCCGCAGAGCGGAATCGCGATCCTGGCCAACCTCCTCGGGTTCACGGTCGTCGACGTGAACATGCGCGGGACCGGATGTTCGGGCGGCGCCTACGACTTCTTCGAGCCGCTTCAGAGCCTCGACGGCTACGACGTGATCGAGACGATCGCGCGCCAGCCCTGGGTGCTCCACCACAAGGTGGGAATGATGGGCATCTCCTACGGTGGCATCAGCCAGCTGTTCACCGCGCAGACCAACCCACCGAGCCTCGCCGGGATCGCCCCGATGTCGGTCCTCGACCAGACGCAGACGACGCTCTACCCCGGGGGGATCCTCAACACCGGGTTTGCGCTGCAGTGGGCCAAGGAGCGGGTCCACGACGCGCTTCCGGCGTCCCCGAACGGCGGCCAGGCCTGGGCCTACCAGCGCATCCAACAGGGGGATGAGACCTGCAAGGCCAACCAGGACCTCCACGGCGAGGCGGCCAACCTGCTGGCCAAGATCAAGGCGAACCAGCACTACAAGCCGAGGGTCGCCGACCCGCTGTCGCCGTTGACCTTCGTGCACAAGATCAAGGCGCCCGTCTACATGGCGTGCCAGTGGACCGACGAGCAGACCGGCGGGCATTGCCCGACGCTGGCTGGCCAGTTCACCGGCACGCGCCGCAAGTGGTTCACGTTCACGAACGGCACCCACGTCGACTCGCTCGACCCCGAGACCTTCAACCGCATGTACGACTTCCTGGAGCTCTACGTCGCCCACGAGCCGCCGATCGTCTACTCGCCCGTGCTCCAGGCGGCAGGGCCGATCATCTACCAGGAGGCGATGGGGGTCTCGGGCGTATTGATGCCGCAGGACCCGATCCAGCACCAGCCGACCTACTCCGGCGCCCGGGCCGCGTTCGAGAAGCTGCCGCAGGTCCGCGTCCTGTTCGACAACGGCGCCGGGGGCTCCGCACCTGGCCAGCCGCTGCCCGGATTCGAGCGCTCCTTCTCCAAGTGGCCGATCCCGGGGACGAAGGCCGAGTCGTGGTACCTCGCGGCGAAGGGCGGATTGAGCACGAAGGCGCCGAGGAAGCCGATCGGCGACTCGTTCAAGTGGGACGCGCAGGCGACCTCGCCGACCGATTTCACCGGCGACACTGCGTCGGGCGCCGGGGGGCTCTGGACCGCGACGCCGCAGTACCACTGGGATCAGAACCCCAAGGGCACCGCGGTCTCGTACCTGACGAAGCCGCTGAAGAAGGACACGACCGTGATCGGCGGCGGAGCGGTGCGTGTCTGGGTCAAGTCCTCCGCGCCGAGCGTCGACCTCCAGGCCACTGTCAGCGAGGTGCGACGCGATGGCCAGGAGACGTTCGTGCAGAACGGGTGGGTGCGCGGCGACGAGCGCAAGCTCGACCCGAAGAAGTCGACCCCGCTAACGCCGGTCCTGAGCCTGCGGCGCTCCGACGTATCGCCGCTTCCGAGCAACCGCTTCGTCCCGGTGACGATCCCTCTCTACTACGAGGGCCACGCCTACCGCAAGGGCTCCCGGATCCGCATCGTCATCTCGGCGCCCAACGGTACGCAGCCGATCTGGGCGTTCGCCAGGACGGAGCCGAAGGGCCATGCGAAGGTCTCGATCGCCTCCTCGAAGCGGATGCCGTCGAAGCTGACCCTGCCAATCATCCCCGGGGTGAGCGCCCCGACCGGGCTGCCGCCCTGCCCCGGCCTTCGGGGCGAGCCCTGCCGCGCCTACAAGCCGCTTCCCAACCGGGGTTAGGCTCCGGACGCCGCGGACCGAACGTCCATCAGACCCTCGGTTGTGAGGGTCTCCGGGACGTTCGGCGCGAACGCCGAACGGGCCGGGCGACGCTGGCGCGCCACCCGGCCCGTGTGGGGTGCTGGTGCTGATGCGAGTTGGAGTTAGGCCTGGATCGTCTTCGAGACGAGCGGCAGGCAGGCGCCCTTGGCGTTGACCGTGGCGTAGAACTTGCCGCGGACCTGGCCGGAGTTGCCGGTGTCCCAGCTTCCGTCGGTCTCGGTGGTGTCGGAGTAGAGGACCCGGCCGCTCGCCTTGTGAACCGAGACGGTGCGGTTCGCGAGGCAGCTGGCCTTGCCCGACTTGATCTTCCCGTAGAAGCCGTCGCCCGAGTAGTGGATCGTCAGCTTGTCGTGGGAGGGGCTGTTGGCTGCCGCGACGCTCGTGGCGGCCCCGGCGACGCTGAGCGCGGCGAGAAGGGCGACGAGGGCTCGGCGGGTCTTGGTGATGTTCATCTGATGTTCTCCTTGGTAGGTGGATTCGAACTGCACGGGCATCCTCGCCCGCGCAGGCCGCTCCCACCAGGGGCCCTAGGTGTGGACCTCGCCACCCCCGGGACATCGACAAGCGACACCCTGGCTCCCTTGCCGCCGCGCCCGATCTGACCGAAACTGCGGCTGCACACCAAACCGAGAGAGGAATCGCAATGAACCCACGAGACACGAATCCCGATACGGGGCCACGGCGTCGGCGCCTAGCCAACGCTCTGGCGACCTTCGCGGCGACCTGCGGCGTTGTCGGTCTGACCGCTGCGACCGCGTCGGCAGCCCTCGACCCGGCGGTCAACTACCCCGTAGGCGCCAATCCGGAGACGGCTGTGATCGCGAACTTCGACGGCAAGAACAAGGGTGACATCGCCGTCGCGAACGCCAACGACGACAACGTCGGCGTCCTGCTGAACAAGGGCGATGGGACGTTCAACCCCCAGCAGACCTTCGACGTCGGCGACGAGCCGGAGGCGCTCGCCACCGGCCACTTCGACCGCGGCAGGTCAATCGACGTCGCAGTCACGAACCGCATGGACGGCACCGTCGGCCTCCTCCGCGGCAAGGGCAACGGCAGCTTCCGCCCGCAGCGGACCATCCGCGTCGATGGCGCACGCGGCCTCGCCACGGGCCGGTTCAACGGCGACAAGGTCGACGACCTAGCCGTCGCCGACTTCGCCAACGATTCGGTGACGATCCTTCTCGGCCAGCCGAACGGGAGGTTCAAGAAGGGCAAGACCTACCCGGTCGGCATGGAGGATCGTGCCGCCGCGGTCGCCGACTTCAACGGCGACGGAAAGGCCGACATCGCAGTAGCGGCCGAGGACTCGAACAACGTGACGGTGCTCTACGGCAAGGGCAACGGCAAGTTCGGCCCGCGGAAGGCGTTCGCTGCCGGCGAAGATCCGCCCTCGATCGCCGCCGGCGACTTCAACGCCGACGGCCACCCCGACTGGGCTGTCACTAACCCCAACGACAACCAGATCACCGTCCGCCTCGGCAAGGCCAACGGGAAGGGCTTCAAGCCGGCCCAGGCCTACGACGTCGGTGCCAACCCGCTCGCGCTCACGGCGGCGAACATCGACGGCAACAAGCGCACCGACCTCGCGGTCGCCAACCTCGACGACGACAACGTCTACACGCTCACCGCGAAGAAGAACGGCACCCTCAACGACCCGAGCATGTACGACGTTGGCAACGCGCCGCTCCGCCTCGGCGCCGGTGACCTCGACGGCGCGGGTGCCGATGACCTCGCGGTGCCGAACACCGCGGACAACAACCTCTCGGTCCTGCTCAACGGCGCCTAGGCGCCGTCGCCCGGCGGGCCGCGGCTAGGCCGCGGCCCGCTCGGGCACGTGCCGGAGGCCCGAACCTGGATCGTTGGCGCTCCGTCGCGGTACCGCGAACGCGAAGGCCAGGGCGCCCACGAGCGCGATCGCGCAGACTCCGAACGAGAGCGCGAAGCCCGAGGAGGTGGGGATGTCGCCACGGCCGAGGTTGGCCGCGAGGAGCGTCGCCGTGAGCTGGCCACCGAAGGCACCGCCGAGCGTCCGCGTCACGGCGTTCATGCCGGTCGCGACGCCCGTCTGCTCCTGGCGGACGTTCTGAACGATCAGGTTCGCCATCGCCGAGAAGGAGAGGCCGATGCCGATGCCGAGAAGGGCCATCGACGCGTAGATCTCCCACTCCTGGCTCGAGTCGGCCACGAGCAGGCCGTAGGCGGCGAGCGAGAACAGGGCCCCGCCGATCAGCGAGCCGCGTGAGCCGATGCGCCGCTCCAGGATTCCGGCCATCTGCCCGACCACGACGATCGCGATCGTCGCCGGCACGAGGAAGAGGCCGGACTCGACCGCCGAGGCGTTGAAGCCGGTGCGCATCGGCTCCTGGACGAACTCCGGGATGAGCACGAACGAGGAATACATCCCGACCCCGATCAGAAATGCCACCGTGTTCGTGGTCCACACGCCCGGGATGGCCATCATCCGCATGTCGACGAGCGGCTCGCGGGAGCGCAGCTCCTCGCGCACCCACAGCACGATGACGGCACTGCCGATGGCGAGGAGCCCGAGCGTCTTCGGCGAGCCCCAGCCCCAGGTGCTCGTCTCGGTGATCGCGAGCAGCACCCCGGAGATGCCGGCCGTCATCAGCGCAGCGGCGCGGTAGTTGATGTGCGCCGGCGTCTTCACCGGCGACTCGGGGATATGGCGCGCGGTGAGGTAGGCGGTGAGGAGGATGATCCCGAGCGGAAACCAGAACAACCAGTGGTAGGACAGGTGCTCGGTCACGACCCCCGCCAGGACCACCCCCGCACCGCCGCCGATCCCGAGCAGGGAGGAGACGAGGCCGATGGCTCCCGGGACCCGCTCGTTGGGGAACTCGTCGCGGATGATCGAGAACGCGAGCGGGAAGATCCCGCCCCCGACGCCCTGGACGACGCGGCCCACGAGCATCAGCCAGAGCGAGGACGCGACGGCGGAGATCAGCGTTCCGGCCGCCAGCGTGACCAGAACGATCATCAGGAGGCGCTCCTTGCCGTACATGTCGCCGAGCCGGCCGATGATCGGGGTGGCGACGGAGGCGCTCAGCAGGAACGCGGTCAGGATCCAGCCGATCGAGCTCTCGGAGGTGTGCAGCGCGTCCTGCATCTCCGGCAGGGCAGGTACGACGAGCGATTGGAGGAGCGCGTAGGAGATGCCGCCCGCCGAGAGGACGGCGAGCATGATTCGCGGGCTTGTCCTGGTCGAGCGCGCGATCGAATCAAGGTAGCGACGCCTCGGCGAATAACCTGAGGTGCGGAGGAGATGTCATGAGGATGCGCGCCGCGGTGCTGGAGGAGTTCGGCCGTCCGCTCGTGGTCGAGGAGCTCGAGCTCGCCGACCCCGGGCCGGGCGAGGTCCTGGTCCGGCTGGTCGCCTGCGGCGTCTGTCACACCGACCTCTACACGGCGTCGGGGGTCGACCCGTCGGGGTACGCGCCCACCGTCCTCGGCCACGAGGGCGCCGGCGTCGTCGAGAAGCTCGGGCCGGACGTCACGCTCCTCGCCGAGGGCGACCACGTCGTGACCCTCTTCTCGCCTCAGTGCGGGCAGTGCGTGCACTGCCTGGATCCCCGCACGAACCTCTGCCTCGCGATCCGCGAGCAGCAGAACAAGGGCTACCTGCCGGACGGGACGACGAGGCTTCGCCGCGACGGCGAGGAGATCCGCCACTTCATGGGCACCTCGACGTTCGCCGAGTACACGGTGATGCCGGAGATCGCCCTGGCGAAGGTCGATCCGGAGGCGCCGCTCGACCGTGCCTGCCTCTTCGCCTGCGGCCTCTCGACCGGGCTTGGGGCGGCCATGAACACGGCCAAGGTCGAGCCGGGATCGACCTGCGTCGTCTTCGGCGCCGGCATGGTCGGCCTCGGCGCCGTCGCGGGCTGCCGGCTCCAGGGGGCCGAACGGATCATTTGCGTGGACCTCGCAGACGAGCGGCTCGAGCTCGCCCGGGGCCAGGGCGCGACCGAGACGATGATCGGCGGCGACGGCGTCGTCGACCGGATCGTCGAGGAGACAGGTGGCTTCGGCGCCGACTACACGTTCGAGGCGACCGGGAACGTCGCGGTCATGCGCCAGGCGGTCGAGGCCGCGCGGATGGGGTGGGGGCTCTGCACAGTCGCGGGCGTCGCCGGAAAAGGGGAGACGCTCGACATCGTCCCGCGCTTCCTGATCACCGGGCGCCGGGTGGCGGGGTCCTCGTTCGGCGGCGTCAAGGGCCGCGAGGGGGTGCCGAAGCTCGTCGACCGCTACATGGCCGGCGAGATCGACGTCGACCCGTTCATCTCGCACCGGATCACCCTCGACGAGGTCAACCGCGGCTTCGAGCTGATGGAGGCGCAGGAAGGGATCCGCAGCGTGATCGAGTTCAGCTCCTGATCGCCGTCCGCGGCGCCGGACGCCCTAGGCGCCGATGCGGTTCAGCATCGTGCGAACCGACGCCTTCAGGACCCGTGCTCCCGTCTCCCGGTGCGAGCTCGGCAGCATCAGCACGCTCATCCGACGGTTGTTCGACGCCGCGACGACGTCCATGAACGCCGCCCGTCGGACGGTTCCGTGGTGCCGGCGCCGCACGACCATCTGAAAGCCGCGCACGCCACCCCCGCCGGCCACGTGGATCCGCCGGGAGTTGGCGGCCGTATGGAAGCGGCTCGATGTCAGCAGTCGGTCCAGGCAATGGATGCTGTGGCGCGAGAGCGCGTCGGCGGCGGTCTGGTGCGCCGCGTGCTTGCCGCCGTAGCTGCCGACCACAGCGCCGACCCCGCGACCCCCGCCCGGGTTGACCAGGAGGTTGGAGGAGACCTTGCGGGTCCGGCGGTCGCCGCTATTCAGACACGACGCCGGTAGCCGGCCGGTCTTCATCAACCGCCCAATCAGGCCGATGTGGCTGAGCTTCTTGACGTCGCGCCAGCCGTCGACCGGCAGTTGACCCGGTTTGATCGCCTTGCCGGCGTGCCTTGGCTGGCTGGCTCGGGGCGGAGGACCGCTGCCGCCGCGCGATTGCGGGACGAAAACGTTGGCGACGATGTTGTTCGTGTTCGCGAGGATGTCGACTCTCGAGTCGCCGCTGCAGCTGAAGCTGTTGCGACCCACCGTCGGCGCGCTGTAGGTACAGGCGGGGTTGGGACCTGGGGCCGTGAGCGTGAGCACCACGTGGCACCCAAAGGCCGGAGCCGGCCAGCCCGTGACCCGAAACGATATGCCGCTGGTCGTCGGTATCCCGAGAGCGGCGTAGGTCGCGTAAAGGAGGAGAGAGGCGGGCTCCTCCGGGAGCGAGGTGAAGAACGTCGGCCGGACCGCGCTCTGGGCGCCCGACTGGTTGAAGACGTTGGCGACGCAGACGTTCTGCCACGCCCAACCCTGCGCCTTCGCCGGCCGAACGGTCGCTGAAGCGACGAACGTGGTCGCGGCGAGCGCGATCACGACCAAGCCGACCGCGAGTCCCCGCTTGCACCTTTCATGACCCACCAAGCGTCACTCCTCCTCGAGCCAAACAGCGCGGGCGAGGTTACCCCAGGCACCGGCGCTTTCCGTGTTAGCAGTTGCTAACCTCGCGCCCTCGAAGCTCGTAAAACGCCGAATCCCCGCCGCCTGAGGCGGGGAGCGGGGGAACCGAAGATTTGGGGCTAACCCGCCCGCTGGGTGGGGGCGCAGTCTCCTTTAGCGCCAGCCCGTCAGCTAACCCCGTAGGCCGAGGAAGGAGACCCGTTGACGTTCCCGAACTCGACCACGATGCCACGCAGGCGCGCGAAGCTCGCGGGCTGCGCGGGGCTCGCCTGCCTGGCGGCCGCCGCGATCGCGACAAGCCCGGCCACGGCCAACAGCGGCGGCACCGGAACGCCGCCTCCGCCCCCGCCCACGGTGGCGGGCGCCAAGGCGAAGCTCGTGAACGGGCTCGCCGTCGCCCCGAAGTCGGCGCCGAAGGCCGTCAAGGGCGCGATCGCCGCGGCGAACAAGATCGCCAAGGGCCACGGCTACTGCCTCGGCGGCGGTTATGCCCATTGGCAGTCGTCGTGCTACGACTGCTCGAGCGCGGTCAGCTTCGCCCTCCACGGAGGCGGCCTCATCAAGCAGGCGATGCCGCCGTCGTCTCTCGCCCGCTGGGGCAGGACGAGCAAGGGCAAGTGGATCTCGGTCTACGCGAACTCCGGGCACGCCTGGATGACGATCGCGGGGCTTCGCTTCGACACCGCCGACACCAAGGGCGAGGGCCCCGGCTGGGCGAAGGGCCTGGGTTGGGAGGCCACGCAGAGCTACGCCGTCAGGCACAAGTCGGGGTTCTAGGCGCTCACGGTCTCTACTGCGCGTCGCGAGGTGTGATGCGAAACACCGAGACCACCTCGGCCTGCTTGCCCTCGGGATGGGCCACATAGGCGCTCGGGCCGCCGCCGAACCAGCCGGTGCCCTCGTTGTCACCGACGAAGATGCCGGGGTGATGCCGGCCGTCGCCGTCCTCCACCCAGACCGGCTGACCCTCCTTGAACCCGTGCTCGATCTCGTCGTTCACGCGGCGAAGGCTACCCGCACGACCGCCTAGATCCGGGGCAGGCCGATGAGCCAGCTGCGGATGGCGCCTCCGGCGGCCATCGACCCGGGCGGCCAGCTGCCGATCTCGAAGCCGCCCGGCGTGGTGGAGTTGCCCCAGGTGCCGTAGTGCGCCATGGCGATCTGCTGCCCCACCTGCACCCGGGCCCCATCGGCAACGACCGGTACGGAGTGGCCGTAGTAGAAGTCGCCGAACGAGGTGGAGAGCATGGGGTAGGAGGTCCCGAAGCCGTAGGGATCGTGCTCGATCGAGACCGTCCCGGAGCCCATCGCCAGGAGGGGCGCGCCTGGCCGCGTCCCGCCGTCGACGCCCTGGTCGGTTCGGCCCCAGGTAAGCGGCTCGGAGGCGGGGAACGGAGAGACCGCCTGGCCCTGCGGCGGCGGGCCGGCCGGGAACGTCGTGCCGACCGCGCCCACGGAGTTGTCGCCGAGGCCAATCGTCGATGCCCGCTGAGCGGCGATCTTCGACTCGAGGCTTTGGACCTGGCTCTGAAGCTGCTTGCCGGCGGCCCGCGCGTGGACGAGCGCACGCCGCTTCGCCCCCTGGGCGGCGGTGAGCGACGCCTGGCGGCTCTCGTAAGCCGCGCGCGTGCTGGCGAGCTCCTGGCGGCGCGCCGCGAGCGCATCGCGCGCGGCCTGGAGCTGATCGACCGTCGTACGCGTGGCGTTGCGCAACGTCGTCACCCTCTCCGCGATCGCGTTGTCGGACTGCGCGATGGAGTGCACGTACTCGTAGCGCGAGATCATCTGGTCGAAGCCGCTCGAGTTGAGGATCACAGTCATCACGTCGGGCTGTCCCGATTCGTAGACCGCGACCAGATGCGCCTTGAGGGTGACGAGCGCCGCGTGGAGCTGGCGCCGCAGGACCGTGAGCCTCGCCCTCGCCCGCCGCAGCTCGGCCCGCTTGACGAGTAGCTGGCTGCGAACGGCGGCCTCGCGAGTGCGCAGCGATGCGATCTCGCCGGAGAGCTCGTCGATCTGCCGCGAGTAGCGGTCGATCGTCGAGTTGAGAGTGACCTCGTTCGATCGCGCCTGGCGAAGCGCGTCCCGCTTGTCGTGGAGCTGGGACGAAAGCGTCTGGCCCGAGGCGAGCGCGGGAAGCGCGACGACGACGGCGAGGGCCGTCGCTGCGAGGGCGAGTGTGGCCATCCTTCGCCTGTAGCTGGAGGCTGCGAGATCGGTCATCCCAGGAATTCCCGACCGCCGACCGTAAGGCCAGCGTCCCAAAGAGGCGCTAACTGGGGGCCGTCTGCAGGCGTATTTGCAGCTAGCCCGCGAGGGGGCCGGTAACGCGCTGCAGCTCGGCCGCGATGCCAAGCAGGCGCCCCTCGGAGCGCGGCGCCCCGAGGATCTGGATCCCGAACGGCATGCCCTCCTCCTCTCCGAGCGGGACTGCGACGACCGGGCCGCCCGGCTGGGTCAGCGGGACCGTGAAGGAGAGCAGGGCGGGGCGAAGCGGCAGCGAGCGGCTGTCGACGTCGACCGCCTCGGCGCCGAGGGGCGGGGCCGTGACCGGCGCGGTCGGCGCGACGAGCGCATCGAGCCCCGCCGTCGCCGCGGCGGCCTCCGCGCGAACGAGGGCACGCGCTCGCTGGGCGAGCAGGTAGTCCTTGGCGGGCAGCGCGCCACCCACCTCGATGCGCTCGCGAACGCCCGGCCCGTACCGGTCACGCTGGTCGGCGAACCAGGAACGGTGCGCCGCGGCGGCCTCGCAGAACTGGATCGTGCGGTGAAGGGCGCTCAGGTTCTCGAGCCGGGGGATCTCGACGGGAAGTACCTCGGCGCCGGCCGCACGCCAGCGCTCGGCCGCGCCGCGAACGGCGTCGGCGATTGGCCGCGCACAGTCGCCGAGGAACTGCTCCACGAGCCCGATCCGCAGGCCGCGCAGCCCGTCGAGCTGCGCGGGGGATCCAACCGCACCGTCGGCGAGCACGTCGAGGAGGAGCGCGGCGTCGGCCACCGTGCGCGCGATTGGGCCGACCGTGTCGTATGACCATGCGAGGGGGACGACGCCGGCCGTCGGAACCAGTCCGTGCGTCGGGCGGACCGAGACGAGCCCGCAGAAGGAGGCCGGGACTCGCAGCGAGCCGCTGGTGTCGGTTCCGACCGCTCCGAGCGCCTGGCCGGAGGCGGTGGCGGCAGCGGGGCCGGAGCTCGAGCCGCCCGACATTCTGCTGGAATCGACCGGGTTGTGGCAGTCGCCCCAATGCGGGTTCTGGCCGTCGATGCCGAACGCGAACTCGTTCGTGTTCCCCTTTCCGACGATGATCGCTCCCGCGGCGCGAAGCCGGGCGACGGCGGGGGCGTCCTCGGACGGGTTTCGAACCCAGCCGGCGGCGCCGGCCGTGGTCGGCATCCCGGCGACGTCGATGACGTCCTTGACGCAGAGCGGGATGCCGCAGAGGGATCCGCCGTTGCCGCCCGCCAGCACGGACCCGGCCGCCCGGGCCGCCGCCGTCGCGCCCTCTGGGTCGACGTGGAGGTACGCGTTGAGCGCGGAGCTACGGTCGATCTCCTCGAGGGCCGCCTGCACGAGCTCCGCCGGTGAGACCTCGCGCGCCGCGAGCTGCGCCCGCGCCTCGAGGATCGTCGGGGGCGTCACGGTGGGCTCGAGTCGCCGAGGGCGGGAGCGATGTCGTCGAGTGGGACGTCCTCGAGGGCACAGACCTCGTCGAGGAGCTCGGCGAGCATCGCGGCCGCACCCTCCGACAGCTCCGGTTCACCCACGGCCGCCATCCTAGGCAACCGACTAGGATCGCCTCGGCATGGAGGCGCGCGCCAAGCCCGTCGACGAGAACCTCGAGCAGGTCCTCGTCACGGAGCGCGAGAACTGGCCCGACGGGCCACCGCACGAGCTCTTCAAGCGCCTCCGCAACGAGTGCCCGGTCCACTGGACATCGCGGATCAGTGAGTTCCCCGACGAGGACGGGTTCTGGTCGGTGACGACCGCCGACGACGTCCACGCCGTCAGCCGTGACTGGCGCACCTACTCGTCCGAGCGCGGCGGCGTCACCGCCGCGAGCGGCGTCTTCCCCCTCGAGCTCGCGCAGTCGATGTTCATCGGCATGGACCCGCCAAAGCACGACCGCATCAAGGCGCTGTTCCAGGCTGGCTTCACGCCGAAGCGGATCGCCGCTCACGAGGAGCCGATCCGCGAGATCGTCGTCGGCGTCCTCGACCGGCTGGACGGCCGCGAGACCTGCGACCTCGTCACCGAGGTGGCGCAGCCGATCGTCTCGCGGGTGATCGGCAGCTTCATGGGGATCGAGCCGGAGGACGACGCGCAGTGGGCGCGGCTCATGAACTCGGCGCTCGGGGCGGGCGACACCGACCTCGCGCCGGAGGGCGTCGAGGGCGTGGTCGAGAAGGACCTGCCGGAGATCTACGAGCGCTGCAATCGGATGATCGCCGCCCGGCGCGAGAACCCGACCGACGACCTGACGAGCGTGCTGGTCCACGCCGAGGTTGACGGGCAGAAGCTGACCGAGGACGAGATCGTGATGGGGTTCTTCCTCCTCGTCGCCGCCGGGAACGACAGCACCAAGGCGACCTACTGCAGCGGCATGCGGGCGCTGATGGAGCACTCCGAGGAGCGGAAGCTGGTGCTCGACGACCCCTCGCTCATTCCGAGCGCGGTCGAGGAGTCGCTCCGGATGTACCCGGCGTTCGCCCACTTCCGCCGGACGGCGCTGAGCGATGCCCAGCTCGGCGACAAGCAGATCCGCGAGGGCGACAAGGTGGTGATGTGGTACGTGTCGTCGAACCGCGACGAGACCCGCTACGAGGACCCCGAGCGCTTCGACGTCCGCCGCAACCCCGAGCACCAGGCGTTCGGCGCGGGTGGCCGCCACTTCTGCCTCGGCACCGCGCTCGCCCGGCTCGAGCTGCGGATCATGTTCGAGGAGACCCTTCGGCGCTACCCGGCGATGGAGCTCAGCGGTGACCCGGTGTTCGCTGAGTCGCCCTTCATCAACCAGCTGAAGACGCTGCCGGTCCGTCTCGCATAGCGGCTAGCCGGACTTCTCCACGAAGCCCTTGAGCTTGCCGGGCATCGTCTCGACGAGCTGCCCGCGAAGCACCCCCACGAGCGGCCCCCGAATGACCATGCCGAGCATCCGCCCCAGGTCGACGGACATCGAGTAGGTTGCGCGGGTCCGCCCGTCGCCCAGGTCCTCGAACGCCCAGCTTCCCTCGACGGACTTCAGGTCGCCCTCCTCCTGCACCCACCGCAGGCCGGTGGGCTCGTCGTAGGAAAAGCGAAGGTCGGAGTTGAGCGTGCGCACCTTGCCGTCGGTCTCGGTGTGGACGAGGATCTGGCGACCGTCGCCGTCGCGCTCGCGCACCTCCGCAACGTTGATCTCGGGCTGCCAGCGGGGCGATCCCTCGACGTCGGCCGCGATCGCGAAGACCTCCGCGATGGGGGCCTCGATATCGGCGCTGGCGGAGCCGTCGATGGTGCCCACGCCCGCAGGGTACGGGACCGCGCGTACAAACGATGCGGGTAAGAATTCGACCTAGGTCCATGGATCCGGCGGAGGAGCGCGCCTAGGCTCCGAGAGGTGCAGCCCCTCATCGGGATAACCGCCTCCGAGGTTCACGGGGCCGACCACGGCGAGCTGATCCGCTATGGCGAGCCCGCGATGCCCGAGATGACGCTCGGGCTGAGCTACGCGCGGGCCGTGCAGCGCGCCGGCGGGCTTCCGGTGGTGATCCCGCCGGTGCCGGTGGAGGCGATCTCCGGATTCCTGGACAAGCTCGACGGGGTCGTCCTCTCCGGCGGGCCAGACATCCACCCGACGGCCTACGGAGAAGACCCGCATCCCGAGCTCGGCCCTACCTACCGGGAGCTCGACATCGCCGAGCTCGCGATCGCCGGCGACGCGGTGGCTCGGGAGATCCCGCTGCTCGGCATCAGCCGCGGCGCACAGGCGCTCAATATCGCGAGCGGCGGCACCCTTTTCCAGCACCTGCCCGAGCAGTTCGGCCGCACTCTGAACCACCTTCCGCCGGGTGGCGGAAAGCAGGCCGTTCACCCGGTGCGCATCGAGGACTCGAGCGAGCTCTGCAAGGCGCTCGGCGGCGTGAGCCGGCTCGAGGTGAGCTCCTACCACCACCAATCCGCGAGCGGCCTTGGACGCGCGGTGGAGGCGGTGGCATGGGCGCCCGACGGCGTGGTCGAGGCGATCGAGGTGCCAAGCGCGAGGTTTGCAATCGGCGTGCAGTGGCATGCCGAGTCGATGCTCGACGATCCCTCGCAGCTGCGGCTCTTCGGCGCGCTCGTCCGCGCCGCGGGCGAAGGCGGCCGGCCGCCGCGGCCGGCGGACGCGACCGCGAGCTCGCTCGCGGTCATCCGGTAGCCGCCAACGACCGCCGAGCGCCGAATTCCGTCGACCAGGTCGACGGAATTCGGCGCTCATGGTCGCTAGATTGCGGCTGGTGACGGCGGAGGCGCGCTTCGAGGCGCATCAGGTCGACCTGCACGGCCACGGCGTGATCTACCGCACCGCCGGCAGCGGGCCGGCGGTGGTGCTGATCCACGGGATGGTCAACTCCTCGCGGCATTGGGAGCAGGTCGCGCTCCAGCTGGCCGATTCATACTGCGTCATCGCGCCGGACCTCATCGGCCACGGCGACTCGGCGACCCCGCGTGGCGACTACTCGCTCGGCGCCCACGCGGCGAGCATCCGCGACCTGCTGGCGACGATCGGGGTCGACCGGGCGACCATAGTGGGGCACTCGCTCGGCGGCGGGGTCGCGATGCAGTTCTTCTACCAGTTCCCCCACCGCACCGAGCGCCTGGCACTGGTCTCGAGCGGTGGCCTCGGGCGCGAGGTGAGCCCGCTCCTGCGCGCGGCGGCGCTGCCCGGCGCGACGGCCGCGGTGCGCCTCGCGGCCCAACCGCGGCTCGTCGACGCGATCTCCGCCGCGGGGCGGCGTCTGCGCGCCCGGGGGAGCTCGAAGGGCATCTACTTCGAGGCGGTTGCGCGGGCGCTCCGCCCGCTGCAAGAGGCCGGCTCGCGGCGGGCATTCATCGAGACGCTTCGGTCGGTGATCGACGTCCAGGGCCAGCGGGTCAGCGCGCGCGACCGCCTCTACCTCCTCGGCGACATGCCGACGCTCATCGTGTGGGGCGAGCGCGACCACACGATTCCCCTCCAGCACGGCCTCGACGCCCATCGGGCGATCAACCACTCGCGCTTCGAGACGCTTCCGCGCGCCGCGCATTTCCCGCACCTGGAGGACCCGGACGGGCTGGCCTCCGTCCTCCGCAGGTTCCTGGCCGAGACGGAGCCCGCGCCCGTCGACGAACGGGACTGGGGTTCGGTGATCGGATCGCGGCGGGCGAAGCTGCGAGCCGCGTAGCGGCTCGCAGCAGCTAGGTCCGCGTCGGGATCGGCGCCGGGCCGGGAAGCTCGCGCAGCCGGGACAGCGGCGAACGGCAGGAGCCAGAGCGCTCCGGCCAGCGCTCCGGTGGCCGCGATCCAGAGCGTCGGCCGCAGCCCGATGGCGGCGCCGAGCGCGCCTCCGAGCAGCGCCCCGAGCGGGCGGACGCCGTAGTTCACCACCATGTAGGCGCCCGAGACGCGCGCCGGCAGCGGGTCGGGGACGACGCCGCAAACAGCGCTCCGAGACCGATGTCGAGGATCATCACCCCAGCGCTCGAAGCGAACTCGGCAAGCGCGAGGAGGCCGAGCACGAGCAGCTCGGGCCCGGCGGCCAGGGGCACCAGCAGCAGCGGCGCCGGGAAAGAGGACGAATGAGATCAGGAGCGTTCTGCCGACGCCGACCCTCGAGGTGAGGCGCGATGTCGCCATCGCGCCAAGCAGCCCGCCGACGGCGCCGACTGCGAGCACGAGACCGAGCTCCACGGCGCCGATGCCGAGCTCGCGCGTCGCGTAGAGCACGAAGATCGCCCAGAAGGCGAAGTTGAAGAAATTGACCGTGGCGGTGGCGCCGAGGGCGGCGCGCACACCGGGGTGCGAGAGATGAAGCGCAGCCCCTCCGCCGACCCCGCGCTCTCGGCCGTCGCCGGGGGCGGCTCGGGAGCGCGGACGCGGCCGAGGAAGAGCGCCGAGCCGAGGAAGGACACGGCGTCGGCGAGGAGCGCAAGCGGGGCCGTGAAGGCCGCCACGAGCGCGCCCGCGACACCCTGTCCGGCGACCAGCGACAGAGCCCGGCTTCCGTTGAGAAGCGACGTCGCCTCCACGTACTCCTCGCGGTCGACGAGGGCGACAAAGAGCGTGTTGTAGGAGACGTAGAAGAGGACCGTGAGGCAGCCGACGCCGAACGCGACGACGTAGAGCTGGGCGAGGGTCAACGCGCCGAGCACGTAAGCGACCGGGATCGTCGCCAGCAGCGCGGCTCGGCCGAGGTCGGCCGCCAGCATGAGCCGCCGCCGGTTCGGCTGGCGGTCGGCCCAAGCGCCCGCGTGGAGCGAGAGCAGCAGGTTCGGCGCGAGCCCAACCGCCGTGAGGAGGCCCATCTGCGCGGCGCCGGCGTCCAGGGCGAGGACGGCGAGGAGAGGGATGGCAAGAAGCGAGATCTGATCGCCGAATAGGGAGATCGTCTGCCCGGTCCAGAAGCGGCGAAACTCGGGGCGGCGGCGCAGGAGGTCGGGCAGCAGGCGGCGGGTCATGCGCCGCGCTCGCCGTCCTCGGCGATCGGAAACGCGAGATGGAGGACCGACACCGCACGGGCGCCGTCGGGCCGCTTGTCGCGGTCGGTGAGCCGCTCGAGGTAGGGCTCGGTCAGTTCACCCATCCGCTCGCCGAGATCCGCCAGCTCCTCGGCCGTGAGATAGACGATTGAGTCGCCGAACGGGGCAGCCTCGCGCCACTCCGCGGGCTCGTCGCGCCGGCGGCCGAGCCAGCCCATCACACCCTCGAAGAAGTACTCGGCGACGACGCTCGACAGCAACTCGCTCGCGGCGTCGCTCTCGGCGCCGGCGCCCATCTCCGGCCACTCGGTGAACAGCGCGGTCGCCTTCCACGGGCGCTCGCGGCCTCGGCCACCGCCGGCCTCCTCGACGAGGCCGTACTTGGCGAGCTGGCGGAGGTGGAAGGAGCAGCTCGCGGCGCTCTCGCCGATCAGGTCCCCGGCCTGGGTGGCGGTGAGCGGTCCCTCGCGGCGAAGGAGGCCGACGAGGGCGAGTCGTGTGGGGTGGGCGATGGCACGGAGCGCCCGCGGGTCGGTGAGCTGGATCGTGCGCGCGTTCACGTACTCAGAGTATCAAAAGAACACTTTCGAAACGAATCTTTCGATAGCTACTGCCGGTGGTCGCGCCTCCACTTCGCCTGTCTGCGGCGCGCCTGCTCCATCAGACGGGGGGCGAGGCGCGCGCCGATCCCGGGCGCGGCATCGAAAGCGCGGACGAAGGCGCCCCGCCACCGCGGGATGGTGGTCACCGGCCGCGGCTTGTCGAGCAATCCGACCGCCACCTCCGCCACCTGCGCGGGCTGGAGCATCACGCCCGACCATGAGGGCGCCGCATGCGGATCGTCGACCTTGTCGAAGAGCATCGGCGTCCAGACGCCGTCGGGGCAGACGCAGCTGATGTGGACGTCGTCGAGCCCGGCCTCGCGAAGGTCGTAGAGCGTGCCGAGAGAGAACGCGAGCGCGGCGTGCTTGGTTGCCGCGTACACGACCTCGCCCGGTGGAACCGCCAGCCCGGCCAGCGAGATGATGTTGATGACGTGGCCGCGGCGGGTGGCACGCATGTGCTCGAGGGCGGCGAGGGTCCCGTTGATGAGGCCGAAGGTGTTGACGTCGAACATCGCTCGGCGCTCCTCTGGCGGGTGCGTCCACGAAGGGGCTGTGCGCAGGATGCCCGCGTTGTTGACCCAAACGTCGAGGCCGTCCCGCCCGGCGACCTCGCGCGCGAGCGCCTGACAGGCACCCTCGTCGCTGACATCGAGGGCGGCGGAGGTCGCCTCATCGCCGATCCCCTCGGCGGCCGTGGCCGCCTCCTGAGCATCGATGTCGGCGAGGGTGACCTTGAATCCCCTCGTCGCGAGGCCGCGGGCGATCTCGAGGCCCATGCCCCGCGCCGCTCCGGTGACGACCGCGCCGCCCATCGGCGAGGAACCTACCCCGCGGCCTCGGCGAGACGCTTCGCCAACCGGTTCATGCCCGCGGCCTCGGCGGCCTTCGCCGCGCCCCTCCAGTCGGTCCTTCGGTTCCTCGGGCGCTTGACGCCCGCGTCGCGGAGGGTGGCCATGTCCTTGAAGGCGCGGAGCTCGTCGGCGGAGTCGACCAGCATTGTGCGGAGCTTGGGCTTTGGGATACGGATCGCCGCGTCGAGCAGCGCCTCGAGCGAGCCGTGCTCGCGCAGGAGCTCGGCGGCCGTCTTGTCGCCGACGCCCTTCGCGCCCGGGATCCCGTCGGAGGGATCGCCGCGGAGGGCGATGAAGTCGGGGACGAGCTCGGGCGGTATGCCGTAGCGCTCGTTGACCTGCGCGGGGCCGACCTCCTCCGCGCCGGCGCGCGGGCCGCCAGTGCGCACATATAGAACCGTCACCGCCTCGCTCGCGCACTGGAACATGTCGCGATCGCCGGTGAGGAGCAGCGCCCGACCGCCGGCCTTCTCCTCGAGGCGGGCGTACGTCCCCAGCAGGTCGTCGGCCTCGAGCGAGTCGTGAACGGCCACGGTCCAGCCGAATGCCTCGAAGAACGGCTTCGCCTCAGCCCACTGCGGCACGAGGCCCTCCGGCATCTCGGGGCGGTCGGCGTGGTAGCCGGAGAAGAGCTCGACCCGGTAGGTCGCGGCGTCGGGGCCGAAGCAGAGGGCGACCGCCCGGGGCGAGTGCTCCTCGACCTCACGGAGGATGAGGTTGGCGGCGCCGAGCAGCGCGTTGACGGGCTTGCCGTCGGCCCCCTTGATCGAGTCCGGAAGCGCGTAGAACGCGCGGTAGAGCATGGAGGGGGTGTCGACGGCCAGAAGCGGCCCCCGCGTGGTTCGTTGCGTGCCTTTAGGGGCCACAGCACCTAAAACTACGCAGCGAGATGTCCACGGCGCTCGCCGCCCACCTCCTTCGCCGCCATCGATTGGCGGCACAACGACTTACCGCGGAGACGGCCGCGGCCCGCGTCGAGGAGGCTGCGGCTGCCGTCGTTGGCGTCCAGGCCCAGGACGTCCGCGCCTCGCACCTGGCCCTCCGCTCGCGCGTTCCCGGGCTCGCCCGGTCGGCCATCGGCGAGGCCGATCTCGTCCGTACCTGGACCGTCCGCGGCACCGTGCACCTGATCCCCGCCGCCGATCGCGCCTGGCTCCACGCGCTCTGCGCGCCTCGCTTCGGAAAGCGCTTCGAGGGCTGGATCGAGAAGAGAGGGGGCCTCGAGACGGCTCGAGGCATGCGCGCGGATGTCGTGGACGTCCTCGCTGACGCGCCGCGCGAGCGCGCGGCGCTCCTGGAGGAGCTCTATGCCCGCCGGCACGACGACCTCGGGTCGCACGCATCGAACGTCTTCATGCCATGGCTTGCCTCCCAGGGAATCGTCGTCGGCCTGCCCGACGGCCGCTATCGGGCCGCGGATCCGCCCGAACCGGTCGGCGAAGAAGAGGCGCTGGCGATCATGGCTCGCCGCTACCTGGCGGGTTACGGCCCGGCGACGGCCGACGACCTCGCCTACTGGTCGGGCCTCCCGCTGGGTGCGGCCCGACGCGGCCTGGCCGCGGCGGGCCCGCTGGAGGAGGTGGGCGACCTCATGGCCCTGCCTGGCGCTCTTGACGAGGAGCCCGGTCCGATCCCGCCGCCACTCCTCCTCGCCGCCTTCGACACGCTGATGCTCGGTTGGCGAAGCCGCGACCTCATGCTCGCGAGCGAGAACGCGAAGCGCCTGCTCCCCGGCTCGGGGATCGTGAAGGCGACCGTGCTCGCCGGCGGGACGGTCGGCGGCACGTGGCGGCTCGCCGGCTCGGGAGCGAAGCGACGGCTCGAGATCGATTGGTTCGACCGCCCGGCGGCAAGGCGGCGTATCGAGGCCGAGGCGCGCGACATCGCCCGGTTCCTCTCGCTGCCGAACGTCCCGGAGACCATCGCGTAAGAGGGTCTGCGGGACGTTCGGCGGGCTCGGTCCGCCTTCGGCGAGCGATAGATTGGCCCCGGTGAGCGCAGGGGACGGAGCCTCGGCCGACCGCCTGGCCCCCGGGACCGCCATGGCGCTGATCGCGATGGGCCTCGGGGTCATCGTGATCGCCAACGACTTCACGGCGCTCAACGTCGCTCTTCCGTCGATCGAGCACGACTTCAACGTCGACGTCGGGACGGTTCAGTGGGTCATCAATGCGTATGCACTCACCTTCGGGATGGCGATCGTCGCCGGCGGGCGCCTGGCCGACCTGTTCGGGCGGCGGAAGGTGTTCTTCATCGGCGCGGCCTTCTTCGCCGGCTTCTCGCTCCTCGGCGGGATCGCTCAGGACTCGTTCTTCCTCATCGCCATGCGGGTCGGCATGGGGATCGGCGGCGCGCTCATGTGGCCCGCGATCCTGGGGATGACCTACGCGGCTCTTCCGGAGTCGAAGGCTGGGCTCGCCGGTGGCCTCATCCTCGGCGCCGCGGGAATCGGGAACGCGCTCGGCCCGCTGATCGGCGGCCTGCTCACCGACGAGCTCTCGTGGCGGTGGATCTTCTTCCTCAACGTGCCGATCGCGGCCTTCGCCGTGCTCGTCACCTGGCTCAGGGTCCATCAGCCCAAGCCGGCGCAAACGGACGAGAGGATCGACTACCCGGGGATCGCCAGCCTCGCGACCGGCCTGCTTCTCTTCCTCGTCGCCTTCGATCAGGCCGCCGACTGGGGCTTCGGCGACCCGCGCGTGATCGCGATGCTCGCCGTCGCCGTCCTGCTCGTGGTCGTCTTCTGCTTCATCGAGCCGCGAAAGGGCAACAACGCGCTCGTGCCGCTCGACGTGCTGCGGAACACGGAGTTCAGATCGGCGTGCCTCGCCGTGCTGCTGATGTCCGCCGTGTTCTTCTCGACGGTGCTCTACGCGCCGCAGTTCATGGAGAAGATCCTCGGATGGTCGGCGCTCAAGGCCGGAGTCGGCATGGCGCCGATGCTGGCGACGTTCGCGCTCGTCTCGTTCATCGCCGGCCCCGCGTACAGCCGGCTCGGCCCGAAGCTGTCCGTCAGCATCGGCGCCGTGGGCCTCACGGTCGGCGCCATCCTCCTGTCGCTGATCGGAGTCGACTCCGGCTACGGGGGCATGATCGCCGGGCTCACCGCGATCGGGATCGGCGCCGGGTTCTTCTACGCCTCGGTCACCACCGCTGGCGTGACCGCGCTCGACCCCTCGCGCTCGAGCCTCGCCGGTGGCCTCATCTACATGTTCCAGATCGCCGGCGGGGCGATCGGACTCGGGATCACGACGACCATCTTCACGCTGAGCTCCGAGAACAAGCTCGACAGCAGCATCACGGCGGCCGGCCTCCACGCCTCAGATCAACAGGTTTCGGTGATGCACGGCGTCCTGGCGGGCACCGACGCCGGTGAGGCGGCATTGCACAAGCTGCCCACGGGCAAGCTGAATCAGGTCCAGGACTTCGTCAGCGACTCCTTCGTCCACGGCATCCAGTCGGGGTTCCGCTTTGTCTCGATCGCCGCGATCCTCGGCCTCCTGGTCACGATTTTCTTCGTCGGCGGTCGCCTGGTGCCGGGTCGTCACCGCGTTGCCGACGAGACCGCGGGGGCGTAGCCCGATACCCCGACGCGCCCGCTCGAGCTGCTCGACTTTCGTCGCACGCTCCCACGGGGGGCCGTGAACACGACAATCGCTCCGCGAGCGTGGTTCGGTGTCGCGTTGAAGGTCCTATAGGCGGTCACACCGACAAACACGCTTGACGCGAGGCTTCGTATCGTGTTGACGGCGCCGCGTCTAAGTGAATGTCCCGGTCGCCCGCTTTGCGCGGCGCATCGGGCCGGCCTGGAATAGGGCCGGAGCGCCCCGAGCCATGAAACGATGGCGCAATGAGCGAGGCCGCGTGGACGCCGCCGATGCCCGAGCTCGAGGGCGTGAAGCACCACCGCGTCGAGACCGGCGAGGTCGCGCTCCACGTCGCCGAGCTCGGCCCGGCCGACGCGCCGCCGCTGCTGCTGGTCCACGGCTGGCCGCAGAACTGGTGGTGCTGGAACCGGGTGGCGCCTCTGCTGGCCGGCGATTACCGGCTGCTGATGCCCGACCTGCGCGGTCACGGCTGGTCGGACGCCCCGCCGGGCGGCTACGCGAAGGAGCGCCTCGCGCGCGACTTGGTCGGGGTGCTCGACGCCCTCGGGATCGAGCGGGCCGGCTACATCGGTCACGACTGGGGCGCGTTCTGCGGCTTCCTCGCATGCTTCGCGGCTTCCGAGCGCTGGAACGCCTTCCTGGGGCTCTCCATCCCGCATCCGTGGCCCTCGCGCCACGACCGGCTGAGCCCGTGGCGCGCCGCCGGGTTCCTCTACCAGATCCCGCTCAGCCTCTTCGGCGCCGCCATGGCGAAGCGCCGCCTCACGACGCGGGTGCTCAAGGCGGGCTCGGCCGGAGACCCGTTCGACGAGCGAGACGTCGCCGCCTACGAGTCGACGATGGGCTCCGAGCGCGGCGGGCATACGACGGTCGCGATGTACCGCACGTTCCTCCTGCGGGAGCTGCTGCCGATCATCCGCGGGCGTTACAGGGACGCCCGAATGGAGATCCCCGCGCGACTCCTGGTCGGCGACGGAGACCTGATCGCGCGCGGCGCCGACCTGCGCGGCCATGAGGCGAACGCTCCGCGGCTCGAGGTTGAGCGCGTCGCCGGCGCGCGCCACTTCCTGCCCGAGGAGCGGCCGGAGCTCGTCGCCGACCGCGCCCGCGAGCTCTTCGGCGCCGTCGCGGCTCCGTAGCGGCTCAACGCGAGGTTCGTCCTGCGCCCCGTGCGGCCGGGGCATGGCCGCCCGAGGGTGAGCGCCCGAGGTTGCCGACGATCAGCGAGACGACGCTGACGAGGTAGATCTGGCCGATCAAGGCCTCGATGATCGCGACCGACCGCCCGACGTGCAGCGCGGCGGTGAGGTCTCCGTAGCCGACGGTCGTCAGGGTCGCGTAGCTGAAGTAGAGGAAGTCCGCGGTGCTCCCGTGGACACCGTGCTGGAAGAAGGGGTCGGACGTCTCCGCGGCGATGATCCCGAAGAGGAAGTTGAAGACGAGGCCGATCAGCAGATAGATGCTGAGGACGCCGATGATCGTCCGCACCGTGACTCGGCTGCGGGCGCGCATGTCGACGATGATCCCGATCAGGATCGCGATCGGCGCGAAGGCGATCAGAAGCAGGTTGATGAGCCGGGCTTCGGATTCCCCGAGGGAGCCGAACCCGACCACCGCGACGACCGAGACAGCGATGGTCGCTGCGATCAGGCCGAGGAGCAGGCGGTCGAGGACTCCGTGGATGCGCCCAACGTTGAGCGCCAGCGCGAGCGTCCCACCCTGGAGCACCACGGTCACGAGCCGAGCCCAGTCGGTGTCGGGCGCGGCGAGCTGGAACCCGATCGTCAGGAGGATCAGGACCAGGATCGCCGTGTAGCGCGCGGTGTCGGCGCGCCGAAAGGCGGGGTACATAATCGGCATCGCCCCGAGGACTTCGCCCGCGGCCCCGGCGACCCTTTCGCTGCGACGGAGCGCCCGGACCGCCGGTAGGGTCACGCGGGTGTGTCATGAGGAGCTTTAGCTCCGAAAGAGGCGTGTTTGGGCGCCGACGGCGCCCAAGGGATGTGTCATGGGTGGAGAGGTGATCACAGCGATCTCGCTGCCGCTGGTGCACGGCAGCGACACGCTGAAGGCGATCACGATCCCGATCTTCACGGGCGTGATCGGCTACATCATCAACTGGACCGGGGTCTGGATGCTCTTCCACCCGATCCGGTTCGTCGGGCTCGAGGTCCCGGGGCTCGCGCCGCTCGCGCGCCTACTGCCGCGGAAGCTCCAGGACATCCCCGGGATCATGCATGGCGGCGTCGGCTGGCAGGGGATCATCCCGTCGCGGGCGGCGAAGATGGGCTCGATCGCGGCCGACAAGGGGCTCGCGAAGCTCGGCACGCCCGGCGAGTTCTACGACCAGCTCGAGCCCGACAAGATCGCCGAGCACATCCTCGCCACGTCGCAGCGCGACATCTACGACGTCGTCGAGCGGATCATGAACCGCGAGAACGCGCAGCTCTGGAACGACCTGCCGCCGCGAGTCCGCGAGGCGGTCCACGCCCGGGTGCAGTCGCAGCTGCCCGACATCGTCCGCGACGTCACCCAGGAGATCGGGACCAACATCGACCAGCTCCTCGACGTGAAGCTGATGGTGATCCGCAAGTTCGAGGCGAACCCCGAGCTGGCGACGCGCGCCTTTCTCGAGATCGGCCAGCGCGAGCTAAGGCTGATGATCAACTTCGGGTTCCTGTTCGGCTTCCTGCTCGGGATCCCCGTTGTGTTCATCGTCCATGCCTTCCCGCACTGGTGGGTGCTGCCAGTCTGCGGCGTCGTCGTCGGCTGGGTCACGAACCTGCTCGGGATGCAGCTCATCTTCGAGCCGGTGGAGCCGCGCCGGATCGGGCCCCTCAAGCTCCACGGCCTCTTCCTTCGCAGGCGCGCCGAGATCGCGGGCGTGTACGCGAAGATCATCGCCGACGACGTCGTCACCCTCGGCAACGTCGGCGACCAGCTCCTGCACGGACCGCGGTCCGACCGCACGCGGCAGATGCTCGAGACGGCGCTGCGGCCGGCTGTCGATCGGGCGACCGGGCCGGCGCGGCCCGCGGTCCGGGTCGCGATGGGCACTCGCCAGTACGACACCATCCGCGACTCGGTCGCCGTCGAGGCGGTGGAGTACACGATGACCCCCCTCACGGACCCCGAGTTCTCGGAGCGCCAAAGCACGCGGGTCCGTAGCCTGCTCGAGGCCCGCATGCGCGAGATGTCATACGCCGATTTCGTTGAGCTCTTGCGCTCCGCGATCAAGGAGGACGAGTGGATGCTCTACGCGCATGGTGCCGTGCTCGGCTTCGGCGCAGGGCTGGTCCACCTTGCGATATTCGGTGTCTGAGATGAGCTCCGAGAACGACAACGCGACGGCCGACGAAGGCCTACGGGCTGCCCTGCCCGGCTTGGCCCGCATCTACGCGTCGTCGTGGTGGAACACGGCGGAGTGGACCGTGGAGACGGCCGTGCGTTCCGGGGTTCGACTCGCTCGTGCCGCGACCGGACGCGAGTCGGCGTCCGAGCTCTTCGAGGACACCGCGGCGGACGTCCGCGCGTACGCGCGGAGGATGCTCGAGATCGTCGACGGCGGCGCTCGCGGGTCGAGCGCCTCCGAGCTGCTCCGTGAGGACGGCCGGGCGGAGGGCGAGGCCGACACGTCGGGGCCCGCGCTTCGCGCCCGCGGCGAGGAGCTCCTGCGGCGCTCCGCGGACGTCGACTATGACGAGGACTCCCACCCCGCGTACGACCGGATGCTCAGCGAGCTGGCGCCGGACGAGGCGCGGATCCTCCGCCTGCTCTTCCTCGAGGGCGCGCAGCCCTCGGTGGACATCCGGGCCGGGCTGCCCCTGGTGTCCGACCTCGTCGCCCCGGGCCGCAACATGATCGGCGCGGACGCCGGCTGCCGGTACACCGATCGCGTCCCGGCCTACCTCAACAACCTCTCCCGGCTCGGCCTCATCTGGTTCTCGCGCGAGCCGGTCCGCGACCGCCTCCGCTACCAGGTGGTCGAGGCGCAGCCCGACGTGCTCGAGGCCATGCGTAAGGGCGGACGCACGGCGCGGACCGTGCGCAGGAGCATCGTCCTCACGCCGTTCGGCAAGGACTTCTGCGAGACGTGCCTTCCTGTCGACACGGCGGAGTTCGAGGCGCTCGGCCCAGAGGCCTACCCGAACGACGACGGCTCCCCCGGCCTTGAGGCCGAAGGAGCCGTGAGCACCGAAAGCACCGAAGACTGAGCTACGCGGTCTTGCGCTCCAGGTCGGCGACCTCCTCGGCCTTCTGATCGGCCCTGGTCTCCGCGTCCGAGAGCTGATCCTTCTTCTCGCCCTTGCGCTCCTCGTCGATGCCCTCACGGCGAGTTGACGAGTCGCCGGTGACGTCTCCAACGACCTGCTTCGCCTTGCCTGTGACCTTGTCGGTCAGTGAACCCATCTTTGTTTCCTTCCTTAGCTAGTTCTCGGTAACTAGCCTCGCGGTCGAGCGAGCAAACGTTGTGCCCGCTGCCACACTCTCTGTTCAGTGGACCTCGAGCTTCTCGACAGCTTTCTATCGGCCCGCGGAGAGCCCGCGTTCCGCGCCGGCCAGGTGTGGGAATGGGCGGCTCGCGGGGCGCGCTCGTACGCCGAGATGACGAACCTGCCCGCGGAGCTGCGCTCCGAGCTCGAGCGCGAGGTGCCGCTTTCGACCTTGGCCGTGGAGCGCGAGGAGCGCTCGCGCGACGGCACGCTAAAGGCGCTCTTCGCGACCGCCGACGGGAGGCCCGTCGAGGCGGTGCTGATGAGCTACCGCGATGGCCGGCGCTCGCTCTGCGTCTCGAGCCAGTCGGGCTGCCCTCTCACGTGCACCTTCTGCGCCACCGGCGCGATGCGGTTTGGCCGCAACCTCACCGCGTCGGAGATCCTCGACCAGGCGCTTCATTTCCGGCGCTCAGGTGCGATCAACCACCTCGTCTTCATGGGGATGGGGGAGCCGCTGATGAACGTCGACGCGGTCCTCGGCGGCTTGCGAGCGCCTTCCGGCTGTCGGGATCGCCGCCTCGCGCACGACCGTCTCCACCGTCGGCTGGATCCCCGGCATCGAGCGGCTCGCCGCGGAGGGGCCCGCCGGTGCGTCTGGCGCTCTCGCTCCACGCGGCCGAGGAGGGGCTTCGCTCGGAGCTGATGCCCGTGAACGACCGCTTCCCGCTCGCGCGACGTCCTCGAGGCGTGCCTTGCCTGGCGCGCGGTCAGGCGCCGGCGGGTCTTCGTCGAGTACGTGATGCTCGCCGGCGTGAACGACCGCTACGACCAGGCCGTCGCCCTGGCGGAGGCGCTCACGCCCCGCGAGGCGTTCAAGGTCAACCTGATCCCCTACAACCCCACGGGAACGGGATTCGAGGGCTCGACCCGCGAGGCAATCGAAGCGTTCCGGGAGGCCCTGCGGGCCCGCGGCGTGCCGGCGACCGTCCGCCTGACCCGAGGCCGCGACATCGCGGCGGCCTGCGGGCAGCTCGCGGGGGCCCGCGGCGACGCGGCCGGTATCGCGGCACCGGCCGCCGTCGACTAGCGCTTAAGCCGTCTGGGTGTCGGCCTCGGGCTCCTCGCCGGGCCAGGAGCCGGTCGCGCGCTCGAAGCCACGGCGGGAGGCGTGGTCGATCAGGCCCTTGGTCACGCGAAAGGCAGCGCCCTCGATTGCGAGGGCCGCGGCGAGCCTGCCGAGGGAAACGTCCCGCTGCTCGGGATGGGGCGCGTCGGAGTCGTCCACGAGCGACCACGCGGCATCGAAGACCTTCTTCGCGACGAAGCCGGCCACGAGGCCGGCGCCGACGCTCACCGGCACGAACAACACGCGCGACATGACCGGCGACTACCCGCTCCGCGCGGGTCGCTCACCTCGTCGCAGGAGCGTCAACCCGGATCGATGACCGCGGCGACGGCCTCGCCGCGCGTTGCGAAGACCGGGATCGTGCGGTCCACGGCGGTCAGGGTCAGGAGCTTTCGCACCGGTCCTTCGTCGGCGACGAACGCCACGTTGGCCTCGCCGTTCTGAAGCGGCTTCGCTCCGCGGAGCAGCGCCGCGAGCCCCACGGAGTCGATGAAGTCGCAGTCGAGCAGGTCGACGACGAGTGGCCGGTCCGGGTCGGCGGCGCCGGCGGTGAGCCTCTCCTCGAGCGCCGGAGCGGTCTCGATGTCGAGGGTCCCACGCAGCGCGACGACGCGCACCACCTCGGTGACCTCCTCCTGAACGTCCAGCCCGCGCGACCCGCTGCTCGCCATCGCGTCCCTAGTCGCCGAGCTCGACCCGTTCGATCGTCTGGTCCTCGCGCGGGCGGTCGCGGTCGTCGGTTGGCGCGGCCTCGATCGCGTCGACGACGTCCATTCCGTCGGCGACCTCGCCGAAGACCGTGTGCTTGCCGTCGAGCCAGGGCGCCTCGTCGGTGGTGACGATGAAGAACTGCGATCCGTTGGTGTTCGGGCCAGCGTTCGCCATCGCCAGCGCCCCTCGCACCACCTTGTGCTCGTTGAACTCGTCCTCGAAGGTGTAGCCGGGACCGCCGGTTCCGGTGCCCTCCGGGCACCCGCCCTGGATCATGAACCCGCGGATCACACGGTGGAAGATGAGGCCGTCGTAGAACCCGTCGCCGGCAAGCTTGCGGAAGTTTTCAACGGTTTTCGGCGCCGCGTCGTCGAAGAACTCGAGCCGGACCGGTCCGGCGGAAGTATGAAGTGTGGCCTCGGACACGGACCCGCACTCTACGGGGTACGTTTTCGGCGTGGAGGGGAGCTCGTCACCGTTGCGTCCATGGCACCTCCCGATTGCGGTGATCGGGATCGCGGTTCCGATCGTCGGAGCGACCTTGATCGGCGGCCCTCCCGCCGGGCTGGGGGCGTCCTTCCTCGGCTGCCGCGACGATCGTCTACCTGGCGGTTCGGGCATCGCCCCGTGAGGCCATCGAGGTTGCCTCGGCCGCGGGGGATGGGGCACGCGTGCTGGTCATTGCGTGCACCGCTGTCGACGAGCCCATCGCCGCCGAGGCCGTCGCTGAAGCGGCTGAGGAGGCCGGAGCGTCTTCGCCCTCCGACGCGGAGGTGCTGGTGGTCGCGCCCGCGAGCGGCAGCCGGCTCGGGCACTGGCTCTCCGACCTCGGTCCCGCTCGGCTCAGCGCGCAGGAGCGCCTCGCGGTTTCGATCGCCACCCTCGCGGCTGCGGGACTTGATGCCCGCGGACGGGTTGGCGACCCCGACCCGACGGTCGCGACGGAGGACGCGCTGCGGACGTTTCCGGCCGGGCGCCTCGTCTTCGTGAGCGAGGTCGAGGACGAGCGCGCGCACCGAGCGGCCGAGGACGTGCGGGCGCGCGCCAGCATTCCCGTCCGTCACCTGGCCCTCGGGCCGGCACCGGTGTCCTAGGTCAGCTCTTTTTCCCGGCGATGGCCCGCTGGAGCTGGCCCTTGTTCATCTGCGAGCGGCCCTTGATCCCGAGCTGGCGCGCCTCGTTGTAGAGCTGGTCGCGGGTGCGCCCCTTCTGCCGGTTCGTCCCCGAGCGGCGCCCGCCGCGTCGTCCCGACGAGATGTCCCGGGTCGAGGTCCGCGAACGCTGCCGAGACTCCCCCGATCGCGCTCGCTCCTTGTTCACGGTCCTCGCCGCGATCTCCTCGGCGCGGCTCTCCGACCGGCCCTGCTGGCGCTCGGAGCGCTTGACGTGCTCGTACTGGCGGGCGCGTTTCGTGCCCTTCTTCACTCCGCGAGGTGGCATTGCTTTCTCCTTTGGTCGTGGTTCGTCGACTACCGGCCGTCGGGCGGGCCGAAGCGGCTACGAGGCAGCGAGCGCGCGCCACCGGATTGCACTGCCTGGCGCAATGCCGCCCGGTACCGGCCCGGCCCCCATCGGCTCGCGCGCAGCTCTCGTGCCAGCGCGGCCCGATCGATCGGGCCGTGGTGCTCGAGCGCCCGCGTGATGGCCTCGACCTCACGCGCGAGCTCGTCGCGATCGTCGAAGTCGCCGGAATAGAGCGGGAACGGCGAGTAGCCGAGCCTGCCGGGCCCCAGACGCGGCCGCCTTCGGACGTCTCGGCTCGGCCTCGGTTTAGCCTCGCGCTCGGCGCGGGTGCCATCGTCGCCTTCGATCACGCGGCCACCGCCCTCGGCCTCTTCGGCGGTGATGGGCTTGGCGATCTCCTCGAGCGGCTTCTGTTCGGCGGAGACCCCGAACAGGACCTCGGCGACGCCGCCCACAGCCATCACGGCGGCGCCGATGAAGAACCCGATGGCCAGCGTTTCGGTGTTCCCGCTCGCGATCAGGTGCCCGAAGAGCAGCGGTCCGGTGATGCCTCCGGCCGCCGTGCCAACGGCGTAGAAGAACGCGATCGCGAGCGCGCGGGTCTCCATCGGGAAGATCTCGCTCACTGTCAGGTACGCGGCGCTCGCTCCGGCCGAGGCGAGGAAGAACGTGCCCATTACGAACGCCATGAAGGACCAGGTTGTGAGGGTGCCGCCGACCATGATCAGGGCGAGCACCGCGACCACAGCCGCCGAGCCGAGGTAGGAGATCGTGATCATCGGCTTCCGGCCAACCGTGTCGAAGAGTCGGCCCATCGTCAGCGGGCCAACGAAGTTGGCGATCGCGAAAAGCGCGATGTAGTACGGAATCGAGCTCGAGGAGACGCCGAAGTACGTGCCCAGAATGGTTCCCAGGTCGAACGTGACGGCGTTGTAGAGGAAGGCCTGGCCGACGAAGAGTGCGAGTCCGAGCGCCGTGCGCTTCGGATATGCCCCGAAGGCGGTGCGCGCGATCTCCCGGAAGGAGATCCGTTCGCGCTGGTGGACCTCGATCTCTCCCCTTGGCTCGGGGAGCTCTTCGCCGTCGTTCTCCTCGCGAACGCGAGCCTCGATCTCGTCGACGATGCGCTCGGCCTCTTCCTCGCGCCCGTGGATGAAGAGCCATCGTGGGCTCTCCGGCACGTTGCGGCGGACGAGCAGGATCGCGAGGCCGAGGATCGCGCCGGTTCCGAACGCAAGCCGCCAGCCGACGTCGCCGGCAAACACGGACTCGTTGAGGAAGAAGAGGGCCGCCACGGCCCCGATCGCCGCCCCGACCCAGTAGCTGCCGTTGATGATCAGGTCGACTCGACCGCGGACGCGCGCCGGGATCAACTCGTCGATGGCGGAATTGATCGCGGCGTATTCGCCGCCGATCCCCGCCCCGGTGAAGAACCGCGCCACGAAGAAGTACCAGGGTGCGAAGGCGAAGGCAGTCGCAATCGTCGCCGCGATGTAGACCAGGAGCGTGATCAGGAACAGCCGCTTGCGGCCGAACCGGTCGGTCAGCTGCCCGAAGAAGAGAGCGCCCAGGCACGCGCCCCCGACGTAGAAGGCGGCGGCCGTTCCGATCTGGCCCGCGCTGAGCTCGATCCCGCTCCCGGCCTCGGCGAGCCGGGCGGCGACGCTGGAGATGATCGTCACCTCGAGCCCGTCGAGGATCCACACCGTTCCGAGCCCGATGACGACGAGCCAATGGAAGCGCGACCACGGAAGCCGATCGAGGCGGGCGGGGATCCGTGTGCGGATGGTGTCGGTCGCCGCTGCCGCGGTCATCGGATAGGCGTTCCATCGCTCATGCGGGGGGAGATTCCCGGGCGGCAGGTTTGCGAAACGGCGTTCGCGCGTATGGTCGAGCGGTGGTCCGCTGCGCGATCATGGGACACCGCTATCGCTTCCGGGCCGACGGCGCGACCATGGTCTGGGAGTGCGATCGCGGCTGCGGCGCGGGCGGCTCGAAGGCCTACCCGACCCCTGCCGACGCAAGGCGCTACGCGACGGCCTTCGACGCCGATCCCGCCGACGCGGCGGCGCGGCGGCCGATGCTGTCGGTCCTGCCGCTATGGCTCGCGCGACGGCTGAGAAGACGTCGATCCGTCTAAGCCGGCGTTCGGCACGCGGCGGCGTTTGCCCCTGCGCCGTAGGGGTACTTGCCAAGTTCCGCACCCCGCCTACTCGGGGCGGATTTCAGTTCTCAACGGGGCAGGGCCGCCCAGGGTGTCGCGCGCGTTCCCCCGAGCGCGGCGCCCGGCGGCTCTTGCTCGTCCCGAGGCTGCGTATCGTTTGGGCGCCCTTTGGGTACTTAGAGAGAGCGGCCGGCCCGGGCTGCGCCATTCCCGGATTGGCTTCACGCACGGCGCCGGCCCGCCAGGCCCGCCCGATCCTTACAAAAATCGCCTGATTTGCAGGCGATTCGTGATGAACTTGACATCGAACGGTGGTTCGTACTATACTTTCTGAAGCTAGCTCTGAGAACCCGTAAAGGAGGCCCCGGAATGGACCGAGGCAGGAGCGCTGACGCGCAGCGCACCGACACGGGTCGCCTCCGCGGAGAGCACACGGCCGAGTTGCGCTCGGCGCGCCAAGCGGCGCGGCGTGGCGAGGCTCACCTCTCCGCAGCGACCCCCACGACAACTGAAAGTTTCCAGCTCTTCCTGAATCAGGCAAGTCGCTACCCCCTGCTCACTCGCGAGGAGGAGGTCGAGCTCGCGCAGCGCATCGAGCGCGGCGACCTCGAGGCCAAGGAGCGTCTCATCAACTCCAACCTCCGCCTGGTCGTCAAGTTCGCGCTGCGCTACGCCGGTCACGGCCTCTCGCGCGAGGACCTGGTGCAGGAGGCGATGCTGGGGCTGATCCGCGCAGCCGAGAAGTTCGATTGGCGTCGCGGCTACAAGTTCTCGACCTACGCGGTGCTGTGGATCAAGCAGGCCGTGCAGCGAGGGCTGGACAACACCGGCCGCGGCGTGCGGATTCCCGCGCACATCGCCCAGCGCGAGCGCAACGTCGCCCGCGCCGAGGCTGACCTGCGCGCGAAGCTCGACCGCGACCCGACCGACGAGGAAGTCGCCGAGCACGCGAAGCTGCCGCTCGACGAGGTGCTGGCCGTTCGCGACCTGACGAGGGTCACGACCAGCCTCGACGCCCCGATCGGCGACGGCGACACGAGCCTCGGCGAGCTCCACGCAGAGAGCGCGACGAACCTCGAGGACGAGGTCCTCGAGCGCGAGCAGGAGGACAGCGTCGCCGCCGCGCTGGCGAAGCTCACCGACGAGGAGCGTTCGGTGATCGAGGCCCGCTTCGGCACGGGCGGACGCGAGGCGCACTCGGTGCGCGACACGGCCCGCAAGCTCGGCCTGACTCAGAGCTCCACGCGCGAGCTCGAGGAGCGGGCGCTGGCGCGCCTCGCTCGTGACGGCGCCCTCGCCGCCTTCCGCAACGCGGCGTAGAGCCGTCAGCGTTCCCTAGGTGCGAGCCCGAGCGAGGGGGTACCCGTACCAGAGGCCCGCGATCAAGAGTCCGGCGAGGAGGGTCACGGGCACCGCGGCCGCGGTGCCGAACAACAGGTGCGTGACCAGGAAGATCGCGCCCACCATCGCGAACGCGAGGAAGGCGAGGCCGATGAGGATCGCCCGATTCGCGAATGCCACAACCTCTGCCTTTCGCCCCTGACGGAACAGGAGCCGGTGGAACGGCGTCGGTGCGATGAGGATGAAGGTCGCGAGGGCCGTGGAGAGTAGGACGACGAGATAGAGGATCCGCTCGAACTGGGTCATGCGCACGAGTCCCTGGGAGAACGGGACGGTCAATAGGAACGCGAACAGCACCTGGACTCCGGGGAGCGCGACGCGCAGCTCCTGGAGCATCTCGTCGAGGTTGCGGTCGAGTCGCTCGGCCGGCCTCTCGTCTCGTTCCGGCTCGGGATCGTCTCCGCTCGGGATGGGATCCTGATCACGCGTCATCGAGGCTCACTACCCGCCCCGAGGCTCGCCTAGCCCACGGAGTTCGACAGGGCCGCGAGTGCTTCGTCGCGCGTCTGGTGGAGGCCCAGCGCGCGGTCGATGCCCGTGATCTCGAGCAGGCGGCGGACCTGTGCATCGGGGCAGCAGATTTCCAGTTGTCCGTCGTCACCGTTGGTGTCGCCGTCGATGAGCCGCGCGTGGGCATGCACGATGACGCTGAGGCCGGTGGAATCGATGAAGCTGCACTCACTCAAGTCGATCAGGACCGAGCGCGTCCCGTCTTCGAGTGCCCCCTCGAGCGGCCCGCGGAGCTCGGGCGCGGTGGCATGGTCGAGCTCGCCAGTCAGGGTGAACGAGCGTATCCCGCCATCGAGCTCCTCGACCTCGACGCGAAACGGTGCGCTCAACGGCTCTTCCATGGGGCGGCCACTGCCGCCCGGATCTTACTCGCGGAAAGGGCGTGAATCAGGGGTTCGCGAAAGCCTTCCCGCGGGTACGCGGTCGCCATGAGAACGAAAGCCCCGATTGGGGAGATCGAGCAGCCGCCTGAGTCGCCGACCGCTCCCACGGTCCCCGTGGAGGAGCCGGAGCCCTCCCCCGACCCCGTTACTGAGCCGGAGCCGGACCCCGTGGACGATCCGGTGCCGTCTCCTCCAGATCTGCCCGAGCCCGATCCGCCGCCCGAGCAGGAGGACCCGGCGAGCGCATGATCGCGACGAGCGCCGCGTCGTCCCCCGGCACCTCGCCTGCGAAGGACTGAAGTGCAGCCTCGACCTTGGCGACCGCGGACTCCGGACGATCCGAGCCCGCGATCTCGCTGCGCAGGCGCTCCTCGCCGAACATCTCGTCGCCTGAGCGCGCGTCGGTAACTCCGTCCGTGTAGACGATCACCTGGTCCCCGGGCAAGAGCTCGACGCTCGAGGTTGTCCAATCGGGGTCGGCCAGCGCGCCCAGAAGCGGTCCCGGGACGGCCGCTTCCGACACGTTGCTCCCGCTGATGAGAAGCGGGAGCGGATGGCCAGCGGCCACGGCGTGTGCCTCGGCTGCGCCGGTCGGAGACTTCCCGAGTACCAGGACGGCCGCGCTGCACAGGGGGGTGGGGTCGCGTTGGCGCAGGCGCCGGTTGAGGGTCGCGAGTGCGCGCAGCGGGTCGGACGTCATCGCGCCCGCGGTATGGAGAGTGTGTCGGGCCAGTGCCGTGAGCGCCGCGGCCTCCGCGCCCCGTCCCACGACGTCGCCGAGAACGACCATCCACCCGCCATCGATCTCAACCACCTCGTAGAAGTCGCCTCCGACCTCGTTCAGCTCCCCGGCTGGGCGGTACATGGTGGCCACGCGCCAGCCCGGCATGTCCGGCAGCTCCGCAGGCAGGAGGCCGCGCTGGAGCGTGCGGTTGATCTCGATCCGCATCTCCGCGATGCGCGCGTTCTCCACGGCGAGGCCCGCTCGCCTCCCGAACTCCACGGCAACCTCGAGATCGTGTTCGTCGAAGCGGCGGGATACCGCATCGGTCCCGAACGTCAGCGCTCCAACCAGCTTGGCGCCCGCCACCATCGGGACGACGATTGTGGAGCTGAGCCTGCTCTGCGTCGCCACGGGCTCATCCCCTCGGAGAACTCGCGCGATCGGCGCGTCGGCATTGGGCTCGACGGTGTCGAGCTCGCGGAGCTCTCCGGTGATGTCACCCCGTTCGCGGTGAGAGGCGGCCGCGATGTCGACGACGCCGTCGCCACCGGGCACGCTCACCGCGCACCAGTCGGCGAACTCAGGCGTAGCGAGCTCAGCCACCCGGCGGAGTGTCTCGGCGTGGTGCCGTGACGACTGCAGCAGCTCGCCGACCCGGGCGAGCAGCCGTTGCGCGAGCTCGGCGCGCTTGCCTGCCGTGACGTCCTCGATCGTCGTGACGGCGTACAGGAGGTTGCCCTCGGGGCCGGTGATCGGCTCCACGACGACTGAGATCCAGCGCTCCTCCCGGGTCTCACGTACGAGAAGGCGGAACGTGCCTCGGAGCGGAAGCTGGCCCGCGCGGAGCGCTTCGACCACGAGGTCCTCGTCGGGAAGCCGCCGCCCGTCCTCCGCGTAGAGCTCGTAGCGGGCTACGCGCGCCTCCGATCCCGCAGCGAGGACCTCGTCGGCGTTTCGCATGCCGATCAGGTCGGCCGCGGCCTGGTTGGCGAAGACCAGCGAGCCGTTCGCCTCGTGGACGGTCACCGCCTCGGGAATCCGGTCCATGACCGCGTCCATGCGCCGCTCGACGCTCTCCAGGTCGCTGAAGAGACCCGCGTTGTCCAGTGCGAGCGCCAGGCGGCCGCTCAGGGTCTTTACGAATGCGAGGTCGTCGCGCCCGTAGCGCCGCTTCGACCACGCGACCACCACGGTGAGGGTCCCAAGGAGGCGTCGCCGCGCGATGAGCGGGACGATGATCACCGAGCGCATTCCCAGCGACCGCATGAACTCGGTGTCCTCACCGCCGTGGCCGAGCATCTCGACCTGCGCCCGGGTCACCCGCGGCAGGAACTGGGGCACCGGCGGGATCCCGAAATCCGGGTCGCGAAGCCAGAAGGGGGTCGACGGCGTCCGCGCCCGCAGCGTCGTCTCGATGGCGGGCCAATCGGGCCGGCCGCGAACGCGCACCGCGGCCCGCGTGACCTCCCTCCTGTGAATCGCGTCGATGATCGCGACGTCGGCCGCCGCGGGAGCGATCAGCGAGACCGCGCGATCGAGCGTGCCGGCGAGCGAGAGGGACCCATCGGCGATGGCGCCGATCTGGTCGAGCAGCGTGAGCCTGCCGGTGAACGCGCGCGAGCCCTCCCGCATCCACGCGGTGAGAATGGCCAACGAGCCCCCGATCACCAACACGGTGAGGCGGACCCAATAATCGAGGTCGGCGAAGTTGTGGTGCCACTCGGGACTCGCGACGGCGAGCATGAAGGCGAGGGCGACGAGGATCACTGCGGGAGTCAAGCCCCCGACAATTGCGGCTGCGAACGCACCAAGGACATAGGAGCCCGGAACCGTCACCCTCGTGCTGAGCAAGACGTCGGCGACGAGGATCGGGATCAGGATCGCGAGGCCGACCGCGAGACCAAGCCGCAGCTCGCGCCGCGGGGTTCCCATCATGGTCGCGAGGAAGGGCCTTCTTCCCGTGATGCTGGTCATCTCGCCTACCGCGAACTCTAGGTGACGCGCGGCGAAACCTCGGCCCTCGCATGTAGTCCCCCCGCACCGGGTAGCCCGCTACCGCGGGTATCCTCGCTCCGCCTAGGCGCAATGGCCTCAGATCAAGCCACCATGCGACTCGTACTCCCGGCCCGTCCGGAGAACGTCGGGCTCGTGCGCCATACCGTCGCGGGCCTCGCCGAGGCGGCCGGGATGGACGAGACGGGCGTCGCCGACGTGAAGGCGGTGACCTCCGAGGCGTGCGTCAACGCCGCGGTTCACGCCTACGACGGAGGCGAGCCGGGGCCGATGGAGATCATCGTCTCCGTCGGGGAGGCGTTCGAGATCGTCATCCGCGATTTCGGCAGCGGGTTCCGCCCGCGAATCTCGGTGCCGAGCGAGGAGTCGAGCCTTCGCCTCGGGCTGCCGCTGATCGCAACGCTCGCGGCTTCGTTCGAGCTGCGCGGCAACCCCGGAGGCGGCACGGAGCTGCGCATCGCGATGGCGATGCCGAGCGACGAGGACGGCGACGGGCGCGCAGGGCCCGAGCGGGTGGCCGAGTCACGCGACGACACCGTCGTCTCAGTCGGGGACTTCGACGTCGCGCCGCTCGTCGTCTCGCGCATCCTCTCGTCCATTGCCGCCCGGGTCGACCTCTCCGTCGACAAGCTCTCCGACGCGATCCTCCTCGGCGACGCCATCGCGGGCGGGTCGCCTGACGGCTTCGTCGACGGCCGGGTCCAGGTAGCGGTGACCGATGTGGAGCGGGGGATCGCCGTGAAGGTTGGGCCCCTGCGAGACGGCGCGGCTGAGCGCCTCCTCGGCGCGCTCGACGTGCCGGCGCTGGGCGCCTCGCTTCAGAAGCTCGCCGACGACGTGCGGGTCGAGGACTCGGCCGGCGGCGAGCACCTGATGTTCACGATCTCGGAGCGCTAGCCCCGGCCCGAAGCCGCGGGCCCTCCCTCGGAGACCTCCTCGCGCAGACGCTCGAGCGCGCCGCGCAGAATCCGCGACACGTGCATCTGCGAGTGGCCGATCTTCTGGGCAATCTGCGATTGCGTCATGTCGTCGACGAATCGGTAGCGGAGGACGAGTCGCTCTCGCTCGCTCAGCGCCGGTAGGCCCGTCGCGATGGTCGTCCGCTGCTCCACCGTCTCGTAGCCCGCCTCCTCGGTGCCGATCCGGTCCCCGATCGTCATCTCGTCGACCTCGCCGCCCACCGGCTGCTCGGTCGACATCGTCCGCCGTGCGTCGCCGGCGGCAAACGCCTCGAGCACCTCGTCCTCGGATAGGTCGAGCGCGGCCGCGATCTCACGGATGGTCGGCGAGCGTTCGAGCTCACCGGTGAGCTTCTTGATCGCCTCGTCGACCTTGCTCACCCGCTCCTGGAGCCCGCGCGGAAGCCTCAGGTTCCAGACGCGGTCCCTGAAGTGACGCCGCAGCTCGCCGAGAACGGTAGGGGCTGCGAAGGCGATGAACGGGATGCCGCGCTCGGGGTCGAACCGGTCGATGGCGTTGACGAGGCCGAGGCTCGCGACCTGGATGAGATCTTCGGTCGGCTCGCTGCCGCCACGGTAGCGCAGCGCCATGCTGCGAGCGAAGGGCATGTAGCGGCGAACCAGCTCCTCGCGCACCTCCGGCTCACGCAGGCGGTGGTAACGCTCGAGGAGCTGCTCGTCGCGCGCCAACCTCAATTCAGTCATCCCGATGATTCTGACTGGCGGCGCACCAGTAAAGGAGGAAGGAGGGGCCCGACGAAGGGCCGGGCCCCTCCCTCACTCACAGGGGCGCGGGGGCGTTCTCCGTGGGTCGCCCCCGCGCGGCTGTCATCCCTGACGGTGGCTGCCTCGCGCAGAGCGGTACCCGGTTTTGGCGCCGTCAAACCGTTTCGCCGCCGAATGCGCGGGTAGCCGACGGGTGGTGTCCCACCCCTCCAGCCCGGCCAGATCGACATCGACCGTGGCGCGCGCGGCATTGGCGCGGGCGAACGGCGCCGGCTTCACCGACCTCGCCGCGAGCCTCGCCTACTACTCGGCGCTCTCGATCTTCCCGACCGTCGCAGCGCTCGTCGCGCTTCTCGGCCTCTTCGGCAGCGAGGCAACCGCGCAGACCCTGCTCCACGCGGCCTCGCAGGTCGGGCCGAGCTCCACCGCTGACACCCTGAGGCCCGCCATCAACGGGCTCGTCCGATCCAACGGCGAGGCGGGTGTGGCCGCAGCGATCGCATTCGCCGCGGCCCTCTGGGCGAGCTCGGGCTACGTCGGCGGCTTCATCCGGGCGGCGAACGCGATCCACGGCGTGCAGGAGCGGCGCTCGACGATCAAGGTCCGCGCGCTTCAGGTCGGTCTCGCCTTGGTGAGCGTCGCGATCCTGGCCCTGATGATGGTCGCGATTGGCCTCAGCGGCCCCCTCCTCGACTCGGCCGCGAGCTCCCTGGGGATCGGCTCGACGGGCCGGACGGTCTTCGAGATCGTCCGCTGGCCTCTCCTGGCACTCGCGGGCGGGACTGCGATCGCCATCCTCTCCCGCTACGGGCCCGACCTCGACCCACGGCCCTGGAGGGCGGTTATCGGCGGCACCGCGTTCGCCCTCATCGTTTGGCTCCTCGCGTCGGGCGCGTTCGCCCTCTACGTCGCGACGTTCGCCTCCTACGAGGCAACCTACGCGACCCTCGCGGGCGCGATCGTCTTCCTGATCTGGCTCTGGATCTCGAACCTCGCCCTTCTGGCGGGAATCGCGCTCAACGCCGAGCTCGCCCTGCGCATCACGGACGAGCGCCAGTCCGGCGCGCGAGGCCCCGCCGACCGCCCGCTCACCAACCCGGTCGAGCCGGCCTGAACCAGTACCCGGGCGACTTCACCACCTAGGCGGTGGTGAAGTCCGCCCGCAACACCGAAGTGACGCGGCGGGGCCGGCCGAGGGCTATCTTCCACGCGGCATGCCAGGGAAGCTCCGCAAGGGACTGCGCGGTCGCCCCGCGGCCGCGACCCTCACCCTCGTCGCTGCCCTTCTTGTCGTCCTGGCCGCCGGCCTGGTGACCGCCGCGGGCTCGACCAAGCCGCACGTCATCAAGGGCACGGCTCACGCCGACCATCTCGTCGGCACCCGCGGTGCCGACATCATCAAGGGCGGCGGCGGCTTCGATCGCATCAACGGCCGAGACGGTGCGGACACCCTCCTCGGCGGCGCCGGCGGGGCCGTCCTCGTCGGCGGCCCGGGACGGGACGAGTTCAACTCCGTCGCGGGCAAGCCCGTGGACGGGCAGGGACGCGACGTCATCCGGGCGCGCGACGGCACCCGTGACGTCATCAACTGCGGTCCGGGGAGGGACGTCGCCTACGTCGACCGCGTGGAGGATGGCGTTTATGACTGCGAACGGGTGGTCAAGCCGACCTCCGGACAGAAACGGGGCCCGGGTTGAGCTCGCGGTCGGAGGAGCGACCGCGGGACGAGGCCGAGGAGCGCCTCGCGGCGGAGCACCCCACGGAGCACCTGCGGCGGCGCGAGTTCCTGGCTCGCACCGCGGCCCTCGCCGGCGCCGCGGGCATCGGCGCGGCGCTCCCGCTCAACACGCTCGTGGCGGAGGCGGCCAAGCGCCAGATCCGAGCGCCCTACCCGAGCCCGCGCAACCTCCCGATCGACCACTTCGTCGTGATGATGATGGAGAACCGCTCGTTCGACCACTACCTCGGGTGGCGCCATGACGTCGACGGGCGACAGGCCGGCCTCTCCTACCCGGACGACTCCGGCAAGAGGCACGCGACGCATCCGCTCGCGCCCGACTTCCAGGGCTGCGGCTTCAAGGACCCCGACCACTCCTGGGGCGGGGCGCGCGAGGAGTACAACCACGGCAAGCTCGACGGGTTCTTCAAGGCGAACGACGATTTCGCGATCGGCTACTACGTCGAGAAGGACCTTCCGTTCCTGCCGGCGTTGGCGCAGGCTTTCACGGTCTACGACCGCTACTTCGCCGCGCTCCTCGGTCCGACCTATCCCAATCGCCACTACCAATGGGGGGCGCAGTCGGGCGGCCAGATCGACAACGTGATCCCGGCAGGGTCGCTCGGGAACCAGTGGGAGACGATCTTCGACCGGGCGAGCGCCGCCGGTGTCTCCGTCGCCTACTACTTCACGGACATCCCCTTCGCGGCGCTGTATGGCGCTCGCGCTCTCCCGTGGATACGGCCGATCGCTGAGTTCTACGCCGATGCAGCGACCGGGAACCTGCCCAACATCGCCTTCGTCGATCCGGGCTTCCAGTTCGAGGACCAGGGCCTTTCGACCGACGAGCACCCGCATGCCGACCCGCGGGTGGGCCAGTTCCTCATGTCCGAGGTCGTGAAGGCGTTCGTCGCCTCGCCGAACTTCCGCCGCGGTGCGATGGTCGTGAACTACGACGAATGGGGCGGGTTCTATGACCACGTGAGCCCGATGGCGGTTCCGGACGACAGGTCGTCCCGCAAGCTCTCGAAGAGCTTCGGCATCACCGGCTTCCGGACGCCCGCGGTCGCGATCTCGCCCTGGGCCCGCCGCGGCCACGTGAGTCACGCGGCGATGACCCACGTCTCGATTCTGAAGCTGATCTCCTACCGGTTCGGGCTCGGGTATCTGAACACGCGCCACCGCTACTCCTCCGACATCGGCCGGACCTTCGACTTCTCGAAGCCCAGCTACGACGTGCCGAACCTGCCGAGCCCGGCGCCTCGCGTGCCCACCGCCTGCTCGCCGAAGACCTTCCCCGCCGTGACTCGCAACGCGCGCTCGGAGGGGCCCGAGCTCGCCGACATCGCCGAATATGCGGAGAGCCTTGGCTTCGACGTGCAGCCGCCAACCCCGGAGCGCGTCTTCGCCCACCCCGGGAGGATGCGGGACTTCGGCCCCGCGTGGCGGCGCGCGGCCCGAGAGGGAGACGACCAATGAGGGTCCGGATCGCGGCCCTCGCGCTAGCTTTTGCCGCTGGGCTCGGGGCCTTCGCCGCCGCTTCGCCGGCGGCCCCGAAGGCTCCGCGGAAGCGCGCCGCACATCAAGCACGTCTTCATCATCGTGTTCGAGAACGAGGACGCCTCGACCACGTTCGGCCCGAAGTCTGAGGCGCCGTACCTGGCGAGGACGCTGCGCGCGAAGGGCGAGTTCCTCCCGAACTACTACGGCATCGGGCACAACAGCCTCGACAACTACATCGCCATGGTCAGCGGGCAGGCGCCGAACCCGCAAACCCAGGCCGACTGCCCGATCTTCAGCAACTTCCTCCCGGGCACCAGCGCGCCGGACGGCCAGGTCCTCGGCACCGGTTGCGTCTACCCGGTGGGGGCGCAGACCGTGGCAAACCAGCTCGAGGACTCGGGGTTCACCTGGAAGGGCTACATGCAGGACATGAACGCGGGCACTCCCAAGGGCAAGTCACAGGTGACCTGCCGGCACCCCGCGATCGGCGCTCCGGACGACACCGAGAGCGCACGCAAGGGCGATCAGTACGCGGCGCGCCACAACCCATTCGTCTACTTCCATTCGATCATCGACTCGCCCACCTGCAACCGCAACGACATCGACCTCACCAACCTGCGCGGTGACCTGAAGCGGGAGCGAAAGACCCCCAACTACTCGTTCATCACGCCGAACCTCTGCGACGACGGCCACGACGAGCCCTGCGTGAACGGCAAGCCCGGCGGGCTCGTGAGCGCGAACCTATTCCTGCGAAAGTGGGTGCCAAGGATCCGGCGCTCCCCCGCCTACCGCCACCGCGGGCTCTTGATCGTCACCTTTGACGAGGCGGAGACGAGCTCAGACTCGAGCGCATGCTGCAACGAGAAGCCGGGGCCCAACGTCGTTCCTCCCGACACTCCCGGCGGCCTCGATCCCGGACCCGGGGGAGGGCGCACCGGAGCCGTTCTGGTCTCGCCCTGCATCAAGGCCGGGACGGTGAACAGGACCCCATACAACCACTACTCGCTGCTGCGCTCGATCGAGGACAACTTCAGCCTCCCGCACCTCGGCTACGCCGGGCAGGCGGGCCTTGAGGCGTTCGGTGCCAAGACGCTGAATCGGCGCCGCTGCCGCTAATCCACCTGTCACACTTCGCACATGGGGTTCCGGCAGGGATCGCCGCCCCGTTGGAGAGGGGCTTGCCTCGCGGCCGTCGTGCTCCCGGTCGCCGGCCTCCTCGTCGTGCCCGGGGCCCTCGGGCAGCACCCCCGCGGCTGCACGACGACTGACGGATGCGCCGACGTCTCGATCTCAGGCCACGCTGAGCCGCAGCCGATCCGTCGTGGGGAGACGAGCTGGCTGGTCGTCAAGCCGAAGAACGATGGGCCGGGGACCTCGTGGGGGGTGGCCGTTCACGTCGACGTCCCCCACCAACTGAAGGTCCTAAAGACGCAGACCTACGGCGCGCGCAGCGGCTGCTCCGTGAAGGGCACCTACGTGAGCTGCGACTTCGGCGACTTCGTCGACCAGCAGCGGGGCACGCTGAAGATCAAGGTCCGGGGCCGCAAGAAGGGCACGTTCATCAGCAAGGCGATCGACTTCTCCCCCTACACGGGCGACCCAAACTCGGGCAACAACCACGTCGAGATCACTGTCGGCGTGGAGAACCGCTAGGCGGAGCCGGTGAGCCAGGCGACCGGGTTCTTCACCATCATCGTCTCGAGCTGCTCGTCGGTCATCCCGCGCTCGCGAAGGGCCGGGATCACCTCCTCGAAGATGAGGGTCATGCTCCAGCCCTTGGCGAGGCCCGCCTCCAGCATCTGGCGGCCGACCTCGGGGGGGAACCAGTCGAGCGTGGCGCAGTAGTCCTGGGAGAGGAACATGCGCTCGGCGTGGCCGCGCTCCAAGAGCGTCGCCGCGGTCGGGAGCCGCTGCTCCATGGGCAGGAACAGCTCCAGCCCGAAGCGGTCGAGGCCGATGAAGACGCCCTTGTCGAGCAGGCGCTCGATGTAGTCGAGGTCGTCGGTATCGCCGGTGTGCGCGATCTGCACGCGCGAGAGATCGACGCCCTCCTCCTCGAAGATCTCGACCTGGCGGATCCCCGTCTGGCTGGCGGGGCGGGAGTGGGCCATGATCGGCGCGCCGGTCTGCACGCTCGCGCGTGCGACGGCGCGATGGACCTTCTCGACGTTCTCGGTGACACCGGGCTCGTCGGCGGCGCACTTCAGGAACGCCGCCTTGATGTCCGTTCCCTGGATGCCCTGGGTGATGTCGTGGACGAAGAGCTCGGCGATCGCGTCGGGGTCGCGCGCGTTGAAGAAGGGAGGCAGGTGGTCGTAGGTGTAGATGCCGGTGCAGGCGACGAGCTGGAGGCGCGTCTCGTCGGCGACGCGCTTCGAGAAGCCGACGTCGCGGCCGATGAACATCGCCGTCGGCTCGACGACGGTCTTGACGCCGTGCTCGAGCACGGCGCGCGCGCAGCCGAGGGCCGGCGTCAGGAAGTCGGGCGGCTCGGGGTCGTCGGGATCAGGGGCGACGGCCCGCACGTGAGGCCACTGGATGAAGACGGCCTCGTCGCGGGTGATGAAGTGCTCGTGGATCAGCGTGGTGCCGAGCTCGCTCGCGTCGATCGGCCCGTTGACGGTCTCCACGGTCGCCACGGGCTCAGTCTATGTCCCTACAGTCAGGCCATGCCCCTGACCTGGCGAATCTCGATGATCGTGCTCGTCGCCTGCCTGCTGGCGTCGATGGTCATCGCGCTCGTGAAGCTCCTCTAGCCCGCGCTCAAGGCCGCGGAGGGCGGCTACTCGCGCAGCCCGGCGCTTCACGACACGCCGTACCTGGGTACCGCGTTCTTGAGGGCCTCGCGCCTAGTAATGGGCGAGGTGTTCTGTGCTCGGCCAGATGCCGTCGCCCGGCATGTCGAGTCGGTCGGTCAGCGGCTGGCGCCATTCGGGAGTCACCGTGGGCTCGCCCCAGTAATCGGTGACCCGCACAGCTTGCCCGTCCTCCAGCTCGCCGATGGTCACGTTCCGATACAGGCGTCCGTCGCCGTAGTCGCAGGTCCACTCGACCACGACGACATCGTCGAGTTGGATACGCCTGCCGACCTCCAGCGTGAGTTCCGGGAAGTTTCCTTCGACGTCAGCGACGAGCTTGCTGGTGCGCACAATCTCGCCCATCTGCGGCCACTGGCGGACGACGTTCTCGGCCAAGGGCACGCCGAGGATGTAGGCCACCCGCGTCGCGCCGTCGGACTGCTGATCTGCGGTCATTTTCGGGTCACCTTCCTTATTCGACCTCGTCCGACAGTATCTCGTCCCAGCCGCGAATCAGCCGAAATGGCATTACCCGGCAAGAGTTGCCGGTTCCACCCCGCCCCGCCGAGTTAGTATCCCGGCCGCAGTCGCCCACCTACGAGGAGGGACGTGTGTTCAAGCGGATAGTGGTTGGCACTGACGGATCCGACACCGCCTCGGTCGCGGTGTCCCACGCGGTCGATCTCGCCAAGGCGACCGGCGCCGCGCTCGACGTCGTCACGGCGTACGAGCCGGGCGGCACAGCCCTCTCGACTGATGAGAAGGTGGAGATTCCAGGCGACGTTCAGTACGAGCTGGGCCCCCGCCAGGAGGTCAACATGGTCCTCGACGGCGCCGCGGGGACCGCCGAGCAGGCGGGTGTCAGCGCCACGACCCACGCCCGCGAGGGCGACCCTGCCGACGCGCTCCTCGACGTCGCCGAGGAGGTCAAGGCCGACCTCGTGGTCGTCGGCAACAAGGGGATGACGGGGGCGAAGCGGTTCCTGCTCGGGAGCGTGCCGAACAAGGTTTCCCACCACGCGCCCTGCAGCGTCTACATCGTTCGGACGAGCGCGTAACCGCGGCTAGCAGCTGACGCTCGGGTCGACCGCCCGCGCGAGGTCGATGCGCCCGTAGCGGCCGTAGTGGCGGGGGTGGCCCGCCGGCGTCGCCGTGCAGGCGAGTCGCTTGGCGACGCCGAGCGGCCCGGCGCTGGGAAGGGGCACGCCGCTCGCGATCACGACGGCGGCGGCCGCAGACGCCTCGGCGGCGGCCTGCGACGTGCCCTCGAGGTCGACGTAGGAGAAGCTGTCATAGGCGCCCGAGGCAGCTGCGCCGGGGTCGAGCGAGAACTGGGTGATCCCCGGCGCCGAGGCGGCGCTCGGATCGCAGGACGCGTCACCCGGGATCGCGGCATCGGCGCCGCCCCCGGGAGCGACGAGCGTGGCGCGGCGGTTGGAGTAGGAGGCGAGGCACCCGCGCTCGGTGCTGGCGCCGACCGAGAGCACCTTCGGTGCGGCTGCTGGCATGGCCGGCGACTTGCCGGCGGAGTTGCCGGCCGCGGCGACCACGAGGGCGCCGTGCTTCGTCGCCGAGCGGATGGCCCGGCAGACCACCGAGATCTGCGCGCAGCGGGTGACCGCCGGGCCGAAGGCGAGGCTGAGGTTGATGAGCTTGGCGCCGTGCTTCGCCGCGAACCGGATGCCGCGCGCGATCTGCGTGGCGCTGCCGTGGAGGCTCGCGTCGAGAACCCGGACCGGGATCACCTGGGCGCCATAGGCGACGCCGGTGAGCCCCATGTCGTTGTCGGTGCTCTCCGCGATCGTCGAGGTGACATGCGTGCCGTGACCGTTCTCGTCGAGCGGCAGGCGGTCACCGTCGACGAAGTCACGGGGGTGGAGGAAGCTCGTGCCGGCGAGGTCCGGGTCGGCGCGGAAGCCCGATCCGTGCCTGCGGTAGGCGACTCCCGAGTCGAGGACGGCGACGGCCGTTCCGGCGCCCGGAGCGGCGGCCATGGATTCGAGCGTCGACCAGGCGCCGCTCGCGTCGATTCCACCGGGGCCGGCGAGGAAGCTCCACTGGTCGTTCCGCCAGCCGCCCGTGGTACCGGCGCGGCCTGGGTCGTCGGGGACGTAGGCGGCTGCGGAGGCGACGTAGTTGGGGGTGGCGTATGCGACGCCGGGGCGGGCGCTGAGCGCGCGCGCCGCCCCGGGGACCGAGGCGCCGGGCCGGATGGTTTCGACCCGCGTACCCCCGCGCCCGCGGTGGATGACCACCTCGCCCGTGACATATGGGGCCGCGGCTTGGCCCGACAGCGTGATCGAGTCAGATGGGGGCGCGGGGTCCGTCATGTGGCCGCGGTCCGGAGCGGCATCAGCCGCTGCGGCCGCCGCCGCCGGCCCCGCCAGGCCCGCGACGACGGCCGCCGCTATCGCGGCTGCCCCCCTGGCACTCATGCCCCCTAAACACATCGGCGCCGGCGAAGTTGCCGATACTTCACGGATGCCCGACGCCACGGCCACCGACGAGCGCCTGATGGCGCTCGCGATCGCCGAGGCGGAGGCGGCCGCAGCTCACGACGACGTCCCGATCGGGGCGGTGGTCGCGTGCGGCGGCGAGCCACTCGCCGCCGCGGGCAACGAGCGCGAGCTCCGCGGCGACCCGACGGGCCACGCCGAGGTGCTGGCGATCAGCGAGGCGGCTCGCAAGCTCGGCGGCTGGCGCCTGGCCGGCTGCGAGATCTACATCACGCTCGAGCCCTGCGCGATGTGCGCGGGGGCGATCGTCCTCGCCCGCCTCGACCGCGTCGTCTACGCGGCGCCCGACCCGAAGGCGGGCGCGGCGGGCAGCGTCCTGGACGTCCTGGGCGAGCCCCGCCTCAACCACCGCCCAACCGTCGAGAGCGGCCTGCTCGCGGACGAGGCGGCGGCCCTGGTACGCACCTTCTTCGCCCAACGCCGCTAGCCGGGTTGTCCTCACTTGACTACCCCACAGAGGGTGAAGTCAGGACGAACCGGAGAAGACCGACCGGAGCTCTCGCATCATCGGTGCCGGGTGCTCGTAGACGTCGCCGTAGGTGTAGCGGCGGAAGTCGTCTCCGCGGGCTCGCGCCTCGCGCTCTCGTTTCCGATCTTGCTCCCAGGCGTACCGCGAGTTGTGGAACCGGTAGCTAGCCGTCGAGCTCGACCGCCAGTCTGTCGTCGTGCCAGCGACAGTCGACGTAGCGCCCGCCAGCCGGGCGGTTCGTTTGCGGCAACGGCAGACCTTCGTGGCGCAAACGGGCGAGGAATTTCCGTTCGAGGACGCTGAGGGTGACGTGGACCTCGCCGGACAGCACCGAGAGGAGCATTGGCCGCCCGGGTGCTTTGGGCGTCGTGCCAGGACCTCGCGGATCCGCTCAGGTGTGGTGCCATGACGCACGCCTGCCTGGTGAACCGCCCAGGCCAAGGCGTCAGGGCCAAGCTTGGCGGCAAGGTCTACGAGGGTGAACGGGACGGTCGTGATCGATATGCCCTTCCACGTCGTGGTGTCTCGCGGGTTGAACGCGCGGCAGCGCCTCGTGACGACGCCGGGGAGCCGGTGCTCTCTCGGTGAGGTCACTTCCGGCCTGGGCTCCTCCCCCCTAACCAGCCCAAGCAGGTATGCGGTGGCGAGGCCGCTGAGGGCCGACCCTCGTCGCGCGATGCCCCACGCGATATACGCCGCGAAACTCGGGGAGCAGGTAGCCGGTCCTTACTCGATGATCGATCTCCCTGGCGGTGACGGAGGCGCGCAGAAGGTCGACCCGCCTGACGAGCCCGTGGTTCGCGGAGGCAAGCGCCTCCGCGATCTCCTCAACCGTCCTGACTTCACCACCCACCAGGTGGTAAAGGCCGGACGAACCGAATTTCGCCCCCTACGCGCTGACGGTCTCCGCGGGCGTCCGGGCCTTCGATCCGTTCGAGAACGTCATCGCCTCGTCCTCGAGATCGCCGTAACGCAGGGCCAGGATGTCCCGGGCGTAGTTCTGGTAGAGCCGCCAGGGCGATCGCGAGCCTTGCCGGGGGAACTTGTCGATCGAGCGCTGCACATAGCCCGAGTTGAAGTCGATGAACGGCTGCGGCTCGACTGACGGATGCGGCTCCCCGGGCATGCACTGCGTGTAGCCGTGCTCGTCCATGTGGTTGAGCAGCCGGCATACGTACGCGCACGTCAGGTCGCACTTGAGCGTCCACGACGCGTTGGTGTAGCCAAGCGCTGCGGCGGCGTTCGGCACTCCGTTGAGCATCATCCCCTTGTAGGCGAGCTTGTCCGGGAGCGAGACCTCGCTTCCGTCGACCGAGATACCCAGCCCCCCGAACGCGAGGAGGTTGAGCCCGGTGGCGGTGACGACGAGGTCCGCCTCCAGGGTCTCGCCCGACTCGAGCTCGATCCCGTCCTCCGTGAAGGTGGCGATGCGGTCGGTGACGATCGAAGCGCTGCCGTCGTGGATCACCCGGAACAGATCGCCGTCTGGGACCAGGCACAGCCGCTGGTCCCACGGGTTGTACGTGGGCGTGAAGTGCTTCTTCACGTCGTAGCCGCGCGGGAGCTGCTTCGTCACGAAGCTCCGCAGCAGCTTCTTCGCGAGCTCGGGCCGCCGCCGGCTGAGCTGGAAGCTCGCCATCGTCATGAATACGTTCTTCCACCTGATGATCGAATAGGCGAGTCGCTCGGGCAGGAACCTGCGCAGGACCCGCGCGATGGGGTCGACGCCCGGCAGCGAGATGACGTAGCTCGGCGAGCGCTGGAGCATCGTCACGTGCGCCGCGTCCGGCGCCATCGCCGGCACCAGCGTCACGGCGGTCGCGCCGCTGCCGATCACGACCACCCGCTTTCCCTCGTAGTCGATGTCGTCGGTCCAGAACTGCGGATGGACGATGCGCCCCCGGAAACGATCCGTGCCCTCGAACTCCGGGGTGTAGGGCTCGTCGTAGCGGTAGTAGCCGCTGCACATGAAGAGGAAGCCGCACGTGAGGGAAGCGGTCTCGCCGGTGTCGGTGCGCTCCACCTCCACCGTCCACCGCTGCTCGGCGCTCGACCAGTTGGCGCGAACGGCCCGGTGGTTGAAGCGGATGTGGCGGTCGATGCCGTTCTCGGCCGCCGTCTCGCGGACGTAGTTGAGGATGGCCGGCCCATCGGCGATCGCCTTCGCGCTCGGCCAGGGCCGGAAGGCGTATCCGAGCGTGTACATGTCGGAGTCGGAGCGGATCCCCGGATAGCGGAAGAGATCCCAGGTGCCGCCGATGGCGTCGCGCGCCTCGAGGATCGCGTAGGTCTTCCCGGGACAGGTCTCCTGCAGGTGGAAGCCGGCCCCGATTCCCGACAGACCGGCGCCGACGATCAGCACGTCGAAGTGCTCGGACTCGGGCGACTTTCCGTTGGTCGTGCTCATGGCAGGGCGAGCGCGACGACTGACTCTACTGTCGAGGTGAGCCGCTCGGTCGAGTATCGGTCGGGCTCCTCGATCAGCATCCGCCCGAAGTACTCCGCCACGCCGATCAACGCGTGCGAGACCACCTCGAGGTCGAGATCATCGTTCCGGCCCGCGAGCGCGCCCTCGAGTAGCCGCTCGAACCGCGCCCGCACGACCTCGCGGTCTCGCGTGATTCGCTCCCGCACGGCTCGCGGCGTGCCCTCGGGCGGCGCGAGGATCGGCCGCCAGGCGAGCGGGTCGCTGCGGACCATGTCGATGAGGCGGCGGACCATCTTGACGGGCCCCGCATCCCGTCGCTGCGCATCGACGTCCGCCGGGACGACGCCCATCAGGGACTCGAGCGCGCGCTTCTCCTGGCGGTCGAGCAGGGCGTAGAGCAGCGGCTCGAGCCCGTCGAAGACGCCGTAGACGACGGGCCGCGTGACGTCGGCCTCGCGCGCGATGGCGTCGATCGAGACGCCGGAGTACCCGCCGCGGGCGATCACGCGAAGGGCGGCGTCGAGCAGCTGGTCGCGGCGTGCGTCGGGGGGCATGCGCGGGGTGTAGGGGCGGCGACGGGTGGCCGGCTTCGTGGCGGTGGCCATCGGCATGGCAAAATACTACAGATGTGTAGTATTCGCCGAGCATGGCGATGAGATTCCCAAGGCGCGACGACTTCGAGCCCCACGCCGACTACGGCTTCTTCGGCCCCGGCTCCGTCACTTGGAAGGTGTGGACCTATCCCACCTCGCTCACGATCGGCTTCCAGCGCTCGGTTGTCGTCGAGGAGCTGGACCCCGCCCTGATCGCCGCCGTCGATCAGACCGAGGCCGTCCGCTACCGCCCCCGCACCCGCTACGACCGCACCCTCCGCTACTTCGCGCTCATCTCGCTCGGCGACTCGCGCTCGGCGATCAAGGCCTCCGAGGTCCTGGTGAAGGTCCACGCGAAGGCCGTCGGCACCGAGCCTCTTAGCGGCAACCCCTACGACGCCAACGACCCCCACTCGCAGCTCTGGATCCACCTCACGGCGTGGCACTCGATCCTCTACGCCTACGAGCGATACGGCCCGGGCCGGCTCTCCGCGGAGGAGGAGAACCGCTACTGGGAGGAGTGCGCGGTCGCCGCGGAGCTTCAGACCTGCGACCCGGCCGACGTCCCCCGCTCGCGCGAGGGCATCCGCGAGTACTTCGAGGAAATGCGCCCGAAGCTCGCCGGCTCCGAGGCCGCACAGTCGATGATGGACCACCTGCTGAATGCCAGGGTCATGCTGCCGCCGGTGCCGCTCGTACTCCGCCCGGCGGCGTTCGTTGTCAACAAGGCAATGCGTTACGCGACGATCGCGACGATGCCCCGATGGATGCGGAAGATGGCTGGGCTGCGGCAGAGCCGGCTCATGGACGCGCTCATCACGCCCCTGATGCGACTGAATTTCCGTATCGCGCGCCTCAGCGCCCGCTTCCAGGTCGCCGCGCTCGCCCTCCTCTCGCCGTCGACCGTGCCCGTCGCCGCGCCGGCGCTCTTCGGCCTCCCGCCGCGCACACCCGAAACGCTTACGCCAGCCGCGGCGCGAGAGCGCTACGACGTGCTGCCGCCAGCGGAGGAATACGCGCGCTTCCGCCGGCAGATCGCGGCCAAGCTGGCGGCGAGGAACGGGATGGCCGAGGCCGACGAGAAGTGCCTGCGGGAGAACGCCTTCGCCGAGTCGGAGCCCGCGCTCGGCCCAGTCGCCTAGGTGCTCGCAGGCTTTACGCCGAAGCCCCGAGCCTGAGGGCTCGTACAGTTGGCGCGCGATGGATGCGCACGCCGACGAACAGAGGACCCAGGTGCTGATCAGCGGTGCCGGGCCGACGGGCCTGCTGCTCGCGGTGGAGCTCGCCCGCCGCGGTGTCGACTTCATGCTGATCGACGAGCTCGACTCCCCGCGCGGCTGGGACCGGGCGACGGTGATCCACCCACGCTCGATCGAGATCTTCGAGGCACTCGGCCTCGCCGATCGGTTTCTCGCCGAGAGCGGGCGCATGACCAAGGCGCGGTTCCACTCCGGCGGCGACGTCCTCGGCGAGCTCGACCTCGCCCTCCTGGAAAGCCCATACAAGTTCGACCTCCAGCTCTCCGAGGAGACGACCGAGCGGCACCTGGCCGAGTACCTCGAGTCGCTCGGCGGCCGGGTGATGCGCGGCACCAAGCTCGCCGACTTCACCCAGAGCCCCGAAGGCGTGAAGGCCACGCTGGAGCGCATTGGCGCGATCTTCGACGTTGAGGCCGAGTGGCTCGTCGGCTGCGACGGCTTTCACAGCGCCATCCGCGACGAGGCCGGCATCGAATTTCCCGGCACGGACATCGAGGACCTCTGGGCCGTGTTCGACGCCGCCGTCGCGGGCTGGGACCGGGAATACGACGTCGGCGCGGTCTTCCTCGACGACCCACCGCTGATCCTGATGCCGATGCCGAATCGGCGCTGGCGCGCCTATATGCGCCCGAGCTCGAACGAGGCTGATCTGGTCGCCGAGGCGACGGAGGTGCTGAGGCCTTACCTCCCCGATGGGGAGTTCGTCGACGTCGAGAATCCGGCCCGCTTCCGGTGCCACACGCGCGTCGCGTCAGCCTTCCGCTCGGGCCGCGTGCTTCTGGCGGGCGACGCGGCACACGTCTGCTCGCCGGCCGAGGGGCACGGGATGAACACCGGGCTCCAGGACGCCTTCAACCTCGGCTGGAAGCTCGCCCTCGTTTGCCGCGGCGAGGCGAGCGAGGGCCTCCTGGCGAGCTACGAGGTCGAGCGCCGGCCGGTCGCCGAGCGCGTCGCCTCATCCGGCGCCGACGCCGAGGCGGCCCAGGCGATGACCGGGGCGGCGGCCCGCGCGGAGCGTGACGCCGGCATCCGGAGCGTGTACGGCGACGTCGGGACCGCGCACCACGAGGCGGTCGGGCACGCCGAGCTCGACCGCTCCTACGCGGAATCGCCGATCGTGAGCGGTCCGCCGGCAGGCCGCCTCCCCTCGGGGCGCCTCCTCCCGGACACTGCGCCCGCCGACCATCCGACCGAGGGCGAGGCGTCATTGCACACCTTCGGGCACCGCGCGGGCCACACATTGATGGTTCTGGGAGGCCCGTCGGCGGACCCGACGGCGGTGGCCGAGCTGGTCGGCCGCCTCGAAGCCTCCCACGGCGACTCGCCCGTCGCCGAGCACTTTCTCGGCTTCAGCACCCAACCTGGCCACAGCGCTGTCGGCCGCATCCACCTGGAGTGTGCCGAGCAGCTGGGCGTCGACGGCGTGACCGTCTTGGCGATCAGACCCGACCGCTACGTCGGCCTTCGCCACGACGGCGCGGACCCGGAGCCGGTTGCGCGCTACTTCGAGTCGCTGACCGGCTGACCCGCGCCCTGCTTCTCGAGCTCCTTCGCCAGGCGACGCATGGCCTTGGCGTTCGAGCGCCTGACAAAGGCGCGCGTGAGCGGCCCGAGCAGACGCTCGCCGCGCGGCACCTCGAGCCATGACTGCTCGAACGAGATCCGCGTCCCCTGGCTACCGAGATCCTCGAGCAGATAGGACCCGCGCGTGCGCCGCCGGCCGCCGGCGCCAATGGTCTCCTCCACGATGCGCGTGGGCGGCTCCACCTCCACGACGGTCACCTTCAGCTGCTCGTTGGATACCGGGGCTGCCGTCTTGACCTGGGCCTTTGCCCCAACGCCCGCCGGAGGTCCCGAGAGGTGCCAGTCCACCAGCAGGTGGTCGTTGAACGATTCGTGGTTGGCGAGGACGTCAAGAAAGGCGTAGACCCGCTCGCGCTGCTCCGGGACCGTCACCGTCACCGTGACCGGCTTCATGAGGCAGGATTATCCGGGCTTCTGCCTGAGCGAGAGCGGAGAGGGTGGGATTCGAACCCACGAGGCGGGATGAACCGCCCACGCGATTTCCAGTCGCGCACCTTAAGCCGCTCGGTCACCTCTCCGGGCGGCGCTGACGATAGCGGCGGCGTTAGGCGAGCGCCGGCGCCTCGGGCAGCCGTTCGAGGGCGGCCTCCATGTCAGCCTCCGAGAACTCGAGGTCCTCGAGCTTGCCGGCGTGGTAGGCGTCGTAGGCCGACATGTCGAAGTGGCCATGGCCGGAAAGGCCGAGCAATATCACCCGCTCCTCGCCGGCTTCCTTGGCCGCCTCGGCCTCGTCGAATACGGCGCGGATCGCGTGCGCGGGCTCGGGCCCCGGAATGATCCCCTCCGTGCGAGCGAATCGCACGGCGGCCTCGAACGCTGACGTCTGCGGCACCGCCTTCGCCTCAACGATCCCCTCCTTCACGAGCGCGCAGAGGCTCGGTGCGTCACCGTGGTAGCGGAGCCCGCCGGCGTGGACCGGCGGGGGAACGAAGTCGTGGCCGAGCGTGTACATCGGCATCAGCGGCGTCATGCCCACGGTGTCGCCGAAGTCGTAACGGTACGCGCCGCGGGTGAGGGTGGGGCACGCGGCCGGCTCGGCCGCGACGAATCGCGTCTCGAGCCCGTCGCGAAGTCGCCGGCGAACCATCGGGTAGGCGAGGCCGGCGAAGTTCGAGCCGCCGCCGACGCACCCCACGACGACGTCGGGATACTCGCCCGCCATCTCCATCTGGTCGAGCGACTCCTGCCCGATCACGGTCTGGTGCAGGCACACGTGGTTCAGCACCGACCCAAGCGAGTAGTTGGTGTCATCGCTGCCGGCCGCCACCTCCACCGCCTCCGAGATCGCGATCCCGAGGCTGCCGGAGGCGTGCTCGGCCTGTGAGCGCCCGGCATCGGTGAGGTCGGAGGGGCTGCGGTGCACGGTCGCGCCCCAGGTCTCGATCATCGCGCGCCGGTAGGGCTTCTGGTCGTAGGAGACGCCGACCATGAACACCTCGCACTCGAGCCCGAAGAGCTGGCAGGCGAGAGCGAGCGCCGAGCCCCATTGACCGGCGCCCGTTTCGGTCGAGAGCTTCCGAATCCCCGCCTTCCTGTTGTAGTAGGCCTGCGCGACGGCCGTGTTCGGCTTGTGCGAGCCCGCAGGCGAGACGCCCTCGTACTTGTAGTAGATATGGGCGGGGGTGTCGAGCTCGCGCTCGAGGCGGCGGGCACGGAGGAGGGGAGTGGGCCGCCACAGCTTGTAGATCTCGCGGACCTCGTCGGGGATGGGGATCTCCGCGTCGGTCGAGACCTCCTGGAGGATCAGGTCCATCGGGAAGAGCGGCGCGAGGTCGTCGGGCCCGACCGGCTCCTTGGTCGCAGGATGAAGCGGAGGGGCGCCGGGCGGCAGGTCGGCGGCCAGGTTCACCCACTGGCCGGGGATGCCGGACTCGGGCAGCAGATACTTGGTCGGGTCGCTCATCGTGGCCGCGATCCTAAACTTCCCGATCGAATGGCGAGCGACGGAACATGGCGCGTCTACCTCTCGGGCGAGATCCACTCGGATTGGCGCGAGCGAATCGCGGACGGAGTCCGCGAGGCCGGGTTGCCCGTCGAGCTTCTTGCCCCTGTCACCGACCACTCGGCCTCAGACGACGTTGGTGCCGACATCCTCGGTGAGGAGGAGAGCAAGTTCTGGCGCGACCACAAGGGCGCCGGCATCAACGCGGTCCGCACCCAGACCCTGCTCCGGAGCGCCGACGTGGTCGTGGTCCGCTTCGGCGACAAGTACCGCCAGTGGAACGCGGCCTTCGACGCCGGCTACGCCGCCGCTCTCGGCAAGCCCATCATCACCCTCCACGATCCCGACCTCGAGCACGCGCTGAAGGAGGTCGACGGAGCCGCGATGGCGGTGGCCGAGCGCCCCGAGCAGGTCGTCGAGATCCTGCGCTACGCAATCGCGAAGTAGCGCGCGCCGACGTCGCGGTGCCATTAGTGACGTCAGTCACGCGCGCCTTTCTGTTTCCCTCGATGTGCGCCGGGTAGGGGCTCCGTTCACCCATAGACGGAGGTACCAGATGTCTGACCAAAAGCAGAGCGAGAAGAAGCTCATCCAGTACCTGAACGAGGCCTACGGCAAGGAGCGGGAGCTCGAGACAGCGCTCGAAGCGCACATCGGGATGACCGATCGTGCCCCCTACAAGAAGCGTCTGCAGGAGCACCTGCGCGAGACCAAGCAGCACGCGCGCAAGGTCGAGCAGCGGATCAAGAAGCTCGGCGGCGCGCCGCAGCCGGTCCAGGCCGTCGTCGGCAAGGCGACCGCTGCGCTCAAGGGCCCCGTCCACACGCTGCGCGGAAGCAGTGCCGAGGAGAAGCTCCTGAAGAACGCCAAGACGGAGTACTCCGAGGAGGCCGAGGAGATCGCCACCTACACGGCGATCGAGGAGTTCGCGACCGCGGTCGGCGATCGCGACACGGCGAAGCTTGCCCGCCAGATCCGGCGCGAGGAGGAGAAGATGGCGCGCTTCCTCGAGCGCCAGATCCCGCAGCTCGCGAAAGCGGTAGCCAGGGCGGAGGTGCCAGCCAGCGAGCGGCCGACGTCGCGTCGTCGCCGCTCCACGGGCCGGCGTCGCTCGACGACGCAGAGCCGCTCGTCGACATCCCGCGGATCGAAGCGAAGCCGGGGATCCTCAAACGGCTCCCGCTCCGGCGGGCGCCGGACGACGAGCCGCAGCCGAAGCGGCAGCCGCAGCTGACCGGCTGAAACCGCGCGTGGCCGGCCTTCAGCCTCCGCTGAAGGCCGGCTCGCGCTTCTCTACGAACGCCGCGGCCCCCTCGATGAAGTCCTTGCTTCGGCCGAGGGCGTGTTGCAGCTCGGCCTCGAGGTCGAGCTGCCCGTCGAGGTCGCCGTAGATGAACTGGTTGAGCGCGCGCTTCGAGCTCGCATAGGAGCGGGTCGGCCCCGCCGCCAGCATCTGGACCAAGGCGTTCGCTTCGTCCATGAGCTTGTCGTCCGGGTGCACCCAGTTGACGAGGCCCCAGTCGAGCGCCTGCTCGGAGGAGACGCGCTCGCCCAGGAGCGCCATCTGGAACGCTCGCGCGCGGCCGACGGCGGGGGGGACGAAGGCGGTCGAGCCACCGTCGGGCATGAGGCCGATGTTCACGAAGGCGAGGCCGAAGTAGGCGGACTCGGAGGCCATGATCAGGTCGCACGAGAGCGCCAGCGAGCAGCCGATGCCAACGGACGGGCCGTTGACGGCCGCGACCACCGGCTTGGGCAGCCGCCGCACCCCGGCGATCACCGGGTGGTAGAGGTCGTGGAGCTCCTTCTTGATGTCGGGGAATCCGTCGTCGGCCGGCTCGAATCCCGCCTTCAGGTCGGCCCCCGACGAGAACCCGCGCCCGGCGCCGGTGATGAGCACCGCGCGCACGGACTCGTCGGACGCGTCGCCCTCGATGACCTGCTTCATCTCCGCGCCGAACTGCGCGGTCCACGCGTTCAGCGTCTCGGGCCGGTTCAGGGTCAGGCGGCCGACGGCCCCGTCCTGCTCCCAGATGACGGTCTCGTAGCTCAAGGGATCTCCTTCGTCGTTTCAGCGCGTTCGCAAGCGCTGACCGTATCGGCTGGGCGGCGCTAGCCTTCCCCTCCTCGCCATCTCGGAGGGGTGGCAGAGTGGTTGAATGCGGCGGTCTCGAAAACCGTTTCGGGCCATTTCGGTCCGACGAGGGTTCGAATCCCTCCCCCTCCGCTAGAGCCCTGAATTCGGCTTGATCAAGCGATAAGCGGGGCGGCGCGCGACGCGTCTTTGAACTTGGTCGGCTGGTGCCAAGCGGGCCGTATCGCGTCCCGTGCGTGAAAGGACTATCGCGCAACCATCGCGCAGATCAACAATCGTGAAGCGGGTTTTCGGGCCGCCGGGGCTGCCCAACTATCGCGCGCGGACTCTCGCTTCTCGCGCAGAGGAGCAGTGGCTCCGAGGCGTCACCTAGCTCAGCTACGCCGGTCGTCCGAAACGGCAGACGAAGGGACCGCCAACCGTTGCACGAACCTCGCCGTCGGATCAGGCAGCGTGCGCGAGTGCCGAGGGTGTCTGGCAGCCGACGATCGCTGGGGCCTCGCGGACGAGATCGTCGTTCTCGAGGGCGTCCACCATGAACAGCGCGAAATCTACGCGGCGCGTGAGGTTGCTCTGGAGGATCGGGTCGCCCACGTGGCGGCTCCACACGGGGAGGCCCTGGCTTTCGCCCTCTTCGAGGTCGCTCCCGCGCACGACCGTCCACCGCGTGTCGCTTGCAAACACCCGCCGGCACGCCTCCACCTGGTCGTCGAGGTCCGCGAAGCGAACGAGTCGTGCAAGCGGAGTGAAGATTTTCACTTGCAGGCGGAGCTTCCACGAGTACCGGTCCTGACCGTCGCGTGTGATGTGCCACCCGGACGAGAACACCAGCCGCGCCCCCGGTTGCGCATGGTCGAGCACCGCCCGGGCCGTTCCCGAGGAGTAGTCGTGGACTCCCCGCGGCACAAGCACGACGAGCACCCCGTCGCACCCCGCCACCGCTTGCTTGATGACATCGGGGTCGTCCGTCGCTCCCGGAACAACGGTGATGCGATCCTTGAATGCGTCGAGCTTGTCGACGCTTTGCTCCCTGCAGACACCGACTACCTCGTAGCCACGGTCCAGCGCGTGCTGCACCATGTACTGGCCGAGCTTCCCAGAGGCCCCGACGATGCAGACCCTCATCGTGTGCATCGCGTGGTGTCTTCTACGAGCGATCTCTTCATCCTGGCGTCCATTCGGCGGGGGACCCGACGCTACTCGACCGTTCCCGACTCCATGCCCCGAGGCGCTGAGCGGCCCGGCGGGACTGGTTTCGCCCCACCGTGATCCCGGTGCTCCTCGTCGCGCGGAGCGGTAGCGGGTAGCAGTGGGGTCCCGATCTGCCCAGCCACGCGATGCTTGTCCGTGTACTTGACATGGCGATGGGAGAAGGCCGGGGGCAGCTCGACGCCTTCCTGGCGACGGCCCCCGAGACCCCGGAGCTGACACGCAGAGCCTGAAACACCGACATTTCCGACACGAAATGTCGCCGCGGTCTCGGGTGCTCGCGGGACCATCGCGCAAGGTTGACTTCCGACAGAAACCGCTGCAAAGTCGTCCCGGCGTGTGTGAGCATCAGCCATCTCGAAAACCGTTTCGGGCCATTTCGGTCCGACGAGGGTTCGAATCCCTCCCCCTCCGCTCAAGTCCCGGATTTGGCTTGATCAAGCGGAAAACGGAGTGCCCGGGGCGCGTCTTTCGAGCTTGGTCGGCTGGCACCGACCCGGCCTCCTCAAGGTCCGTGAGTTAAAGGACCATCGCGCGATCATCGCGCAGAGCTAAGGCCCAGAGCCGAATATCGAGTCTGGGTCTGCGCCGACTATCGCGCAGAGCCGTTGATCAGGCCTCCGATGCGGGCGTCCGCTGGTGGCGAACGTCACGCTCGCTTTTCGCGCAGAGGGGAAGCGGCGGCGAAGGCGTGCCGGCGACACTCGGCTGGGCGACACGACGATGAGTTTCGCCGCTGAGGATGGTCCTATCTGGTAGTCGATACGAGACTCTTGATGACCGCGCCAAACCAAAGCTACGACCGTGATCCGCGCGTCGACGACTACGTCAGGCGGCTGCCGTGCTGGCAGCAGGAGATCTGCCAGCAGCTTCGCGACTTGATCCACGCTGCCGATGTCGAGGTCATCGAGACGATCAAGCGACGCATACAGCCCTATCTCGTTCCGAGAAGGAGATGCGATCAACCGGCCGGCCCTGACCACCATGCTCAGGCAGATCATTGCCAACAACTGCGCCGGTGGCTGGCGCAGGCTGAAGACCGCCGAATAGTTGCCTGCTCCGGCGGGATATGCATTCGGCGAGGCTGCTCGTGATCGCGCGAACGAGGAGCCGTTGCTATCACGTGAACCTACGACGGCATCGTCATCCGATCGCGGGTGCAACGCGATCCTCGTTTGACGGAGGTCTCGGAGGCAGCTCTGGCGCCGGAGCGGCCCCGATCAGGCGCGCCACCGGCCGAAGCCGCGTCAGGAGGCCGGCGAGGCCGAACGAGGACGGGATCCCGACGATGAGAACGATGACGAGCTTCAGCCCCGCCGCGATGGCGAGCGGGTGGACGGCGAGTGCGAGGCCGACGATCATCGGCGGGTGAACGAGGAAGGCCCCGTATGCAGCGCCGCCGAGGCGCCGCATGAGCGCGCTGTGGCGATCGAATCGCCGACGAAAGAGCGTGACCAGCCATAGACAAGCGGAGACGGCGAGGGCTCCCTCGGCGACGGCGGCGGCGAGCGCCTGCCAGTGCCAGCCGCCCGCGAACGCGTGCTTGCCGCCGGCGAAGAACCCGCCCGCGGCGAGGACGAGCGGCAGCATCACTACGGCCGCCAGGCCCGCGAGTCCGCAACGGCGGGCGAGTTGCAGCGAGATGCCTTCGAGCCAGCCGCGCCGGCCGGCGACGGCGCCGAATCCGAACAGGATCGCGTACTGGGGGAAGACCGACAGCTGAAGATGGAACTGCTCACTTCCGAGCGGAAATGCAAAACGGGCCGCGAACGAGGCGATCGCGATCGCCGCGGTGACGGTGGCGACGGCGCCGCCGCGGAGCCCGGGCCGGCCGTCCGCGGTGGCGCGCCGGGCCGAGCTCGGCCGCAGCGCCCGCCACAGGGCACCGGCGCCCGAGAACACCAGCAGCGCCTCGAGGAACCACGTCGGCCCCGGGTCGAGCCCCAGGCCGCGTGCGAGACGAACGGCCAGAACGCCGGGTTGCCGCCGTCGCTTCGGACGCTCACGTACTCGAGCGCCGGGCCGACGAGGAGGGTGTAGGCGAGGAGCGGCAGCCCGAGGCGAACGAGCCTGTCGCGCATGAATCGAGCGGGCCCCTTGCGCTCGAGCGCGGGCGCGCTCAGCGATCCCGAGACGAGGAAGAAGAGACCCAGGCCGAAGAGCCAGCCGACACCGCCGACGGCGGTCAGCAGGTCGCGCAGCGGAGCCGCGACCCGATCGTACGACTGCAGGTACCAGGAGCCGTGCATGCCGTAGGTGATGGCGATGTGGACGGCGATGACGCCGGCGACGAGAGCGACCTTGAGGTTGTCGAGGTAGGGGAGGCGCGGCGGGCGGCCGCCCGCCGAAGTCACCGCTCGGCCTCCAGCGCTGCGACCTCGCCAGAGAAGCCGGTGATGGCGATCACGACCTGTCGCCAGGCGCATTCGAAGTCAGCGTCGCGCACCGATTGGTCGTGCGGGGCGAATCGTCCGCCGCTCTCGGAGGCCGCGAAGCCGATCACGAACGTGCTGAGCAGCCGCTCGACCCTGGGAACGAGCTCTTCCGGAACCGCGGCGTCCCGAAGCGCCGTGTAGACCACCTCGCGCACTCGCAGCGCTGCGGAGGTGGCGACCGGCCGCCTGAGAAGCAACAGGACCGCACCGGGGTGACGCGCGGCGGTCTCACGCATGCTCGTGGCGAGAGCGTGCAGACTCTCGTCCCACGGGAGGCTGGCATCGGGCATCGGAAGCTCCGCGAGCAGCCGCTCAACGAGGCCATCGAGCAAGTCCTCCTTGTCGCGGACGTGGTGGTAGAGCGCCATCGGGGTGACCCCCAACCGGCCGGCGACAGCGCGCATGCTCACCGCAGAGAGGCCTCGCTCCTCGGCGAGCGCGAGCGTGCCATCCAACACGGCGGTGCGCGATATGCGGGCCTGACGGGGCAATGCGGGCAATAGTATACACCGTATGTTTACGCTGTACAGAACTTAAGACATAGGTGGCCACGAAACGCTCAAAGCCGTTGTCGTCGCCCGGCAGCTCGAGCGCGGGCGGTTCGACCAGGGCGACCTCTGCCCGTGGGCTCACCGACCGACTCGCTGATTCGCTAGCGCCACCATCTTTGGGGTGACGTCGACGCCGAGGTACCGAGCGTCCTCCTTGAGTCGGTCGCGTAGGAGCGAGGCCGCGAAACGCCCGGTCCCGCAGCCCAGCTCGAACACCGACTGACCCTCCGTGAGCTCGCCAAGTTCCGCCAGCCTGGACGTCGCCACATCCTCGTAGAAGCGCTATGTGTCCTGTACGCGTCCAATTCGGTCATAGACTCGACGCGCCTGTTCAGCACCCAGCGGCGTGCGGTTGCTCCAGTCTGGCGGGTGCAGGAATTGCGCGTCCTGCCCGTCCTCGCGCAAGGCAGGCGCGGCGACGGTGCGAAGGGGATGGAGCCTCGGCGCCGGGAACGCCGATCCCGTCAGGCGATGCGACCAAGATGACCCTCGTTTCCGGGTGACGCTGCGCGTGGAGCCCGAAGACGAGGCCCATTCGAGACGCGGATCAAGAGCAGCGCCCTGTTCCTCCCCCGAGAGGCGACCTGCTCGCCGTCGTTTTACCTGTAGCCCCAACCCCAGCGGTAGGCCGCTCACCTCTTACGGGGCAGTCGCTCAGCGCCTGCGTCGGCGCAACTGAGCCGCGATCGAGCCTGATCCCCTGACCAATCCGCGGGCAAAGGACAGCGACAGTGGTCGAGGCCGGTTGACTACCTCGAGCTTCATCCCGTCGGGATCGAAGAAGAACACGGCGTAGTAGCCCGGCGTGTAATGCCGCTCACCGGGTTCCCCGTCGAACTGAGCCCCTTGCTCGTGCGCCCACCAAGCGGCTCGGTCCACGGCGCGCCGGGATGAGGCCTCGAATGCGATGTGATGGAGACCGAGCCTGTAGCGGTCGTACATCTCATCGGAGCCTGAGGGTCGCTGGCGAAGCCCGAGCACGCCCTGCCAGTCTGGCCCCCAGAGGTAGTGGATCGTCTCGCCCCCTTCGCCCTCCTCCTCGAAGTGGGCCACCCAGCCCAACGGCGCAAGGAGGCCACGATAGAACGGGAGGCTGCGAGCGATCGACGAGACCACAAGGTCGACGTGGTCGATCAGCGGCACTCCAGGAACGCTACGCGTTGTGGCGAGTCGGCGCTGCCACAGGCGGAACGCGATGCGGCTCGGCAAGGCAGACCACGGCGCCGGTGCTCAAGACGTAACTGCGCCCCGCGCTGTGTCGGCCGGCGCCTTCAGAAGCCGCTCGCCAATCGCGTACACGAGGGCGTGATGGGCGACCGAGACTGCGGCCAGGGCGGCGCCGAGCGCTGCCTCGCCGGAAGTGGCGAGCGCCAGGGCCGCCAGGGCAGAGATCGCAAGCTCCTCGACAAGGCGAAGCAGCTCGGCGTGTCTGCCCGCGCCGCGGAAGTCGAGCGCTCCCCAGACGCCGAAGCCGACGACGGGCGCGGCGATGCCCAGCAGCACCTTCCCGGCGGCACTATCTGCGGTGTGAACCCCCCAGTAGGCGAAGCCGGCGACGATGCCGAGCTCCATCAGCACCCGCAAGGAAAGGTTGAGAGCGCTCACAGGCCGCACGCGCGCTACTTCGAGGAGTCGATCACGAACACGGGGTGGTCCGGCGCGATCCGTGCGAGGTCCGCCGGCGGAGCGTCCGGTCCGACCCCATCGAAGAACTGACCCACCTCCCACTTCCAGCGGCGAAGGTAAGCGCGAAGGATCTCCGCCTTCTCCGCGTCGTCCACCTCGGAGGCGGAGAAGCGCTCGCGCCGGCGCCCGAGCAGGAGATCGCCCTGACCGGCGGCGCGAAGGTTTCGCACCCACTGGGTGTGGCCGCGCGGCGCGACCAGATATCGCCGGCCGTCGAGCGTGAGCGGGTTGACGGGATTTCGCCGAGGCTCTCCGCTCTTCCGCCCTTGCACCTCGAGGATGCGCGAGCCCGCGAAGCTCAGCCCCAATCTCGTCAGCCCCGCGATCAGCGGATTGAAGACCTTGCGGTCGAACCAGCTCGGGGCGCTATATGCCGGGCCCGCGGACGCAGCCGTCATGTGTGACCTCCTGGCAGCTCACCTTCGAACTACCCGCGTCAAGGCCGGTTGAAAACTGATCCACCGAGACCGGGCGGAGGCGCCCGCCAGATCTCGCCGCGCGATGAGGAGAAGTCATGCGAATCGTCTCGGCTCGCTGTCGCATCGCGTGAAAGCGGGGTCCAGGGAGCTGCTGCAAGTCGTCCGCGCGGGACGACCAGGAGGAGTCTGCGCAGCCTCCCCCGGTGACTATTGACACGCGCGTGCCGACAGCACATGGCTGCTTCCTCGTCGCGCAAAGCGGAACCAGCGCCGAACCCGGACTAGGACACGTAGGCCTTGCGCACCATGGCGGCCGTCCATCGGTTCGTGCCGTGGCCCGGGCGGACATCCTTGCGGTTCAGGTTCTCGGCGATCTCGTCGAGGGACTTGCCCTTCGCGAGCAGCGTCCGGATCTGCGTCCGCCGTCCGTAGTCCAGCTTGTTGCACCAGGTGTGGGACAGTCGACGTCATGGACGAGGTCTCGCGAAGACAGCTGATAAAGCTCGCCGCCGCGGCGAGCGCCGGCGCGGCGCTCTTCCCCGCCGTCGACCTCCTCGGCACAGTCGACGCTGCGGCCGATCCGCCCGGAGTTCAAGGCGCCCCGAGACTGACGGGACGGGTCATCCGTCCGGGGGACCCAAGCTACGACGGGGCGCGGATCGATTGGGATCGCCTCTTCAATCATTACCCGCTCGCGATCGTCTTCTGCCAGACGGCCAGAGACGTCGTCAACGCCATCGCCTGGGCGCGACGGCACGACGTTGCCATTCGGGCACGAAGCGGTCGTCACAGCCTCGAGGGCTGGTCGAACATCGACGGCGGCCTCGTCATCGACGTCAGCGAAATGAAGCGGATACGAATCGACGCCAACTCGCGCACCGCGACGATCGCCGCCGGCGTCACGCAGGGTGAGAGTGTCGCTGCGCTTGGCGCCGAGGGCCTCGCGCTTCCGGTCGGCTCTGAGGCGGGGGTCGGAGTGGTTGGCGCAACGCTCGGGGGCGGCTTCGGCTTTCTGACGCGCGCCTTCGGCTTGGCGTGCGACAACCTGCTGGCAGTCCGGATCGCGGTTCCCGAGGGGCGTCGCGGCGCCAGGCTGATCAACGCTGACGACAGACATCATCGGGACCTGCTCTGGGCCTGCAGGGGCGGAGGGGGCGGGAACTTCGGCATCGTCACCTCGCTGACCTACCGGCTTCACCCGATCTCCGAAGTTGCCTTCGTCACAGCGAAGTGGCCGGACTTCTCGAGCTTCGCGTCTGTCATCGAGGCCTGGCAGCGAAGAGCGCCTCGGGCCGACCGACGGCTCACGAGCGTGCTCGAGGTCGACCCAGCGTCGTTCCAGCTCTTCGCCGTGCTCAAGTCGGGCACCACTGCTGAAGCGCAACGGCTGCTAGCGCCGCTGACGTCGATCGGGAGTCCGACGGTGAACGTTGAGTCGAAGAGCTGGCCCGCCCTATACGCGGCGCTCAACTCGGGGCCTCGTCAGTATGGGAACTGGAAGTTCTTCTCGCAATTCGTCTCGAGCCCGTTTTCCGCCGAGGCAATCGACGTGGTTCAGAGCTATATGCAGCGCGCGCCATCGCCGCCTAGCAATTTCTTCTGCTCGGCTTTCGGCGGCGCCGTGCGGCACGGACCATCCGGTGGCTCGGCATTTCCTCATCGGGACGCCCTCTTCTACGCGGAGCCGGGTGCCGGCTGGAACGGTGACGCGTTGACCGCGTCTTCTCAGGCCTGGGTCGCCGAGTTCGGCCAAGCACTACGCCGGCACGTCAGTGGCGCTTACGTCAACGTGCCGAATGCAGGGATGGGGGACTGGGCGACCGCCTACTACGGCGGAAATTACGAGCGGCTGCGCAGGGTGAAGGCCAAGTACGACCCCCTCGAGGTCTTCCGCTTTGCGCAGAGCATCCCGCCGGCTCGCTTCCCCACGTCCGGCTAGGGCCTGATTTCCAACTTCGGAGAACCTGCCAGTGCACGAACGAAAACGGGCCGGGCACGCCTGTGGCGTGCCCGGCCCGTTCTCCAAGCGCTCTCGGTGATTACGCCTGGATCGTCTTCGAGACGAGGGGCAGGCAGGCGCCCTTGGCGTTGACCGTGGCGTAGAACTTGCCGCGGACCTGGCCGGAGTTGCCGGTGTCCCAGCTTCCGTCGCTCTCGGTCGTGTCGGAGTAGAGGACCTTGCCGCTTGACTTGTGGACCGTCACGGTGCGGTTCGCAAGGCAGCTGGCCTTGCCCGACTTGATCTTCCCGTAGAAGCCGTCGCCCGAGTAGTGGATCGTCAGCTTGTCGTGGGAGGGGCTGTTGGCCGACGCGACGCTCGTGGCGGCCCCGGCGACGCTGAGAGCGGCGAGAAGGGCGACGAGGGCGCGGCGGGTCTTGGTGATGTTCATTTTATGTTCTCCTTGGTAGGTGGTTTCGAACTGCACGGGCATCCTCGCCCGCGCAGGCCGCTCCCACCAGGGGCCCTAGGTGTGGACCTCGCCACCCCTGAAGCAAACGGCGACCGTGGCGATATGTGCCCTGAAGTCTTGAAAACCATTTCGGGCCGCTGTCGCCTCGAATCCGGGTTGATCAAGCGGTAAACACAGCGCTCTGACCGCTCCATTCGGCTCCCGAGCGCGAGCACGCAAGCGGCGATCGCCACCGCCGCGATGGCGGCAGCGGCCCGGCCGCTGACGCGCCGAGTGGCGCGCCGCGAGGGCGTTCAGTACTCGTTCCTCTTCATGCGCGCCAGTGGTGCCCAGCTCGACGAGATCTCCAAGCTCATCGATTCAGGAGGCATCCGTCCCATCGTCGACCAGACGTACCCGTTCGACGAGGCCCCGCAGGCCGTCGCTCATGTAGAGAGCGGCCGGACGAAGGGCAAGGTCGTCCTGACGATGGCCTGAAGCAACTCACCGCTGATCGCGGCAGCTCACGACGGGTAGCCTCAGCGACCTGCGCCTGATTCTGAACATCCTCTGGCTCGTCCTCTGCGGCTTCTGGATGGCGATCGCCTACCTCCTCGCAGCCCTGCTGATGTTCATCCTCATCATCACCATCCCGTTTGCCCTGCAGGCCGTGAAGCTCGCCACCTTCGCTCTGTGGCCCTTCGGCCGGACGCTCGTCAAGCGACCCGATGCCGGGGCGCCGTCGGTCGTCGGCAACGTCCTTTGGTTGGTGCTCGCCGGCTGGTGGCTCGCGCTGGGCCATCTGATCACCGGCGCCCTGCTCTGCCTGACCATCATCGGCATTCCGCTCGGCCTCGGGAACTTCAAGCTGATCCCGGTTTCCCTGTGGCCGTTCGGTCGTGAGATCGTTCCGATCGACGACGCGGGCGTCGGCGAGGCGGTCAGCGTCACGACAGTGCGTTGACTGTCGAAGACCTCGAGCTCGCCCCGATCGACGCCGAGCCGCTGCCCGAGGGATTCTCGCCCTCTCGGGTTCGCCGCGCGCTGTTCGCGCTCGCTGCCGTGGCGCTCATAGTCGTCGCCCTGCTCGCGCTGCTGCCTGGCCTCGCGTCGCTGAGAGACACATTCGGCGGCGCTCAAGCCGAATGGATAGCCCTCGCCGCACTCTTCGAGCTCCTCTCGTGTGCGTCGTACGTCCTGGTCTTCCGAGCGGTCTTCTGCGAGCGGATGAGCTGGCGGACCAGCACCGAGATCGGACTGAGTGAGCAGGCGGCGAACTCACTGCTCTCGGTGGGCGGTGCAGGCGGCCTGGCGCTGGGGGCCTGGATTCTCCGGCGGGGCGGCGTCCCCGGGGGCCGCATCGCGCGGCGGACGGTCGCGTTCTTCCTCCTCACGAGCTTTGCGAACGTCGGTCTCCTTGCCGTCGCCGGGGCGGCGCTTGCGCTCGGCCTTCTTCCGGGCCCCTCGGATCGACTCGCGCTCGGAGTGATCCCCGCGCTCGTCGGCATCGGAGCGATCGCGCTGGCGCTCGCGGCCGGCCGCATCGCGCGGTCGCGCGCCGGTCGATCCGGCCGCCCGCGCGTTCGCGGGGCCCTCGCCGCGATCGGCGACGGAGTTGCGGAGGCCGTCGGCCTGCTGCGCTCGCCTGAGATGGGGGCAGGCTCCCTCGGCTATCTGATTTTCGACCTCGCGGTCCTCGACGCTTGCTTTCCGGCATTCGGAAATCCCGCTCCGCCGCTGGACGCGCTGGTGCTCGCCTACCTGATAGGCCAACTCGGTGGCCTCGTTCCGCTGCCGGGCGGGATCGGGGGCTTGGACCTGGGGCTCCTCGGTGCGCTCCTTCTCTACGGCGTCAACGCGACCGACGCAGCCGTAGCGGTGCTCGCCTACCGGGGCGTGTTGCTCATCGTTCCTGCGGTCGTCGGGCTTCCTGCCCTGGCTTCCCTACGCCGTCGCCTCCGCCGCGAGGACCACGATATTCGCGCCTGCGCGCCCGGACAGGACGTCGAGGTGGTTGGTCTGGGCCGGGTTCGCATGGCCGCGCCCGGTTTGGTCGTCCCCCCGCGTCGATCGCATTGACTTACCAGGGACCCACAGATCGGGTGAACTCGTCGGCCGTGGCGCGTTGGGAATCACCCAATCGGGGCGATGAGCAGCGGTTACGGCCCTCTTATGGTCGGGCCTGATGAGGCCTGGACGGCAATCCAAGTGAGGTACGGATGATGCGTCGGCTCCTTGCGGTCACTGCGCTCGTGCTCGGCGTCGCCACGGTCGCGCTCGCCGTGGCCGTGGCCGTGGCCGTGTTTCCTCGGGGCTTTGGCCTCTTGGCGTGTGTGGCGGTCGCGGGCGCGGCCGCCTTGTACGGCGCGCTACGGCGTGGCCTCGCGCGGGTCGTCGGCCTTGGCATCGCAGCGGTCGCACTGGTCGGGGCCGTCGTGTTGCTCGTAACGGGCGGACCGCTTCTTGCGGAGATTCTCGTCGTCGGCGGGCTCCTGGGCTCTCTCGCCGCGGCCCGCGAGGCCGTCGCCGTGCACGTGGCTCTGCCCGATGTGCCGCCGCCGAAGCACGCGGTCCTCTTCTACAACCCCAAGTCGGGAGGCGGGAAGGCAACCCGGTTTGATCTTGCGACCGAGGCCCCAAGGCGCGGGATCGAGGCGATCGAGCTGAAGCTGGGCGAGGACCTCGCGGAGCTCGTTCGGGGCGCTGTGGATCGCGGCGCCGACGGTCTGGCGATGGCCGGCGGCGACGGCTCGCAGGCGATCGTCGCGGCGGCCGCGGCCGAGCACGGGCTTCCCTATGCGTGCATCCCGGCAGGAACGCGCAACCATTTCGCGCTCGACCTCGGCGTCGACCGCGACGACGTCGTCGGCGCGCTGGATGCTTTCGTCGACGGTGGCGAGCGCACGGTGGACCTGGCCGAGATCAACGGGCGAGTGTTCGTCAACAACGTGTCCCTCGGTCTCTACGCTGAGGCCGTCCAGCGATCGAGCTATCGCGACGCCAAGCTGCGCACCCTGCTCGACACCGTGCCCGATGTGCTCGGCCCGAGCGGCGATGAGGAGATGGCCCTGCGTTGGACCGGGCCGGGCGGGCAGAAGGAGAGCTCGGGCGCGTTGGTGCTGGTCTCCAACAATCGCTACCGGCTCGGCCGCGCCGTCGGCTCCGGGACGCGGCCGCGCATGGACGAAGGCGTGCTCGGCATCACGGTTGCCGGCGCTCGAGCCGGAGGCGTCCAGGGCGAGTTACCACTGGGAGCGCCGCGCGAGTGGTCGGCGCCGACCTTCGAGGTTGACGCCGACCGCAAGGTCCCCGCTGGTGTCGACGGCGAGGCGCTCGTATTCGACGCGCCGCTCCGGTTTCGCATCCGGCCACGGGCCCTTCGCGTACGTGTGGCGCGAGCCCACCCGGGGGCATCCCCCTCAGCCGGTGTCCCCGACCGCATGTGGGACGGAGTTCTCGAGCTCTGGCGAATCGCCCGAGATGGGTAACGCGCTGTGTCGCTCAGGCCCTCCGACCAACTGCCAAACGAACGGAAAGGAAATCGACTACGGCGTCGACATCCGGAGCGGGGAGGACGAGGCCCTGCTCCTCGCCGTAACGGTTGCGCTCGATCAGATGAGCGGCGAGTCAGGAGAGTGAGGGCGTCCGGCTAGAAGGCCTCGCCGCCGGACGTTTGCAGTCCGGGGAGACGGCGGAGCAGCGCGCGGTCGGTGTGGCTCGCGAACACGAGGCCCGAGCTCGCCCCCACCATCACGTCGGACGGATAGTGCACGCCGGTATGAAGGCGCGAATAGGAGACGAGCGCCGCAAGCGCGTACAGCGGCAGCCGAGCCGCGGGCATCGCGCGCCCTGCGCCGCGAGCGAAAGCGAACGCCGCGGCCGAGTGGCCTGAGGGGAACGAGCGTGAGATCGGCATCGCGACGTGGCGTTCGGCCGGAACGTCGTGCGAATCGCGCTCGGGCCGACGCCTCCGGCTCAGTGGCTTCATGACGGCATTGACGACGACGGCCGTGACCCCGACGCACGCGAGGCCGCGAGCCGCGGCGCGCTTCCCGTCCGGGCCGCCGGCCACCGCGAGGAGTACCGATGCCGCCAGCGACAGGCGCGAGTAGTTGGCCGCCTTGGACAGGCGCGCCATCGCGCCATCGAGCGCGGGGGTTGAGGTCCGCGCGACCGCTTCGTAAACGCGGATGTCCAGCTCGTGGGCCCGACCGAGCGCGGCCCCGAAAAAGTGCATGGGAGGCGGTCAGCGTAAGGCAAGCGGCATGGGAGCGAGGAGCGGCGCCGACCGCGGGATATCGTCGGCCCCCGTGACCTCATGGACGCACCCATGAAGCCATGGGCGAGACTCCCGGGTGCTCGAGCGCTCGCGACCTATCGTCGTTCCTGGCTGCGCGAGGATGTCACCGCCGGGCTCGTCCTCACGGCTCTGCTGGTCCCGCAGGGGATGGCCTACGCGGAGCTCGCGGGCCTGCCGGCGATCACGGGCCTCTACACCTCGGTTCTCTGCCTGATCGGCTACGCGGCGTTCGGCCCCTCGCGGATTCTCGTCCTCGGGCCGGACTCCTCGCTCGGGCCGATGATCGCGGCAACCATCCTTCCCATCCTCGGGTCGGGCGGCAGCCCGGAGCGGGCGGTCGCACTCGCCTCGATGCTCGCGCTGCTGGTCGGAGCGATCACGATCCTGGCCGGGGTCGCAAAGCTCGGCTTCATTGCCGACCTGCTCTCGAAGCCGACCCAGATCGGCTACATGAACGGCCTCGCCCTCACGATCCTCGTCGGACAGCTGCCGAAGCTTTTCGGCTTTTCGATCGATGCGAACGGGCTCATTGACGAAGCGCGCAAGTTCGTCGATGGCTTGGCATCCGGCGAGGCCGTCGCGGCCGCCGCGGCCCTGGGGCTCGTCGGCCTCGCGCTCATCCTCGCCTTCCAGGCGTGGCGGCCCCGAATCCCCGGAGTCCTCGTCGCCGTAATCGTCTCCATTGGGGCCGCCGGCGCGCTGAGCCTTGGTGACCACGGGGTGAGCCTCGTCGGGACTCTCCCGTCGGGATTTCCCTCGCCCCAGTGGCCGAGCCCGGTCAGCGACCTTCCGCTGCTTGTAGCCGGGGCCCTCGGAATCGCGCTCGTGTCGCTCACCGACACCATCTCGACTTCGTCGGCATTCGCTGCCCGGACCGGCCAGGAGGTCAACGGAGACGGGGAAATGATCGGGATCGGCGCCGCCAACGTCGGCGCGGCGCTGTTTCAGGGCTTTCCGGTCAGCACGAGCGGCTCGCGCACGGCGGTCGCCGAGCAGGCGGGCGCCAAGACCCAGCTGACCGGGCTTGTCGGCGCGGGCACGATCGTGCTGATGCTCGTCTTCGTGCCGGGGCTTCTGCGCAGCCTTCCGCAGGCGACGCTTGCCGCGGTCGTCATCGCTGCGTCGCTCTCGCTGGCCGACATTTCCGGCGCACGGCGCCTGTGGCGTCAACGGCGCACCGAATTCTGGCTTTCCATGGCGGCCTTCGGCGGCGTGGCGCTGCTCGGGGTGCTCGAGGGAATCGCGATCGCTGTCGCGCTCTCGATCCTCAATGTCTTCCGGCGGTCGTGGTGGCCCTACCGGACGACGCTCGGGCGAGTGCCCGGCATGGCGGGTCACCACGACCGCCAGCTCTATCCGGATGCCGAGGAGTTGCCGGGTCTCGTGATCTTGCGATTCGACGCGCCGCTGTTCTTCGCGAACTCGCGGACGTTCCGCGACGAGGTGCGGCGCTTGGCACGCGCGGAGCCCCGGCCCCGCTGGATCGTCCTGGCCGCCGAGCCGATCACCGACGTCGACACGACGGCGGCGGACATGCTCCACGAGCTCGATGAGGAGCTGAACACCGAGGGGACCTCGCTCGTCTTCGCGGAGCTGAAGGACCCGGTCCGCCGCAAGCTCGAGCGCTACGAGCTGATCGGGCACCTCGACCCGGCCCATTTCTTCCCGACCCTCGACCGAGCCGTCGAGGCGTTCCGCGAGGAGACGGGGCGCGCTGGACGCGGCCGGACACCATTGGCGCCCCCTGACGCGTCGGGGTGTAGCTTCCCGGACGTGCGGAACCGGGGGGCTCCACATGGGCGCGAGGCACGCTGCCTGCTCGGTCTGTCAGCGGTCGCTCTGACGCTCGCCCTCCTCGTTGCCGCGCCGGCTTCGGCCGTGGCCGCGCACGCCGACGCTGCCGCTCAACGACCTGAACGATCTGCTCGATCTCACCGGCTATCCGACGCCGAGCCGCGCCCCGGTGCAGGACAACCCGGCGCCCCCGGTGAAGCCGGCGCCGAGAGCGCGCTGCGGGCCCGGGTCGCAGCCGCTCGCCGGCGAGCAGGGCCGGGTCCCGCCCGCGGCGATCGCCTCGGCCGCCGCCGCGCGAGGCTGGACGTGCAACGTGAACGTCCTCGGTCACCACGGCACCCCGGGCGGCTTCCGCGTCTGGCGCTACGTCGACCGCCAGGGTCACGAGTGCGCGTTCTACGACACCTCGCTCCAGTCGCCGCTGAACGTCGTCAGCCTCGCCGCGGCACATCGGTCCGGGGTCGAGGTTCTCGACATGTCGGACCCGCGCCATCCGGTGCGTACCGAGACGCTCGACTCGCTGCCGATGCTGGCCCCGCACGAGTCCCTGAACCTGAACCGGCGGCGCGGGCTGCTGGCCGCCGAGCTCGGGAACGGCACCACGCTTCCGGGCCTCATGTCCATCTACAGCGTTCGCGACGACTGCCGCCACCCGGTCCTCGACTCGACCTACCTCGCGTCCCGCTTCGGCCACGAGAGCGGCTTCGCCCGCGATGGCAGGACGTTCTGGATCGCGGGCGGCGACGGGATCGCCGCGGTCGACGTCAGCGACCCGAAGCACCCGCACACCCTCTGGGAGGGCAACGTCTTCGCGCACGGCCTCAGCGTCTCCGACAACGGCAACACGCTCTACGACGCCGACCCGATCGACGGCAACCTCGTGATCCTCGACGTCAGCCAGGTGCAGCAGCGCAAGCCGGATCCGGTAGTGCGCGAGATCAGCCGTCTGACCTGGAACCCGGTGAGCGTCCCCCAGAACGCGCTCCCGATGCGGATCCACGGCAAGCGCTACCTGCTCGAGTTCGACGAGTTCGGCTTCCGGTTCAACACCGTCTCGCCTCCGGACACCGTCGGTGCGGCGCGGATCATCTCGATCACCGACCCGAAGCACCCCACGTCGTCTCGAACATCCGCCTGAAGGTCAACCAGCCGGGCCCCCACAAGGCGGCCGACGGGGACCCCTCCGCCCTGCCCGCGCCCTTCTTCAACTACGCGGCCCACTACTGCGCGATCCCGCGCGAGGTGAACCCCGAGATCGTCGCCTGCTCGTTCATCAACTCCGGCCTGCGGGTGTTCAACATCTCCGACCCCAGGCATCCCCGCGAGGTCGCCTACTACGTCTCCCCGCCGAAGCCGCCGCGCTCCGGCCGGGCGGCGGCGAAGCACGCGAGCGTGGCGATCTGCACCATCGGCTCGCGGCATTTCGCGGCCGAGCGCAGCCCTCGACGGCGCTCGGGTCGGCAAGCGACCTCGCGATGTCGCAGCCCGCGTTCGTGCCCGGCCGGCGCGAGGTCTGGTACACGGACGCGACGAGCGGCTTCTACGCCCTGCACCTCAGCAAGAGCGCCTGGCCTCATCCGCGCGGCGGTCGCTAGAGGCGGCCACGGCTAAGGGGCCGGATGCGCTCCGGAGCCGCTTACGAAGAGCCCCGAGGCAATGACCGCCACGGCGAACAGGGCGACCGTGATCATGCGTAGGCGCCGCGGGGTCAGAACAGCGCCGAGGCGCCGGCCCAGCCATGCCCGGATCCCACTCGCGCCGCCGACGGTGGCGGCCGCGGTCATCATGCACTGTACGCACATCCGCTTCGAGATTACTCCTCGGCGCGCTTGTCGCGGAACCGCGCTAGGTTCGCCGCCGTGGCCGTCGAGGTCCGCGACAATCCGGAGGGGCACCGGTTCGAGGCCCTACCTCGACGGCGAGCTCGCCGGCTTCACGGAGTACCGCTCGAAGCGCGGCCTCATCGCCTTCATCCACACCGAGGTCGAGCCGAAGCTCGAGGGCCAGGGGATCGGCTCGGCATTGATCGGCACCGCCCTCGACGAGGCCCGTGATCGTGGCCTCGACGTCCTGCCGTTCTGCCCGTTCGTCAACGCCTACATCGACAAGCATCGGGAGTACATCGACCTCGTGCCCGAGTCGCGGCGGGAGGCCTTCGGACTGTGAGGAAGGCCTAAGCCGTAAACCGCAGCCGGTGGATCTCGACGACGCCGCGGGCGCGGGTCTCGACCCGCCATCGGCGCCCGGCCTCCTCGAGAAGCTCGCTCGCCGACGGCCGGCCCGGATCGGCCAGCAGGCCCTCCGGCGCGAGCTGCGGCATCAGTGAGAGGAGCTCGCCGGCGCTCCCCGCCTCGTAGAGGACGTCGGCAGCGAGCACGAGGTCGAAGGGAATCCTGTCGAGGAGATCCGCCGGGCTGGTCCAGTCGACCACGGCCGTCTCGATCTCGACGCCGTGTCGCGTCGCGTTGCGACGAAGCAGGCTCACGGCCTCCCTGCACTCGTCGGTTGCGAGAACGACGGCGCCCGCGCGGGCGGCGGTGATGGAGGGGACGCCGAGGCCGCACCCGAGCTCGACGACGCGCAGGCGCTCGAGCGTCTGGCCGTCGAGCTCACGGGCGAGCGCCATGCCGCTTCGCCAGAGGACCGACCAGTACGGCGCGATCGGCGCCCATTCGACGCCGCCCGCGTCCGGCAAGTCCGCGGACTCTCGCGGTTGCAGCAGCCGCAGCGGACCGCTCGGGAGGTCCACCCAAGCCTCGACGAGATCGTCGATCACCGATCGACCCTACGCGGATGTAGGGTTCGCCCGTCATATCCACCTCGACAGGGGAGGGTGGAGGTAGTGCATGCGTAGGTTCCTTTTGCTCGGTGCGGTGGTCGCCGTCGTGGCCGGGCTCTTTGCCGCGACGGCGGGCGCCCGGACCGAGACGCGGTTCAGCGTCATCGCCCACCAGCAGACAGGTCACCGGGCCGGCAGCAGCCACTTCGTCATTTCGGGCTCGCTGCTCCAGCCGGGTGACCGTGACGAGGTGGTCGGCCATTTCAGGGCCAAGTTCGCGCGCCACGGGCGCGTCCACGCGGTCGCGTCCTTCCCCGACGGGAAGATCAAGGTGCAGGGCAATCAGAACGCCAACCGGATCCCGATCATCGGAGGTACGCGGCGCTGGAACGGGGCCGCGGGCAAGCTCAAGACCCGCAACCTGTCCAAGCGCGACACGCTGCTGACGTTTATCGTCGTCCAGTAGCCGCATGCGGAAGGTCATTCTCAGCTGCATGGCTACGCTCGCAGGAGCCGCGATCCTCGCGGCTCCTGCCGGCGCCGCGCAGACGGCCCATTTCAGCGTCAAGGCGATCCAGACCTCGGCTCATGGCGGGCGGCACCACAAGTTCGTCTTCACCGAGCGCCTACGCAGGCATCACCGCGTCGTCGGTCACGACCGCGTGGAATGCCGCCGCGCGAGCCGCCGCGGAGTCTTCCACTGTCATGCCGTCTTCTTCCTGCACGCGGGCAAGATCAAGGCGGTCGGCAACTTCGGTCGCGGAAACCACAAGCTCGCGGTCGTCGGCGGCACGAGTGGCTTCAACGGGGTGAGCGGCAAGCTGCTGGTGCACGGCGGCGGCGGTAAGCGCTCGCGGCTCGAGTTCCTCCTGGTCCGCTAGCCAGCCGCTGCGTTTGGGGCGCTCCCGACTCGGATAGGAGCTTGAAAGGTAATCCACGAAAGGGAGGGAGAGGAGGTAGGGACATGCGCAAGTTGACAGCGTTGGCCGCCACGGTGGTCCTCGTGTTTGCCGTGATGGCGGCGACCGCTGCGGCTCGGACCGAGTCCAGGTTCAGCCTGATCGAGGTCGCAAAATCCCAGCATCGCGCGGGCAACAAGTTCATCACCCACGGCAACCTCTACACGACGGGCGGCAGCTTCGTCGGGACCGACCGCGTCAAATTCAGCCGGAAGGGCAACATCCATGCCGTCGCGCACTTCGGCGGCGGAACCCTGAAGGCTCAGGGCAACGCGAACGCGAGCCGGATCCTGGTCGTTGGCGGCTCCGGGCGCTGGAACGGAGCGGCGGGGAAGATCAACTTCCACTCGCTCTCGCATCGCAAGACGCTCCTGCGCTTCGCGATCGTTCAGTAGGCGCGCGACGCCGGCGCTAAGTGGCGGCGACCCCTGCGTCGCCGCCCGCGCCGACGTTGTACGGGTGGTGGCATGCGGCCCAGTGGCGTGGCCGATGCTCGATGAGCTCGGGTTCCACCTCGGAGCAGATGTCGGTGGCGCGGGGGCAGCGAGTGTGGAAGCGGCAGGCGGAGGGCGGGTTGGCAGGGCTCGGCACATCGCCCTCGAGCACGACCTGCTCGCGCTCGCGGTTCTCGCGCGGGTCGGGAATCGGCACCGCGGAGAGCAGCGAGACCGTGTACGGGTGGATCGGGTTCTCGTAGACCTCGTCGGCAGGGCCGAGCTCGACGATCTTCCCGAGGTACATCACCGCCACCCGGTCGGCGACATGGCGCACGACCCCGAGGTCGTGGGCGACGAACACGTAGGTCAGCTTGAACTCATCTTGGAGATCGTCGAGCAGGTTGATGATCTGCGCCTGGATCGAGACGTCCAGGGCCGAAACGGGCTCATCCGCGATCACGAGCTTCGGCCGCAGGGCGAGCGCTCTCGCGATCCCGATGCGCTGGCGCTGGCCGCCCGAGAACTCGTGCGGGAAGCGGTTGTAGTGCTCCGCGCTCAGCCCCACGCGCTCCAAGAGCTCCTGCACCTCGCGGCGCAGCTGGTTGCCGCTCGCCAGTCCATGAAGCTTCAGCGGGTCGCCCACGATCTGGCCGACGCGCTTGCGGGGGTTGAGCGACGCGTAGGGGTCCTGAAAGATCATCTGCATCTCGCGGCGCAGAGGGCGAAGGTCGCGGCGGTTGAGCTCCGCGATCTCGGTTCCCTCGAAGCGGATCGAGCCAGAGGTCGGCTCGAGTAGCTTCACCACCGTTCGGCACAGCGTCGACTTGCCGCATCCCGACTCGCCGACGAGCCCCAGCGTCTCTCCCTCGCGAACGGAGAACGTCACGTCGTCAACGGCCTGAACTGCTCCAACTTGCCGGTCGATCAGCAGACCCGACTTGATCGGGAAGTACTTGACGAGGTTCGTCACCTCGAGCAGGTTTTCGCCGGCGCCGTTCGACGCCGCCTTTGGCGTCGCCGCGGCGGGGGCGGCGTCGGGCGCCGCGCTCATGCCGCGGGCGCCTCGAGCCCGAAGTCGCCCTCCACCACGCGCAGGGTCTTCTTCTTCTCCGGATCGAGCCAGCACCGGTCCTCGTGCTCGCCGCCGCCCCCCCGCACCTTGAGCTCGGGCACATCGGTGCAGCGGTCGAATGCGTGCGGGCACCGGGGCCTGAAGTGGCAGCCCTCGGGCGGCCTGATGAGAGAGGGTGGCTGCCCCTTGATCTGAGCGAGGCGGTGGGTGCGTGGCTTGTCGAGCCGCGACACCGAGCCGAGAAGCCCCCACGTGTAGGGATGCTGCGGATCGTAGAAGAGCTCATCGAGCGTCCCGTCCTCGACGACGCGGCCGGCGTACATCACGAGCACGCGGTCGGCGATGTCGGCGACGACGCCGAGATCGTGGGTGACCATGATCACCGCCAGGTCCCGCTCCTCGTTGAGCTTCTGGAGCAGTCGCAGGATCTGCGCCTGAATCGTCACGTCGAGCGCCGTCGTCGGCTCGTCGGCGATCAGCACGTCCGGCTCGAGCGCGAGCGCCATCGCGATCATCGCCCGCTGTCGCATCCCGCCCGAGAACTCGTGTGGGTACTCGTCGACGCGACGCGCCGGGTCGGGGATCCCGACCTGGCCGAGCAGCTCGGTCGCGCGCGTCTTCGCGGCGCTGTGGCTCGTGTCCTCGTGTGCCTGGATCGCCTCCACGATCTGCTTCCCGACCGTGTAGACGGGGTTGAGGGCGCTGATCGGGTCCTGGAAGATCATCGCCAGCTCCTCCCCGCGGATGCGGTGAAGGACGTCGTCGTCGGCCGTCAAGAGCTCCTCGCCGCGATAGCGGACCGACCCCTCGATCCGGGCGTTAGGAGTGCGCGTCAGGCCCATCATCGTCTGCGAGGTGACGCTCTTGCCGCAGCCGGACTCTCCGACTATCGCGAGCACCTCGCCGGCCGCGAGCTCGAACGAGACGCCGTCGACGGCCGTGAGCATTCCGTCCTCGGTGAGGAATCCGACGCGCAGGTCGGAGACCTCGAGCAGATTCTCCTTCGGGCTCACGCGGCCGACTCCCCGAGGCGGACCCGCGGGTCGAGGTAGGCATAGGCGATGTCGACCAGGGTGTTGAAGAGGACGATGAAGAAGGCGCCGAACATCGTCACGGCCATTATCGGCGGCAGGTCGAGGTTCGAGATCGAGACGGCGGCATAGTTTCCGACGCCCGGGAGGTTGAAGACGTACTCGGTGAGGATCGCGCCGCCGCCGATGACTGCGCCGAAGTCGAGGCCGAACAGGGTGATGATCGGGATCATCGAGTTGCGCAGGACGTGACGCATCCGCACCTGTCGCTCCGACAGCCCCTTCGCCCGGGCGGTCCGCACGTAGTCCTCGTTCATCACGTCGAGCATGTTCGATCGCAGGACGCGGCTGTAGAAGCCGATGAAGAGCACAGCGAGCGTGAACCACGGCAGGATCAGGTGGTAGGCCCACTGCACCGGGTCGTCCGTGAGCTTGACGTAGTCGCCCGGGGGGAAGATCTGGGTCTTGTTGGTCAGGTAGTAGAGGAGGATCGAGCCGAGCCAGAACACCGGCATCGAGATCCCGATCAGCGCCAGGATCGTCAGCAGCCGGTCGGTCAGCCGGCCGGCCTTGATCGCGCTCAGATAGCCGAAGAGGATGGCGAAGCCCATCCAGATGATCGCCGCGCCGATGCAGAGCGACGCCGTCACCGGGATCCCCTGCTTGATCTGGTCGAGGACGTTGACCTGGCTGTTGTAGGAGACCAGCGTGCCGGTGAAGATCTGCTTCATCATCGTCAGGTACTGGACGTAGATCGGGTCGTTGAACCCGAAGTCCTGCCTCACCTGCACGAGCAGAGCGTGGTTGCAGTTCTTGCCGCAGAGCCGAAGGGCAGGGTCGCCGCCCGGGATCACGTTGAAGATGAGGAAAACGATCACCGAGATGGCGAACAGGACGAAGACCATCCCGACGAGGCGGCGCGCGATGAAGCGAGCCATCAGCCCTGGCTTCCCTCGGCCGCCGCGGCCTCGAGGCGCAGCTTCGCCCTCGGGTCGAGGGCGTCACGCAGGCCGTCGCCGAACACGTTGAGGGAGAGGACGGTGAGCACGATCGCGAGGCCTGGGACGATCGTGAGCCAGGGCGCCGTGCTGATTAGCTCCGAGCCGTCGGCGATCATCGTGCCCCACGACGACTGCGGCGGCTGCACGCCGGCGCCGAGGAACGACAGGGCCGCCTCCAGCAGCATGTTGTTGGCGATGTTGAGGGTGAAGAACACGATGATCGTCGAGACCAGGTTCGGCAGGATCTCGCTGGACATGATCCGCATGGGGCCCATCCCCTGAGCGATCGCGGCGTCGACGAACTCCTTCTCGCGAAGCGCGAGCACCTCGCCGCGGATCGGGCGCGCCATGTAGGGGATGTAGACAAACCCGATGATCAGGATCGGGATCCACAGGGAGCCGCTCTGCAACGTGAACAGGTTGACGCTCGTGAACGGGATGTTCACCTCGAGCCCGCTGCCCGAGGTCGCAATGGCCGTGCCGAGCGCGATCCCCAAGAGCAGCACGGGAAACGCCCAGATCACGTCGAGGACGCGTGCGATCACGGCATCGACCCATCCCCGTCGGTAGCCGGCGAGCACCCCGAGGATGATCGAGAAGACGGTCGTCACGATCGCGGCCATGACGCCGATGAAGAGAGAGACCCTGCCGCCGTAGAGGAGCCGGACCATGACGTCGCGGCCGTTCTGGTCGGCGCCGAGCAGGTACTGGGCGTGTAGGCCCGGGCCGAGCAGCTGCGTTCCGAGGTGTCCGAGCGTCGGCGCCGAGGCGATCGGCGTCCTGTGGCCGTCGATCATGATCGATCCGCTCAGACGCTCGTCATTGGGCCCCGTGTGGGCGAAGTCGTTGGCCCAGATCGGCGCCGCCAGGCAGCAGGCGACGATGACGAGGAAGAGGACGCCGAACCCGAGAGCGGTCTTGTTTCGCCGCAGGCGCCGCCAGGCGAGGTACCAGGGGCTGCGGCCCTCGATCGAGACGCCGCTCGGCGCCGGGGGAATCCCGCCCTCTCCCGCCTCGTGCCCGAGCGGCAGCGTCGGCTCGGCGTAGGGCTCCGAGGCCACTACTGGCCTCCCCGCATGCGATCCAGCTCCCGCTCCCTGGGGGTCATCGCACGTTGAAGGCTACCTCTTGGAGGCGGTCGTGAAACGAGAGAGGGGCCGTCCGGCCCCTCTCTCTCAGATCGCCTGTCGGCATCCGTCCGTCGGCTACTTGAGCTGGAGGCTCGAGTAGTCCTGGTCGAACACCGGGCTCCAGATCACGGCGCCGAAGTTGATCTTGTCGGACGTGAACAGCGTCAGCTCCCGGTTCCCGTAGGGGGCCCAGGGTGCCTGCTGCATCGTCTGCTTGTCGAGAGCCGCGTACTTGCTCGTGACCTTGTCCAGGGGCTGCTGCGCCAGATCCGAGATCTGCTTGTTGATTGCCGGATCGTTGAGCAGCGAGTAGTTGTTGTTGTTGGTGGGATGGATCGACTCACCGGCCAAGAGCGGCTGGAAGAAGTCGTTGGGGTGCGGGAAGTCCTGGAACCAGTCCGACCACCCGGTGTTGAGACCGGGGGTCTTCAAGTTCCCGAGCGTCGTGAAGTAGGTCTGCCCGTTCACGACGTTCAGCTTCGCGTTGAAGCCGAGCTTCTGGAGCACCGACTGGTAGTACTGCCCGACGTTCGAGTTCGGCTCGACGTCGTCGGTCCAGACGGTGATGTTCTTCTCCGACGATGGCAGGTGTGCCTGGGCGATGAGCTGCTTGGCCTTGTTCAGGTTGTGCGGGTACAGCTCGTACTTCTTGTAGCCGGCCATGTTCGGTGGCAGGATCTGCTGGGTGGGTGACAGCAGGCCGCCGTAGAGCTTTGCGATCGCCGTCGGGTCGATCGCGTAGTTGACCGCTTGGCGCACCTTCAGGTCGCTGAAGGGATTCGGCACTCCACCGGCGGTCGTCTTCGCGACGTTCATCCAGAAGTAGTAGGTCGAGACCGTGACCTCCGGCTTGAACCGGTCGCCGTACTTGGACTGCACGGAACCGAGCAGGTCGGTGGGCGGCGGGTCATAGAGCATGTCGGCCTTGTTCTGCTCGACCTGCGCGGTGCCGCTCGCCTGGTTCGGGACCACCTTCTCGACGATCTTGTCGAGGTGCGGGGTGGGCAGGTCGGGCAGGATCTTCTCGTTGTTCTTCGCCCACTGCGGGTTCCGCGTCAGCACCCACTCGTGGCCGGGGTTCGACGAGCTGATCGTGTACGGCCCAGTCGACGGCGCCGGGTTCGGCGTCTGGTCCTTGTCCGGCGTGTTCGGAGGTACGAGGGCCGTGAACGGAATCGCAAGCTCGAAGGGCAACGAACCGTTCGGCTCGGTCAGGTTGATCGTGATCTTTCCGGTGCTGTCGTTCGTCTTGATGCCGGAGATCGTGTTCGCCTTCCCGCTCTGGAAGTCGGTCGCCCCGACGATCGTGCTGAAGAAGGGCGCCCCGCCGGAATCGACCTTGAACAGCCGCTGAACCGTTGTCTGGAAGTCGGAGGCCTTGACCGGCGTGCCATCGGAGAACTTGAGGCCCTTGCGGAGGGTCATCGTGTAGGTCTTGCCGCCGTTGGTGATCTTGGGCAGCGCTTCCGCGAGGCCGGGGATCACCTTGGTTCCGGCGGTACCGTCGGAGTGGGCGTACGTGAGAAGCGGGATGTAAGTGTTGTACTCGGCCGTCCATGCGTCGACGGTGTAGGCGAGCTGGGGATCAAGGTAGTCCGGAGACTTCGTGTGGATAATGACCGCGCTCCCACCCTGCTTGCCGCTCGAGCTCGAGCTCGAACCGCACGCCGCGAGGCCGAACGCGGCGATCGCCGCAACGCCCCCGAGGGCAAAGACTTTGCTCCACTGCCGCTTGACCTTGATCATCTCTCTCCTTGTACGTCCTCGGCCTTTGGCCGCTGACCCTCTCTCAACGTTTATCCCCAGCGCTCCCCGCGCTCGGCCCGCATGGTCTACCACTTTGCGCGTCACGGCGGCTGCCTGACGAACTTTCAGGCAACGAATCTAGCTCTTGCCGGGAGTTGGAAACTGGCTTCTCATCATCGCGTCCCAGCCACGGGCTGGGAGCATCTTTCGCTGCATCAGCGCCAGGCGCGCCGAGGGCGTCACGACGTAGCGGGCCTTGGGCCGCCGCGCGCGGAGTGCCCGCTCGATCACCTTCGCGACCGCCTCGGGCCCGCCTCCGAGGTGTCGCATCGGGCCCTCGTAGATCTCCTTCGTCGCGGTGGCGACCTTCTCGTTGAACTCGCCGTAGGGATCTTCTCCGTCGCCGTCCGTCGCGTCGACCGACCCGGCCGCGACGGTGCCGAACTCGGTCGTGATCAGGCCCGGCTCGATCAGCACCACGTCGACGCCGAAGCCACGCACCTCGAAGCGCATCGCGTCGGAGATCGCCTCTACCGCGTACTTGGTGCCGTGGTAGGCGCCCCCGCCCGGGAAGACCAGGCGGCCGCCCATCGAGCTCACGTTGACGATTCGCCCGCTGCGCGCGCGGCGCATGCCGGGAAGGGCGAGCTGGCACATCCTCAGCAGGCCGAAGACGTTGGTCTCGAACTGGGCGCGCACCTTCTCGATCGGCACCGTCTCGATCGCGCCCGACTGGCTGTAGCCGGCGTTGTTGACAAGGGCGCCGATCGACCCCTCGGCCTCCTCGACCGTGGCCACAGCCGCCTTCATCGACGCGTCGTCCGTGACGTCGATCGTGAGCGTCTTGCATCCGGCCTCGGCCAGGTCGGCGATCGACTCAGGCCGCCGGGCCGAGGCGTACACCGTCCAGCCGCGCTCGGCCAGGTGCTTCGCCGTTGCGTGCCCAATCCCTGAGGAGCAGCCGGTTATGAGGACGCACGAGGGCGCGGAGGCCACGCGCTGCACATTACTTGCGGACGCCTTCGGCGTCCTTACGCACTAACGCCGCTTTCCGGGCAAAGCCCCTCACTGGAATACATTGCTCGCCGTGCGAGCGGTGACATTTCAGGCCCCGGGCGAGGTGAGGGTCACGGAGAAGCCCGATCCCGAGATCACCTCGCCCGACGAGGCGCTCGTGCGGGTGGAGGCGAGCGGCGTCTGCGGATCCGATCTCCACATTTACCACGGCCGCGTCCAGATCGAGCCCGGCTTCACGATCGGTCACGAGTACGTGGGGACCGTCGAGTCCGTCGGTGACAGCGTGAAGGGCGTTCGCGAGGGCGATCGTGTTCTCGGCACGTACGGGACCGCTTGCGGCGAGTGCTTCTTCTGCGCGCGCGGCGACTACCACCAGTGCGACGCCCGCCGGGTCTTCGGGCACGGCGCCACGCTCGGCTCGCTCCAGGGCGCACAGGCGGAGCTCCTCGTGGTCCCGAGCGCCGACCTCTGCCTTCGGCGCGTCCCGGACGGGATGACCGACGAGGTGGCGCTCTTCGCCGGGGACGTGATGGGAACCGGCTACCACGCCGTGGTCGAGACCGGGGTGGCCGACGGGGACGTGGTCGCGGTCCTGGGCCTTGGGCCCGTGGGACTCTGCGCGGTGCAGGCGGCGAAGGCCGCGGGAGCCGAGCGGGTGCTCGCGATCGACACCGTCGCCGACCGCCTCGACCTCGCGGCCTCGTTCGGCGCCGTGCCGCTCCACCTGGAGGAATCGGATGTGAGGGGCGAGGCGAAGAGGGCCAGTGAGGGGCGCGGAGTCGATGCCGCGATCGACGCGGTGGGGCATGCCGACGCCCTCGAGCTTGCGTGCCGCCTCGCCCGCAAGGCTGGCGTGGTCTCGGCCACCGGCGTCTACGCCGAGCGGCTCGACCTGCATATGGGCGTCGTCTGGATCAAGGCGCTGACGCTCAAGTCCGGTCACGCCAACGTCATCAAGCACCTCGACGCGGTCCTCGACGCCCTCGCCGCCGGCCGTCTCGACCCGGCACCGCTCGTCACCCACCACATGCCGCTCGACGACGCCGAGGAGGCCTACCGGATCTACGACAACCGTGAGGCTCTCAAGATCGTCCTCGCGCCGTAAGCGGCCTAGCCGCCGTCCGCCGGGTAGGCGAGGCGCACATGGCTGCGGGCCACGGCCGTGAAGGCCCGGCGCTCGGGCTCGCCGCCGTCGGCGGGGGAGAGCTCGACGTTGACCAGGGGGATGAAGTCGAGGTCGCCGCGGTTGAGGAAGTCGGAGAGCCGGCTGCGATACCCCTCGCGCGGCAGCGCCAGGTCGCCGGTGATCACATGCCGGTCGGTCTCGAGGACCACGCGTTCGATCCGGGTCTCCATCCAGCGGTCACCTTATCGGCGCTCGGCGGCCCGCCTGAAACGTCTAGGTTTCCCCCGATGGCCGAACGGCGCCCCATGTCGTGGTACGAGCGATGGATGGAGGCGTTCGTGAAGACTCGGCCTGGCGGCTGGCTCGCCATCAACGTCGCCAACCCGATCGATCGGCGGCTCCTGCGGCTCACCGGCGGGCGGATCGGGACCTTCATCGGCCAGCCCGTCGGACTGCTTGGAACGGTCGGGGCGAAGTCGGGCCAGCCGCGCGAGACACCGCTCCTCTACCTCGACGACGGCGAGCGGGTGATCCTCGTCGCTTCGAAGGCCGGCGCCGCCCGTCACCCGGCGTGGCTTCACAACCTTCGCGCCGATCCGCGCGTCTCGTTCCTGCGCCGGGGCGGCGGGCGGGGCCACTACGTCGCGCGGGAGGCGGACGGAGCGGAGCGCAACGAGCTCTGGGCGCGCGTCAACGACCTGTACGCCGGCTACGACACCTATCAGGAGCGGGCCGGGGCCCGCACGATCCCGGTGGTGGTGCTCGACCCGGCACCCGACGCCTGAGCGTCTCGGATTGGCCCAACCCGCGGCCGGGTATCCCTAACGCGGGCGCTGAACGCGCTGCTAAACCAAGGAAGGGAACGACACATGCTCTGGCTAGTTCTAGGAATCGTTCTGCTGTGCATCGCCATCGCGGGCGGCGCGATCGTTCACCCGATCATCTTCGTCCTGGCGCTGGTGGCGCTCTGGATGTTCTTCTCGGGCTGGCGGGGCCGAACGACGGTCTGACTTCGCACCACCGGCGTACCCTGGGGTACCCCCTAGGGGTATGCTCCGGCCGTGTTCCTGCTCGACGGCCTGAAGAACGCCGCCCTCATGGCGTACGAGGTGTGGTGGGCCCTCGTCCTGGGCTTCACGATCTCGGGCATCGTCCAGTCGTGGATCTCGCGCGGGCGGATCGAGCGCGCGCTCTCGGGGGCCGGGGCCAGGCCCGTGGCCCTCGCGACTGGTCTCGGGGCCGCGTCGTCGTCGTGCTCCTACGCGGCGATCGCGATCGCAAAGTCGCTGTTCCAGAAGGGGGCCTCGGCAGCGAGCGCGCTCGCGTTCCAGTTCGCCTCGACGAACCTTGTGTGGGAGCTCGGGCTCGTCCTCTGGGTGCTGATCGGCTGGCAGTTCACGGTCGCCGAGTACCTCGGCGGCGTGGTGATGATCGTCCTCATGACCGTGCTCTTGCGGCGGTTCGTCTCGCCTCGGCTCGAGGAGCGAGCACGAGCCCACGCGCTCGAGGCGGAGGCGGGCCACCTCCATGAGGCGACCGGAGGCCGAAACCTGACGTTCCGCGAGCGCGTCACGTCCCTCGAGGCTTGGACCGACGTGGGGCAGAACTTTCGCGGCGACTGGGGAATGCTCTGGAAGGAGATCTCGGTCGGCTTCCTCCTCGCTGGCTTCATCGGCCTCCTCGGCGACGACTTCTTCAACGCCCTGTTCATCACCGACGCGCCGCCTCTGGTCCGCACGATCGAGAACGTCATCGCCGGGCCCGTCATCGCCGTGGCGAGCTTCGTCTGCTCGATCGGCAACGTGCCGCTCGCGGCCGTGCTGTGGTCGGGCGGGATCACGTTCGCCGGTGTACTGGCCTTCCTGTTCGCCGACCTGATCGTGATCCCGATCGTCCTCGCCTATCGCAAGTACTACGGGGGCGCCTACGCGCTGCGCATCACCTCGCTCATGTTCATCACGATGGTGATCGCAGCGCTCGTCGTCGACGGCGTGTTCGGCCTCACAGGGCTCGTCCCGACCGGGCCGCGGCCGAGCCGCGGGGACGTCTTCGGAAGTGTGGAGCTCGACTACAAGCTCGTGCTCAACGTCATCGCCACCGCGATCTTCGCCGCGCTCATGGCCCTGAGCGCCCGCCGACCCTCACCGCATGAAGCCCATGGACACGCGCACGCGCACTAGCGATAGCACCGTGCGCCCGGCATATCCTCCGGCGTGATGGCGGTCATGCACGAGGCTTCCGGCGGGCACGGCCACGGCCACGCACACCCCGTGACCGACGACCGGCGCCGCCTCGCCGTCGCCCTGGCGCTGATCGTCGGGTTCATGGTTGCCGAGGTCGTAGCCGGGATCGCCGCCAACTCGCTCGCCCTGCTCTCCGACGCGGGCCACATGCTCACCGACGCCGGCGCCCTCGCGCTTTCGCTCTTCGCCGCGAACCTCGCTCGCCGGCCCGCCGGCGGGGCCTTCACGTTCGGCCTCCGCCGCTCCGAGGTGCTCTCGGCGCAGGTCAACGGGATCACCCTTCTCGTCATCTCGGCGCTCGTGCTCTACGGCGCGGTCCGCCGCCTCGCCGATCCGCCGCCGGTGGAGGGCGGCCTCGTCCTCGGCGTCGCCCTGGCCGGCATCGTCGTGAACGTCGCGGCCGTTCGCGTGCTGGCGGGCGGCGGCGAGCGGAGCATCAATGTCGAGGGCTCATACCGCCACATCCTCACTGACCTCTACGCGTTCATCGCCACCGCCGTCGCGGCGATCGTGATCCTCGCGACGGGCGCCGACCGCGCCGACCCGATCGCATCCCTGTTCGTCGTCGCGCTCATGCTGCACTCGGCCTGGATCTTGCTGCGCGCCTCGGGTCGCGTGTTCATGGAGGCCTCGCCGGCGGGCGTCGACCCCGAAGAGGTCGGCCAGGCGCTGGCGCGGGCCGACGGCGTCGTCGAGGTCCACGACCTGCACGTCTGGGAGGTCACCTCCGGATTCCCGGCGCTGTCGGCCCACGTCCTCGTGACGCCGGAGTGCGACTGCCACGACGCGCGTCGCCGACTCGAGCGCCTCCTTTACGACCGGTTCGAGATCTCCCACACCACCCTGCAAATGGAGCACTCGGGGCCCGAGCTGCTTCAGATTGAGGAGACCGAGGACGATGGGTGAGACCAGCCCAGCGAGGCTCTACGCGCTGGTCGTCGGCATCGCGCTCGTCGCCATCGGCCTCATCGGGTTCTTCTACAACGGGCACTTCGGCTCGGGCGGCGATGTGTTCGGCAACGACATGAGCGTCAAGGTATTCGGGGTCCTGGCCGTAAACGGCTGGCACGACGTGCTCCACATCGCCACCGGCGTCCTCGGCCTTTTGGCCGCCGGCTACGCAGCTCGCGCCTACGCGCTCGGCCTGGGGTTCGTCTACGTCGCCATCGCCATCTGGGGCTTCATCATCGGCAGCGGCGAGTCGATCCTCACGATCGTCCCCGTCAACACGGCCGACAACGTCGTGCACCTGATCGTCGGCCTACTCGGGGTCGCCGCCGCCGTTGCGAGCGAGAAGCTGGTGCGCGCCCCGGCGAGCGCGACGTGATTGAGATCAGGGCCGCGGGCGTCGTCGAGGCCCCGGTGGCAAGGGTGTTCGACCACCTGGCGGACCTGCGCACGCACTGGGAGCTTGCGGGCGGCCGCGTACGGCTACTCGACGCGAGCGAGGCGGACGCGATCCGCGGTGGTCGCGTCCGGATGCGAGGGCCCTTCGGCCTCGGGCGCGACGCGACGACCAAGGTTCTGCGCGCCGAGCGGCCGAGCCTGCTCGAGGGTCGCGCCCAGATCGGCTCCGCGACTGAAGCCGAGATCCACTGGCGGCTCGAGCGCGCCGGGCAGTCCTCCACACGCGTCGAGTTGAGCGCGCGCGTCACCGCGGCCGCTCCGCTCGATCGCGTCTTGCTCGCGGTCGGGGGCCGGCGATGGCTCGAAGCTCTGTTCCGGCGGGTGATCGCCAGGCTCGCCGGGCTCGCGCCCGAGATGGCGGGGAGCCCGCGCTCATTGCGCCCCGCTCTCGCGGAGGCGCAATGAGCGCGGTCCGCGCCGGCGCCTAGAACCCCGCGACGCCGTTCGGCGTGCCGAGGCCCGTCGGCCCGTCGTAGCCGGCGCCGGCGGTGCACAGGTAGCTGCCGCCGCAGCTCCCGTTACTACCGCTCGTGACGTCGAACAGCCCGGAGGGGTGACCGTATGGATAGGAGCCGTAGTTCACCGACCCGGCGTTGCCGGCCAATGCGTAGACCGACGCGATGATCGGCGACGAGGCGCTGGTGCCGCCCACGACGCCCCAGCCCTTGAAGCACTGCCCCAAGAGCTGTCCGATGACGTTGCAGTTCGAGTCGTAGACATTGACTCCCGTGTTCGGGTCGGCGACCGCCGAGACGTCGGCGACCGAGCGGCCGGAACACCCGGCGTCGGTCTGCCAGGACTGCTTCGCCTCGTAGGCCGAGCAGCCGCTGCCGGCGCCACTCCAGGCGCTCTCCGTCCAGCCACGGGCGTTCGAGGCGCGGTTGAGCGTCGTGCCGCCCACCGCGGTCACGTACGGCGAGGCGGCCGGGTACTCGACGCCGTACCCGCCGTCGCCCGAGGAGACGGTGATCGCGACCCCCGGGTGGTTGAAGTGCGAGTTGGTCGACGGGTCCGAGCTCGACTCCGCGGCTCCGTAGCTGTTCGAGATCGCGTTGGCACCCAGCCGAGCCGCTGTGTCCTCGGCCGTGTAGAGGTTCGCGTTCGAGTTGGAGCTCGCCTCGACCAGCAGGATGCGGCAGCTCGGGCAGGTCGCCGAGACCATGTCGAGGTCCAGGCTGATCTCGAGCCCCCAGCCCTGATCGTTGGTCGGGTAGGAGCCCTGGACTCCGTTCTGGTTCACCTTCTTGAAGCACCCGTTGGCCGTCGTGCACGGCGATAGGCCGTAGGTCGAGCGGTACGTGGCGAGGTCGGCCTCGGCCGTCTTGTCGTCGTAGGCGTCGACGATCGCGACGGTCTGGCCCGCGCCGCCCGACGGGAGCTTGTATGCGTTCTGGATGTCGCCCGGCCCGTAGCCCGCCGCCGGTTGCGCCGATGCGAGCGGCACGCGCTTCAGGTTCGCGAGCAGCTTGAGGTCGCAATGCGACTGGTTTGCCGTCGCGCCGAGCGCGCATGCGCCGGGGATGACGGTGTGAGGCGGCAGGCTCAGGGCGCCCGCTGCGGCAGGCGCGAGCGCGACGAGCGCGGTCGAGGCCGCCACGCAGCCGAGGGCGAACACGGAGCGAAAACGTGAACGCAAGAGGTCCAACCTTTCCCGGCCGCCGAGTGCGGCCCCGTTGGCCGGCGTCATGCCCTACATCCCGGCCGGCCATCCCAAGCCGACCACAGCGGGCGGGCACCTTACCTACTTCGCGTATAGCTCGTCGAAGTCGTCGGCGTAGTCGTCGTAGACGACGTTGCGCTTCAGCTTCAGCGTTGGCGTGAGGTGACCCTCCTCCTGGGAGAAGTCGTGGTCCAGCAACTTGAAGCGCTTGATCTGCTCGACCTGGGCGTAGCGCGCATTTGCACGGTCGAGCTCGCCCTGGATCAGCTCGCGGACCTCGTCGCTCTTCGCGAGTTCCGCGAGGTCCGTCGGCAGCCCATGTTCCTCAGCCCAGGGGACGATCTCCTCGGGGTCGAGCGTGATGAGCGCCACCGGATACGGCTTGCGGTCGCCGTACATCACGGCGCGTGAGATCCACCGCGACTGCTGCAGGTCGTTCTCCAGGTTCGCCGGCGTCAGGTTCTTGCCGCCCGCGGTGATGATGATGTCCTTGGCGCGGCCGGTGATCCTCACGAAGCCCTCGTCGTCGATCTCGCCGAGGTCGCCGGTGCGGAACCAGCTGTCCGAAGTGAACGCCTCCTTCGTCGCCTCCGGGTTGCGCCAGTACTCGCGGAAGACGTTCGGCCCCCTCACCTGGAGCTCGCCCTCGTCCGAGGTCCTGATCTCGACGCCGGGGAGGGGTTGGCCGATCGTTCCGAACTTCACGTTCTCGCGGCGCACCAGGGAGCCGACGCCGGTTGTCTCCGTCAGCCCCCAGCCCTCGAGCACCGGGACGCCGGCTGCGTAGAAGAACTCGAGGATCTCCGGTGCAATCGGGGCCGCGCCGGAGACGGCCAGCCGCACGCGGCCGCCGAAGAGCTCGCGCACCGGCCTGAAGATCACCGCGTCCGCCTTCTCGAGCTGCTCGCTCATCTCGGCCGGGACCTCTTCGCCGCGCGCCTCCCGCGAGCGCACCTCGACGCCGAGCTTGACCGCCTGCTTGAACTGCTCGCGCTCAGAGTCGGAGGCCTTCGACAGGGCCGTGGTCGCGAGTGTGTAGAGCTTCTCGAAGATGCGGGGCACTGAGGGCAGGTAGGTCGGCTTCGCCTCGCCGAGCTCCTCGATGATCTTGCTGGTGTCGCCGCCGAAGAACGAGAGCGCCGCGCCGACCTCGATCGCGCCGAGCTGCGTGATCATCGCGAAGACGTGAGCGAGGGGGAGATAGAGGTATGCCTCGTCATCCTCCTCGGAGATCAGGTCGAGCTCGCGGGTGATCCGGCAGACGGCGGCGGCGTTGCCGTGGGTGATGACGCACCCCTTGGGCGGACCGGTCGTCCCCGAGGTGTAGACGAAGGTGTAGGCGTCGCCGGCGTCGATCGCCGAAGTCCGCCGTTCCAGCTCGCCGGCATCGCCCCCGGCGCCCCGCTCTCGCAGTTCGTCGAGTGGGGTCGCTCCGTCGGCCGGGTCGATCGCAATCAGGTGCTCGAGCGCCGGCAACTCGTCTCGGACCTTCTCGATCTTCGCGAGCTGTTCGGCGTTCTCGCAGACGATCGCCCGCGCCTCGGCGTTGCCGGCGACCCACTCGCACTCCTCGGGCGAGTTCGTCGGATAGACGGGGACGACCACGCCCCCGGCGCGCGAGATCGCGAGGCTCGAATAGGTCCACTCGGGCCTCGTGTTGGCGAGTACGCACACGCGGTCGCCGGCCTCGATCCCCATGTCCACCAGGCCGAGCGCCAACTCGTCGACGATCCTCGCCAGCTCCTCGAAGCTGACAGACCGCCACTCGCCGTCCTGGCGATAGCGGATGGCGGCTCGCGAGCTGTATTCGGCGGCCGCCCGCTCCGCCAGGCTGCCGATGTTGGCGGCGGTCCCGGTGGTCGCGGCCTCGGCCTCCATTGCTAGCCCCGCTTCGCCGACCAGTCCTCGACGCCCGAGTGGCAGCCGTGTGTGAAGCCCGCACTGCCGTCGACGTGGATCGCGCCGTCGAGCCGGATGGTTCCCTTCGCCTTGCGGGCGGCCTTTCGCAGCTCGCCGTTGATCCTGATGGTGCCGCCCTGCGAGTTCCGGCCGCGAATCTTGAACTCGCCGTGGCGGACGGGCGCCGTGAAGCTCAGGTTGCCGGTGGCGGCCTCGTGCTTGCGGCCGCACTTGAGGCTGACGTGCTGGAAGTCGAACTTGGTGACGCGCTTGTGGCCGTTGGACGACTTGATCCGCAGCTGGACCTTGCCGCCGCCCTTGACGGCGCCGGAGTAGTCGGTGGATGCCGCCAACGCGACGCCGGCGCCAACGGCCATCAGGGTCACGATTGCGATCGGCAGTCCCCGCCTCACAGATTCAAATCCTACGGGCTCGACGCGAAGCGCGAACAGAGCTTTGTCGCGCCCGTGCCGAGTGATAGCGTGAAGCCGGTACAGGTGGGCTTCGAGTGGAGGAGGGCGCGGTCTATGTCGAAGAAGGGGATCTGGCCTGCTCTGGCGGCCGGACTGGTGGCTCTGGCGTTCGCGATTCCAGCCGGAAGCACGGCGGCGTCGACGGCGAAGGCGGCGAAGTGCCCGACTTTCCGGGTCCTCCACAACGACAAGATCGGCACTGTGATCCTTCCCGCGGGCACCTACTCGATCAACCCGCGCGGCCGCAACATGAGCTGCTCGAAGGCGGCGTCGCTCTTCACGCGCTTCCTCGAGGACTACGACGGCATCCTGCCGCATCAGTGGCGCGCCATTCCGAAGGGGAACGGCAAGGCCGTGTTCCGCCGCCCGGGACGGCGGTTCTCGGTTGCGCTTCAGGGAGGCCTCGGGGGCGCTCCCAGCACGTCGCGCCTCGGTCACCTGTGCCCCGGCAACTTCCACGTGCTCCACAACGACCGCATCGGCCCGCTCTTCTTCCCGGCCGGCTACTACCAGCTCTACATTCCGCGGCACGCGATCCTCGGCTGCGGCAAGGCGGCGAACAAGTTCGCGAGCTTCCTCCAGCGGACCGACGACGTCCTGCCGAAGGGCTGGAAGTCGCTGCCGAACAGGGCCGTCTTCTACCGGGCGATCAACCCGCGGCAGCGACGCTTCCGCGTCGACCCGGGCACCTGAGCGCCTAGCGCCCCTTCCAGACCGGGTCGCGCTTCTCGGCGAACGCCTGCGCGCCTTCGCGCGCGTCCTCGCTCGCGAACACCGGCCCCGAGATCTCGCCCTGGCGCTGCCAGAATTCCTCCTCGGGCCACGCTGAGGACGAGGCGAGGATCCGCTTCGTGGCGGCGAGCGCGAGCGGGCCGTTGGCGGCGATGCGATCCGCCAGCTCGAGCGCGGCATCGAGCGCGCCACCCTCGTCGGCGACGGCGTTGACCAGACCAAGCTCGTTCGCGCGCTCGGCATCGATCGGGTCGCCCGTGAGGGCGAGCTCCATGGCAAGGCCGTAGGGGAGGCGGCGCGGCAGGCGAAGGAGCGCGCCGCCGGCGGCCACCAGCGAGCGCTTGACCTCCGGGATTCCGAAGCGGGCGCCACGAGCGGCGACGATCAGATCGCACGCGAGCGCGATCTCGCAGCCCCCCGCCACGGCGAAGCCCTCGACGGCCGCGATCAGCGGCTTGTCAGGCGGGCGCTGCACGATGCCGGCGAAGCCCCGGTCGCCGTACCAGGCGCTCTCGCCGGCCACGAACGCCTTGAGGTCCATTCCCGACGAGAAACCCTTGCCGGCTCCCGTGATCACTCCGACCGAGAGGTCGGCGTCGCCGTCGAGATCGTCAAGCGCCCTGCCAACCCCCTCGGCGAGCGCCGCGTTCACCGCGTTCCGCGCGTCGGGCCGGTTGAGGGTGATGACGAGAACCGCGCCCCGGCGCTCGGTGAGGACTGCCGCGTCGTCGCTCATCGCGACCGAAGCATTTCAAGTTCAGCCGGGTTATAGGATCGCAACCCCCGAGTTCAAGGAGGAACTCTTTGAAGCCGCCCCCCCGCCAGCCGCACCATCTCCGCTGGGCCGTCGCCTGCGTCGTCGCCGCGCTACTCGCCGGCGCCCTCGGGCAGGTCGCGACCGCCGCCGCCCGTGCGAAGGTGCCGACGGGCCCCGGTGGGGTCCGCTTCTACAAGCCGCCGAAGAACCTCCCAAGGGCCCACGGCAAGCTGATCTGGGATCGCAAGGCGGGCGGCCTCGTGCCCCTCTCCGCATCTTCCTCCACCAAGCTCGTGCTCTACACGTCGCAAACGCCGCGGGGCAAGGACGTGGCGGTGTCGGGGTCGGTCAGCATCCCAAAGGGGGATCCGCCGAAGGGCGGGTGGCCCGTCATCACCTACGCGCACGGTACGACCGGAACCGCCGATGTCTGCGCGCCGTCGCGCATCGCCAACGGCGGTCTCGCCAACGACTATGTCACCTACATCAACCCTGAGCTGAACGACTGGCTGAAGGCCGGTTACGCCGTCGTACGCACCGACTACCAGGGCTTGGGAACGCCCGGCACGCACACCTTCCTCATCGGCACCGCAGAGGGCCGCAGCGTCCTCGATATCGTCCGCGCTGCCCGCCAGCTCGACCCCGACATCGGCAAGCGCTATCTGATCGCGGGCCACTCGCAGGGCGGTCACGCCGCGCTCTTCGCCGCCGGCGAGGCCGCGAAGTACACGCCGGACCTCAAGCTCCGCGGCACCGTGGCCTACGCGCCCGCGTCACATATGCGCGACGAGGCGAATGCCCTGCCTCTCCTCACCTCGCCGAGCCCGCTCTCCGCGCTCGCGGCGCTCATTGTCGAGGGAGCGGCGGCGGACAACCCGAAGGTGAACGTTCCGAAGCTCCTCTCCGACCCTGCGCTGGCGCTCTACCCGCAGGTGAGGAAGGTCTGCGAGCCGCAGCTTGCCGCCGTCAACAGCTTCGGCGGCCTCCCGCCCGCCGACCTCCTTCGGGAGGGCGCGAACACCGGGTTCCTATTCAAGGTGCTGTCCCAGAACAACCCCGCGGTGACGACGAAGGCGCCGATCTTCATGGCGCAGGGTGACGCCGATCAGACGGTGTTCCCGGACTTCACCACCCAGCTGAACCAGGAGCTTGTCGCCAACGGCGACGACGTCAGCTACAAGCTCTATCCGGGGGTCGACCACTCCGGGATCGTCGTCTCGGCGGAGGCGGACGCGCTCGCTTTCTTCGAGCAGCGTCTGCCGCCCGGCTGAGCGGCCGCCGAGCGGTAGAAATCCGCTCGTGACGATCGAGCCCAGCCTACGGGTCGCCTCTGCGGACGGCCGGAAGCTCGACGTCGCCATTGCGGGGCCCGAGGACGGCGCGCTCGTGCTCCTTCACGACGGCACTCCGACGGCTGGGCATCTCTTCGGGCCGCTGGTCGCGGCCGGCGCTGAACGCGGCGTTCGCCACGCGAGCTACGCGCGCCCCGGCTATCGCGGCTCCGACCGGAGCGCCGGCCGGAGCGTCGCCGACTGCATTCCCGACGTGGCCGCCGTCGCCGATGCGCTCGGGGCCGACCGCTTCCACGTTCTCGGCTGGTCGGGTGGCGGCCCGCACTGTCTCGCCACGGCGGCCCTTCTGCCCGACCGCGTTCTCTCGGCTGCGACGATTGGCGGCGTTGCGCCGGCCGACGCGGAGGGCCTCGACTGGACGGCGGGCATGGGCGAGGAGAACGTCGCCGAGTTCGGCGCCGCGAGGGCCGGCGAGCCGGAGCTGCGGTCGTTCCTCGAGGTGATGGCGGCGGATCTCGCGGAGGTGAGCGGCGAGGAGCTTCACCGCGAGCTCGGCGGCCTCGTCTCCGAGGTCGACCGGCGCGCGCTGACCGGCGACTTCGCCGACCACATGGCGGCGACGTTCCGCGCGGCGGTGAGCCGCGGGATCTGGGGGTGGTTCGACGACGACATGGCGTTCATCGGCGATTGGGGCTTCGACCCCGGAGCGATCGAGCCACCGGTCGCGATCTGGCAGGGCGGGGAGGACCGGTTCGTCCCGTTCGCACACGGGAAGTGGCTCGCCGCCGCACGTCAGCGGGGCGCGAGGCGCACCTCGTCGAGGACGGGGGGCACCTCTCGCTCGGCGTCGGCGGCTACGGCGAGCTGTTGGACAAGCTGATCGCCGCGGCACGCTAGCCGGGTCGGGGGTCGGGGGCCGGGGCTAGGCGCCGAGCGTCGCGGTGACGGTGATCTCGACGTTCCCCCTGAGGGCGCCCGAGATCGGGCAATTCTGGCCGGCGTCGTCGGCCGCGGCCTCGAAGGCGGCTTGGTCGATCCCCGGGACGACGCCCCGCACCTCGAGGTGGGACGACTTGACGCCCTCGCCGGCGATGAACTCCACCGTCGCCGTTGCGTCGAGCGATGTGGGCTCGTTCCCCGCCTCGGTCAGGCCGTGGGCGAGCGCCATGCTGTAGCAGGAGGCGTGAGCCGCGGCGAGGAGCTCCTCCGGGCTGGTCGTTCCCTCGGTCCGCTCGGTGCGGGCGGCCCAGGTGACCTCGACGGCCGGGATGGCCCCGCTCGCGGGGGTGGTGGTCCCGTGGCCCCCCGTGAGGCTGCCCTCCCAGTGGGTTGTCGCGCTGCTGACGCTGGCCATGCGCGATCGAGATTAGCTCGGTTCAGAGCGTGGTGCGTGAAGCGAGGCGCGCCACGGACTCCGGGTCGTGAGATGGAAGGAAGACGGTTGGGTGGTGAGCGGCGTGATCGCGGATGCGGTCGATCGTGGCAACCGTTATGGCCGGCTTCGGGCCCACCGCGTCGGCGCGCCGCGCGTGCAGTTGCTCCACCGAGTCGGTGGCGTCGCCCGCGATGAGCACATGGTTGCCGTCATCGTCGATGCAGATCACCGACACGTGTCCGGCCGTGTGCCCGGGTGTGGCGACGACGACGATGCGGCCGTCTTCGCTCAGAGGCTTGCTGGCGGCGAAGGCGCCGAAGGGGCCGCCGTCGAGGCGGATCGACTCAAATCGCACACCGGCGGGAATCGGCTGGCGCAGAACTCGCTGGAGGAGGCGAGCCATGGCGGTGCGCGTGTAGGCGAGCTCGTCTTCGGTGACGAGCACGGGTGCGTTCCCGAGGTGCACGGCTCCGTCCATGTGGTCGCCGTGCAGATGCGTGAGCACGACCGTGTCGATGTCGCCGGGCTCCAGGCCGATCGTCGCGAGCGCGGAGGGGAGCTCGTCGCCGGGGGTGACGTCGAACTTCGCGAAGGGGATGTCCTTGACCGTGGCGGTCTCCCCCGTGTCGACGAGGATGCGCCGGTCCTCGTGCTCGACGACCCAGACGTGGATCGGCATCGGCTTGGAGAACGGGCCCGGGGTGAAGAGGCTCAGCTGCCGGCGCAACCCCGCGCGCGGGTAGAGGAACGCGTGCTTGAGCCGCACCGTCCCGGTGCCGAGCGCGTGGATCTTCACGCGCACACGGCCAGCGTCTTGTAGCTGCGGGTTGTGTTGGTGCGGTTGTAGACGTCCCCGTCCCAGGCGACGGGGACGCTTCCGTCGAGGGTTCCCGCCGTCGTGCCCGCCACGCCGAGCGGCCCGTTCTCGACGAACTGGAGCTCGGGCGTCGGCTTTCCGAGGACGAGGATCCCGCCGCCGAGCGCGCGCTGGCCCGCCGGGCAGTTCGAGGCGACGTGGACGTCCGTGTTGGGGGCAACCGGGACCTGTGAGGCGACGATGTGGGGCGCGGTGGTTTTCGAGCAGATCACCAGCGCCTGGAACTTGCGGGTGGCGGGGAAGCCGTTGTACGCGGCGACCCTCCAGGCGCGGGGAGAGTCGCCTGTCGACGTCCCGTTCACGGTCTTGTCCTTCGAGACCGGCCCGCTCCCCTCCTCGTAGACGCCGGAGATCGGCGCTGTCGCGAGCCCGAGGCCGCCGCCGAGCGCGCGCTGGCGCTTCGGGCAGGAGACCACCTTCGACCTCGTCTTCGAGGAGGGAACGGAGAACGTCGCGACGCGGAGGCGCGCGAGCGATGAGGTGGAGCAGATGGCGAAGGCCCTCATGTCAATCGTGTCCGCGACCCCGCTGTAAACGGAGACGAGCCACTCGCGAGCGCGGTCGCCAGTGCGCGTCAGGCTGGGCAGCCCAGTCTTGTTGACTGGGGCACTGACATTGATGGCGACGTTCAGCGGCGGGGGGGTGATGGTCCCGAACCCGCCGCCCGTCGCGGTCGTGCCCCGGGGGCAGAAGGCATCTGTCCCTCCGTCGTTGTTGAAGCTGAGCGTGAAGTCGCTCGCCTCCACGGTGGCGTCGTCGGCCGGGTCGGCGAGGGCCGGCACTGCGCCGAAGGCCAGCGTCGTCGCCGCGACGAGCGCCAGCGCAAGGAACTGCCGCGATGCCCGGCGCGCCTTCATACGCCGAGCGTACCGCGACCTCGCCGAATATCGCCAGATAGCGTTGGTCACGTGTCCCCACCTGACCCGCGGATCACGACCCTCGTTCGCCGCTTGCTTGTCGCGCTCGCCGCTCTGCTCGTGGCTGGAGGAGCCGCGGGCGCATCCGGCGCGGGAGCAGCCTGCCCGCAATGGAGCTCGAAGACGCTTCTCTCCGGCCAGGGCTGGCTCGAGAACCTCGCGTTCGACGCGAAGCGTGGGCCGTTCGTCTCGGCGCTCGACCAGAACGCGATCCTGCGTGTGAGCCACGCGGGCAAGCCGAGGGTGCTGATCGCGGACGTGAGCTCGCCGGGCGGGATCCGTGTGCGCGGCGGCTCGCTCTTCTTCAACACCGGTGACAGCGCGAGCTCAGGCCTCGGGAACGTCGCCGACGGGACGATCGATCGCTACCGGTTCAAGACCCACAGGCGCACCATCTGGGCGCGCCGCCTGACGATGCCGAACGGCCTGGCCTTCCTGCCGAACGGCGACGCCGTCGTCAGCCGAGACCTTGGGTCGGGGACGGGTATCACCCGCGTTCGCGTTCGCGACCCCGCGCATCCGCAGCTGCGCTGGGCGACCCTCGACGACACCAACGGCCTCGCCGTCGACCCGGAGGGCAGGTGGCTTTACGTGAACCGGACCTTCAGCGCTGACTCCGTCGTCGTCCGAGTCCGCATCACCGATCCGTCTCGAGTGGAGACGGTCGCCTCGCTGGGCGTCGCGAAAGGCCCCGACGACCTGACGACCGACCGCAGGGGCCACCTGCTCGTCGCCGGGTTCGCGAGCGGAGAGGTGATCCGCGTCGACCCAGCGACGGGCGCGACCTGCGTGATCGCCGCGGGCCTCGGCGAGCCGACCTCTGTGCGCTTCGGCAGCGGCGGGGCCTGGCCGACCCACCACCTCTACGTGACGACCGCCGACGGCTTTCTGAGGGAGCTCACGCCTCCAAAGGGGAGCGTCGTGGCACACTGACCGGGTGAACGACGACCAGGTCTGCTCGCACCTCGACATCATCGCGGTCGCGGAGCTGCCGGAGGACATCCCCGGATGCGAGGAGTGCCTGAAGACCGGTGGCCGGTGGGTGCACCTGCGGATGTGCCAGAGCTGCGGCCACATCGGCTGCTGCGACCAATCGCCGGGTCGCCACGCGACCGCCCACTACGTCGAGACGAAGCACCCGATCATTCGCTCCGCACAGCCGGACGAGGATTGGAGCTGGTGCTACGTCGACGAGGTTGGGTTCGTTCTCAGGCCAGGCGCCTAGCGTTGCAGGGCGCTTCAAGCGGCGCAGACCCACGCGTATACGTGAGCGTCTGCGACGCGTGGCTCCCGCGAGCGGTCGCCGAGCCGATGATGTTCTTGATCCTCGAGGCCGTCGATACCGGGGCGAGCGCGAAGGACGCCGCCAAGGACATCGACGTCCGCTTGCGCGCGGAGCTCGGCTCGGACTGGACCGGTGATCGGGCACTCGTCCAGCGTGGAATCCGCGCGGTGCGCTTCCGCAAGCGCGCAGATCAGGTGGTCCGGCGGCTCGGGCCGGCCGTGACGCGGCCGATTCCGGGTTCGCTTCGACCGGCTCTCAACAGGATCTACCGACCTCTCGCAAGGCGGCTCGCCGCGGCGAACAGCCGACGGAGGTACGGGCGTCGGTTCGTTGCGGAGATCCACGAGGAAGACGACCTTCTGCACTACGGGCTCGACGTTGCGAGCGCCGAGCCCGCGTTCCGCTATTACCGCGCAGCTCAGGGGTACTTCGCGGGCGGCGAGTGGAACGCGGCCGAGGTCGAGTCCGCACTCGCCGAGGTCGGCTGCTCTCTTCGCGACGTCGCCTCATTCCTGGAGTTCGCATGCGGGTACGGGAGGCTCACGCGACACTTCGTGAACTGGATCAGCCCGTCAAGGATCACGGTCTCCGACATCGATCGCCAGGCCGTCGACTTCGTCACGCAGGAGTTCGGGGTGCGCGGGTTCTACTCCGCGCCCACGCCTGGCGAGCTGACCGATAATGGCCGCTACGAGGTGATCGTCGTCGTTTCACTGTTCAGCCACCTCCCGATCCACAACTGGGGCCCTTGGCTCAGGCGGATGAACGAGATGGTCGATCCGGGCGGCTTTCTGTTGTTTTCGACCCTCGGCATGCACGCGTGGGACGTCAATGTGAGCGAGGTCGCCAAAGAGGCTTTCGAGGCCAAGGCGGAGGGCTTCCTCTATCGGGAGCAGAACGAGACGCGCGGTCGCCTGAGCACCGACATTTACGGAATGTCTTACGTCAGCGAGCGGTTTGTCGAGCGGGCCGTCTCGGAGGACTTCGAGGGCCGGCTCGTCAAGTCTTGCCCGCGGGGATTGAACGGATTCCAGGACGTGTACGTCCTCCAAGGAGTCTAAAGACGCCTCTCGAGGTCGCCGGCGCCGCGGCGACTGAGCCGAGATCAGCGGGTGCGCAGGACGCGGGAGGCTCTCTATCGACGGGGGACACTGCGCTATCTGAGCATCACTGAGGGTCCGCGGCTTGAAGGGCATCCGGCTCCGCGTAGAACTCTTCGTAGCGGGCGACCTTGCCGTCCCGGAAGGTATCGACGGTGTAGATCCGCTGGCTGATGGTCCCGCCGCTGAGGCTTCCGCGCCCCTCTTCGCGGGCGTAGACGAGGACCTTGTCGTCGTAGTCGACCAGCCGCTCGACCTCGAATCCGTACTCCTCGAAGTTCTCGAGCCAGCGCTCCCAGGACTCGCGCACGCCCTCGTGGCCCCGGTAGACGCGCCGGTCGGCTCGCCGTGGATCCTCGACCCATTCGATCTCCGGATCGCAGGTTTGGGCGATCAACTCGGGCAGGGCCTCGAGCAGCGCCTGCTTGTCCATCTCCTTGGCCCCGGCGAATAGGCCCTCGAGGAACTCCACGTTCTCCTGCGACATCGCCCACGCAGTATCGCGCCGGATCGACTGACGGGCGCGGCTGGTTTCGAACCTGGCACCGCGCGGCGCTTGACGCATCGGATCGGTGACCCCAGCCAGGGCACCATAGGATCGCGATCGTGCCGTTCACGCTCAGGAACCTCAAGGAGGACCTGGAGGACATCGGGTCCAGGTTCGACGGCGCGCCGGACCTGGAGTTCCGCTTGGCGACCGAGGCGCTCGAGCTCGAGCAATCCGGCCTCGGCTACCAGCGCGTCCCGCCCGGCTACCGCTTTCCGTACGGCCACACGCACGGGAAGCAGGAGGAGGTGTACGTGGTCCTGCGCGGGAGCGGGCGGATGAAGCTCGACGACGAGATCGTCGAGCTCGAGGAATGGGACGCGGTGCGCGTCCCGCCCGGTACGTGGCGAGGCTACGAGGCCGGGCCGGACGGCCTCGAGATCCTCGTCGTCGGCGCGCCCAATCTCGGCGAGGCGCCGCGCGAAGACGTCGAGGGCCAGCGCGACTGGTGGGCTGACTAGCGCCAGGTACTCCGGTTCCGGCGCCAGGACTACACCGCCTGGGATATTGGGGGGGTCGTGCACCCAACCAGTTGGGGACTGACCCGGATGATCGTCACCCCTGCGGTGGCGATCGCGCTCCTGATCGGCGTCGCCATCCTGCGCTTCGCGTTGGACACCGACGGGATCATGCTGTTCGCCGTCGTCCCGATCGTGCTCCTGGCAATCCTCTTCGGGCGACCCGGCGGGCTCGCGGCGGGCATATTCGCGTCGGCCGCGTTCCTGGTCTGGTCGATCACTAACGGCGGGGCCGGAGCCCTCGAGCAGGTCAACCAGCCTCTCACGTTCCTCGTGCTCGGATTCGTAACCGGAACCTGGGCGCATGGGGCCCTCGGCAACTACGACCGGGACTCGGCGGCGACGATCTGGCGTGTGCGGAGCGCCGTCCGGCACGGTTGGCTCGTGATGCATTACCAGCCGATCGTCGGGACTCAGGATGGCGCGGTTGTCGCCCTCGAGGCCCTCGCGCGCTGGATCGACCCAAAGCGGGGCACCGTTCTGCCAGGGGCATTCATCCCGCAAATCGAAGTGAATGAGCAGGCGATTTGGGCGTTGACGCTGCATACGCTCAACTTGGCCGCCGCCGACGCTCGCGCGTGGGCAGATGGGGGTTTCCAGATCGCCGTCAACATCTCGCCCGTGATCCTCCAACGGCGCGAGCTGCCGCGGGCGATCAGCGAGATTCTGAAAAGTCATGGCATCGCCCCCGAGCGTCTCGCTCTCGAGGTGACCGAGCGCGTGGTGGCGGAGGAGGATCCGAAGCTGATCGCCACCATCGAAAGGCTCCGGGACATCGGAGTGAGCACGATCGCGATTGACGACTTCGGTGTCGGCCTGTCGTCCCTGGCCCGGCTCGACCGCCTACCGATCGACATCCTGAAGATCGACCGCGCCCTGGTGGGGCGCACCGACCATCAGGAAACCCGAGCGATCGTCGCGGCGATCACCGAGATGGGCCACGCGTTGCGGCTCCGGGTGGTGGGAGAGGGAGTGGAGGACGCCGCCACCCAGAAGCGCCTGGCCGACATGGGCTGCGACGCGGTCCAGGGATTCGCTATCGCCCGGCCGCTGCCCCCAGAGCATTTGGGCGAATGGCTTGGCAGGCACGGCGTCCAGGTGCGACGGTGAGATCCGAGCCACGATTGAGTCTCATGCGGGAAGCCGGCTAAGGGCGCGGCTGGTTTCGAACCAGCGACCTCTCGCGTGTGAAATCTGCCCCGTCTGCTGCGGTCTACTGCCAGCTACCGCCGTTTGTGCCTTGGTGAGGGCGATCTGCGCCTACAAGACGGCGGTCTGCTGACTCCTGCTGCGGTCTTGTTTCCAAGCCGTTTCCACAGACTGCGCATCGCCTAGTCCCGCAGGCCGGCGACGGCGAACACGCTGATCACGACTGCGGTGATGGTCTTATTGCTCAGCCTGAGAGCCTCCTGGATCGACTGCCAGCGAAACATCCCGCCCACGCTGGCACGCATCAGCCCACAGTGACACAGAACGAGCGTGGAAAGTGCACGCCCGATCCGGGGCAGGAGAACTGATGCGGGTCCTACTGCACGAAGTGGAAGTCGAGGCGGTGGCGCCGCACCCGCCGGCCGACATTGTGGAAGAACAGCTTTCCTGCCGCGCCGTTGAAAGCCCCGGTTCCGCCGATGATCACGAGCCGATGCAGGGTGCCGGGGAACACGAGCCGACGCGGGGAGCCGTGGAGCAATGTCCCAATCGCCTTGATCGAGCCTTGTCCTCGAAAGCGAGCGACCCAGCGGAGTCGGACTCGGAATCGCCTCGGCGTGTGGCGGGCCGTGGCCTTCACCGTCTCGCTGCCGACCCGGCGGTGATGCGCGAAGAGCGTGCCGTGCAAGAAAGCCACGGTCCTGCGAGTGGTGGCGTGGACATGGATCTTGTCGATGCGACTGCCGACGCTGAACTGGGTCTCCGTCCTTGCGTCCGCCGATGCCACCACCGACGCGACCATGACCGCTGATATCGCGAGCGCCAGGGAGACCGCCTTGCGCATGAGGTTCCTCCTGTGGGCCGACTCCGTTCGAAGCGACCCTATCTGCCGAGGCGGGCCTGGTCAACGGCCTCCAGACGCCGAAGCCGTGAATGGGCGCGGCTGGTTTCGAACCAGCGACCTCTCGCGTGTGAAGCGGTGAGCTCTCAGGCGTCGTAGGCGTGAATTTGGGCGTCTGGATGCCGGTGGATGTGCGGGGATGCTGGTGGATTTAGGCACCCGGATGGCTCGGGTGCCCAATGGACGGCACGCCGGATACCCACCGGGCGACTCCTCCCAAAGCCGGACGCCTTAGACGTTGCACGACTTGCCGGAGCACCGCCACGGTGAAGTTCTCTGGCGTGTAGTTGTCCGACGATGGCGGGCCGCACTTCGACACGCCATCGACCCGAACGAGCCAACGGGGATTGGCGACCGCGCCAGGCGGCTGTCGGAGCCTGCTGCCGCATGCCCCTTGCGCCCGGTGGTCCGGTTGGGGTAGGGTCGAAACGCCGTCGAGTCGGCGGTTCCTTGGCTCGTCCGTTAGTGGGAGAAATCCGAGCAAGGAGGAACGATGCATAGCCCGACACGGACGGCAGTCCTCACGACCTGTGCGTTGCTGATCGGCTTCGTGGCCACGGCGGCTGCTGCCTCTGGCGTCGATACAGCCGGACACTCAACCAGAGCTCGCGCGCTCAGGATCCAACTGTACGGAGCGCGGATTAGTACCGGCGATTACGCGTTCAAGGTCAGCAGCTCGCTCGATGGCACCGGAGCGGCCATTACCCACGTCACCTCTTCGAGCAGCACATTTCCCATCACCGGTAAGAGCGTCACCAAGATCTACTTCGCCGACGGCGTGTCTAAGCACCGCGACTCCTTCAAGCAGGATGCCCCAAACGCACAGGGCATTAGCAAGTTCACTGGCAGCGGCAGGTGCGCGGGCGGAACGGGAATTCACAAGAGCGAGAAGTGCCACTACGCGTTCACGGGGACCTATGACAACAACACAAATCAAAACGACCTGAAGATCACTGGGACGGACACCCGCTGATAGCGGTCGCGGGATCGCCGCACACACCGCGGTCACCGAGTTAGCGCCGTATCCGTCGACTTCTTCGTCGAGCATGTTTGAGCCAAAGATCCGGATCGTCCGCGTTGGAAGACGGCGGCTAGTCCCGGCAGCGAGCTTGAGTCCTACTTCTACCGGTTCGCCTCATGCGCCCTGGGGCTTACCGGTGAGGGGTCTGCCGGTTCTGCCGCGAGGAGCTCATCGGCCCAAGGTCGGAGACCGCCCGTTGCGGCGGGATTCTGTCGAGCGGAACGAGCGGCTGACCTCGGCAACAGCGTCGAGGTCTGCAGTCGACAATGACGGGCAAGCCCGACCGCCCTGTCGACGAGCTGATCCGAGAGGCACGTGGCAGGTCGACGGAAAGTCTCGGGAGGCGGTGGCTACGCGGTGATGTTCGGACACGGTTCGGGAATTCGCGCGGTGACCGCTTGCGGACCGCGTTCGGACGGCCTGATCAAGCCATGGGCGCGGCTGGTTTCGAACCAGCGACCTCTCGCGTGTGAAGCGAGCGCTCTCCCACTGAGCTACGCGCCCTGGGCGGCGGATGATAGGCGGGCGCATGCTTGGCAGCCCGGCGGCGGGCTGTCGAACTTCCGCAGCAGTGGCGCGTCGGTTTGGTCGTTCTTGGGCTCGTACCAGGGCCCGAGACCAAGGGCCCGCGGCGGCGGCGAGCGCTACCAGGATCGCATCGCGGGGGTGGTGTATCGGCCGGACCGGCTCCGGCCCTCGACGCTCTAGTCGAGCCCTCCCGGGGCGGCGGAGGGTGTACGTCGGCTCAGTAGCTGAAGACGGTCGTATCGCTACCCGCCCACTCCCACATCGGCGTCGCTCCCACGACCTTCGCGTTTGGAACGGTTTCCGCATCCCCAAGGTCGCGCGCGCCGAGGCAGACGGGGCAAAGCCACAGCTCCCCGCCGGCCTCCGCGAACTGCTCCGCAAGCCCCTCCAGGGGCGGGCAGTCCTTGCACACGACGCCCTGCATCTGATCCGGAAGGCCGAGGCGAACCGCGTCCTTCGTCGCCCAGACGACGACTTCCTTGCCCTGCGCCTGCGCGGCGGTGGCTACGAGGTACGCGACGAGGACGCGCTCGCCATCCTCCATCCCCGTCGCCAGGTTGATGAGCACCTTGTCGGCCATTTCGCTCCCTTCGTCGGTACTTGGTGGCTGATACAGCGACTCCTCAGGACGGCTTGCGGCAATAGGCGCATCAGCTTGTTCGCCGCCTCTACGAACGGCCCGGTGATCTCAATCCCGCTGACCTTGCATCCGAAGGGCTGCGCGGAATAGCGGGCCGGGCCGCCGACCTCGCGGCCGATCTCGAGCAGGTGGTCGGCAGGCGATCCGCGACGTCGACGGTGGCTGGAAAGCCACGAGCGTGGAGATGATCGACCGGCGCCAGATCCTCCACGGTCATTGAGTCGAGGGGCTTCGATGCACGCTCGAGGGCGGCGACGATGAGGTCCGTAGACGTCGCGGTCGGCCCAGTGGTCCGCGATCGGGGTTTCTGGAAACGTGCCCTCCATTAGACCCGTCTGGCCATGCTAGTGGGTGAGCGGGCTCGCACCCCTGCGGCGCTGTTGCGCCCGCGCGCCTAGCCTCGGTTGATGACGCGGAAGCTGCCACGCATGAACGGGTGGATGCGGCAGAAGTACGTGTAGGTGCCGGGTTTCAGGTTCTTCGGCGTCGTCCAGCTGTCGTTGCCCGAGGCGGGGGCGCCCCAGATCGTGGAGTTGTGGCCGAGCTCGGTCGAGTCGAAGCCCTTGGAGGCGTTCGCGATCGGGTAGGCGATCCCGGTGTCCCGGTTGCAGGGCGCGCGGCACGCCGTGATCGTGTGGTAGGTGTCGTCGGAAGCCGAGTCGAGGTTGTTGAAGGTGATGCCCTGGCCGGGATAGACCGTCGGCGGCTTGCGGTCGGCAGCGGACGTGTGCAGGTCGCCCTGGGAATAGAGGTAGTTCTCGATGTCGACCGGGGACGTCGCCGAAAGGGGCCCGTCGGGCAGGCTGAGCGGGTTCGGGAGGCCGGCCCCGCCGCCGCCGTGGTGACGGTTCTCCCTCAGATGGGCGTGGGTCAGCACTCCCTTCTGGTCGATGCCGCCGCTGAAGGCGTCGACGCCGCCCTGGTCCGTGCCGTCGTAGACGGCAACCGGCATGATCCCCATCACCTCGTACCAGCTTGCCCGCTTCGTGTCGTAGGTGGCGTGGACGCTCAGCTTGTCACCGGGTTGGAGCTGGACGCGCCAGTCCTTGGGCGTCGTCTGCATTGCCACGTCCCACGAAACCGCTCCGGCCGGCTCGTAATAGTGGGCGTGCGAGCGGAAGAGCCGCTTCGTCCGGGTGCCGCGCGTGACGTCGAGGTCGGTGTAGAGGCCACCGGGATGAAGGTGGCCGGCCGTGCCAAGAAGGGTCACCGGATGGTCTGGGGTCCAACTCTCCGACGGGCCGACGAGCTGGGTCTGCTTGCCGGTCGCCTGGTCGGGGAACGTGTACTTGCCGTTCGTGCCCCAGCCCTTGAGGGCGTCGAAGACCGGGTAGATCGGGCTCGAGATTCCAACGCCGCCCTGCGGGCCGGAGACGTCCATCCACCTCGTGTGCGCGGTCTTCATGCTCGCCGCGGCCGGCGATGTGTCGGGCACGAAGTCGACGCGCCACACGATGTAGACCTTGCCACCGGAGGCCGTTAGGTCGTGAAGCATGTCGTTGATGAACCACTGATCGCTCGGCTCTGACCGCCAGCCGAAGCCCTTCGGTAGCTGGACGATCGTCTTCTCTTCGCCGACGGCGAACTGCGGGTTGCCGTTGACGATCCAGACGGCGTGATGGAGATGCAGGATGTCGACCCGGGGAACTTTGCCGTTCGGATAGACGAGCTCGGGGTCGAACCGCGTGATGTAGCCGGGCACGTGCGGGAAGAGGCTGGTGCCGCGCAGGTGGATCAGATTCTGCCCCGGCTGCACCGTGATCGGCCCGTCGCAGTACGTCAGATGCTGGACCCCGGGGTAGTTGACGTGCGGGATCTGGTCGGGCTTGTTCTTGATCTGCGGGCAGTTCGCCTTGCCGTGGTACGCGGCGCTCGCGGTGGTCGCGAACATGCCGGCGACGGCGACGACAAACGCAACCGCGCACACACGAAGCGCTCCCATCGGAGCGCGAGAACTTCGGGTCACTCCCAGCATCCGTGCATCTCCCTGATGTCACGGTAACAGGCGGCTGGTGGGCGGTAGCCTGAGGTCGTGGCGGTCGGCGCCGCTCGCACCGTGGACTCGGATCGTCTCGAGGCGGAGATCCTCGATGTCGGAGCCGCGATCGCGTCGCGGATGGAGTCGGTGAGGCGCTCGCCGATGCGCGCTGTTGACGAGCGCGCGATGGCTTTTGCGGCCTCCGACGACGAGCTGCGCGCGGCGATGTTCCGCTTGGTCGACGTCACGCCGGCGTGCCGGAACCTCGACGACCTCGGCCGCCACCTGGCGGGGCTCGTGGAGCAGGTCGGGGAGCGCCCGCCGCCGATCGATGCGGCGATGCGCGCCGCTCACACCAAGGCCGGCCGCGTCGCGCTCGGCGCCGCGGTGACGGGAGGCGTTCGCCACATGGCGCACCGATTCATCGCCGGCGCGACGCCGCGCGAGGCGCTCGGCGAGCTCGAGCGCCTGTGGAAGCGGGGGATCGGGTTCTCGGCCGATCTCCTCGGAGAGGCGACGGTCACCTCCAGCGAGGCCGACGCGTACGCCGCGCGCTGCGCGGAGGCGCTGGACGATCTCTCAGCCGGGGCCCGCCGCTGGCCCGCGCAACCGCACCTCGAGCGGGACTCCACCGATCCGATCGCCCGCGTCAATCTCTCGGTGAAGGTCTCCGCGCTCACACCGGTGATGAGGCCGCTGGCCCCGGAGGTCGGGCGCCGCGATGCCGAGGAGCGCCTCGCCCCGCTCCTCGACCAGGCACGCGAGCTCGGGGCGCACCTCCACGTGGACATGGAGTCGGTCGACTCGCTGGAGACGACCCTCGAGCTCGCGGGCGAGCTGCTCGCGAGTGAACGGTTTCGCCACGGCCCGTCGGCCGGCCTCGTTCTTCAGGCGTACCTCCGCGACTCCCCATCGGAGCTCGATCGCATCCTCGAGTGGGCCCGCTCGAGCGACCGCGCCCACCCGCTGGTGGTGCGCCTCGTGAAGGGCGCCTACTGGGATCACGAGTCGGCCGAGGCGCGCCAGCACGGCTGGCGGGTGCCCGTGTTCACGGACAAGCGCGAATGCGATCGCAACTTCGAGGCCCTGACCCGCACGCCTGCTCGACGCGCGGCCGGACGTCCGCGTCGCGGTCGCCTCGCACAACCTGCGGTCGATCTCTCACGCCATCGCCTACAACCGCCTCGCGGGCGAAGGCGACGCCGACCTCGAGCTCCAGGTGCTCCGCGGGCTGGGCGACGAGCTGGCTACCGCGCTCGCGGCCGAGGGCTTCCGCGTTCGCGTCTACTCGCCGATCGGCGACCTCGTCGCGGGCATGGCCTACCTCGTCCGCCGACTGCTCGAGAACACCTCGAACGAGTCGTTCCTGTGGGCTCAGGCTCATGGAGCTCCGGTCGAGGAGCTGCTCGCGGCGCCGTGAGCGCGATGTGATGGCCTCGTTCGAGAACGAGCCGACGCTCGAGCTTCGCCGGGCCTCCGACCGCGAGCCGCTTCTCTCGGCGCTGGCCGACCTCGATCGCCGCCTGCCGCTCGAGGTGCCGCCGATCGTCGCCGGCGACCGCGGAGAGGCGGCTGGAATCGACTCGACCGATCCAGGGGCCCCCGATCGCCTCGTGGCGCGGGCCGGGCTTGCGGGCGAGGCCGATGTCGACGCCGCGGTGCGGACCGCGACCGAGGCGGCGGGCGAGTGGGGCCGGCGCCCCGCCGCCGAGCGCGCCGACGCGCTCGGGCGCGCGGCCGAGCTCCTGCGAGAGCGCCGACCCATGTTCGCGGCCCTCGAGGTTCGCGAGTGCGCGAAGCCGTGGGTGGAGGCCGACGCCGACGTCTGCGAGGCGATCGACTTCCTGCGCTACTACGCCGAGCGCGCGATCGAGCTCGAGCGGGGGGCCGACCTCACGCAGGTGCAGGGCGAGCGAAACGAGATGAGCTACGCGCCGCGCGGCGTCGCGGCGGTGATCTCGCCCTGGAACTTCCCGATCGCCATTCCCGCCGGGATGGTCGCCGGGGCGCTCGCCACCGGCAACACGGTTGTCCTCAAGCCCGCCGAGCAGTCGCCCGGCTGCGCGCTCGCCCTCGTCGAGGCCCTGCACGAGGCGGGAGTGCCGGCCGAGGCACTCGCGCTCCTCCCCGGATTCGGGGAGGTGGGCGCGGCGCTGGTCCGGCACCCGGCCATCGCGAGCGATCGCGTTCACCGGCTCGAGCGCCGTCGGGCAGGAGATCGTTCGCGAGGCGGCGGTGGTCCGTGAGGGCCAGCAACACATAAAGCGGGTCGTGGCGGAGATGGGCGGCAAGAACTGCGTCATCGTCGACGCCGACGCGGACCTGGACGAGGCGATCCCGGCCATCGTCCACTCGGCCTTCGACTACGCGGGCCAGAAATGCTCGGCGTGCGCGCGAGTTCTCGTTCACGCCGATCTCGCCGAGTCGCTGCTCGATCGCTTGGCGGGAGCGGTCGAGGTGCTGCGCGTTGGGCAGGCCGAGGACTTCGCCGCCGACGTGCCGCCGCTGATCGAGCGCGAGGCGAGGGAGCGGGTCGAGCGCTACCGCGGGCTGGCCAGCGGCGGAGGGCGCCTCGTCGCCGGGGCCGGCGGTGAGGCGCCCTCCGATGGCTGGTTCGTTGCCCCGGCGGTCGCGACTGACCTCCCGGCCGACTCACCGGTGTTGTCGGAGGAGGTGTTCGGGCCGCTGCTCACCGTTGAGCGCGTGCCGAGCGTCGAAGCGGCGTGCGGGATCGTCGAGTCGCTGCCGTTCGCGCTGACCAGCGGGCTCTTCTCGCGCAACCCGCATACCGTGGCCGAGGTGGTCGCGCGGCTGCCGGTCGGCAACCTCTACGTCAACCGCCACATCACCGGGGCGATGGTCGACCGCCAGCCGTTCGGCGGCAACAAGCTCTCGGGCGTCGGCTCGAAGGCCGGCGGCCCGGACTACCTACTGCAGTTCGTCGAGCCGCGTGTCGTCAGCGAGAACACGATGCGGCACGGGCTGGTCACGTGAGCCCCCGGCCTTCTGCCCACGGCACTACCCCGAATACTCGAACGTAGACCAGTAGGCGCATTTGCCGTCGTACTCGTAGTCCAGCGGACCGTCGTCGACGGTCACCGGCCCGCTGTAGAGCTCGTGCCCGGTGCGCTCGTGGCCGGGGATCACGCATGTCACCGGCTCCTGGTCGGCGACCCGCTCGCCGACACGGACGCTGACCCTCTTGCCGGCGCGGAACCAGCCGCGACTGGGCGCGTGGTCGATCTCGATCGGGACCGCGTCGACCCCGAGCAGGTTGCTCGGCTTGAAGACCCAGGGGAACTGCTCGGCGGGCGTTCCGCCGAGGCGGCCGAGGAAGATCGCCTCGAGCGCCTCCCGCTGGCTCGTATCACCGCGCTCGTCGACGTAGAGGTGGTGGTACCAGGGGGAGCGTGGCTCATCGTCGTCGTAGCGGTTTGCGAGGACCGCACGCAGGCCGGAGAGGTCGACGTCCCCCGCCTGCCCCTCTTCGATCTGCCACGACAGCGCCCCTAGGCAGAGCCCGGTCGTCGAGCGCCCGCCCTTGCGGCCGCCGATCGTCCGGCATGGGCAGATCGCCTCGCAGTTGCACGACTCGAGGTAGGTGCCCGTGATCAGCCAAGGGGTGAGCTCGCTCGCGGCCACGGGGGCCACCCTACAGCCGCTACGATGGGCCGCGGACCGTGCTGAGCGGGGTGCTAGCGGTGCCCTGTAACCCGCAATCCGCTCGAGCGGGGCTGATCGCTCGTCCGAGGGTCGCGGCCTACGGGATAGCGCGTCACGGGCGGCGTTGAAGGCCAGGTCCCGCGCGATGCGGGCCCGCGAACCAGGTCAGATCCGGAAGGAAGCAGCCTTAAGCGGTAGCCAGCAAGCGCCGCGGTAAGGCCTGGCCCGAGCAAGCCACGACGTAAGCGCCCGCGGACCGCTCTCGAAGGCGGGCCGCACGGTCCTGCCTACTTGGCCGTTGCCTGCTTGATCTGCCGGTTCGCCTGGTGGAGGCTCTGGTTCACGGTGTGGTTGACCTGCTTCTGGATCCGGCCCGCCTGGTGGAACGCGTTGTTGACCGCGTCGTTCGTGCTGTTCGTGATCGGCTTGATGATCACGAAGTAGCTGAACGCGAGGATCGCGATCGACACGATTCCGTAGACCAGCATCGACTTGGGGCTTCCGCCTCCGAGAACGACCATTACCTAGCTCCTCTCGCCGGCCCAAAGGATCACTTCGCCGGAGTCGTCGGGGTCGACCTTGACGGTCACTTCATGCCCACTGGAAAAGCTCGCCGAGGGGTGGATGTACTGCAGCGTCGTCGCTGTGTAGGAGGCTTCGCCGCCATTTGGGTTGACGGTGAGCCTGAACTCGTACTCCTTGCTCCCGGTGGCGTCGGACTTGCCGGTCTCGGTCATCGATTCGATGTTCGCGGGCGTCTCGATCCCGGCCTTCGCGAGCTTGTTGGCGCGGTTCGCCTGCTCGATCTGATCCATGCCCCGAAGCTAGACGGCGTTGGAGCCGCTGTCAGTATCGATCTGGTCTCAGATCGGTCTCAGCCGTCAAACGGCGGGGGCCGAGGCCGTGGCTAGACTGGCGAGCGGTGCCTCAGACGTCGCTCTACCGCCGCCACCGACCCCAGAGCTTCGACGACGTGGTCGGCCAGGAGCACGTGGTGCGCACGTTACGAAACGCGGTTGAGCGCTCGCGCGTTCACCACGCCTATCTCTTCGTCGGCTCGCGCGGGACCGGGAAGACCTCGCTCGCGAAGATCCTCGCCCGCTCGCTCAACTGCGTCGACGGGCCGACCGTCACCCCCTGCGGCGAATGCGAGGCGTGCCGCACGATCGCCGCCGGAACGTCCCTCGACGTGATCGAGATGGACGCCGCCTCGAACCGCTCCGTCGACGACATCCGCGACCTTCGCGAGCGCGTCGGCTACGCGCCCGCGGCCGGCCGGTGGAAGGTCTACATCCTCGACGAGGCGCACATGCTCACCCGCGAGGCGTGGAACGCGTTCCTGAAGACGCTCGAGGAGCCGCCGCCGAACACGGTGTTCGTGCTCTGCACCACCGAGGCGCACAAGGTGATGCCGACGATCGCCGATCGCTGCCAGCGCTTCGACTTCCAGCGCCCGTCGCTGGAGCAGATCGCCACTGTGGTCAGCCAGGTCGCCCAGGCCGAGGAGATCGAGATCGACGACGGCGCCGTCGGCGCGATCTCGCGCTCCGCCACCGGCAGCTTCCGGGACGCGCTCGGCACTCTCGACCAGCTCGTCGCCTACGGCGGGGGGCGCATCGAGACCGCGGACGTGCTTGCGGTCCTCGGCGTCGCCGAGTCCGACGTGATCCGCGACGCCGCGGCAACGATCGCCGCCGGCGACGCCCGCGGGGTGCTCCAGGTCGCCGAGCGGCTCGCCGCGTCAGGCCGCGACGTCGTCCAGTTCGGGCGCGATCTCCTTGCGCACCTCCGCCAGCTTCTCGTCACGAAGACCGTCGGCGAGCCGCCGGAGTCGCTGGTGCTCACGGTGGCGGACCCCGACGTGCTCATGGCCCAGGCCGACGCGTTCTCCGAGCTCGGGCTCTCGCGGGCGATCGACGCGCTCTCCAAGGCGCTCGCGGACGTTCGCGAGGGGGATGAGGCCCGGATGACGATCGAGCTGGCGCTGCTGCGAGCCGCGCGGCCGCAGCTCGACCCGTCGAAGCAGGCGCTGGCCCAGCGGTTGGAGGAGCTGGAGGCCGCACTCCAGAGCGAGGGCGGCGCCGGGTCATCGCCGCCCGCACGCTCGGATGTACAGACACGCGGTGTTCGTACATCCGAGGCTACGACGGCCGACGAGGACCCGGCGCCGCCTTCCGAGCTCGATGCACCACCACCCGATGCTGAGGAGGAGAAGAAGGACGCCCTCGATCTCGAGAAGCTCGTCAAGGCATGGCCCGCGGTCGTCGAGCAGGTTCGGCAGTCCGGGGCGGAGGTGCTCTCGCGCGCGCTCGAGGTGGCGCGGCCGATCGCCGTCGACGGCGACGGGTCGGTGCTCAAGCTCGGGTTCCCGCCGAGCGCCGCGTTCAACAAGCGCAAGGCCGAGGCGCAGGACGCCCGCGACCGCTTCGCCGAGGCCGTGAAGACGATCGTCGGCGAGCGCCTTCGGCCCGTCTACGTGACCCTCGACCCTGCGCCGGAGACCGCGCCCCCGCAGCTCAGCGACGACGAGCTGATCGCCAGGGTGAAGGCCGAGTTCGACGCGACCGAGCTGGGCCTCGACGAGGCCGCGCCCCCCGTCGAGGGAGCGCTCGATGCGGGGCTCGACGCCGACCTGGGGGTCGCGGGAGAGGGGGCGGGCTGATGGCACGCGGAAATCCGATGGGTGGCGGCTTCGACGTCAACGCGATGATGAAGCAGGTCCAGCAGATGCAGGCCGAAATGGCCGACGCGCAGGAGAAGCTCAAGGACGAGATCGTCGAAGCGAGCGCCGGAGGCGGCATGGTGAAGGCGAAGATGAGCGGCGACCTTCGCCTCCTCGAGCTCGTGATCGACCCAGAGGCGGCCGGACCCGACGACGTGGAGATGCTTCAGGACATGGTCGTCGCGGCGGTCAACGAAGCGCTTCGCTCGGCCCAGGAGCTCGCCGCCTCGAAGCTGGGCGGCATCGCAGGCCTCGGTGGTGCCGGCGGCGCCGGCGGGCTCGGCCTTCCGGGCATGTAGGCCCCGCCGCCCGGACCGTTAGCGTGAAGCCATGTACGCGGGGCCCATCCAGCGGCTCGTGACCGAGCTTTCGCGACTGCCCGGCATCGGGCAGCGCAGCGCGCAGCGCCTCGCTTTCCACATCCTCCGCGCGAGCGACGAGGACGCGTTCGCCCTCTCAGATGCGATCCGGGAAGTGAAGGAGAAGGTGGGGCTGTGCGAGGTGTGCTTCAACCTCGCGGAGGGCCCTCGGTGCCGGATCTGCGAGGACGAACGGCGACTGAGCTCGATGATCTGCGTCGTCGAGGAACCGGCCGACGTGATCCCGATCGAGCGGACGGGCGAGTACCGCGGCCTGTACCACGTGCTCGGCGGCGCCCTGTCGCCGATCGATGGCGTCGACCCAGGGGACCTGAAGATCGCCGAGCTCGTCGCGAGGGTGGAGCGGGGCGGGGTGGAGGAGGTCGTGCTCGCGACCAACCCCACCACAACCGGCGAGGCGACCTCGATTCACATCGCGGAGCTTCTGCGCGGCAAGGCGACGATCACCCGCCTCGCATCCGGCCTGCCGGTCGGCGCCGACCTGGAGCACGCCGACGAGGTCACGCTCGGCCGCGCCCTCGCCGGCCGGATGTCGCTCGACCGCTAGCCCTCCGCGAGCCCAACCCGGGCGTGCAGGCGGCGGAGCGGGCGGGGCGCCCACCAGTTCCACTTGCCGAGGAGCTCCATCAGGGAGGGGACGAGGAGGGCGCGGATGATGGAGGCGTCGATCAGGACGGCGAGCGCCGTGCCGATGCCGTTCTCCTTGATGAACACGATCTCCGAGGTGGCGAACGCGCCGATCGCGATCGCGAACAGGAGCGCCGCCGCGGTGACGATGCGGCCCGTGCGCTCGAGGCCGATCGCGACCGATTCCGAGTCCGACGCGCCGCCGTCGCGCGCCTCCTTGATCCGGGAGAGGAGGAACACCGCGTAGTCGGTGGAGAGTCCGAAGGCGACCGCGAACATCAGGATCGGCATGGTCTGCTCGAGGGCGCCCTGGCTCGAGTAGCCGAGCAGGCCCTCGAGGTTCCCGTCCTGGAAGATCAGCACGAGGATCCCGAACACCGCGGTCAGGTTGAGGACGTTCATCAGCAGCGACTTCACCGGCAGGATGACCGAGCCGGTCATGAGGAAGAGGATCACGAGCGTCGCGATGACGACGATGGCGAGAGCAATCGGCAGGTGTTGCTCCAAGCTCGACTGGAAGTCGACGAAATGCGCGCTCGCGCCGGTGACGAGAACGGCGGACCCGGCCGGGTCCGGAAGGTCGCGAATGCGCGTGACCGCGTCCTTGCTGCGCTGGGCGATGAACGGTGTGGTCGACACCGCGTCGACGATCGTCACGCCGCCCCTCAGCTTCTGCGGCGCTTCCACCTCCGCCACCCCCGGCACGCCGCGAAGCTCCGACTGGACCTTGGCCACGGCGTCGCCGCCACCCCCGTCGACCACGACCTGGATTGGCGTGTCGCGGAACGGTGGGAAGTGGGCGCGCAGCGTGTTGTCGACCTGCCGGGCGCTGGCGCTCTCGGGCAGCACCTGGGCGTCGACCGAGGTGAACTTGATCTGCAGGAACGGGATCCCCAGCGCGATCAAGAGCGCCGCGCTGCCGGCCGCGACCGGGCCGGGCCGGCGCATGACGAACCGCGATAGCCGGTACCAGAATCCCTGCTGCATCGGCCGCGCGTCTCGGTCGGCCCGGCGGCGCAGGAACGCCGGGGCGCCGGCGTTTACCCGCGGCCCCAGAAGGCTCAGCACCGCGGGAAGGACTACGAGCGCCACGAGCGCCGCGAACAGCGCCACGGACGCCCCGCCGATGCCCATCGAGTAGAGGAAGCGCTGCGGGAAGACGGTGAGCGAGGCGAGCGCGGCGGCGACGGTGAGGGAGGAGAAGAGCACCGTTCTCCCCGCGGTCCGGAGCGTGGTGCGGAGCGCCTCCCAGCGCTGCGTTCGGCTGGCTTCGGCGTGGGCGCTGTCGACCCCGCGCCGCGCGAGCTCCTCCCGGTAGCGCGAGACGATGAAGAGGCTGTAGTCGATCGCCAGGCCGAGGCCGAGGCCCGTGGTGAGGTTGAGCGCGAAGATCGAGATCGAGCCGAACTCGCTCGCGATCCGCAGGATCAGGAAGGTGCCGACGATCGCGAGGCCACCGACGAGCAACGGCAGGAGGGCGGCGACGCTACTGCGGAAGAAGAGCAGCGAGAGCAGGAAGAGCAGCGGGAACGCGAGCAGCTCGGCCCGGCGCAGGTCCGACTCCGTCTGCGCGTTGACCTGTTTCTGGGCGACCGAGTAGCCGCCGACCGTGATGCCGGGCTTGCCCGTGAGCCGGTCGGTGATCTCGTCGGCGGCGTCCTGGCGCTGCTTGTCGTCGGTGGGGCGCAGGGCGACGGCGACGTAGGTCTGGTGGCCGTTTCGCGAGGTGAACTGGCGCGCTCCGGTGTCGTAGTAGCCGGTGACGCTCGCGACGTCGTGACGCGCGCGCAGCCAGCGCTCGGTGCGCTCCACGCGCGCCTTCTGCGCCGGCGACGAGACGCGTCCGTTGAATAGGACGACCACCGAGGTGTCGCGGAACCCCTTCGACTCGGCGAGCTTGTCGGCGCGAACGCTCTCGGTCGCCGGGTCGTCGTTGCCATACGGGGCGAGGTGCTTGGCGACCGAGCCGCCGAACACGATCGCGAGCGCGAAGAAGACTGCGGCGCCGATCCCCACGAATCGGCGACGGCGGTAGACGAAACGGGCGAGGGCGTCGAACATCAGGCTGCGCTCCTTCCATCCTCGGTGGCCAGCTCGCGTGCGGCCCGCTCGCACCAGTCCGCCATCCACTGGTTGCATTCGATCCCGTAGCGACAGACGAGCATCGGGTAGGTGGCCGCGTGGTCGCCCGCGGATGCTTGGATCGCCTTCAGCTCCTCGACCCGCTGGAGGTGGTGGCGCCGCTTGGCGTCGAGCGTCGCGACAGCCGAATCGCCCTCGGTCGCGTCGGCGAAGAACAGCTTCAGGAGCCCCTCGTCGCGCATCTCGAGCACGTCCGGCTCGACGGCGAGCCAATCGCGGAGCTCCCGGCCCCCCGCGTTCGTCAGCGAGTAGACGGTCCGGCGCCTGCCGCCGGCGGGCTTCGATTCGCCCTCGATCAACCCGGCGTCCGAAAGGGCGCGCAGCTGCGGATATATCTGCCCGTAGCTTGCGGCCCAGAAGAAGCGCACGGCTCTGTCAACGAAGGCCTTGATCTCGTAGCCCGATTTCGGGCCGAGGGAGAGAAGCCCGAGGATTACGTAGGCGGTCGGTGAGAGATCCATACCCAGCCGGAACCTATCATTCCGATATATCAATAGGTGTGACCCTGGTCACGCATATTCTCCGGCGCCGTGAGGCCGACCATCCGCCAGCGGCTGCGGTACGCGTTCGACAACACGATGGCGCGGGGCACGCCCGCGCTCGTCGGCTACCTGCTCCTGGCGACGCTGGCCCTCATCGCGATCGGGGTGGTCGCGGTGCTGCTCGGCGGCTTCACGCCGCCGAGCGGCCGCCACAGCCTCATCGGCGCGTTCTTCACCACCCTCACCCACGCGATCGACCCCGGCACCCTCGCCAACGACACAGCCCGCTGGCCGTTCCTGCTGGCGATGCTGCTGGTGACGATCGGGGGCCTCTTCGTCTTCAGCGCCCTCATCGGCGTGCTCGCGGCGGGGCTCGAGGGCCGTCTCTTTGAGCTCCGAAAGGGCCGCTCCCTGGTCCTCGAGCGCGGCCACACCCTGATCCTCGGCTGGTCGGAGCAGGTGTTCACGATTCTCTCCGAGCTCGCCGAGGCGAAGGCGAGCGAGGACCGTCCCTCGGCCGTGATCCTTGCCGACGAGGACAAGGTCGAGATGGAGGATGGCATCCGCGCTCGGCTCGGCGGCCGGACGAACCTCAGGATCGTGTGCCGCAGCGGCAGCCCGATCGACCTCGCCGACCTCGAGATCGTGAGCCCGCGGGAGGCACGATCCATCATCGTCCTCGCTCCCGACGGCCCGGATCCCGACGCCGACGTCATCAAGACGGTCCTCGCGCTCACTCGGGCCGAGGCGCACCTCGAGACGCGGTATCAAATCGTCGCCGAGATCGAGGATCCCGCAAACCTCGACACGGCCCGGCTCGTCGGGGGCACCGAGGCCGTCTTCGTCGACAAGCGCGACACGATCTCGCGGCTGATCGTGCAGGCCGCTCGCCAGTCGGGGGTGTCGGCGGTGATGAGCGACCTGCTCGACTTCGAGGGCGACGAGCTCTACTTCCGCGAAGACGAGGGCCTCGCCGGGCAGACGTTCGCGGACGCCGTCGCCGCGTACGAGACGTGCTGCGTGATCGGGCTCGTGGACCCCTCCGACCGGGTCGAGCTCAACCCACCGTCCGACCGCGAGATCGCCGCGGGAACCCGTGTCATCGCCATCGCGGAGGACGACGCGGCGCTGGCCGCGGCGCCTGCCAGCGAGGCCGAGGTCGACGAGGGTGCGATCCGCGATGAGCCCGCGCCGACCGCGCGTCCGGAGCGCACGATGATCCTCGGCTGGAACTCGCGCGGGCCCTCCGTGGTGCGTGAGCTCGACAAGTACCTGCACCCCGGCTCGCGGGTCGAGGTCGTCGCCGACGTCGCCGCCTCGCTCGACGGCGCGGCTTCGAAGCTCGTGAATTGCGAGCTCTACGTCCGCCGGGCGAGTACGACCGACCGCCGGGTACTCGACTCCCTACGCGCGCCCGAGTGCGACCGGGTGATCGTCCTCTGCTACTCGGACGACCTCGATTCGGGCCGCGCCGACGCACGCACGCTCGTCACGCTTCTTCACCTCCGCGACATCTGCGACCGGGCCGGGGCGGCGCCCGCGATCGTCAGCGAGATGCTCGACGACCGAAACCGCGAGCTCGCCGAGACGGCGAGGATCGACGACGTGATCGTGAGCGACCGCCTAGTCAGCCTGATGCTGGCCCAGATCTCCGAGAACGCCCACCTCCGTGAGGTCTTCTCGGACCTGCTCGACGCCGAGGGCTCCGAGCTCTACCTGAAGCCGGCCGAGCGCTACCTGACGCCGGGCCGAGAGGTCAACTTCGCCACGGCCGTCGCCTCGGCGCTCCGCCGTCGCGAGGTTGCGATCGGCTACCGCCCGGCGCGAGGCGCAGGCGGCCGGGCAAGGGTGCGGCTCAACCCGCCCAAGTCGGAGACCCTCGTCGCCGAGCCCGGCACGGCCCTGATCGTCCTCGCGGAGGACTGATCAGCCAGCCCGGACGACCCGAAGGCGTTCCCGTCGCGCGCCCGCGCCGTCGATCCCGGCCGCGGTTGCGATCAGCGACCGAAGCTCGCCGCGGCGGATCGCCAGACGGTAGGGGCGCGCGACGGTCACGACCGCGCTGGTGCGGCCGCCAGACCAAGCGGCGAACCGCGCCGAGCCGAGAATGGAGCTCGACCCGCGCGCGACCGACTTCGGCGCGCTCACGACCACGTTGCCCGAGCACCCGCCCGGCGCGCACCGAAGGGCGACGCGAACGGTCGCGCCCGACGCGGCCGCGACGGCGTTCGAGCCGACGTTGGTCTCCGGCAGCTGAGGAGGCGGGTCGATGCCGGTCCGGTCGCCGAGGCATACGAGGTCGAGGCGCACGGCCTGGGGCGAGCCGGTCTCGTTGACGAGCTTGAAGGCGCGGTTCTTGGCGTCGGGCTCACTTCCCAGCAGGTGCACGCCGGTCGGAAGGTCGTAGGTGGCGACGATGCCCTTGGCCTCGTCATTGCAGCTCACCGTGTAAGTACCGGTGCTGTTGGCGGGCACGTTCACGATCGTGTCCGGGTGCGAGAGCAAGAGCTCGTGGAAGTGGCCGTTGGTCACGCTCACGTAGCGGTCGAGGCACCGCACGCTCGCGGTCACGGCGCCCGGCGAGCCGACGTCGAAGCTGAAGCTCCATCCCGGGCTCGACTCGGCCCCCGACTCGGAGCGGACGAGCTCGCCGGTCGCGCCGCCGCCGAATGAGTAGCCCGGTGCCACAGCGACCTGGCCGGGGCCGCATGGGATAGTGACGTCGTAGCGGCTGCCCGAGGCGGCGCTGACGGTCGTCGACTGCGGCGTGCCGAGGTTGATCGAGTGGGTGTGGCCGTCTGGTCCGGGGTCGACCTGGCGCGGCAGGCAGACGCCGAACGCCTTGGCCTGCACGCGGCCGGCGGCGGTATTGGTGGCTGTGATCTCGAAGTCGCCGGCGGCGGTCGCCTGCGCGGCGTCGACGCGCACCGATCGGAGGTTCCCGGTGCCCTGGTCGACCGCGTCGACGCGTAGGTCGCCGTCGATCACCTGCCCCGTGCCGGAGCAGTGCAGCGTGGTCGTGCGCGTCTGGCCCGGCTCGAAGTCCACCTGCTGCTCGATGTGCTCGACGTAGACGTGGTGCTCGGTGTAGAGCTCGGGATCGAGCGAGGAGTTGTAGACGTAGGAGAGGTAAGAGGCCGAGTTGTTCGAGGGGTTGGGGTCGGAGGTCGAGGACGACACCTTGGCCGTGTTGGTGATGGTGCCGTGGAAGCTGTAGTTCGAGAGGTGCCCGACGATCTCGAGGTTGACGACTGCGCCCGGCGCAAGCGTGCCGAGCGGGCACGAGACGACGCCGCCGGCGAACGCGCACCCGTAGCTCGACGATACGTACTGGACGCCGGCCGGGACTGCGTCGGTGACGGCGACGTTCGCTGCGGACGTCGCGGCGCTGTGGTTCGAGACGGCGAGGGAGTAGGTCACCCAGCCTCCGGCGCCGAGGAACCCGGCGCCGTTCCACTGCGGGTGCGCCGTCATCGTGATGCCGACGTCGGCCGGGTCGGCGGCCGAGGCCGCTGGGGCGCCCGTGAGGCCGGCCACGGCGACGCCCGCGGCGATCAGCGCGAGTGCGCGAGCTTTGAGGATGCGCCTGGGGTCGTGCATGCGAAACCTGGGCAGGGGCTACTGGTTGGGCCTATCGGTAGGCCACGGCCCCGCCTTTAGGCGCGGGCGCTTTGATGGCCGATCAGCGGGGCTGGCCGCGCAGAAGGCCGATGCGCCGCTTGAGATCGAGCACTCTGGCCGCGGCATCGGCCAGGCGCCCTTCGGGAATCGCCCCGGTCGCGACCGCGCGCAGCAGCGCCGCGCGAACCCCTCGCTGGTCGCGCGGATCGTCGATCTGGACCATGTCGGCGCCGGCCGCGATCGCCTTCACGGCCGCATCGCGCACGGTCTCGGTCGCCGTGATCGCCCCGGCTCCGAGATCGTCGGTGATCGCGACGCCGTCGAACCCGAGCTCGCCGCGCAAGAGATCGGTTGCGACCCGGCTGGTGAGCGCGCCGGGCGTCACCGGGTCGTAGGCGGCGTAGTAGGCGAGCGAGAGCACCACGGCCGGCGCGCCGGCATCGAACGCCGCCCGGAACGGCGCCGCGTCGTGGGCGGCCAGGGTCGCGGCGTCGAGCCCGACGGTCGCCGGGCCCTGGTCGGTGTCCTGCGACGCCGCTCCCAGCCCGGGGAAGTGGAGGGGCGCGCAGGCGAGCCGGCCCCTCTCGCAGCCGCGGATGCTGGCGGCCGTGAGCGCGGCGACGAGGTCGGGGCTGGCGCCGAACGCTCGGTCACCCAGCGGGCTGGCGGGCGTTGTCGTGTCGGCGACCGGGAAGAGGTCGAGGTCGAAGCCGGCCCCGCGGAGCGCGCTCGCCGCGTCCTGCGCCCACCGCTCGGCGACGGCCGGGGAGCGCTCCTGACCCACGCGCAGCTCGCGCACCGCCGGGGGCATGTCGCTGAGCGAGCGGTAGCGACCGCCCTCCTGCTGGGTGACGATCAACGGGGGGACGCGACCGCCGGCGAGGCCGGCGCCTCGCAACCCGGCTACCAGCTTCGCGCCCTGAGAGCGATCGACCCAGTTCGTGGGGCCGACGATGACCCCCCCTAGCTCGTGCGCGCGCAGCTCGTGGTCGATGGCGCCGCCGGGTGAGGTTCCGCTGAAGCCCAGCAGCATCACCTGATCGATCATCTGCGTGGGTCCCAGTCGCGACTCGACGGCGCGCACGCGGGGATCGGCCGACTGCGCGGCGCCGGAGCCCGCCGGCCCGCCGCCGTCGCCACGAAGCAGGAGGGCCCAGATCGCGGCGGTGGCGGCGATCGTGAGGCCGACGGCGACGATGCGGCGACGCAGCGCGACGGCGCGGGACGGGGACATGGCGGCACTATCCTGGCTCGCCCCGATGGATGGGCCAGTTCAAACCGCCGCCGACCGGGAGATCGTCGTGATGAAGTTCGGCGGCACCTCCGTCGCGGGCGCCGACGACATCCGCCGCGCCGCGCGGCGGATCGTCGCCGCGCGCGAGGGTGGCAAGCGGGTCGTGGCCGTGCTCTCGGCGCGCGGCAAGACAACCGACGACCTGGTCGCGATGGCGAGCGAGGTCTCCGAGCGGCCCGACCCCCGCGAGCTCGACATGCTGCTCTCGGTCGGCGAGCGCATCTCCTGCGCCCTCGCGGCGATGGCCATCAACGACCTCGGCCACCGCGCCATCTCGCTCACCGGCTCGCAGGCGGGCATCGTCACCGACTCGACGCACACCAAGGCACGCATCCTCGACGTCCGCGCCGAGCGCATTCGGGAGGCGCTCGGCGAGGACCGGATCGTGCTGGTCGCGGGCTTCCAGGGAGTGTCGACCGAGAGCCGCGACGTCACGACGCTCGGGCGGGGCGGTTCCGACACCACCGCCGTCGCGCTGGCGGCGGCGCTCGGCGCGGAGGTGTGCGAGATCTACACCGATGTCGCCGGCGTCTTCAGCGCCGACCCGCGCATCGTCGCCGACGCTCGCAAGCTGTCCGTCGTCTCGTTCGAGGAGATGCTGGAGATGGCCGCCTCAGGCGCCGGCGTGCTGCAGCTGCGGGCCGTCGAGTACGCGCGAAACCACGGGATCAGCGTGCACTGCCGCAGCTCGTTCGAGGATGGCGCCGGTACCCTCGTGATCGCCGAGGACAAGACGATGGAGCGCCCGCTGGTCACAGCCGTAACGCACGCCGAGGAGGCTCGGGTCACCCTGACCGGGGTGAACGACGAGCCCGGCGTGGCGGGGCGGATCTTCAACGCGCTCGCCGACGCGAACGTCAACGTCGACATGATCATCCAGAACGAGCCCGTGTCGGAGGACGCCAAGGCGGACCTCTCGTTCACCGTCGCGGGCGATGACTTGCGCGCCGGGGTCGAGGCGCTCGAGGGCCTCGGGGTCGCGGAGTCGGTCCTCGCCGACGAGAGCGTCGGCAAGGTCTCCGTGGTGGGCGCCGGCATGCGCAGCCACCCCGGCGTCGCGGCGAAGGTCTTCCAGGTGCTCGGCGACGCGCGCATCAACATCGAGATGATCGCGACCTCGCCCATCAAGATCTCATGCGTGATCCCGTCCGGGTCGGTGCCGGAGGCCGTTACCGCGCTGCACGCCGCCTTCGAGCTCGGCGACGGCGGGATCCAGCGCGAGGACCCCACGGGCGACCACCGCCCGAAGGCCTGATGGCTCCCGACCGCTTCCGCGTCGGCGTGCTCGGCGCCACGGGCGCCGTGGGCTCGACGATCCTCAACGTCCTCGCCGAGCGATCGTTCCCGGCCGCCGAGGTGGTGGCCCTCGCCTCCGAGCGCTCGGCGGGCGTGGAGGTCGCGTTCGGAGACGACACCCTGGAATGCCGCCCTCTCTCGAGCGACGCGATCGACGGCCTCGAGCTGGTCCTCTCATCGGCGGGCGGCGCAGTCAGCTCGGAGTGGGCGCCGCAGATCGTCGATGCCGGGGCCGTCGTCGTCGACAACACGAGCTTCTGGCGCATGCACGACGACGTTCCGCTCGTGGTCGCCGAGGTGAACCCCGACGTCCTGGAGTCCCATCAGGGGATCGTGGCCAACCCCAACTGCTCAACGATGCAGATGGTCGTCGCGCTCGCACCGATCCAGCGGGCCGTGGGCGTCGAGCGGATCGTCGTGTCGACCTATCAGCCAACCTCGGGCACCGGGCGGCGGGCGATGGCCGAGCTCGAGGCTCAGACCCACGCGATCCTCCACCGGGCCGAGCCCGGCGAGGCCGAGGTCTACCCGCATCGCATCGGCTTCAACGTCCTGCCGCAGGTAGAGACGTTCCGCGACGGCGACGACTACACGACCGAGGAGCGCAAGATGATGGCCGAGACGCGGAAGATCCTCGGCGTCGCCGAGAGCGAGCTGGGGATCTCCGCCACGTGCGTCCGCGTGCCCGTCTTCTACGGAGAGTCGGAGTCGGTGAACGTGCAGACGAGCTCGCCGCTCGATCCTGCCGAGGCCCGCGAGCTGCTGGCGGCGGCCCCGGGCATCGCCGTTGTCGATTCGCCGGGCGAGGGGCTCTACCCGATGGCGAACGAGGCCGCGGGCCGCGACGAGGTGCTCGTCGGGCGGATCCGGCGCGACCCCTCGCACGAGCGCTGCCTCAACATGTGGATCGTCGGCGACAACCTCCGCAAGGGCGCCGCCACGAACGCGGTCCAGGTCGCCGAGCTGCTGGTGGCGCGCGATCTCCTCCGCCGGCCCGCCGGCGCCTTCGCCTCCGCCTGAGCTCCTTGATCGGCGCCTACGCAACCGTTGCGGTCGTCTGCGCCGCGTCGGTGGCCGTCGGCCAGGCGGTCCTGTCGGCATGCGGACGGCGCGAGTTCACCTGGCTCTCCGCGCCCGCCGGGCTGGCCGCCCTGCTCGTCCTCTCGGGAATAGCGATCAAGCTGCCAGGCCACGCGACGGCGGTCGCCGTGGCGATCCCGGTCGTCGCGGGCCTCGCGCTGGTGTGGCTCTGGGTCAGCGGGGGGGCGGTCGGGTTTGGCCGTGCGGCTGCGATCGCCGTGGCGCCGGCCCTCGTCGCGGTGTTGGGCGCATCGCTCCCGTTCATCGCCTCCGGGCGGGTCGGGATCCTCGGCGTCGGCCTCGTCAACGACGACATGGCCTCTCACCTGGTGATCGCCGATTGGATCGGCTCGCATGCGGGCCCGGTCCCCAAGCTCGTCGAGCAGGGCTACCCGGTCGGCCCGCACGCCCTCGTCGACGGCATCTCCTCGCTTCTCGGCAGCGGCCTGGTCGAGACCTTCGCGGGTCTCACGCTCGCGCTGCCGGTGCTGATGGCGGCCCTCGCCGCCGGAGTGCTCGCCGACCTGCGGCCGGGGCGGCGGACCGTGGCCGCCGCCCTCGTCGCGCTCTCCTACCTCGGGGCCGCGTACCTGGCCCAGGAGGCGTTCAAGGAGCCGATCGAGGCCCTGCTCGTGCTCGGGTTCGCCCTTGCCCTCCCATCGGTGCGCGACGGACGCAGCGCGATCCCGCTCGGCGTGATCGCGGCGGGGTCGGTCTACGCGTACAGCTTTCCCGGGCTCGCGTGGCTGGGGGCTGCCGCGATGGCGTACGTGGTGCTCGCCGGGTTATTTCGGATTGGCGCAAAACCCGCCCATATGGTGCGTTTCGCGCCAATCGCAACCTGCATTGCCGCGGGAGCCGTTCTCCTGGTGTTGATTGCGCCGGAGATCCCCCGGATCGCCGACTTCACCGGCTTCCGGGCGTTCCGCTCGGAGTCGATCAGCGGTGGGCTCGGCAACCTTCGCCACCAGCTCTCGCCGCTCGAGGCACTGGGCGTTTGGCCGACGAGCGAGTTCCGCCTCGCCGCGGCGGACAGCTCGCATCCGCTCCTCTTCTATGCCGGCGCCATCGTCTCCCTCGCTGCCCTGTGCCTCGGCGTCCCGCGCTGGCTCCAACGCCGCGGCCCGGCCGTGCCGGCGGCGCTTGCGGCGGCGGTCGTCATCTACGTCGGCGCCCTCCTCTTCGGCACTGTCTACACCTCGGCCAAGGCGCTCTCGATCGGCGCCCCGCTGGTGATGCTCATCTCGCTCGGCGCCCTCTTCGACGGCGATCGCCTGCGGATCGCGCTGGCATCGGCCCTCGCGGTCGCGGCGGCCGCGTCGAGCTTCCTCGTCCTCCGCGAGGCCCCGGTGGGCCCGGCCGACCACCACGACGAGCTCGCTGCGCTGCGACCGCTCGTCGCAGGACAGCGTGCGCTGTTCCTCGGACGCGACGACTTCGTACGGTACGACCTTGCCGGCGCACGCCCGTATGTGGCCGTCCGCAATTTCTACGACGACCTCTACGTCAGGCCGCGATTGGGCCTCGCCGACGTCTTCCGTAAGTTCGACTTCGACTCGGTGAGCTCGAGGAAGCTCCACGGCTTCCCCTACGTGATCACGACGCGCGGCGCGTTCGCGAGCGGCCCGCCGCCATGGCTGCGCCTCGTGCGCACGACACCCAGCTTCGCGCTGTGGAAACGCGTCGGACCGCTCGCTCCGCGGCGCACCCTCGCGGAAGGTCCCGATCCGGGCGCCCTCCTTCGGTGCTCCTCGTCCTCGGGTGACCGCATCGCGTCGTCCCGTGGAACCGCGGCGGCATTCGACCACCCGCCGGTCGCGAGCAGCGAGTGGACGCCGGGACCGACGGTCACCGACGGCTCGCCGGCGACGGGGACCCTCCAACTGCCCCGAGGCCGCTGGGAGCTCTCGCTCCAGTACGACGCCAGCCGCGACGTCCGCGTGACGGCGCCCGGCTTTGAAGCCACCCTGCCGGCGAACCTCGACTACAGGGGCTCGACCCCGTATTACGGCGTGCCGGGCGAGGTGGCCGTAACCCGAGAACGCCCGGTCCGCGTGACGGTCTCGGTAGAGCGGCCGCCACTGGCCGGCCGTCTCCTCGGTGCCTCGTCGGTCGCCCACCTGGGTGCGATCGCAGCGACGCGCGCGCGTCCCGGCGAGCACGGCCTCCCCGGCAACGCGGACGTCCCGCTCCCGCTCAGCCGGGCATGCGGCCGCTACGTCGACTGGTACGCACCCCGGGGCTAGACGGCTCGTCAGGCTCCGCGCGGGAGGCTGAAGCGCACCCGCGTGCCGGCGCCGTTGCCCGTGAGCCAGATCCGGCCACCGTGAGCCTCGACGATCGCCCTCGATATCGCGAGGCCGAGGCCCGCCCCCCCGTCCGACCGAGAGCTGTCGGAGTCGGCGCGAAAGAACGGCTCGAAGACCTGTCCTCGCTCGGGCTCGGGAATCCCGGCGCCCGTGTCGGCGACCTCGATCTCGATCTCGGCCGGACTCGGCTCGGCCCGAACGGTGACGCTCCCGTCGGCGGGGGTGTGGCGGATCGCGTTCTGGATCAGGTTGAAGAGGACCCGCTGAACTCGCTCGGGATTCGCTCTCGCCGTGCCAACACCGTCCGGGACCTCGGCCAGGACCTCGACGCCTTCCGCGTCGGCCTGGGCCCGCATCGCCGAGACCGTGTCTCGCAGGAGATCATCGATCTCCACCCGATCCATCGTCCACTCGATGTCGCCGGCCTCCAGTCGCGAGAGCTCGAACAGGTCGTCGATCAGCATGCCGAGGGCGTCGATGTGGGTGGCCATCGTCGCGAGGTAGCGCCGCCGGGTCGCCTCGTCGACAATCTCGTCGTCGATGGCCTGAGCGAGGAGGCGAATCGACGTGAGCGGCGTTCGCAGGTCGTGGGAGACGGCGGCGACGAGGTCCCGGCGAGCGCGCTCTGTAGCGTCGAGCCGAGCGAGCGTCGCATTCGCCTCGGCAGCGAGCTGTGCGAGCTCGTCGCGGGCGCCGGTCTTGATCCTCACGCCCCGGTTTCCATCGGCGAAGGCGACCAGCCCGTCTCGTATCGACTCGACGTCGCGTAGCACCCCTCCGGCCAGAAGCTGGGCGACCCGGATGGCGACCACGCCGGCGAAGGCGACGCTGACCACGATCAGGACCGTGTCCTGCGCGGAGACGAACATCAGCAGCGCGAAGGCCACGGCGGCGACGAGAAGGAGGGCCACGGCGACGGTGACGCCGAGGGCGAACTGGCGCCCGAGCGGGCCGATGCGTCCCCGGCGCCGGCTCAGATAATGCGCGAGGGCGAGCCAGGCGGCGCCGAGGGCGAGGAGCAATACGCCCGTTTCGGCGCCCGCTTTGCCTCCGTAGGCCAGCTCCACCGCTCCCGCGGCGGCGAGAGCTGCGACGAGGAGGAGGCCGAGCGACCGCGTCATGGCCGGAACCGGTAGCCGACACCCCACACCGTCTCTATCCAGCGTGGGTCGGCTGGGTCGGCCTCGACCTTCGCCCGCAGCCGGCGGATGTGGACGGTCACGGTCGAGGAGTCGGTGTAGAAGGGGTAGCGCCAGACGCAGTCCATGAGCTGGTCGCGGGTGAAGACCTGTCCAGGGTGGCGGGCGAGGAAGAGCAGCAGGTCGAACTCGCGCTGGGTCAGCTGGGCCTCCTCGCCCCGCACGAGCGCCCTGCGCCCGGCCGGGTCGATCTCGAGGCCACCGAAGCTGAAGGGCTCGGCTCGCTCGACGGTCGGCTCGACCCGGCGCAGGACCGCGGCCACCCGCGCCAGGAGCTCGGCGGGAGAAAAGGGCTTGACGACGTAGTCGTCGGCCCCGAGCCTCAGGCCGGCGACCCGGTCGGACTCCTCACCCTTCGCGGTCAGCATGATCACCGCGACCCGATCGTGCTCGCGGGCGCGCAGGCGCTTCATCACCTCTAGGCCGTCGGGCCCGGGCATCATCACGTCGAGAAGAACGAGGTCGGGCCGCTTCGCAGACGCCAGCGCGAGCGCCTCGCGCCCGTCGTGAGCGACCCGAGCCTCGTACCCGGCACGCCGCAGGTAGCGCGAGACGACCTCGCCGATCGTGGGCTCGTCGTCGACGACGAGGACCGAGGCGCCGGCGCGTTGCTCATCGGTCATCGCTTGATTCTCCCAGGCACGGCTTCCATGGCATCAGCCGAACGTGAACGCGTAGCCCTCGACGCCGGGTCGGGGCTCCAGCGTGACCGTGTGGCTTTCGACGCGCGGAAGGTTGACCACGTTGTAGAGGCGCTGGGAGCCGACCTTGACGACCCCTCCGTGCACGTCCTTGCCGGCAGCCGAGGCGGCGATGGGCTTGCCGTCGAGCAGGACGCGGACGCCTCGGACCCGGCCCGGCGAGCCGAGCACGATGAACACGCGCCGGGCCGTGAACGAGAGGTCGATCCCCGCGCCGGACTCCGCGGTCGCGGCATCGTCGGCGATCCGCCACGTGCCGTGGTAGGCGAGCTGGTTCGTCGGCGGTTGCGCGGGGTCGCCGTAGTCGTGGGTCCCCGGCGTGATCGCGCCGTTGGTGAACCGCTCGGCCTTGGCCGCCCCGAGATAGGTCTCCGGCGTCGCGACGCCCTGCGACGGCGCCTGAGCGTGCGCGCTCGTATCCCCTCCGAGGTCGCGCGCGCCCTGCTCCGCCAGCAGCGAGCGGATCGCGCGCTCCTTGCCCGAGTAGTTGCCCTCCCCGAACTCGACCAGCCGCACCCGGCCCTTGCCGTCGATCAGGTACTCGGCCGGCCAGTACTGGTTGCGGTACGCGGTCCAGGTCGCGTAGTTGTTGTCCTGCACCACCGGGTAGTGGATGCCGTCCTGCGAGATTGCGTCAGAGACGTTCGAGGCCGAGTGCTCGAACGGGAACTCGGGGGTGTGGACGCCGATGATCTCGAACCCCTTCGAGCGGTACTTCTTGTACCAGGCGTTCAGATAAGGGAGGGTGCGAATGCAGTTGATACAGGAGTAGGTCCAGAAGTCGACCAGCACGACGTGGCCGCGGAGCTGCTCGAGGCTGAGGGGGCGGCCGCCCGGGGTGTTGAACCAATCCTGGGTACCGACGAGATTGGGGGCCCGGCCAAGCACCGGCAGCTTCTCGCCCGTGTCGGCCTGCTTGGTCCCGGCCTCCTTGGAGACCTTGCCCGAGGCGTCGCCGATCCGTCCGCGAACGTTGACGAGCTGGTCCTGGACGGACTTGTTGTTCTCGAGCCCCTGCGTCGGGTCGACGAGGAACGATGGAACTCCGCTGGCGATCGCGGTCTCGAAGCGGGTGTCGAGATTGGCGAACATCGCCACCGCGACCAAGACCATCACCGCTCCCATCGCGAACTGAAGGCGGGCGCTCCGCCGCGCCAGCCGCGAGGTGACCTTGCGGCCTCCGAGGGCGAGGAGGTAGAGAACGACGGCCGAACCGAGCCCGTAGGCGAGGGCGACCGCCAGTCGGCCGGTGGTGAAGCTCTGTGCGGCCGAGACCGTGATGACGCCGGCGAGGATTGGCCCGGCGCACGGGGCGTAGACGAAGCCCAGGCTGGCGCCGATGAGAAGCCCGGAGCCGAACCCGTCGCCGCCGCCGCGCTTCGGCGCGAAGCGGCTCGTCAGCCGCGAAAGGCGGGCCTCCAGCTGGTCGGAGAGCGGTGGGACCATGAGCGCGATGCCGAAGGTGATGAGGACGATGATCGCGATCGTCCTTGGAAGCCCGCTCGGGAGCCCGAGGGCGTCGATCAGATAGACGAGCGCGACGGTCGCGAACGTGAACGAGAGCGCGAGCCCGGTGACGATGCCGAGCGGCCGACGCCGGCCGCCGGTCGCTCCCGCGGCGAGGACCACCGGAAGGACTGGGAGCACGCACGGCGATACGGCCGTGCCCGCGCCGGCGAGGAACGCGAATGCGATCAGGAGGACCATCGGCTCAGCTCAGGGTCGCACCTAGAAGTGACACGGTGCTTAATTCGCCACGACGTCGACCGGGGTTCCGAGGGGCAGGACCCGGACAAGGCGCGCGATGTCCGGGTTGCGAAGGCGAATGCAGCCGTGGCTGATGCTCCGGCCGATGAGCTGCGGCTCGTTGGTCCCGTGGATGCCGACCTCGCCGCCGCCGCCGTTGAAATGAGCGAGTACCGCCGAATGGGCCGACAGGCCGAAGGCCCACGGGCCGTAGAGGCCGTGGCGCGCCGGCTGGCGCAGGAGCTCGGTGATGAAGAAGCGGCCGACCGGCGTCGGCGTCGCGGCCGCCCCGTCGGCGATCGCCATTCGCCAGCGAAGCCGGCCGCGGCTTCGGGCGACGAGCCGGTGCCGGCGCAGGTGCACTCGGATTCGCCAGTCATTGCGGGCGAGGGCCACCGATGCGGAGCGGACCCAGCCGCGGGAGCCGTTGGGCCGCGTCGGCAGCCAGACCTGGCGCCACCCCGGCCTCCGGCGGCTGACGAGAAGGACCCTGGGAGTGCCCTGGGCGGTCTCACTGCCGAGCGACCGCCACCGATGCCCGGAGCCGGGGCGCCGGTAGATCGCCAGGCGCGGGCCGCGGGCACGGGCGACGACGCTGGAGCCTGCGGGCAGGGACCGCCGGACGCGCACCGGCGCCGCCCCGGCCTTCGCCGGCGCGTGCCCGTGATCGGGGGGCCCGGCCGGGCTCGCCGGCGTCGACTCGCCGGCGGCGTACATGACGCCGCCGGCCGTGACGAGAGTCGCGCCGGCGACGCCGGCGAGGAGCGTCGTGCGCCGCACCGGGCTATGCCTGTCAGCCGGTGAAGCTCGCTCCGGCCGAGGTCGACTCGTGCATCGCGGCCCCGGATTCGTGCATGGCGGAGCCGCTCTTCTTGCCCTCGTGCTTCATGGCGGAGCCGCTCTTCTTGCCCTCGTGCTTCATGGCCTGGCCGCTCTTCTGCCCTGCCGCGAGCGCGAGCCCGCCGCCCACACCGGCCGTCGCCAGCGCACCGGCCGCGATCGCCACGAGGATTCTCTTGCTGATGACCATCAGACCTCCAGTTCGTCGGTTGACGGCCGTGACGCTAGGCCTGAGATCTAACGAAACGCGGAACTAGCGGACTAGCGCTCGTGCGTCGTCTCCGCGATCGTGAACTGCGCCGCGACGACGATCAGGTAGACGGTCGTCGCGACGAAGCCGACCACCAGCCAAACGGTCGGGTTCCCAACCAATCTCGCCGCGGCGGCCGAGAGGCCGATCGCGGCGCCGACCGATAGCAGGTGGAAGCCGCCCCAAAGACGGATGGCACGATCCTGGGCCGGGGCGAACGTTCGCCCCGGGCTTCCGTGGGCCGCTGCGGCGGTGACGGCGAACCCGAGCACGGCCCCGAGGAGGAACAGCAGGGCTTCCTCGGCCGAGGGGATTCCACGTTCGTGCGTCGTCACCGCGCCCGATGTCCAGATCGTCAGGGTGTAGCCGTAAGGAGCCGCGCTGGAGGCGACCGCAGCCCTCAGATGCCGGCGATAGCTTCTTCGACCGGCCATTCAGCCCAAGACGATAGAGGCGCTCGTCGCGTCCGCGGCGCGGGCGAGGGCGAGGGTCTCGGCCGCCTGGTGAGGCCAAGCACCGAGCCGAACCTGCAAGCGACCCGCCCGCGGCGAACGTCCCCCGTCCCCGCCTATGGCTCCCACCCGGGGACGTTCGGCGAGCACCCTCGCGGCGGCCAGAACAAAGCGGATAGGCACAGAGGAATCAATCTCCTACGGGACCCGGCCGTCGGCCTTCGCGGTCTCTCGGGCCTCCGAAACCGCCGCCGGCGCTCCCTCGGTCCAGGGCTCGCCGTGTCCGGGCAACACGAGCGCTGCGTCGAGGCCCTCAATGGCTCCGAGCGAGGCGTACGAGCCCGGCGTCGAGACGTTGAACGCCATGATCTGAGGCCCGCGTCGCCCGCGCGTGGGGTGCCAGGTGCAGAGCAGGTCGCCGACGAACAGCGCGCCCCGGTCGGCGAAGAGGTAGGCGACATGGCCCGGCGTGTGCCCCGGGGTGTGGATCACTCGCGGGTGCCCCGGCACCTCCAGCGTGTCGCCGTCGGCGACGGGGCGGGTGCCGTCGAGGACCGGCGGTCTGGCGCCACCGTTGCGCCCGAAATGCCAGAAGAGCCGGTAGGTGCCCGGATGGGGGAGCTCCGACAGCAGGCTCTCGTCGAAGGTCTTCTTGCCGCGGTTCCGCGCCGACTTCTCGTCGTCGTGATGAAGGTGGATCGGGGTCCCGGTCTCCTCGCGCACTGCGGTCGAGACGCCGGTGTGGTCGCCGTCGGCATGGGTGAGGAGGATCGCCTTGACGTCGCCGAGCGAGCGGCCGAGAAGCTCGAGGCCAGGCTCGAGCTGCGGCCGGTAGCCCGGCACGCCGGCGTCGACGACGGTGACGCCGGAGTCGTCCGCGACCAGGTACCAGTTGACGTAGGGAGTGCCGAGGCGCACGACGCCGTCTGCGAGCTTCGCGGGAACGCTCATGGCAGCGACGATAGCCGCCGCTCCGCATCAGTGCCGGTCGACCGCATATAACGCCCGCATGGAGATCGGGTTCGCCGACGCGCTGCTCATCTTCGGCGCCCTGCTCACGGTCTCCGCCGCCCTCTCAGGCCTGATGCGGGGCACGGTCCTTTCGATCTCGGTGCTGGCGGTCAGCGTCGGCATCGGCCTGGCCGCCGCGGGCGTGGTGTCGATCCATCCGGAGGACAGCTCGATCGTGGAGTTGATCGAGCTCGCGCTGGTGCTGACCCTGTTCTCGGACGGGCTGTCGGCGGAGCGCGAGCTGCTGCGGGTTCACTGGGGCCCGGTGACACGAGCGATCGTGCTCGCGATGCCGATCACGCTGGGCCTGCTCGGCCTCGCCGCCCACGCGCTGATTTCGGGCCTCACCTGGCCGGAGGCGTTTCTCCTCGCCGCGGTGCTCTCCCCAACCGATCCGGTGGTGACGTCAGCTGTGGTCACCTCGAAGCGTGTGCCGGCGTTCGTGCGTCATCTGCTGAACCTCGAGTCGGGGCTGAACGACGGGCTAGCGGTCCCGTTCGTCCTCTTCTTCCTGGTCCTCGCCCGGCCGGGCGGTGACCCGGGTCCAGAGGCCGCGACGCTGCTCGGAGAAGCGGCGTTCGGGGCGCTTGTCGGGGTCGTCCTCGGGGCAATCGGCGGACGCCTGCACCATCACCTTCCCGGCGGCGGGATAACCCAGCGCTACGAGGGCATCTACGCGATCGGATTCGGCCTCGCAGCGTTCGGGCTGGCGGAGGTGACGATCGGCAACGGCTTCATCGCGGCGTTCGTCTGCGGCATCGCCATGGGCGCTGCCGAGCGCGAGGTGCCCGACGCGTTCCTGGAGTTCTCGGAGAACGTCAGCGCCATCTCCCAGGTGATCACGTTCTTCGTCTTCGGGGCCCTGATCTACGCAACCGGCTACGAGGGCGAGGTATGGCGCCTGGTCATCTTCATCGCCTTCGCGCTCCTGGTCGCGAGGCCCGTGGCGATCGCGCTCGCTTTCGTGCGGGCGAGGCTTCCCCGCGCTCAGCAGGCGTTCATCGCGTGGTTCGGGCCGAAGGGGGTGGCCTCGATGCTGTTCGCGCTGTTCGTCCTCGACTCGAACGTCGGCCACCGAAGCCTGATCTTCACGACCGCCGCGTTCACCGTCATCACGTCGATCGCCGTGCACGGCCTCACCGACACGATCGGCGCGACCTGGCTCGAGCGGCGGACGCCCAAGCGCGAGTAGGCCGCGCCGCGGTCCCGGGTCAGTCCTCGAGCTCGGCGAGCTTCTCGCGCGCCGTCTCGACGTCGATCTCGGCCTGCTTCGCGTAGAGCGCGGCGGCGTCGTCGAGCTGGCCCAAGAGGACGAGCTGCGAGACCTCCGGCGAGGGCTCGGGGACCGGTGCCGCCTCGTCCATCGCGCCTAGGCGACGGTCGCGGTGAGCCGCTCCTCGACCCAACCGGTCGCGGCGACGTGCTTGGACATCCCCAGCTCCTTCGGCTCGAAGCCGAGCGCGAGCCCGACCAGCTGCGGCAGGTGCAGGACCGCGAGCCCGAGGTCGCGGCCGACGATCTTTGCCGCCTCGGGCTGCTGAAGGTCGAGGTTCAGATGGCAGAGCGGGCACGGCGTCACCAGGCAGTCGGCCCCAGCGTCGAGGGCGTCGCCCACGTGCGTTCCGGCCTGGCGCAGCGAGGTCTCGCGGTTCATCGTGATCACCGGAAAGCCGCAGCAGCGACGGGCACCGTCGTACTCGACGACCTGGCCGCCGAGCGCCTCGATGACCCAGTCGAGGTAGAGGTCGCGGTCGGGGTGCTCGTCGTAGCCGAGGCGGTGCTTCGGGCGCAGGATGTAACAGCCGTAGAACGGCCCCACCCGAAGGCCAGCGAGCGGACGCCGGACCTGCTCCTTCAGCTTCTCCAGGCCGTAGTCCTCGACCAGAACCCAGAGAAAGTTCTTGTTCGTCCAGCCCTCCTTGCCGCGGACGTAGGAGATGTCCTCGGCCTCCAGCGCCTCGTTGATGTGTGCGCGGTAGGCCGAGTCGGCGTCGAGGCGCTGCTGGCACTCCGACATCGCCCCCTGGCACGTCGAGCAGATGTTCATCATCGCGAGGCCGGTCGACTGGGCGAGGGCGAAGGTGCGCGCGTTGAGGGTGTCGGCCAGCTCCTGGTTGTGCTCGGCGATCACGCCCGCTCCGCAGCAGTTGGCTCGGTCGAGCGTGACGAGCTCGATCTCGAGGCGTTCCGCGACGAGCGCCATCGAGCCGTGGAGCTCGGGCGTGAAACCGCGCGAGACGCACCCGGGCCAGTACGCAAGCTTCATGTGCCCGACAGCTCCGGTGCCTCGGCCTCTGGGTCGCCCGCCGGAAGGTCGCGCTCCGCGATCTCCTCCCCGGGCTCCTCGCCGCCGATGTAGAGGTTGAGCTCCTCGCGGTGCTCCTCGGCGTGCGTGTAGATGCGCTTGACCTGCTCCTGCGCGTCGCCGGGCAGCTTGGGGTGGACCCCGGGGATCAGCTTCGAGAGCGAGCGCATCTTCCCGCTGCGGATGCCGCGCACCGCGGTGGGGATGGAGCCGATGAGCCCCGTGATGGCGCCCTTCGAGGGCTTGAGCTTGCCCTTCATGCCCTCGGCGTAGGACTCCTGGAGCAGGAGCGACTCGTCGAGCGTCCCCTTTCTCTCGATGATCTTGGTGAAGGCGCGCTCGTGGCGGCGGCCGTTGTTGAGGTCGTCGATTTCCTCCTCGTCGCCGGCGAGGCGGCGCAGGCGCATGATCTGGTCCATCGGGGCGACGCCCTTCGGGCAGGCGTCGATGCAGGAGAAGCAGTGGGTGCAGTCATAGATGCCGTGAGGGTCCTGGGCCAGGTCGTATAGCCGCTCGCGCCGCTGGGAGTCGCGGGGATCGCCGACGAAGCGGTACGCCTTGGCGAGGGCGGCCGGGCCGATGAAATCGGGGTCGACCTCCATCGACAGGCATGACGAGACGCAGGCGCCGCACTGGATGCACGCCATCGACTGGGTCACGTCGATCATCGACTCGGGCGGGACGATGTACTCGCGCTCCGGCTCGGGGCCCTCGGGGACCAGCCACGGCGTGACCCGGCGGATCTTGGTCCAGTGGGTCGACTCCATGTCGGTGACGAGGTCCTTGAGGACCGGCATGTTGCCCATCGGCTCGACGACGATGGGGGCCGTCTCGGCACCGGCGCGATGCTCCTCGACCGCCTCGGTGGCCGTGAGCCCGGCGGCGCGGTCGGCCTGGTTCTGGGCGTCCTGGATCTTCGTCTTGCAGGCAAGGGTCGACTGGCCGTTCACCTTCACCCCGCACGAGCCGCAGATCGCCGCCCGGCACGAGCAGCGCACGGCCAGCGAGCCGTCCACCTCTGCGCGGGCCTGCAGCAGGGCGTCGAGCACCGACAGGCTCTCCTCGAGCTCGACGTCGAAGTTCTCCCAATAGGGGCCATCGCCCGTCTCGGGCTTGAACCGCCGCACCTTGATCGTGTACTCAGCCATGTGGTGTTCTCGTGAGGGGCTTTAGCCCGAAAGCAACGTGTAAGGGCGCCGCAGCCGCCCGCGAGTTATTCAATGTATTGGCTCGCGGCCGGGGCATCAGTAAGTCCGCTCCATCGGCTGCCAGTTGGTGATCGTCACCTCGGAGTAGCCCACGTCCGGCTCGTCGCCGTTCGCGGAGAGCGTGATGTGCTTGAGCCACTCCTCGTCGTTTCGCTCAGGGAAGTCCGTGCGGTACTGGGCGCCGCGGCTCTCGGCGCGATGGAGGGCGGCGACGCAGGTGCACTCGGCGTTCTCGAGCATGAACCCGAGCTCGATCTCCTGCAGAACGTCCTGGTTGAACACGTTCGAGCGGTCGTCGACGTAGGCGCTCTTCGCCTCCTCCTTGAGCCGGCGAATGGTGTCGAGCGCGGTCTGGATCCCGTCGGCGTCGCGGAAGACGCCGACGAAGCGGTCCATGACGACACTCATCTCGTGCCGGATCTCCGCGACGCGGCGGCCCGAGCCCTTCTCGCGGGCGAGCAGGTCTTCGATGCGCCGGCGCTCGTCGGCCAGCCGTGCCTGGGGCGCCAAGCGGGGGCCTCGTGCGCTTGGCGAGGCTCGACGCGTCCTCGCCCGAGCGGCGACCGAATATCAGCGTGTCGAGCAGCGAGTTGGCGCCGAGGCGGTTGCCGCCGTGGACCGAGACGCAGGCGACCTCGCCCGCCGCGTATAGGCCGTCGATGGTGGTGCGGCCGTGGACGTCGGTCTTGACCCCGCCCATCATGTAGTGGTTGCCGGGCTTGATGTGGATCGGCTCGCGGGTGATGTCGACGCCCGCGAAGTCGCGCCCGACCAGCACGATCTCCCGTAGCGCCTCGTGGATGCGCTTCCGCGGCACGACGGTGACGTCGAGGGCGACGGTGCCGTCGGGGAAGCCGCGGCCCTCGTCGATCTCGGTCTGCTCGGCGCGGGAGACGACGTCGCGGGAGGCGAGCTCCATCTTGTTGGGCGCGTAGCGCTCCATGAATCGCTCGCCCTTGGCGTTCAGCAGGTGTGCGCCCTCGCCGCGGGCGCCCTCGGTGATGAGGAAGCCCTTGCGCGCGAGGGTGGTTGGGTGGTACTGGACCATCTCCATGTCCATCAGCTCGGCGCCCGCCGCGTAGGCCATCGCGATCCCGTCGCCGGTGCAGATGAGGGCGTTCGTCGTCGGCCGCCAGATCTGGCCGTTGCCCCCGGTGGCGAGGATCACCGCCTTGGCGCCGAAGAGCTCCATCGAGCCGTCGCGGATGTTGCGCAGCACCGCGCCGACGCACTGGCCGCCGTCGCCGATCGCGAGCGCCGTCGTGAAGTACTCCTCGTAGCGGGAGATCAGGTCGGAGTGCTTCATCAGCTGCTCGTAGAGCACGTGCATGATCGCCTGGCCGGTGATGTCGGCGACGTAGTAGGTGCGCGCGTGCGAGGCGCCGCCGAAGGCGCGGGTGCCGAGCCGCCCCTCCTCGTTGCGGTGGAAGGTCACCCCGAGGTGCTCGAGGTGCAGGACCTCCTGGGGCGCCTCCCGGCACATGATCTCGACCGCGTCCTGGTCGGCGAGGTAGTCCGAGCCCTTGATCGTGTCGAAGGCGTGCGACTCCCAGCTGTCGTCCGGGTCGAGCGCCGCGTTGATCCCGCCCTGGGCGGCGTTGGAGTGCGAGCGGACGGGGTGGACCTTCGAGACGATCCCCACGGAGACCCCGGCCTCCGCCGCCGCGAGGGCAGCGCGCTGCCCGGCGAGGCCGGCTCCGATCACTAGGACGTCATGCTGAGGCACGGGCGGCGCGGGATTCTATGGAGCCGCCACTGGCGGCCGCATACCCGGTGGACCGAAGCCCGCTCGACCCGGGTCCGGGCGAGGATGCTTCCAATAGCTTCCGGAGATCAGGCGCCTCGCACCGATGTTCTCGCGGAAGGCTCTGGCGGCGTCGGTGACGCCTCTCGCGTCGATCTTCGGCAGCGGGTTTCTGATCATCGTTCCGGTCCTCGAGCGCACGCTCGGAGCGCTCGCGGTCGTCGGAGTGGCAGGCGTTTGCGGTTTCGCGTGGCTGGTCGGCTCGGCGATCCGCCACAACGTCACCACCGTCGAGAAGCTCGCCGACGAGGGTCGCCTCGATCGGGTGACCGGACGGCTTGAGGACGGCGCCGACCTCGTGATCGTCGTCGCCTACGTGATCTCGGTCGCGCTGTATCTGAGGATCATGTCGCAGTACGTCGTCGACTACGCGGCCGGCGGGTCCGATGTGGCCGAGCGCGCCCTCGCCTGCGGCGCGGTGGTGGCGATCGTCGCCGTCGGCATCGTCCGTGGGTTCGGCGGGCTCGAGCTGATGGAGCGGTTGGCGCTGATGGCCGTGCTCGCGATCACGACCATTCTCGGCGCGGCCCTGTTCTTCAGCGACGCCGGCAACCTCCTCGGGGGCGGCATCTCGCTGCCGCCGGTACCCGGCAAGGGGCTCGCCAACGTCCTGCTCGTGCTCGGCGGGATCGTGATCACGGTTCAGGGCTTCGAGACCGTGCGGTACCTGTCCGAGGAGTACGACCGCTCGACGCGGGTCTGGGCCTGCCGGCTCTCGCAGCTCGTCTCGAGCTCGATCTACGTCGGTTTCGTCGCCGTCGCCACGCCCTCATGGGCCTCGGCTCCGGGCACGGCAGCCGACACCACCCTCCTCGACATCACCGACCGGGTCGTGCCGCTGCTCTCGTCTGCCGCTCGTCCTCACCGCCGTGCTGAGCCAGTTCAGCGCCGCCACGGCCGACACCGTCGCGGCCCACGGCAACCTCCACCGGCTTCTGCCGGGCCCGATGCGTGGCGCGCGCCCCTACGTGGCGAGCGGTGCGGCGGCGATCCTTCTCGTCTGGACGGTGCCGACCTTCACCATCATCGCCGTCGCCTCTCGCGCCTTCGCCGCCTATTACGCGATCCAGTGCGTGATCGCGGCACGAACCTCCGCTCGCCGCCTGGCGAGGCTCGGTTATGGCGCTGCTCGCACTGGCCCTGGCGGCCGATCACGCTGCTCGCCGAGCCGGCCGGCTGAGCCCGGGCGGACCCAGTCGCGCTCGACGCCGTCGAGCTCAGCGGGAGCGCGCCGGGACGCGCGGCTTCGGCCGCGGCTCCGGCCTCGAGCGCCGAGCGTAGTCGCGGAAGTCGCGCTCGAAGTCGGGCCACCAGGGAGGCTCGGGCTGGTCGACGGGCGAGCCGCCATCGTCATCGCCCTCGCCGTCTTCGCCGGGAGGCGTGCGAAGGAGCGTGAACGTGGTCAGGCTGAGGAGCGCCGCCACCCAGAGCACGAACGCCGCGAGGGAGCGACCGGCCTGCGTGCTCATCCGGGTCGAGGCGACCACCACCGAGGCATCGGCGAAAAGCGTCGCGATGATGAGGCCGGCCGCGAGTGGCGTCGAGCGAAGCCAGGGGCGCCCGCGGCGGAACCAGAGGAGAGCCGCCCACCATCCCAGAAGGGCCACCCACGGGACGAGCCAGCCGATCGGTGGAAGCACCACCGCCACGTCCCCGATGGTGACACAGAGCCGCCGCTATTGCGGCTTCATGAAGCCCCGTCGTCGGCGGAGCTTCTCGACCATCGCCTTGCGGTACTCGCGGTTGAGCTCGCCGATCACCTTGATCGAGATCTCCTGCGGGCAGGCGTACTCGCACTCCCCGTGGTTCGTGCAGCCGCCGAACCCCTCCTCGTCGTGCTGCCGCACCATGCTGCGGGCCCTGTGGAAGCGCTCGGGCTGTCCCTGCGGGAGAAGGTTCAGGTGGGTGACCTTGGCCCCGGTGAAGAGCATCGCGGAGCCGTTGGGGCAGGCGGCGACGCAGGCGCCGCAGCCGATGCAGATCGAGGCGTCCATCGCCGCCGTCTGCACCTCGGGGTGGACCGGCGTCGCGTTCGGCTCGGGCTTCGGGCCGGCGCCGACCGCGATGAACCCGCCGGCCTGGATGATCCGGTCGAGGGCGGAGCGGTCGACCATGAGGTCGCGAAGCACGGGGAAGGCCGAGTTGCGGAACGGCTCGACCCGGATCTCCGCGCCGTCGGCGAAGTCGCGCATGAACACCTGGCAGCTCGTCGCCTGGCCTGGGCCGTGCGGGATGCCGTCGATCTGAAGCGAGCAGGCGCCGCAGATTCCCTCGCGGCAGTCGCTCTCGAACGCCACGGGCGACCTGCCGGCGGCGATCAGCCGGTTGTTGAGCACGTCGAGCATCTCGAGGAACGACGCGTCGCCGTCGATCTCGTCGACCTCGTGGCGCTCGAACTCTCCCTGCGCCTCGGGCCCGTCCTGCCGCCATATCTCGAGGGTGAACTTCACTTGTAGCTCCTCTGGACGGGCTTGATCTGGTCGAACTCCAGCTCCTCTATATGCAGCTTCTCCTCTGCGCCCTCGCCCTGGTGCTCCCAGACGGACACGTTGGAGTAGCGGCGGTCGTTGCGGATCGGCTCGCCCTCCTCCGACTGGTGCTCCTCGCGGAGGTGGCAGCCACAGGACTCGTCGCGCTCGAGCGCGTCGCGGCACATCAGCTCGGCGAGCTCAAGGAAGTCGGCAACGCGGCCCGCGTACTCGAGCGCCTGGTTGATGCCGTCGGGGCCGTCGGTGATCCGCAGGTCGCTCCAGAACTCGTCGCGGATGCCGGTGATCTCGCGCAGGGCGAGCTCCAGCCCCTCGGCGTCGCGGGTGATCCCGCACTTGTCGAGCATGAGGTACCCGAGCTCGCGGTGGAACTCGCTCGCGGGGGTCGCGCCCCCGATGCCGAGCAGCCGGTCGATCCGCGCCCGCACCGCGGACTCGGTTGCCTCGAACTCCGGGATGCGAGGTGTCGAGATGGTCGTCGACCTCGGCCAGGTAGTCGGTCACCGTGTGCGGCGCGACGAAGTACCCGTCGGCGAGGCACTGCATCATCGCGCTCGCCCCGAGCCGGTTCGCGCCGTGGTCCGAGAAGTTGGCCTCGCCGATCGCGAACAGGCCCGGGATCGTCGTCTCGAGCCGGTAGTCGACCCAGAGGCCGCCCATCGAGTAGTGGGGTGCGGGGTAGATCCGCATCGGGACCTCCCAGGGGCTCTCCGCGGTTAGCCGGTGGTAGAGGTCGAAGAGGTTGCCGTAGCGGGTCTCGATCGCCTCGGCGCCCTTCTCCTCGATCGCGTCCGCGAAGTCCATGTACACGGCGCGACCGGTTGACCCGACGCCGTGACCCTCGTCGCAGACGATCTTCGCCGCCCGCGAGGCGACGTCGCGCGGCACGAGGTTCCCGAAGCGCGGGTAGCGCTCCTCCAGGAAGTAGTAGCGCTCCTCGGGCGGGATCGCGTTCGGCGGCCGCTCGTCGCCCGCCTTGCGGGGAACCCAGACCCGGCCGTCGTTGCGAAGCGACTCGCTCATCAGAGTGAGCTTCGACTGGTAGTCGCCCGACTGCGGGATGCAGGTGGGGTGGATCTGCGTGAAGCACGGGTTGGCGAACCCGGCCCCGCGCTTATGGGCCCGCCACGTCGCGGTGACGTTGCAGCCGACCGCGTTGGTCGAGCGAAAGTAGACGTTGCAGTAGCCGCCCGTTGCCAGCACGACCGCGTCGGCGGCGTGGCGCTCGATCTCGCCGGTGACGAGGTCGCGGACGATCACGCCGCGCGCGCGTCCGTCGACGATGACGACGTCGAGCAGCTCGTGCCGCGTATTGACGTTCGCCGTCCCCTGGGAGACCTGCTGCTGGAGCGCCTGGTAGGCGCCGAGGAGAAGCTGCTGGCCGGTCTGGCCGCGGCAGTAGAAGGTGCGCTCGACGAGGACGCCGCCGAACGAGCGGGTGGCCAGCATGCCGCCGTACTCGCGGTTGAACGGCACGCCCTGGGCGACCGCCTGGTCGATGATGTTGGTCGAGAGCTCCGCGAGCCTCCAGACGTTCGCCTCGCGGGCGCGGAAGTCGCCGCCCTTCACGGTGTCGGCGAACAGGCGGCGCACAGAGTCGCCCTCGTTCGCGTAGTCCTTGGTGGCGTTGATCCCGCCCTGCGCCGCGATCGAGTGCGCTCGCCGCGCGGAGTCCTGGAAGCAGAAGGCCTCGACCTGGTAGCCGAGGTTCGCGAGGGTCGCCGCCGCGCTGGAGCCGGCGAGCCCGGTGCCGACGACGATCACCCTGTACTCGTGCCGCTGGCGCGGGCCGACGAGCCGGTGGCCGTCGAGCCACGCGCGCCAGCGCTCGTCGATCGGCCCCTCGGGGATCTTCGCGTCGAGGTTCATGACGGCGATGGGCAGCGCGCCGAGGTAGAAGAGCAACGGAATCGACGCGAACCCGGCGGCGATGAACACCGCCATGAACGTCGCGGCGCCGCGGAGCGTCCGGTTTCGGTTCGGCTTGTCCCAGCCCGCCGTCTGGGTGACGCTCCAGAAGGCGTGGCGCAGGTGGAGGCCGAGCAGCACCATCACGCCGACGTACAGGAGCACGAAGTACCACTTCTGGAACACGCCGTAGAGGTTCGCGTACACCGTTCCCTCGTAGATCGGCGTGATCTGGATCGTTCGCGTCGTGAACTGGAGGACGTGGAAGACCAGGAACGCGAAGATGACGATGCCGGTGACGAGCATGGTGCGCGCGGAGGTCGTACGCCGCAGCCGCTTGGCGGGGGCCCCCGGCGGACGGGCTTTGCGGTTCCTCTTCGTGAGCTGGCTGATCGCGATGATGTGGATCACGAGGGCGGCGAGGAGAATCGCTCGGATCACCCAGAGCACCCCGTTGCGCGGAATCACCGGGGACCCGACGGTCCGCAGCCACTCGGCGTAGGTGTCGACCGCGGCGCCGCTCGAGCCGGTGCCCTGAATCGCCTTGAGGTTCCCGAGCATGTGGGCGAGCACGTAGAGCCCCAGCATCACCCCGGTGATCGCGACGACCACCTTCTTGCCGACCGTGGAGGCCCAGACCTCGCGCAGCCACCTCCCGCGTGGGGCCGAGTCCGCTACCTCCCCGCCGCTCATTACTTGCGGGCGCCTGCGGCGCCCTTACACGCTGCTTTCGGGGCAAAGCCCCTAATGAGAATCACTGCGCGATCTATGTCGTGGTCAGCGCATCGCGGAGGGCACGGCCCACCTGCTCGGCCGTGATGACCCCGCGAAGGCGGCCGTCGGAATCGACCGCGGCGAGGGCGCCGAGACGGCCCATCGACTCGTTGCCGAGAAGCGATTCGAGCGGAGCGTCGAAATTGACCTGGAAATCGTCGTCGGAGTGCTCCTCGACCACCTCGGCCACCCGCGCTGAGGCCCGCGACGGCTCCGGGACGGCGTCGGCAGCGTCGCGCTCGACGAGGCCGCGGAAGCGGTGGGCGGCGTCGACGACGAAGAACCAGGGCCAGCGATAGCGCAGGAAGTACTCGTCGATCGCATCCTCCACGCTCACGTTCTCGGGGATCGCCACCGGCTCGGAGTCCATGAGGTCGGCGACGGTGATCCCCTCGATGCGGGTGGCGAACTCCGTCTGCACGAGGGCGCCGCGGGCGGCCTGACCGAGGATCCAGCCGGCGAGCGCCAGGAAGATGCCGTCCCACGGGTCGCCGGCCAGCAACAACGCGAGCCCGAGCCCTATGAATACGAACGAGAAGAGGCGGCCGAGGGTGGCGGCGGTTCGCGTCGCTCGGTTACGGTCGCCCGTGATGCGCCACGCGATCGACCTTGCGATGCGCCCTCCGTCGAGCGGGAAAGCCGGGATCAGGTTGAAGACGAGGATGACGACGTTGATCGAGGCGATCCAGGCCATCACGGCGACGAAGCCGCTCTGGACCGTGCCGGTGCTGGTCGGGAGGGCGCGGCGGAACTCGTCTGCTCCGCCGACGAGCGCGCCGACGGCGACGCAGAGGATCGCGATCCCGAGCGTGACGAGGGGGCCGGCTACGGCGACCTTGAACTCCGTGCCGGGCGAGTCCGAGTCGCGGTCGAGCCTGGCGAGGCCGCCGAAGATCCACAGCGTGATGCTCGAGATGGAGATGCCGCGGCGAAGGGCCACGAATGCGTGCCCCAGCTCGTGTAGGAGGATCGAGCCGAAGAAGCCGAACGCGCTGACGACTGCCAGGCCGTAGGACTCGGCGTCGCTTGTGGCGGGGCCGAGGATGGCCCTGTAAGAGCTGGACAGCGAGAAAATGATGAGGAACAGCGCGAGGAACCACGAGTAATCCACCGCAATGCGGATCCCCCGGATGTGGAAGAGCGTGATCCCGCCAGTTGCAGGCACAAAGTCATCTTAGGGTGGCGCTGAGGCCGGCAGGCTAGGGTTCCGCGCCCGATGACCGCCGCCAATCCCGCGTCCGTCGTGTCCCACCTCGATGAAGCGTGGCACCGCGAGCTGCTCTCCGGGCTCTGCGCCTTCGAGCGCGAGACGGCGTCCGCCGGCGAGCGCGAGGCCGCCGAGTGGGTCGTCGCGCGGCTGGCGGAAGAGGGCGCCGGCGACGCCCACGTAGAGGAGGAGCGCGCGCATCACACGTTCTGGTGGCCGCTCGGACTCACCTCGGCGGCGGGCGTCCTCGCCGGCCTTCGCGGCATGCGTGGGCGGAGCCTCGCCGCCGCGGCGCTCGGCGCGTCCGCGGCCTGGGCCGCCGCGGACGAGACGCCGCCGCGCCGGCGCCGGCTGCGCTCGGTGCTGCCCGAGGCGACGGCGACCAACGTCGTCGCGGCGATCGGCCCGGCCGACGCTCGCCGAACCGTTGTCCTCGTCGCCCACCACGATGCGGCGCACTCAGGCCTCGTGTTCCACCCCGGCGTGCCGGAGGCGATCCGACGTGTGTACCCCAAGTTCTTCGAGGTGGCCAACACGAGCCCCCCGCTGATGTGGCCGGCCGTCGCCGGCCCCGCGCTGGCGGCCCTCGGCGCCGCGACGGGCAGGCGCGGGCTTGCGAAGGCCGGGGCGATCCTGTCGGCGCTGTTCGCGGCCGGCATGGCCGACATCGGCTCGCGGTCGGTCGTGCCGGGCGCCAACGACAACGGGACCGGCGTCGTGGCCCTCATCGCCCTCGCGCGGGCGCTCGCGGAGCGGCCGACGGAGTCGGTGCGGGTGTTGCTCGTCTCGACCTCCGAGGAGGGGACCTGCGAGGGCATGCGCCTGTTCGCGAAGCGCCACTTCCCGGAGCTGCCGACCGCCGACACCTTCTTCCTCGCGATCGACACCGTGGGCTCGCCGCACCTGCTCGGCGCTTCGGGGCGAGGGGATGCTCGGCGTCACGGAATACCCGGCGCGCTCCCTCGAGCTCGTCGACTGTACGGCCGACGAGCTCGGCATCTGGATGTTCCCGAACCTCCGCCTGCGCAACGCGACCGATGGCGTGTTCCCCCTGGCCGCCGGCTACGAGTGCGCGTCGCTCTGCTCGTGCACCGACATCAAGCAGCCCTCGAACTACCACTGGCCGACCGACGTCGCCGAGAACGTCGACTTCGAGACGGTGGGGGACGCCATCCGGCTGGTGGAGGCGGTGGTGCGACGGCTGGACGCGGATTGGTTTAGCTGAGGCCGTAGTCCGGGCGCCGGCCCGGGTCCCCCTAACAAGCAATCCGGGGCGAGTGGCGCTCGATGACGCGTTCGAACGGAACGCCACTCGGCAGCGTCCCGAACGCCCGGCCCCAGTCGCCCTCCAGCCGCGACGCCACGAACGCGTCGGCCACTGCCGGGTCGCCGAACCGGACCAGGAGCGAAGCCTGGAGCGCCAGCGCCATGCGCTCGACGATGCGGCGCGCTCGCGACTCGATCGCATCGAGGTCGGTCAGCTCGTCGCGCAATGCGGCGCCGAAGGCGTCGATGCGGCGGTCGGCCCCGGCGGCCTCCCCGACTTCGTTCGCGAACGCCTCGACCGACTCGGGGCTCTTCACCATCGCGCGCAGGACGTCGAGCGCCTGCACGTTCCCTGAGCCCTCCCAGATCGAGGCCAGGGGAGTCTCGCGGTAGAGCCGGGGCATGCCCGATTCCTCGACGTAGCCGTTCCCACCGAAGCACTCGAGCGCCTCGCCCGAGTGCGCCGGAGCCCGCTTGCACACCCAGTACTTGAGGACCGGAGTGGCGAGCCTACGCACCAACGCTGCCTCCGCATCGCCGGCATGGGCCTCGTCGAAGCGGCGGGCGAGCCACATGGCGGCAACGGTCGCCGCCTCGGACTCGACGGCGAGATCGGCGAGAACGTTCTGCATCAGCGGCTGCTCGACGAGCCTCTTCCCGAACGCCGAGCGCCCCTCGCAATGGTTGATCGCGGCGGCGGTACCCCACCGCATCCCCGTCGCGCAGCCGATCACGCAGTCGAGCCGCGTGTGGTTGACCATCTCGATGATGGTGGGGACGCCGCGTCCCTCCTCGCCGACCATCCGTGCCCAGGCGGAGCGGAACTCCACCTCGCTCGAGGCGTTCGAGCGGTTGCCGAGCTTGTCCTTCAGGCGCTGGATGTGGAAACGGTTGCGCTCGCCGTCGGGCGTGAAGCGGGGCAGCAGGAAGCACGAGAGGCCGCCGTCCGCCTGCGCGAGCACAAGGAACGCGTCGCACATCGGCGCAGAGCAGAACCACTTGTGGCCGGTGATCTCGTACTCCGCGCCCGCACCGCCGCCGTTCAGCGCCGTCGCAGTTGTCGTGTTCGCGCGCACGTCGGAGCCGCCCTGCTTCTCGGTCATCGCCATCCCGCAGAGCGCTCCGGGCTTGTCCGGGGCCGGGCGGAGCTCGCCGTCGTAATCGAGCGAGAGAAAGCGGGGCTCCCACTCGGCGGCGACCTCGGGCTGCTTGCGGATCGCCGGGATCACGGAGTAGGTCATCGAGATCGGGCAGCCGACTCCGGCCTCGACCTGCGAGAGGAGCATGAAGAGCGCTGCCCGCGCGACGTGCGCCCCCGGCTGTGGCTCGCGCCAGGGCAATGCGTGGAGGCCCTCGCCGACCCCGAGGTCCATGAGCTCGTGCCACGCAGGATGGAACTCGACCTCGTCGATCCGGTTGCCGAATCGGTCATGGGTGCGAAGCCGCGGCGGGTTCTCGTTCGCGAGGCGTCCGAGCTCGATCACGTCGGGCCGACCGCAGATCTCGCCGAGCTTGGTGGCGCGTTCGGCGGCCCAGCCCCCACCCTCGCGCTCGAGCGCTGCCGTCAGCACCCGGTCGGACGTGAAGGGGTTGTAGCCGGCAAGGGGCGCCGACTGGTTCGTCACCTCGTGGGTGGCCGCGACGGGGCGCTGTTCAAGCGTTGACAAGGGCTGCCTCCAATCTCTGGCGGATGCCCTCGGCATCCTTACATGCTGCTTTCAGGGCTAGCGCCCCTCAACGACACACCCGTTACCGAGCGCACGCAGAAATCTCGAAGCGAATCGACGAGGCGACCGGGGTCGTGCGGGCCCGAGGTCGGGGAGAGCGGACCGACCATCGCCTCGCCGATCGCGCCGACGAGCGCGGCGGCGCTCACCTCCGCGTCCTGCGGCGGCAGCTCGCCGACAGCGACGCCCTCGGTGATCACGGCCCCGATCGCGTCGCGGTAGGCGCGGCGGAACGCGAGGCGCTCCGCCTCGATCGCGGGATCGACAGGCTCGGCGAGCAGGGCCCAGGCCAAGCGCGGCGCTCGCAGCGCGCGGCGTGCGAAGCCCTCGGCCGCGGCGGCGATCCGCTCGGGCGCTCCGCCGGGCGCGGCGGCGGCAGCAGCAGTGAGGGCGTCGACCTCATGCTGCGAAGCCTCGCGGAAGACGTGTGCGAACAGGTCGGCCTTGGAAGGGAAGTGTCGGTAGACGGACCCGGTGGCCACCCCCGCCCGCTCAGCGACCGCTGCGATGGAGGCCTCCGCATAGCCGCCGTGCGCGATCAGCTCACGGGCGGCGGTGACGATGCCCTCGCGCGTCGCCGCCTTGCGGGCCTCGGTTCGCTCCGTCGGCCTGTACGCCACACAAGAAGTGAATCACGATTCACTTCTTGTGTCAAGGCCGCCCAGGCAGGCGAACGTCCCGCGGTACCCCGTATAGGGCACAACGCGGGACGTTCGCGGGCGAGGCCTCAGCTGGTCGCGGGCTGCCCGTGGCGCAGGCGGCGGCCAAGAACGACGGTCCCGGCGCTGAGGCCGAGCAACGTCAGCGTTCCTGCGGCGCCGATCCCGGCGTCGCCCCAGTCGAAGTTGCTCGACGCGGGCGGGGCCGCGAGCATCTTCGGCGGGATCGGCTGCTCGGGCCCGCCCGGCCCGGGGTTGGTGTAGGCGCCGGCGGTTGCGGGGCCGGCGAGGGCGGTCGTCGCCAGCACGGCGGCGGTGACTGCTGTCCTCTTGAGGTTGGTCATCGTGCGCCTCCTTCAGGCGTAGAAGTAGGGATCGAGCACGCTGACCTGCGTGATCCGATCCACTGGGAGCCCATTTCGAGCCGCTGTCTTCCTGATTGCCTCGGGCGTGGGCGCGTCGTAGACGCAGAACGTCTTGCCCTTGTCCTCGCTCACGTATGAGCTGACCCACGTGACCCCGTCGAATCCGTTCCGCACGACGACGCCGAGACACCGCTTCGCCCCGTCGGCATCCACCGGGATGTGAAGGCCGTTCGGGAACGTTCTCTCGACGACGTATCGGGGCATTCGGCTCTCCTCTCGAGCTCGTTTCATTGGTCATGGCGACCGTACGAGCCGAGCGCCGCCCGCACATCGGGAGAGATCCCTAAGTTGGGGCCTAGGCCTGCCGAGCTTGGCCGACGATGCCGAGGCGCCGCGCCTCGGCGCTCGCCTCGCCGCGGTTTCGCACGTCGAGCTTTCGCAGGATCGACGAGACGTGGTGTCCGACCGTCTTCTCCGAGAGGAATAGCCGCTCGGCGATGTCGGAGTTGCGAAGGCCCTCAGAGACGAGCTCGAGGACCTCGATCTCACGGGCCGTGAGCCCGGCGGCGTTCTCACGCGTCGTAGGGCGGGGGCCCCGCGGAACGCCGCGCGCCCCCCGCTCCCGCAGCCGGCGCGAGACCATTGCGGCAGCCGCGACCGCGCCGAGCTGCTGGAGTTGGTCCAAGGATTCGAGCAACGCGGAATCCTCGTCGGCGCCGGCCAGGGCCAGGGCGGCGTGGTAGGGGCAGCCAAGCTCGGTCCAGGAACGAGCGGCACGCTTCCAGTCGCCCGCGAGCTCGGCTTGGAACGGTTCGAGGACACCGGCGGGGATCGCGTCCTCGCCGCCCGCGCGTCGCCGCCAGGACGCGAGCTCGCCGCCGAATGACGGCTCGGCGCGCTCAACTGCGTACGCGAAGGCCCTGTCGGTCTCCTCGGCAACCGCCTCGCGCCTGCCCTCGAGCCACGCCGCCTCGGCGCGCGCGGCGGCCACCGGCGCGAGGTACTGAAGGCTGCCGACCTCCTCGGCGCGCTCGAGGGCCTCATCGAGAAGTGGCCAGACCTCCGGGTCGCCTCGTCGCGCCCGTACCAAGGCGAGGACGATGAGAGACGTGTAGCGCGGCGCTAGGACGCTGCTGGGACGACCATTCAGGATCGAGGTCGCCGTTTCAGTGGCGAGGTCCCAGCTGCCGCGGCTGAGCTCTGACTCCGACTTGACGCCGAGAAGCGAGTCGAGCCATGCCTCGAGCCCGCGCTCCCGGCAGTATCGAATTCCTGGCTCCAGATAGCGATCGGCGAGCCTCCATTGGTAGCGCTGCCCAAGCGTCGATGCGAGGTTGATGTACGCGCGACCCGCATCGGTCGCGAGGTCGGCCTCGCGGGCGAGCTCGAGGCTGCGCTCCAGCTTCTCGAGTCCGCGTGCCTCGCCGGTCAGAAGCTCCGCGCTTCCGACGTTGTTGAGCGCGTACACGAGGGCCTGAGCGTTTCCAACGCGCTCCGCCAGGTCGATCGCCCGAAGACCCCAGGAGATCGCGTCCTCGAGGTCGTCCTGGCCCAGCGCGTCACCGGACAGGGCACCGTAGGTGCGCGCGAGCTCGGGCCCGGGCGGAGCCTGCTCGACGAGGGCCAGGCCCTCGAACGAAAGCTCGCGGGCTTCGGCGGTTCGGCCCATGCAGCTCAGGAGGCCGGACTTCCGCCGTAGCATCTCGCCCTGCTTGATCAGATCCCCGCGGGTTTCATGAATGACGAGTGCCTCCTCCAGGGCCGCGATTGCCTCCTCGCGCATGTCGGTGACATAGCCCTCGTCGGCGAACCTCTCGAGGAGCTGAGCCCGCGCCTCGGGCTGAAGCGTCTGCGCGAATCTCAGGGCGCGGCCGTACTGCTCGCGCGCCTCCCGATGCGCCCCGACCGCTGCCGCGTGCTCGGCTGCGGCGGGCGCATATCGGAGGACCGCCTCCTCGTCGTCGGCCGCCTCGGCATGGTGCGCGAGCCGGGCCAGGTCCGGCTTTCCGATCGCCGGCTCGGCGAGGGCCGCGAGGGCGCGCCTGTTGAGGGCGCGTCTCGAGTCCGGGGGCAGCGACTTCTCAATCGCCAAGCGGGCGAGCTCATGCCGGTAGGACACGGCCTTGTCCTCCCCGGTGAGGATTCCCGAGCCCACGCACTCGTCGAGGGCGGCGAGGGGTCCCTGGACCAATGCTTCGAGCAGCCAGAGCTCCGCCGCCTGCGGGACGACGGCGCCCGCGTCGAGCAGCGCGCGAGCGTCCGGGCTGAGGCGGGAGGCTCGGGCCAGCACGGCGTCGCGAATCGTCTCGGGGACGCCGCCGGTCCCGGCCGCGAGCGCCTCGGTGACGAAGAACGGGTTGCCGGCCGTTCGCTCGTAGAGGTCGTCCGCGTCGAGCGGCGAACGCTCGGCAAGGGCGGCTACCGCGTCGCGGGAGAGGCGGGGGATCTCGACGCGCGTGATCGCATCATCGGCGGGGAGCTCGCCGAGCACGGTGCGCAGGGGGTGTAGCCGATCGAGCTCCTCGTCGCGATAGCTCGCCGCCACAAGCGCCGGAACGCCGTTCAGTCGCCGCGCGACCAGGCGCATGACGTCCAGGGTGGCCTCATCGGCGCAGTGGAGGTCCTCCAGGACGAGGATCGTCGGCGAGGGTGCGGCGAGCTCGGCCAGCAGCGCGCCGGCGACGTCGTGGGGCTTCCCGCCCCGCTCGACCTCCTCGCGCAGCTCGCCGTCGGTCGCGCGCGCGACGTCGAGGAGCGGACCGAGCGGCCGCGGCGTGAACAGCGGATCGCACGCCGCCCACAGAACCCGCACCCTCGGATCGACCTCCGAGCAGAACCCGCGTAGGAGCGCGGTCTTGCCGATCCCGGCCTCGCCCCGCACGAGCACCAGCCGCCCGGTCTTCCCGTCACGGACGGCGGCGAGCGTCTCGGCGAACAGCGAGAGCTGCGGCGAGCGCTCGACTAGCCCGTCGGTTTCGACGGTCCCCACGGCCATCGGCCACGCCACGAGCTGATCATCCTCCGAACGCGCGCCGGCTGCAACCGGATGGCCGCGGGGCTCCGACTCTCAGGCGGCCGCAGGCTGAGGGTCCGGCCGGACGATGACGGTGTCAGCGACGGCGAGGACCTCGTCGGCGGGCATGTCGACCTTGTCGGCGTGCGCGCGGCGGACCGCATCCTCGTTCGTCGCCTGGTAGATGCAGACTGTGCCGAGGCGCCCGTCCTCCTCGGCGACGACGTAGCTGCGGATCCGGCGATGTCGTCCGGAAAATCGCTGTCGGCGACCTCCGTCGAGCGCTTCGCCGTCGCCTCTAGGTCCGGCGGCGTCGCCCTAGCCGAGCGGCTGCGGATCATGTACAGGTTCATCTTCGGCCCCTTGAGTCATTGGTTTCGTGCGACCGTACCGCTGGCAGCATGCGCGGTCAATGCCATTTCCGCATCGGGAGGAGTCCCTATCTTGCGCCGCTTTCGGCCGGCAGCCCGTTTTCGGCCAGCTCTCGAATCAGGTCGTCGAGCTTGTTGACGACGAAGAGCTGCTCATCACCGTCGGAGGTCCGAACGCACAGTCGCTTGCGCATCCCGCCTCGGTCCGCGGCGCCGACGCCCGCCACCTCGTCTCTGTTCGCCGACCACGCTTTTCCGAATAGGAGCGAGTCGAAGATGGTCGGCTTGAACATCAGGCGTCGGTCGGTCACCGTGAGCCGGCCGCCGACGGAGCGGCGGCCCTGAGACCGGTTCGCCGCTTTCCGCAGCAGTACCTGCTCGCTGGGCTCGAGCTCCGGCGCCTTTCGCCATCCATATTCCATCTCTACCTCCTCGAGTTCGACTGCCGTGACCGTACGAGCGGACCGGCCCCGCCACATCGGGAAACATCCCTAACTTGAGAGGCTAGATAGCTTTCCCGCCCCGTGGCGAAGATCAAGGTCGAAAACCCCATCGTCGAGCTCGACGGCGACGAGATGACCCGGATCATCTGGGCGTTCATCAAGGAGCAGCTGATCCTGCCCTACGTCGACGTCGAGCTCATGTACTTCGATCTCGGGATCGAGAGCCGCGATGCCACGGAGGACCGGATCACGGTCGACGCCGCGAACGCGATCAGGGAGCACGGGGTCGGCGTCAAGTGCGCCACGATCACCCCCGACGAGGCCCGCGTCGAGGAGTTCGGCCTCAAGGAGATGTACCGCTCGCCAAACGGGACGATCCGCAACATCCTCGGCGGGGTGATCTTTCGCGAGCCGATCGTGATCTCGAACATTCCGCGCCTCGTCCCCGGCTGGACGAAGCCGATCGTCATCGGCCGCCACGCGTTCGGCGACCAGTACCGGGCCACCGACCTCGTGGTACCCGGAGAGGGCGAGCTGACGCTGACGTACACGCCCAAGGATGGCTCCGATCCGATCGAGCTCGACGTCTACGACTTCCCCGGCGGCGGCGTGGCGATGGCGATGTACAACCTCGACGACTCGATTCGCGACTTCGCTCGAGCCTCGATGCGGTATGGGCTCGAGCGCGAATACCCCGTCTACCTCTCGACCAAGAACACGATCTTGAAGCGCTACGACGGCCGCTTCAAGGATCTGTTCGCGGAGGTGTACGAGAACGAGTTCAAGGATGACTTCGAGGCCAAGGGCATCACCTACGAGCACCGCCTGATCGACGACATGGTCGCCGCCGCGCTCAAGTGGGAGGGCGGTTACGTGTGGGCCTGCAAGAACTACGACGGCGACGTTCAGTCGGACACGGTCGCTCAGGGCTTCGGCTCACTCGGCCTGATGACGAGCGTGCTGATGACGCCCGACGGCAGGACGGTGGAGGCCGAGGCCGCGCATGGAACCGTGACCCGTCATTATCGCCAGCACCAGCAGGGCAACCCCACCTCGACCAATCCCATCGCCTCGATCTTCGCGTGGACGCGCGGCCTCGACGCCCGCGGGCGGATGGATTCGACGCCCGATGTGCGGGAGTTTGCGAGCACGCTCGAGCGCGTCTGCATCGAAACGGTCGAGAGCGGGAAGATGACCAAGGACCTGGCGCTGCTCGTCGGCGGCGACCAGGGCTTCCTGACGACGCAGGAGTTCCTCGCGGCGATCGACGAAAACCTTCAGAAGGAGATGAGCTAGTGCCAAACCCCGTGAACGTCACCGTCACCGGCGCCGCTGGTCAGATCGGCTACGCGATCCTCTTCCGGGTCGCGAGCGGCGAGATGCTCGGCACAGACACGCAGGTGAGCCTGCGGCTGCTCGAGATCCCGGACGCGGTGAAGGCCGCCGAGGGTACGGCGATGGAGCTCGACGACTGCGCGTTCCCGCTGCTCGCCGGGATTGACATCACGGATGACCCGAGGCGGGCCTTCGACGGCTGCAACATCGGGCTGCTCGTAGGCGCCCGTCCGCGCGGGCCCGGAATGGAGCGCTCCGACCTGCTCGAGGCCAACGGCGCCATCTTCAAGCCGCAGGGCGAGGCGATCAACGACGGCGCCGCCGACGACGTGAAGGTCCTCGTGGTCGGCAACCCGGCGAACACGAACGCCCTCATCGCGATGTCGAACGCGCCCGACGTGCCGAGCGAACGGTTCACGGCCATGATGCGGCTGGACCACAACCGCGCCGTCGCCCAGCTGGCGAACAAGCTCCAGGCGCCGATCGCCGACGTCACGAACATGACTGTGTGGGGCAACCACTCGCCCACCCAGTACCCGGACCTCGTCAACGCGAGGGTGGCCGGGGCGAGCGCCTGGGACGCGGTCGACGACGAGGTGTGGATCGCGGACGACTTCATCCCCACGGTCGCGAAGCGCGGCGCGGCGATCATCGAGGCGCGCGGAGCATCGAGCGCGGCGTCGGCCGCAAACGCCGCGATCGACCATGTCCACGACTGGGTCCTCGGCACGGCGGACGGCGACTGGGTGTCGATGGGGGTGCCGACGAGCGGCGCCTACGACCTCGCCGAGGGTGTCATCGCCGGCCAGCCGTGCACATGCTCGAACGGGGAGTACTCCGTCGTCGAGGGACTCGAGGTCAGCGACTTCTCACGGGAGCGCATCGACGCCTCGATCGCCGAGCTCCGCTCCGAGCGCGAGGCGGTCGCCTCGCTCTCCCTCGTTTAGCCGGTCGGGTTCAGACGGCCGTGTACTTACGGCCTGACTTCTTGACGCGCCCTTCCTTTTGCAGGTCACCGAGCACCCGGTACAGGTAGTTCGGCTTGATCTTCATCTCCTTGGCGATCTCCGAAGCGGTGATGCCGGGGTTCGCCTGGATGAGATTCACGGCCTGATCGGCGCGCGTGCCGCCGCGACGGCGGCGTCGGCGGGTGGTGCCGCTCGAGGAGCCTCGCGGCCTTCCGGGCCCGCGGCGGCCCTGGCGGCCGTCGGTGAGGTTCGCGAGCGCGCGCTGAAGCTTCGAAAGCTCACCCTCGAGCTCGTCGATTCGCTCCTTCAGCAGATTCGCGGCCTGATCGACCGCGCTGGAGACAGATGCCATTGGTTCCTTCCTGTAACGGTGTCGTCCTTCACACCGTTACGTCAGCTCTTACCACTCAGTGAATTTAGTCTAGTGACGGAGTGGGTGAGACGTGGCCAGCCGGCCAACCGTTCGTTGTGGGGTTCTGGTGGCTATAGCGACCACAACCCCACAACGAACCGGACTGGACGCGACCCCTAGTCCCGCCGACGACGAGGGAGAGTGCCGAACACCGCGTCCCAGATGGGGCTCGAGACGCCGTACCCGTACCGGTGGTCCTGGAAGTGATGCCGCATGTGCTGCTCTCGGAGACGCTTGCCCAGGTTCGTCCTCGGAGTGTGATGGTGCAGGTGATAGTGGGTGTAGTCGTACATCAGGTAGCCGACGATGAACCCGGAGAAGATGGGATAGGCCGCCGACGCTCCGAAGATGAGCACGAACAGCCCCGCGAAGAGAAGGGCGAGAGGAATGCTCGCGCCCGGCGGCATGACGAGCCGCAGGCGGTCGTTCGGATGGTCGTGGTGGACGCCGTGGATGACGAAGTGGAGGCGGGCGCCGATGGGGTGGTCCGGCTCCCAGTGGAAGACCAGGCGGTGGAGCCAGTACTCGGTCAGCGTCCAGAGGAAGAGGCCCGCGAGCACGAGCAGGGCCAGGGTCCCGGCCCCGTAGCCGCGATCGGCGCCGAGCCAGATGCCGGCGACGATCACCGGGACGAAGATGATCGCCGGCACCGCGGGGTGGATCCGCGAGAAGAAGTCGAGGAACCGACTCTCGAAGAGCGGGGGCGAGGCGCTGAGGCGCTCTGTGCGTTCGTGGCCCATCAGGAGCGATTCTAGCCATCCCGCCCGCGGCGGGACGAGCCGTTAGGTGCACCTAACACGACGACGGTTTGACCCAAATGCCGCGAATCCGTGAACGGCCCGTTAAGCGAAGTTGTGGCGTTTTGCGAGAAAGCCGCCCGCCCTCGATGCGGATCGCTGGCATAGTCGCCCGCGTGATCGAGACGCGGCCACCGACCCACATCGAGAGGCCTCCCGCGGTGATCGCCGACGCGATCGGCCTGACTCGAAGGGAGAGCAGGCCGAAGCGCAAGAACGGCCGCAGCTGTTCCGAGTGCTTCTTCCACCGGCACCTGCTGTGCGCGCTCGACCTCGACCAGCCGTGCTCGACGTTCCGTGCCGACGGGCCCGACGGGCTGGTCCCGCCTCGGCAGCCGTCGCTTCTCGTCCGCCAGGGATAAGGCGGGAATATGATTCCGCGCGATGGCCGATCGAGTCGATGCGCTTGCGCGGGTGCCGATCTTCGCCGGCGTCGGGAAGAAGGAGCTGAGGCGTCTGGCGGACCGGATGTCGGAGCGCACGTTCGCGGAGGGCGAGGTCGCGGTCGAGGAGGGGCGCGGAGGCGCCGGCTTCTGGCTTATCGAGAAGGGCGACGCCACGGTCAGCATCGGCGGCGAGATCATCCGCACGTTGGGCTCGGGCGACTACTTCGGTGAGGTCGCCCTGCTCGACGACGGCCCCCGGTCGGCCACGGTGACCGCCGGCACCGACCTGCGCTGCGCCGGCATGGCCGCGTGGGAGTTCCGCCCGTTCGTCGTCGAGCATCCCGAGGTCGCCCTCACGATGCTGCAGACCCTCGCGCGGAGGCTGCGCGAGGCCGAGGCGCGAGCCGGGACCTGAGCGGCTCGCCGCGCTAGCCCGGGCCGGGCTCGCCCTTCGGCGGCGGCACGCGCAGGCGCTCGAAGGTCCGCATCGCGTCATCGCGCGGCCCGCCGCCGAGCATCCAGCCCGTTCGCGCCGACTGGAAGGCGCAGCCGATTACGTCGAACTCGTTGAGCGCGGCCACCAGAGATGCCGCGTCGCCGGCATGGAGGGCGCGTGCCCGCACGGCCAGCGCCCGGGCGTAGCGGTTGTCGCCCGTGTTGCGCTCCGCGAGGTCGAGGGCGTCCGCCGCATCCGGGAGGCCGGCGAGGACGTAGGCCTCGGCGCGGGTGGCGAGATAGGAGGTCCGCCACCAGGACCACTGGATCTCGATGACCTCGCTCGTGAGCTGCGAGGCATCGGCGAACTCACCGCGGTGGATGAGCGCGTCAGCGCGGAGCATCCGCACGCCCTCCGACGCTCGCGCGGTCGACTCGGAGACCATGGCCTCCGCCAGAGCGAACCACCCCTCGGCGCCGGCCGCGTCTCCGCGGCAGCCGAGCACCGCGCCGGGGGTCGCCATATCGGGCGCGAACGCGCTGCGGCTGATCACCCGCCCGCCCCACTCGGCGCGAATCAGCTCCGCCATCTCGACCACCCGGTCCCACTCGCCGAGGTAGTAGGCCGACATCATCTCCCGCGACCACCCCGTGTCGATGACGCCGCGCGAGAGGTCGCGCTCGCGCGCCTCGCGGGCGACGTTGGCCGCCTCCGCGAAGTCGCCGAGCTGAAGCAGGGTGGCGACCGTCATGTGCAGCGCGTCGCCGAGCTCGACCGCCAGCTCGCCGGCGTCCTCGGGGGCCGAGCGCAGCAGGTCAAGGCGCTCTTGCGTGAGCTCGAGGGCCTCCCTGAACCGCCCGTCGTCCCACGGCACGGCGGCGGCGGCGTCCAGGGCGGAGGAGAGCAGGGCCAGGTCGCCGGCGTCCCTGGCGATGGCCAGTCCTTCCTCCGCGGCCGCGGCCATGTCGGCCACCTTGCCGAAGGCCCAGGCGTAGAACGCGCGGTCAAGGATCAGCCTGCCCTTTGTGACGATGTCGTCCTCGTCGACGAGCTCCTCGCCGCGCCGGATCATCTCCTGGATCTCCGCCTCCGGCACCTCGCCGGTGACGCCGCCCATCCTGGTCGCGAGCTCAGCCCCCCGCGCGAGGGCGGAAGCCGCTCGCCTGGTGTCGCCGCTGCGCTCGGCGACGTCGGCCTCCCGTCGCAGGAGCACGAGGCCGAGGTCGCCCCGGAACTGCCTGACAGCGACATCCGACGCGGCGCGCAGAGCCCGGACCTTCTCGGCGGCGTCCGGCGCGAGGTCGGCCGCGCGCTCGAACAGCTCCTGCGCACGGGCGCTCGCCCCGCGGCGCGCAACCAAATCGGCGGCCTCGATCGTGGAGCGCCACGCCGCAGCGACCCGCTCCCGGCTCGGGTCGAGCTCGGACGCGCGTGCGAGATGGAAGCTGACGAGCTCGGCGAGCTCGACGGCCCGCCCGCCCGCCCTTTGCTCGATGCCGGCCGCGGCCTCCCCGTGCAGGCGCGCCCGATCGGCCTTGGGCAGCGTGGAGTACGCGACGTCGCGGATGAGCTGATGGCGAAAGCCGAAGCGCCCAGGGCCGAGCGCCGGCCGTTCCTCCACCAGCGACTTCGCGGCGAGTTGCGAAAGGAGCTCGCTGGCGCCGCCGTCGACAAGCTCGGCGAGCGCCTCCTCGCGAAAGGTGGAGCCGAGCACCGCCGCCCTTTGAATCGCCGACTTCTCCGGCATCGGAAGCAGGTCGAGTCGCGCCGCGATCGCGGCCTGGACCGTGTCGGGCAGTGCGTCGGCATGGCCGTTCCCGGCCTCGGCGACGATCTTCGCGACCTCCTCGGCGAAGAACGGGTTCCCGCCTGATGCCGAGGCGACCCGCTCGGCGAGGTCCGGCGCCGACCCCGGAAGCAGCGCCGTTGCGAGCTCGCGCGCGGCATCGCCGGCGAGCGGCCGAAGCTCGATCATCGTCACGTTCCGAGCGCCGCGCCCGAAGCCAGGGCGGCGCTCGACCAGCTCGGGGCGTGCGGTGCAGATCACGAGGAGCGGGACCTCGCCCAGCTGGAACACCGCCTCCTCGACGAGATCGAGAAAGCCGTCGTCGGCCCAGTGGGCGTCGTCGACGCCGACGATGAGCGGGCGCTCCGCCGCCAGCACGCCGATCATTCGCCGCCAGGATCGGCGCAGCGAGCGCTCCTGCACGCCCTCGCCGCCGAGCACCGCAGCGAGGACGTCGGCGACGGGGTCGGCGTCGTCGGCCCCGGCCGCGCGCAGCTTCTCGGCGAGGCCGCTGCGCACCTCCTCAACCAGCGCATCCGCGGCGACCCCCGCCGCCTCGCGGATGATCTCGCCGAGAGCCCAGAAGGCGATCCCACGGCCGTAGGGAGGATTGCGGCCGACGACCACGGCGGGCTCGGGCTCCTCGCACCGAAGGGCGCCGACCAGCTCGGTGGCGAGGCGCGTCTTTCCCACGCCCGCCTCACCGGTGATCGTGACGAGCTCGGGCACCCTCGCGCGCGCCGCGCGCCGGTAGACGAGGCGGAGGAGGTCGAAGTCGTCGTCGCGGCCGATGAACGGCGTCGCCACGAGGTTGCGGCCCGGGCCGTCGGCTCCGATCGCGCGGGCCGCGACGAGGGGGGACCCGAAGCCCTTCGCATCCTTTCGCTCCGCCGCCGCGAGCCGCGCCCGGCGTGCGGCGCGGGCGGAGCGCTCGCCCACCAGCACCTCGCCGGGCTCGGCCGCCTGCTGGAGACGCGCGGCGGCGTTCACCGCCTCGCCGGTGACCGACAGGTCCGACTCGGCCGGCGCCGAGAGCACCTCGCCGGTTTCCACGCCGACGCGCACCCGCAAGCCATCGTCAAGAGCCTCGACGCGCTCGACGAGCGCCAGGGAGGCGGCGATCGCGCGATCGGGGTCGTCGCCGTGCGCGCGCGGGACGCCGAACGCCGCCATGACCGCGTCGCCGACGTATTTCTCGACCGTGCCGCCGTACTCGGCGAGCGTTTCGCGGGCAACTTCGAAGAAGGCCCCGAGTCTCCGCCGCAGCTCCTCCGGGTCGAGGCTCGACGCGAGCTCGGTGGATCCGACGATGTCGGCGAACACAAGCGTCGCGATCTTGCGTTCCGGCCCGCCGTGGGGATCGAGCGGCGCGCCGCAAGTGGAGCAAAACCGGCCTGCTCCCGTCACCTCCGCGCCACAGTTGTTGCAACTGCTGACCATGGCCCGACTGTACATTCGGAGAGTGAGGGTTACCGTCCTCGGTAAGTCGCCCGCCTGGCAGGACGCCGGCGGAGCCTGCAGCGGCTACCTGATTCAGGACGGCGGAGCGTCGCTGCTCCTCGATTGCGGCAACGGGATCTTCGCCAAGCTCCGGCAGCACCTCGACTACACCGAGCTCGACGCCGTGCTGGTCTCGCATCTGCACGCCGACCACTTCCTCGACCTCGTTCCCTACTCCTACGCGCTCACATACGCCCCCCGCCAGCAGCCGGTGCCGGTGCCGCCGTGGCCGGGCACCGACAGTCCGGCCTGCCCGCAGCTCTTCGCGCCCCCGGGGGCGCGCGACGCCTTCCGCAAGGTCGCCGGCGCCTGGGGACAGGGCAACCTGATCGAGGCCGCGTTCGCGCTCACCGAATATGACCCGTCCGGGTCGGTCGAGGTCGGCCCGCTGGAGGCCCGCTTTCGCGAGGTCCCGCACTTCGTCACCACCTACGCGGTCGACATCACGTCGAAGCGCGGTGGCCGCTTCACCTTCAGCGCCGACTGCAAGCCGAACGAGGCGCTGGTCGAGCTGGCGCGCGACACCGACCTTCTGCTCATCGAGGCGACGCTGCCCCGACCCGAGAGGACCGGCGTGCGGGGTCACCTCACCCCGGCCGAGGCGGGCGAGCACGCACGGCTCGCGGGCGCGAAGCGAGTCGTCCTGACCCACATCTCGGACGAGCTCGATCAGACGTGGGCGCGGAAGCAGGGCGCGGCAGCCTTCGGCGGGGCCGTCGACGTGGCGGTTGATGGCGCCGTCTACGAGGTCTGACCATCGGCGCGCCGCCGGTCGGCGCTGAGCATCTGGACGTATAGCCGATGCCATAACTAGGTGCCAGCCCTCAGGCGACGCTGGGCAGTAGCCGATATCTGAGGCGTGAAAGGGTTTTCCGATCCGCTCGCCGATCACGGCGCGTGGGAGTTCGACGTGGCAACTCGCGAGGTCCGCTGGTCGAACGCGCTGCTCCGCATCCACGGTGTGGCCCGCGGGGATTTCGATCCGCCCGAGTTCGACCGGATCAGGGAGCTCATCCACCCCGACGACCTCGAGTCGTACTCCGAATCCGTCCGCACGGCGATCGAAACCAGGACGCCATTCACGGTCCAGCATCGGATCATCCGGCCCGACGGCGCCGTTCGGACACTGCTCGTTCGCGGTGCCTACCTGGCCGGCTCCGACGGCATCCCGGACCGCCTCGTCGGCACCACGCAGGACGTCACCGGCCGGCAGGGAAGCGACGAGCTGCTCTGGCACCTGGCCAACCACGATCCGCTGACCGGCCTGTTCAACCGTCGCCGCTTCCTCGAGGAGCTCGAGCGCGAGGCGGCGGTGGCCCGCCGCGGCGCGAGCCAGGGGGCGGTGCTCATGGTCGATCTCGACCGGTTCAAGGACATCAACGACACCCTCGGTCACATGGCCGGCGACGCCCTGCTCGTTCGCGTCGCCGACGCGCTGCGCGAGCGCCTGCGCGCCACGGACACGCTCGCTCGCCTCGGTGGCGACGAGTTCGCGCTCGTCCTGCCCGGCTGTCCAGCCGATCGAGCCGAGGAGGTGGCCAGGGAGGTCGCCGCAGCGATCTCCGAGCGCGCAAGCGTGCGAATCGCGGGCCGCGACCGCCGCGCGACCGCGAGTGTCGGCGTGGCGCCATTCGGCGGCGGGCGCGACCGGGCGCCGGACGAGCTGCTCGTGGAGGCTGACCTCGCGATGTACCGGGCGAAGGCCCGGGGGCCGGGGGAGGTCGAGGCGTTCGACGAGGAGATGCGGGCGGAGCTCGCCGCCCGCGTGCAGATCGAGGCCGATCTCCGCGACGCGATCGAGCAGGGCCAGCTCGAGGTCTACTACCAGCCGTTCGTCTCTCTGGCCGACGGGACCACGATCGGCTGCGAGGCCCTCCTTCGCTGGCACCACCCCCTGCGGGGCAACGTGCCGCCCAGCGAGTTCATCCCCGTAGCCGAGGAGCACGGCCTCATCGGGCGGATCGGAGCGTGGGTCCTCGAGGAGGCGTGCATGCGCGCCGCCGCCTGGCGGCGCGACGGCTACAACGCCTTCGTCTCGGTGAACATCTCCCCACAGCAGCTCGCGAGGGAGCACGTGAGCGAGCTGGTGGAGGGGGTGCTCGAGCGAAGCGGCCTGCCGCCTCCGCTCCTCTGCCTCGAGGTCACCGAGACGTCGCTTCTGCACGACACGAGCCCGCTCGTGCCGGCGCTTCACGCGGTGCGTGATCGCGGCGTCCGGGTGGCGATCGACGACTTCGGCGGCGGCACCTCCTCGCTCGGCCTGCTGCGACTGCTGCCGATCGACCTGATCAAGATCGACCGGATGTTCATCGCCGGCCTGGCCGACCAGCCGGACGACCGGGCGATCGTCGCAGCGGTGATCTCGATGGCCGACGAGCTCGGCCTCGCGGTGGTGGCGGAGGGCGTGGAGGAGCCGAGGCAGCACTGGGAGCTCCGCGAGCTCGGCTGCCAGTACGCCCAGGGATTCATCTACGCCCGACCGGCCCCGATCAGCGAGCTGCAGCTCGACGGTTACTCGACCGCCGTCCAGCAGGGGGTGGGGGACCCGACCCAGATCCGGGAGTTCATGCGCCAGATCGGCATCCCGGCGAACGTGGATGCGGTGAGGTGAGCTGAGGTGACCCTGAGCATCGTCCTCGGCGCGATGAGCATCATCCTCGGGCTCGTCTACACCCAGTACGGCACGATGACCCTGATCGAGATGGTCCGGAATCGCCGGACCATGGGCTTCTCGCACTTCGGAGCCGCCTGGATCGCCATGGCGTGGACCTGCGGTCCTCACCATTGGCTCCACGGCATCCACCTCCTCGCCGGGCGCCCGGCCGGCATGCTCGAGTTCATCGCCGTCGTCGTCGGCTTCCCCGCCGGCGTGATCTGGTTCATGCTCCGGGTCGAGGCGTTCCGCGGCGGCCGCGGCGACCGCTTCATTCGCGGAACGCCGCTGTGGATCGTGGTGCTCCCCACGCTCGGCGGCGTCTACGTCACCGGCCTCATCGCCGCCCTCACCGACCTCCCCAACATGGGCGAGGTGGCGATCAACCCCATCGTCGTCGCGAACGTGCTGCTCTTCTTCCTGTACTCCGCGGTGGGCTACTACCTCGCCCGCACCCAGATCGCGAACCGCCGCCCGCTCGGCGGTTGGTCGATGTCGGGCCTCTGCCTGGCGATCGTGTTCCCCACGTGCGCGGTCATGCACGGGCTCTACGCCTACTACACGATGGTCGGCACCTACTCGGCGGACTTCTCGCATTATCTGATCGACCTGCTGGCCGTGCCTGCGGCGGCCTACTTCCTGTGGGTCGTCCACGCTCTGTACCGCGGCTCGTTCCAGGACTGGAACGGCGTGCCGGGGGCGGCCGGGGCGCTCGGCCCGCCGCGGATCGACGCGGGCGGGGAGGGCGGCGACGGCACGGCCACGGCGCCGGCGACCTCGGGCTGAGCGCGCGCGGCGTCGCCCCGCGCGTCTTCAGGGGTTTGTCCGGGGTTTTCCACCTCCTGGGTGGTAAACCCAGGACGAATCTCCATCTCTCCCTGAATCGCCACCGTTGGAGGGCCGCCCCGTCGTTGCCCCGTTGTTGAAGCTCCGCGGGCTATCTTTTCCGGCGGTGCCCCCCAACCGCGAAATCCTGGTCAACTTCGAGCGCATGCGTCGCGAGATGGACGAGCTCTTCGGCGACGTTTGGGGCGGCGTCGGGCTCTGCCGGCGGCGGTCGTCCGGCTTCTCGCCGCGCGTCGACGTCTACTACTGCGGCCGCGACGAGCCGATAGCGATCGTCAAGGCTGACCTCTCAGGGGTCGGTCATCGAGAGCGTGGGCCTCGAGATCGCCGGGCCGCGATCTCGTCATCTCCGGCGCGCGTCCGGTGCAGGAGACCGAGGGCCGCGTCTACCAGCAGGTCGAGATCGAGACCGGGCCGTTCCGGCGGACCGTGAGGCTGAACGCGGACGTCGACGCCGAGCGGGCGCGGGCGACCTACGAGGACGGCGTACTGCGCGTGGAGCTCCCGCTGCGGGCGGGTGGCGAGGAGTCGAGGCAGGTGCCGATCTCGAACCCCGGTGATGGCTGAGCTCGAGGTCGTCGAGAGCCCCGATCTCGACGAGGCGATCCTCGAGCGCAGCGAGCAGCCGCTGCCGGCGGCGCTGCCGATCCTCCCCGTTCGCGACATCGTCGCCTACCCCGAGACGCTGACGCCGCTCGCGGTCGGCCAGGAGCGCTCGATCAAGCTCGTGAACGACGTCCTCTCGGGAGAGCGGATGCTCGTGCTCGTCGCCTCGCGCGATCCGGAGCTCGAGGAGCCCGGGCCCGACGACGTCTACGAGGTCGGCGTGGCCGGCGTCGTCGCCCGCATGCTCAAGGTGCCCGACGGCACGATCCGGATTCTCGTCCAGGCGACGGAGCGGGTCCGCATCGGCGACTACATCACCGAGAGCCCATACCTCGTCGCGCGGATCGAGCAGATGCCGGACGTCTCGACGCCGTCGACCGAGCTCGACGCGCTGGCGCGGAACGTCCAGCGGACCTTCGCCGAGATCGTCGAGCAGATCCCGTATCTGCCCGAGGAGCTCCAGCTCGCCGTCGCGAACATCGACGACGCTTCGGCGCTCACCCACCTGATCGCCGGGTCGCTTCGCATCCCGACGCCCGAGAAGCAGAGCCTGCTCGAGGAGGTCGACGTGACCCAGCGGCTGCGGCGTCTCTCGGAGATCCTCGCCCGCGAGCTCGAGGTGGTGAAGCTCGGCACGAAGATCCAGTCCGAGGTCCAGGAGGGAATCGACAAGGGCCAGCGCGAGTACTACCTGCGCGAGCAGCTGAAGGCGATCCAGGCCGAGCTCGGGCGAGGGCGACGAGCAGCAGGCCGAGGTGAACGAGCTTCGCGAGCGGATCGAGGCCGCGGGCCTGCCCGAGGAGGCCCGTAAGCAGGCCGACCGGGAGCTCGGCCGGCTCGAGCGCCTGCCGCCCGCCGCCGCGGAGCACGGCGTCATTCGCACCTACCTCGAGTGGCTGGTGGAGCTGCCGTGGGGTGCCCGCACCGACGACGACCTCGATATCCCCCACGCCCGCGAGGTCCTCGACGACGACCACTACGACCTCGACAAGGTCAAGGAGCGCATCCTCGAGTACCTGGCGGTGCGCAAGCTCCAGGCCGACACCTCGGAGGACGGCGCGACCTTGGATCGCGGCCCGATCCTCTGCTTCGTCGGGCCTCCGGGCGTCGGCAAGACGAGCCTCGGGCGGTCGATCTCGCGGGCGCTCGGTCGCAAGTTCGAGCGCATCTCGGTCGGCGGGGTTCGCGACGAGGCGGAGATTCGCGGCCACCGCCGCACCTACATCGGCGCCATGCCGGGGACCGTCATCCGAGCGCTTCGCGACGCCGGCTCCCGGAACCCCGTTTTCATGATCGACGAGATCGACAAGATGGGCGCCGACTTCCGCGGCGACCCGGCCAGCGCCATGCTCGAGGTTCTCGACCCGGCGCAAAACGACTCGTTCCGCGACCACTACCTGGACCTCCCGTTCGACCTCTCCGAGGTGATGTTCATCGCCACGGCGAACACGCTCGAAACGATCCCGCCGCCGCTGCTCGACCGCATCGAGGTGATCCAGCTCGCGGGGTACACCGTCGACGAGAAGCTGCACATCGCGAAGCGGTACCTGGTCCCCCGCCAGATCGAGGCCAACGGGCTCCGTCGCGCGCAGATCTCGTTCGCCGACGCGGCGATCAGGGCGATCATCGAGGAGTACACGCGCGAGGCCGGCGTGCGCAACCTCGAGCGCGAGATCGGGACGATCTGCCGCAAGGTTGCGCGCGAGATCGCCGAGGGTCGCGCGAAGGGGAAGGTGACTGTCTCGGCCAAGCGCGCTCGGGAGCTCCTCGGGCGCCGAACTTACTTCGCGGAGCAGCGCCGGCGCACGTCGGTGCCCGGGGTCGCCACCGGCCTCGCGTGGACGCCGGTCGGCGGCGAGGTGCTGTTCGTCGAGGCGACCGCCATGGGCGGGTCGGGCAACCTCACGATCACCGGACAGCTCGGCGATGTGATGCGCGAATCCGCTCAGGCCGCCCTGTCGTGGGTGCGCGCTCACGCATCGGAGGTCGCGGACCTCCCGGAGGACTGGTTCGCCACTCACGACGTGCACGTCCACGTGCCGGCCGGCGCCGTCCCGAAGGATGGCCCGTCGGCGGGCGTTGCCATGTCGGTCGCGCTCTCCTCGCTCGTCTCGGGCAAGCCTGTTTCCTCGGAGGTGGCGATGACCGGCGAGATCACGCTCACCGGGCAGGTCCTGCCGATCGGCGGGGTCAAGGAGAAGGTTCTCGCGGCGCAGCGGGCCGGGATCTCCCGGGTGATCCTGCCGAAGCGAAACGAGGGCGACGTGGCCGAGATCCCCGAGCACGAGCGTGGCGAGCTCGAGTTCGTCTACGTCGAGCGGATCCCCCAGGCGCTCGACGCCGCGCTGTGACTCCTCCCCCGCGGGTATAAGCTCCGCGTAGAACGCGAATTACGGTGGAGGAGTGGAGTCGATGGCAAGGAGCACGAGGACGAAGGCGGACAAGGCGCGCGACACGGCGCAGGCCGCGTACGAGAATCCGTACGTTCGGAAGCTGATCGAGGACGAGGACCTGCGCGACAACCTTCGCAGCGCTTACACCTCGGCCAAGAGCGCCTACGGGCGGATGTCCAACGGCAAGGGGCCCACCAAGGCTCTCCTCGACGACAAGAAGGTCCACAAGGACTTGAAGAACGCCGCGGATGCCTTGCGCGAGGCGTCGGACGCGATTCGCGAGCGCGAGCGCGGCCGCACCTGGACGAAGCTCCTGTTCGTCGCCATCGTGGGGGCGGTGCTCGCCCTCGCGCTGAGCGAGGACCTCAGGAAGTCGGTCCTCGACCGCCTCTTCGGAGCCGAGGAGGAGTTCGAGTACACCTCCACCACGGTGCCGACGCCCGAGGCCGCCGCTACCAACGCGAGCTAGCCGCTCCTAAAAACCTGGTCGGCGCCGCCGGTTGGGGGTTGCGCACTCCTGGTACGCGCGTCTAGACTCGCTGCAGCTCGGGCTGGAGGTGTCCCGCAGGGACGTTCCGAGCCGGGAGAGATGAGGGTGGCGCAGACAGAAGCAGGGCCCGGCGCCGACCGCGCCGAGCGGATCGTCGAAGCCATGCGCGCTTCGGTGGCCGAGGTCGGGATCGCGGGCTCGACGTTCGAGCGGGTGGCGGCCAAGGCCGGGGTCAGCCGCGGCCTCCTCCACTACTACTTCGGGACCAAGGAGCGCCTCCTCATCGAGGTGATCCGCCGCGACACAGACGAGCGGATCGAATCGCTGACCACGGCGCTCGAGGAGGCGACGACGGTCGAAGAGGTGATCGGGGCCTTCGCCGCGGCCTTCGCACGCACGACTCTCGAGGAGCAGGGCTACGCCTACCTCGTATCCGAGGTGTTCATCGCCGGCCGGCACAAGCCGGAGATCCAGGCCGCGCTGGCCGACCTCTACGAGCGCGGCCGCTCTGCCTTCGCCGACGTGCTCCGCGCCAAGGAGCGAGAGCGTGTGCTTCATCTGCGGTTCGCGGCGGAGGCGATCCTCGCCTACCTGTTCAGCGCCGGCGATGGCGCCGTGATCCAGCGAATCGTCGCCCCCGATCGCGACTTCTCGGATGTCGACGCGACCTCTTGGGCCGTGGCCCGCTTCCTGCTCGACGCGCGCTGAGCGCCGCCGGCCTCTAGGCGAACGTCGGACGGCGCGGGAAGAGGCGCTGCATCCGGCGCAGGCTGCCGAGCGAGCCGCGCGGGCGCAGGCGCCGCCCGAGAACGGCGCGCCAGGGCTCGACGCCGTGCATCGAGACGTCGATCCAGTCCTTCCAGCTCGTCTCGAGGGCAACGTCGGGGCTCGGCGCGTCGCCGGGCTCCGCGCGGGTCGCGCCGTTGTCCACGTGGAGGTGCCAGTTGTCGGCGTCCGAGAAGCGCCACTGGATCGTGAGCGGCCGGTCGACGCGCCTGTGGTCGACGGCGTTCTCGACGATGTCGAAGTAGATCCGTTGCACCTCCGGGGAGGGCGCCTCGATCGGCGTGCCGGGCGCGCCGGTTACCCCGGAGCGAAGCAGGAGGACCTGCCGGCGGGCGATCTCCTGCTCGCCGAGATCGAGATCGAGCGGAAAGACGCCGGCGGGCATCTCCTCGATCGGATAGCCGGCCGCGCGCCACTTCGCCCGCACCGAGCGGAGGCCGAAGGCGTAGATGTCCTCGAGCTCGAACCCGTACTCGCGGGTGTAGCGGAGGTCCCAGTTCGGGGGCACGAAGATCGTGAGCGAGTAGGGGAGCACCTCGCCGAGCAGCTCGGCCACCGCGGCCTTGCACTCCTCGCTCTGGGCGAACATCTCCGAGAGGGTCTTGACGCCGAAGCCGATGTGGCGCTGCTCGTCGCGCGAGACGTTGTGCATGCCCTCGCTGAAGCCGGGCATTGTCCCCGCCTTCGTGAAGAAGTCCTCGATGAAGTGCTGACCGGGCTGGGCGAGCGTCGCCTCGACGACCATGTGGTACATGGCGATCGCCTGCGCGAACTTCGGCAGCGAGCGGTCGGCGCGCAGCTCGTCGGCCATCCGGTCGAGCCGGTCGAAGACGCCCCGATACCCCCAGTTGAGCTGCGGGAGGGTGGAGGCGAGCGTCTCGCCGATCGTCTCGCCGGCACCGATCACCTCCCTGAAGAATCGGTGGAAGAAGACGGCGTGGCGCGCCTCGTCGACCTGCTGCGTGGCGAGGAAGTACTTCTGCTCCTCGCTCGGCGCCGCGTCGATGTAGGGGGAGAGGTCCTCGGCCACACGATCTTCTCCGTAGAAGAACATCGAGTAGATCCAGAGCGCCGAGCGCCGCTGCACGTCGGTGAGCGCCTTCCAGCCCTCGCGGTCCTGCGAGAAGTCGAGGTCGGTCGTCCTCCAGTTGCCGTCCTCCCAGCGTCTGTAGAGATCCTCGTAGGTGATCTCGGCGGTGGCGGATTGGGCGGCGACTGACACGGGCGACCTCCTCGGAGCGTTGGCGCCGGCCATAGTAACTGACCGGTCAGTCAGTTACGCTTCCACCCATGGAGGCGAGGACGCGCGTGCGCATGGCGGCGGCCGATCGCCGCGAGGCGATCCTGGAGGCCGCCCTCGACGCGTTCGCCGGCGCCGCCTACCACGAGACCTCACTCGACGCCGTCGCCGAGCGGGCCGGCATCTCCAAGGCACTGATCTACGAGCACTTCGGGTCCAAGCGCGCCCTCCACAGGGCCCTTCTCGAGCGCTACGTGCACGAGCTGCTGATGCGCGTCATCGATGCGACCGCCGCCGCCGAACCGGGCGAGGCACGGTTGCGAAGCGGCATCGATGCCTTTCTCGACTTCGTCTCCGAGCGGCGCGACGCCTGGCGGTTCGTCTTCCGCAACGCGTCGGACCCCGAGATCGCGGACGCCGTCAACCGGCTGCGCGAGGAGGTTGCAGTGACGCTCGCGGGGTTGATGGCGGCCGATGCGCCGCCCGAGTGGAGCGCCAATCCGGAGCTGGCGCGCGAGACCGAGATGATCGCGCAGGAGCTGACCGGCGCCGTCCAGGCGCTCGCCAACTGGTGGGACGAGCACCGCGACGTTCCGCGCGAGCGCATCTCGCAGTCGATCATGGACTTCGCCTGGATCGGACTCGAGCGGCTCGGCGAGGGCGAGCGCTGGGGCGGCTCCACAGCCGCCGGATAGTCGTGGGCGTCCTCGGTGATATCGGAACCCTCGAGTGGGCCCGGCGAACGAACGGCATCCTCGGGCGCGGGGAGCGGGCAAGGTTCGTCGCCGCGATCGCGCTCGAGCAGGGCCGCGGACTGCCTCGGGTCCTCGGGGCGCGGGCCGGGATCGCCGCCGGCGCCGGACGCCTCGATCCCTCCAAGCTCACGCCACCCGACAGCGCGCTGGCGCGCGAGGTTGTCGAGGCCTGCGCCGACCTCGACCGCTCCGTCGTCGAGCACAGCTACCGCAGCTACCTGTACGCCCGGGCACTGGGGCTCGCCGAGGGGATCGAGTGCGATGCCGAGGCCGCGTTCGCCGCGGCGATGCTCCACGACTACGGCATCAAGGACATCGGTTCGCTGCGCGGCCGCTGCTTCACCCTGCCGGGAGCCGAGGCGTGCCTGGAGCACACCGAGCGCGCCGGCTGGGACCCGCGCCGCCGCGAGGCGGCCGCCGAGGCGATCACCAAGCACCTGAACCCGGCGGTGTCCGCGTCCGAGGGCGTCGTCCAGCACCTCGTCCACGACGGGATCGTGCTCGACGTCGTCGGCCTTCGTGCCTGGGAGCTCGACGCGGCAGGGATCGAGCGGGTTCGCGAGCGCCACCCGCGCCTGGAGTTCAATCGCGTCGGCGGCGGGCTGCTGCGCGAGCATGGCCGGCGCGTTCCCGGCTGCCGGGCGTCGGCGCTATTCGCGACGGGATTCGGGCTAGCCCTGAGGCTCGGCCCCTGGCAGGACTGAGCCGCCGGCTCCCGAGCGTTTCCTCGAGCGCAGCGTCGTCCAGATGAGCCAGCCGCCGAGCACCAGCACCGGCCCGGCGAAGATCGGGATGTCGATGAGCAGATGGCCGCTGCAGGCGATCGGCGGGGTCATGCCGCGCCCTCCGTCGGAGCCAGCGCCGCCGGAGTGCGGCCCGGGCCACCGGTACGCCGCCCCCGACCGGGGCAGTCGAGGCGGCGCAGGCCGACCGCGAACATGGCCATCCAGCCGCCGACGATGGCGAGCACGATCAGATAGCCGGGAAGCGTCAGGTACGCGGGGCCACCCTGGAACTCCCGCTGGAGGATCTCCTTGTCCTTGACGAAGGTCCGCGTGAAGTGCGCCTTCGCCGGGGCGCCCTCGGCGGGGATCGCCGGATCGTTCGGAAGGTAGATAGGGACCGCGGTGAGGGCTCGGCCGTTGGCGAGCCGGAGGATCGCCTTCCAGTCGCCGTAGGCGGGAATCGGCCGCGTGGTCCGGTAGACGCCGGGCCGGACCTCGGCGAGGCGATCGTTCACGAGCCCGCCCCCCTGCCAGGCGAGCGCGGTGAGCCATTGCGCGTCGCTCGTCTGGCTCGCAGGGGCGACTTTGAACGTGCCCTCGACGGTGCGGTTGGGGCCGGGGTGCACGGTGTGGAGGCTCGCCGTCGCCGTGGTGTGCGAGCCGGACGTCATCGGCAGCGGATAGGCGATGCAGAGCACCGTGACGGCCGCCGCGGCGGGGAGCGCCCAGCGCGGCGTGGCCACGCGGCGGACCGCGTCGCCGTTCAGAGCACGGCCGATGAAGGCGCCGATGACGCCGCCGGCGAGCCCGGCCGCGAGCGCCAGGATCGCCGCGTCGGGCAGAAGCGAGGCGGGCCAGGGCAGCGGCATCCACACATGCGACCAGCCCCATTCGGCGGCGAAGCCGACCGTTCCGACGACGGCGCCGGAGGCGAGACCAAGGCTGAGCGGGCGCTCGCGCGGGACGGCGAGCGCGACGAGCTCGACCAGCGCCGCCTCGGCCAGGTAGAGCGGGAAGTGGAGCACCGCCGCCTGATCGAGCGGGGTGTGGATGAGGAAGCTCAGGACGCCGAAGGTGACGCAGTAGAACGCCGCTGCGAAGAGCGCGCCGCCTCGGCCGATGCGAACGCGCGCGACGACGAGGCCGCAGCCGGCGGCGAGCGCGATCAGGATCGGCTGGTAGAGGAGCTGGAACTGCGGGACGCCGAAGTCGAACTCGCCCTGAAGGGTCGAGAGGCCGATCAGGAACGCGCCGGCGATCGCCGGCTCCTGGAAGCGGAGGAGCCTGGCTCGCAGGCCGGTGGGAGCCGGAACGTCGGCTCCGCCCGAGCGTCGCGCCTCGACGAGAAGCATCCAGACCCCGAGCGTGGAGAGCGATGCGCCACCCACCATCAGGATGTGCGTGGGGCCCCAGAGCGTGACGTCCTGGCCGAACAGCGCGTGCCAGACGTCGTCGAGCGGGAACCCGATCAGCGCGAAGGCGCCGCAGACGAAGATCATCACGCCACCGAGCGGCGCGTACCAGTCGTCGGTGATCCGAACGGCACTCGAGACGCGCTTCCGGTCGGCACCGAGCACGATCGAGAGGAAGCCTCCGAGCGTGATGCCGGCGAGGCCGATGAGGATCGGCCAGTGAGCGGCGGTGCCGAAGGGACTCGGGTCGCGCCCGGTGTCGATGTGCTTGGCGACGTCCCAGTAGAAGCCGAAGACGGCGATCAGCAGCGAGCCGCCGACGATCGCCGCGGGCAGCGCGGCCCACGCGGGCAAGCCGCTCTGACGCTCGGAGAACGCGGCGAGGCGACCGAGCCATTTGATTCGGCCGGACCGGTGGGAGGTGGCGATCCACAGCACGCCGGCGCTCAGGACCGTGGCGACGGCGGAGGCCCAGAGAAGGTCGGTGACCGGCGCCCCCTTGGCGGGAGGGGACGAAGCGGTGGCGGCAAGCGACATAAGGTTATGAGACATCATTTGATGGCATATTACCCGCGAGGGCGGCCGAGGTAACACTCCCCGGCGTGCTGGCGGCCTGGGTCCTCTTCCCGCTCGCGTTCTTCGCGCTCGCGATCGGCTGCGGGCTGCTCGTCCGCGCCGCGGTGCCGGAGCTTCGGGGCGCGCTGTCGCCGGCGATTGGGCTTGCGGTGATCGTCGTGGCCGGGCAGGTCACGACGCTTTGGGACGGGACCGCCGAGCTCACCGCGCCGCTCGTCGTGCTGCTCGCGCTTTCGGGCTACGCCCTTGCGGCGCGCACCGTCGAGCGCCCCTCGGGCTGGGCGATCGGGTGCGCGCTCGCTGTCTTCACCGTCTTCGCGGCGCCGATCGTGCTCTCGGGCCAGGCGACCTTCGCCGGCTACATCAAGCTCGACGACACGGCCACCTGGATGGCTCTCACGGACCGGATCATGGAGCACGGGCGCAGCCTCTCCGGCCTCGCGCCCTCCACGTACGAGGCGGCACTCACCTTCAACATCGGCAGGGGCTATCCGATCGGCGCGTTCATCCCGCTCGGGGTCGCGCGCGAGCTCGTCGGGCAGGACGTCGCCTGGGTTATCCAGCCTTACATGGCGTCGCTCGGGACGATCCTGGCCCTCGTGCTCTGGGAGCTGCCGCGCGCGCTCGTGGCGTCGCCCAGGCTCCGGGCCGTCGTCGGCTTCGTCGCCGCGCAGGCCGCGCTCCTCTACGGCTACTACCTCTGGGGCGGGATCAAGGAGATGACGGCCGCGGCGCTCATCGCGGCGACCGCGGCAGTGGCGGCGGTTGTCATCTCGCACCCGCGCGAGGTCCGGCCGCTCGCCGTCGTCGCGGTGATGGGCGCGGCCACGGTAGGCGTCTTGAGCGGCGGCGGTGGCGTTTGGCTCGTGCCGCCGCTGATCGCGGCCGCCGCGGCGCTCGTGATCGCCCTCGGCCCCGCCGCGACGCTCAAGCGGGGTCTCGCCTTCGTCGTCGTGCTCGCCGTCCTCGCCCTGCCGGTGATCGCCCCGGGCGGCCTGCTGCCCCCAACGTCGTCACCGATCGACAGCGCCACGGCGCTGGGCAACCTGTTCGCGCCGCTTCCCCTGCGGGAATTGGCCGGGATCTGGCCGGCGGGCGACTTCCGGCTGCCGCCCGCGAGCACGGTCGTCACCGGCATCCTGATCGGGGTCGCCCTCGTCAGCGGGGTCCTCGCGATCGCCTGGGCCTGGCGCGCGCGTGCCTGGGCGCCGATCGTGTACGTCGTCGGCGCCCTCATCTCGTGCCTCGTGATCTTCGCGATCGGATCGCCATGGGTCGCCGGCAAGGCGCTGGCGAGCGCGTCGCCGGCGATCCCGTTTGCGGCGGCCCTCGCGGCCTCCGCGCTCTGGTCGAGGGGACGGAGGGTGGAGGGGGGCGCTCTCGTGCTCGTGCTCGCCGGGGGCATCCTCTGGTCGAACGCGCTCGCGTACCGCGACGTGAACCTCGCGCCTCGCGATCAGCTCGCCGAGCTCCAGACGATCGGCGAGCGGATCGCCGGGCAGGGGCCAACTCTGATGACCGAGTACGAGCCCTATGGGGTTCGCCACTTCCTTCGCGAGGCGAACCCCGAGGGCGCGTCGGAGCTCCGCCGCCGCGTCGACCCGCTGCTGAGCGGCAGGTCGCTCGCGAAGGGCGAGTCGGCGGACACCGATCGGTTCCAGCTCGGCGGCCTTCTCGCCTACCGGACGCTGGTGCTGCGCCGGTCCCCGGGACAGAGCCGGCCTCCGTCTCCGTACCACCTCGTCTACCGCGGCGCCTACTACGAGGTCTGGCAGCGGCCGCCGGGCAGGCCGAAGAACCCGATCGCCCACCTCGGCCTCGGCGGCCCGACCGATCCCGCCGGCGTACCCGCATGCCGGGCGGTGAGCGCGCTCGCCCGCGCCGCAGGCCCGGGCGGGCGCCTGGCGGTCGTGGCGCGCAGGCCCGTGGTGGCCGTTCCGCTCTCGCGGACGCGACACCCTCGCGGCTGGCTCGCGTCCGCCGGCGGGACCGCCGTGGTCCCGAGGTCGCCTGGCTCCGTCGCCGCCACACCACGTGTGCACGCCTCCGGGCGATATGAGATCTGGCTCGGGGGTTCCGTCAAGGGCGAGGTCGACGTGCTCGTCGACGGCAGGCCGGCCGGGTCGGTGCGCGGCGAGCTCAACAACGCCGGCGGGTACGTCCTCTTCGGCCGGGTGCCGCTCAGCCGGGGCCGGCACGAGATCGAGATCCGGGTCCACGGCGCCGACCTGCACCCCGGCAGCGGTGGCCGGCCGCTTCCGATCGGCCCCTTGGTCCTGAGCCCAGGGGACGCGTCCGAGACCCGCGTCATGACCGTCCCGGCTTCGCGCCCGGGCGCGATCTGCGGTCGGCGCTGGGATTGGGTCGAGGCCCTGCGCTCGCCGTCGGCACGGTAGGTCTCCGGAGGCGCGAGAGACCGGCCTCGACGCCGATCCACAGGAGGCCGACGAGCAGGATCGGGAGGGCGAAGAACGCGACCACCCCCAGGCCCGCCGCCACGCTCAGCGCGACCGCGGCGAGGATCGCTGCGGCGACCCCGTCCACGACGAGGGCTCGGCGCGCGCGTGCACCGCGCGAGCGGGCGGGCGCGCGGCTCATCGCGCGCCTCCCTTCGAGTAGACGGCGAAGAAATCGCGCTCGTCCGGCGTCAGGTACCGGTCGGGCGACCTGATCATGTCCGGGAGGAGGTTCGAGGGGTCCGCGGCCCCCGGGCGCTTGTAGGTGATGTAGCTCACCCAGTCCTCGTTGATGTCGAGCTCGAGCGCGCGAACGGCGCCGGCTCGCTGCAGAATCCGCGCGAGGCTGCCCACGGTCTGGTAATTGGCGGCGGCGTAGATCAGGTTGCCGTGGGCGTCGATTCCGACGCCGGAGCGCCAGACGCGGATCGCGTTGTGAACTGTGAGGCCCCACTGCGGTCCGTCGCTCAGGTTCGGGTTGAGCCCTCCGTGGTCGACGATGAGGGGCAGGTTCTGCTTCGCGAAGTAGACGGCCGGCCCCGCCGTGGACCCGCCGCGCCACCGGATCAGGTCGACCCGTCCGCTCCTGTACTCGACGAGCGTCGCGATTCCGTCGACCATCGGCGCGATCGTCTTCCCGCGGTAGACCAGCCCTGCATTGCTGGTGCTGAGCGGAAAGCCGCCGTTGAAGGTCGCGACGACGCGGCTTCGCAGGGCCGGCGGAACCTCGGACGGGCCCCGGTGGGCCACGGACCCCGGCGGCTCCTGGGTCCCCGGCATGTAGGCGAGGCGTGTGCGGCGCGAATCCATCCAGGCGACTCCCGCGACGAACTGGGGGTATGCGGACTGGCTTCGGAACGTCGTCACGAGGACGGGGGGTTCCGGGCCTGCGTTGCCCCCCGCCGGCCGCCAAACGCCCTCGCCGGGCAGGGCGGGATGGACCACCGGCGCGATGTTCGGCGGGCGGTATGGCCGAGGCCTGCGCGCCGCGTGGGCCGGCGCGGGCGGGTGCCGCGGTGATCGCCCCTTCGATGCCTGCAGCCCGACGGCCGGCAGCGAGTGAAGGGCCGGGCCGCCCTTCGAGGGCGCATTCAGCGTGTAGTACCAGTCCTCGATCTGCGAGACGAGGCCGTTGCCGCCGTTGTTGCGAAGCCATTCGACGCTCTCGACGCCGAAGCCGACGCTGTAGCGGCCCGACATCGCTCTGACGTACGAGAAGCCGGCGGGGATCAGGCAGATCACCGCCGCGAGCACCACGACGCGGCGGACTCGCCGCCAAGCCGCGGTGCCCTGGTCGCGACGCACGCCGCGATCGTGCGCCTTGGGGCTGAACCGGCCCTAACGGCGCCGTGAGGGTGTTCTTATTCTCTCGATGACCAGATCTAGGCGGCGATGCGCTGGGTCCTGCGCCGCGGGCGCCTCCGGCCGCCAGGCCGGCGGACGTGGCGGTCGATCGACGCGGGACTCGGCGCGGGCCCCTCGCCCTCCGCCGCCCGTCGCACCTCGGCCAGGGTCGCGGGGCCGTAGAGCGCCTCGACGAGTCGCAGCGCCTCGGCGGTGCGGTTCTCGAGCATCCGTTCCCGGTCCGCAGCGCCGTTCAGCCCGAAGCCGAATCCGTAGAGGCGGTTGACGTCGGTGCAGAGGCCGGTGGCGGTCGCCGGCCAGCGGCCCCGGATCCGCAGGACCGCCTCCTCGAAGAGGCGGACGTTGGGATCGGCCCGGTCGGCCTTCGGCGTCAGGGGGGTCAGCTGGATTCTGTTGCTGTTGTTCTGGCTCATTTGCAGCTCCTTCTTGCACCGATCACGGTACGCCGCGTCGGGAAAGCGGAGCTGAAGCCGAAGGCAAGGAGAGGTAAAGGAGATCGGGCGCCTCGCGCGGCGGACAATCAGCCCAGCTTGGGGCTGGTCCACGGCGCGGCGAGGCGCTCGGCGAGGTCGTCGGCGAGGCCGTCGACCGGCACGCGAACCTGCTCGAGCGTGTCGCGGTCGCGCAACGTCACCGTGTCATCCTCGAGCGTCTGGCCGTCCACGGTCACGCCCCAGGGCGTCCCGATCTCGTCCTGGCGGCGGTAGCGCTTACCGATCGAGCCGCCCTCGTCGTACTCGGCGTCGAGCCGGGCCCGCAGGGCGTCGAACACCTCGCGCGCCTTCTCCGGCATCCCCTCCTTGGAGACCAGCGGCAGGACCGCCACCTTGACCGGAGCGAGACGGGGATGGAGCCGAAGGACGGTGCGCTGGCGTCCCTCGACCTCCTCGGTGTCGTAGGCGTCGACGAGGAACGCCAGCACTGCCCGGTCGGCACCCGCGGCGGGCTCGATCACGTGCGGGACGTACGCCGTCTTCGCCTGCTGATCGAAGTACTCGAGCTTCTCGCCGGACGCCTCCGCGTGCGCCTTCAGGTCGAAGTCGCCGCGATTGGCGATTCCCTCGAGCTCGGACCAGCCGATCGGGAAGAGGTACTCGATGTCGCTGGTGGCCGAGGAGTAGTGGGAGAGCTCCTCGTCGTCGTGCGGCCGAACCCTCAGGTAGTCGGGCCTGATCCCCAACTCCTCGTACCACGAGCGCCGCCTGTCGATCCAGCGCTCATACCACTCGCCGGCCTCGTCGGGCGGTACGAAGAACTCCATCTCCATCTGCTCGAACTCGCGGGTGCGGAAGATGAAGTTGCCGGTGACGATCTCGTTGCGGAACGACTTCCCGACCTGCGCGATGCCGAAGGGCGGCGCCACGCGCGCGAACTGCATGACGTTCTTGAAGTTGATGAAGATCCCCTGGGCGGTCTCGGGGCGCAGGTAGGCGACCGACGCGTCCTCCTCCACCGGGCCCATGTGAGTCCTGAACATGAGGTTGAACTGGCGGGCGTCGGTGAGGTCGCAGTCGTCCGCCTCGCCGGGGTGCTTCGAGGGCTTGCGCCCGCACTGCGCGTCGGAGAGCTTGTCGGCCCGGAACCGCAGCTTGCAGGTGCGGCAGTCGACCAGCGGGTCGGTGAAGCCCTCGAGGTGACCCGACGCCTCCCAGACCCGCGGGTTCTGGATGATCGCCGAGTCGAGGGCCACGATCCGCTCGGGCGCCGAGAGCATTGCCCGCCACCACTCGTCCTTCACGTTCCGCTTCAGCAGCACCCCGTAGTGCCCGAAGTCGTAGGTCGACGAGATCCCGCCGTAGATCTCCGAGGACGGGAACGCGAAGCCGCGTCGCTTGCTGAGCGAGACGATCTCGTCAAGGGTGATGTTCACCGGCGGCGCGTCGCTCATGGTCGCCGGAGGCTAACGGGGGGCGACGCGGCGACTAGCGCTTCGCCTTGACGGTCAGCTTGAGCTTCGTCGTCTTGCCCGTGCGGTCGGTGACCTTGACCTTGAACCGGAGCTTCTTGCCGGCGAGCTTCCGCGTCCGCACGAGCGACTTCTTCACGGCCTTCTCGGCGAGCTTGGTCCCCTTGCCGGTGGCCTTGAGCACTCGCGCCTTCGCCTTCACGAGGTGGCCGCCCCGGATCTTGACGCCGCGCTTGGTCGCCTTGCCGCCGGCGAATCGCAGGCCCTTCGGGAGCTTCAGCGCGGTCTTCTTGACCTTCGCCCTGTCGCTCACGACAAGCTTCAGGTGCGGGCTGTCGGAGGAGGCCCTCGTGACCTTCACACGTGCCTTCGGCTTCGCGTGGCCGCCCCCGCCACCGCCTCCTCCTCCTCCTCCTCCTCCGCCTCCTCCGCCGCCCCCGCCACCGCCGCCACAGCCCTGGACGGTCGAGGGGACGGTCCCGTGCGTCGCGGCGCCGTTCCAGCCCGTGAAGTCGGTCTGGAACGCGGGCTGCGCGCCCGCGCAGAGGTCGCGCGAGGTGACGACCAGGCCGTCAGCGGCGAAGTTGAGCACGAAGTGGGCGAGGGGGATGTCGGGGATGTTCATGAACGCGTTCCCGGGGCCCCTCTGCGGGTCGAGGACGAACGAGCCGAAGAGCTGGATGTGGAGCGGGCCCCGGAGGTCGAGGCCAAGGCGCGGAAGCGTCTCGCCCGGCGAGGGGTCGGTGAGCACGACGGGGCCCGACAGCGGCTGCGTGAGGAAAGGGGATTCGGCGGTCGCCTGCCCGATGATGGTGGCCGCCGGGCAGGTCCCCGCCTGGAACGAGGCAAGGGGACACCGGTTGGCCAGCTTGTTGGCGTCGGCACCGACGCCGCTCGGCAGGATGGCGGTCACGTCCCGGACCCCGGCCTCGCCCGAGTCCTGGTCGACGATGGTCGCGAGGGGGGGATGCGTGGTCGCGGCCGTGTGGCCCTTGGATCCGATCGTCGACGAGAACGTCGGCGAGAAGTCGAGCGCGGAGCAGTTGGTGGGGGTGTAGCCGGCGGACCCCGCAACGGTCGCGCCGCCGTATGCGTCCGCGTCGAAATTCGTGGTCGACGGCCCACAGGACGTTGGGTTGCGCGAGAACCCCTTCTTCGGGTTCCCGGCCGATCCGAATAGCGTCACCGTCATCGAGTTGATGTGTGTCGGGAGCCCGGACGAGGTGTTGGGGATGTTGTTGATGACGCTGTCGAGCCCGTAGTCGGTGGTCCTCAGCTTCACGGCCGACTGGAGGATCACCGGGGGCAGAATCGAGGGCAGTGGCGGTATCGATACGGGCCGCAGGACGATCCCGAACCGCGCCGGCTCACCCGGCTGCGGCGTCAGGTTGTAGATCGAGCCCGTGATGTTGAGGGTCACGGGGACCACCAGCACAGTTATGGTCGCGTTCGTCGTGGTCGAGCCGACCTGTGAGGCGGCCGGGCAGTTGTCGCCGCCCAGCTGGCTCACCGTGCAGAGGGGCGTCGCGGTTGGGTCGGCCACCTGGCCGGGCGCGAGGTGGACGGTGAGGTCCTTGACGTCGTCGCCACCGAACTCGATGTGGAAGCTGAAGTTGCTGTTGGCGCCGGCGTCGGTGTTCACCGGCTTGGCGGAGAGGTTGTTCAGCGTGATCGCGGCGTCGGCGTGCGCCGCGAACGCGAGGAGGGCGACGCAGAAGGCAGCGAGCGCGAGCGCACCCCGCGCGCCCAAGCTCTTCTCCCGCAACCCATCCATGTCCCGCAGCCTCGGGGGATCATAGAGGCGCGGGGTGGGCGCACGAGCCACTGCGATACTTGACGCGCAATGCCCATCTACGAGTACCGCTGCCGCAACGGCCACACCTTCGAGGTCTTCCAGAGCATGTCCGACGACCCGGTGCGCAAGTGCGAGGAGTGCGGCGCACCCGTGGAGCGGGTCTTCCACCCCGTGGCGGTCCACTTCAAGGGCTCGGGCTTCTACACGACCGACTACGCGAAAAAGGGAGCGAAGGGGGCGGAGTCGGACGGGGGGGCGAAGGACGCGTCCTCGGCCGACGCAAAGAAGGACGGGTCGGCGAAGGAGAAGAAGCCCGAAAAGTCGGCGAAGAAGTCCGACTGACGCCGCCGAACGCGCGGCTAGCCCGTCGGGGCGGGGCTGCAGGCCGGGTCGCCCGGGGGGTCGTGGCCCAGGAACTGCTTGACCGCCCGCAGGCACTCCGCGTGCGAGACGACCAGGTTGCCCGCCGCGTCGGTGCTCGAGGGCTTCAGCACGTCGGCGCCCGAGGTCCCCGAGATCGCGGCCGAGAAGACCAGCTGCGGCAGCGTGAGGGCGCCCATGTCGCTGACGAACGCCTTCGGCGCGTTCCAGGCGATGAACGGGCCGTGGAGGAAGTTGTAGGGGAGGCGCAGCGGGTCGGTGAGGCGGCTCTTGATGCCGTTGAGGACGATCTGCTGGAACTGCGCGCGTTCGATGTCGCTGCCCGTGAACTGGCCGTGGCCGCAGGTGTTCTCGCGCGTGCGGGCGAGCGTCAGCGCCTGGTCGGCGTCGAGCGTGTGGGTGCCCTTGTCGAGCTTCAGGCTGAAGCCGCCCTGCGAGGCGCCGCCGGAGATGTCGGAGCAGACCTTCTCGGGCAGGTCGACCTCGACGCCCCCGATCGAGTTGATGAAGTCGCGGAAGCCGTTGAAGTCGACGATCGCGATGTGGTCGATCGGCATGCCGAGGAAGTTCTCGATCGTCTTGATCGTCAGCTTCGCTCCGCCGAAGGCGTAGGCGGAGTTGATCTTCTGCGCCGCCCTGGCCGGGGATCGTCGCGAGCGTGTCGCGGGGGATCGAGAGCTTGCGGAACGTCGTCGCGCCCGCGCGCACCAGGAGGATCGTGTCGGAGCGGTAGGGGAGGCAGGTCTTCGGCGGCGTCTCCCCGCGGCTCGCGGCCTTCACGCAGTGCTCGGGCGTCGCCTCGCCCTTCGACGCGAGCCCCGACGGACGCACGTCGGTTCCGAGCACGAGGATGGTCTGCGGGTCGACCGCGAGGAACGGGTTGCCGTTCAGCAGGTCGTCGACCCCGCCCGCGAGCTTCGAGCTCTGGATCTGCGCCGAGATGGCGAACAGCACGATGCTGAGCAGGATCCATCCGAGCGCCGCGATCCCCACCCACTTGAGGACGCGGCGCCACGTCGGCTTCGGCGCGCCGGGAAGCTTCGGCTCCCTGGGCCCCGTGTCCTTCGGCTTCTTCGAGGAGCCGGTGAGCCGATCGCGCAGCCCCGAGACGTCAGGTGGGTGCCAACCCGAGAAGAGGCCGCGGCGGGACTTGTAGACCTTGTACTCCGGGCGTTCGGGCTGACCCCGGGGGTCGTCGGGAGGCATCGGGGGTTATGAATACTCGTTGATGGCTGAGACGATTGGAGTCGACCTCGGCGGGACCAAGATGGCGGTGGGCGTCACCGACGGCGAGTGTCGAGCTGCTTTACCGTTCGACGGCGCCGAGCGTGGGCCTCCATCAGGACGAGGTGCTCGCCACGCTCGAGCGCCAGCTCCGCGCGGCGCTCGAGGCGCGCCCCCAGGCCGAGGCGATCGGGCTCGGGATCCCGTGCACGATCGACCGGAAGCGCGGGGTCGCTATCGAGGCCGTGAACCTCGACCTGGCGGACGTTCCGATCCGGGACCTCATCTCCGAGCGCCTCGGGCTACCCACTTCATCGACAACGACGCCAACGTGGCGGCGATCGCCGAGCACCTGTTCGGCGCCGGGCGCGGTGCCCGCGACCTCGTCCTCCTGACGCTCGGCACCGGCATCGGGGGCGGCCTCATCCTCGACGGGAAGCCCTACAGGGGGTCGATCGGTGCCGGCGGCGGAGCTCGGCCACATGGTCATCGACAAGGACGGCCCGCGCTGCCAGGGGAACTGCCCGAACCGCGGCTGCCTGGAGGCGCTCGCCTCGGGCACCGCGCTCGGGCGAGAGGGCGCCGCGGTCGGCGGAGCGCGAGCCGGAATCGGCGCTCGGGCGGCTGCGGCGCCGGCGGGCAGGCGATCGACGGCACGGACGTGACGGCCGCGGCCCTGGCCGGCGACGAGGCCGCCGTCGGGGCCGTCGCGGACGATCGGGCGCAACCTGGGGGTCGGCCTCGCGAGCTACGCCAACATCTTCAACCCCGACGTGATCGTGATCGGGGGCGGCGTCATCGCCGCGGGCGATCTGCTTCTGGAGCCGGCGCGCCAGGAGCTCCGCGCCCGGGCGCTGCGGCCGATGAACGAGGTGGAGGTCGAAGGCGGCCGACGCTCGGGCCCCGACGCCGGGATGATCGGTGCCGCGGCGCTGGCCGCGCTCGAGCTGGCAGAGGACAGGCCGCTAGCGTGGCCGGACGCCTGACCGTCTGCCCGACGCCGATCGGCAACCTCGAGGACCTCTCGCCTCGGGCGCGGCGAGCGCTCACGGAGGCCGACCTCGTCGCCTGCGAGGACACCCGCCGCGCAGGACGCCTCTACGAGCGGCTCGAGCTCGAGCACCCGAGGCTCGTCTCCTACCACGAGGGAAACGAGGCCGAGCGCGCTCCCGCGCTCGCACAGGAGATCGAGCGCGGCGCCAAGGTGACGCTGGTCAGCGACGCGGGCACCCCCGTGATCTCCGACCCCGGCTACCGCCTCGTACGCGCCTGCGTCGAGCGTGGGCTCGACCTCGAGGTGCTGCCGGGGCCGTCGGCGATCATCACCGCGCTCGTGGCCTCCGGCCTACCGGTCGACCGGTGGCGCTTCGAGGGATTCTTCCCCCGGCGCGGGGGCGAGCTCGAGCGCGTGCTCGCCGCGCCCGAGACGGTGGTGGCGTTCGAATCGCCGCGCCGCCTGCCGGACTCGCTCGCCGCCCTCGCCGCCCTCGCCCCCGACCGCGAGGCGGCGGTCTGCCGCGAGCTCACGAAGATGCACGAAGAGGTCGCCAGGGGGACGCTGGGAGAGCTCGCCCGCCGCTTTCGGGGTGAGGCCCGCGGCGAGATCGTCGTCGTGATCGCGCCCGCCGAGCGGGCGCCCGACCGAGTCGACCTCGCGTTCGCCGTCGACGCGCTGCGGCGACTCGTGCAGGCCGGCGCCCGCCCGCGCGCGGCCGCCGGGGTCGTGGCGGCCCTCACCGGCACGCGAGCAAACCAGCTCTACAGCGAGCTGACCGGGCGCGCCCCGCGCGAGTGACCATATGAAGGATCCTTAACGGTGCGTACGCAGGGCAGCGATTAGGATCCCCCTCGCGAACTAGGATCACGGTCGCGAGGAGTGTGACGCGCCGGGGCGGAGTCCTCGGCCGGGAACGGAGAGGATGTCCGCGCGCCGCGACAAATCGAGGCTGGCTATCAAGGGGACGAGAGGAGCGACGACGGCGGTCCGTTGACGCTCGTCGAGGAAACCACTGCTCCGACGCGGAAGTCGCGGCTGGCGCGTGTCGTCGCGCTCGCCGCCCTGATCGTCGCGTTCATCCTCGTCGTCTACGTCCTCTTCTTCTCCGGCGGCGGCGGCCGGACGTACCACCTCCTGTTCCAGAACGGCGGCCAGCTGGTCCCGGGAAACCAGGTTCTCGTCGCCGGACAGCCGATCGGCAGCGTCGACTCGATCAGCCTCACCGACAACGCGCAGGCCGACGTGACGGTCTCGATGGACGTGCCCCTGCGCGAGGGCACGGTCGCGGTGATCCGCACCACCTCGCTCTCCGGCGTCGCCAACCGCTACATCTCGATCACCCCGGCCCCGAACAACGCGCAAGGAGCTGCCGAGCGGGTCGACGCTCCACGGCGAGAGCACCGTGGCGCCGGTCGACCTCGACCAGCTCTTCAACACCTTCAATCCGCGCACGCGGCAGGGACTGCGCGACTTCATCAAGGGCAACGCCCAGATCTACGCCGGCGCCGCGCCGCAGGCGAACAAGACCTACAAGTACTTCGCGCCCGCGCTCGACTCGAGCCAGCGCCTCCTCGCCGAGCTGACCGCGCGACCAGCGGACCTTCACGCGCTTCATCGTCGCGAGCGGAAGCGTGCTCACGGCGATCGGCCAGCGCGGGAACGACCTGACCAACCTCGTCTCCCACGCCAACACGACCCTCGGCGCGATCGCGAGCCAGAACCAGGCCCTCGACCAGACGCTCGTGAAGCTCCCGCCCACCCTGCGCGAGGCGAACACGACCTTCGTCAACCTCCGCGCGGCGCTCGACGACCTCGATCCCCTCGTCAACGCGGCGAAGCCGGCGACGAAGGACCTGCCGACGTTCCTGCGCAACCTGCGGCCGGTCGCCGAGCGCTCCGTGCCGGTGTTCACCGATCTCGCGACCGCGCTGCGCAAGCCCGGGAAGAACAACGACCTCGTCGCGGCGCTGCGGGGGCTGCCGAAGCTGGAGAAGAACGCCGCGACGGCCAGCCCCCACGCGGTGGCGGCGATCAACGCATCGCTGCCGACGATCTCGTTCGCCCGGCCCTACAGCCCGGAGCTCGCCGGGTTCATCACCAAGTTCGGCCAGGCGACGTCGTACTACGACGCCAACGGCCACTACTTCCGCGTCCAGCCCGGCGACACCGGGCCTCTTCGCCTACAACAGCGGCACCCAGCAGCTCGACCCGATCCCGCCGACGGCCGCAGTACCGGGACTCCAGACGGGCGTCTATACGCGCTGCCCGGGCGGCGGCGACCCAGCCGATCGCGGGCTCCAACCCATTCCTCGACGACGGCGCCCTCATCGGCGCGTGTAACCCCAGCGACGTGCCCCCGGGGCCATGAAGCGCGCCATCGCAATCCTCCTCGCGCTCTGCGCCCTCGGCGCGCTCGCCGCATTCGGCCCCTTCGGCGGCGGCGGGTCCGACTACGTGGTCCGCGCCTACTTCGACAACGGCGACTTCGTCGTCAACGGGGAGGACGTGCGGATCGCCGGAGCGAAGGTCGGCTCCGTCGTCGGCGAGGCGGTCTCGCTGCCGGGCGAGCCCGTTCATGCCGACGGGACGCCCGACCCCGGGAAGGCGCGTGATCGAGCTCAAGATCACCGACGCCGGCTTCCAGGACTTCCGCCGCGACGCGTCGTGCACGGTGCGCCCGCAGTCGCTCCTCGGCGAGAAGTTCATCGACTGCTCGCCGACGAAGCCACGCGCGCCCGGAACGCCCGAGCCGCCGCCGCTGAAGAAGATCCCGAGCGACGCCAAGTACGGCGCGGGCCAGTACTTCCTGCCGCTGGAGAACAACGGCCACATCGTCGACATCGACATCGTCCAGAACATCAACCGGCTGCCGTTCGCCGACCGGTTCCGCATCATCATCAACGAGCTCGGCGCCGGGCTCGCGGCCCGCGGCCAGACGCTGAACGCCGTCATCAAGCGCGCGGATCCCGCGCTGCGCGAGACCGACCAGGTGCTCCACATCCTCGCCGGCCAGAACCAGGTGCTGGCGAAGCTCGCGGCGGACTCCGACACGGTCCTCGCCCCGCTCGCCCGCGAGCGCCGCCACGTGTCCGGGTTCATCGCCAACGCCGGCGAGACCGCGCAGGCGACTGCCGAGCGCAGCGCCGACCTCGAGGCAGGCTTCCAGAAGTTCCCGCTCTTCCTCCGAAACCTGCAATCGACCAACACCCAGCTCAAGCGGTTCGCCGACCAGGCGACGCCCGTGTTCGCCGACCTCGGCGCCGCGGCGCCGACGCTCACGAAGCTGACCAAGCAGACAGCGCCGTTCGCCAGCGCGACCGAGACGTCGCTGCTCAGCCTCGGCGACGCCGCCGCGAAGAGCACGAAGCCGCTCGTTCAGTCGGATCCGGTCGTCGTCGACCTGCGGGACCTCTCGAGGGCGACGGTGCGCCCTCCAAGAACCTCGACAAGCTGCTCTCGACCCTGAAGCTCACCGGCGGCGACCAGCAGCTCCTCAAGTTCATCTACAACACCGCCGGCTCGGTCAACGGCTTCGACAAGTTCGGGCACTTCCTGCGGGCGAACCTTCTCGTACGAACTGCGTCGACTACGTGATCGTGCCCGCCTCGGGCTGCGGCGCCAACTTCACCGGCCCCGGCTCGGCGAGCGGCATCGCAGTCGCCGCGTCGCGCATCGACGCGACGCGGCGCGATCCGCCCCGCGCCGCCGGGAGCGTGCCGGCGACGAAGGCGAAGGCCGGCGCGGCGAGCGCGGCGACCCGCAGCACGCTGCGCGGCGCGGCCCACGTACTGCAGTTCCTCGTCGGCGGCGAGCGGCGCCAACCGCCTCCGGCACCACCGCCACGGCGGCGTGGCCGCCGGCGGAACGGTGCATCAGCCGCGATCGGGACGCGGCGGTGTGCCCCTGGGCCCGACGCCCCAGCCGGGCCAGCAAGTCCCGGGAGGCACGGGATGAGGCGCGGGGGCATCGCCGCCTCCTTCGCGGCGAGCCCGACGCTGGTCGGCGCGATCACGACGCTCATCGCGGTGGTGGCGGTCTTCCTCGCCTACAACGCGAACCACGGCCTCCCGTTCGTCGCCAGCTACCGGATCTCGGCGATCGTCCCGAACGCGCAGTCGCTCGTGCCGGGCAACGAGGTGCGCATCGGCGGCGTTCTCGTCGGCACGGTCGAGGAGATCACGCCGATCCAGCGCCCCGACGGCGGCGTCGACGCCAAGCTCGACCTGAGGCTCGATCAGAGCGCGAAGCCGATCCCGGTCAACTCCACGGTCGTCATCAGGGCGAAGTCCGCCCTCGGCCTCAAGTACCTCGAGATCAACAAGGGCGACTCGTCGAAGAGCTACCCCGACGGCGCGACGATCTCGCGCAAGCACGCCAAGCCCGAGACCATCGACCTCGACCAGGTCCTGAACACGTTCAACGAGCCCACGCGGCTCGCCATCCAGCGCAACCTGCTCGAGTTCGGCAACGCGCTGATCGGCCGCGGGCCGGCGATCAACGAGGCGATCGGCAACCTGAAGCCGCTGCTCAACCGGCTACGCCCGGTCATGCGCGTGCTGGCGTCGCCGCGAACCGGCCTCGCGGAGTTCTTCCGCGCGCTCGAGGCAACCTCGGCCGAGGTCGCTCCGGTGGCCGAGACCCAGGCGCGCCTGTTCGTCTCCCTGGACACGACGTTCCGCGCCTTCGCCAGCATCGCGCGCCCGTTCCTGCAGGAGACGATCTCGAAGACGCCGCCCACGCTCGACACGGCGAACCGGGCGCTGCCGGTGATCCGCCCGTTCCTCGCCCACTCGGCGACGCTGTTCGCCGACCTGCGCCCCGGCGTGCGCGCGCTCACCGAGGCGGCGCCGGTGCTCTCGCGGGCGATCACCGTCGGCATCCCGGCGCTGCGCCGCTCGCCGGCCCTCAACGCGCAGCTTCCGCCGACCGCCAACAGCCTGCTCGCCTTCTCGCAGGACGCCGGCGTCCGCAACGGGATCGACCGCCTGACGAAGTCGAACGAGAAGGACCTCGGCCCGCTCCTCAGCTTCGTCACGCCGGCTCAGACGCGTCTGCAACTACGCGACGCTCCTGTTCCGCAACGCGGCGAACGCGCTGAGCCTCGGCGACGGCGGTCGGGAACTGGCAGCGCTTCATCCTGTTCCAGACCCCGCAGGGGCCGAACAACGAGGGCGCCCCTGCGAGCAAGCCGGCGAACGGCGGCGGGCCGGTCCCCGACGCCAACTACCTCCACGCGAACCCGTACCCGAACACGGCTGCTCCGGGGCAGACGCATGCGAGTGCGAGGCCGGGCAACGAGCCCTTCATCGAAGGGCAAGACAGGTCATCGGCAACGTTCCCGGCAACCAGGGCATCGTGACGCCGGGCAGATCCCGTCCCAGCTCCACGCGAAGCCATGAGCCCGCGCAAGCGCATACCAGCCCGACGAGCGCGTCTTCGGCCGCAACTACCGCGGCCGGCCGTGGCTGATCGGCTTCATGCTTCGTGCTCGTCGGCGCTCATCGGCCTGGTCCTCGCCTACACGAAGCACATCCCGTTCACGAGCTACGGCTATGAGCTCAAGGCCGTCTTCCGCAACGCTCCCGTGGTCGCGCCCAATTCCCCGGTGCGGATCGCCGGGGTGAACGTCGGCAAGGTCATCTCGACCGAGCGCAAGGGCAACGCGAACGAGATCACGTTCACGGTCTCCGACTCCGGGCGCCCGGTGCGCGACGACGCCCAGGTGACCATCAGGCCGCGACTCTTCCTCGAGGGCAACTTCTTCCTCGACCTCCAGCCCGGCAGCCCAACCGCGCCCGAGCTGCCGAGCGGAGGCACGATCCCGATCCCGAACACGGCGACGGCCGTGCAGCTCGACCAGGTGCTGGGCGCCCTCCGCGCGCCGGAGCGCGCCGACCTCCAGGAGGTGCTGCGGGTCTACGGGCGCGCGCTGACGAAGACGCCCACCCCGGCCGAGAACGCGACGCAGCCCCCGTCGGTGCAGGGCGTGAGCGCCGCCGGCGCCCTCAACAACTCCTTCATCTACGGCGCGAGCGCCGGTAAGAACACGGCCATCGTCAGCGAGGCGCTGCTGGGCCTCAAGGAGCACGATCTCTCGAGCCTGATCGCGGCGCAGAGCCGCGTGTTCGGCACTCTGATGAGCCGCGAGAGCCAGCTCCAGGACCTGATCACCAACTTCAACACGACGATGGGCGCGTTCGCCGCCCAGGCGGCGAACCTTGCGACCACCGTCGGCCTCCTGCCGCCGACGCTCGACCAGGCGCGCACCACCTTCCGCGACCTGAACGCCTCGTTCCCGGCCCTGCGCGCGTACGCGATCTCGGCGACGCCGGGGATCAAGCAGCTGCCGGCGACGATCAGGGCGGGCCTTCCCTGGCTGCGCCAGACGCAGGCGCTGCTACAGCCCAGCGAGCTTGGCAACCTCGCCCAGCTCGTCCGCGACTCCGCGCCCGCCACCGCGCGCGCGGTGAAGGCCACCTCCGCCTTCCTGCCCGCAGCTCGAGCTGACGAGCCGCTGCGCCACCAACGTGCTGTCCCGCGGGCAACATCGTGTTGAGCGACTCGAGGTTCGGCACCGGCCAGCCGAACTCGCACGAGTTCTTCTACGTCGCTCGTCAACCTGGCGAGCGTCGGGCAGGCGTTCGACGGCAACGGCGCTATCTGCGGGTGAAGTCCGGCGGCGGCGCGAAGCTGGTGTCCTCGCCGAACCCGGGCGGCGGGTTCGCCAACAGCTCGATTTGGGGCAACAACGTCGCGCCCCCGCTCGGCGTCCAGCCGGTCTTCAAGACCGGGAAGCTGCCGCCGTTCCGGCCCGACTTCCCCTGCTACCGCAACCCGGTGCCGGATATCAACGGTCCCGCCGGCCGCGGTCGGCGCGCCCGACCTGAAGGTGGTTCCGTGAAAAGGGCGATCCGAGGAGCATCTCCGCGACTTCATCGCGATCCTCGTCCTGCTGGTCCTCGGCATCGTGACCACGGGGGTCATCATCGTCTCCCAGCACGCGACGATTCCGAGCTGGGTGCCGTTCGTCGGGACCCACCGCTTCGACATCAACGCGGAGATCACCTCGGCCAAGTCCGTGACGCCGGGCCAGGGGCAGACGGTGAACATCGCCGGCATCAAGGTCGGCGAGATCAAGGCGGTCGACCTCCAGAACGGCAACGCCAACCTCACGCTCGCGATCGAGCCGCAGTACGCGCCGCTGATCCACGACGACGCGTCGATCCTGCTGCGCCCGCGCACCGGGCTCGAGGACATGACCGTCGCCCTCGACCCGGGCACGCGCAACGCGCCGAAGATCAAGGAGGGGGCGACGATCCCGCTCGCCAACTCGCTGCCGCCCGTGCAGCCCGACCAGGTCCTCGCCACGCTCGACGGCGACACGCGCGCGTTCCTGCAGATCCTGCTCGCCAACGCCGCCGAGGGGCTGCACGGCAACACGAGCAAGCTCTCGTCGACCCTGCGCCGCCTCGACCCGCTCGCGCAGGATCTCGCGAAGCTGAACAGCGCGCTCGCGAAGCGGCGCGAGAACATCGCCCACGTCATCCACAACTTCGGCCTGCTGAGCGGCGAGCTCGCGAACCACGACCGCCAGCTCGCCGACTTCGTCACCTCCTCGAACCAGGTCTTCCACGCGTTCGCCAACCAGCAGGCGAACCTCCAGCAGACGGTGGCCGAGCTGCCCGGCGCGCTGCGCTCGACGCAGAGCGCCCTGGCGAGCGGCGACCGCCTCGCCCGGGTGTCGAAGCCCGCTCTGACGAGGCTGATCCCGCAGGCCAAGGCGACGGGGCCCGCGCTCCGCGCCCTGCGGCCGCTGTTCCACAACACGACGGTCCCGATCCGCGACCAGATCCGGCCGTTCACGCGCAAGGTCCAGCCGGTCGTCCGGCACCTCGCGCAGGGCTCGGTGCCCGCTCGCCAAGAGCACCAAGAGCCTGCGCGGCGGCTTCGCGAACCTGAACTACCTGCTGAACGGCCTGGCCTACAACCCGCCGGGCGGCGACGAGGGCTACCTGTTCTGGGTCGCGTGGCTCAACCACGACACGAACTCCGCGCTACGCGGCTCAGGACGCCGCGGGCGTGATGACGCGCGGCATGGTCGATTCTCTCCTGCGCCACGTCGCAGCTCGCCGAGAGCGTCACCGCGACCCGCCCGCAGCTCAACACGATCCGCCAGGTGACGAACACGCCCCGGGCCACACGCTCATCGACTCGAAGGGGGGTGCACTGTGAGAACCAAGGGCCCGACAGCTCGGCCAGACCATCGTCGCGGTCGCGTTCGCGCTCTCCTGCTTCGGCCTGGCGCTGTTCCTCTGGGTGACCTTCGGCGGCCCGGTTCCGCTCCAGGCGGAGGGCTATCGCTTCCACGTCGAGTTCAACGAGGCGACGCAGCTCGCGCAGCAGTCGGACGTGCGGATCTCGGGTGTCTCGGTCGGCAAGGTGGTCGACATCAGCCTCACCAAGCGGGGCCTCGCCGACGCGACGGTCGAGCTCGACGACAAGTACGCGCCGATCCCCTCGAACACCCGGGCGACCCTGAGGCAGAAGACGCTCCTGGGCGAGACCTACGTCGAGCTGACGCCCGGCAACCGCAACGCGAAGCCGCTGCCGGAGGACGGGCGACTGGCGACGGCAAACGTCGCGCCGACGGTGCAGCTCGACGAGATCTTCCGCACCTTCAACAAACCGACCCGGGCGGCGTTCCGCGTCTGGATGCAGCAGGCGGCGATCGCGTTCCGCGGCCGCGGCACCGACCTGAACAACGCGCTCGGCGAGCTGGTGCCGTTCACGCAATCGGCGAACCGCGCCTTCCGGATCCTCTCGACCCAGCGCCAGGCCGTCCGGCAGCTCGTTCGCGGCGGCGGGGAGACGTTCCGCGCGCTCTCGCAGCGCGAGGGCCAGCTTCGATCGCTGATCCAGCACTCGGCGACCGTGTTCGACACCACGGCCCGGCGCAACGCGGACCTGGCGAACATCTTCCGGATCCTGCCCACGTTCCAGGACGAGTCGCGCGAAGACGCTCGCGCGCCTGCAGGCGTTCGCCATCAACACCGACCCACTCGTCACCCAGCTGCGGCCCGGCCGCGAAGCAGCTCACGCCGACGCTCGAGGCGACGAAGCGGCTCGCGCCGCACCTGGAGACCTTCTTCAAGGGCCTGCGCCAGGCGATCCCCGCCGGCGTCCAGCGGTCTGCCGGCGCTTGCGCGGACTCCTCGGCAACGACCTGCCGCCGCTGCTCACGAAGCTCAATCCGTTCCTGCGGCAGCTCGACCCGATCCTCACCGTCCTGCACCAGTACCGGCACGAGGTAACGGCGTTCTTCGCCAACGGCGCGGCCGCCCTCAACGGCTTCAACATCGCCACGGGAACCCGGAGGGACCACTACGCGCGGACGACCAACGTGCTCGGGCCCGAGGTCCTCGCGGCGTACCCGCGCCGGCTGTCGACCGGGCGGACGAACCCGTACATCGCGCCCGGCGGCTACTCGCGCTCGCGACGAAGAAGGGCCTCTATTCGTTCGAGACGAGCCAGTGCTCGGGCGGGATCAACACGACGCTGAACCCCGGAACGCCCACCAACCCGAACTTCCAGACGCGCGCGACCAGCTCGGGGAGCTCGGCCGCCGACCTCTTCAGCCGGATCCAGCGGTTCATGTTCAAGGAGCAGCCCAACGCGGCGTCGATCCCGCAGGCGCCCTGCAAGCAAGCAGCCGAGCTTCCACTCGATCGGCGTCTCACCGGAGTTCACCCGGTACCTCCACGTGCGCAAGGAGAAGTAGCGCGCGGAGACCGCAACTTCCGGCGCCCGGCGGGGTTCCTATAGGTTCTGGGTCTCTGGGTAAGAAGAGACCAGGGTTATCCCCTAGTTCCAAACAAACTTGGCGCGGCAAGAGGCTGAGCCAGGAGGAGGTGTGCAGAACATATGCGCAAGCATCTGATCTGGGTCCTCGCAATGGCCGTCGGCCTTTCTGCGGTCAGCGTTGCCTACGCGACGGACTCAACCGGTTCCGACTTCTCGGAGCTGAAGACAACCGTGAGCCCGAACAAGCAGGACAAGAAGAAGTTCGGGAAGGCTTCGCTGTTCGTCGAGACCTCGACGCTCTCGAACGCCAACCCCGGAACGCCGACGAGTCCCGGCAACGTTCCGGTTCCCACGACGAACGTGAAGCTGAAATTCGACAAGCAGCTCAAGTTCACGACCAAGGGCTCCCGCAGTGCAAGGTGAGCCTCGAGAACACGACGACCCAGTCGGCGATCCAGCTCTGCAAGAGCTCGCAGGTCGGCGGCGGCAAGGCGACCGCCTGTCTCGGCGCGGCGGGCGTTCCCTGCTCGTCGAAGCTCGCCTTCCTCGTGACGGCCTTCAACGGCCCGTCGAAGGGCGGCAAGCCGACGATCATCCTGCACTCGCGGAATGATCAGTTCCAGCTGACGACGGTCCTCACCGGGACGCTGGACCCGAAGAAGAACATCCTCAACGTCCCAATCCCAGCCTCGGTCTACTCGGTGGCAACCATCACCGACTTCCAGACCACGGTCGGCAAGACCTACAAGGCGAAGGTCGGCAAGAAGAAGAAGAAGTACAACTACGTCTCGGCCATCTGCAAGAAGGGCAAGTACACCCTGAAGGGCGCGTTCTCCTACGTCGGGAGCGACCCGGTCGACAACGTCAGCACCACGACGCCCTGCAAGACCAAGTAGCGGCGTAGGCGCAAGCCAAGCTCAAGGGGGCGGCCAATTGGGGCCGCCCCCCTTTCTTTTCGGATAGGTTTTTCCCCGGAGGGCAAACTTGGCGCGGCAGGAGGCCGGCCAGAAGGAGGTTGTGGTTATGCGCAAGCACCTGATCTGGGTTCTCGCGGCGGCGGTGGGCGTGTCCGCCGTGGGCGTCGCCTACGCGACCGACTCGACGGGCGCTGACTTCTCGCAGTTGAAGCAGGGCCTGAAGCCGGCGAAGCAGGACAAGAAGAAGTTCGGGAAGGCGACGATCTCGGTGGAGACCTCGACGCTCAGCAACGCGAACCCGGGGACGCCGACGAGCCCGGGCAACGTCCCGGTCGCGACGACGAACGTGAAGTTGACCTTCGACAAGCAGATCAAGTTCACGAACACGGGCCTGGCGCAGTGCACGAAGAGCCTCGAGAACACGACGACGCAGCAGGCGATTCAGCTCTGCGGCGACGCGCAGGTCGGCAGCGGCTCCGCGACCGCCTGCCTCGGCGCCGCGGGCGTGCCCTGCACGTCGAAGCTGGCGTTCAAGGTGACGGCGTTCAACGGCCCGGGCAACTCGAAGGTCGGCTCGATCATCCTCCACTCGCGGAACGACCAGTTCCAGCTGACGACGGTCCTGAAGGGAACGCTGACGCGGAAGACCAACATCCTCAACGTCCCGATCCCCGATTCGGTGTCCTCGGTTGCGACGATCACCGATTTCCAGACCACGGTGACCAAGGCCTTCAAGTCGAAGGGCAAGAAGTACAACTACGTTTCAGCGAAGTGCAGCAAGGGCAAGTACACGGCTGAAGGGCGAGTTCAAGTACAAGAACGGCGACCCGGCGGACAACGTCACGACCACGACGCCCTGCAAGACGAAGTAACCGTTTAGACGCAGGCCGAGCTGAGAGCGGGAAGGGGGCGGTCGTAGGACCGCCCCCTCTCCGTCACAGCCTTGTCGCCGACCACCGCGCTGTGTAGCTTGCGCGCTGCGATGTCCCCCTCCGGTCGTCTGGTCGCCCTCCTGCTCGGCATCACTGCCCTGACGGCGCTCGGCGGTTGCAGCGGGGGCGGCGGGGGCGTGCCGGACTCGAAGATCCGCTCGGCCCTGCAGATGAAGTCGGTCCAGGGCCATCTCGCGATCAAGGACAACCCCTTCTGCTCGACGACGAAGCTCCTGAACGACGTCGGCGAGGTGAGGGACGCCTCGTCCAGCGGTCGCGTGATCGCCTCGCGCGATCACACCGTCGGAGTCGAGGTCATCAAGCCGTTCGCCCCCGGCTGCCGGAACTTCGCCGAGCGCAAGCTCGACATGCTGGCTCGCGGCAAGAAGAAAGGCAAGAAGGGAGGCGGCGGTGGCGGCTAAGAGGGAGCCGAGACTGGTCTCGCTCGGTTACGGCAAGCTGGTGCGCGCGGACCGGATCTTCGCGCTGGTCCCGCTGGAGCCCGGCGAGCGCGGCGAGGGCCGGCGCACGTACGTCCACGTCGACGGCCTGTCCGAGCCGTTGGTGGCGTCCCGCTCCGAGCGCGCGATCCTCGCGGACGTCGAGGGGGCGCTCACGGAGGCGGCGGGCATCCCACGCGCGCGCAGGACGCCCAAGGGGCAGGAGACTCTGCTCGGCTAGCGTCCGCCACGCCGGCATCGACTGCGCTCGGCGGGACGAACAAGGCAGCGAGGGGGGCGAGGGCGTTCGTTGTGGACTTATGGTCGCTATAGCGACACCAACCCCACATCGAAGGCCGAAGCGGCCGGTGCTCCCTCGCTGATCGCTGGGCGCTGTGTCCTGCGCCCGAGCGCCGAGAGGCCCACCCGTATGCTCCGCCGCTCGTGAGCTACTACGTCACCACGCCGATCTACTACGTCAACGCGCAGCCGCACCTCGGGCACGCGTACTCGACGATCGCCGCCGACATCCTGGCCCGACACATGCGCCAGCGCGGCGAGGACGTCTTCTTCCTCACCGGCACCGATGAGCACGGCGAGCCGATCGAGCTCGCCGCCGAGCGGGAGGGGGTGACGCCTCAGGAGCTCGCCGACCGCAACGCGCCGAAGTTCCAGGAGCTCGCCCGCCGGGTGGGGGCGACGAACGACTTCTTCATCCGCACGTCCGATCCGCGCCACGAGGCGCGGGTCGCGGAGATCATGCAGCGCGTCTACGACAACGGGCACGTCTACGAGGGCGTCTACGAGGGCTGGTACTGCCCGCGCTGCGCCGACTTCAAGACCGAGCGCGAGCTCGGGCCGGGCAACACGTGCCCGATCCACGAGATCCCCCTCGAGCGGGAGCGGGAGGAGAACTGGTTCTTCCGCCTCTCCTCCTTCGCCGATCGGCTCAGCGCGCTTTACGCCGAGCGCCCCGACTTCGTGGTCCCCGACTTCCGCCGCAACGAGGCGGTGGCGTTCATCGAGGGCGGGCTCGAGGACGTTTCGCTGTCGCGGCGGCGCCTCCGCTGGGGGATGAAGCTCCCCTGGGACGAGAGCCAGCGGATGTACGTGTGGTTCGACGCACTTCTCAACTACGTCACCGCGCTCTCGTTCGCCCGCGACGGCGAGGACCTGACCGAGCGCTACTGGCCGGCCACGCTGCACGTGCTCGCGAAGGACATCCTCAAGTTCCACGCCGTGATCTGGCCCGCGCTGTGTTACGCGGCGGGGCTCGAGCCGCCGCGGCGGATGGTGATCCACGGTTTCCTCTTGATGGGCGATCGCAAGATGTCGAAGTCGCTCGGCAACGTCCTCGACCCGAATGAGGTGATCGAGCGCTTCGGCGCCGACGCCCTGCGCTTCTACTGCTTCCGCGAGGTGTCGTTCGGTCAGGACGGCGCCGTCTCGGCCGCCGGCTTCGAGTCGCGCTACGAGACCGAGCTGGCTAACGACTGGGGCAACCTCGCGAGCAGGGTGCTGGCGATGGTGGAGCGCTATCGCGACGGGGTCGTCCCCACGGCAGATGCAGATCCGGACCTGGCGGCCGGCGACGACGGGCTCGGCGGCGTGGAGGAGCAAACGCGCGAGCTTCTCGAACGCGCCGAGTTGACGCAGGCTCTGGAGGCGATCTGGGCGCGCGTGCGGCGGCTCAACCGCTACGTGGAGGAGCGCCGCCCTTGGGAGCTCGCCAAGGATCCCGCACTCGCGGGCCACCTCGACACCGTGCTTTTCAACCTCTCGGAAGGGCTGCGCGTCCTGGCCCTGCTGCTGCACGCCTACATGCCCTCCACCTCCGACGCTGTGCTCGACGCGCTGGGGGAGACCGATCGCGGCCTCGCAGTGTTCGGCTCGGGCTCGGGTGGGCGGCGGGTGGAGCGGATCCCGCCGCTCTTCCCGAAGCTCGAGGCTGCCTCCTGAGGCTCAGGCCGGGCGGATCGCCTGGCGGTTGCGGAAGACGAAGTCCGGGTCGTACTTCTTCTTCACGCCTTGGAGCCGGCTGTAGTTCGCCCCGTAGTAGGCGGACTCCCATCCGGTGAGGTCGGGGTCGATATAGCCCTGATAGGCCTGCTTCGAGACGTAGGGTTGGAGCGCGTGCCAGGCCGAGTCGATCCAGCGGCGCGTTGAGCCCTCCTGCGAGGAGTCGTTGAAGTAGGCGAGGTACTGGATGCAGCACAGGGTGTCGCGGTGGACGAACGCCGTCGCCCTGGCGGGGACGCGGTTGACGACGCCCCCGTAGGAGTCGAAGAGGAGCGCCGCGCTGCCCTGCGAGGACCGGCTCTGCCGGCGCTCGATGGCCGCGACGGCCGCCTTGCGGCCCGCCGCCGGCATGGGCTTCGTGACGTAGCTCGACTTCGCGAGGAAGAGGGAGCGGGGCAACGTCCCGCCCGGGCTCGTGCCGACCGTGTGGCACTTGCTGAGCGCCGTATCCGCGCAGCCGGCCCAGCGGAGCATCAGCGCCATGTAGGGGAGCGTGCCGGTCGTCACCGAGGCGCCGGAGACTACGAGCGGCTTCAGCAGGCGCTTCAGCTTGTCGGCCGAGCCGAAGTACTGGCCGTTCGCGCTCACCGACGGAGTCGACGCGCCGGTCGACAGGTGGAAGATCGACATCAGCTCGTCGGGCGCATGGGGCGCGAAGCGCTGCCAGGCGCCGAGCGCGTCCGCCGCGCTCGACCATGGCCAGGAGACGTTGAACCACGCGGCGCTCGAGACCCGGTGGATGCGCTGGCGGAAGGAGGTCACGACGCCGAAGTTGCCGGCCCCGCCGCCTCGCGAGGCCCAGTAGAGGTCGGGGTTCGAGCGCTTGCTCGCGTCGATGATGCGGCCGTCGGCGGTGACGACCCGCAGGGCCTCGATGTTGTCGCAGGCGAGACCGAGCTTGCGGGCAGCCAGCCCTGTGCCCCCCACCTGCGCATGCCCGCCGATGCCGACGGAGGGGCACGAGCCGGCAGGGGTAGTCGCGCCGTGGTGGGCGAGCTTCGCGTAGACGTTTACGAGCTGGGAGCCTGCGCCGATCTCCGCAACCCCCGCGCCGCGGTTCACGGAGATCGAGTCGAGCGCGGCGACGTCGATGACGAGGACACCGTTCCCGGTGGAGTAGCCGCCGTAGCTGTGCCCGCCGGCTCGTGGCGCGACCGAGACCTCGCGGTCCGTGGCCCACTTCACCGCCGCTTGAACGTCGGCCTCGCTGGCGGCCTGAACGATCGCCACCGGCTTCGAGCCGTCGTAGATCTCGTTGTAGATCCCGGCCGCGCGGTGGTAGCCGGCAGAGCTCGGGGTGACGACGCGGCCCCGGACCTGCTCGGCGAGCCGTGAGAGCGTGGCGGGCTTCTTGGCCGGCGCGGCCTTGCGGCGCACGGTGCGGGTGAGCGTGCTCGTCGTCGACGAGCTGCCGCCGCCGCAAGCCGCGAGGGTCAGCGCCGCGACTCCTCCCGCGGCGCGGACCACGAACTGGCGGCGGTCGAGCGGAGCGTCGCCCATCTCAGTAATCATCGCCGACACCGTGGTCGACACGCATTGCCATCTCGGGCTCTGCGAGCCACCGGCCGCCGAGCTCATAGAGCGGGCGCGCGCGGCCGGCGTCGGGCGCATGCTCACGGTGGGGCTCGACGAGAGGACGAACGCCCAGGCGATCGAGCTCGCCTCGGAGCACCCGGAGGTTCTCGCCTGCGTGGGGAGGCACCCGAACTCGGCCGCGGGCTTCGACGACGACGCCGCGGCCGCCATCGAGTCGCTGGCCGCCCACCCCCGCGTGGCGGCAATCGGGGAGACGGGCCTCGACTACTACCGCGACGGCGCCCCTCGCGAGGACCAGCGCCGCGCGTTCGAGGCCCAGCTCGAGATCGCGCAGCGAGCGGCTAAGCCGGTGGTGATCCACATGCGCGAGTCGCTGGACGACACGTTCGACGCACTCCGCTCCTCGGCCGAGAGCGTCGACGTGATCCTGCACTGCTTCTCCGGGCCGGCGGAGGCGGTCGCCGAGGCGGGCGAGCGCGGGTGGTACTGCTCGTTCGCCGGGAACGTGACGTATCCGAAGGCAGGCGATCTGCGGGAGGCCGCGGCGCTGGTTCCCGACGATCTGCTCCTCGTGGAGACGGACTCCCCGTTCCTGGCCCCCCAGCCCGAGCGGGGGCGCCCGAACCAGCCGGCGAACGTCGTCCACACCGCGCGGTTGGTCGCCGACGTTCGCGACGTCGAGCACGCGCAGCTCGAACAGCTGGTCGAGGCCAACGCCAAGCGGGTCTTTCGATGGTGAAGCTCGGGCAGAACTTCCTCGCCGACCCGAACCTGCTCGATGCGATCGTCCGCGACGCCGGGCTTGCCGGGGACGAGGCTGTGCTCGAGGTCGGGGGCGGTGAGGGGGCCCTCACCCGGGTCCTCGCCGACGCGGCCGGGTTCGTGCACGTGGTCGAGCTCGACGAGCGGCTTCGCGAGCCGCTCGAGGCCGTTGCCGCGGGGCGCGGAAACATCGCGCTTCATTTCGGCGACGCCATGCGACTGGACCTCGCGGCCCTTGATCCGGCGCCCGACGCGATGGTGGCGAACCTCCCGTACTCGATCGCCACGCCGCTTCTCATCCGCACGATCGCCGAGCTTCCGGGCCTCGCACGCTGGACGGTGACGGTCCAGCGCGAGATCGCCGACCGCCTGCGAGCCGGGCCGGGGAGCCGGACGTACGGAGCGCCGAGCGTCACGGTGCAGCTGGCCTGCTCCGTCACCCTCGTCAGACCGGTCGACGCCGCCGTCTTCCGCCCGCGTCCCCGAGTGGCCTCAGCGGTGTTGCGCCTGGAGCGCCGCGGCCCCGCCGCCGATGAGCGGCTCGTGGCGCTGGTGCGGGCCGCATTCGCCCATCGGCGAAAGACGCTCCCCCGATCGGTCGAGCTGGCGGGGATCGGGCTCGGTCGCGATCGCGTCTCCGCGGCGCTCGGCGAGCTCGGGCTCCCGGCTGACGCGCGTGCTGAGGCGCTCAGCCCGGAGGAGTTCAGGTCGCTCTCGGAGGTGCTCGTGTGATCCTTCGCGCGCCCGCCAAGCTCAACCTCTGCCTCTTCGTCGGCCCGGTTCGGGCCGACGGCCTGCATGAGATCCGGTCGATCTTCACGCCGCTCCGCCTGGCGGACCGGATCGTGGTGGAGCCGGCCGAGGCCGACGAGGTGGTCTGTCCGGGCGTCCGGGGGCCGAACCTCGCCACCGCGGCGCTGGGCGCCCTGCGCGCGCGGGGGTGGGAGCATCCCCCCGTCCGCATCGAGATCGACAAGCGGATTCCCGTGGCGGCCGGCCTTGGCGGCGGGAGTGCTGACGCGGCCGCCGTGTTGCGTCTTGGGCTCGGGGAGATCGACCGCCTCGACGAGATCGCGGCCGAGCTCGGCGCCGATGTGCCCTCGCAGCTCGCGCCGAGCATCGCTCTGGTCGGCGGTGCGGGCGAGCGGGTCGAGCATTTGCCGGGCGCCACGGAGATCGGAGTCGTCGCGGTGCCCGGCGAGGGCCTTGCTGCGGGCGACGTCTACGCCGAGGCTGACCGGCTCGAACTTGGGCGCACGGCGGCCGACCTTGCGGGAATCGGGGAGCGTCTCGAGGAAACGGCCCGCTCGGCCGCCTCGCCGCTCGACTATCCCGAGCTCCTGCGAAACGACCTGGAGCCAGCCGTTCTCGCGCTCAGGCCCGAGGTCGGTGCGGCCCTGGAGGCGCTGCGCGACGCGAACGCCGAGGTGGCGATGGTGGCTGGGTCGGGCCCCACCGCCGTCGGCCTTTACGCCGATGTCGCCGTGGCCGACAGCGAGGCTTCGAGGCTGCCGCCGGCTTTCGCCGAGGCCTTCGTCACGTCGACGGGCACCGCCTAGTGGCCGCTTGGGCCAGGGAGCGCCGGGGCGACCTGATACTCGCCGCGGTGGTGGTTTCGGTGATCGTCGCGATCAACCTCGTCCTCCCAAGCATCAACGCCCAGAAGGTGCTCCATGACCTCTCGACGTCGCTCGGCGCGGCCACGTACCCACTCGCGTTCGCGGCCGCCTTCCTCGAGACCGGCGCATTCGTCGGCCTGATCCTCCCCGGCGAGACCGCGGTCATCCTGTCCGGGGCCGTGGCCGGCCAGGGAGCGACCTCGATCGCCGTGACGATCGTGGTTGTCTGGATCGGGGCGTTCGCCGGCGACTCCACGAGCTTTTGGATCGGGCGCAAGCTCGGGCGAGGCTTCGCACTGCGCCACGGCCCGAAGCTGCGGATCACCGAGGCGCGGCTCGAGACCGTGGAGGGCTACTTCGAGCGCTATGGGGGGCGCACGATCATCATCGGGCGGTTCATCGGGCTCGTTCGCGCGCTCGCCCCGTTCGTGGCGGGGACGTCGGGGTGGCGCTATCGCGAGTACGCGCCCTACGGTGTGATCGGGACGGCTCTGTGGGCCGCGGCCTTCTGCCTCGTCGGTTATTTCGCCTCGCAGCACATCGACGATGCCGTGAGGATCGCCGGGCGGCTCACGTTCGCCTTCGGCGCCGTCGTCTTCGGCGCGGTCGTCACCTACGCACTGGTGCGCTATACGCGCCGCGCGGACGAGGAGGCGCGGAGGCGGCTGCGCACGGGGGGCGTGACGGCGGCGTTCGCGGTCGGCCTCGCGGTGCTCGTGACCGGCGCGATCATCGTGAGTGGAGATCCGGGGCCGACCTCACTTGACAACTCCGCGTTCACCGCAGTGAGCGACATCCGGACGGCATGGCTGACGGACATCGCGAAGGTCATCACCGCGCTCGGATCGGGCTGGGTGGTCGTGCCCCTGGCGCTGATCTTCGCGGCGGTCCTCGCTCGTCGGGGCCGCTGGACCGATGTCGTCGTGCTCCTCGTGGGGGTGGCGCTCACGTTCGTCGCCGTCAACACGCTCAAGTTCGTGATCGACCGGCCGCGTCCGCCGGATGCGGTGATCGATGCGTTCGGCTCCGCGTACCCCAGCGGCCATGCAGCGCACGCGACCGTGTACCCGTTCATCGCGCTCGTTGCGGTCGCTGTCTGGAGGCCGCGGGTCAAATGGGCGACCGCTGCGATCGGAGTCGGCTTGGCGCTCGCGCTGTTGATCGGTCTCACGCGCGTGTATCTGCATGCTCATTACCTCACCGACGTCCTCGGCGGCTGGGGCCTCGGCGCCGCGGCGTTCGCCGGTTGCGCGCTCGCTGCGCTCGCCGTCGCGCGCATGCGGCAGAATTCCCGCGATGACTCTGCCCCTGGCTGAGATCTCGACCACGCAGGTCTGGCTGTTCGCCGGCACCGGGTTGATCGGCCTGATCGCCTTCGGCGCCCTGATCCTCGCGCCCGCGCTCGGCGCGTATGGCCGCCCGTGGGAAAAGGCGACGGCCGCCCTCCTCTCGCTGTTCGTCCTCGCCGCCCTCGTGCTCGTGGGCTTCGTCGTCGGCGCGTTCGTGTTCTACAACTGGGACATGATCTCGGGCTGGCTCGGCTAGGGCGCCGGCTCCCGGGGCCGTCAGAGCCTCCTAGACTTTCCGAATGAGCCCGAAGCAGGCGGGCGGCAAGCCGTCCGCGACCTCACGGGCCCGTCAGGCCGCGCAGGCGGAGAGCGGGTCCGCGCCGCTCGACGCGCTTTCCGACGCAATCGAATCCGGAGCAGGCCTACCGGCGGTCGCCCGAGCAGCGTCACGGGTTCTCGACGCGAGCGTCGCGCTGATCGACCGCTCGAGCTCCGTGCTCGCGGTCGCGGCGGCCTCGCCGTCGGAGGAGGCGAGGCTCCTCGAGGGCGGCTCGGGCGTCAGCGTCGCTGAGCTTCGCGTTGCCGACATGGTCGTGGGGGAAATGCGATACAGGTCACGCGCGGGCACTGCCGATGCCGCTCTGGCGCGCATGGTCACTGCTCTCCTCGGCCTCGAGCTAGAGCGCTCCCGCGCGCCGGACTGGGCTACCGAGGAGGCCGCGGGGGAGCTCGTGAGAGCGCTGCTCGCGCGCTCGGTAACCGACCGCGGCGACATCGTGGCGCGGGCGGCCGAGCTCGGCGCTGACGTTGCGGCCGGCGCAGGCGTCGTCGTCGCCCGCGCGACACCGCACGCGGCCCAATCGGGCGAGTGGCGGGCGCGCGTCCTGACGCTCGCCACTCGAGGGGCTCGCGCGGCGAGCTCGGGGGCGCTCACCGCGCTCGGAGAGGGTGAGGGGGCCGAGGTGGTTGCCGTGATCCCCGCGACGGAGGAGGCGACGCTCGAGCGGGCCGCCGACGTGGTGCGCCGCGAGCTCGACTCCTCCCTTCCCGGCTTCGCGCTCACCGTTTCCCGCAGCCGGTTCGCCGCCGATCCGGTCGACCTCTATCGGGCGGGGAAGGAGGCGGAGCTGGCGGCGAACGTGGCCGAGGCGGAGGGCATCGGCATCCTGGCCTTCGAGGACACGGGGGCCTACCGGCTGCTGCTCCCGGCGATGAGCGAGGACCCGGGCGAGCTCGAGCGCTTCTACGAGGAGACGGTCGCGCCGCTCGTCGCCTACGACGAGCAGTACGAGACCGACCTGCTCGCGACGATCGAGGCGTACCTCGACAACGACGGCAACGTCACGCCCACGGCCGAGAGCCTGTTCACGCACCGGCACACGGTGCGGTATCGGCTCGAGCGCGTGAAGGAGCTCGCGGGGCACGACATCACGTCGACCGAGGGGCGGGAGAAGCTCGGCCTCGGGCTGAAGGCGATGCGAGTGCTGGGCATCGCGTCGCCTCGAGGCCCCGCGGCGGAGCCGGGAGCGGCGGCGGGTCGCGTCAGGCCGCCGGCGGCCTGACGCCCGCCCTCAGCGGACGATCGTGAACGTCAGTGGCGTGGCGTCCCCGTGGCTCTTGTGGATGCGGATTTTCCCGGCGACGCCGTTGTAGCCCCGCGTGCCGCCGAGGATCTGAAGGCGGCTGCGCTCGAGCAGGCCCGCCGCCTTGATCTTTCCACTCGGGAGGAAGAACACGCCGCGGGCGCGCGACGTGTGCGGGTTGAACTTGATCTTGTCGTGGCCCACGACCGAATTCCGGGTGCCGGGCCTCACGAGCTTGCCGACCGTGACGGTGTGATGGTGCGTGATCTTCGTCGGCAAGTCGACGACCGTGAACCTCGCCGCCGTCTGCGCGCCGGCGCTCGCCGCGATGACGCCGGCCGCCAGTGCTCCGACCGCAATCCCAATGGCAACTTTGCGCATTCCTCTACTCCTTGACTGAGACTTCGCGACTCTAGCCGACCTTCGAGCCGGCGGCGTGCGATTTCGCGTAGGGCTCGAGGCCCTCGATGGCGCGCTTGATCGACCAGTTGTGGTTGTGGCGAAACAGCGGCCGCAGGATGGGCGTCAGGTAGCGGAGGAGCGCGCGGTCAGCGATTACCCGCCAGTCGAAGTGGACGTGCACCTTCCCGCTGCGCTCCGTGAGGGTCCACACGCCCTTGCCGGTGAGATCGCCGACGACCTCGACCGAGAACGAGCGTGGGGGGTCGGCCGCGGTGATCGTGGAGGTCGTCTTGAGGTGGTACGGGAGCTGGCCCTTGAACTCCTGCCGCGAGCTGGCGCCGACCTCGGGCGGGCCGTCCGCTTCGACCCTGATGTAGACCGGCGTCCACCATTCCGGATAGGTCCGCGCGTCGGCGAGCGCCTGGTAGACGGCGTCGATGGGCGCGTCGACGTCCCACTCGTCGATGAAGACGTACTCACCGGCCACGGGGCGACCCTATCCGCGACCGGCTCGCCGCGCCGGAGCCGCCGGCGGATTCTCCTCCAGCCCGCCCCGCCAGTAGGTGCGCACGAGGCGCAGGACGTTGCCGGAGGCGATGGCGTCCGCGTCCTCCGCGCCGTAGCGGTCGTGGAGGGCGTCCTCGAGGCGGTGCATGTCGCCCTCGTCCTCGAGGCCGGGGAGCGTCGGCTTGATGAAGCCGTCGAAGTCGGTGCCGATGGCCGTGTGGCGGTGCGAGCCCGTGATCTCGCGGATGCGGTCGGCGTGGCGGTAGAGGACCGCGAGGCCGTCCTCGAGGTGGGTCGGGATGCCCGAGCCCCTCGGCCGCCTGGTGGGTGGCGAGGATGAGACCGACGATCCCGTCGCGCTCGGCGATGCGCTCCAAGGTGGGTGGCGCGAGGTTGTAGCGGTCATGCCCGAAGCGGTAGCCGGCGTGGCTGGCAATCACCGGCGCCTCGCGCCCGGGGTCCAGCTCGTCGAGGAGGTCGAGAGCTTCGGCGATCGCGCGCTCGGCCATGTGGCTCAGGTCGACGATCACGCGCTCGCGCACCATGGCGCGCACCGCGGCGCGGCCGAGGTCGGTGAGGCCGGTGTCCGGCGGCATCGGGAAGAAGCGGTCGTAGATGCTGGTGGGGAGGAATGGGATCGCGTTTACGTTGGTGGCGACCGACCGGTAGAAGAGGTGGGCGAGCGTGATATAGAGGCAGCCGCGCTTTGCGAGCTCGGTGACGTTGGCGTCGATCTCCTCGGGGGTCGGGCCGAGATGGAAGCCGCCCTCGACACAATGGATCAGCACTGCCTCACCGGCCGCGAGGCCGCGCTCGAGCTCGTCGGGGTCGTGGGCGATCCGCGCCCGCCCGACCTGCTCGTTTGCAACCTCGGTCTCCACGTCGGAGAGCTGGCGCAGAAGGGTGGGGAAGTAGCTGCCGTCGGGCGGCGAGCCGTACTTCTTGGCGAGATCCATCTCGTCGAACGGGGAGTAGAGCGCCGAGAGGGCGACGCCCACTCCGCCGGAGTGCATCAGCGGCACCGTGACCCGGGGACCGGAGTCGTAGCGGCGGTAGTTGCCGAAGAGGCTCGCGGTGCGAATGACGAACGAGCGGACCGCGTCGAGGGCCCGCCAGCGCCCGGGCGCGGAGGCGACGAGCTTCACGATCCCGCCCTCGATCCGCGGGCGCAGGTGCATCGGGTAATGGGCGTGAAGGTCGGCGATCACGGGGGCGTAGTTTCGAACCGGCAACTCCGGGGGGAGGAATCGGACCTCCGTCTTCGGGACCAAAACCCGACGTGCTGCCACTACACCACCCCGGACAGTGCGCAGAGTGGCGAGTCTACGGGCCGGTTCCGTCCGGCAGGTGAGCGAACATATGTTCGTGCCATGGAGGCCGAGTTATACGAAGGAAGAGGCGTCGGAGGCCCTCGCTCTTGCGACCACTTGGGCGGACGCGCTGCGCTTCCTCGGCCTCTCGCCGTTCGGCAAGAACTTCAGGACAATTCGCAAGTGGGCCGCCCTGTGGGAGATCGACGTGCGCCATCTCCCTCCGTACCGGCCACGCCGAAGCTCTCCGCGCTTCAGCGAGCAACAGGCCCGAAAGGCCATCGCAAGCGCTCGCTCCTGGACGGAGGCATTGCGCAACCTCGGGTATTGCACAACCGGCGCCAACTCTCGAACACTCAAAGCTTGGGCCGGGAAGTGGGGCATCTCTTCGGAGCATTTCGATCCGTATGCGGCGAGCAGAGAAGCTCTTCGCAAGCGGCAGCAGCGCAAGTCTCTCGAGGACATCCTCGTTCGGAATTCGACCTATTCGCGGAGCAATCTCAAGCTCCGCCTTTATCACGAGGGGGTCAAGCAGCCGATTTGCGAAATATGCGGCCAGGGCGAAATCTGGCGTGGGAGGCGGATGGGACTCATCCTCGACCACACGAACGGGATCCGCGACGACAATCGACTCGAGAACCTGCGCATCGTTTGTCCCAACTGCGCCGCTACGTTCGATACGCATTGCGGGAGGAAGGGCAAGCTGGTACCGGCGGTGCGCTCGTGCGCGCATTGCGGCGCGGAATTTCGGCCGAAGTACCGCAGCCATCGCTACTGCTCGCGGGCCTGCGGAAGCCGCTGGGACCGCGTGGAGGCTGCGGGTCGCGGACGTGGACAGCGTGGCCGCGCTAAGCCTGAGATCCGAAAGGTCAGTCGCCCGAGCTACCAGCAGCTCCTCCGCCAGATCGCCGAGACCAGTTACCTCGCAGTTGGCCGGAAGTACGGGGTCTCCGACAACGCGATCCGCAAGTGGGTCAAGTTCTACGAGCGGCAGATGGAGCGCGAGGTGGCCGAGGCCGGGAGGGCACAGGACCCGCGCGGAGGCCTTGGGCGAGGCTGCGTGAACCGTGCGTACCGCGGGGCCGCTCGTGCAAGGGCGGCTGGTCGCCGACCCCTCGCCGGCCGAACCGACCTACCATTCCCGGGTGGCCGGCGCACCCACCGTCCTGATCATGGCGGCGGGCGAGGGGACAAGGATGCGTTCCTCGCTGCCGAAGATGCTCCATCCCGTCTGCGGGAGGGCGATGATCGCGTGGCCGGTCGCAACGGCGAACTCGGCCGGCGCGGGGCACGTCTGTGTGATCGTCTCGCCCACCCACGACCTCTCGGGGGTGCTCCCGAAGGGCACCGAGACGGTCGTCCAGCCGGAACCCGACGGCACCGGCGGCGCCGTCCGCGCCGCACTCGACGCGATCCGCGACTCCAACGAGGTCGTCGTGCTTCCCGGCGATCACCCGCTGATCTCCACCGACGCCCTCTCCGGCCTGCTCGCGGCCCGCCGTGACGCGGACGCGGGGGCAACTGTTCTCACCACCGAGATGGACGACCCGGGCAGCTACGGCCGCATCATCCGCGACTCGAGCGGCGACGTCGAGCGGATCGCCGAGGCGAAGTCGGGGGCCGGGGACGCCAGCCCGGAGGAGCTCGCGATCAGAGAGGTCTCGAGCTCGATCTTCGCCTTCGACGCGCCGGCGCTGGCCGACGCGCTCGGCCGTATCTCCAACGACAACGCCCAGGGCGAGTACTACCTGGGTGACGTCCTCCCCGCGATGCGCGCCGCGGGGCTGCGCGTGACCGCCCACCTCGAGTCGGACCCGCACGTCAACCTCGGCATCAACTCGCGCGCCGACCTCGCGACCGCCGAGGCCGAGGCGCGCAAGCTCATCAACGAGCGCCACATGCTCGCCGGCGTGACGATCGTCGACCCCGAGGCGACCTGGATCGACGCCGACGTCGAGATCGAAGCCGACGCGCGCATCGAGCCCGGGTGCTCGCTGCGCGGCGCGACGCGCATTGCGGAGGGCGCGACGGTCGGCCCTCACGCCACCCTCGTTGACTCGCGTATCGGCGCGGCTGCGAACGTCATCCAGTCGCACGTGATCGAGTCCGAGATCGGCGAGAGCTGCGCCGTCGGCCCCTTCGCCTACCTGCGACCCGGCACGCGGCTCGCGGCCGGGGCGAAGGCAGGCACCTTCGTCGAGATCAAGAACTCCGAGGTGGGCGAGGGCGCGCGGGTGCCGCACCTGAGCTATGTCGGCGATACCGACGTCGGCGGGGGCGCGAACCTGGGCGCCGGGACCATCACCGCGAACTACGACGGGTTCGACAAGCACCGCACGAAGATCGGCCAAGATGCGCGAATCGGCGTCGACACGGCGCTCGTCGCGCCGGTCAGCGTCGGCGACGACGCTTACACTGGCGCCGGCGCGGTGATCCGCGAGGACGTTCCGCCCGGGGCCCTTGGCGTGAGCAAGGGCGAGCAGCGCAATATCGAGGGTTACGCAAAGCGACGAGCCGAGGAGCGCGAGGAATGACGATCGTCGAGGAGAGCCCGCGGCTGTTGAGCTCCATCTCTCACGACTACACCAAGAAGCTCATGGTGTTCGGGGGCCGCGCCTCCCAGGAGCTGGCCGCCCGGATCGCGGCGAAGCTGGATGTCGACCTCGGCCAGGTCGACCTGCGCACGTTCGCCGACGGCGAGGTCTATTGCCGCTACAACGAGTCAATCCGCGGCGCCGACGTCTTCCTCGTGCAGTCGACCGCCGCCAACGCCGCCCAGCGGATGACGCCCAACGACTCACTCGTCGAGCTGCTCGCGATGGTCGATGCCGCGCAGGGCGCCTCGGCGCACCGCATCATCGCCGTCATGCCCTGGTACGGGTACGCGCGCCAGGACAAGAAGTCGCGGCCCCGCGAGCCGATCACGGCCCGCGTCGTCGCCAAGTGTCTCGAGGCCGTGGGCGTCGACCGCGTGCTCACCATGGACCTCCACTCGGGCCAGGTGCAGGGCTTCTTCGAGGTGCCCGTCGACCACATGACGGCGATGCCGATGCTCACCCAGTACTTCATGGACCAGCACTTCGACGAGGAGCTCGTGATCGTCTCGCCCGACGCCGGGCGGGTGAAGGTGGCACGCAACTTCGCCCGCAAGATCGGCTGTCACTGGGCGGTGATGGAGAAGGAGCGCCCCGCTCAGCAGGTCGCCGAGATCGGCTACGTCGTCGGCGAGGTCGAGGGCAAGACGGCGGTGCTCGTCGACGACATGATCGACACCGCCGGCACCCTCTGCGCCGCTGCCGAGACGGTCATGCAGGAAAAGGCCGCGCGCGTCATCGCCTGCGCCACCCACGGGGTCTTCTCCGACCCGGCCTACGAGCGGTTGGCGCCGGAGAACTCCGGCATCGAGCGCATCGTCGTCACCGACACGATCCCGCAGGAGCGCCCCGGCCGCCCGGAGAACATCGTCGTCCTCTCGGCCGCGCAGACGCTCGCCGACTCGATCCGCCGCATCTTCGCCGACGACTCGGTCTCAGAGATCTTCGCGGGTGAGAATCAGCTCTTTTGAGCTGATTCGGTCTCGTCCGGTGCTCTAGCGCCGGAAGAAGCGTGTAAGGCGGCGAAAGCCGCCGCAATTGGCGTTGATCAGCTCTTTTAATTGACGCGGGCCACTCGATGTGATCTGATCGCCCCAATCCGATTGGTGTCGGGGAGAAGGAGTCTCATGAGTGGCTGGTCCCCCCGACGTCCCCGGTCTACGGCGGCGGCGCTGATCATCCTCGCCCTTGCCTCCAGCGTCTTCTCGGCAACCGCGCTCGCTGCGCTGGTGAGCCTCGACGGCCGGGTCGACAACGATCCCGTAGCCGGGATCTCTCCGGCGAAGCCCGCCGGCGAGCTCGACGCCGTCGGCGGCACCGTCACCCCCGGCGCCGCCGCCGTGCCGTGGACGGTCTTCGAGAAGCAGACGTCGGGCAAGAAGCAGATCTTCTCCCGCGCCTTCGCCAACGGAGCCTGGGTGACGAAGGGCCACGGGACCGTGGGTGGCGCATCGAGCGCCTCGCCGCAGTTCACGGGATCGCTCAACTTCAACCAGGACCGCGTGGGCGAGGCGCCCTCGATCGACTTCGCGGGCAGCGGCCGCGCCGTGCCGTGGGCGACCTGGTACGAGGACAACACCTCGCCGTTCGGCCACCAGGAGATCTTCGCGTCGCGCTTCGATCCGACCCAGGACAAATGGGTCTTCGCCGGCCAGGGTCGTCCGGCAACGGGCGGCCCGCCGTCGCTCAACATCCGCACGGAGAAGGACGCCGAGAATCCTGAGGTCGCGAGCGGCAACGCCGCTGGCGATCCGACGAAGCCGGGGCCGTGGGTGATCTGGCAGGAGCAGGGGCCGAGGAAGGACCAGATCTTCGTGGTCAAGCCGATCGGCCCGGGCACGACCACGTGCCCGGCCGGGACGAAGCCGGCCGGCGGCAGCCCCGTCGGCGGGTTCTGCTGGCAGCAGGTCGGTATCGAGCGATCGCCGGTCGGCTCGCCGAGCGAGCCGTCGCTGAACGTCGACCCGAGCCGCAACGGGATCGAGCCCGACATCGCTTTCACCGGGCCCGGCGACTCCGTGCCGTGGGCCGTCTGGTACGAGGTCAACCGCGGCAAGTTCGGCGTCAAGAACGAGCGCGTCTTCGCGGCCAAGGCGGTGCCCCCGCCGCCGACGGCGGCCGGAACGGTCGACGGCGGATTCGCGTGGGCGGCAGTCGGCGGCCACACGGCCGGCGCCCAGCTCCTCGACACGAGCGGGTCCAACAGGGCCGGCGCCTGCCTGGCGTCGAAGACGGCCGAGAACGCGTGCACGCTCAATCGCAACGTCAACGCCGACGCCGAGGACCCGAAGGTCGCCGCCGGGACGATGACGCCCGGCGTCGTCACCGTCCCATGGGTGGTCTGGGCGGAGGGCTTCCGCGGGGTCGAGCGGATCTTCGCCTCGCGCCTCGTCGACGGCACGCACTTCGAGCTCGTGAACGGCGGCAAGCCGCTTTCGAGCGCGAAGGGTGATGCCACCCGTCCCGACATCTCGTTCGTCAGGAACACGCCCCTCATCTCCTACCGCCAGCAGATCGGGAAGGCGGAGAGGGTGTTCGTCGGCCATCTGACGAACCCGGCGAACCCGAAGTTCCAGCTCGACACGCCGAACGGGGTCAAGCGGTCGAAGAAGGGGGCGACGCTCGACGTCGCCGAGCCGATCTCGTCCGACTGCACGGCGAACCCGTTCAACGGCGACGGGTCGGCGTGTCAGGGCGGCGCTCCGGGGACGCCGTTCTTCCTCTTCAACGACGGCGCGGGGGGCGCCCGGCAGATCTTCGGGGAGGCGGTGCGGTAGCCGGCTAGAAGCTCTTCGAGCGCGGCGCCTTGCCCATCCGGCGGCCGCCGTAGATCACCTTGCCGTGCGCCCGCTGGTAGGTGAGCCACGGCACCGTCGGGGCCTGGTCGACGCCCGGCTTCGAGAAGTCGCAGACGCCCGTCGGGGAAGATCGACTGGAGCTCGGCCCACTGCTCGTCGGTGAACGGCAGCGAGTAGTCGCCGCGCTTGAGCGGCTTCAGGCGGCACTTGTTGTCGTCGGTCGTGATCGCGTCGCCCGGCGACCGTGCGTGGCGTGCCGTAGACGGGGACGATGCCCGGCGGGCACAGCCCGTCGGTGAGCTTGGTCCCGGCGCCGTCGTAGCACGCGTCGCCGGCATCGGCGGGCTTGTCGGCGATGACCTTCTTCGCGAGCGAGCGGTGGCTGTGGTCCTTCCGCACGGCGGCCAGCCAGCGGTCCATCGCCTTGAGGCTCTCCCGGGCGCACGAGGTGTCGCCGACGATCGGCGCCGGCCCCTCCCAGATCGACTGGTTGGCGTGGGTGCCGTTCTCGCGGTCGAGCCGCGCGCGAACGGCGAAGGCGCGATAGGAGTCGTGCGCGGCCCCGGGGTCGGGACCGCGGCAGTCGATGATCGCCGTGCGCCCGAGGTTGTTGGTCTCGTTGATCGAGCCGCTGCGGTACGCGTTCCGCAGCGCGGGCTCGTCGGCCCTGATGCGGTTCGCGGTCGGGTTGATGTCGATGTCGAGCCCGCCGATCGCCGGTTCAGGTCGACGAACTGGGCCGGGGTGATCTGAAGCCTCTCGAGCGCGTCGAGCCCGTACTGGACGCCGACGTTGTCCACCGGCACGCCGGCGAAGCCGTGCCCGAGCTTACGCTCGTTGGCCGACCAGCACACTCTTGGGGCGAGGGCCGAAGACGTTGATGGCCGCGTCGGCGATCGAGCAGCGCACGCCGTCGATGTGCGTCACCGGGTGGTAGCGCTGCGCGTCGGTGATGCCCGCCGCACTCGTGCGTCGGCACGATCGCGCTGAAGAAGCCGATGTCGCTGATGATCGCGTCGACCGGGAGCAGGTTCCCCTCGACGTCGCCGAACTGGGTCGGCGACCAGGCGATGCCCGGCCCCCATTTCGAGGGGTCCTCGAAGTAGGCGCGAAGCAGGTGGTAGTCCATCACCTGGGTGGCGCTCGACCAGGTGTCGGGGAACGAGCACGTGGGGAGGATCCCCTGGTAGATGCCGGGGTAGGCGTTCGCGATCCACTGCTGCGCCAGCGAGCCGCCCGAGCAGCCCGTCCCGATCGTGTAGCGGAGCGTCCCGTAGCGCTCGATGACGTGCTCCTTGGCCATCACCAGTGACTCCGCCTGGGTCACGACGTTGCAGTTGTGCCCGTTGTTGTCGAGCGCGGTGGACATCACGGCGAAGCCGGCCCCGAGCGCGTATTCCGCGCTGTCGGCCGTCAGCCCGGGCGTCGGGATCGGCAGGCCGAGCAGGTCCGCGGGGTTGTAGCTCGTGACGCTCGGGGCGTTGGCGGTCCCGTAGTCGACGTTGCAGCTCGCCCCGTGCGTGATCAGGAGCTTGTGGTTGAACTGCTTCTGGGGCCGGAGGGCGGTCCAGCGCTTGCCGGGCTGCCAGAGCGTCGCGATCCGGTACTGGTCGCGGTCCTGGTAGCCCTTTTCGACGCGGACGATGAACGGGACGGTGACGCCGCGCTGGGTGGTGGTGTCGGCGACGTCGGAGGGCGGGTTCTTGGCGTCGTACGGCTGCAGGCCGTCCTTGGTCGGGTCGGTCGACTTGTAGACGTAGGAGATCTCAGGCGGCTTGTTGCACTTGCGGTCGCGGGCCCCGTCCTCGCATTTCCACGGGTGAAGCTGCGGCCCGGAGAACACAGGCCCGCCGTTCGGGTGGTTCGTGAGCACGAGCCTGGCGCCGCGCCCGTCGGGCAGCTCCACGCGAAGGACGTTGCGGCCCACGCGCAGCCCCTTCACGAGCCCCACGAGGCCGGCGCCGCGTGGGTGCAGGTACGGGTCACGTCGCGGCCCCCGACCGTCGCGCTGACCGCAGAGCGCTTGGGCCGCGCGGGCAGGCGCACCTTGATCAGCGCGTCGCCGCCGGAGACGAGGTCGGCGCGGTCGGAGAGGTCCGTGATTCGCACCGCGGCGGGCTTTCCCGCGACCGCCTGCGATGCCGGCAGCGCGGCGAAAGCTGCGAGCACGCCCACGCCGACCAGCGCGCGCCGCGAACATCGAACCCCCCAGCACGACCGGAACCCTAGCTTCGACCGCCCGGTGCGCGCGCCGGTTCGCGCCGAATCAGAAGGTGACCTCGGAGATCCTCCACGTGCCGCCGATCTCCTGCAGCTTGTAGGTGCGGTATTGCGTGCGCTTGACGCCGGGCGCGTGGAGGTTGGCGTCGATCGCCGCGAGGTTGCCGCTCACCCGCACGTCGGTGATCTCGACCTCGGTCTTCGCCAGCACGAGGCCAAGCGGCGAGTCGAGGACGTTCGCGCAGCCGGTGCTGTTGCCGGCGAGAGCTGCCGCCCGGATCTCGACCTGGCTGCGTTCCGGCGCGGTCAGCAGCCGGCAGACCGCCTTGTAGTCCTTGCGGTGGGCGGCGGCGAAGAAGTCCTCGAGCGCCGCCTGGGCGCGGTCGGCCTCCGTCGGCGGATCCGAGAACGGCCCCACGTTCGCGATCGCGAGCGCGACCACCGCGGCGCCGACCACCAGCAGCACCGTCGCGATGCGCCGGCGAATGACCGGACTCAGGTACCCCACGGCGGATAGTTTCCCCGTATGGACGAGAACACGCTCGAGTGGCTCGACATCCTCGGGAAGGTCCTGTTCGGGCGCGGCCGCGGTTGTGTTGGTCCTGTCCATCGTCGGCGGCATCGCGATCTGCGAGCTCCTCGAGCGACTCTGCCCGTGGTCGGCGAGCTGCAGCAGCAGAACCGCGGCACCATCGCGGTTGGCGCCTTCCTCTTCGGGATCACCTCGTCCGGTCTGCTCGCCGGGATGGGCGCCCTCGTCCGCCTCAACGTCGCCGCCCGCCGTCAGCGTGACTGAGGCCCGCGAGCGGCCGCTTCGGATCGGCCACAAGGGCGCTGACGCGATCGTCGCCGGCAACACGCTGGAGAGCTTTCGCGCCGCGGTCGAGATCGGCGTCGACATCATCGAGCTCGACGTCGTGCGGCCCCGCTCGGACTTCGCCGACCCGCGCGAGTGGCGCAACGCCGCCGGCGGGGCCGGCCTCGGGCCCGAGCGATCCGCTCATCGTCGCCCACGACTGGGGCGACGCAGCCCGGCGCGAGCCGCTCACGCTCGGCCGAGACTCTCGACGCGTTCGCGTCGCCGCCCCTGGACCAGGTCGAGATCGACGTCGACCTCAAGATCGCCGGCCGCGAGGACGAGCTCGTCGACGCGATCGGCCGAGCGCGGCCTGCGCGACCGCGCGATGGTCTCGACGATGGAGCTCTCGAGCCTCCGCGAGCTGCGGCGGATCGATCCCGGGCTTGCGCATCGGCTGGACGGTGCCGAAGACCTACCGCGACTGGACCGGGCACCGCTGGGCCAAGCCCCTGCTCGCCGCCGGGCTCGCCTCGCTTCGCGCACGACTACCGGGCGTGGTTCGCCGGACCGCGCCCTCGCTCGGCGTGTGGGCCGTCTGGGCCTACCACGGGGCGATCACGCCGCGGCTGATCGAGGCCGCTCACTCGGTGGACGTCGAGGTCGTCGCGTGGACGGTCGACGACCCGCGCCGCGTCGACGCCGCTCACCGCGATGGGCGTCGACGGCATCTGCACGAACGACCCCAGGCTCCTCCTCGCGTCGAACGTCCCGGAACACCCGGTATAGCCACGACTTCGGGACGTTCGCGTGGTCGGGTTCAGGCCGGGCGGCCCGAGTACCCCGGCACGCGCCGCTGCCCGCGCGACTCGAAGTACGCCCACTCGGCCTCGCCCAGCTCGGTCGCCGGATCCTCCGCATAGACCCACTCGCGCATGATTCGGTGCCAGTTCCGCTTTGCGCTCAGCTGCGCGAGGACGGCGAGCACCCCCGTCTCCATCCGGCGGCCCATGAGCTCATCGGCGGGCAGGCTCTCGCGGCGCATCAGCGAGTAGTACTCCGAGCGGGGGTCCGAGGTCGACTCGATCACCTTCATCACTCGGCGCGATGAGATCTCGATCTCGCGGTCCTCGAGGTACCAGCCGCCGACGACCATCACGTGGTCCATCAGTCGCTCGGCGTCGAGCTTCGACGGGTTCTTGATGAAGCCGAGGTCGTTCAGCGCCTCGCGAAGCCCCTGGGAATCCTGGCGAGATGCGGCGTCGACGGCGCGCGCCTCGAGCTCGATCTGCTCCGGGTCGAGACGCTTGGTCATGCCGAAGTCGAGAAAGGCCACCCGCCCGTCGGCCATGAGGATGTAATTGCCCGGGTGCGCGTCGGCGTTGAAGTGCTGAAGGTGGTAGATCGAGCCGAAGCAGAAGCGGAAGACGATCTCGCCGAAGCGGCTCCGCTCGGAGTGCTCGAGCTCCTTCACGCCCTCGAATCCGAGGCCGTCGACGTACTCGGTGACCAGCACGCGCCGGTGCGAGAGGCGGGTCAGCACGTCAGGCACGTAGATGAATGGGTGCCCGCGGTATGCGCGCGAGAAGGCTCGCTGGTTCTGCGCCTCGTACTCATAGTCGAGCTCCTCGAGCACGCGCTCTCGAAGCTCACTCGCGACCGCCTTCGCATCGAGCCCAGGCGCGAGCGCCTTCGCGAGGCGCACGATGACCCCCATGTTCTGCAGGTCGGCCTCCAGGGCCTCCGCGACGCCCGGGTACTGGATCTTCACCGCCACGGAGCGGCCGTTCGTCAGCGTGCCGCGGTGGACCTGGCCGATCGAGGCGGCGGCGAACGCCTCCTCCTCGATTTCCGAGAAGAGCTCGTCGAGCGGCTCGCCGTCGTACTCCTCGTCAAGCACGTCGCGCACCTTCTCCCACGGCATTGGAGGCGCGGAGGTGCGGAGCTTCGCCAGCTCGTCGTGGTAGATCTCCGCGTATTCGGGCGGCAGGAACTCGGTGTCGATGAACGAGGCGAGCTGCCCGAGCTTCATCGCCGCCCCCTTCATCTGCCCGAGGGTGGAGACCATCTTCTGCGCCGTCTCGATGTGGCGCGCCTCGAGGCGCTCCCGCGCGCCCTCGTCCGAGCGCGCCACGGATGCCGCCTTGGTTCCCGCGTAGCGCGTCGCCTGAACTCCGAGCGTGGTCCCCAGCTTCGCCGAGCGCCGAACCCGCCCCTTCGGGATCTTCCCGTCGTCGGCCACGAGAGGATCGTACGGGGGCTCGCGGGTCAGGCGTGGCAGAGGGGCGCGGCCGGGACGGACACGACCTGCCCGTTCGCGCCGCCGAACGCGCCGCCCTTGGGCGTCGTGCCCGGGAGGACGCTGTTGTTAGCCACATACAGGGTCTGCCCGTCCGATGAGACCACCCCGCCGGCGGGGAACGAGAGCTGGTCCGAGATCGGCACGAGGCAGCGGCTGATCGCGAGCGGCATCAGCTCGACCACGTCGCCGTGCGAGCCGGGATCGAGGGTGGTGGTTGAGAGCTCCGTCACATAGAGCGCCCCTCCGGGCCCGAAGTCGAGGCCGCTGATGCGATCGAAGCCGGTGGCGTAGACGCGCTCGACCCCGCCGGGGAGGACCTGCACCACCTGCCCGGCGCCGTTCACGCCGCCGACGGACTCGCCGACGTACGGCAGGCCGTCGGGTCCGATCGCGATCGCCGTCGGGGTGGCACGCGACGCGCCGAGGTTCGGCAGCACGTCAAGCAGCGACACCTTGGTGCCGCCGACCTGGAGGACGTCGTTGCCGCCGGCGTCGGCGACGTACTGCGTGGCCGCGCTCGCGGCGGCAAGGGCGTAGGGGCCCGAGGCGAGACCCTGGCCGTCGGGGTCGTGCTTGGTCTCGAACGAGGCGACGTTGCCCGTCGCCTTCGCCGCCGTCCCGCGAAGCTGCAGCAGCCTTCCGACGAGCTTTCGGGAGGTCGCCGGAAGCAGCTGCGTCACGAAGGATGGGGCGCTCGTCTCGACGCCGAAGACAGAGCCGTCGGGAGCGGCCGAAACGCCGTCGGCGCCGGTCGCGAACGTGCCGTCGCTCTTGGCGAACGAGGGGAGGCGATCCGCGAGCTTCTGGCGGGCGTGGGTGGCGAGGTCGAAGCGCATGACCGAGCCCGTGGTGCCGGTGCAGGTCTGGCCCTTTCCGGCGACGCTGATGCACCTGCTGCCGCCCGTGCCCGCCGCGGCGATGTAGAGGTAGCGCCCGTCCGGGCTCAGGGACAGGCCGCGCGGGTTATGAAAGTGGTTGGCGACGATGCGGTACGTGCTGCGCGGCGCGGCGGTGGCGCCGGCGGGCATTGCCACGACGGCCGCCAGGCCCGCCAGAAGGCTCATCTTCAGGATCCCGCGCACTCGCATGCCTTTCGAGCCGTACCGGACGGCCATCCTCTAGATCGGCGATTCGAGCCTCATACTTGAAACCAGGTACGTTCGGTGGACCCGCGGCGGTTCTCTATCCTCACTCGCCGATGGCTGATCGCGCCACCCTCAAGGTTTCCGAGCGCACCGAGTTCGGCTCGCGCACCGCGCGACGCCTGCGCCGCGACGGGCTCGTGCTCGGCGTCGTCTACGGCGGTGGCAGCGATGCGCGCGCGTTCCAGGTTCCGGAGCGCGACGCCCGGACGATCCTCGCGGGTCCCGGCGCGCTCATCGACGTCGCCTTCGACGGCGGCTCTTCGACCCCCGTGGTCGTCAAGGAGCAGCAGCGCCATCCGGTTCGCGGCTCGCTCGTCCACCTCGACCTGCTCGAGGTGAAGCTCGACGAGGCAATCGAGTCCGAGGTCCCCGTGGAGCTCCTCGGCACCGAGGAGGCTCCGGGCGTGAAGGAGGGCGGCGTGCTCGAGCACGTCACGCGCGAGATCACCGTCAGCGCGCTCCCCACGGACATCCCCGAGAGCATCGTTGCCGACGTGTCCGGCATGGAGATCGGCGACACCCTTCAGCTCAGTGCTCTGGAAGCCCCCGAGGGCGCCACGTTCGTCGCCGAGGAGCCCGACGAGGTGACCATCGCCACGCTGTCTCCGCCGCGCATCGAGGAGGAGCCTGAGCCCGAGCTCGACGAGGAGGCCGAGCTCGTGGGCGAGGACGGCGAGCCGATCGAGCCCGAGGAGGGCGAGGCAGAGGGCGACGAGGCCCCCGCGGCTGAGGGCGACGACTCCGAGGGCCCCTCCGGCGACGAGGGCTAGGTCCTGGCGCTCTTTCGCCGCCGCTCAGGCGATTCGGGCCCCATCGACGCTCTCGTGGTCGGTCTCGGCAATCCGGGCGACCGCTACGCGGCGACGCGCCACAACGTCGGCTTCGAGGTGGCGAGCGAGCTCTCCCGAAGATGGCAGCTCCCGCGCGCAGGGCGGAGGTTCGGCGGCCTCATCGCCGAGGGGCGGACCCGCCCGGGCGGCCCGCGCGTCGCGATTCTCCTGCCGCAGACCTACATGAACGAATCGGGCGACTCCGCGGGCCCCGCGCGCGGCAGCCTCAAGGTCCCGATCGAGCGCACGGTCGCCGTCCACGACGAGATCGACCTGCCGTTCGGTTCGATCACGTCGCGCCTCGGGGGCGGGGTCGCGGGTCACAACGGGCTCAAGAGCCTGCGGCAGGGCTTCGGCAGCGGCGACTTCTGGCGGGTGCGGGTCGGGGTGAGCCGGCCCGACTCGACCGACCCCGAGGTCGTCTCGCGCTACGTGCTTTCCCGCTTCTCCGAGCCCAGCGCCGACGTGCGGGAGTTGATCGGCCGCGCCGCCGACGAGGCCGAGCGCTTGGTGGACGAGATCGTCGCCGCCGAGTCCGAGCCCGTGGTGCCCGACTGATGGCCCGCACGGACTACTCGGTCGAAGACGGCGGGGTCGCGCTCCTGCGCCTCGACCGCCCGGACGCTCGCAACGCGATGGACACCGCGATGCTCGAGGAGCTGCTTGCGCGCCTTGCCTCCGCGCGCGACGACGAGGCGGTGCGCGTGGTCGTCATCTCCTCGACCGACCACATGAGCCTCTCCGCGGGCGCCGACCTGCGCGAGGAGCTCGACGATGAGGGACGCGTGCGCCGGATGCAGCTCTTCGCTGACCTCTACGACGAGCTCACCGCCTTCCCGAAGCCCACGATTGCGGCCTGCCACGGCGCGTGCGTCGGGGGCGGCGCGGAGGTGGCAGTCGCATGTGACCTGCGGATCGGTGGCTCGAACCTCAGGCTGCGGTTTCCCGGGGGCGCCCTGGGTGTTCCCGTCGGGCCCGGCCGCCTCGCGACGCTCTGCGGCCTGTCGGTGGCGAAGTACCTGCTGCTCACAGGTAAGGAGGTCGACGCCGAGATCGCGCTTCGCTGGGGCCTCGTCCACAAGGTGGCGCCCGCGGCGAAGACCGAGGATGCCGCATTGCAGCTCGCCGCGCAGGTCGCCGCCAACCCCCCGGATGCGGTCGCCCGCCTGAAGCGGATGCTGCACGACTGGGACGGGGTGGAGGACCGCTCACGCGTCGAGGGCCGGGCCCAGGTCGAATGGCAGCGCTCGGGTCCGGGGCTGCCCTTCCACGAGCGATGAGCCTGCGCCCGCTGCTTCGGATCGCGGCGGACGACGAGCGGGTTGCCGCGCTCGCGGGCTCTCTCGGCGGCGACGAGCCCGCGACCGCGCGCGCGTCGTCCGCGATCCGCCCCTACCTCCTCGCCGCCCTGCTCGACGAGGCCGGGGCGCTCGCCGGAAGGCCGGCTCTGGTCGTCGCCGGCGATGACATCGCTGCGCGCGACCTCGCGACCGACCTGTCCGCGTACCTGACCCCCCGGCGAGTGCACCACTACCCGTCCCGCGGGATCGGCTTCGCCTCGCATCTGACGCCGGCGCCCCATCTGGTGGGGCTGCGCATCGCCGCGCTCGACGCGCTCACGGGCTGGAGCGGCGACGGAGCCCCCCCAGTGGTGGTGGCCGGGGCGGTCGCGCTTGCCGAGGCCATCCCCGACGCCTCGCTGCGCCCGTCGGGGTTTGCCGTCTCCGTCGGCGAGGAGATCGACCTGCCGGACGTCGCACAGCTCCTCGTCGAGCTGGGCTACGAGCGCGCCGACCAGGTGACCGAGCGCGGGCAGTTCGCGGTCCGAGGGGGGATCCTCGACGTCTACGCGGCCACCGAGGACCGCGCGGCGCGCATCGAGCTGTTCGGCGACGAGATCGAGTCGATTCGCTGGTTCTCGACCTTCACGCAGCGCTCGCTGGGCGACGCCGAGCGTCTCGAGCTCGCTCCGGCCGCTGAGCTCGCGCTCGAGCATCGAGAGCTCGCCGAGCTCGCCGTCGCCGAGGAGCGCGAGGGTGGGGAGCCGGCCGACCTCGCCCAGGTCGTGCCCATCGATCGTTTCGGGGCGCCCCTCGAGACGATTCCGGCCGAGACCGCGGTGCTGCTGGCGGCGGCCGACGAGATCCCCGGCGCTTTGCGGGACCACTGGGAGGACGTCACGACGGCGATGCACGACGCCGACGCCCGCCGCCTCTACGTGGAGGTCTCCGACCCGCTGTCGAAGCGCGCCCTGCTGCGCCTTCACCGCGTCGGCGACGAGGAGGAGGGGGAGTCCTCCGCGCCAACGTTCCGTGCCCAGTCGCCGACCTCCGCCGCGCGCTCGCTGGCCGAGGCGCAGTCGCTGCTCGAGAAGGAGGTCCGCTCCGGGTACGTGGTCGCGGTGGCATTCGAGCGCCGGGGGGAGGCCGAGCGCGCGCAGTACAACCTCGACCGGGTCGGCGCCCGGTTCCTGGACGAGCCGCCGACGGCGCCCGGCGCCTACCTAGCCGAGGCGTCCGTGACCGACGGGTTCGTCTCGCCGGACCTCCACCTCGCGGTCTATCCGTACCGCCGCCTCGTGCACCGGCGCAGGGCGGCCGAGCCGGCGCCCTCGCGCGGCCGCCTCGTGTCGGCGTTCGACCTGCGCGTGGGCGACCACGTCGTCCACGCCGACCACGGAATCGCCCGCTTCGCCGGCTTCGAGACGAAGACGATCGCGGGCACCACCCGCGACTACCTCGAGCTCGAGTACCGCGGCTCCGACAAGGTCTTCGCGCCCACCGACCAACTCGCGAAGATCACCCGGTACGTCGGCGCAGGTGGGGGCGAGCCGCAGCTCTCCGCTCTCGGCTCGAAGCGCTGGGAGGGCGTCAAGGCGCGCGCCCGCCGCGCCGCCCGGCTCCTCGCCGGGGAGCTCCTCAACCTCTACGCCGAGCGGCAGGCGCGGAAGGGGCGGGCCTTCCCGCCGGACGGCGAGTGGCAGCTCATGCTGGAGCGCGCGTTCCCCTACCGCGAGACGGCCGACCAGATCGAGGCGATAGACGCGGTCAAGGCCGACATGGAGTCCGAGCGGCCGATGGACCGGCTGATCTGCGGCGACGTCGGCTACGGCAAGACCGAGGTGGCGCTGAGGGCGGCGCACAAGGCCGTCTCCGACGGGACCCAGGTGATGATGCTCGTGCCGACCACGATCCTCGCCCAGCAGCATCTCGGCACGTTCCGCGAGCGTTTCGCCGAGTTCCCGGTGGACGTGGAGATGGTCTCCCGCCTGCGCAGGCCGGCCGAGGTGCGCGACGTCCTGGCGCGCTTCGCCGAGGGCAAGGTCGACGTGCTCATCGGCACCCACCGCCTGCTCTCGCGCGATGTCCGCGCCCGCGAGCTCGGGCTCGTGATCGTCGACGAGGAGCAGCGGTTCGGCGTCCGCCAGAAGGAGCTGCTTCGCCAGCTGAAGCTCCGGGTCGACGTGCTGTCGCTATCGGCCACGCCGATCCCGCGGACGCTCCAGATGAGCCTCGCGGGCCTGCGCGACGTCTCGGTGATCGAGACCCCGCCGGAGGGACGGCGCCCGATCCGCACCTACGTCGGGCCCTACGACGAGGAGCTCGTTCGGCGCGCCATCCAGCGCGAGGCGGCGCGCGAGGGGCAGGCGTTCTTCCTTCACAACCGCATCGAGACCCTGCACGAGACGGCCGAGAGGCTTCGGGCCCTGTGCCCCGGCGTGCGGTTCGCGGAGGCGCACGGCCAGATGGACGAGGCCGACCTCGAGGCGACGATGCTCGCGTTCCTGCGCGGCGACGCGGACGCCCTCGTGGCGACGACGATCATCGAGTCGGGCCTCGACATCCCGCAGGCGAACACCCTGATCGTCGAGCGCGCCGACCACCTCGGCCTCGCGCAGAGCTACCAGATCCGCGGTCGGGTGGGGCGGTCCTCGGAGCGAGCCTTCGCCTACATGCTCTATCCCTCGGAGGAGACGCTGACGCCGGACGCGGCGTCGCGGCTCGCGACGCTCGCCGACCACACCGAGCTCGGCTCGGGCTTTCGCATCGCGATGCGCGACCTCGAGCTCCGCGGCGCCGGCGACCTCCTGGGCGACGAGCAGTCCGGGCACGTCGCCGCGGTGGGCTTCGAGCTCTACGTGGCCCTTCTCGACGAGGCGGTGGAGGCGCTGCGCGCGGGCCGGGCCGACGGCGAGGGCTCCGAGCCCGAGGAGGCCCAGGTTCGCCTTGACGTCGCCGTCGACGCGTACGTTCCGACGGAGTACGTGCCATTCGAGGCGGCGAAGATCGACATCCACCGCCGTATCGCCGCCGCCCGCGAGCCGGGCGAGCTTCGGGCCCTTCGCGACGAGCTGCGCGATCGCTTCGGGCCCGTCCCGGAGCCGGTTGCGGCACTCCTGGCGCTCGGCCGCGCGCGGATCGAGCTCGGGCGCGTGGGCGCTCGGACCGCCGAGGTTCGCGGGGACCGATTCTCAGCGACCCCGATCGAGCTCGACTCCGCAGCCGTGGCGCAGCTTCGGGAGCGCGTGCCGGAGGCGATCTACGAGTCGGTCCCTAAGACCCTCTCGCTGCGCGTCCCGGCGGATCCCGACGAGCGCCTGGCCGCGATCGTCGAGCTGTGCGAGGCACTCGCCGCGGCCACCGCCGGCGATGCGATCGACGGGGCTGGCGAGGAGGGGGCGGCACGGGCGGAGGCCGCGGCCCGCGAGGCCTGAGTGGGCGCGCGAGCGCCCCGCGCGGGGCTTTGGCGAGTTGACCCCGCTATTCGCGGCAAACTCGACCAGCACGCGGATTTCCCCCCAACGCGCCGGCGACACCCTCCCTCGCTGACCCGAGCCACCGTGCCGCTTGAGCCTGCGTAAAGGCGCGCTCAGTATGCTGCCCGGCTCGTGACTCCCGCTCAGCGCAAAGGCAGTGGCCGCTCGACGCCTCGCAAGGCTCCGTCGAGCAAGGCGCCGGCCCAACCGAGGTTCCGCACGTCGCACCGCGTCGCGCTCATCGTGCTCGCCCTCGCGGTCGTCCTTACGACGGCCGGCTATGCCGCCTTTCGCGGCCTCGGCCAGCCGAGCATCCCCTCCGACGGGATCGCGGTGGTGCAGGATGCGCCGAACGGCACGGTCACCAAGGCCGAGTACGCCAGGGCCCTCTTCCAGGCAGTTCCGCGGATCGGGCTGACCAAGCTTCCCCCGCGCTCGAGCCCGCAGTTCACGACCGTGAAGCAGTCCGCCATCTCCGACCTGCTGCTGCAGCGCTGGATCGAGGGCGAGGCGGCCGAGCGTGGCATCGACATCTCCGGGAGCGTGGTGCAGGACAAGCTGAAGTCGATCATCAGCTCCCAGTTCTCGAACAGCCAGCAGCAGTTCCAGGCGTTCCTGAAGCAGTCGCACTTCACTCAGGAGGACGCACTCGAGCGCGTTCGCCTCCAGATCCTCAGCACCAAGGTTCAGAACGCCGTGCTGCCCAAGAAGGCGCCGCACGTGTCCGACGACGAGATCACCAACTACTACAACGCCAACAAGACGCAGTTCGCGCAGCCGGCGACGCGCGACGTCCGGCTCGTGCTCAACAAGAGCAAGGCGGACGTTGAGAAGGCGAAGGCCGCGCTCGACGCCGACGACTCGACGGCAAACTGGAAGAAGGTCGCGAAGCAGTACTCCACCGACCCGACCACGAAGTCGGTCGGTGGCCTGCGCGCCCAGGTTGCCAAGGGGCAGAGCGAGCCCGCGCTGGACAGCGCGATCTTCGCCGCCGCGCCCAATCAGGTCATCGGTCCCATCAAGGGCCAGTCCGGCTACTACGTGATCGAGGTCGAGGGCGTCCACCCGGCGTCGACCACGCCGCTCGAGAAGGTGCGCCCGCAGATCCAGCAGCAGCTCGGGACTGCGCTCCAGGGCGCGATTGCCACCAACTTCCAGAACGACTTCACGAACAAGTGGGCATCGCGCACGTTCTGCGCACCGGACTACGTGATGTTCCGCTGCTCGAACTACGTCGCGCCGCCCTCGTGCACGGCGGCCACGGCAGCCAAGACCGGCTGCCCAGCGGTCGTCCCGGCGATCAAGCCGGTCGAGCCGGGGCACGCCGCGGTCTTCTTCACGATCCCGGCGCAGCCGCCGCAGGGCCCGATCCAGCCGCCGGCCAAGGGCGGTGCGACGCTGCCTGGAGGCACACCGATACCCATCGGTCCTGGCGGCTCGAGCGCCGCGCCGCCGGGCGCCGCGCCGCCGGGCACGGCGCCGGTCCCCTCGGGCTGAGGACAGCGTGGGCGACGAGCCCGCGGCCACAGAGGCACTCGCCCGCCTCGACGAGATAACACGGCGCCTGCGCCGGGAGTGTCCGTGGGATCGCGAGCAGGACGAGCGCTCGATCGTCCCGCACACGGTCGAGGAGGCCTACGAGCTCGCGGACGCCGCCGGGCGCGGTGACGACGCCAAGCTCGTCGACGAGCTGGGCGACGTGCTCTTCCAGGTGCATTTCCTGGCACTTCTGCTCGAGGAGCGAGGCGCCGGCGATCTGGCGACGGTCGCCGAGTCGATGTCGCAGAAGCTGATCCGCCGCCACCCGCACGTCTTCGGCGAGGTCGAGGCCGAGACGGCCGGGGAGGTCCTGAAGAACTGGGACGCGATCAAGCGCGACGTGGAGGGGCGAACGTCAGCGGAGGAGCCTTTCGCCGACGTGCCCGAGAACCTCCCCGGCCTGCTCTACGCGCGGAAGATCCAGCGGCGCGCGGCGTCCGCCGGGCTGGGCGATCTCGAGGAGGCCGGGGAGCCCTTGACGGACGAGTCGCGCGAGGCCGCTGAGCTCTGGCTCGGGGAGGTCCTCTTCGGCCTCGTCGACCTCGCCAGGCGCCAGCGAATCGACCCCGAGCTGGCCCTGCGGGCGGCCGCTGAGCGCTTCCGGGACGCCGCAACCCCCAGATAACCTCCCGCGTCCGATGTCGACGATCAAATCGATTCACGCGCGCCAGATCCTCGATTCCCGAGGCAATCCCACGGTCGAGGTCGACGTGATCCTCGATACCGGCGCATTCGGCCGCGCCGCGGTGCCGTCGGGCGCGTCGACCGGCGAGTTCGAGGCAACCGAGCTTCGCGACGGCGGCTCAGAGTGGAACGGCAAGGGCGTCGCGCGCGCGGTCGAGCACGTGAACGGAGAGATCGCCGAGGCGCTCGTCGGGGCGCGCGCCGTTGAGCAGGGGGCGATCGACCAAACCCTCTGCGACCTGGACGGCACGCCGAACAAGTCGCGCCTGGGGGCGAACGCGATCCTCGGGGTCTCGCTGGCGGTGGCGCGCGCCGCCGCGGCGGCCGCCGGCGAGCCGCTCTACCAGTTCCTCGGCGGAACCGGGGCGACGACGCTCCCTGTCCCGATGATGAACGTGCTCAACGGCGGTGCCCACGCCGACAACTCGGTCGACTTCCAGGAGTTCATGGTCGTCCCGGCCGGCGCGCCCACCTTCTCGGAGGCGATGCGGATGGGCGTCGAGGTCTTCGGCGCCCTGAAGCGCACCCTCTCCGAGCGAGGGATGAGCACGACGGTCGGCGACGAGGGAGGGTTCGCGCCCAATCTCGAGTCGAACGACGCCGCCCTCGATCTCCTCGTCGAGGGGATCGAGGCCGCCGGCTACGGCCCGGGCAAGGACGTCTTCATCGCGCTCGATCCGGCAACGAGTGAGCTGTACCGCGACTCCGACGGCGCCTATGTGCTCGAGCACGAGGGCCGCGCGCTGAGCGCCGAGGAGATGGCTGGGCACTGGCAGGGAGTGGTCGAGGGGTATCCGGTCGTCTCGATCGAGGACGGGATGGCGGAGGACGATTGGGACGGCTGGAAGCTCCTCACGGAGCGGATCGGCGACGGTTGCCAACTCGTCGGCGACGATCTCTTCGTCACCAACACCGACCGATTGCAGCGGGGGATCGACGAGGGCGTTGCCAACTCGATCCTCATCAAGGTGAACCAGATCGGCACGCTCACCGAGACGCTCGAGGCGATCCGGCTCGCGCGCGAGGCGGGCTATACGGCCGTCATGTCGCACCGCTCCGGCGAGACCGAGGACACCACGATCGCCGATCTCGCGGTGGCAACCGCGGTCGGGCAGATCAAGACCGGTGCCCCCTCTCGCTCGGACCGCGTCGCCAAGTACAACCAGCTCCTGCGGATCGAGGAGGAGCTCGGCGAGGCCGCCACCTACCCGGGGCTAGAGGCGTTCGAGCGTGGATAGAGGCGTCCCGGGGGAGGACGTCGGCCGCCACCGTCGAAGCCAGGGCCATGGCCACCCGCGCCGCGACGGCCCACTCATACCGGCTGCGCCCCGCGCCGCGCCGGAGGGCGCGCCGCTCGAGCCGGGTGCGGTGGGACAAGCTCGGGCGCGTCCTCCTCGTCCTCGTGCTCTTCGGCGTCCTCGCCTCATACGTCGGCCCGTTGATGGGCCTCCTGGGTGCCTGGAACGAGAAGGGCTCCGCGGTCACGGACCTCACGCAGCTTCGGCACCAGCACGCGGCCCTGACAAAGAAGGCGCAGGAGACCAAGGGCCCCGATGCTCTGGGCGCCGCCCGGCGCCTCGGGATGGTCGAGCCGGGCGAGCGCTCCTACTTCGTCAAGGGCCTTCCCAGGTAGCGACCTCCGGGCGGCGGGCGTGAGCGCGCTCGCCTTCACGGTCGCGCCGGGGAGCGAGCGCGTCCTCGGCGGGGGCGCCTATCTCGCCGGCGCCGTCGAGCTCGCGGTCGTGGTCGCCGCGCTCGCGTTCGGCGCGGTCTCGGTGCGCGCTCTGCTGATGCCGAACTGGCGCGGCGCCCCGGCCCGGCTTGCCGAGCTTGTGCTGGGGGTATCGGCGCTGGTCGTCACGTCGGAGCTGGTGGGGGTCGTGGGGCTCTTCACGGAGGCGGCCGAGATCGCCGCGCTGGTCGTCGTGGGCGTCGGCGCGGGATTGGCCGCGCGAGCCCTCGGTGGCAGATGGACGCTGCCGGGCGTCGTCGCACCGCCCGGGCCGCCCGCTCCATCGGCGTCGTCGCTGGCGAAGCTCGTGGCGCTGTTCGTGGTCGCCGCCCTCGCCGCGGCGTGGGCCGTCCCGACACTCGGCACGCTCGCCGCCGGCATGGACCGCTCCGACTCGCTCTGGTACCACATGCCGCTGGCGGCCCGCTGGGTGCAGACGTCGCACATCGGGCCCGTCTTCTTCTTCGACCCGATCTACTTCGCCTCGTTCTACCCGGCGAACTCCGAGATCCCGCACGCGCTCGGGATCCTGCTGTTCCAGCGCGACATCCTCTCGCCGCTCCTGAACGACGGGTGGCTTGCGCTCTCGCTGCTCGCGGCGTGGTGCATCGGCCGGCCCTACGGCCTGGGCCCGCAGGCGATGATCGGCGCCTGCGTGGGGCTCGGCGCACAGATGCTGGTGGAGTTTCAGGCGGGCGAGGCGCTCAACGACATCACGGGCGTGGCGTTCACCCTGGCCGCCGCGGCGATCCTCGTCAACGGCTCGCGCGCGAGCGCCGAACTCCGTCGCGCTGGTCGACGCAATTCGGCGGTCGCCTGGGCGAACCTCGGGCCGGTGGCCCTCGCTGCCCTCGCTATGGGCCTGGCTGCCGGTGTGAAGCTGTCGTTCCTCGCGCCCGCGGCGGTGTTCGCCGTCGGCGTCATCGTCATCGCGGGGCGGGGGCAGCGCGTGCGCACCGCCGTCGCCTGGATCGTGCCCATGGTCGCCACCGGAGGCTTCTGGTACGTGCGGAATCTCGTGGCGGTCGGCAAACCCGATCCCCTATATCCACCACCTGGGACCGATTTCGCTGCCGGGGCCGGTCCGCGACTTCTCGCTGCGCCCCGGCTACGCGGTGTCGCACTACTTCACCGACACGAACGTGTGGAGCCACTGGTTCTTCCCCGGCCTCCACGACTCGCTCGGGCTGTTCTGGCCGGCGACCGTGATCGGCGTGGCCGTGATCTCGATCTGGGCAGTCGTTCGCGGCGGCGAGCCGATCCTGCGGCTCCTGGGTGCCGTCGCCGGCGTCACGGCGATCGCCTACCTCTTCACCCCGCTCACGGCCGCCGGTCTGCAGGGTCAGCCGATCGCCTTCGAGTGGAATCTCCGCTACCTGGCACCGGCGGTTGCGCTCGCGTTCGCGATCCTGCCGTGCCTGCCGGCCGCGCGCGCGACCGCTGAGCGGCGGGGCGGGGTGCTCGCGGGCTTGGTGGTGCTGGTGGGCGTGACCATCGCCTCGCTTGTCGAGTGGCAGCAGGGGCACGTGAAGGGAGCGGTCGGGGTCGCAATCGCGGTGCTCGCCGCGGGCGGGGCGATCGCGCTCCTCGCCGCGCGGGGCGTGCGCTGGAGCTCGCTCGGCACGGCGGCGAGGGCCGGGATCGCGGGGGTGGCCGTCGTCGCGGCCGTCGGCCTCGGCTACGGCTACCAGCTCCACTACCTCGAGCACCGCTACGAGGACACGGGCGACCAGCAGAACCTGAACCGCGCGCTCGCCTGGGCGCGCAACGTGCGCGACGCGCGCATCGCGGTCGCGGGGATCAGGGGGGTGTTCACCCAGTACGCCTTCTACGGCACCGACCTCTCGAACCGCGTGCAGTGGCTTGGCCGGCGCGTTGCCGATGACGGGTACGCCCGTATCGGCACCTGCGAGGCCTGGCGCAAGGCGGTGAACGCGGGGCACTTCACCCACGTCATCACCACCTTCGACCCCTACTTGCCCGGCACCCTCAAGAACACTCCGGAGGGGCGGTGGACCGGCTCCGACCCACACGCGAAGGCGGTGCTGCGGCAGGGGCCCGTTCGAGTCTTCCGGATCACGGGCCGGCTCGACCCGGCGGGGTGCAACGGCCAGAGGCCGCTCAACGAGCGCCAGCTCCACGGCGTTCCCGACCCCACGCGTAAGGCCTGAGCGATGCCCGCCGTACTCGCAACCGCCCTAATCATCGTCGCCGCCTCGTTCATCGCGGGCCGCGCCTTCCTCTACGCCCTGGGCCGAGCGCGCCCGACGTGGCTGGCGGGCGCGATCGGCTTCGCGCTCCTGGTCATCGCGGCCCCGCTCCTGATCCGCCTCCCGGGCCGGGCAACGACCGCGGCGATCGTCCTGCTTCTTCTCCTCCTCATCTCTCTGGGGTTGATGAGAACGAAGTTCTTCGCGCAACGAGAGGCGGTGCGGGGCGCTCCCCCGGGCGAACCTTCCGCAGCAGGGAAGCGAGGACGTGAGCCCGGGGGAGTGCCCCGCGCCGCCCACGCCGCCGCGCTCGCGACCGTTCTCGTCGTGCTCGCAATGGCTTGCCTTCCGTTCCTCTTCAACCAGCGCGTCGGCGTCCTCGGCGAGGGCATCTACACCAACGACCAGGCGGCGCAGCTCTACTGGACCGACTGGCTGCAGAACGGCTTCGGACCCGAGCCCGCGGCGGTGAAGTTCGGCTACCCGGTCGGCCCGCAGGCGGTGACGGCGGTCGCGGCGGAGCCCACCGGCGCCTCGCTCGAGCACGCATTCGACGGACTGCTGATCGCGATCCCGATCCTCGCGGCGCTGGCGGCGCTCTCGGCGCTGACGGAGCTTCCGCCCGTGCGGCGCGTGGTCGCCGCGTCGCTGACCGGCCTGCCGTACCTGGCGGCGGCGTTCCTGGCCCAGAGCGCGTTCAAGGAGACCGCGATGGCGCTGCTCGTGCTCGCCACGGCGTTCGCCCTTGGCGAGTGGGCGCGCGAGGCGGTGCCCAAGCGCGCGACCCTCGGGGCGCTCCTGGCCCTCGCCGGCGCCTCCGTCTTCGTCTACAGCCTGCCGGGCCTCATCTGGCTCGCTGTCGCCGTGCCGATCTGGCTCGCGATGGAGCTCCTCGCCGGTCGTCGCCCGGTCGAGCTCGGCGCGGCGCGGGCGGCGATCGCCCGCCACCGCTGGATCGCGATCGGGGCGGTGATCGTGCTCGCGGCGGTGATCGTGCTCGGCGCCGGCCCCGCGGCGAACTTCGTCGACCAGGTGGGCAAGGTCCAGGCCTCGGCTGGCCGCCTCAGCTCGCCGATCTCGCCGGGCGAGGCGTTCGGCATCTGGCCGGAGGGCGACTTCCGCCTCGTTCGAGGCGACGTCTCGGGCGCGGTCCCGGCCGCCGCCTTCGCGCTCCTCTGCGTGGCCCTGGGCCTCGTGGCAGCGTGGCGCCGCCGCGACACCGCCCTCATGGCGACGGCCATGGCGGGCGGCCTGATCTACGTCGCCGCGCGCCTCGAGGCGAGCATCTACGTCCAGGCGAAGGCGCTGGCGGTCATCGCCCCCGTCCTGGCCTTCACGGCGCTCAAGGGCCTCCTGGGGCCGTGGCCGCGGAGAGCCAGGGTTGCTCTCGCCCTCGGCGCGATCTTCGCGATCGGCGCCGCCGCCTCCACTTTCCTCGCCCTCCGCGCAGCCCCGATGAGCTTCGACCGCCGCGGCGCCGACCTCGAGACCCTCGCCGCGAAGATCCAGGGCAAGAGCGTCATCTTCCTCGGCCTCGACCGCTTCGCCGCCTACTGGCTGCGCGGCACGCTCATCCAGAGTCCGGGCGGCTACGTACCGCCGGAGGTCAAGGCGCGCCGTCAGAAGCCGTGGCTGCAGGGCCAGGGGATCGATTTCGACACGGTCTCACCGCACAAGCTCGACCGCTACCGCTACGCGATCACGACCGACGCCTCGTTCCAGTCGACCCCCCCGCCGGACTTCCACCGCATCGCCACGGCCGGCGACTACGTGCTCTACAAGCGGGTGGGGGAGACCCCGATCCAGAAGATCCTCGACGGCGAGGACGGCTCGCCCGGCGTGCTCGCCAAACGATCGCGCGACTGCGGCACCCAGTTCGGGACCCTCAACGGCACGGCGACGGTCCTGCCGAAGCCGGTCGTCAGAAGCCCGATCGGGTGGTCGCAGCCCCTCCCGTTCGACGCGCCCGCCACCGCCACGCGCACGCTCCGCCTTCCGCCCGGGCGCTGGCGCCTCTCGCTCCAATACAACTCGCAGGTGCCCCTCACGGTTCGGGCGGGCGAGAGCTCCGTGCGCCTGCCGCCATCGCTCGACGGCATGTACCTGACCCATCAGGGCGAGGGGGCATGGTGGGCGGCGGGCACGATCCGCGTGCCGAAGGCCGGCCCGGTGAAGGTCGCCGTGATCGCCGCCGAGCCGAGCTCGCTGCAGGATGCGCTCGGCGTGGAGCGGCGGGTCTGGCTCGGCGGGATCGCGGCCACGCGGGCGGTCCCGGCGGAGTCGGTTCCGGTTGGAGGCGCCTGCGGTCGCTACGTCGACCACTACCTGCTCGCTGACTAATCTGAATCTCCTGCGGCGGCTTCGCCGCCTTACACGCTTCTTTCGGAGCTACAGCACCTCATGAACAATCCCTTGGACGCCGCAGCGAGCGAAACGAGACGCGAGGTCGCCCCGATCGTGTTCGTCGGCGGCACCGGGCGCAGCGGCACGCACATCATCGGCAAGCTCCTCGGCCGCAGCGCCGACCTGGCCCTCGTGCCCGTGGAGTGCCGCTTCCACGTCGAGCCGCGGGGCTTCCCTGGCCTCCTGTCGGGCGAGGTCTCGAAGCGCCGCTTCATGCGGCGCATGCGGGGCTTTTGGTGGAAGGGGTTCCAGGGCATGCGGCGGCGTGGCATGCACAAGTTCATCGAGCGCGACCGCTACGACGCCGCCCTGGCGGCCTTCTCGGAGCGCTTCGACGCCGAGCCGGAGGAGGCGTGCCGCCGTCTCTTCTACGACCTGCTTTGGTTCCGCGCCGAGCGCAAGGGCGCCAAGGGGATCGTGGAGCAGTCCACCGATGTCGTCGCGGCGGCGCCGACGCTCGTGCGCCTGTTTCCCGAGGCGAGGTTCGTCCACGTCGTGCGCGACGGCCGCGACGCCTCGGCCTCCAGGGTCTCGCAGACGAACCGGATCATCTATCCCCGCAACCGCAAGCAGGGCATCGTGTGGTGGGAGAAGCGCATGAGCCGCATCGCCGCCGGGATCGAGGCGATCCCGGCGGAGCGGTTCCTCGAGGTCTCGATCGACGAGCTCGTCGCGTCCAAGTTCGCGGGTGCGCTCCGGCCGCTCGCCGACTTCGCCGGTATCGCGCCCGGATACCGGGTGCGCCGCTACTACAAGTCCCGCATGAACGCGGAACGCGCCAACCAGGGTCGTTGGCGCCGCGATCTCACGGTCTGCGACGCCAAGGAGATCGACGGGCTCTACACCGCCGCGCTCGATCGCCTGGAGGCGGAGGGATCGACCGCGGTTCCTCTCATCCGGAAGACCATGGAGCCCGTCGCCCGTCATGAGCGACCGGCCGCTCATCTTCGTCGGCGGCACCGGGCGCTCCGGCACTCACGTCATCTCCCGGCTGCTCGGCCGGCATCCGACTCTGGCCGACGTCCCGATCGAGTCGCGCTTCCACTGCCACGGGCCGAAGGGGTTCCCCGACCTGCTCGGCGGCCGCGTGCCGGTCTCAGACTTCGTCTGGAAGCTGCGCCAGTTCTGGTGGCACCGCGTCCGCAAGGAGGATCTCGAACCCCGCGGCCTCTACAACGTCTGCACGAGGCGCCACTTCGACGACGCGGTCGCGGCCTTCGAGGAGGCCTACGAGGCCGATCCGCGCGAGGCGTGCCGGCGCCTGTTCACCGACCTCCTCTACCCGGTCGCGGACGAGCTCGGGCGGCCCGGCCTCGTCGAGATGAGCTCGCACAACGTCAGGGAGGCGCCGGTCCTCGAGGGCCTCTTCCCTGACGCGAGGTTCATCCACGTCTTCCGCGACGGCCGCGACGTCGCCTCGTCGATCACGACGAAGACGTGGGGCCCCGACCGGCTCGCCGGTGCGATCGACTGGTGGGCGGAGCGGATGAGGGCGATCGACGCCGGCGTCACCGGCGACGACTCGGCGCCCGAGCGCTTCCACACCCTGCTCCTCGACGACCTCGTCGAGCGCGATCGCGAATCGGCCTACGAGGGGCTCCTCGCCTTCTGCGAGATCGACGACGCGCCGGCGATGCGCGCGTACTTCGACGAGGAGATGAGCCCGGGCGCGGCGAACCTGGGCCGCTGGCGGCGCGGGCTGGGCTCCGTCGGCGTGTGGAGGGTCGAGCGCCGTTACCGGCGCACCCTCGACGCGCTCGCGCGCGAGGGCAACCACGCGGCGCCGGCGCTCATCGCCGCGGTCGATCAGAGCCCGTGAGCCGGATCCTCTTCTTCACCTCGAACGGCACCGGGCTCGGCCACCTGACCCGCTCGATGGCGATCGCGCGGCGGCTCGAGAGCCGCCTCGAGCCGCTCGTCTTCACCCTCTCGGCCGCCGCGCCGGTCGTGCGCGAGCAAGGTTTTCCCGTCGAGTTCGCGGCCTCGTACCGCACGCCCTGCGCGGGCACGGAATGGCGCTGGTCGCGGCGCCTTCGCGGCCGCGCCCGGGCGGCGATCGCGGAGGCCGACCCCGCGCTCGTCGTCTTCGACGGCGCCCATCCGTACCTCGGGTTCCTCGACGCGCTTCGCGCCGAGCCCGGCGTGCGCTCGGTGTGGTGCCGGCGCGCGATGTGGAAGCCCGGCGCCAACCTCGCCGCGCTCCCGCGCGCGGCGGCGTTCGACGCCGTTCTCGAGCCGGGGGAGATCGCCGGCACGGCCGATCGCGGCCCCACCGTCGCCCGCAGGGGCGAGGCTCATGCGGTCGGCCCAATCGTCTACCTCGACCGCTCCGATCTCCTGCCTCGCGCCGAGGCCGAGCGCGAGCTTGGCCTCGAGCCCGGCCGCCCGAACGTGCTCGTCGCGCTCGGCCAGGGCCCGGAGGTCGCGGAGGCGGCGCAGCGCTGCCTGGAGCACCTGGCCGGCCGCGACGTGCAGGTGGCAACGCTGCGGTCCGCGGGGTCGGCTCCGCTCAGCTCAGGCTCGCCGAGCGGAGTCGCCCCCGCCGACGTCGTGCAGCTGCGCGCCACCTACCCGATGAGCCGCTACTACGCCGCCTTCGACGCAGCCGTCTCGGCTGCCGGCTACAACGCCTTCCACGAGCTGATCGCCCTCGGGGTGCCGGCCCTCTTCGTGCCGATGACGCGCGAGACCGACGACCAGGCCGCCCGCGCGCGCTACGCGGCCTCGGCGGGCCTCGGCCGGGCGGTCGCGTCGCCCGAGGCCGCCGGCCTCGAGCGCGAGCTCGACGCGCTGCTCGATCCCGAGATCCGCGAGGGAATCGCCTCGACGCTTGCCTCGGAGCCTCCGGCCGATGGCGCCCGCGAGGCGGCCGACTGGCTCGTCGCGCTTGCGGGCGAGCGTCCCGCGGCCCAGGGGCCAGGCAGGGCGGGGCGGAACTGGCACCTGCCCGGGGGCTCTCCGAAGGAGGCGCTCGAGTTCCTCGGCCGCGTCCCCCGTGGCGCCGCCGCCCTCGCGAAGCAGCTCGTCGTCTCGCCGCGGCCCCCGCGCACGGTCATGCTCGCCCTCGGGCTCGACGGTCCCGACCTCTCCAATCACGTCAGGGCGGCGCTCGGCCGCACGCCCGACCCGCCGGAGCGCGTGCTCGTGATCACGGATTCGCTCGATTTCGCCCCGCTGCGCGAGCTTGGCGTCGGCTACGAGCACGTTCCCGCCGAGGGTGAGGCGCAGCCACGGCTCGCGGGCGGCGACTACGATTCTTTCCTGCGCAGGCGTATGGCGCTGATCCTCGCCGAGCGGCCCCGGCCCCGGCGAACGATCGCCGTCGGCACAGCCGACGAAGCGGCTCTGCAAGCCGCGATCTGATCTTCCGCGGGGCGTACCCTCTTCCCGGGGAACCATCCAGAACCATGGCTACGAACCCCGTCGAGGCCACAGAGACCCCCGCATCCGACGCGTCGTCGAATGGCGCGGGCGTCGGCGCGCTCCCGAACGTGGTCGTGATCGGGGCGCAGAAGTGCGGCACGAGCGGCCTCCACTACTACCTGAGCCTCCACCCGGAGATCTCGATGTCCCGCCCGAAGGAGCTCAACTTCTTCATCGAGGAGCGCAACTGGCCCCGTGGCGTCGACTGGTACCGGCGCCACTTCGACCCCGGCGCGCGCGTGCGGGGCGAGTCGTCGCCCAACTACACGGCCTATCCCCAGCACGAGGGCGTGTCTGAGCGCATGCACGACCTCCTTCCCGACGCGAGGCTGATCTACCTCGTGCGCGACCCGCTCGAGCGCATCGCGGCCCACTGGGTCCACAACTACGCCAAGCGCCGCGAGCGCGGGACGCTCCGCGAGACCCTCACGCACCCGCAGACCTCCTACATCGAGCGCAGCCGCTACCACATGCAGATCGAGCGGTTCCTGCGCTTCTACGACCGCGAGCGGGTGCTCGTGATCGAGCAGGACGACCTGCGCGGCCATCGGGAGGCGACGCTGCGGTCGGTCTTCGAGTTCGCCGGCGTCGACCCGGAGTTCACCCATCCGCGCTTCTCCGACGAGCGCCACCAGACCTCGCGCAAGATGCGCTCGTCGCGGCTCGCTATTCGCCTCGAGCGGGCGAGCCGCAGCCGCGGTGGGAAGGTGCTGCCGTCGAGCCTGTGGCTCGGCCTCGACGCCGTGCTGCCCCTGCGGCGGCCGATCGAGCGCCCCGACGTCCGCGCGGCTCTCGGCACCGAGGACCTCGAGCTGCTGCGCGAGGACGCCGAGCGATTGCGCGCGCTCACCGGCCGCGACTTCGAGCACTGGTCGATCTGGCGGTGAGCCCCGGCAACGGCAAGGGGAAGGGCTCGAACCGCAAGGGCGGCAATCGCAAGGGCGGGAACCGCAAGGGCGGCGGGAAGAAGGGCAAGGGCAAGCGGAAGGGCAAGAAGGTCGTCGACTCGACGGCGGCGGCGCTCGGCGCGAAGCTGGCACGGAACAGCGGCCTTCAGGGCATCTCGCTGATCGTCTCCAACGTCCTCCACGCGGTCGCGGTCATCTACGTCGCGCGGAAGCTGGGCCCTCCGATCTCGGTTCCTACACGCTGCTGCTCTTCCTCTCGGGGTCGATCACCCAGGTGTTCCACCTCTTCTCGAAGCCGGGCACCCTTCGCCGCGTCTTCGGCCAGGCCGACGACGATGATGCCGGAGCGGAGGGCGACTTCGACACCGGCGACGACGCCGACGTGCAGTCCGCGACACCACAGCGGAGCCTGGGCATCGGGATCATCTGGGTGGCGCTGCTGGGGCTGATCGGCGCCGGGCTGACGATCATCTTCCGAGCCCCGATCGCCCAGGTCCTTCTGGGCGGCGCCGACTCGAACCAGCAGGAGCTCATCATGTGGGCGGGCATCCTCGGCGGCGTCGGCGCGATCTTCAAGCTCACCGAGATCATCATCTGGTTCGAGGGGCGCGGCTGGACCTACGTGATCGTCGACGCGATGCGCCCGACCCTGAACCTGGTCTTCATGGCCTATCTGATCTCCAAGGGCCGTGGGGTGGAGGGGGCGATCATGGGCGCCGCGATCGGCACGTCGATCGCAACGCTCATGAGCATCGTCGTGCTCATCCGGAGCTTCGAGCTCGGCTTCGAGTTCCGCGAGGTCGGCCTCATCGTTCAGCGCGGAATCGGCCGGATGCCCATCGCGATGTCGATGTTCACGATTCAGAACGCCGACGGCTTCCTGCTGTCGAGGTTCGTCGACCACAAGCAGCTCGGCTACTACCAGCTCGCCCAGAAGCTCGGGTTCATCGTCTCGTTCCTGCCGCAGGGCTTCCGGATCGCGCTGCGACCGTTGCGGAAGACGGCGATGTTCCAGGCCGTGCGCGACCAGTACGGCTCGGCGGTCGCCAAGGGCCAGCTTCTCATCTACTTCATCCTCATCGCGATCTTCGCGATCCTCGCAATGGTGCTGGGCGGCGAGCTCCTGATCAGCGTCGGCGGCGGCCAGTACCAGGCCGCTGCGCCGCTGATCCCGCTGACGGCGGCGATGATGACCATGCCGGCGCTCTTCCGGACGGTGAACGGCCAGTCGTTCTTCCCGCACAAGCGGGCCTGGTTCATCGGCTGCGTGATCTTCGCGGCGCTCAGCTTCGTCGGCTGGATGTTCCTTCTGGTGCCGCGCTTCGGGATCGTCGGCACGCCGATCGCGTCGCTCCTCGGCTTCGGCATTCCGTCGGCGTTCCTGTTCATCAAGAACCAGCGCGGCAAGGGGCGGATGGAGTTCCGCTACGGCGCTGTCCTCGGCGCGATCGGGCTGGCGACGGCCGTCTCAGTGTTCTTCGCCTTCGTCCACCCGTCCGACAAGTGGCTGCAGCTGATCGAGATCGTGATCCTGCTCGGCCTCTGGCTGGTCGCGCTGCCGCTGACGGGCATCGTGCCCAAGCAGCACCGCCGGGCCCTCCTCGAGATCGCCAAGGGCTTCGTCAGGCGGGGGCCGCAGGGCTTCAACCGCGACCGCGGCCTGAGGACGCTGACGCCGAAGAACCGCGAGAAGCTCCGTCGCGCGGTCGTCGACAAGATCCCGGTCGAGGTGCTTGCCGCGGCGGCGAAGGAGGGCCCGAGCGCGGGCGCCATCGCGGGCAACGGGGCGGGCGCCAACGGCGGCGGCAACGGCGGGCGCGGAGGCGGGCGCACGGCGCTGCTGACGCGCCGCCGCAAGGCCTCGATCACGAGCCTCACCAACCGCCAGGCCACGCAGCTAGTCCGGATCCTGCGACGGGTGGGTCGCAAGGGCGGGATGCAGCTGGAGGGCCCGACCGAGTACGACGCGCGAATCGCCAAGTTCGTCTTCGGGGATGCGCCAACGGCGGCCCGCAGCGCGACGATGCGGAGCCTGATCGGCTCAGGCGTCGACTCGAAGGACCTCCACAAGCTGGAGGAGCTCTCGCTCTACCTGGCGAAGGCGCCCAAGCACTCCTGGGACGGCCGCCGCCGCCGGCGCAAGGTGCCGGTGAAGATCCCGGCGCGGATCCGCCGCAGCTAGTCGGGGAGCCGCGTGCGGCGGATCACGATGCGGTCGGGCTCGACCGCGACCTCGACCTCCCGGTGGCCGGCCCAGTGCTCCGCGTACACGGGGTCGTCGGCGATCGCGGGGTCGAGCCAGAGGCCGTAGCCCTCGTCGTCGCCGTGGTCGAAGGTGCCCTCCATCGCGGCGCCGGGACGCTTCGAGCGGCCGCGACCTCCACGGCGCCGGCGGCGGCGCTTCGGCTTCTCCTGGCCGTCCTCGCCCTCTTCGCCGTCCTCGCCGTCGTCGCCGTCCTCGTCCTCCTCGCCGTCGTCGCGCCCCTCCTCGCCCTCTTCCTCCTCTTCCTCGTCCTCCTCGCCGTCGTCCTCCTCGGCCATCGTCGCTTCGATCTCGGCCTCGATCTCGTCGCGGAGGTCGAGCTCGGCGTCCGACTCGTCGTCCGCGCTCAGCTCGTGGCGGCGCCGGAACTCGCGCAGCTCGGCCGTCGAAACGTCCAGCTGATGCGCGATCCACGCGTCGGTGCGCCCCTGACGCACCCAGGCGCGAATCTGGTTCAGTTGTGAGCGGAGGGGCTTACGGGCCATGTGAATCCGGTCGGGATCCCCGCCGGGCGGCGGATGCTAACCAACCTCGTGGCTGGCTCGGTTTTGAGAGGCGCGTCGGAGGTCGTGAGTGGGTAACCTAGTGAGCGGGTAGGTAAGACGCCACGGGCAGTGGGCTGTGGCAACAATCTCGAATGGAGACGAGATGCTCGTCCTCACTCGCAAGACCAATCAAAGCATCATGATCGGCGATGACATCGAGGTCACCGTCCTCGCGGTCGCGCGCGACAAGATCAGGCTCGGGATCACCGCTCCCCGCGAGATCCCGGTCTACAGGCGCGAGGTCTATCTCTCGATCAAGGGTGAGGGCGGCGACGACGTCGAGCCGGAAACCCGCGAGCGGGTGGAGGCAGCGCTCGGCACCCTCGCAGAGGGCGACTAGACGACGATTGCTCGCCGGGACGCTCGCCTAGCCGATGAGCCAGGCGAGCATCTCGAACATGACGACGACGACGACCACGACGGTGGCCGCGAGCGCGAGGAAGAGGACGCCGAAGCGGACCTTCCCTTTCTGCTCGTTCGAGCTCATCGTGCGCGCCCGTGACCGCGCCGCCGCACGGTGACGCAGCTGCTTGCGGCGCTTCCGCTCGAGCGCGGCCTCCTCCTCGAAGGCGAGCTCGAAGTCCGAGATGGTCTGCTGCATCTTCATCGTTAGCAAACCCTAGCAATGGCCCCACAACCCGACGCCACGTCGCCCGGCCTCGTCGGCCAGGCGCGCGAAGAGCCGAGCATGGCTCGTATTTGGCGGAAACGGATACGGCCGCGCGTAGCCGCCGCGCACGAGCGCCGCGTTGACGAACCGCCCGCCCACGTGGACGTAGGCGAGGAGGCGCCCGTAGTCGTCTCGGCGTTCGCTGTCGAATACGAGCCGGATGGTGTGCCCGTCGACGAGCTTGTGATCGAACGCGCTTGCCCGCGGTCCACCGCACTGCACGGGCGTGCCGGGCTTAACCGTCTCGGGCGTGTCGATCCCGATGTAGCGCACGTACTCGGTGGCCCCGTCGAGTCGGACGAGCGCGGTGTCCCCGTCGACGGCGCGGATCACCTGCGCCTTCACTGCCTGCGGGAGCGACTCGGCGTCGACGCCGTCACCCCCTGAGCCGCCGCAGCCGGCAGCGCCCACGAGGGCAGCTAGCGGGAGGAGAGCGAGTAGTGGTCGCATCATCCCAGTGTCGGGGGTGATCACGCGCGCGTGACTCGCGATTCGCGCCGAATGGCGCACCCACGCGGTGAGGCGCGAAATGCACCGTATGGGTGCGTTTCGCGCCAACCTCGTGGACGGCGCCTTCCAGGTGCAGCACCGCCCGGGCGCGGCCTCGTTCCTCGAGGCCCCGCTGGCGAGGCCGCGCGCGCTTAGAATCTGCGCGATCTGCCGGTAGGCGGCGGGAACATATCCGCGACGCTGGGAGCGTCGCGCTGGCTGGGAGGATTGGCGTTGCTGATTTCCGACACTCGTCTTCGATGCGTCCTCGGGGCACTGATCGCGGGGCTCGCGCTCTCGACCGGCGTAGCCCTGGCCGCGCCGGGTGACCTCGACACAACGTTCAGCGGCGACGGCAAGGCAACCATCGACTTCGGCGGCAACGAGTTCTCCGGTTCGCTTGCGAGTGTCGCCGTCACCCCGGATGGCGGTTCGGTCGTCGTCGGGCAGACGAGCAATGTCCCCGCAAAGCGCGGCGGGGCCGTCCTCGGCGGGATCGCCGTGGCCCGGCTCAACGAGGATGGCTCGCTCGATTCGGGCTTCGGCACCGGCGGGCTGAAGGTCATCAGCCACGGCTTCAACCTCTCCTCCGGGCGTGCGGTGGCGGTGCAGCCCGACGGCAAGATCGTCATCGGCGGTTTCGCACAGCGCGTCAGCACGAGCCCCAAGGAGGAGTTCGAGATCGACCGCCTCAACGCGGACGGAAGCCTCGACACGTCGTTCAACAACGGCTTCACCACGGTCGACTTCGGGACGCCGAAGAACCAGGAGATCAACGCCCTGGCGATCCAGGGCGACGGCAAGATCGTCGCCGCCGGCGAGATCGACGACGGGACGATCCCCAGCGCGAATTACGCGGTCGCTCGCTTCAACGCCGACGGGACTCCCGACACTTCGTTCAGCTCCGACGGCAAGACGACGGCCACGTTCGGCTCCGACGGCCGCGAGGGCTTTGGCGTCGCGATGGAGGCCGACGGCAAGATCATCGTCGCCGGTGCGCCCGCCGGCCCCGCCGTTCCGAACGGGATGCACGCCGTTCGCTTCGACGCCGACGGCAGCGTCGACACATCCTTCGGCCAATTCGGTGAGGCCACCCCGTCCGTCCCGCCGGGCAGCTTCGGGGCCTTCGGCGTCGCGATTCAGCCTGGCCTCGGAATCGTCCTCGTCGGGTCGCAGACGACGACGCCGGCGCAGAACGACTTCGCGGTCGCCCGCCTGGACCAGAACGGAGCGCCCGACCACACCTTCGGCAACGACAGTGTCGCGGCGGTCGACCTCGGAGGCGACGAGGCGGCAAGGGGGGTCGTGATCCAGCGAAACGGCAAGATCGTCGTCGGCGGGGAGAACGACGACGGCCTTCTCGCCGCGCGACTGAACGCCGACGGCTCCCTCGACACGGGCTTCGGCAACGGCGGAAGCGCGGTCGCGAGTTCGACGGCACCGCCTTGGGCGGCAGCGTCGCGCTCCAGGCCGACGGCAGGATCCTCCTGAGCGGCGCCAACGCCACGACCTCAGACTTCGTGGTCGCCCGCGTCAAGGGCGACCCCACCGGGCCACCTCTGGTGAAGATCAAGTGCGACGGCGTCACGGCGACAAAGGTCGGGACCGCCGGCCCGGACAAGCTGAAGGGGACCAACGGTCGCGACGTGATCGCCGGCCTCGGCGGCGATGACAAGATCAACGGCCGCGGGGGCAACGACCTGATCTGCGGCGGCGGCGGCAACGACATCCTGCGCGGCGGCAAGGGCAAGGACAAGATCCTCGGCGGCAAGGGCAGGGACAAGCTCTTCGGCGGTCCGGGCAGGGACACGCTGCGCGGCGGCCCCGGCCGAGACCACCAGCACCCCTAGGGGCGCGGCGGGCGCGCTAGGGGATGCGCGAGACGTTCGAGAGCATGATCTCCTTGATCTGATCGATGATCTCGACGGCGTCCTTGTGGGAGCGCTGCCAGACGTTGCGGCCGTAGATCACGCCTGAGCCGCCGGCCTCCATGATGAAGCGGGTCTGCTCGAGGAGCGGGTCGTCGTCGATCTTCGAGCCGCCCGAGAGCACGACCAGCGAGCGGCCGGCCGACTCGACGACCTGGCGCACCGCGTCCTCCTGGGTGATGTCCAGGTCGTTGTAGGGCGCGGGAGCGTCCTTGTCCTTCTCCGGGTCGATCTTCGGCAGGTTGAGCTTCACCACGTCGGCGCCCATCTCCATGGCCAGGCGCGCGGCGTAGTCGATGGCGTAGAAGGAGACGTGGCCGCCCTTCTTGTCGATCGCCGACCCGCGCGGGTAGGCCCAGATCACGAGCGGCATGCCGTAGCGGTCGCAGTCCTCGCGGACGCCCTTGAGCTGGTGGAGGTCGGCGTCTTGGCGCGGCGAGCCGACATAGAGGGTGTAGCCGACGGCGTCGGCGCCGAGCCGGACGGCGTCCTCGACCGAGGCGTTGGTCGTCGAGAGGGCGTTGTCCGACGACGGGACATCGGTCTTGGCGTTGATCTTCAGGAGCAGCGGGACCTGGCCCGCGTAGTCGGGGTAGTACTTGGTCGCGAGGCCGATCTGGCAGGCGATCGCGGAGTAGCCGGCCTCGGCTGCGAGGTGGAACTGGTACTCGGGGTCCTTCGACGCCGGGTTGGGGAAGAAGTCTCGCGGGCCGTGCTCGATTCCCTGGTCGATGGGTAAGAGGAGCAGGGTGCCGTTGCCCGGGCCGAACTCGAACAGCAGGCGCCGTAGACGGGTCCGCTTGCCGGGGGATAGTGTCGCGAGAAGGGACTTTTGCTCGGTGGCTGTCTTGATCTCCATATCGCCTCGTAAGTTACCCGCTGGCCGAGCCGGCTGAGTCCGCGGAAACTACCCAGTCATGGACCACCAGTTCAACGGCCCGCCGTTCACGATCGGCGTCGAGGAGGAGCTGATGCTCCTGGACGCCGACGGCCTCGGCCTGACCCAGGAGATCGAGCGCGTGCTCGACGTGCTCCCCGACGAGCTCGAGGGCCAGGTGAAGCCCGAGCTGCTCCAGTCGGTGCTCGAGATCGCGACGAAGCCGCGCGACGAGCGTCAGCGAGGCCGGCGAGGAGCTCCGCGCGCTTCGGCGCACCGTTGCGAGCATCGCCGACGACCTCGGCCTCTGCGTGGGCGCGTCCGGCACCCACCCGTTCGCCCGCTGGGAGGAGCAGGAGGTGGTCGAGCGCCCCCGCTACCGGGAGCTGATCCACGAGCTCGGCTACATCGCGCGGCGCGAGCTGATCTTCGGCACCCACGTCCACGTGGCGATCGAGGGCGCCGACCGGGCGATCTACGTCGCCGACGGCATCCGCCTGTTCCTGCCGCTTCTGCTCGCGCTGTCGGCGAACTCCCCGTTCTGGCGCGGGTGGCCGACGGGGCTGGCGTCCGCGCGGACGCCCGTCTTCCGCGCCTTCCCCCGCTGCGGCGTGCCCCCGCACTACGGCGACTGGGAGACCTACACCGACCGGGTCGAGCTGATGATGCGCGCCGGGCGCGATCGAGGACTACACCTACCTATGGTGGGACGTCCGTCCGCATCCCAAGTTCGGGACCGTCGAGACGCGCATCTTCGACCAGCAGACGAGGGTCGATTACACGGTCGCGCTCACCGCCCTCACCGCGTCGCTCGCGCACGCCTTCAGCGCCCAGTTCGACGACGGCAGCCCGAGCGTCGACTTTCCCACCGAGCTCATCGACGACAACAAGGTCCGCGCGGCCCTCCGCGGGCTCGACGGCGAGCTCGTCGACTTCCTGCATCGCGAGCGCAGACCGGCCCCGGAGATGGCGCTCGGCCTGCTCGACGAGCTTCGCGACCACGCGTCGAGCTCGGCTGCGAGGCGGAGCTGGAGGGCGTCCGCGACCTCGTCGAGGAGGGCACCGGCTCGCACCGCCAGACCGAGATCTGGGAGCGCGAGGGCGACCTCGTCCAGCTCATGCGCCAGATCGTCGAGGCGAGCCGGGCCTAGGCGGCGCCGCCGCTAGCGAAGCGGGCCGCGGGTGTAGATGTCCGTCGCTGAGTCGCCTGATCTGGGACAAGGTTCGTGGCGCGGGAGTCGAAGGCGACGAAGCGTCCGTCGCGCGGATATCGGCGGGCAGCGACGACCCGGCGTCGGCGCTGGTCCCGGCATCGTTCAGGTCGACCTCCTGGGTGGCGGGCGCCGCCGCGCCCGGAGTACAGGAAGACGTGTGAGTTGCCTACCTGGCCGGGCGTAATGTTCGTCGCGTCGCGGAACCAGTAGGCCACGTAGCCGCCGTGGTTCGAGATCGCCGCGTCACGGCTTCAGCCTGTTCGCCTGACCCCCGTCACGCCGTGACGCTGACCCGCGTCGTCCTGCCCTTGGTCAGGTCGCGGAGGAAGACGTCGAAGCGCGTTATTCGTGTCTCCCTTGACGAGGTTCGTCGCCTTGGACTCGAAGGCGACGTACCGCCCGTCGCCCGAGATGACCGGGTGCGAGCTGAGGCCGTCGCCCACCCGCCCCGACGAGCTCAGGCTGGCCACGACGGTCTTTTTCGTCATCAGGTCGCGGACGAAGATCTGCCAACCGGTGCTCCGGCCCTTGACGAGGTTCGTGCCGCGCGAGGCAAACGCGATCAGCCTCCCGTTCGCCGACACGGAGGGCTTGTGGCACTCGCCGTTGCCGGGCTTGCCGGTGGGGCTGACGTTGACCTGAACCGTCCTGCCCGTCTTCATGTCGTGCACGTACTCGTTGCGGCTCGCCTTCGGCTTGGCCGGCGTGAGGTTCGTGGCGCTGGAGCTGAAGGTCAGGACGTCGCCGTCGTTCGAGATCGACGGGCTGGCGCTGTCGCCGTTCGCCTGCTTGCCCTTCGAGTTGACGTCGACGCGGTGGGTCTTGCCCGTCTTCATGTCGTGCCAGTAGACGGCCTCGCTGCGGTTTCGGTCGTCCGGCACGAGGTTGTGCGCCTGCGAGCTGAATGCGACGTAGCGGCCGTTGGCCGAGATAGCCGGCTCGTAGGAGTACCCGTCGCCCGCAACGCCGGCCGAGCTCTCGCTCACGAGCCGAGTGGTGCCGGTCTGCCTGTCGTAGAGGTAGACGTCGGACTGGTTGTGGCCGCCGCCAACGCCCGGAATGATGTTCGTCGCCGACGAGAAGTAGGCGACGAACCTGCCGTCGGCCGACACAGCGGGGCTGTAGCTCGGCTGGTTCGTCTCCCCGCCGCTGGGCGTCACGCTCACGCGCTGCGTCCCTGCGCTCGCGGCCAGCGCGGTTCCGGCGATTGCCAGCAACGCCCCAGGAAGGCATGCAGCGATACCGCGTGTGAGCCCCACTCCCATAAGCGTCGCACACCCCGCGCCGGGGTTATCCTCGGTTGGGTGAGCACGCCGGAGCTCAGCGTCGTATGCCGCAGCTGCGGCTCCGAGGTGAGCCCGTACGTCACCGAATGCCCCTACTGCGGGGCACGGCTGCGGCGGAGGGCGCCGAAGCTCGAGCGCGGGGAGGGGGACGAGCTTCGTCCCCAGGAGTCGCTGCGGGAGCGGCGGAAGCGGGCTCTGCGCGAGCGCCGCGCCAGCCGCGGCCGCTCGCGGCCGCGGCTCGCCCTCGCCGCGGACCGCCCCTACGCGACGATCGTGGCAATCGCCGCGCCGGCGGTCCTGGTCGTGGTCCAGCGGGCGGGCGGCTACACGATCTTCGACGTCGGCGCGATCGGCCACGGCGTCTTCCTCGGCCAGTCCGAGTTCGCCGATGCCTGGCGCTATCTCACCGCGCCCGTTCGTCTACGAGCACCTCGGATACCTGTTCGTCGTCTGCTTGGCGCTCGCGATCTTCGGCTCCGGCGTCGAGCGGCGCATCGGCGTGCCGCTGACCGCTCTCCTCTACGTCGCGTGCGGGTCGCTCGGAATGCTCGCCGCGGTGGGCATCGACAACGCGCTCTCCGACGGCGTGCTGGTCAGTCGCCGGCGGCAACGGGGTCGCGCTCGGGCGCGATCGCCGCCTGGGCGATGCTCCGCCGCGCCGAGTGCCTGCGCGACCCCGGCGAGACCTTCGACCAGATCGGCGTCGTCGTCGCGTCCTGCGTGGTGCTCCTGCTGCCGGTCTTCGAGGACCTGGCGTCGCCATGGGCGGGCGTGGTGGGCGGCGCGGTCGGCCTGCTCGCGGGCGCGCTCGCGGCGCGGGTCGTGGCGCCGGCGGAGTAGCGCGCCGCTCGGCGGGCCCCCGGCCGCAGCCCCGCCACGGTCGCCCCGCCGTGCTCGCCCCGCGGCTGGTCAGATTGTGGAAGGGCGGTAGGCCGGCCGAGGGGCGAAGACAGTCGGCCTTGTCGCCTTATGGGTGGTATGCGCCCAAAAGGCGACAAAGGCGGCCCCGATCGTCTGCTCGCCGCAGCTCGCAGCTCGCCAGCACGCGGTCTGTACGACGTCGACGAGCTCATCGCCTGCGGGCTCACCCGCGAAGCGCGATCGACCGCCGTCGCGCCGCCGGGCGGCTGCACCGCATCCACCAGGGCGTCTACGCAGTGGGCCACGCAAGGCTCACCCAGCAGGGCATCTGGATAGCGGCGGTCAAGGCCTGCGGCCCCAAGGCGGCCCTGAGCCACCAAAGCGCGGCCCAGCTTTGGAAGCTCCTCCCCCTAGCTGCCCACCCCGGCCCGGTCGAGGTCACGGTCTCGGGCACCCGGGCAAAGGTCAGCGTCGGGGCATCCACCTCCACCGCTCGAGCACGCTGACCCGCAAGCAGTCGACCATCCGCGACGAGATCCCGGTCACGAACCCAGCCCGCACCCTCGCCGACCTGCGCCGCGTCCTGCCGCTCGACGCCTGGGAGGACGCGATCGACCGAGCCCGAGTCCTCTCGCTGCCGATCGGCGCGCTCACATCGACCGAGCCGACCCGAAGCCGCTTCGAGCGCCGGATGCTCGCCCTCTGCCGCCGCCACCGCCTGCCGAAGCCGGAGGTGAACGCCCGAGTCGGACCCTTCCTCGTTGACTTCCTCTGGCGAGTCCAGCGCCTCATCGTCGAGGCCGACTCCTTCGAGCACCACCGCGACCGCGCGGCCTTCGAGGCCGACCGGGCCCGCGACGCGGAGCTCGCGCTCATCGGCTACCGGGTCGTGCGCTTCACGTGGCGGCGGGTGCGGGACGATCCGGCGGGGGTGGCGGCGACGATCCGCCGGCTGCTTCGCGCCCAATAGCCTTCGGCGCCGTGCCCGACAAGTTCACCGCGCTCACGCCGGCGCTCCACGACTACCTCGTCGCCCACTCGGGCCCGCCGGACGACCTGCTCGACCGTCTCGCCGCCGAGACCGAGGAGGCCACCGACGTCGCGATCATGCAGATCGCGCCGGAGCAGGGCGCCCTCATGGGGCTGCTCGCCCGCGCGATCGGCGCGCGCCGGGCCCTCGAGCTCGGCACGTTCACCGGCTACTCGGCCATCTGCGTGGCCCGCGCCCTCCCGACGACGGGGAGCTCATCGCCTGCGACGTGAGCGAGGAGTGGACCGCCATCGCCCGCCGGTACTGGGAGGAGGCGGGGCTCGCCGACCGCATCGACCTGCGGCTCGGCCCCGCCCTCGACACCCTCGCCGAGCTCCGCGGCGGCGAGCCCTTCGACTTCGCCTTCATCGACGCCGACAAGACGAGCTACCCCGACTACTGGGAGGCGGTGGTCGAGCTCCTGCGCCCCGGCGGAATCGCGATCGTCGACAACGTGCTCTACGGCGGCGAGGTCGCGGAGGCGCTCGACGGGACCGACCCGATGCGCCCGCACGTGGGCTCCTCTGAGCGGAGCCCCTCGCTCGAGGCGATCCTTCGCACCAACGAGATGATCACCGCCGACGAGCGGGTCGAGTCGGTGATGCTCGGCGTCGCCGACGGGATCACGATCGCGCTTCGGCGCTGAGGACGCGGATGGAGCACGGGTAGGCCATCGAGCTTCAGCGGCGCGGCCTCGAGGCGTTCTACCGCGTCATCGCCCGCGCCGGTGACGGCTCCCGCCTGCACGAGTTCCCAGGCGTGATCGCCGTGCTCCGTGCCCGCCTGCCCGACCCGCTCGTTCCCCAACTGCGGTCGTCTACGAGCGCGCCGAGGACCTTTCGGCCGCGCTCGACCCGCTCGCCACCGAGTACCGCCACGAGGGGATCGAGGCGTGGACGGTCTGGGTGCCCGAGGGCGAGACGCGCGCGGCGCGGATCCTCTCCGAGGCGGGTCATCACCTCGACGCGACGCCGACCGCGATGGCGATCGAGCTTGCCGACCTCGCCGAGCCGGGAGCCGAGGAGGCCGGGCTCGACTGGGACGACGAGGCGACCCCCGCGGAGATGGGGCGGCTCAACGACCTCGCCTACGGCTGGGAGGGCGGTGGCTTCGCCGGTGCGTTCACGCGGAACCCCGAGCCGGACCGCCTGCGCTTGTTCCGCGCCCGCGTCGATGGCGAGCTCGCCTGCGTCGCCGCCACGCTGGACGTCGAGGACGACTGCCTGCTGGCGATGGTCGCCACCGACCCGGCCCACCGGGGCGCGGGCCTCGCCCGCCGCCTCTGCCGCGTCGCCCTCGCCGCCGCGGCCGAACGCGGGCTGAGGACGTCGAGCCTCCAGGCCTCGCCGCTCGGCCGTCCCGTCTACGACCGCCTGGGCTACGAGAGCTTCGGCGCGATCCAGATGTGGGAGCGGCGGGTGGGTCATGAGGTGCTTTAGCACCGAAAGAGGCACGTAGGTGGCGAAGCCACCGCGTGAGATTCCCTACTCCGACGAGGAGATCGAGGCCGCCGTCCAGGCCCTTTCGGATCGCGCGCGCTTCCGTGAGGCGGAATCCGTCGTCGCCCGTGCCGCCCCGCAGCTCCAGAGCATCCTCGCCGAGGCGCTCGCCGACGGCGGCTGGTTCGAGGAGTCGCACGACGACGAGGTCCGCAAGGCGGCGACGGCGCCGGGCGATGACGCGGCGCGAATCACCGCCGTCCAGACCCTTCTGGCGGAGGAGACGAGGATGGGGATGCTCGTCGGGGTAGCCATAGGATGGGCGCTCGCGACCGAGCTGCGCGCCGGCGCTGACGACACGACGACCAAGGAGACACCCGAATGACCGACGTCCGCTTCCTCGGCCAGTCCTGCTTCGAGCTCACCGACGGCTCGACTCGCGTGCTGATCGACCCCTTCCTGAAGCCCAACAACCCGATCTCGCCCGTCACAGCCGACGAGCTGGAGGACCCGACGCAGATCCTCGTAACCCACGGCCACGCCGACCACGTCGCCGACGCCGCCGGTATCGCGATCCGTGCCGGCGCTCCCGTCGCCGCCATCGTCGAGCTCGCGCACTGGTTCGACGCGCTCGGCGTCGAGGAGACCTCGGACCCCAACCTCGGCGGCACGGTCACCTTCGACGGCGGCTGGGCGAAGCTCGTGCAGGCGCTCCACACGAGCACGGCCCCCGGCAAGGGCGATGACCCCTTCAGCGCCGAGACCGGCGTCGTGATCGGCCAGGCCGCCGGCTGGGTCGTGAACGTGGGCGGCACGACCTTCTACCACCTCGGCGACACCTGCCTGTTCAGCGACATGAGGCTGATCGCCGACCGCACCCCCGTCGACGTGGCGCTGGTGCCGATCGGCGGCCACTACACGATGGACCGCCACGACGCCGTGGTGGCGGTCGACATGATCGCCCCGAAGCTCGTGATCCCGATGCACTACAACACCTTCCCGCCGATCGAGACCGACGCGGAGGCGTTCAAGTCAGACGTGGAGTCGCAGACCTCGGCGGAGTGCGTGGTGCTCGACCCGGGGGAGACCCACTCGGTCTAGGAGGCCTGGGGGCCGCGCTGGAACCAGGCCGAGCGGTCCCGCCAGTCGTGTGCCATCAAGGCGAAACCGGCGCCCGCAAGCAAGGCGCCGGTCAAGCCATGATGAAGTCGCTGGCTACCTATCCAGACGCGTCGGCGAGCGGCGTCGTAGCTGACAAAGCCGTGGGCATAGTTGTGGATGCTTGGGCCTGACATCTGATCGTCCTCACCTCGTTCTGGCCCCTATATCGACCGGCGGCCAGACCCCCTTTAGTACGCTGCGGGCACGTGGAGACGCTCACTTCGATCGCCGAACGCGAGGACTTCCTCGCCACCTCGGATCCCGCGCTCGAGGCGTCAGCAGACCGCGGCAAGGCCAACCTTCTGAGCTACGTCCAGCTCTACGAGCTCTGGGAGCGCCAGCAGTGGGCCACCCAGGACATCGACTTCAGCCAGGACCGCATCGACTGGCACGAGCGCATCCCCGACGACGAGAAGGTCCAGCGCCTCTTCGGCCTGTCGGCGTTCTTCACCGGCGAGCAGCGGGTCACCGATGAGCTCGGGCCCATCATGCGCGCCTGCCCGTCCGAGGAGCAGCGGATCTTCCTCTCGACGCAGATCGCCGACGAGGCTCGCCACGTGCAGTTCTTCAACCGGTTCTTCGCCGAGGTCGGCGTGCTCGACGGCACGGACGGCGTCGCCGACCGCCTACGGGCAACCGAGGAGAACCTCACCGACTCCTTCACCCGGCTCTTCGACGAGATGCTCACCGGCAAGGTTGACCGCCTGGCCGCCGAGCCCGAGGACACCGAGACGCTCGTCGAGGCGGTGACCCTCTACCACATGATCATCGAGGGGGCCCTGGCTCTCACCGGGCAGCACTACATCATCGAATACAACACGAGCGTGGGCACGCTTCCGGGCTTCGTCGAGGGCTTCTCGAACGTCGCCCGCGACGAGCATCGCCACATCGCCTTCGGTGTGCGCTTCCTGACCGACATGGCGGCCGCGGACGACCGCTACCGCGCGGCCATCCAGCGCACCATGGCCGAGTCGCTCCCGGTGGCGGACCAGGTGCTCGACCCGCCGTGGCCCGAGGAGGAGGATTCGGAGATCTTCGGCGCCAACCGCGAGGAGACGCACGACTTCGCGGCCCAGGCCCTCGCCCGTCGCCTCAAGGTCATCGGCCTCGCCTGAGGCTCAATCGATCGGTGGGGTGCATCCCATCCGATCGGCCGACTGAGAATCATTCAGGAATTTGGCCGCCTGGCTGATGTACCGGTGTGCCAGTTCGGGCAGTCTTCAGCCATCCCTACCCCCCGAGCCGTGGGGGGTGGAGGGGGACCACATGGGAGAACAGCGGATGTCGATTCCCTACGTCGCGCTAGGCCGCCGGCTGGATGCCTATGCGGTGCGCGGCACGTCCCTCGAAGCCCTTTGCGGCGTCCTGGAAGCCCGGGTCGAGGTCATATATCCCTCCTCGGCCGTTACGGGCGACCTATCCCGTACCTAGTCGTCTCAGGTCGGAGTCAAGGATGGCTCCGACCTGAGACCCTAGGTGCAGGTATTGCCGCGTAGACTCGGCCGCAGGTTATGAGCACGAGGGATCCGCGCGTACGCGTTCTGGTTGCCGACGACCATCCGATCTATCGAGAGGGGATCGTCCGGGCGGTGAACGAGCGCCCCGACCTCGAGCTCGTGGGCGAGGCAGCCGACGGCCGTGAGGCGCTCGAGGAGATCAAGCGCGTCGACCCCGACGTGGCGGTGCTCGACATCCGGATGCCGGGGCTCGACGGCACCCAGGTCCTCGGAGCGATCCGGCGCGATGGCCTGAACGCCGCGGTTCTCTTCCTCTCCGCGTTCATGGAGCCCGACCTCGCCTACAGGACCGTCGCCGAGGGCGCCAGCGGCTACCTCTCGAAGGAGGCCTCGCGGCAGGAGATCTGCGACGCCATCGCCGCCGTCGCGCGTGGCGGCACGGCGTTCGCAAGCGAGGTGCAGGAGGGCCTTCAGAGCGCGGTCCGCAATCGCGGAAGGACCGACGGCGCCCCGGCGCTGACGGACCGCGAGCACCAGGTCCTGCGCCTGGTCGCAGAGGGCCTGACGGCGCCGCAGATCGGCGCCGAGATCAATCTCAGCCCCGCGACCGTGAAGACCCACCTGCACACGCTCTACGAGAAGCTCGGCGTCTCCGACAGGGCCGCGGCCGTGGCCGAGGGGATGCGCCGCGGGCTCGTCGAATAGGCGGCGCGGGGCCGGCGCCACAGATAGTGGTCATCGCCCTCGCGATCGCCGTCGTCATCCTGGCGGCGCTCTGCGCCTACCTCGCAATTGCGCTCTCGCGCTCCCGTGCCCGGCAGGCCGACCTCGAGGCGCTCGTCGGCTCGGTGCTCGACGCCGACGAGGAGATCCGCCGCCAGACGGCCCAGCTGCTCCACGACGAGGCGCTCCAGAGCCTCCTCGCCGCCAACCAGGAGTTGATGGAGGCGGCCCCAGGCCGCGTCGGCGTGACCCGGGCCCACGAGGTGGTCTCGCGCTCCATCGTCGACCTGCGCGAAGCGGTGGGATCCCTTCACCCGGTGACGCTGGCGGCGGGCGGGCTCGAGGCGGCGCTTTCCGCCGTGGCGCGCCGCGTCGCCCGCCAGGGCGGCTTCGAGTACACGCTTCGGGTAGACCCTGCCGCCACCGAGCGCCAGGACGAGCTCATTCTCGCCGTCGCCCGCGAGCTGCTGACGAACGCTGCCAAGCACGCCCAGGCCTCGCGGGTCTCGGTGACGGTGGACCTGCGCGAGCCCGAGCTGGTGCTGGAGATCGTCGACGACGGCGTCGGCATCGACCCCAGCCGCCGCGAGTCCGCGCTGCACGAGGGACACATCGGCCTTGCCTCGGCCGCCTACAGGGCCGAGAAGGCGGGCGGTTCGCTGATGCTCAAGGCCGGCCCGGGCGGCGGTGGAACGCGCGCCGTGGCACGGGTGCCCAGCGGCTGAGCCCTACGGCGCGTTCGTCGTCGGCGGTGGGCCGTTTCCTGGAGGCGGCAGGTCCGGCGGGGGCGGCGGCTCGGGCGGCGGCGGCCCGAACACGGGCGGAGGCGGCGGCGCGGGGGCAGGAGGCGGCGGCGTCACCACCGGCGGCGGGTCCGGAGTGGGTCCGCCGTAGACGGGAGGCGGGTCGCCCGACTGGCCGCTGGCGTCGGGGTCGCCCCCCGATCCGTCGACGGCCCCGCCGGTGGCGCCGTGGGGCGGCGGCGGTATGGCGTTCGGATCGCCGGTGGTCGAACCGGTTGGCGGAGTGTCGGCGGGTGGCGCGCCGCCCTTTGGTGCAGCGTCGGTCGCCGCCGGCGGGTCCTGCGTGGCGGCGCCGGCGGCGGAGGTCGCCGGCGCGCTGGCGCCGCCGGTTGCGTGGCTCGAGATCGCGCGATGCCCCGCGGCGGGGTGATACTCGGAAACCCGCGCCGTGGCCGACGAGGCGGTCGGAGCGCTCCGCGAATCGCTCTTGCTCGTGATGTTCTGGACACCGACTGCGCCGGCCGTGATCAGCGCCGCGGTCGCAAGGCCCGTGGCCGCCTTGGCGCCGACCGCGCCGAGCGCCCCGCCCGCGAGGCCCGTGCCGATCCCGCTGCCGGCCAGGCCACCACCCGCCGCGCCGGCGCCGATCGCCGCCCCCGAGGTTCCGGCCGCAGCACCGCCGACGGCGCCGGCGCCCGTGGCGCCCGCGCCGGCACCGACGCCCGTCGTGCCCGCTCCGGTCGCGCCCGCACCGCCCGCCGACCCGGCGGAGCCGGCGGCGCCGCCAGAGCTCGAGCCGCCGAAGAGCTTTCCGGCGATCAACGTCTTGAGCGCCAGGAGCGGGAACACGGGCGATAGCGCCGCGAGCGCCTTCGTGCTGGAGCGAAGCTCGGAGCGGTAGCGGCCGCAGCCCTCGCACTTGCGAACGTGATGCCGGGACGCGCCGTCGAGCTTGCAGAGCCCCTCGGCCGCCTCGGCGAGCTGGAGCCGGACGTCGTTGCAGTCGAGCACGCGCGACTCGCTCGCCTCCGCGAGCGACATCCGCGCCCGCACCAGGAGCGACTTCACCGCCGGCAGCGTCGTGTCCATCGCCTCGGCGATCTCCTCGTAGGAGAGGTCGTCGATCTCGCGCAGCACGATCGCCGTCCGCTGTGTCTCTGGCAGCTCGCCAACGTCGGCGAAGATCGCCCGCAGCTCCTCGCGCCGCTGCACGCGCTCGAGCGTGCCCGCGCGGCAGGACTCGTGGACGTCCATCGAGTCCTGCCCCTCCGGCACCGGCTTGCGGAGGTGGTTGAGGCACCGGTTCCGCGCGATCCTGTAGAGCCAGGGCCGCACGTTGATCGGCCGCGAGTCGGCCAGCATCGCCGCGTGCGCGTTGACGAACACCTCCTGCAGCACGTCCTCGGCGTCCTCGGACGAGGACAGCATCCCGCGGCAGAACGCGAGCAGGCGCGATTGGTAGCGATCCAACAGCACCTCGAACGCCCGATCGTGATGTTCGCGGATCAGCCCGACGAGCTTGTCGTCGCCCTGAAGCCGGAGCAGCGGCGAGCGCCGGGCAAGCAACCCGCTTCGGCTTGCGTGACTGAGGGTGGAGGCCTCCATCCCGTTACCTAGAGGAACACCGTACCCGGGCCTTAGTTGCGAATCAAGTCCTCGTGCTCGCGCTACTGTCCGGCGCGATCCCCGCCGGGGTGGCGGAATTGGCTCAGACGCAGCCGATTTAAGATCGGCCGCCCGCAAGGGCATGAGGGTTCGAATCCCTCCCCCGGCACTCAATATTGGCGCACGGTCGCGCGCGTTTTTGGCACCGCGGCGGACGGTTCCGCGGGGCGTCTACGCGGTCGGGACCCCGACCGTCACCCAGCGCGGCCGCTGGATGTCGGCCGTCCTGGCGCTTGGCGGTCAGGCGGGGTTGAGCCACCGAAGCGCCGCCGCGCTCTGGAACCTCGCACCCATCCCCGGCGCTCCGATCGAAGTGACAACCGCCAGCGGCTCGAGCGCGCGGCGCCGCGGGTTCACGATCCGCCGCCGACGCGAAACGACTTCTCGACCGAGCCGCCCTTTCTCCGTGCCTGAGCACGGCCGGCTCGCGTCGCGGCACGGGGGTTCTTCGAAGGCTCCTCGGCCACCAGCGCCTCCCCCTCGGAGCCGCAAATCCAGGCCTCGAGCGCCGCTTCGTCCGCTTCTGCGACGCCCATGGCCTGCCAATCCCGGAGGTGAACGCTCCGCTCGGCGATTTCATCGTCGACTGCCTGTGGCGCGCCGAGTGCCTCGTCGTGGAGCTCGACAGCTGGGAGTTTCGCCGCGACCGCGACGCCTTCGAGGCCGATCGGCGCCGAGACACATGGCTCCAGTCGAACGGGGTCCGGATCATTCGCGTGACTGACCGGCGCATCAGGCGAGATGGCGACGAGCTCGAGTCGGAGCTCCGGGCCCTGCTGGGACTCACGCGGCCGGCTTGACCACCGCATGGGTGGCCAACTCCGCCGCGTAGGCCTGCCCGGTGGTCAGCCCTCGGGGCGGATCACGCGGATGTTGAAGGTCGGCGTGTCGAGGGCGCCCATCAGGCGGACCCACAGCAGCAGGTAGGCCTCGGTGCCGCGGGCGGCCGTGATGTCGCCCACGTCGATGATGTCGCCGGAAAGCCAGCCGAAGGTCTCCAGGATCTCGATCACCTCGGCCTTGGCCGACTTCTCGTTGCCGCAGACGAAGAGGTTGGACTCCTCCCCGAGGAGGGCGGGCTCGACCATCAGGGCCGCGGTGACCGTGTTGAGGGCCTTGACCACGTTGGCGTCCGGGTGCGCATGCTGGATCTGCTCGGCGAGCGAGTCGTCGTTGGCGACCGTGAGCGTGGGCGGGAAGCCCTGGCTGAAGTCGAGCGGGTTGGCGATGTCCCACAACGTCTTGCCGGCGAGGTTCTCGGCGCCCGCCGCGTCGAGAGCCTCGAGCGAGGCGGAGCCCGATGTGGCATTGACGACGATGTCGCCGAACGAAGCCACCTCGGCATAGGTGCCTTCGCTTCGCGTCCCCATCTTCACCTCGTGGCCCACCTCGGTCAGCTTCGAGCCGACGGTTTGGCCGACCGTGCCCGTGCCGAGGACTCCGACGCGGCTCACGAGGCGTCGACCGTGGTGCCGGGCGGAAGGAGGCCGTGCTTGATGAGGACGTTGACGACGGTGTCGATCTGCGCGGGATCGGTGACGTTCATCCCCTGGCCGAGCTTGGCGGGGACGCCGCCCGCGTTGAGGTCGGCGATCACCGCCTGCCGCACCTCGATGGGCTGGCTGGTCAGGTCGACCGAGTGCTGAGCCATCAGCGTCTGGAGCTGCTGGAGCTGAATCATCGCCGGGCTGTTGACGGTGACCTTGCCCTGGCCTCCGGCAGCGGCCGTGGCCGCTGTGAAGTCCGGTGTAACGCCCGAGGTTGGCGTCGCTGCTGCCTCGCCGGTCTCGACCACGCTCTGCGGGATCGCGCTCTCGCGTGCCCGACGGCGGCTGAAGAAGTCGGACAGGCCCATCGAGCTCGATGCTACCGGGCGCCCATATAGGGTCGCGGGGTGACCGAGCAGCGAAGCGGCACCGCAGGCGCCGCCGGGATCGTCCTCCTCACGCTGTGCGCCGGGCAGTTCCTGATGATGCTCGACAGCTCCGTCATGAACGTGTCGATGGCGACCGTCGCCGACGACCTGGGCACGACGATCACCGGGATCCAGACCGCGATCACGCTCTACACGCTCGTGATGGCGGCGTTCATGATCACCGGCGGCAAGATCGGTCAGATCATCGGCCGCAAGCGCGCGTTCGCGATCGGCTGCGTCATCTACGGCTGCGGGTCGTTCGTCACCGCCATCTCCCCGAACCTGGGCGTGCTGCTGATCGGGTGGTCGGGTCTCGAGGGTTTGGGGGCGGCCCTGATCCTGCCGGCGATCGTCGCGCTGGTCGCCTCCAACTTCGGACCCGCGGAGCGCCCGAAGTCCTACGGGCTGGTCGCGTCAGCGGCGGCGATCGCAGTCGCGGTCGGCCCGATAGTCGGTGGCCTCTGCACGACCTACGCTTCGTGGCGCTACGTGTTCGCGGGCGAGGTCGTGGTCGTGGCGGCGATCCTCCTCCTCGCCCGCCGGATGGCCGAGGGGCCGCGCGACGAGAAGGTGCAGCTCGACCTGGTGGGGACCGCCCTCTCGGCGCTCGGCCTCGGGCTGATCGTCCTCGGCATCCTCAAGGCCGGGACCTGGGGGCTCGTTTCGCCGAAGCCCGGGGCACCGGAGTGGCTGGGCCTCTCGCCGGTGATCTGGCTGATCCTCGGCGGCGGGGGGTTCCTGTGGCTGTTCGTCGAATGGCAGAATCGCCGGCTCGCGCGGCATTCGGATCCCCTGGTCGACCCAGCGATGCTGCGAACACCGGCGCTGCGCGGCGGGCTGACCTCGTTCTTCTTCCAGTACTTCCTGCAGGGCGGGCTCTTCTTCGCCGTCCCGCTGTTCCTCTCGGTTGCGCTCGGCCTCTCGGCGATCGACACCGGCGTGCGGCTCCTGCCGCTGTCGATCACGCTCATCCTGGCCGCCGCGGGTGTTCCGAAGCTGTTCCCCGACGCGTCGCCGCGCCGCGTGGTGCGGATCGGCTTCGCCGCTCTCTTCGCTGCCCTGGTAGTGCTGATCGCGCTCCTCGACACCGGCGCGGGGGCCGAGGTGACGACCTGGCCGATGCTGCTCGCGGGCCTCGGCATCGGCGCCCTTGCGTCGCAGCTCGGGGCCGTCACCGTCGGAGCGGTTCCAGATGAGCAGAGCGGCGAGGTCGGGGGGCTGCAGAACACGATCACGAACCTCGGCATCTCGGTCGGCACGGCGCTCGCAGGCGCTCTGATCATCTCCGCCCTGACGGCCTCGTTCCTGACCGGCATCGAGAACAACCCCGCCGTCCCGGATCGCGTGACCTCCCAGGCCCAGACCCAGCTCGCCGGAGGCGCGCCGTTCATCTCCGACTCGCAGCTCCAGACCGCGCTCGACGACGCCCATGTGCCTCCGCGGGCCGCGAATGCCATCGTCGACGAGAACGAGACCGCCCGAATCACCGGATTGCGGACCGCGCTCGCGGTGCTGGCCGTCTTCGCCCTGGTCGCGCTCGTCTTCTGCCGGCAGATCCCGACCGTGCAGCCGGCCAAGGCGGCCGAGACCTAGCTCCTAGAGCTGCGTCCAGACCGTCTTGGTCTCGAGGTAGGCGTCGAGGTTCGCGTGGCCCTTCTCGCGGCCGATGCCCGACGCCTTGTAGCCGCCGAACGGGGCGGCCGGGTCGCCGCCGCCCCAGGTGTTGACGTAGACGTTGCCGGCCTGGAGCATCCCCGCGAGCTTGTGGGCGTTGGAGATGTCGCGGGTCCACAGTCCCGCGGCGAGCCCGTACTCGGTGTCGTTGGCGCGGCGGGCGACCTCTTCGAGGTCGTCGAAGGGCATCGCGACGAGTACGGGGCCGAAGATCTCCTCGCGGGCGATCTTCATGTCGTCGCGCACGCCGGTGAAGAGCGTGGGGGAGACGAAGTAGCCGCCGCCGTTGCCGTCGGGCATGCCGCCCGCGACCGCCTCTGCACCCTCGGAGAGGCCCGAGTCGATATAGCCCGTGACGCGGTCGTACTGCTCCGCGCTGACCAGGGGACCGAACTGCGTGTCGGGGTCGAGCCCGGGGCCCACCTTGGCGTCGCCGGCGAACTCGGCGAGCCGCTCGATCACCTCGTCGTGGACCGAGGAGTGGACGAACAGGCGCGAGCCGGCGTTGCACGCCTGGCCCGAGTTGAAGTAGATGCCCTGGAAGGAGCCGGGCACGGCCTTCTCGAGGTCGGCGTCGGGAAGGATGATGTTCGGGCTCTTGCCGCCCAGCTCGAGCGTCACGCGCTTCAGGTCACGCCCGCACTTGGCGCCGATCTCCCGGCCGACCACCGTCGACCCGGTGAACGCGACCTTCGCGACGCCGGGGTCCTCGACCAGGGCGGCCCCGGTGGACCCGTCGCCGGTCAGCACGTTGAGCGTCCCCTTCGGGAATCCGGCCTCGAGCGCCAGCTCGCCCAGGCGCAGGGCCGAGAGCGGCGTCTGCTCGGCCGGCTTCAGGACGATCGAGCAGCCTGCGGCGAGGGCCGGGGCGACCTTCCACGTCGCCATCAGCAGCGGGAAGTTCCAGGGCACGATCTGGGCGCAGACGCCGACCGGCTCGCGGAGCGTGTAGCAGAGCACGTCGCGGGCCGAGACCGGGATCGTCTCGCCCTCGATCTTCGTCGGCCAGCCCGCGTAGTAGCGCAGGTGGTTGACGGTGGCGGCGACGTCGCCCTTCGCGGCGGCGAGCGGCTTGCCGTTGTCGATCGATTCGATCTCGGCCAGCTCGGCGCCGTTGGCCTTGACGAGCTCGGCGAGCGAGTGGATGAGCCCCGAGCGCTTGGCCGCGTTGACCTTGCGAAGCGGGCCGTCGAGCGCGGCCTGGGCCGCCTCGACCGCGCGGCGTACATCCTCCGTGCCCGCGAAGGCGACCTCGCAGATCTCCTCGCCGGTGGCCGGGTCGATCGTCGGGAAGGTGCGACCGTCGGCGGCGTCCGTGAGCTCACCGTCGATCAGCAGCTTGTGAGGGCCGCCGGCGACGAAGTCGCGGGCGGCGGTCTCGAGGGCCGCGGCGGTGGCGGTCATGAGGTGGGCGGCGGCTGCTGTGATTGGGCGTGCGTCTGGAGCGCCTGCATGATCTCGGCCTGAATCGCCGGATCGGTCACCTGGATCGCCTGGCCCTCGTGAGGGTCAAACCCGTGCTTCTTGAGGATGTCGAAGACGACCTGGCGGCGCGACGGGTCCTGCCGGAGGTCGAGCATCGGCATCGCAGCCATGGGCGTGCCCTGCTGCCCCGGCATCCCCTGCATGCCCATCTGGAGGTTCTTCGTGTCGATGTGGAGGTTCCCCTGCGCCGCGGCCTGCTGGATCATCGCCACGAGCGCGCCGAGGTCGCCGATGCCCGGTATCTGCACGTTCTGGCCGCCGGGGACCTGGGTGCCGTCGGCGGGGGTGCCGAACTGGTTCAGCGGCACGCCGAGGCTGGGATCACCCGCCGGCGGAGCGGCGGGCGCGGGAGACGCCATCTGCTCGGTCGCGGGCATCTCCGCGCGGGCCTGCGCGAGCGCGTCCTCGCTCTGCTTGCGTCCGCGGAGGCGGTCGAAGAGGCCCACGCGCGGATGCTAGCGCTCAGGCGCTACCCGTCAGGCTCCAGCGGCATTTGCCGCTCAGGGGTTCGGACAGCAGCCGTTCGACGGCACCGGCTGGCCGTCGGGGCACGTGGGCGGTGGCGGGGTCTCGGGCGTCGTCGCCGTCGTTGTCGTTGTCGTGGTCGCCGGGTCGAGCCGGAGCCCGAGCCGGATTGCTGTGGCGTCGGTGCGGCCGGCGTCATCGGCACGCAGGCCTGCTGCGTGTCGGTGCTGGTCGGTCCGTCCGGCTCGACCGTGGCCGAGGCGTCGCCGGACGCATTGGCGCCCGCGGCGCGGGCGCCACTCGCCTGCGAGGCCCTCGCGTCCGCCCGGCGCCCGACCGCGTCGCGCGTGCCGGTCGAGGCCCCAACCGTGGCCCTCGTGTGGCGCACGTGCCCGACCGGACCGCTCGAGTCGGTGGCGAGCGGCTTCGCGTGGCGGTTCTTGGGCTTGGAGCCCCAGGCTGAGACGGAGACGGAGTACGTGCCGTCGCCCGCGTAGGGGACGGGGATGGTCGCGCCGCCGGTGCCGATCGCGCCGTAGTCGACCACGCTGCCGTCCGGCGCGATCACCGACGCCGTGTAGCGCGAGGCGCCGTCGATTGCGTTGAACGAAACGTGGAGCTGGCAGACGACGGAGCTGCCGCCCGCGATGCCGCAGCCGCCGTTCGAGACCGCCACGTCGAGCGAGGCGCTGGCCGAGCCGCCGCTGACCGCGAAGGCGGGCAGCGGCACGATGAGGGCGGCCACCAGGAGGGCGAGCCAGCGCTTGCGCGTCATCACGGCTTCGAGCCTCCACCGACGGTTGGGGTGAGCGAGTTGTTGATGAGCTCGACGCCGTTCAGGCCCTGGGCCGAAGCGTTGGGCTTCAGAGTCGTCGCGAGGTAGTAGCGGTACGGCCCGGCGATGCGCAGCGTCACGTCGTAGGCCGGCTTGCCCGGCGGGGCGTCCGCCTCGAGCCGGACGATGGTGCCCTGCGGCGGTTGGCCCCGGCACGCGGTCGACGACGTGGGAGCTGCCGGCCAGCAGGCGGAGCCGGGCGAGCGATCGCTTGACGAAGGCGGTGTAGCTGAGGCTCGGGTCGCGCTGGACCCAGAGTGTCGCGTCGCCGGTCCCGTCGGCCGCCCGGGCCGCGAAGGTGGCGCCGCTCGGGGCCTCGGTGCGGACCCAGCCGGCGGGGAGCGCGACCGAATAGCTCGAGCCGCGCACGACGGTCGCGTTGGGCGAGGGCTCGGCGGGGGCGGCGGCCGGCGGTTTTGCGCCGGCGCCGGCGCCGCGACGGCCGGCCCGGTGGTGACGATCGTGGAGGTCGAGCCGCCTCCGCCCTGGATCAGCAGCAGGCCGCCGACCACGCCCGCGAGCGCGACCGGCACGGCGAGCAGCGACCAGCGCCCCTCGAGCAGCGAGCGGCTCTTCGGCTTCGGCGTGGGCTTGGGGCGCGCGCGGCGCGACTGCGGCGCGAGCGCGCCGACCTCCTCGACGCCTTGAACCTCGAAGCTCTCCTGGCAGGTCCCGCAGACGACCACGCGCACAGCGCGGGTGGGCACCTCCGGCGGCAGGCGAACGAGCGTCGTCCCGCCGCAGGCATCGTGCGTGGCGCGGATGAGCTGAACGGGCGCCCCGGCCCAGGGCTCGGGGAAGCCGCCGTTCGCGGCACTCGCGCGCGCGGGCGCGGTTACGAGGGTGGAGGGCGCCACGCCTACAGAATCGGGCATATCTGCGTATAGCTTGAGGCCTAGCGGTTAAGCGCGTCGGCTCGCTACGGCGGGAGGGTGGGCGCCTTGCGGGGCGCCAGGTACGCGCCGATGCGGTCGAACATCTCGGCGGCCCAGTGGTGGTTCTCGTCGGTGGTGGGGCCGTTCGTGCAGTCGATGACGATCGTGATCCTCCTCGACGGCAGGTAGGCCTGGATGCCGACATACCCGCTGATGTTCGGGTTCTGGACGATCCACGAGCTCGTCACCACGACGCCGAGCCCGAAAAAGAGCTTCGGATCGCTCTCGATACCGGGCGGCGGGGAGATCAGCTCGCGGTAGGCCTTCCGTGACAGGAGCCTGCCGGTCCCGATCGCCGGGGCGGCCCTCGCCTCGTCGCGGAGGTTTGCGGTCATCACCTCGCCCTTCCCGATCGTCCACGAGGGATTCCAGAAGGTCGAGTCCTCCAGGGGCCCGCCGGCGGTACGGGTCGAATAGGCGTGCAGAACGGGCGATGCGATGGCGGCCGTCGACGAGATGCTCGTGTGGGTGAGCCCGAGCGGCTTGAAGATCCGCTCTCGCATCAGCCTCGCGACCCGCTGGCCGGTGGCCCTGCGCAGCACCTTGCCGAGGAGGATGAAGTCCGCGTGCGAGTAGTTGAAGCACGTCCCCGGCTCGCAGGCGAACCCCCTCGCGAAGGCGTAGTGGAGCAGCTCGCTCTCCTTCCAGGCACGGAACGGGTTCGCCGCCTGGAGAGCCTCGAAGGCGGGGTTCCCCTGGTAGTAGTCGTAGTAGCCGGAGGTGGCGGAGGCGAGCATGCGCAGCGTGATCTCGTTGGCCCGCGGCACGTTCGGCAGCCACTTCGACACCGGGTCGTCGAGGCTGAGCTTGCCGCGATCCTGGAGCTGGAGCAGGAGCGTCGTGACGTAGGGGATCGCCATCGCTCCGATGCGCCAGTGCATCCGCGGCGTCGCGGGCACGCCCGTCATCGAGTCGCCGAGCGCGGCGTTGACGAGCGTGCGGTCGCCCCGGTCGACCCGGATCAGCACGGCCTGCAGGCCCCGCTCCTTCTTCACCTGATGGGCGATCTGGAGGATGTGGCGCGCCGTCGCGCTCGACGAGGCGGCGGAGGCCGCCGACGCGGGCAGTGCGATGACGATCAAGATCGCCGCGGCAAGGATCCTTCCTCGCATGGGGAAACGAGCCTACTGGCGGCCCGCGGTGGGACAATTCTCTGTTCCAGATGGCGCTACCGTTGCTCAATTGGCTCTATCGCAAGCTCGGCAGGCACTATCCAGCGGTTTTCCTCACCGCCGAGCTGCTCTCTGCGTTCGTCATCGTGGCCGCGACGCTCTGGCTCTTCACCTTCTTCTACGACGCGTCGACCGACGCGTTCCTGAAGACGCTCGTCGTGGTCGAGGGGCTAACGGTCTTCGGCGTCGGGATCACCCTCTACCGCACCTATCCGCGCCTGCGCCCGATCACCGAGTGGATGGCGGCGAGCACGACAAGGAGCACACCGCGCGCGCCTGGTCGGCGGCCGTCGGCCTGCCGCTGGCGCTGATCCGAAACGACCTCAAGATCCCGATGCTCGATCGTCGTCCTCCCCGGCTGCGCCGCGGCCGCGTACTTCCTCGACCTGAGCTGGGTCAACTACTTCCCGCTGGTCGCCGGCTCGAGCGTCGCGCTCGGCTACTCGGGGATCCTCCACTACCTCCTGGTCGAATCGGGGATGCGCCCCGTCCTCGTCGACATCAACCAGGTCGTCACGCCCCGCCTGGAGACCGGCCACTCGGCGATCTCCCTTCGCGTGCGCCTGCTGACCGCGCTGCCGGCGATCAACATCATCACGCGTTCATCGTCTCCGCGCTGACGTCCAACGGCGGCGGAATCTCGGGCACGGTGCTGATCGCGGTCGGCAGCGGTACGGCGATCTCGCTCGAGCTGTCGGTGCTGCTGTCGAAGTCGATCCTGCGCCCGGTCGCCGACCTCCAGCGCGCTGCCGAGCGGCTCGCCCGAGGCGACTACGACGTCGTCATCCCGGTGACGACGGGCGATGAGCTGGGGGAGCTGGCCGCGACGATGAACCAGGCGGTCCAGGCCGCGCGCGAGCGCGAGCAGATTCGCGAGGCCTTCGGCACCTACCTCGATAAGGACGTCGCCCGCTTCATCCTCTCGGGCAACTTCCCCGAGGAGGGCGTGGAGGTGGACGTCTCGGTGCTCTTCTTCGACGTCCGCGACTTCACGCAGTTCGCCGCCGCAGGCCGACGCGCGCGAGGTCGTCGCCGAGCTCAACAACCTCTTCGAGCTGACGGTGCCGATCATCTCCCGCCACGGCGGCCACGTCGACAAGTTCGTCGGCGACGGCCTGATCGCGATCTTCGGCGCGCCCGAGCACTACCCCGACCACGCCGAGCGCGCGGTGCGCGCCGGCTGCGAGATGGTGCATCTGGTGAACGGCGAGGGCGAGACCGCCTTCCGGATCGGGGTCGGCGTCAACAGCGGCCCGGTCGTCGCCGGGTCGATCGGCGGCGCCGGGCGGCTCAACTTCTCGGTCATCGGCGACGCGGTGAACGTCGCCGCCCGCGTCGAGGCGGCGACCCGCGACCTCGACGAGGACTTCCTCGTCAGCGCCGAGACCGCCCGGCGCCTCGGCCCGGCGTTCGAGCGCCGAGCCCCGCGGCGAGCACGAGCTGAAGGGCATCGACCGCCCGGTCGAGCTCTTCGTGCCGCGAATTCGCGACGCCGTCGGCTCGACGCCGGGCGAGGAGCCGCTGCCCTACCGAGAGCCGAGCGGCCTCGCCCAGCTCTGAGACCGCTCGAACCGGCGCGCGGGCCTCGTTTCCGCTTTAGCCTTGGCGGTCGATGGAGCGGGGCAGAGGGAGTGCTCGGCGACGGATCGCCTGCATAGCGGTCGGCGTGTGCGCGCTCGTGGCCGCGATCGCCGGCGTCGCGAGCGCCGCGGCGCGCGACTTCGAGCACCCGGCCAACCACACGCCGCCGACGCCCAGCAGCAGTTCGGCCTGCCCGCCGACCGACCCGCAGCGAGCGGACACGCCGAACGACCCGGGCTACGACATCGCCGAGCCGGACGATCCGGACTCGAAGCTGAACGGCGGCCCGTTCGACGCCTCCACGAACCTCTACGACGAGGAGTTCGGCTTCTTCGGCTTCCCGTCGGTTCGCACCCGCGCGACCGCGCTCTACACCGCCGGTCCGAACCTGGCGACGTGCACGGCCAAGCTCGTCGTGCCCTGCCCGCAGATCTCCGGCTTCAACGCCTCGGGCGCGTGGAAGCTCGACCGCGGCCGCCCCGACGTCGTCGTCGCGGTGCTCGACACCGGCATCAAGTGGGATCGAGGCGCCCTCCGCACGCAGGTGCATCTGAACAAGGGCGAGCTGCCGGTACCGAAGCGCGCCGACGGCTCCAACTGCGCGTCCTATGACTGCAACGGCGATGGCGCGTTCAACGTCACCGACTACGCCAACGATCCCCGCGTGAATCCGGGCGGCGGGCCGCATGGGACGGCGGGGCAGGTAGACGCCGAGGACCTGATCGCAGCCTTCAGCGACGGGACCGACGCGCGACTCGAACGGGTTCGTCGACGACATCGCGGGCTGGGACTTCTTCGACAACGACAACGACCCCTACGACGCCTCGAGCTACTTCGCCGCGTCGAACCACGGGTCGGGCCGGATGAGCGAGGTCGCCGAGCGCGGCAACGACGGCGATGGCGGCATCGGTGTCTGCCCGCACTGCCAGCTCATGCCGATCCGCACCTGGGACACCTTCGTCTCCGACGGCAACGACTTCGGGATGGGGATGCTCTACGCCACCGACAACGGCGCGTCGGTCATCGAGGGCGCCAACGGCTCCACCTACCACTCGGCCTTCGCCGAGCAGGCGTCCCAGTACGCCTACGACCACGGGGTCGTGCAGACCTACTCCGGCGACGACCTCAACACCGGCAACCACAACTACGCCGCCAACTACGGCCACGCGATGCTGATCGAGGGGACCGTGCCCGACACCATGGGCCTCGGCCAGGACGCCGGCAACCAGGCCGCGCAGGCGCTCGCGGGGATCTGCCAGGGCCTGCCGGCGCAGGCTGGGCTGCCCGGGCACCTCCGTCCCCGCCCTCACCTACTTCCGCAGCGCCAACACCGATCAGTACGGCGGCAAGAGCTCGATCTCGATGGAGGGCTCGACGGGCTCGGAGAACACCGGCAAGGCCGCCGGCGCCGCGGGGCTCGTGGTGAGCGCCGCGCGCGACGCGAGCCCGGCGGTGACGCTGCGGCCCGACGAGACGCGCGAGATCCTCGAGCAGACGGCCGAGCGGGTCTTGACGCCGAACACGCTCGGGCTGGGCGTCCCCGACCCCGGAGCCGACCCGACGAAGCCCTCGATCGACCAGTGGACGACGCACTTCGGGTGGGGGCGAGTGAACCTCGGCGCCGCCGTCGCGCTCGCGCAGAGCGGCAAGATCCCGCCGGAGGTCGCGATCGACTCGCCCGACTGGTACGCGCCCGTCACCGGCAACTCGATCGAGATCACGGGCCTCGCCCGCTCGCGCTTCGCGAGCGGTGGCAGCTTCAACTGGAAGCTCGAGTGGGGCGTGGGGGAGGCCCCGACGAGCTGGACCACCGCCAAGAGCGGCACCTCCACCGGCACCGTCACCGACTTCGGCTCGATCGACCTGACCAAGGTGCGAAGCGCGATCGCGAGCTCGACCCCGCCCGTCGACCTCGCCGGCCCGACACCCTCGCCGACGAGCCCGAACCCCTTCAAGAACGAGTTCACGGTGCGGGTGGTGGCGAACGGACCGGGATCTCGACCCCGGGCGTCGACCGCCGCGTGCTCACCTCGGCGCAGGACTCGAGCCTCCGCTCCGGCTTCCCGAAGCGCATGGGCACCGGCGGCGAGGCGCCGATCCGCTACGCGGACCTCGACGGCGACAACACGCAGGAGCTCATCGTCCCGACCGAGGACGGCACGATCCACGCCTACGAGCCCGACGGGTCCGAGCTCGCGGGCTGGCCGGTCCACACGCGCGCCCAGCTCTCGGCCGCGGGCCACGACTCGGCGCCCGGCTTCCACGCGCTGGAGACGGGCGGCTCGCCGCCGCGCGAGCCGCTTCGCGGCCCCGTGGTCGCCGACCTGAACGGCGACGGCGTGCCGGAGGTGATCGACTCGGCGGGAATCCACATCTACGCCTTCGAGCCCGACGGCTCCGCGCTGCCGGGCTTCCCGGTCACCGAGAACCTCTCCTTCTGCAACCCGGCCAACGAGAGCCAGCCGCTCGTGCACCCCAAGTGCGGCTTCCTCTCGAGCCCCACGGTCGGCCACCTCGAGGGCCCGAACCAGCCGCTCGACATCGTCATCCCCTCGCTCGACGGCCACCTCTACGCCTTCGACGAGAAGGGCAATCCGCTGCCGGGCTTCCCGGTGCAGCTCGTCGACCCGGCGATGCCGCCGGACAAGCGGATGATCGCCGAGTCGATCAACGAGCCCGCGATCGGCGACCTGGACGGCGACGGCAAGGACGACGTCGTCGTCGCCACCAACGAGGCCTACGACACGATGCAGGATCCCCAGCAGGCCCTCTCGGCGCTGCTCGCCGGCGCGGCCGGGGGCTCATCGCGCGTCTACGCCGTCTACTCCGACGGCACGAGCCACGCGGGCGGCCCGTTCCTGCCCGGATGGCCGGTGAAGCTCGACGGCGCGATCCAGACGACGCTGCCGCTGATCGGCCCGGGCCAGGACCCCTCGATCGCGAACATCGGCGGCAAGCCGACGGTCGTCGCCTCGACGACCGGCTCGGCGACGATGGAGCTGCTACGACGCCGCCGGCAACATCGTCCGCACGATCAACCAGGCCGTCTACGGCGCGTCCTCGAACGCCACGGATCGCACCGGCACGATCAACCTCTTCGAGTCGGCCTCGCTCGGGAAGCTCCTGCCGGGCGCGCCGCTCGACGTCGTCAAGTACGGGCTCAGCCTCTCCGACGTCGCGAACCTGCTGCTCGTCGGCCAGAACGTGCCCTACAACCACCTGATCGGCGCCTACGACTCCTCTACCGGCGCGCCGCTCTCCTCGTTCCCGCTCATCACCGACGACTTCCAGTTCCTCTCGTCGTCCGACATCGCGAAGGTCGACTCGGGCTCGTCGACCAACCAGGTCGTCGCCGGCACGGGCCTCGGGCTGCTCCACGCCTACGACGGCGCCACCGGCCTCGACGCGCCTGGCTTCCCCAAGGTCACCGGCGGTTGGCTCTTCGCACCGGCGGCGTTCTCCGACGACGGCCGCATGGCCGACATCACGCGCGAGGGCTACCTCTTCCAGTGGAACCTGCCGAAGCTGCCGAAGTGCCAGACGGAGTGGCCGTCCTTCCGCCACGATCCGCGCCAGTCGGGCAACTACGACACCGACGGCACCCCGCCCTCGACGCCCACCAACCTCAAGGTGCTCTCGGGCGAGTTCATCTTCAGCTCGCCCGGCGACGACTACAGCTGCGGCACGCCCGCGAAGTACGAGATCGCCACCTCGGCGAAGCCGATCACGCCGCAGAACTTCGGCCAGGCCGACGCCTACGCGAAGACGCCGGCGCCCGTGCCGGGCGGCAACCAGGTCGTCTTCAACCCGACCACGCACAAGCGCTACATCGCCTACCGCGCGGTTGACGACGCGGGCAACGTCGGCTACTCGGCCCAGATCGACACCGGCTCGGGGCCACCGCCGCCGGGCCCGGGCGGCAGGCCGAACACCAAGATCAAGAGGCTCAAGGCGAGCTCGCGCAAGCACCGGGTGAAGGCGCGCTTCGCCGGGAGCAAGGGCGCGGGTGCGCCGTACCGATTCGAGTGCAAGCTCCTCCATCCGAAGAAGCGCAACGGCAGCAACCCGAAGAAGCCCTTCCACCGCTGCACCTCGCCCTACCTCCACAAGCACCTGAAGAGCGGCCACTACCTGCTCAAGGTCCGGGCGATCGATTCGGCCGGGGCGAAGGACTCAACGCCCGCCAAGGCGCAGTTCCGGATCAAGCGCCTGCACCGCCACCGCCGCCACCACTAATCCGCGAACGTCCCTCAGACCCTCACCAGTGAGGGTGATCGGGACGTTCGGGAAGCAATTCGATGACCGGAAATTCGAGCTGCTCTTCGGCGTCGTCCTCGTCGAGTCGGCTGGTCTCCCGGTCCCCGGCGAGACCGCGCTCCTAGCCGCGGGCGTGCTCGCCGGCGCCGGGCATCTTTCGCTGTGGGCGGTGATCGCGATCGCCGCAACCGCGGCGATCCTCGGCGACAACCTGGGCTACGCGATCGGCCATCGCGGCGGCCGGCGCCTCCTGCTTCGCCCGGGCCCACTTGCCGGCTGGCGCCACCGCTCGCTGCATCGCGCCGAATCCTTCTTCGCCCGCTACGGCGAGCCGGCGGTGTTCCTCGCCCGCTGGGTGCCGGTGGCGCGGTACCTCACGCCGCTGACCGCCGGTGCGGCCGAGATGCCGTGGCGGCGGTTCACGCTCTTCAACGCCGCCGGGGCGATCGCGTGGTGCGGGAGCCTCGGGACGATCGCGGCCGTCGCCGGCCCCGCGGGCGCGGCGACGGTGTCGGCCATCGGCCTGGTCATGGCCGCAGGCGGCGCCCTCGTCGCGGCGATGCGCGCCGTCGCGGCCCGCCGTCGGGCCGCCCCGCCCGATCCGGCCCTCCTGCCGGTCGCGGGCTAGCCTCAGCCACTCCGTGTCGCCAGGGTCGGCGCTCCGAACCAGGTGGCCAGCGCGTCAGTCAGCCCGAGCTGCGTCCCCTCTCCACCCATGCGACATATCCGTCGGGCCGAATCAACACGGCGGCGGGAGCGGTGACCGCCCCCAGTGCCGGAAGCTCCCACGCACCGGCGTATTCGGCGTCGATCAACTGAACCCGATCCGCCCATCGCGCGATGTCGAAGCCGCCGGGCTCGCCGAGGTTGAGGAGCACCGGCCGGGCATCGTGCAGCAGGGTGAAGAGCCGCAGCGGGCCGTCGGCGGTGAGGAGGTCGAGATCGGGCATGCGGCGCCCGAGCAGGGGGTGTCCCTCACCGAGGTCGTAGTGAATGTCGAGACCGGACATCATCGCCGCGAATCGTCTGCGGGGCTCGTCCATCCCCACGAGCTCGGCGATCGTGTCGCGCAAGGCATTCGTGCGTTCGTCCTGGCGGCGAAGCGCGACCAGCGCCATCGTGTTGCGCAGCACGCCGGCAGCGACCGGGTGACGCTCGGCGTGGTAGGTATCCAGGAGGCCTTCCGGTGATGTCTCGTTGACCACCTGGGCCAGCTTCCAGCCCAGATTCACCGCATCCTGGACACCGGTGTTGAGGCCCTGACCGCCGTCCGGGGCATGCACGTGTGCGGCGTCGCCGGCCAGGAGGACCCGTCCCGCGCGGTAGGCCGCGGCCTGCCGGGTCATGTCGGTGAACCTGGAGATCCACGTGGGACTGTGGGCCCCGTAGTCGGACCCGTAGACGGCGATGAGCGCCTCGCTGAGGTCCTTCAGGGTGGGTTCGCCGCCGGGTCCGATCTGGGGTTCGGTCGAACATCACGCGCACCGGCCCGCTGTCCGCGTAGACCACCTCGCCGTCGCGGATCTCGTACTCCTCCCTGCCGAGGGCATGCCTGCCGAGGGCGTCATGGCGGATGCCCAATTCCGGTTCCTCGGTCATCTCGACCTCGGCGATCAGGTTGCTGGTTGTCGGATCCCAGCCGGCGAAGTCGACGCCGGCTGCCTTGCGGATCAGGCTGCGTCCTCCGTCGCACCCGACGAGGTACTGCGCCCGCAGCGACTGGCCGACGGACAGCTCGACGACGACCCCGCCGTCGTCCTGCGCGAAGCCCGTCACCTCACGTCCTCGGTGGATCGTCACCGCCAGCTCGCCTACCCAGTCGGCGAGGATGCGCTCGATGTGCTTCTGCCAGAGCCCGAGCCCGTAGGGATGCCGGGTCGGAAAGTCGCTGATGTCCAGGCGAACCCCGGCGAACGCCCCGACCTGAGCCACCTGCCCCTCCGACAGGAACCGATCCGCGATCCCGCGCTGATCGAGCACCTCGATGGTGCGTGACAGCAGACCGCCTGCCCGCGAGCCGGGGAGCTCCTGGCTGGCGCGCCGCTCGACGATCGCAACGTCGACCCCCGCCAGCGCCAGCTCGGCCGCCAGCATCAGCCCCGTCGGCCCGCCTCCGGCGATCACCACCGCATGTTCGGTCGCCGCGCTCATTTCGCTCCTCCGATCCCGTTGGTTTGGCGCTTCGGCCGGCGATTATGCGCCACTGATCGGGCCCTCATGAGGGCCTCCGAAGCGGTATAAATTGGAGGTGGAAAGGAGAGGGGAGGCTCCTTTCCGGTTGCCGTCCTCGGCCCGCGGGCTACTAGCCTCCGTACGGTGAGCCGGCTCGCGCGCGCCAACCTCGTTCTCTTCGCGCTGCTCGTCGCCCACGCCCTCGACCACTCGCTGAACCAGCCCTCGCGGGATCTCCCGGCTTCGTCGGGATTCTTCGGGATCGCCGGGTTCATCCTCGTCGCCGCGTCGACGACGCTGGCGCTTCGGCGCAGCCCGCTCGCGCCCGCGGCCTCGCGTCTACGCGGGCGCGGTGACGGCGATCGGCGTGGTGGCGATCCACCTGCTGCCGTACTGGTGGGGCTTCGTCAGCGACCCGTTCTGGGACTTCCACGCGAACGCGCTGTCCTGGCTGATCGTCCTGGCGACCCTTGGCGCGGCGCTCGCCGTCGCGGCGATCGGCGCCGCGGAGGCCCGCAGAGCCCCGGCGCCGCGAACGCCGTGACGCGCGCCCGCAAGCTCGATCGTCAAGCCCGTGCCGACGTGCCGTCACTGCGGCACGCCGGGCGTTCGGTTCCTCCAGCGCTGCCCGCGCTGCGGGCGGCGGCACCTCATCCCCTCGGCGAACGTGCCGGGGGCGAAGCACTGAGCCCGGGCTCAGCGCTGCGCGAGCGCGAACGGGCTGCCCTCCGAGTCGCGGCAGATCGCCCACCGCTCGCCCGGGTGGACGAGCGTGCCGCCGAGCTCGACGACCCGCTCCTGCGCCGCTGCGATGTCGTCGACCTCGAAGTAGGGAAGCGAGAAGGAGTCGCCCGGGCCCTGGCCGCGCGCGTGGACGCCGACCGCGGGCTCGCCCGAGCGCGTCTGCCAGCCCTCGCCCTCTCCCTCGCCGCGCTCGGAGAGCTCGACGCCCAGCAGGCCGCCCCAGAAGGCCAGGGCGCGGTTGGCGTCGTCGGCTGGGAACTCGATCAGCGAGGGACGGGCCGATGGCACGAAATGACCATATTCGAGCGACTTGAGCCGCTAGCCTCGGCGCGTGGCTGAGGAGCCGTACGAGCAGCCCACGCAGGACGTGACGATGGGCCCTGTGACGGTGGCGCCGCGCAAGGGGCGGCGGCGCCTCGTCAAGGTGCTCCTGGTTCTCGCCGGGATCCTCGCGTTCGTCAGCATCTTCTCGGTCTGGGTCGAGCGCCAGGCGCTCGACACCAACGAGTGGGTCTCGACCTCGAGCAAGTTCCTCGAGGACGACACGATCCGCGCGCAGGTCGGCAACTACCTCGTCGACCAGCTCTACACGAACGTCAACGTCAAGAAGCAGATCGGCAGCATCCTGCCGGGCGACGTCAAGAAGTTCTCCGGGCCGGCGGCAGCCGGCCTGCGGCAGGTGGCGGGCAGCGCGGCCGACAAGATCCTTCAGACCTCGACCGCCCAGAGCCTGTGGGAGACGGCCAACCGCGACGCCCACGAGCAGTTACTCGCTGTCCTGAACGGCGGCGGCGAGACCGTCACCACGCAGAACGGCGAGGTGACGCTCAACCTCGGCTCGCTCGTCAACAACCTGCTCTCGCAGGTGAGCTTCGGGCCGAGCATCTCGCTGCCGCCCGACGCGGGCCAGATCACGATCCTGCACTCGAACCAGCTCGGGACGGCGCAGGACATCGTCGTGGCGATCAAGGGCCTGGCAATCGTCTTCATCCTCCTGACGCTCGGCACGCTCAGCCTGGCCATCTACCTCTCGAAGGGCGAGCGCTGGATCACCGTGCTCTACAGCGGCGTGGCCCTGGTGGCGGCCGGCTTCGCGGTGATCGTCGCGCGCCACGTCGCCGGCGGGATCGTCGTCAACGCGCTCGTCAAGGACCCGACCGTCAAACCGGCGGCGAACAACGTCTGGGACATCGCGACCACGCTCATGACCTCGATCGCGACGAGCGTGATCATCGCCGGGTTCCTCTTCATCGTCGCCGGCTGGCTCGCCTCGCCGACGAAGATCGCCTGGCGCGTGCGCGGGCCGCGGCGCCGGTGCTCCAGCAGCAGACGGGCTGGGTCTACGGCGGCCTCGGGGTCGTCCTCGGCATCTACTTCCTCTCGGCGCCCTCGCAGGGCCTGCGCCAGTTCCTCACCACGCTCGCGATCGGCGGGCATGGCCGCCTACGGCATCGACGGCATGCGCCGCCAGACGGTGCGCGAGTTCCCGGGGGCCAGGGACTCCGACGTCTTCACCCGCGCGAAGGACCGGATGGTCGAGGGAGCGAAATCGCTGGGCGAGAGCGCGAAGTCCGCCGGCGAGACGGCCCGCAAGAAGGCGCTCACCCAGCGCGAGCCGAGTGACGGTGCCGCGACCGACGGGCGCCCCGCGGAGGCCCCGACCACGCCGATGGCCACCGCCGCGCCGGCGCGCATGCCGCAGGACGCGAAGATCGAGCAGCTCGAGCGCCTCGCCGCCCTGCACGAGAAGGGCATCCTCACCGACGAGGAGATGGCCGCCGAGAAGGCGAAGGTCCTGGCGGCGGAGGGCTGATCACGGCCCGGCTCATCTACTCGGCGATCTGCTCCCTCGACGGCTACACCGAGGACGCCTCCGGCAAGTTCGACTGGGCGGCGCCGGGCGAGGAGGTCCACGCCTTCGTCAACGATCTCGAGCGCGGTGTCGGCACCCACCTCTACGGCCGGCGGATGTACGAGACGATGGTCGCCTGGGAGTCCGACGACCTCATCGCCGGAGAGCCGGACGTGATGCACGACTACGCGGCGATCTGGCGGGCCGCCGACAAGGTCGTCTACTCGCGAACGCTCACCGAGCCCTCGAGCGAGCGGACGCGCATCGAGCGCGAGTTCGACCCCGAGGCCATCGCGCGCATGAAGGCCGAGGCCGAGCGCGACATGGGGGTCGGCGGGCCCGAGCTCGCGGCCGAGGCGCTGCGGGCCGGCCTCGTGGACGAGATCAACCTGCTGGTGGTGCCGATCGTTGTCGGCGGCGGCAAGCGGGCCCTGCCCGAGGGCCAGCGCATCGAGCTCGACCTCATCGACGAACGCCGCTTCGCGAGCGGGGTCGTCTTCCTGCGTCACGGCGTCAGAGACGGGTAGCCCCGAGTACCCGCGTGGTACTGCGCGCGACCAGCCCACGCCGAACGTCCCGCAGTCCCTCGCACGTAAGTCCCAACGCCGGGTGCGCACTGGGGCCGAGCTAGTCCCCGTCGGCTACCAGATCGTCGTCAGCGGCTCGTAGGAGCGCATCCGCTCGTCGGCGGTGACGAGCGCGAGGTCGTGCTCGAGCGCGGTCGCGACGAGGAAGCGGTCGGCGGGGTCGCGGGCGTCGAAGTCGTCGAGTGACTCGCTCCGGAGCGCGATCTCATGCGAAAGCGGAACCGCGTGGAGGGCGGAGCGTCGGAGCGCGTCGACCACGCCCTCGCGCGCAGAGGGGCTGAGGCGGACCCGGCCCTTTCGGGCCAGAAGCATCGCCTCCCACGTCGAGACGGGGGATAGGAAGAGGCCGTCTGGGTTCTGCCCGATGGCCTCGTTGGCGGTCGCCGAGAGTCGCTCGGGCTGCCCTAGCCGCCACAACCAAACATGGGTGTCCAGGAGGAGCCTCAATCCCGGAGGACCTCCCACTCCTCGGGTTCGGCCGCGGGCTCGACGAGGTCGCCGATGATCTCCATCTGACCGCGCATCGATCCGAGCCAGTCGGGCCGTGAGGAGGCGTCGACCGGCACGAGCTGCGCGACCGGCCGCCCGCGCTTCGTGACCACGATGGGCTCGCCCGAGACGCCCACCTCGTCGAGCAGTCTCAGGCATGTCTGCTTGAACTCGCCTGCCGGGATCGTCTTCATGGCTTGAGATTACCATGGACATCGGACATGGACATACACTCGGACCCCTTGCCCGGATCCTCGCGGGCGGCGGCGCACACGTGGTGCGCCGACCGTGTCGACGGCGTCACGTGACCGTGCCAACCTAGGCCAAGTGAATCCGCGTCCGCACGGCCGCGCCATCGCCGGGGTGCTGATCGCCGCCGCGATCTTCACCCTCGTCGTCGTCTCGCAGCGCACCGGTGGCCGTAGCGGTCACGCGCACCACGTCGCCTTCGGAGGCGGGCCCCTCGGCGATGCCGCTTCCCAGCGCCACCACGAGCGGACGCACGGGCGCCATCACCGCCGGCTCGAACGGCAGCACCGCCGGCGCGTTCGGCGCCACCATCGCCGGCGCCATCGCACGCCGACACGCGGCGACCTCATCGCGAGCCACTGCAGCTACGCCAATCCCGGCTCGAGCGCCTGCGGGAACGTTCCGCCGCCGGGCAGCTGCGAGCTCCGCCACGGCGGCGCGCTCCAGGACCCGAGCTGCACGCCGGGGGCCATCGATCCGCGCGTCACCCAGTCGAACATCGACTCGACGATCTGCGTCAGCGGCTACACCAGCGAGGTCCGCCCGCCCTACTCCTACACCGCGCCGCTCGAGTCCGAGCTCATCCGCTCCTACGGCCTCTCCGCCTCTCCGGCGAGCACCGAGCTCGACCACCTGATCTCGCTCGAGCTCGGCGGCGCGCCGGCCGATCCGCGCAACCTCTTCCCCGAGCCCTACGCCGGCCGCCGGGGCGCGACCGACAAGGACGCGCTCGAGAACCGCCTCCACGCCGAGGTCTGCGCCGGCTAGATCAGCCTCGCGACGGCCCAGCACGAGATCCTCGACTGGGTGAAGTACCAGGCGCCGGCGCCGGCGCCGGCCGCGGCTCCTCGAGCGCGCCGAGCGCCGTCGGCGGGCGGTGAAGGCGGTGGCGCTTCGTCGGGCGGCGGCTCGAACTGCGACCCCAACTACTCGGCGCCTGCCTCGACCCGAGCGCCTCCGACTACGACTGCGCCGGCGGCGGGGGGACGGGCCGAAGTACGTCCAGGGCCCGATCCGGGTCATCGGCACCGACCACTTCCACCTCGACGGCAACGGCGACGGGATCGCCTGCGAGTAGGTTGCGCCGCATGGACGAGGCCGGCTCCTCCCGCGACGACGCCGAGGCGCTCGCCCTCTGCCAGGCGTCGATGGCGGCCTTCAACGCCCGGGATATCGACGCGATGCTCGAGCGCTTTGACCCGGAGGTCGAATGGTGGCCGCTTCGCTCCGAGACCGAAGGCGCCTTCCGCGGCCACGACGGGATTCGGAAGTGGGTCGACGAGACGGCCGAGCTCTTCGAGCACAGCCGCGCGCAGATCGACGCCGCCCGCTGGATTGGCGACGACGCGGTCCTCGCCGAGGGCCGGATCGACCTCCAGGGCAAGGCGAGCGGCGCCCCGATCGAGCTGCCGGTGACCTGGGTCTTCCGCCTGCGTGACGACAAGGTCGTCTGGGGCCGCGCCTTCAACGACCGCCGGCGGCGCTCGCCGAGCTCGAGGCCGACTGAGCAACTTTCCGCGTCGCGGAGTGTCGAAGAGGTAGGTGGGACGGTGGCGGGTGATTGGCACGGCGGCGATCGGGGCGGCGATCTCGATCGCCGCCGCCACCCCGGCGAGCTCGCCCGCGCGCGCGGCCCGCGCGGCGGCGGACGCGCCGCCCATCCTCTGCACGCTCGAGGCCGCGGCCGACGGCAGGCGGCCGAGCCCGGCCGGCAAGGTCGCCTTGGCGGGCGCTCGGCGTCGACTGCGAGCGCGACCACGTCTCGACCCTCACCTGGAGCGGCAGCGACGGCGTGTCGGCGGCGATCGTCGGCGCGGGGATGAAGCTCAACCTCAACGTCCGCAACCTGCCACCGCCCGTCGGCGGGATCGAGCCGCCGTCGGTACCGCCCAGAACCCCGGCCGAGATCGCGGCCTTCAAGGCGAGCCTCGCCCAGATCGTCAACACCTACCCGCCCGAGCTCCTCACGGTCGAGAACGAGGAGAACGCGCCCAAGTTCTTCTCCGGCAGCGCGGCCGAGTACCTGCGCGAGCTGCGGGCTGCGATCCACGTGGCCCGCCCGCTCGGGATCCCGGTGACGAACGGCGGCATCACGAGCGTCCCGCTCGCGCTGATGACCTGGAACAGCCTCCGCCACCGCAAGGGGCAGGAGGCGGCAGACGAGTTCGCGCACCGCGCCTTCGACCAGGCGAGCGGGCGCGGGAGCTGGCGGAAGCTTCTCGACGACCTGCTCGCCCGCCCCTACCGCGGCATCGACAACGCTAGCCTCGAGCGAAGCTGGAACTTCGCCAAGAAGATCGTCCGCGGCCTCCGCGCGCCCCGCCACCCCGGGCGGGCGCCGACCCGATGAAGGCATCGCCCGATTTCGTCAACTTCCACTGGTACTTCGCCGACGCGCACGCGCTCGACCAGGCGGTCCACTACCTCGCGCGAGCCACCCGCCGGCCGCTCGTCACGACCGAGATCGGCCAGTACGACCGCGCGCCGGCAACGGTGACGAACGTGCTGCGAAAGACGTTCGACCTCGGCCTGCGGTGGGTCGTCTGGTTCGACGGAGATGGCGACCCGGCCCAGGCCCTCCACAGCGGCGACGGTACCCTGCGCCCGAACGGCCTCGCCTTCCGCGCGTTCGCCGAGGCGAATCCCCACCGCTAAGCCGTCCTTCGCCGCCTCTAGCCTCGCGCTCGATGGCCGAGATCGTCGAGGCGCTCGGGGGGTCCGAGCGCGAGCGGATCGCGACGCTGCGCCGGGAGGGGCGGTTCTTCTGGGCGGACCTGGACCTGAACTCGGTCACCGCGGGACGAGCTCCAGGAGGCGCTCGGGATCGAGCCCGCACGCGCTCGACCCGCTGCTCGACTTCGGCCGCGAGGTCCCGCCGTCGCACAAGTTCCACGCCGACGGCGAGCACGTCGTCTTCCCGTTCGTCGTCTTCGCCGAGGCCGAGTCGCCCGAGGACCACGTCGCCCGGTTCGAGCCGATCGAGGTGCACGTGCTGGTCCACGGCGACTACCTGCTCACGATGCACCGCCACGGGCCGCCGTTGCCGCAGATCATCTCCGGCTACACGCCCGAGGGCCGAAGCGAGCAGTACGTCGTCTACGCGGTCCTCGACGCGATGGGCGCGACCGCCTTCGACGCGCTCAACAACGTGCACCTCGCGATCGAGGGCCTGCAGGTCGCCTCGGCCGACATCGGCAACGCGCGGGTGCGGATGACGACGCTTCGCGAGGCGAGCTCCCGGCTCGCCGTGATGCGCCGCCAGCTCGGCCCGATGCAGGGCATCTTCGAGCGGATCAGCCAGGAGATCGGCCAGGTCGAAGGAACTCGAGGCCGACGAGCAGCGCGACTACTTCGACCGCATCGACGGCCAGCTCCACCGCCTGATCGACGGCATCGACGCCGCCTCGAGCTCGATGGCCCAGCTCGTCGACCTGCGCCTCAACGAGACGATGTACTGGCTCACCGTCGTGGCGACGATCTTCCTGCCGCTCACCTTCGCGACGGGGTTCTTCGGCATGAACTTCGCCTGGCTCGTCGGCAAGATCGACACGCCGGTCGCGTTCCTGCTTCTCGGGATCGGGGATCCCGGCGCTGATGACTGTCCTCACCTACTTCCTGATCCAGCGCCGAGGCACGCCGGTGCAGCGCGACCCGAACTCGGTCGAGCGGGCGGTCGGCGCCCTTAGGACGTCGATCGCGCAGCAGGCGCCGCCGGTGCGGATGACGCTGGACATGGCGCGCCGGCAGCCGAGGGGCCGATGATCGCCCCCCGCCGGAGCTAGTGCCCTGGCTCAGCGACAACCCGCTGTACGAGGAGTTCGGGACCCGCGCTCTATTCATGGCCACCTACGGCGGCGCCGACTTCGGCGAGTGCGCGCAGACGATGGCGCGCATCGGCGACGGCGACTTCGACGCCTGGCATCGCGAGTGGAGCGCGACCGCCGACGGCCTCGTCGAGGCAGCGGACGCCAGCGCGGCGGCGGGCCACCCGGTGAGCGCGCGCGAGGCCTACGTCCGCGCGACCACCTACTACCGGACCTCCTACTACCCCCTCTACGGGGCGCCGGTCGACGAGCGCCTGCGCGCGACGTTCGACCGCGAGGGCGAGGCGTTCGCAAAGGCGGCGCCGCTGTGGGACATGCCGGTCGAGCTCCTGGAGATTCCGTTCGAGGACGGCTCGACGCTTCCCGGTGTGATGCTCGCCGTCGACGACGAGCCGACCCCGCGGCCGACGATCGTCCACATCAACGGCTACGACTCCAACGTCCACGAGATGTTCGCTGCGTTCGCCGACGCGGCCCTGCGGCGCGGCTACAACATGCTCCTCTTCGACGGGCCCGGCCAGGGCCGGAACCTGGTCCGGGATGGAATGCGGATGCGCCCGGACTGGGAGAACGTGGTCCGGCCGGTGCTCGACTTCGCGCTCGAGCGGCCGGAGGTCGACTCCGAGCGGGTAGTCCTCGCCGGCTGGAGCTGGGGCGGCTTCCTGGCCCCGCGGGCGGCCGCCTTCGAGGACCGGATCGCGGCCCTGTGGGCCGACCCGGGCCTGTGGGACCAACGCGATGCCCTGGCCGCCCACCTGCCCCTCTCCGATGCCCAGAAGGAGACGTTCCCCGACGGGGTCGACTCGGCGACGTTCGCCCCGATGGAGGCGAGCCTCCGCTCGCCGGATGGGGACCCGGGGCTTCGCTGGAAGATGATCCAGCGCGGGCTGTGGGTCCACGGCAAGGAGACTCTCTTCGACTACCTGGTCGACGCGGCGCGCTACGAGATCTCCTCGGTCGCCGCGAACATCACGTGCCCGACCCTCATCACCGCTGCCGAGGACGACCCTGCGTCCGCGGGCGCGGCGACCCTCCTCGACGCCGTCGGCGCGAGGCGGAAGACCCTCGTCCGGTTCACCCGCGCCGAGGGCTCCGGCGATCATTGCGAGTTCGCCGGCCGCCGCCTTTTCCACCAGCGCTGCTACGACTGGCTCGACGAGACGCTTGCCGGTTAGGGTGCGCGCGTGAGGTCGATCTCGTCCAAGGGGCTCATGGCTGCACTCGCCATCTGCGCGTTCGCCGCGCTCTTCGCCGGCTGCTCGGTCAGCTTCGGCACGAGCGACACGATCAAGCAGGACGACGAGGTGAAGAACGCGCGGAACTTCATCGACCAGCAGCTCACGAGCCTGCCGGCGACGAAGTCGGTCGACTGCCCCGACGGCGTCAGCACCGACGTCGGCACCACCTTCACCTGCACCGCGACCATGCAGAACGGTCAGGAGATCACGATCCCCCTCCGCGTGGCGTCACACAGCGGCAGTCACGGGACCCTCAGCAGCGACCCGGCGATCGTCGACCAGGCGCTCGCAGTGAACCTGATCTACCAGGCCGCGAAGTCGCCGGTGAGGTCGGTTGACTGCCCGACCGGCGCAAAGGCGAAGAAGGGCGCGACCTACACGTGCCAGGCGACGCTTCAGAGCGGCGAGATTGACGAGATCACGGTCAAGGTCGTGGACATCCTGCCGAGCGGCGCTCAGCGCCTGGCGATCGCCGCCGCCAAGCGGGTCTAGCGAGCTTCGGATTCGTCCGCCGAGGCCGGAAGCGCGGTAGGGTCGGCCGGACATCCATTGAGGAGGAGGCACGCGTATGTACGCAGTGGTCGTAAGGGTCACGATCAAGGACGCGGACGCCGCGACGACGGCGCTCAACGAGCAGGTGGTGCCGCGCGTGAAGCAGGCGCCGGGCTTCAAGGCCGGCTACTGGACGCGGAAGGACGACAACGGCCTGTCGATGATCATCTTCGAGTCCGAGGAGGCGGCGAAGAACGCTTCCGAGGCGATCTCGGCGAACATGCCGGACGCCGTCAGCCTCGACCACGTGGCGGTTCGCGAGGTGGTCGCAAGCGCCTAGGGGCGCCGGGCAGCCAGCAGGGCCATCCCGAAGGCGGCGACGCCGCCGAGCACCGGCACCGCGCGCTTCGCCGCCCGCGGCGAGAGGACGAGCTCGAAGAGCGGCGTCTCGTCGCCGATCCGATCGCCGAGGGGCCCGAGCGGGCAGTCACCGCCGTTGATGCCGACTAGGAGCCCCTCCCCGACGAGGCCGGCGATCGCAGCCTTCAGCAGCGGCCCGCGCCGGCCGGTCAGCGCACACCAGTACACGTAGACGATCGAGGTCAGGAAACCGGCGGCGATCAGCGCGTGCATCGTCCGCCAGGCCACGATCAGCGGCGTGCGCGGTCTGGGCGACATCGCCTCTCAGCTTCTCAAAACCGCGACGGCCCGCCGGAGCGGCCCGTGAGCTGCGGCCGGGGAGCGACCCCGGGGCCAACTGCCAACTATCGAGGTTGCAGGCGCACGGCCGAGCGCGCTGAGGGCTCGCCCAGCAGCTCGCGGACCCGCTCGCCGAAGACGCGCCAGCGGCGCTCGTTGTCGTGGACGAGGATGGCCGACTCGGCCATCATCCGATCGTCTCGAGCGACTCGCGCGGTGGAGTCTCGGCCACGCCGTGAGTCTCGCCGATCGAGCCGCCGGCAGTACGATCGCGGCGAGGCGGGAGCCGACGAAAGGGGACGTCCATGAACGACGACTATCCGGTTCGCTTCTCGGTCGACTATCCGGACCGCGACCTCAACCGCGTCAGTACGGGGTTCCGCATTCTCACCGTGATCCCGATCGCCATCGTGCTGGCGACGATCGGCGGCTTCAGCGCGAGCTTCGCCGCCGGCGGCGAGGGGGCCAGGACGGTCGTGATCGGCGGCACCGGGCTGCTCGTCGTGCCGCCGCTCCTGATGATCCTGTTCCGCGAGAAGTACCCGCGCTGGTGGTTCGACTGGAACCTCGAGCTCCTGCGGTTCACGAACCGGGTCGGGATCTACCTGGCGCTGATGGACGACCGCTACCCGTCGACCGACGAGGGGCAGTCGGTCCATCTCGACTTCGCCTACCCCGACGTGCCCAACCAGCTCAACCGCTGGATGCCGCTGGTGAAGTGGTTCCTCGCGATCCCGCACTACATCGTGCTGTTCTTCCTCTACATCGCCGCGTTCGTGCTGGCGATCATCGCCTGGTTCGCGATCCTGTTCACGGGCCGCTACCCGCGGGGGATGTTCGACTTCATCGCCGGAGTCATCCGCTGGCACAACCGCGTGCTCGGCTACGCGTTCCTGCTCGTCACCGACCGCTACCCGCCCTTCAGCCTCGAGCCGTGACCGGGGCGGTCGACCTGGCAATCGACGTCGAGAACACCCCCGGGGCGCTCGCGCGAGTGGCGGCCGCGATCAGCGATGCCGGCGTCAACATCGCCGCCGCCACGTGCGTCGAGCGGGCCGAGCGGGCCGAGCTCCACATCCTCGTCCCCCACGCCGAGGCGGTCAAGCACGCGCTGGCGATCTCCCACGTCGCGGTCACGCGTGAGCGCGAGGTGATCGTGGTCGACGTCGAGGATCGCCCCGGCGTGCTGGCCGATCTGACCCGCAGGATCGCCCGGGCCGGGGTCAACCTCGATCTCGTCTACGTCGCCACGCAGAACCGCGTGGTCTTCGGGGCAGCCGACCTCGACGCCCTTCGGGCGGCGCTGGGCGCGAGCTGAGGCTCGAGCTACTCGCCGCGCCGCAGCTGGTAGAGGCCCCAGGGTGGGTTGGCGTTCACGATGCGCCCGTTCCGGCAGGTGGCCTGGAAGCTCGCGAAGCGCTTGCTCGGGTGCTTCGCGCTCACCTTATAGGTGCCGCGAGGGACCTCGGTCCAGATGACCCCGCCGTCCGTCGACGTCGCAGTGAGCGAAGGATCCGGGATCACGCTGTCGTTGAAGTAGACGGGGCCGGGCAAGCGGGGGCGCGTGCTCGCCGTGGCGCCCGGCACGCCGTGGGCGCCGAAGGCGATGAACTGCGGGAAGGTGAGGTCGCGGATCTTCTTGGTGCTCACCGTCGAGACGATCGCGCATCGGGCCGGATCGCCGTTCTCGTCGAGCTGGACCCCGAGCAGCTGCGCGAGCAGCTGGTAGATGCCCTCGCTCGGAGTCTGGAAGTTCACCCGGCGCAGGTTGCGGCCGTGGGTGGCGAAGGTCTGCAGGAAGATGCCGTGATAGCCGGCGGCCGAGATGTACGGCGTCACCTTGCGGCGGTCGGGGACGACGAGGCGGTAGCTGCCGTTCTTCCGGCTGGTCGCAGTCGCACCGGGGGCGCCGCGGGCGCGGATCGTCGCCCCCGCGATCGGATCCTGGTTGTCGAACGCATAGGCCGTGCCGGTGATCGCGACCGTGCCGTTCTCGCTCGCCGCTTGGCCGGCGGCCGCGGGCGCAACGACCGAGACGACGAAGAGGGCGGCCGCGCAGCCACAGATCCGCCTTCGCCAGCTCATTCGTGGATCGCATCACGACGGGGCCGGCGCGGCATCGTGGCGCCGCCGCAACCTCTCGCGGTCAACTACCGAGCGCAGATCGATCGCGTCGCCCTTGCCCGACGCGTCCCAGCCCTCGAACAGGACGCACAGGCCCGGGCCGACCTCGCCCGACCCGATCCCCGTCCCGGCGTTGACCTGAAGAAGGCCTAAAACCTGGCGGGCGCCCGGCGCCCGCTTGAACCCCGGCGGCCCGCCGCCCGTATCCGGTGGTGGAAGCGCTCAGAGGACCAACACCCCCGCGCTTCCCACTGGATTCCCCCAACCGAAAGAGGTACCACCCGTGAAGGCACGAGTCTTCTTCACGTTCCCCCTTGCCCTGCTCGCCCTGCTGGCGGTCGCCGGTTGCGGCAGCGGCGGCGGCAGCAGCTCCTCCTCGACCGGCCCGGCCAACGCCAGCGCTAACGGCCCGGCGCCGAGCGGGACGGCGGCAGCGCCACCGCCGACGTCGCGAACAACCCGCAGCTCGGCCAGATCCTCGTCGACTCCAAGGGCCTGACGCTCTACACGTTCGCCAAGGACACCGGCGCGAAGTCGACGTGCTTCGGCGCCTGCGCGAAGGGCTGGCCGCCGCTGACCGCGAGCGGTAAGCCGACGGCGGGCGGCGGCGTCAGCTCCGGCATGCTCGGCACGACGAAGCGCAGCGACGGCACCATGCAGGTGACCTTCGACGGCCACCCCCTCTACACGTTCTTCGAGGACAACTCCCCGGGCGATGTGACCGGCAACGGCTCCACCGCCTTCGGCGCCGGTGGAACGCGGTGCAGCCGAGCGGCGCGAAGGGGCCCGCCGGCAGCTCGACGGCGAGCTCCGGCAGCTCGGCCTCGAGCGGCGCCGGCAGCACCAGCACGTCCTCGGGCGGCGGCGGCGGCGGGTACGGCTACTAGGCCGGGCTACTCGAAGCGCCCGGCCTCGAGCGCCCGCTCGATCGCCTCGGCGTCGTAGAGCGGAAGCTCGCCCGTTCGCTCGGTGGCATCGACGTAGGCGGCCATCGCAGCCTCGGCCTCGGGGCTGCCGATGGCCGCCAGGAACTGCGCGCGCTCGTGGCGAAGGCCGGCGCCGAGCGTCATCGACCCGCCCTCGTAGACCGAGCGCTTCACGGCCGCGATCGCCCCCTTCGGGCGCTTCGCGATCCGGCTCGCGAGCGCGACGGCGCGCTCGACGAGCTCCTCGGGCGGCACGACCTCGTCGACGAGGCCCGAGGCCGAGCGCCTCGGGCGGCGAGAGCGGCCCGCCCTCGAGGCAGATCCGAAGCGCCCGGGCGCTGCCCAGAAGCCGTGCCAGCCGCTGCGTCCCGCCGCCTCCGGGCGGGAACGCGAGCAGGATCTCCGGCTGGCCGATGCCGAAGGGACCGTCGGCCATGAGCCGCGCGTCGCAGGCGAGGGCGAGCTCGCAGCCGCCTCCCATCGCCGAGCCGTTGAGCGCCGCGACCGCGAAGGCGCCGGCGCGATTGAGCCGCTGGAAGATCTCGCCGAACCGCTCGGCCTCCGCGAGGCCGGCGAGGGGAGTGCGGCCGAGCGCGTCGTGCGCGCCGGGCACTCGGCGCAGGCCGCCGACCGCCCCGAGCGAGGCCTTGGCGGCGCCGGCGCCCACCGACGGCGAGGCCCGCGAGGCCGAGAGCAGCTCGCCGACGTCGAAGTGGGCGATGAAGCGCTCCGGATGGGCGCCGGTGAGGACGATCCCGGTGAGGGCGGGATCGGTCTCGGCCCGGGCGACGAGCGCGTCGAGGCCGTCGACGATCCCGAAGTCCATGAGGCCGTGCGGCGGGTTCGAGAGCGTCGCGACGACGACGCCGCCGGCACGCTCCTCGATCCGCACCTCGCCCATCGGCCGTAGCCTAAGCGCCCCTGGTTCTAGGCGGCCGACGCGGCCGCCTTCTCCATCAGCCGGGCGCGGGTCCTCGCGGCCCTGACGGCCGCCGTCAGGGTCGCGACGTCGTAGGAGTCTCGGTGGCGCCTGCCGTTGATGAAGAAGCTCGGCGTGCCGGCCACGCCGCTGGCGTCGGCGGAGGCGACGTCCTCCTCCACCCGGGCCAGATGGTCGCGGGCTCTGAGCTCGTCCCAGAAGCGCTCGACGTCGAGACCCAGCACCTCCGCATGGTGTCTGAGGTCCGGCGGCGTCAGCTCGCCCTGATGGTCGAGGAGGGCGTCGTTCATCTCCCAGAAGGCGCCCTGGGCGGCGGCCGCCTCCGCCGCCTCGGCCGCCATCTGGGCGTTCGGGTGGACGTCGTTGAGGGGAAGGTGGCGCCAGACGTAGCGGAGGTCGTCGCCGAAGGAGTCGAGCAGCTCGCGGATGACGACCTCCGCCTGCCCGCAGTAGGGGCACTCGTAGTCGCCGTACTCGACCAGCGTCACCACCGCCTCCTCCGAGCCGCGGACGTGGTCGCGCTCGGGGTCGACCTCGTCGGAGAGGTCGAGCAGCTCGTCGGCGGTGCCGGCGATCTGACGGGCCCGCACCTCCACCGGCAGCCTCCCGATGACCCGGAAGACGCCCCAGGCCAGAAGCGACGCCACCACGGCGGCGGCGAGGACGCCGAGCTTCGCCTCCGCGAGCTGCCTGCCGTGGAAGGCGAGGCTCGAGATCAGAAGCGAGACGGTGAACCCGACGCCGGCGACCGTCCCGCCGCCGACGATCACCGGCCAGGAGAGCGACCGGCGCAGGTTGGCGAGCCAGGGCCGGGTCGCGAGCCAGGAGGCCCCGACGACGCCGAGCGGCTTTCCGAGCGCGTAGCCGAACACGATCCCGAGCGTGATCGGGGAGGTGACGGCGTCGCCGAGCAGCCCACCGTCGACGTGGATGCCGGCGTTCGCGAGCGCGAACAGCGGCACGATCACGAAGCTCGTCCAGGGGTGAAGGCGGTGCTGGAGGCGCTCGTTGGCGGAGATCGCCGACGCGACCCCGCGCTGCGCGGCGCGGGCGAGCTCGGGCGTCGGCTGCTCGCGAAACGACCGCGCGAGCTCCGTCACCCGCTCGAGGTCGCCGCGCGCCGGTGGATAGGCGCTGGTGACGAGGCCGACGGCGAGCCCCGCGATCACCGGGTCGATCCCCGATTCATACAGGGCGACCCAGATCGCGACGCCGAGGACCACGGCGGCCTGCCGGCGCCAGGCGGTCGGCGCGTAGCGGAGCGCCAGCAGCGCCGCGAACAGGCAGGCGGCCACACGAGGGGAAGCCACGAGAGGCTCTCCGTGTAGACGGTGGCGATCACGACCAGCGCCAGGAAGTCGTCGATGACCGCCAGCGTCAACAGCCGAACGCGCAGCCGGGTGCCGCGGGGCGCCACCAGCGCCAGGAGGCCGAGCGCGAACGCCGTGTCGGTCGACATCGCCGCTCCCCAGCCGTCCGCCCCCGACCCGCCGGCGTTGAACGCGAGGTAGATCGCGACCGCCATCACGATGCCGCCCACCGCGGCGACCGCCGGGATCGCCACGCGGCGGCGCTCGCGCAGCTCGCCGGTGTCGAGCTCGCGCTTCGCCTCGAGCCCGACGACGAGGAAGAAGAACGTCATCAGGCCCTCGTTGACCCAGTGGCGCAGATCGAGGGAGATCCCGCTCCCGCCGAGGTGGATCGAGAGCTTCGTCGTCCAGAACGACTCGTAGGAGTCCGACCACGGCGAGTTCGCCCACACGAGCGCCGCCACCGCCGCGCCCAGCAGCACCATGGCGCCGCCGGTCTCGGCGCTCAGGTAGTCGCGAACCGGCGCCGCCAGGTTTCGCGCCCAGGCCGTCCGGCCCGTGAACGAGGCAGCCCGCGCGGTCATCGTCAGCGCAGGTTACGGGCGGCCGGGTGAGGAGCGACCAGGGCCGCGAGGGAGGCGGCGCGCGAGCCGAGTGAGAGAGCCCCGAACCGCGACGGCCCGCCGAAGCGGGCCGTGAGCTGCGGCCGGGGAGCTACCCCGGGCCCGATCGCCAACCGAGGTCGAACGAAATTGTACGCCGGCGGCGAGTGTGATTGTTTGACCGGCGGTTCCAAGCTGGCGCAGTTGGCATGACACCCGCGCGCCCGCAGGCGATCTCATGCAGCGCGCGCGGAGGGTTGAAATCTCGAGGCGAGATACACCACCCAGAATGGATGTGACCGGCTGCGAGGTCGGTTCCGGTTCGAGTCCGGCGCCCTCCGCGCCTAGACTTCTAAGAACTGGGTGGTGTGCGGGGCTCCGTCCCGCTTCAACCTCGAACGGCCCGCCGTGCGCGGGCCGTTCGCTTCTCAGGCGCCGCTTCGGGAATAGAGTGCGGCCGATGGCGACCACCGAGGAGGAGGCGCGCGGCGCGGCGACCGACGCCGGCGCCGTCCACGGCGGCCGCTGGGTCGCCCGGGCGCTCAAGTCGCGCGGCGTAACCCACCTCTTCACGCTCTGCGGCGGCCACCTCTTCTCGATCTACGACGGCTGCAAGGCCGAGGGGATCGAGGTCATCGACTTCCGCCACGAGCAGTCGGCCGCCTGGGCGGCCGAGGGCTTCGCGAAGGCGACCCGCGGCGTCGGCGTCTGCGCGCTGACCGCCGGGCCGGGGGTGACGAACGGCATGAGCGCGATGGCGGGCGCGCTGCAGAACCGCTCGCCCCTGGTCGTGCTCGGCGGCCGCGCGCCCGAGATGCGCTGGGGCTCGGGCTCGCTCCAGGAGATCGACCACGTCCCGTTCGTCTCCCCGGTCACCAAGAGCGCCGAGACGGTGAAGGACCCGGCGGAGATCGCGGCGGTGACCTGCGCCGCCTTGGATCGCGCGCTGGAGCAGCCGAGCGGCCCGGTCTTCGTCGACTACCCGCTCGACGTCGTCTTCTCCGAGGCCGAGGCCGAGGTGCCGCCGGCGCCCGAGCGCGCCCACGGCGAGCCCGCCGAGGGCGCCGAGGAGGCCGGCGAGCTCCTGGCGAAGGCCGAGCGCCCGGCGATCATGGCCGGCACCGGCCTCTACTGGGCCCACGGCGAGGAGGCGCTTCGCGGCCTCGCCGCCGCGCTCGAGATCCCCGTCTTCCTCAACGGCATGGGCCGCGGCTGCGTCCCGGCCGACCACGAGCTCTGCTTCAGCCGGGCGCGGGGGAGGGGCCTCAAGGAGGCCGACGTCGCCCTCGTCGTCGGCGTCCCGCTCGACTTCCGCCTCGGCTTCGGCGGCAGCTTCGGCGAGGAGACGAAGGTCGTCTACCTCGACGTCGAGCCCAACAAGCTCCATCGAAACCGCGCGCCCGACCTCGAGCTCACCGGCGACATCGCCGCGACGCTCGGCGCCGTCCACGCCGCGGCCGTCGCCGCCGGGGGGGGCGCGGGCCACACCGAGGCCTGGCTGAAGGCCCTCGGCGAGACCGAGGCCGAGAAGCGCGAGGCCGAGGCCGGCGGAGCTCAACGACGACCGCGCCCCGCTCCACCCGATGCGCATCTACAAGGAGCTCAAGGAGGTCCTCGACCGCGACGCGATCATCATCGGCGACGGCGGCGACTTCGTCTCCTACGCGGGCCGCGTCGTCGACACCTACGAGCCCGGCACCTGGATGGACCCCGGCCCCTACGGCTGCCTGGGCGCCGGCGCGGGCCAGGCGATCGGCGCCAAGCTCGCCCACCCCGACCGCCAGGTCTGCCTCCTGCTGGGCGACGGCGCCTTCGGCTTCACCGGCCTCGAGTTCGACACGATGGCCCGCCACGACATCGCGGTCGTGGGGATCATCGGCAACAACGGCATCTGGGCCCTGGAGCACCACCCGATGAAGTTCCTCTACGGCTACTCGATGGCGGCGGAGCTGCGGCAGGGGACGCGGTATGACGAGGTGGCTGGGGCGCTTGGGTGCGAGGCCGAGCTCGTGGAGCGGCCCGACCAGCTGCGCCCGGCGCTCGACCGCGCGTTCTCCTCGGGCCAGCCGACGCTCGTCAACGTCCTCACCGACCCCGAGGTCGTCTACCC
>CAWJCU010000002.1:0-469134 GCA_963841455.1 uncultured Actinomycetes bacterium
CCGCCTCGATCGCGTCGCCGGGGCCGGAGAGGACGAGTTGCCCCGGGGCGTTGTCGTTGGCGATCGCAAGGAGATGCTTGGCGGCGATCCGATGCGCGAGGGCGTCGTCGCCAAGAACGGCGGCCATGCCGCTCCCGGGCGAGGCCTCCGCCTGGGCCTGCATCAGCTCGCCGCGGCGAGCTGCGAGGCGGAGCCCGTCGATCGCGTCGATGCTGCCGGCGGCTACGAGGGCGGCGATCTCGCCGAGCGAGTGTCCGGCGTAGAGGTCGGCGGCCGGCCGGCCCGCGCGTTCCCACAACGCCACGCTCGCGCAGTAGATCGCCGGCTGAGCGAACCTCGTTCCCTCGTTCACGCGCTCGAAGGGGTCGTCGCGGACGAGCCGAGCGGCGAGGCTAGCCAGGTCGGGCCGCCAGGCCTCGACCAGCTCGCGCATGCCGGGGACCTGACTGCCCTGGCCGGGAAATAGGAGCGCCGTCCGCATATCCCCCATCAGTAACCGCCGCCGGCCGGTGGGTGAAGGCGATCTCGTCATCGACCCCCCAAATCGGGGGGAACCGAGCGATGTACCGGGGGGTCAAGTGCTAGGTGATCAGGCCGATGCGCTGCGCCCGCTTGACCGCCTCAGCGCGGTTTCGAACCCCGAGCTTCCGGTAGACGCTCGACGTGTACTCCTTCACCGTGTGCGGCGAGAGGAAGAGGCGTGCGGCGATCTCGCGATTGGTGGCGCCCGACGAGATGAGGCCCACCACCTCTCGCTCGCGTGCCGACAGGGCCGGCTGACCGGGGTCCTCGGTCGGCGTGAAGACATCCATCCCGAGGCCGACCATCCGAACCGCCTTGACGACGTCGGGCGCCCCCCAGTCCTTCGACACGAAGCCCGACGCCCCGGCCGCCTTCGCGGCAGCCGGCGAGATCGTGCCCGCTCCGGAGACCAGGAGCACTTTCGTCTGCGGTGAGGATGCGCAGATGCCCTCGCAGATCTCGGCCCCGGATTCGCGTCCGAGGAAGAGGTCGACCAGAGCCACATGCGGGCGGGAGCGCGCTGCGAGGTCCAATGCCTCAGCTCCGTTCGTGGCGGCCAGGCACCGCTCCACCCATGTCTGGCGCTCGAGCAGGACCCTAAAACCCCACTGGACCACGTCATGGTCGTCGACCACGAGGACGCGGAGGCGCATGCCGTTGTCGTTCAACGCTCCACCGGAACGACGAGCCTCACGTGCCAGCGATCGTCGGGCAGGGGGCCGAACTCGACCAGGCAGGCGTGCTGGAGCGCCTCGATGGTCGCGAGCCGGAGTCCGAGGCCGTGGCCGGACGTGGCCGAGCGGGCGCCGTCGTTGACGACGTCGAGGACGATGCCCTCTCCGTCCTGCCACACCGCGATCTCGATGACGGTCGGCTGGGCGTGCTTGTCGGCGTTGCGAATGGACTCCAGCAGCACGGCCTGCGCGGCCGCCTCGACCGCGGGCGGGAACTCGGTGCCCTCCTCCCAGTCGATTACGAGGTCGTCGCGGATCGAGGACATACGGTCGAGGATCTGGCGCACGGTCATCTTCGTCGCCCGAACCTCGGCGTGCCGCGGGCGACCGAGCGCGCCCCTCAGCTCGCCCAGCACGTCGCGGAGCTCGTCGTGGCACACCCGGCGCTCCTCGGCGCCGAGGTCCTCGTCGGACCCGAGCACGAGAACGAGCCCGAACAGTCGCTGGATCACGCCGTCGTGGATCTCGCGGATGAGGTCGATCCGCTCCGAGAGCCCGCGCGCCGCCTCCCGCTGGATCGTCGCCTGCTCGACGGTCGCGGCGAGCGCCGCGAGCTTCCCCAGCGACAGCATCGCCTGCCGCTCCTCGTCGGTGAGCTCGAAACGCCCGCCGCCGCGGTCGGCGAAGATCACGCCGAGCCAGCGCCCTCCCGTCGAGACCGGGGTGCAGGTGATCGTGGTGATGCCGGCGAAGCGCGCGTAACGGGGCGGCACCTCCCGCTCGAGCTGCTCGGAGGCCTCGACGACGGAGTCGGCGAGGAGCGCGCGCTGCGCGATCGGCGTCTCGTCGAGCGTCCCCTCGACACCCGCTAGGAGGCTCGGGTCCACCCCGTGGCAGCCGACGGCTCGCACGAGTCGTAGCGTCGGGTCGTAGAACCAGAGGCCGGCGCGCTCCATCGACGTTCGCTCACAGAGGACCTCGCAGAGGCGGTTGTAGAGCTCCTCTCCGCCCGCGGCCTCGTCGATCTCGACAAGGAGGCCGGCGACGACGTCGATCGCGTCCGTGCGAAGCGGGGAGGAAACGGCGATGCCTCATCAAACACCACCGCGCCGCGTGGTTACCCTTTCCTCCCCCCATTCGGGGGGCTTCAGGCGCCGACGCGGTTGGCGACCAAGCTGTGAAAACCGGTGTTTCGCCGGTGCTCCGACGGGTAGATTCGGCACGACGCCCGGGCACGGCGGCACGCTGAGGGCAGGGCTCTCAGGTTTCTCTCAGCGTCCTTCCAGGCCCGGCCCAGCAGCGCCCGCCAAGGTGGGACGGCAACCCAAACCGGAGGTGAAAGCCATGACAGAGGCAGTCGCACTGATCCTGAACATCGCTCTAGGAATCGGAATCCTGGCGCTGCTCTTCCACGTGATGTGGCGCCCGTTCCGGCTCGATGACGCTCCGTCCCGCGCAAGCAGGCCGCGGCGAGCGGCTACCGCGGGTCGCGCTCACGCACGAGCAGCGCGTACCAGGCCAGCACGCAGATCAGGACAGCCAGCGGAATCGCCCATGTGAGGACTCCCTGGGCGGCCGTCGAGGCCGCGAGGCTCAGGTGCGGCGCCAATTGGCTCCCTCCTTTTCGATGATGGACTTCGGCTCCAGGCATCGATAGGCGATGACGAGAAGCGCCGCCGCCAGCGGAATCGATCCCGGAACCCACATGACGCCGGCGGCAAGCTGCTGGTCGGCAAGCGCCGAGAGGCCGCCCGGTCGGGCGGCCTCCGCCGCGTATGGGGCGTAGATCGGGTCGGGCGCGGTGGCGAGCGCGATGGCGAGGATCCAGCCGGCGACCATCGCGAGCGCAAGGTAGGCAGCGCGGGTCGCCGACGTAAGCCGCGACCGCCACGGAGACGAGTCGATCACGCGCGTCCAGAACAGGAGCCCGACGCCGAAGAACATTGCGTGCTCGAGCGCGTGCACGGGTGGCGAGCGCAAGGTCAGGTCGTAGAGCGCCGGCAGATGCCAACCCAGGAAGACCGCGTTGAAGACGAGCCACGAGGCGACGGCGCCGGCCAGGAGGGCGGCCGCGGCTCGAAGCGGCGCTGAGGCGCGGCCCTGCCAGGCCCAGCGCGACGCCCGCCGCCGGAACTGGAGAGGGAAGCCGTGCCATATGCGGTTCCAGGGCCGCGCCAGGACGAGGAACAGCGGCGCCACGAGCAGCAGCAGGATGTGCTGGACCATGTGGACCCACAGGAGCTTGTCGGCGAGCTCGTCGATCGGCGAGTCGACGGCGACGAGGATCGCGGCGAGGCCGGCGACGAACGACGCCGTCCTCCAGCGCTGCTCGCGCGCCGCGCCCGCCCGCGTCAGGTGGCGGCCCCCGATCCAGTAGAGCACCGCGGCGCACGCCACCCACGCCAGGGCCGGGTCGCCGGTCCAGGTCTGGAGCGTTGCCGGGCCGGGCATGTCAGACCACGTAGAGGATGAACCAGGCGACGACGCCGATCCCGGCCAGCAGCGCCCAGTAGAACGCCGCTGCCGACATCCCGTGTGGCACGTAACCCTGACTCGAGCGGTTGCGCAAGCCGGTCGCCAGGATCGTCTCCACCCAGTACATCGCCGGCAGGACGAAGACCGCGAACATGATCGTCCAGCCCTCGAAGACGCTCGCGTAGCCGCCGTCCGAGGGCGTGAAGCCGAGGTTCGCCCATTCGAACGCCTGCACCACCACGCCGGCGATCCCGAGGACGAGCGAGAGCGCGGCCGCGGCGCGCCACGAGCGCGCGGCGCGGGCCGCGCGCGAGGCGAAGGCGAACGATGCGGCGCTGAGCGCGTAGAGGATCACGATCGCCGCACCGTATGAGTGCGGCGGGTCGATCCCCGCGGGCCGCCAGTTGTCGTTGTTGTTGAACGAGCGCAGGTAGAAGTAGGCGAAGACGAACGCGAGGAAGAAGAGGATCGTCGCGCCCGCGAGCAGGCGCGCCGCGACCCAGAGGTTGCGCTCCTGCACCTCCGGCGGCTCGGCCAGCCGGTCGGTCGTGGCTCCGTGCGCTTCGTGGGCTTCCATCAGCTTGCGGCGGCTGGCTCCTCGGCGGGCTTCGGGGCCGCCGGTGGAGCGCCGTAGTCGTAGGGGTCGGAGTCGATGGTCGGGATCTCCTCGAAGTCATCGACCGGGATCGGCGTCGGGAGCTGCCACTCGAGCGACTTCGAGTTCCAGGGATTGGGCTCGGACTTCTTCCGCGCGAAGATCAGCGAGTAGACGACGTTGTAGAGGAAGACGAGCATCGAAATGCCGAGGACGAACGCCGACACCGATACCCAGATGTTGAGCGGCTGGAGATGCGTGGCGTAGGTCGAGACCCTGCGCGGCATCCCCTCCAGGCCGACGATGAAGAGCGGCAGGAAGGTCGAGTTGAAGGCGATGAACATCGACCAGAAGTGGATCTTCCCGAGGCGCTCGTTGAACCGCAGCCCGGTCATCTTCGGCACCCAGTAGTAGATCGCCGCGAAGAAGGCGAAGACCAGCCCGCCCATGATCGTGTAGTGGAAGTGCGCCATGACGAAGAAGCTGCCGTGGGTGGAGACGTCGCTCGGCGTGTCGGAGAGGAACACGCCCGAAACGCCGCCGATGAAGAAGTTGAAGAACCAGGCGAGCACGAACAGCATCGGCACCGTGAAACGGATCCGCGCCTTCCAGAGCGTCCCCATCCCAACCAGGAAGATCAGCCCGGTCGGCACCGAGATCAGCTCGGTCGAGAACATGTAGAACGGCCGCAGCGCCGAGTTGATCCCGCTGACGAACAGGTGGTGCTGCCAAACGAAGAAGCTGAGCAGCGTCACCCCGAGCAGCCCGGCGACCGCGTACCGGTAGCCCCAAAGCGGCTTGCGCGTAAACACCGGCAGGAGCTCGAGGACGATCGCCATGCCGGGCAGCGCGAGGACGTACACCTCCGGGTGCCCGAAGAACCAGAACAGGTTTTCGAACAGGTAGGGGCTCCCCCCGGCCGGTGCGAGGAAGAACGATGTCTGCAGGCCGCGGTCGAAGCCGACCATCAGCAGCGCCGCGATCAGCACCGGCGCCGCGAGGACCATCAGCACCGAGGTGCTGATGGCGCCCCAGCAGAAGATCGGCAGCCGTCGCCACGTCAGTCCCGGGGCGCGCATGGTGACGATCGTCGCGATCATGTTGATGGCGAGCAGGGTCATCGAGATCCCGACGAGGGCGAAGAAGAAGATGTAGGAGTCGAAGCCCCAGGTCGACTGGTCGTTGAGTGGCGCGTAGCCGGTCCAACCTGTCGGGAAGCCGCCGAAGAAGACCGTCGAGACGAGGATCGTCCCGGCTGCCATCAGGAGCCAGAACGTGAGCGACTCGATGCGCGGGAAGGCCATGCGCCGCGCCCCGATCATGAGCGGCACGAAGTAGTTGGCGAACGGGCCGAGGATGCCCGACGTCATGATCCCCATCATCATCGTCCCGTGGACGCCGACGATGGTCAGGTAGTTGCCGGCGCCGAAGAGCTGAGGTGAGGGGCGAAGCAGCTCGGCCCTGATCAGCATCGCGTTCAGCCCACCGATGAAGAAGAACAGGCCGATCCCGACCAGGTACTGCATGCCGACGACCTTGTGGTCGGTGCAGAGCTTGAAGTAGCGGCCGATCCCCTCGCCCTCGCCCTCGTTCTCGCGGTAGGAGTGCTCGCGCCCCGCGAGGCGGCTGAGCGGGTAGCGGCCGAAGCCCATGCCGAGGAGGAAGCCGACCGTGAACCCGATGTAGCCGAACATCAGGGCGATGTCGTTCTGGCCCGTGTCGGCGAAGAAGTCGAGGCTCTCGGTATGGATCTGGTGGCCGAGCCACCAGCCGACGTAGAAGCCGAGGACCCCGACGACGATCCCCGTCCCGAGGTGGAATCCGATGAGGCGGCGCCAGAGGGGCCGCTCGGCCGTTTCGCTCACCCGCCCCTCCGCTCAGGCTTCGGGAAGTAGTGCGTGTTGTAGCGGGGCAGGGCCTTCGTCGCCGGGCCGAAGAACCGCTGCGCGCCGCGGATCCAGGCCGCAAAGCGCGCGTCGCTTACGACCTGCCCCTTGTCGAACATGTGCCCGTGCCACAGGCCGCAGAGCTCGGCGCAGCGGATCTGGAACGGCCGGATCTCCTTCGCCTCGGTGTAGACGATGTTGTCGACGCCCGGGTTGGCGTCGGCCTTGATCCCGAGCGCGTGCGCCCAGAACGAGTGGATGACGTCGAGCGACGTGACGTGCAGCGCGATCTCCTTGTCGACCGGAAGTACCAGGTGGGGTGTCTCGACCCCCCCGTAGCTCGGGTAGCGGTAGGTGAACTCCCATTGCTGGGCGATGACCTGAACGGGGATCGAGCCCTTCTTGTCGACGTCGGCCGTGAAGACCGGGTCGGCGCCCTGGCCGCCGCCGGAGCCGGTCTGGAAGAGGCGGGCGGTGCCGTAGGCCGCGAGGCCGAGGACGATGACGAGGGTCACCGCCAGCCAGGTCACACCCGCGCGGTGGTCGCCGTGGATCGCGGCCCCTTCCTCGAGCTCCGAGCCGCGCTGGCGGAAGCTGGCCAGCGTGTAGGCGAAGAAGGCGATCAGGAACGTCGCGATCGGCGTCACCACGGCGAGCAGCACGGTGTTGTCGACGACCTGGCCGTGGGACTCCTCGGTCGCGTTGCCGGGCGGGAGATTCGGCGCGATGACGAAGAGAACGATCGGTAGGAGCACCACCGTCAGCACGATCCACGCGATCAGGATGCGGCGCTGGTGGGAGGGCTCGTGCATTCGTCGCGCTCAGGTCACCTGGAGGAAGCCGTCCATGTACCCGATCGTCTGCATCGGCCCCCCGAAGCCGTCGATGAAGCCGGCGGCGCACGGGACGAAGCACTGCCAGCGGTAGCGACCGGGCTTGCCGGTCCGGAACGTGAAGGTGATCGTCTCGTGGTCCTGCTTCTGCGTGCAGGGCCACTCATCGCACGGGTTCTTGGCGTTGTCGGGAACGCCTTTCAGCGGGACGAGGATGCCGAGCTGCGGCACGGCGAAGGTGTGGGAGGCGTCGTCGGGCGGGATCGCCTTAGCGGGCTTGCCGTCGATGCGCATCTGGTCGCCGACCGTCCCCTGCACCTGCGAGAGGAAGGGGTTGCGAAGGCCGCTGTTGCCGTCGTACTGGTAGAGCGTGACGTGGACCAGCGAATGCGCCGGCAGCTTGAAGACGGTGCTGCGGATCCACTTTCCGTGGTCCTTCACGAGGTACGAGACCCAGGACGGATGATTCGGCGACGCGGTGCCGGCGGCGGCCGTCGTCGCGAGCGTGAGGTTGGCGGTGCGGGAGGTCGCCCGCTCGGCGGCGACCGGGGTCGGGGAGTCGAGGAACCTGGCGACGTAAAAGGCGATCAGAACGCCGCCGACCAGAACGGACATCAGCACGATGGCCATGCGCCAGCCGAACCTCATATCTCCTCCCGGACCTCCTTCCTTCCGGGTCCCGCCTGCCCGACGCGGGCGGGGGCCAACTTCCGCAGCATATAACTACGGTCGGGCAAGAGATGGGCCGGGACGAAGACTGGGAGCGCTCGGTGATCGAGCCCGCGCGGAGCCGCCGCCGGCACCACCGGGTCGCTCGGGCGCGGCGGCGGCGTCTGAGGCTGCTGGCAGCGGCAGCCAGCCTCATCGCGCTCGTCGTCATCGTAGTCGCCGAGACGGGTGGATCCGGCGACGGGCCGGCCGGCCGCCTTTCCCGCGACGGCGGCGCGAAAGCCGGACCCCGCTCGACCGCCGCCTCGGTATCAAGGGTTCGCCGCGCCGCCCACGAGCGCGAGGGAAGGACGATCGACCGGATCCTCTCGTACACGTCGTTCGTGAGCAAGGGGGTCCCTCGGAAGCGCGAGGTCGCCCTCACATTCGACGACGGCCCCGGCCCCTACACACCCAAGATCCTCCGCCTGCTTCGCCACCGGCACGCACACGCGACGTTCTTCGAGGTCGGCGCGATGCTCGCCTACTTCCATGGCAGCACCAGACGGCAGCTGCGCGACGGCGACGCGATCGGTGACCACACGATGAACCATCCGCACATGGGGCAACTGGCGCCAGAGACCCAGCGCTCCGAGCTCATCGACCAGGCCGCCGCTCTCCGGAGCTACGGGGCGCCGGCCCCCCGCCTCTTCCGGCCGCCCTACGGCTCATTCGACCTCGACACCCTCCGGCTGCTTCGCCGCGAGCGGATGCTCATGGTCCTCTGGAGCACCGACACCCAGGACTACGCCGAGCCGGGCTCGGACGTCATCGCCGAGCGAGCGCTCGCCGGAGCTCATCCTGGCGCGATCATCCTCCTGCACGACGGCGGCGGCGATCGGTCGGAGACCGTCGAAGCGATCCCGAAGATCGTCCGCGGCATCCGGGCGCGCCACCTACGCCTCGTCACGGTTCCCCGGCTGCTCCTCGACGATCCCCCGCCGCATCATCAAGCGGTGCCCTGGGACCTCGGTGGCAGCGGGTCGTGAGCGGGGCCCTCTTCCCCGACTACGCGGTCAACTCGTGGGCCAGGTGGAGTATCCCGCCCTCGTATGTCCTCCGATGCGGTCAGGCTGAACTTCGCTGCCGGCTGCCGTCGGCGAGCATCGCCCGAAGCGGTCCACTGCCGCTGAACGCTGGCGATCGAGCCGCCCGGCACCGCAGCGAGGCCTGCGTTTCGGATTACGTCAGCTCAGGTGGAAGGTGAGCACGACCCTGGACTGAGCGCCATCGCCCTGCTCGGAGTCGGTCGGCACGTCGGGATCGACGAAGAGGAGACCATCTACCTTCACTAGGGCATGGGCCCAGCTGCCTCCTCCGCCACCGCCACCGCATGAGGCGCCCGCACCGCCACCGCCGTAGCCACCGCCGCCACCGTCGTGTCCTCCGCCGCCCGCTCCGGTGGCCCAGCCGGCCGCGGCCGGGTCGACCGCGCCTCCGTTGACCCATCCGACCGCGGAGCTCAGCTTCCCCGGACCGCCGTAGCCACCGAGTCCGTCGGTCCCGGCGCTGTCGTCCTTGCCGCCCGCGGCGCCGCCATTGCCGCCGCTGCCGCCCCCACCGACGTTGGCCCCCTGGCCGCTCTGACCGGACCCGTTCACGTCACCGAGGGAGGCGGCGGCGATCGCCACGCCCCCGGCTCCGCCGCGGCCGGGGCACCCCTTCCCGCCCCCTCCGGACCCTCCGGCGACCACTTGGACTCCGCCGGGGAACGCGGCGATGCTCGAGATCGCCTGCGTCGAGACGATCGTCGAGGCGCCACCCTGCCCACCGGAGTTGGCGTGCTTGGAGCCGCTCGCACCCACGTAGAGGTAAAGCGTGTCGCCGCTGAGAGTGCCGATCGATGTGACCGCGATCGCATAGCCGGCGTAGCCGCCGTACGCGCCCGGGTAGAGCGACCCCGAGTCCGCACCCTGGGCGCCGCGCCCACCCCATGCCTGCGTCCAGAGCGGCGTCGACGAGTCGATCTGGCGGCCGAGAGCGCTTTCGAGCTGGCTCACCATCGAGTCGACGGACAACCTGGTCGAGCTCGTGTACGTGCATGTGATGTAGGGCAGTCCGGGCTGACAGCCCGGAGGCAGCCCGTAGCCCGCGTCGTCGATGAAAAGCGAGGCCGCCGTGAAGTGCCGAGGGACGTGATCGTCACGCCGGCGCTCGAGGTGGGAGAGGTTCCCGGTCGCCCTGTGGAGGAGCTTCGCCGGGTAGCGAACGGTCCTCGTCTTTCTCTTGTAATGGGGGGCGCCGAGCTTGAGGACGACGGTGTCCTCGTCGTCCGCGGCGTTGAGCAGGGTGAGGGCGGCGTTCGGCGGAACCTCCCCGAAGCCGAACCCGGCCCAGGAGCGGACGAAGCGTGCCAGCGGGATCTGCCCCGTCCGCCGTGCCGGTCGATCATCGAACCAGACGACCTGGGGGGCTACGCCGCGGAGCTTCAGGGCGAGGTGGTGCTTTCCCCTCACCGGCGTCAACGTTCCCCGCTTCGCTGTCTGGGTGATGAGGCGGCCGACCCCGTGCTCCGCCGGTGAGTCCGACTTCTGCGCCAGGGCGGCGCTGGCGCCCGCTATTGCGAGCGCGAGGGTGAGGAGCACGGTGACGGAGCCGCGGGTCACGCCACTGTTCTATCGGCGCCCGTTGGCCGGCCTTTAAGCGCGTCGCCCCGAAAGCGGACGACGGGTCTCGAACCCGCGACCTTCGGCTTGGGAAGCCGACGCTCTACCAACTGAGCTACGTCCGCGCGAAGGGCCGATTCTAGGTCAGCCATGGGGGAATCCGGTCAGCTTGAGCACCGGGCGGCGCACACTGCGACGCCTCGATCGCCGGAAGCCATTCGCGGCATCGCCAGTTGGCGAGATTGAAGACGCGATGCCGGGGCCGCACCGTCCTTCGGCTGACAGCCGCCACCGTGCGATGCGGGTCCGCGCGGGGCGCGCACGTCGCCGGCTCGGAGCTGCGGGGAGCGTGCGGGTCGCGTCGTGGCCCCCGCGGGCCGCGCGGCATCGGATGCGGTCGTCGCGGTTCGCGATGGGATTGGTCGGGGGGCGCCTCGTCCTCTTGGGGTACCAACCGCCGAAAGGCCCAAGCGAAATAGCCCAGGATCGCGACAGGGATAACGGACGGAAACAGGATCGAGAGCAGCGTGCCCTCCACTCGTCGGAGTTTACGCCTGAGCTACGCCCGCGAGCGGCGAATTCTAGGATCAGCTCCGTGAGCCGCGAGGTCCTGCTCTTCTTGGCGGTGTTCGCGGCCGCGGCCGTGGAGGCGGTCGAGGCGGTGACGATCGTGCTCGCCGCCGGGCTGACGCGCGGCTGGAGATCGGCGCTCGTCGGCACGGGCGCGGCGCTCCTGGTGCTGGCGGCGATCGTCGCGGCGCTCGGCCCGGCGCTCACGCTGCTGCCGATCGACACCCTGCGCCTCGTCGTTGGCGGCCTGCTCGTGGTCTTCGGGCTGCAATGGCTCCGCAAGGCCATCCTGCGATCGAGCGGTTTCGTCCCGCTCCACGACGAGGAGGCCATCTTCGCCGCCGAGCTAGCAGCGGCGCGTGCGGCCGGCCGCGAGCCGCGGGCGATCGACCACTACGGGTTCTTCATCAGCTTCAAGGGCGTGCTCTTGGAGGGGCTCGAGGTCGCGTTCATCGTCGTCACCTTCGGCTCGAACGAGAACGACCTCCCGCTCGCGATCCTCGCCGGGGTCGTCGCGGTTGCGCTCGTCGTCGCCGCCGGCTTCGCGGCGCGCCGGCCCCTCGCCCGAGTTCCCGAGAACACCCTCAAGTACGCGGTGGGCGTGATGCTGACCGCCTACGGGACCTTCTGGGGCGCGGAGGGCGCCGGCGCCGACTGGCCCGGCGGCGATGCCGCGCTCCTCGCCCTGATCGCGGTCGTCCTCGCCGTCTCGGCCGCGATGGTCGCGGCACTACGCCATCGCCGGGAGCAACCGCCCGCGGCGCTCGCGCCGGAGGCCCGATGAGGCGGCTTCGCGACCTCGCCCGCTTCCTCTACGACTTCGTCGTCGGCGACGACCCCCTGATCGCCGTCGTGATCGTCGCGGCGCTGGCGGCCACGGCGGGGCTCGAGGGGGCGGGCGTGGCCGCCTGGTGGCTACTGCCCGCTGCAGCGGTCGCGGCGCTGGCGCTCTCGCTCGACCGGGCGACGCGCCGCTGACGAGCGCCGTGGGCCAGCCCCCTATCTAGGCGGAGCCGACCGCGCCGAGGAGGAAGTTGACGATGTCCTCCAGCTCTTGGCGCGCACCCGCCGATAGGTCGGCGCCGCCGCAGGCGAGCACCGTGCAGTCAGGCGGGGCGTCGGGGCCGAACCCAAGCCCGCCGAGGAGGATCTTCGGGTCCATGAACTGGTTCAGGTCGAAGTTCCAGTTCGGGCCGTCGTCGCCGTACGGCCCGGGGTCGCGGTAGCGGTAGCCGTCGACGCCCTTGAGCAGGAGCCGCAAGGCGTTGTAGTAGAGGTCGGCGCCCGGGTCGGCGCTCAGGAGCCCCTGCGGGTCGCTCGTACCACCCGGCTCCGGCAGCCCCGGAGCTTGGCGGGCACTCTTACACCCCCGGCCGGGCGGCCAGCGCCGGTCTTAGACGGGCACTCGGTGTCGGTCGATGACGTGCCCGAAGTCGGTGCCGCGAGGGAGGGTCCCGAAGGCGAGCCCGCCGTCCGCACCGAGGCGCGACGCGCAGAATGCGTCGGCCACCGCCTGGTCGCCGAAGCGCAGCAGGAGCGATGCCTGGAGCCCGAGCGCCATCCGCTCGACGAGCCGGCGGGCCCTCGCCTCGAGCTCTGCGCCGTCGGCCAGCTCGGCGCGAAGCGCCGCCAGGTGGGCGTCGAGGCGCGGCTCACCCTCTGCCTGGGCGATCTCCGCCAGCAATGCCTCGGCCGCCCTCGGATTCGTGGCCATCGACCGCAGCACGTCGAGGCACTGGACGTTCCCCGAGCCCTCCCAGATCGAGTTCAGGGGGGCCTCGCGGTAAAGGCGCGGCATGCCCGACTCCTCGACGTATCCGTTGCCGCCCAGGCATTCGAGGCACTCCGCGGCGTGCACCGGAGCCCGCTTGCAGAGCCAGTACTTGAGCGTCGCGTTGGCGACCCGCTTCAGGGCCTCGGCGTCCCCGTCGCCGGCGATCGAGTCGTCATAGGAGCGGGCGAGCCGCATCGCGGCGACGGTCGCGGCCTCGGACTCGATCGCCAGGTCGACCAGGACATTTCGCATCAGGGGCTGATCGACCAGACTCCTGCCGAACGCCGCCCGGTGAGAGGCGTGATGGACGGCCGCGACGACGCCCGCCCGCATCGCCGCCGCTGCCCCGAGGGCGCAGTCGAGGCGCGTGTGATTGACCATCTCGATGATCGTCCGTACGCCCGCGCCCTCCTCCCCCACGAGTCGGGCCCAGGCACCGTCGAACTCGATCTCCGACGAGGCGTTCGAGCGATTGCCGAGCTTGTCCTTGAGGCGCTGGATGCGAAACCGGTTGCGCTCCCCGTCAGGCATCCAGCGGGTGAAGAGGAAGCACGAGATCCCTCCGCTCGCCTGGGCGAGCACGAGGAAGGCGTCGCACATCGGGATCGAGAAGAACCACTTGTGCCCGGTGATCTCGTACTCGGCGCCCGACCCGCCGCCGTTCAGCGGCCGCGCGGTTGTGGTGTTGGCGCGCACGTCCGATCCGCCCTGCTTCTCGGTCATCCCCATTCCGCAGAGCGCCCCCGGCTTGTCGGGAGCGGGACGGTTGCGGCCGTCGTATGCGTCGGATAGGAGGCGCGGCTCCCACTCCGCCGCGACCTCGGGCTCGCGGCGGATCGCCGGCACGGCCGAGTAGGTGGCCGAGAGCGGGCATCCGATTCCGGCCTCGGCCTCGGTGAAGCACATGAAGGCGGCCGCCCGGGCGACGTGCGCCCCGGGGCCGGGCTCACGCCAGGGCGCCGAGTGGACCCCGTGCTCCACCGCCAGGCCGAGCAGCCGATGCCAGGACGGGTGGTACTCGACCTCGTCGACGCGGTTGCCGAACCGGTCGTGGGTGCGAAGTTGAGGCGGGTTCTCGTTCGCGAGCGCGCCGAGGTGGCGGACCTCCTCGCTGCCGGCGAGCGCGCCGACGTCGCCGAGGCGGTCCTCCGCCCAGTCCGCCCCCTCGCGGCGAACGGCGTCGACGAGCACGGGGTCGGCCGCGTAGGCGTTGTAGTCGCCGAGCGGAGGGGGCTGGTTCAGTCCGGCTTGCCCCATCGGCTGTCGCCGTAGTCGCGGGTGTGCTCGTCCTCAGTCGCCGAGCTCTCAGCCAGGCCGGCCCCGGTGAGCATCCGGCGCAGGTCGACGATCATCTGCTTGTCGACGTCCTTGCCGTGGGGGCGGTGGAGCACCTCGGTCTCGGGTCCCACCGTCACCTCGAACTTGCCGTTGTGCTCCTCGCGCACCGTCCCCACGGCTTCGAGGAGCGAGATGACCGAGCGCCACTCGACGTTGCCGCTCGCCGGATGACCGAGGATCTTCCGAAGCGTGTCGCGGTGGTGATTGGAGAGCTTCGGCGCCATCGGCGCAGAGAGCATTACACGCCGCCGTCGGCGACCTCCGGCTAGGCGCGCGCCGGGTCCGGCTTCGGCGGCGCGGTGGCCTGGCCGCCCAGGTGCGGCAGCCAGTCGAGCGCGCGCGGCAGGTACCAGTTGCGCCTGCCGAGAAGCTTCATCACCGACGGCAGCAGCACTGCCCGAACGATCGTCGCGTCGATCAGGACGGCGACCGAGAGGCCGACTCCGACCTGCTTGAACTCGAGCGCCGAGAGCGTCGCGAAGACGGCGAAGACCGCGATCATGATCGCCGCGGCGCTGGTGACGACGCCCGCGGTGGACTTGATGCCGTGCGCCACCGCCTCGTCGGAGCTGAGGCCGTCGTCGAATCCCTCGCGGATGCGGCTGAGGATGAACACGTGGTAGTCCATCGAGAGGCCGAACAACACCACGAACAGGAACAGCGGCAGCCATGAGGTGATGGCGCCGGTGGAGTGGTAGCCGAGGAAGCTCTCCAGGTTGCCGTCCTGGAAGATCAGCACCAGCACGCCGTACGCCGCGCCCACCGACAGCAGGTTGAGCAGGATCGCCGTCGCCGGGATGACGATCGACCGGAAGGTCACGAGCAGCAGCAGGAACGCCATCCCGAGGACGAAGAGGAACACGTACAGGACGTGTGAGTCGAGGGTGGAGTTGAAGTCCACTGTCTGCGCGGTGAAGCCGGTCACCGCCACGTCCGCGTTCGGCAGCGTGCCGACCGTCGCCGGGATCAGGTTGTCGCGCAGGTTGGCGAGCGAGGCGTCCGAGCGGGGGTCGGTGCCGTCACCCTTGATCGGGATGTCGATCTGCGCGGTCGTGTGGTCGCTCGAGACCTTGAACGAGGGGGGCGGCTCGAAGTCCCCGCTCGCGATCGCCTTGTCGACGAGCGCCTTGGACGCCGCCTTCGCCTGCGGCGAGGTGACGTCGTCGGTCCGCACCACCACCGTCGCCGCCACCTGGTTACCGGGGAACGAGGCCTGGATCTGGTTGTAGGTCTTGATCACCGGCAGGTCCTGCGGCAGCGACTTGATGCCGGGTAGCGCCGTGTGCATGCCGAGCACGGGGATGCAGAGCGCGAGCAGAACGCCCGCTGAGATCAGAGACGAGGTCCACGGGTGGCGCAGCACCGGGTCGAGGATCGCCGCCCAGACCTTCGACTCTGCCCCCTCCCGCTTTCGCTTCCCGATGAACGGCACGCGCGCGCGCTCGATGTTGTCGCCGAGCTTCGAGAGCACCGCCGGCAGCACGGTGAGCGACCCGACGAGGGCGACCGCGACGACGAGGATCGTGCCGGTGGCGAACGAGCGGAAGGTCGGCGCGCCGCCCAGGTACATCCCGGCCATCGCGATCATCACCGTGAGGCCTGAAACCAGAACGGCGCGGCCTGAGGTCGCAGCCGCGATCTCGAGCGCGGCCTCCTCGCCGCGTCCCTTCGCGCGCTCCTCGCGCTCGCGGCGCACGTAGAACATCGAGTAGTCGACGCCAACGGCGAGCCCGATCAACAGAACGATCGAGTTGATCGACTGATCGACCGGCGCGATCTGGCTGATCGGGGCGAGCAGGCCGATCGTCATCGCCACCGCGGTCGCCGCGAGCAGCAATGGGATCCCGGCGGCCACCAGGGCGCCGAAGGCGATCAGCAGGATCACCAGAGTGATCGGCAGCGAGAGCGTCTCCGCCTTCTTGAAGTCGTCCTCGAAGGACTTGGTGAGCTGCTTCGCAGCGCTCGCTTGCCCGAACTCGCCGATCGTGAAGCTCGGGTTCGCCTCCTGCAGGCGGCGCGTCGTCGCCAAGGTCGCGCCCGCCTCGTCCTGCGACTTGCTGTCGTTCCCGGCGAGCTGGAAGTTGATCAGCGCCGCCTTTCCGTCGGCGGAGATCTGCTTCGTCGCGTAGGGCGACTGAAGGCGCTGGACACCCTTCTGCTTCTGAAGCTCGCCCATCGCCTGGGCGACCACGGCGCGGAACTTGGGGTCGGTCGCCTTGAGCGTGGCCGACTTCACCAGCACCGTCTCGTCGGCGGCCTTGGGGAAGGCGTCGTTGATCAGGTTCTGCGCGTGGCCCGACTCGCCGACGCCCTGCTGGTTGTTCTCGAGCGTCTTCGTGCCGACGGCGCCGCCGACGAAGACGGACGCGATGACCAGCGCGAGCCAGCCGAAGATCGCGGTCTTGCGGTGGTGCGCGCTCCAGATCGCGGCGCGGGCGGTGATGTTGCGGGGTGCGGCGGAGGCCGCTGAGGGAGTTTCAGCCATCGCGGATCAGGTTGCCAAATTCGCGTCTACCCCGCATCGCCGAGACGTGAACGTGTGATCAGCCTCACTCAACCGAGGCGGCCGGCGGAGCTCCCTCCCTACGCTTCCGAGAGTGAGCGCGCGCGCCTTCTGGGCCTTCCTCGCGGTGCTGGCGGTGGTCGGCCTGCTCGCCTACGGCGTCATCAACAAGAGCAACGCCAGGGTCGCCGCCGGCCAGCCGATGCCGAACCGGACGCTCCCGAAACTCGACGGCTCGGGCAGCGCCAGCGTCGCCGACTACCGAGGCAAGTGGGTGCTCGTGAACGTGTGGGCCTCGTGGTGCCAGCCCTGCCGCGACGAGGCGCCGGCGCTCCAGCGGTTCTACAAGGCGGAGCGGAAGAATGGCTTCGTCGTCCTCGGCATCGACTCCCGTGACATCTCGAGCGACGCGCGCGGCTTCGCCCGCCGCTACGGCATCACCTACCCGCAGCTCCGGGACGGCGCCGGCGAGGTGCCGCACGACCTCGGGATGACCGGCTTTCCCGAGAGCTTCTTGGTGGATCCCCAGGGCAAGATCGCGCTGGTGCGGCCCGGGCCGGTGAACGCCGAGTACCTCGCGTCGGTCGTGAAGCCGTTCATCGGCGGGGGGGCGAGCGGGTGAGGGCGCGAACGTCCCGCGGGGCCGTGGTGGCGCTCCTGTCGGCGGCCGCTCTCCTCATCGCCGCGACGGGGGCAGCTAGGGAGGCGGAAGCGCAGGCCTCCCCGGCGCCCAAGACCTCGCTGCCCGACGTGGAGGACGAGGTGATGTGCACGATCTGCGGAACGCTGCTCGAGCTCTCCGACTCCCCGCAGGCCCAGCGCGAGAAGGCCTTCATCCGCCACCTGATCGCTGAGGGGAAGACGAAGCAGCAGATCAAGGACGACCTCGTGGCTCAATACGGCGAGGCGGTGCTGGCGACCCCGCCGGCGAGCGGCTTCGACCTCAGCGCTTACTTGGTGCCGGCGCTTGCGTTGATCGCGGCCGCCGTCGCAATCGGCCTGGGGGTGTGGCGTTGGCGGCGCACAGGGCGGCGCGGCCCGCCTGGTGGCTCCGCGGGACCGCCGGCGGGCGAGGAGTCGGAGCGGCTCGACGCGGATCTGCGCGCTACGAGCTGTAGCGGAACGTCTCCTGATGCGGCTTATGCCCCCTATGTGGTGCATCAGCGACGCATCACATGGGCGGCGCCTGGAACTGACTAGTGCTTGCGCGCCGCGATCGCGAGCGCGGCGATCGTCGCGGAGTGAATCGACCGTGCCGGATTAGCGGTGCCGAGCAGACCAGGCTTACGACGTGTCTGCCCGGGTGCGCGATCCCTGTCGCTCACGCCGGTCATCCGAAGCCGTTCGTTGCCGAAATGCGGAGCTGTTCAACGCCGAGGAATCGCCGGGATTCGTCAGTGCTCCCAAAGATGCTCGGATTGCCGTCGAGATGCAAGCTTGCATACCGCCGCACTCGGCGCGCTCGATCCGTACTCGGTGCCAGATCGCGATCGCGAGGATCCGTGATCGCCGGGCGAAGCTTGAGCTTGGTCGAGGCGCAGGTCGACATCGCTCGATTCGGACAGTGGGCATTCACCTTGCGCTCTGACTCCCGGCAAGCGAGGGAAGCCGTGTCGCGGATTCAGACTCGACTCGTCGATCTGACGACCGCCGAGCGAGTTCGGGATCACGTCCTTCCCGCCAACGGCTTTGCGGTTCCGCAGGTCGGCGCTCTTCAGCGAGTTGTTCGCCACCTGCTTCGACTCCGATGTGGAGCGCCGCCCACGCGGTCCCGCCGAGCGCAACGAACAGCGCCAGATAGGCCACCACGGTCGCGTGGCTCGGACGTCTCGGCTTCACCGCTTCCCTCCCTCGCTGGTCTGCTGCTCAGCGCGCGAGGACCGTCACGCTGCGTGCCCTCGAGCGCACTGGGGCATGGTAAGGCCAATTCTGCTCGTGGTCGATCTTGACGCGGAACAGGTAGCGGACGTTCGACTGTGTAGAACCGGCCGAAGCGGTAGCGGAGCCTGTAGCGGCCGCGCGAATCGGTGTGGATCGCCTCCTCGACCGTGTTCCACTTCTTGGCGCTCTGGCGGACCTGGAGCTCGACGAGCTTGCCGGCGCCGGGGATCTGGGCTCCGCGATGCGCGATGCGCCCGTGGAACGAGACGCTCTTCCCTTCGGGCACGCGCTTGCGGGAGGTCCGGAAGTCGCCTTGCTCTTCACGACGATCCGCCCGGCGCCCTTGCGGCTGCCGATGAATTGGGCGTTGCCCGCGTACGACGCCGAGACGACGCGAGTCGGGCCGGCAGCGAGCCTCGCGTGCCAGCGACCCTTGCCGATCAGTCACGCCAGACAGCACGCGCTGCGGCACGATCGCACCCGGGGCGTAGCGCTGGGTCACTGTGACCCGTTGATGCGCGAGCGGCCTTCCTGTTGCGTTCACGAGTCGGCCGCTGACGCTAGCGTGAGCCCCATAGGGCAAGCGAACCTTCGATCCGCCTCCCGGATGGAGGTGCGCGGCGATGTGGGTCCCGGTCTTGAGCGGGAAGGTCAGGACCATCGGGGTTCCGTCCTGGCGCGTCGTCGACGACTGCGCGTTACCCGCGTTGTCCGTCGCGGTCGCCATGAACTCGTAGCGACCCGGCGGGTAGCTCGTCGGAGTCGACGCGCGTTTGGAGCTCGCTCCTTGGAGGCTCGTCGTCAGCTGCTGCCAGTCGCCGGCTCCCGCGGGACGCAGGGCGATGGAGCCGGATGCGAGGCCTGACGTCGCATCCGTGACCGGCGCGCTGATCAGCTCGGGGTCCTTAGTGGCTGCCGTGTCTCTCAAAGGCGAGGGATGGTGGCGTGTTGTCGACGCTGACCGTCTCGTTCGGCACGTCTGGTTTGTCGCGAAGTCGAGCGGCGCAGATGGCAAGCGCGTTCTGGCCATCGATGAAACGGGCGCCACTCGTGTCGAGGCGAGACGCTGTCACCGGATGAGGGCGTGCGGTATCGCAGACAGCCATGACCGCTGCGAAGGCCGAGCCGGCGATCCAGATCGGCATCGCACCAGCGACGTTACCACGATCGCGCCGTTGATTGACCGTAGGCCGATGCGCCGCAAGCCCGGAGCCACTGTCGCACCGCCGGCATGTCAACGACTGCCGACCCGCGGAGCCACCCGCCGCCGAGAGCAGCGTGCCATCCGACATCCGACCAACGTCGGATCCGTGTTATCCACGAGCTTGATGGTGAGGTTCCTCAACCAGGTCTTCGCCACGTCCGAAGGGCCACATTGATTGATCTCGCAGCCCAGGCTCGCAATCAGGCGCGCCTGCGGCGCGCCGGACCAGTGATAGGTCACCCAGTGGGCGTCGGCGCTCGACCCGTGGGCGAACGTGACGGTGGGGTGTCCGCTGGCGTCTCCCATCGTCAGCCGAGCATGTGAGCCACCGTCGTTGCGAAGCTTGCCCTCGATGTCGACGCCGACGATCGCCGTGTTCGGCGGGGCCTGCCAGTACCAGTAGCCGGATCGGAACTGGTTCACGGGCTGCTGACCCGTGCGATTCACCTGCATGGCGTATTCGTGGCCGGCGTCCGCGCAGTATGCGGTGACGTCGTAGCCGGCGTCCGTGTTCTCGGCTGCGTCGTGCGAGCGGTTGTACGGGCTGCATTCGAGAACCGAATACCGACCGCCCGCGCCGAGTGCGGGGACCGCGGCACAGAGTGACCCCAATGTTGCGACGAGTAAGGCCGTCGCGAGCTTGCGGTTGATGCTCGGGTTCATCTTGCTCCTTTTGTTCACGGTCCGAATTCCTGCTGGGTCGCGCTGCCGCCCGTAGAAGCGGCCCCACCGCTGCTTGAGCCGGCGGCCGGCGGTGTCGCCGCTGGGACGCCGAACTGCTGCTGGACGGGCGGAGTCGTCGGCGCCAGCGGTGTCGTGCGCTCAGGCGCAACCGAAGCCGTCGCCCGATCGGCTGCAGGCTCTGGGCTGTTGCGCGGCGTCGGAGACGCGGGCGGCTCCGCTTGAGCTGAGGCCGCGAACGCCGCGCCGCCGGTTGGCCGGTCGCGCGTTGGCGGAGTCTCCGCTCGGGTCATCGCGGGTCTCGGCTTCTGCGCCGCCGCAACCTCTTTGGTCCCGGTGTCGAGCTCAGGCACGGCGAGGCTCGGCAGCACACCGGTCGCCGCGCAGGTCGTGGCGACGGCACCGCCAGCCAGGCAGGCCATGACCAGCTTGCCTCCTCCGACACCGGCGAGCTTCGCCAACATGCCGGCGCCTGCCGCACCGCCACCCCGGGCGGCGCCACTGGCGGTGAGCGGCGCGCCGTCCGTGATAGCGAGCGGACCAGACATTGCTTCGCGAACTCGATCGCCAAGGGCGATGACGCGATCGTGGATCGAGTCGCCGTGCGCGACTCCTTCGAGTGCCGCCGGCATCGTCAAGGCACCGCTGAGATCGTGGAGGTGGCCGGTCAATCGTCCGACGAGCTCTGAGCATTCGCGGCACCGGGCCAGGTGGTGACGAGCTGCGCGGCTTTGCTCCTCGGTGGCAAGTCCTGCGGCGAACGCCTTCATCAGCGACTCGCGCTCGGCACACCAGTCGCCGCGCTCCACCAGCCGAAGCTTCTCGGTCAACTCATCGACGCCGCGGGTGATCTCCTTGCGGTAGGAGCGTGGCGTGAGGCCGCCGACGAGGGCGCAGATCTGGCGTGGCTCGAGTCCGCACCCGTAGCGCAGCAACATGACCGCTCGGCGCCTCACCGGCAACGAGGCCAGGAGGTCGCGCGCCAGCTGCCGTTCGTCCGCGCTGGCCGCACGATCTTCGGGGGCTGGGGCCAGATCAGGGATTTCGCCCACAGCCTCGAGGGGCGCCGTGGGTCGACGCCCGCGCCGGCGCAACTCCTTGCTGGCGTGATTCGCGACGGCGGTGAAGACGTACTTCCGAATCTCCTCATCCGACAAGGCGGCCTGTCGGTGCTCGAGCGACCGAAGGGTGCCGAGCCACGCATTGCCATAGATGTCCTCGACCTCGTCGTCGCCGAAGGCGCGCCCAAAAGCACGCCGCACCATTCGCATCGATGGTGAGCGGAACTCCTGGTAGAGGCGACCCGACCGTTCCTTCCAGGATCGACTGGTGGTCGACCGATCTTCGGCCTCCACGCCATCCGACGCTGGCTCCACAACCCCGATTCGACTAGCCATCCCTCTACCGACCTCAAACCCCAAGTGGCCGGAGTCCGCCCCCCCACTCGAGGCGGGAGAGCTACGCGATCGTACGCGGGCATACGGAGCGGGCGTCAACAAAGCTCGCAAATAGCGAAATCTCGAAAACAAGCAAAGCCCGCAATTTGCGGGCTTTGCCACCTTTAATCAGGCTGTGGCCTTCAGGCCCGTCCAGAGCGGTGCGGGCCAGGACAGTCCCGTGTCGGCCGCTACGCGGTGGCCTTCGCCCGCGTTTTGGCCGCCTTCTTCGCGGCCTCGCTGCGCTTGCGCGCCTTCAGCTTGCGCGTCTGGGCGGCCTTCTTCGCCGCCGCCTTGCGCTTCTGAGGGCCGCCCTGGATCCGGTCCTGGATCTCGTACGCGGCGCCCTGAAGGTCCGTGATCGCCTTGCGCGCCGGCTTCGGCGCCTTCTTCGGGCTGTTCTTGATCGCCTCGGCGACCTTCTTGGCGCGGCTCTTCCTCACGCCGAGGTCGCGCATGCGCTTGAACAGGTCGGTGTCGATCTTCGTGGCCATGTCTTGTCTCCTTCTCGTTTCGTAGGCCCTACCCGGGGAGGTGATGAAGAAACGCTGACAAGCGGCGCCCGCAACGCCCGCGAGCGCTCCCCGCCCGGCAAGCCGTATCCCGTCCAGGACATGCCGCACGTGTGGGAGCACGCGCTGTGTGGCACCTGGCGGCGCTCGAGATCGACGGTGGCCCTACCGCTTCGACGGCCCGGGCTACGTCGCGCGCGCCTGTGCCCCCGGTGCCGCACCCCGGTCGGCCTGCTGAATCAGGTTTGGGAATTCGAGCCGGTCATGGCCGGCTTCAGTGCCCAAACTACGTCCGGGCAGGGACCTCAGCCGCCGAGGTAGTCCACGTGCCACCACTCCGTGGGGCCGTAGATCTTGCCCCAGCCGAACTGGCCGCCGATCGAGTCGACGATCGTTCGCATCTCGGGGCTTGCGAGGTCGACCGAGTTGCCGTACTCGTGCGGTGAGGTGCCGGGCGGGTTCGCCGGCGCGCCCTGGCCCGAGAGGTACAGGTTGTAGAGGTACTGCTGCTGGGCGTAGGTGCGATAGGCGGAGAGCGGACCGTTCGGGTAGATGTCGACGCCGTAGGTCGCGATGGAGTCCTGGCGCATCGCGTCCCACTGCGCGGCCGCCGACGCGTTCAGGTAGTCGGTGCCACAGGGGCAGTAGATCGGCGCGAGGCCGGAGGCCGGAACGCTGGAGCTCGTCGCCGTCGAGGTAGTGGCGGTCGTCGACGCTGTCGCCGCCGGGATCGCGAGCGTCTGGCCCGAGTAGATGATGGAGTCGAGCGAGAGGCCGTTGGCTGCGGCGAGGGAGTAGGCCGAGACGCCGTTCGCCGCGGCGATCGACGAGAGCGTTTCGCCGGTGACGACGGCGTGGCCCGTGGAGGTGCTCGCCGTCGCGGTGGACGCCGTGGTCGTCGGAGTCGTCGTCGTCGACGTCGTGCTCACGCCGGCCTCGCTCGGCACGGGTATGTAGACGGTCTGGCCCGCGGCGAGATAGGAGTACGCCGAGACGCCGTTCCACGACGCGAGCTGGTCGGCCGTGAGGCCGTTCGAGGCCGCGAGGCTCGAGAGGGCCTCGCCGTATGGAACTGTGTATGCGGTGGCGGCGGACGCCGGGGGTGCGGCAAGCGCGAGCGCTGCGACGACCCCCAGGAGCGTCCCTACCGCAGCGCGCCTAAGCGTGCGCACGGTGCTCCTTTCGGTGTCTGCGGCGGGCTTCGCGCCCCCAGCCCGCAGCCCTTGCGGGCGCGCGCACTTATGTCTCCTGAAATCTCGCTTTCAGGCGGGGCGCGGCGCGAGCACGGCTTCTTGGCTCAGGAGCCGCCGGTCATGCGGAGGAGGCGCTCGTCCGGATCGGCGTACTCGCGGAACCTGATGATCTTCCCGCGCCCGAGGGTGAAGACGTGGGCGAACTTGTAGCCGGCGGGATCTCCGCCGGAGAGCGTGCCCTTTCCGCTGCCAATGGCGACCACCTCGTCGCCCGCGTCAAGGATTTGGTCGATGTCGATCTCGAGCTCCTCCCAGTAGGCGCCGATCGCCTCGAAGAAGGTCCCGACGCCGGCCGGGCCGGTGAACGACCCCCCCTGAGGAAGGCAGTCGGGAGAGTCCCACTCGACGGCATCGTCGACCGCCGCGACCACCGCGGGCACGTCGCCTCGGTCAAAGTTCTCGTAGGCGCCTGTGACGGCGTCAACGTTGCTTGACATCTCGATCCTCCTGATCCGCTGGGCGAGGGTCCACCCTACCGCGACTTCGTGCCCCGCCGATCGCGGTCTCGGCGGCCAGCTAGGGCTCGGAGAGAAGCTCGTCGGCCTCGCTCCAGCGCCCGGGCTCGACCCGCAGGGCGATGTCGCCGCGGCCGAACTCGTCGAGCGGCCAGTCGGCGGTGAGGGCCGCCTCGACGCCACGCTCGGTGAGGTGCGTGTGCCATGCGCGCGCCGCGGGGAGCTCCTCGAAGTCGCGGACCACGGGCCAGTCGTCGAAGCGGGGGTCGCCGACGTGGAGCTCGTCGGGGCGCGCGGTGCGGCGGCGAGATAGACGATCCCGCCAGCCCATCGGCTAGGCGCCGCCGATCGCCATCTCGGCGATCAGGACCGGCGGCGTCTTCACCGAGCCGCCGAAGGGCACCCAGCGCGCGGCCGCGCCGGTGGCGCGCACGGCCTTCAGCATCGAGGCGAGGTCGGAGGCGATGGTGAACTCGTCGGCCGCGTCGGTGAGCTCACCGCCGGAGATGAGGCGGCCGGTGGCGCCGACCGAGAACGTGCCCGACACCGGGTTGACGCCGGAGTGAAGGCCCGCGACGTCGGTGACGTAGACGCCCTCGCCGGCCTCGCGTAGGAGCTCCTCGAAGCTTGCGTAGCCGGGCTCGACGATGAGGTTCGAGGTCGAGACGGAAGGGGGTGAGCGGTAGCCCGAGCGCGAGGCGCTGGCCGTCGAGCGGGCCCCGCCACCCTCCCGGCGCGCGGTGTAGGAATCGTGGAGGTAGGCGGCGAGCATGCCGGCCTCGATCAGGGCCGTGCGCCGGCGCGGGGCGCCCTCCCCGTCGATCGGCGTGGTCGCAAGGCCTTCCGGGTCGGTGGCGTCATCGGCGAGGGTGAGGTCGGCCGAGCCGATCTCCTCCCCGAGGCGCCCGGCAAACGGAGAGCGCCCGCGCTGGGTGGCGTCGGCGCACAGGACGCCGCCGATGAAGCCGAAGACGCTCGCGGCCACGGTCTCGTCGAGGACCACGGGGCAGCTTCGCGAGGCGGGCTTCGTCGCGCCGAGGAGGGAGGCGGCGCGATCGGCCGCCTCGCGGCCGATCGCCTCGGCGTCGAGGTCACGGGGGCCGCGGCCCATGCCGAAGCCGAGGCCGGTCTGGCGATCGCCGCCGCCGGCGGCGATCGCCTGGAGGTAGGCATAGGCGGAGGTGGCCTCGAACGCGCCCGCGAGCCCGGTGGAGCTGGCCAGGGCGACGCGCGCCTCCTCGTCGACGTAGACCGTGGTCTCGATCGCCTCGATGCGCTCGTCGGCCTCGCGCGCGATCGCCTCGACGGCCTTCGCGAGCTCGACCTTGCGCTCAGTGGTCCACTCGCCCACCGACGGATCGGCGAGCCCCTCGATCTCGGGCGCGGCGCCATCGGCCTCCGGCGGGGCGGCGAATTCATCTGGATCGGCGATGCGGGCCGCCTCGGCCGAGTCGGCGCCGAGCCTGCGAAGCCCCTCGCCGGAGACGTCGGTGGTGTAGGCGTAGCCGACGCGGCCGCCGATCCACGAGCGCACCCCCACCCCGCGCTCGCCGGCCTCGGTGAGGCTCTCGACCTCGCCGCCGAAGACCCTCACCTCGCGCTTGGTCGAGTCCTCGGCATAGGCCTCGGCCGCCTCCGCGCCGGCGCCTACAGCGGCCTCGACGGCGCGACCTGCCACGTCCTCAAGCATCGCGGGCAGAATAGTCCCGTCGGTCGCGTCCGCAGGGTGTACCCTGGACTGGCTCTCCGGGAGACGACTGCGGAAGCATCGGGCTGACGCGAACGCCGACCGCCGGGCGAATAAGCCATAGGCGCCGACGGACGGCAGCACTCGCTGACGCACGTCGGACCGGACGGAGGACGAAAAATATGCCGGAGGGCCTCGGCCCCGGGCAGTCGGGTCGAAGCAACGGGGGTCGGCCTTGGCGCAAGTCGAGTCGGTCCGGCTCCGACGACTCGATAACGACCGGGTTCGCCGGATCCGTCGAGGCGGTTGCGAAGAGCTCGGACCTGGATCACGCGCTGCAGGCGCTGACGGCCGAGTACGCCCGTACCGTCGGAGCCTCCACGGCGCTGCTCGCGACCGGCGGCTGGCAGGGAACCGCCGCCGGCGACACCTGGCTCTCCGAGGCAACTCCGGACGGCCCCGACAGCGCCGCCCTGGAGAGCCTGGTCGGGGAGCTCCGTGCCGGAGCCGGCTCGTCCCTCGATCCCGGGACCGACTTCATGTGGAAGAGCAGGCGTGAGGGCGGTTCGACCTGCGACTTCATCGGGCTCCGCGTGCGCATCGCGGGCCTCCCCCGCGCGGCGTTGTGCGCCGCCCTGGAGGAACCGGCAGACCCGCCCGACCCGCTCGTCGAGCTCACCCACCGGTTCGCTTCCATCGCGAGCATCTGCCTCCTCAGCACCGCAACGGACCACAACGGTCAGGGGCACGCGGGACCGGTGGCCGCCTCCTGCCTCGAGCACGGGGAGATCCGGGGCGCCCTCGCGTCCGAGCTCTCGCGCTGCGGCCTCTCGCGGGAGCCCGTTGCGCTCTGCTTCGTCAGCTTCCCCGACAGCGCAGCAAGCGGCAGCGCGATCGGCCGCCTCATGGCCATCATGGGACAGGTGGTGGCCGAGGCCGGGCAGCCCTACGACTTCGTCGGCCGCCTGAGCGACTCAGAGCTCCTGGTCGTCATGCCGGGAGCCGATCACAACTCCGGGGTGGCGACGGCGCGCCACCTGATGCGGGTCGCCCGCCTCTCGCTGGACGCGACCATCGGTGACCACGTGCCTCCGGTCTTCCGCGTCGCCGAGTGGGATCACAGCGAGAACGCCGACGAGCTTCTCGGCCGCGCAAGCACAGAGGTGAGGCGAGCCGGCCCACCGGAGCGCGCGACCTAAACCGCGTCTACCATCGGCCGGCCTTGGCCGACCATACGGAAGCCTCCGGCCAGCGCCGCCTGAGCCGTCGCCAGCTCGCGGGCCTCACCGCGACCGGGGCCGCGGGTGCCGGGCTGGCCCACCTCGAGCGAGCGGCCGGCGCCACGGCCAGCCCGCGGCGCGTCGACGTGGTGATCGTCGGAGCCGGACTCGCCGGATTGACCGCAGCGCGGAAGCTCGTCCGCGCCGGACACTCGGTCGCTGTGCTCGAGGCGCGCGAACGGGTTGGAGGGCGCACCTTCGACCTGACGATCGGCGGCGGCAAGATCGTCGAGATGGGTGGGCAGTGGGCAGGCCCCGGCCAAGACAAGGTGCTGGCCCTCGCCAAGGAGCTCGGTATCAAGACCTTCGAGACGTACTCGGACGGCGAGAGCATCTACTACGCGAATGACACGCTCACCCGCTACAGCGGCGACATCCCGCCTGCGAGCGCGCCGGCGCTCGCCGAGCTGCTCCTCGCCATCACCGAGCTCAACTCGATGGCGGCCGACGTGCCCGAGGACCCGTGGCAGGCGGCCAGCGCGGCCGAGTGGGATCTGCAGACGATCGCGAGCTGGACGGAGGCGAACTTCCACACCCCCGAGGCACGGGCCCTCCTCGCGGTGGCGATCGAGGGCGTCTACGGCGCCGAGCCGAACGAGATCGCGCTCCTGGACCTGCTGGCGACGATCCGCAGCGTTGGCGGCGACGTCAACACGCTGATCGGCTCGGCCCAGTCGATCCGTTTCGTCGGCGGGTCGCAGCGGCTTTCGGAGGGGCTCGCCCGCAAGCTCGGCAACCGGCGGATGGTGCTCGGCGCCCCCGTGTCGCGGATCGAGCAGAGCGGCCGCGGTGTGCGGCTTCGCAGCTCGAAGGGCGAGTGGGCCGCGAAGGCTGCCCTCGTCGCGCTGCCGCCGCCCCTCATCGGCACGATCGACTACCGCCCCGTCCTCGACCCGGGCCGCGCGCAGCTCACCCAGCGCCAGCCGATGGGCACGACCATCAAGGTCAACCTCGTCTTCGATCAGCCCTTCTGGCGCGCCGAGGGGCTGAACGGCGCGGTGGTCTCCGACACAGGCCCGGTCAAGGTCATCTACGACAACTCGCCGCCCGACGGCAGACCCGGCGTGCTCGTCGGCTTCTGCGAGGGAACCGACGGCTCGGACCTCTACGACCGACCGAAGGCGAAGCGGCGGAAGGCCGTCCTCGACTCGTTCGCCCGGTACTTCGGTGACCGCGCCCGTCGCCCGCGCCAATACCACGAGCTCGTCTGGGCGGCCGAGCGGTACACCCGCGGCGCCTACGGCTCGTACAACCCGCCCGGCACCCTCACCTCCATCGGCCACATCGCCGGTAAGCCGTTCGGCCGCGTCCACTTCGCGGCCTCCGACCTCTCGCGCGAATGGACGGGTTACATGGACGGCGCCATCCGCTCGGGCGAGGCGGCAGCGGCCGAGATCACGACCGCCATCGCCTGAGCGAGCGTCCGCTCGCTCAGGCGATCACAGCGCTCGAGGTCGGCTCAGTCGGCCTTCGTCGTCGAAACGGTCGATCGACAGGCCGGTGATCTCGACACGGTCGCCGGCAGCCGGCATGCCGGCCATCTCGCCGTCGCTCCAGCGTCACCATGAGGTCAGACATGGCGGCGCGGTACATCGCGATGCGCTCCTTGTGGGCCTCGGCCCCGCGAGGCCGCCCTCAGGGTCCGCGGGATCGTGGGTGAGGAACTACAACTAGACCGCGGTGCCGCCGACCGTGAGCTCGCCGATCAGCACGTGGCCCTGGCCGGTGCCGACCGGCACCCGCTGGCCCGCCTTGCCGCAGAAGCCCGTCTTCATGTCGAAGTCGGAGGCGACCGCGTCGATGCGGCTCAGCGCGTCGAGGCAGTTGCCGATCAGCGTGGCGCCCCGGCAGGCCTTGCCGACCCGCCCGCCCTCGATCAGGTAGCCCTCGGAGACGCCGAAGACGAAGTCGCCCGTGGTGGGATCGACCTGGCCGCCGGCGAAGCTCTTGGCGTAGAAGCCGCGGTCGACGGAGCCGATCAGCTCCTCCGGGCTCGCCTCGCCCGGGGCGATGAAGGTGTTGGTCATCCGAGGGATCGGGAGGTGGCGGAAGCTCTCGCGGCGGCCGTTGCCGGTCGAGTCGACGTCGTCCTTGCGCGCCCGCAGGAGGTCGTAGAGGAGGGCTGTGAGCACGCCGTCCTCGATCACGGCTGTGCGCTGGGTCGGCGTTCCCTCGTCGTCGATCCCGTCGGTGCCCCACTCGCCGGGAAGGGTGCCGTCGTCGTAGGCGGTGAGGTGATCGCCCGCCACCTTCTCACCGAGCTTGCCGGCGTAGACCGAGGCGCCCTTCTGCACGTGGTCGGCCTCGAGGCCGTGGCCGGTCATCTCGTGGAACAGGACTCCGCCGAAGCCGCCGCCAACCACGACCGGCATCGCCCCTGCCGGGGCCGGATCGGCATCGAGGAGCGTCAGCGCGATGGCCGCGGCCTGGTCGGCAATCTCCTCCCCGGCCCCGCCGTCGACGAGCTCGAAGCCGCGGTGGCCGCCGAGCGTCTCGAAGCCCGTCTCCACGCGATCGCCGCGCCGCGCCACGATCTGCACGCCGAGCCGGACCCGCGTGCGGTCGTCGCTCGCGAAACGGCCGTCGGAGTTGGCGACGAGAACGCGCCGGCGGCCCTCGGAGTAGCTCGCCATGACCTGCGCGATCTCGTCGCCGGCGCCTCGGGCCCGCTCGTCGCAGGCGCGCAGCAGCTCGGCCTTTCGCACGGCCGGCACCTCGGCGGGATCGACGGCCACGTCCTGCAGATCGGGCGCTCCGACGGCCGCGAGTGTCTGCGGCTCGCGGCGCTCCGAGCCGAGGGCGGCGGCGGCCGCGTCGGCCGCGCGCTCGAGGTCGTCCTCCGCCAGCCCGTCAACGTGGGCGAAGTAGGTGGTGTCGCCGGCGACGACTCGCACGCCGGCCCCGCGCTCGCCGCCTCGCTGCACCCGCTCGACCCGCGATTCGTCGATCGCGAGGCCGAACCCCGCCCGGTCCTCGCAGTAGAGCTCGGCGAGGTCCCCGCCGGAGCGAAGCGCGCGCGCGAGGATCCGCTCCGCGAGCTCGGGGGGCACCAGCGGCGCGCCGTTCATCGGCTCGCCTCGTCGATCAGATGCGAGGCGGCGAGGAACAATGCCCGCCCCTCCTCGGTGGAGGCGTCGAAGGCGGCGCCGTGGTCGCCCGGCCACCAGAGCCGCGCGTAGGGCTCGCGGGTCAGCCGGCGGCGGCGGAGGTAGGCAGCGGCCTCGTCGGCGTACCCGGTGACGGCCTGGATGACAACTCGGTGGGGCTTCTGCATCAGGACCCGCCAGATTCAAGCGCCTTCGCGAGGTCGCGGAGGACCATTCGCATATCGAAGAGCATCAGCGAGGCCAGCGTGAAGCGGTCGGCGACCGCGACGATCGCCAGCCCGCCCTCGCGAAGGGCGAAAGCCTCGCCGTCGGCCGTGGCGACGTGGACCCGCGCCACCGGTTCGCCGCGCGCTGCGTCGGCCGCACTTAGGAGCTCGGCGCCCGCCCGCCCCCATTGCTCGCCCTCGCCGCTCGCCGCGAGAACCTGGCCGTCTGCAGCCAGGATCGCGCAGCCGCGCAGGTCGCCGGACATCTCGCGCATCCGCATGATCGCGGCGGTCGCCTCCGGGGTCTCCGACGCCTCCGATGTCATGGTGTCGCCCATCTGCGCCAACATACTGGCGTGTCGTTGGAGCGAGCCTCTTGGCTCACTGTCGTGGGAGCGTGCGCCGTCGCCGCCTTGATCCTCGCGCTGGACGGGTACGTCGGCTACCCCGTGGTCATCGGCGCGGTCGGCGCCGCGGCCGCGGTCAACCTGCTCTAGCGCCGCAGCCGCCCGGGCTCCCCCGGGCGGAACGACTCCTCCGGCTCGACGTGGATCAGCACCTCGGAGGGCCCCAGCTCGCTCTCGATCGCGTCGCGGAGCCGGTGCGCCACCTGGTGCGCCCGCTCGAGGGTGGTCCCGGAGCGGAACTGAAGATGGAGGTCGACCAGCGTCCGCGCGCCCGAGCGGCGGGCGCGCAGCTTGTGATAGCCGACGATCTCGGGGGCTCGGGAGCGCCCCGCCGCGATCGTGGCCTCGATGCGATCGAGCTCGGCCGGGGGCGGCGCCTCGTCGACCAGGGCGCGGCCAGAGCGACTCAGGATGCGAAGCCCCGCGACGACGATCACACCGGCCACGACGAGCGCGGCGATCGGGTCGAACACGGCGTCACCGGTGATCTGGACGAGCAGCAGGCCACCGAGCACGCCGATCGAGGTGAGCGCGTCGGTGAACAGGTGCGCTGCGTCGCCCTCGAGCGCGGGAGAGGCGAGCGCCCGCGAGCGGCGGGTGAGGAAGGCGGAGACGCCGAAGTTGACCACCGCCGACGCGGCGATCACGGCGATGCCGACGCCCAGGTGTTCGACCGAAGCGCCGACGATGAGCCTGCGGGTCGCCGCGAAGACGATCACCCCGGCGCCGACGAGGATCAGCATTCCTTCGATCGCCGCCGCCAGGTTCTCGAACCGCTCGTGGCCGTAGGGGTGCTCGGGGTCCGGGGGCTCGTCGGCCTTCCGCACGGAGACCAGGGCGATCACGGACGCCACGAGATCGATCGACGAATGGGCCGCCTCGGTGAGGATCGCGATCGACCCGGTGATCGCGCCGGCGGCGATCTTCGCGGCGATGAGCAGCGCGTTGGAGGCCACCGAGACCCAGGCGGCACCCGCCTTGGTCTGAATCACGGTGCCTCCCCCGGCACCGGGTGGAGACCAAGGTGGCGAGCCAGCAGGCGCGCCGCCCGGCCCCGGTGGCTGATGGCGTGCTTCTCGTCGGGGGAGAGCTCGGCCATCGTGCGGTCGTCTGAGTGGGCGGTCTCGTCCGGGACGAAGGCCGGGTCGTAGCCGAAGCCGCCGCTTCCGCGCGGCTCGCGGGCGAGCTCACCCTCGCAGCGCCCCTCGAAGAGGTACTCGGTGCCGTCGTCATCGATGTGGGCGATCACGCAGACGTAGGCGACGCGGCGGTCGTCCCCTGCCGCTTCGACGTCGCGCAGGAGCTTCGAGAGGTTCTCCTCGTCGGTGGCGTGCTCGCCGGCGTAGCGGGCCGAACGCACTCCGGGCGCCCCGCAGAGCGCCCTCGCCTCGATCCCGGAGTCGTCGGCGAACGCCGGCGCGCCCGTGGCAGCGCGCGCCGCGCGCGCCTTGATCAGCGCGTTGTCCTCGAACGTGTCGCCGTCCTCCGGCGGCGGCTCGAAGTCGGGCGGGAGCGGGACCAGCTCGACGCCGGCGAGGATCTCCCCCAGCTCGCGCAGCTTGTGGTCGTTCCGGGTCGCCGCTACGAGGCGCATGCCGCGTCTTGCGCTTCGCGGAGCCGGACGATGGCCGGCTCGGCCAGAGCGATGAGCTCGTCGAACGATGCGCGAGACACCGGCGTCTGCTCGGCGGTCGCCTGGACCTCCACGAGGCCGCCCTCCCCGCTCATGACCACGTTCGCGTCGACCTCGGCCCGGGAGTCCTCGGAGTAGTCGAGGTCGCAGAGCGACTCGCCGTCGACGAGCCCACAACTCACCGCGGCGACCGAGCCCGTCAGCGGATCGCCCTTCACCTGACCCGCCTCCATCAGCTTCGCCGTAGCAAGCCGAAGCGCCACCCAGCCGCCGGTGATCGACGCGCATCTGGTCCCGCCGTCGGCCTGAAGTACGTCGCAGTCCACGTAAACCGCCCGCTCACCGAGCGCCTCGAGATCGACAACCGCGCGGAGCGCGCGCCCGATCAGCCGCTGGATCTCGACCGCGCGGCCGTCGGGGCGGCCCTTCTTGGAATCGCGGTCCTTGCGCTCGCCGGTCGAGGCGGGGAGCATCGCGTACTCCGCGGTGACCCAGCCGCGGCCCCTGCCCTCGAGCCACCGGGGGACGCTCGCCGTCACCGATGCGGTGCAGATGATCCGCGTCTCGCCCTGCTCGTAGAGCGCGGAACCGTCGGCCGTCCGCACGAACCCCGGCTCGATCTTCACCGGCCGTAGGTCGGCTGCGGAGCGGTCGTGGCTGCGTGCGGCGGGCACGCGCCAATCCTCGCAGAGCGCCGCCGGCCCCCGCCCGCTCGACTCCCGCGTCCTCGGGCGCGGGATCGCGGCGAGCGGAGGCCGTGCTCCGCCGGGTCAGTGGAAGGTGAGCGCGTTCACCGCGGCTTTGATCTTCTCGATGATCAGCTCGGCCAGGTCCTTGCCCTCGGTCGTGTGGAAGCCCTTCATCGCCGCGACCAGCGCGACCATGAGCATCGAGACGAGCAGGATCAGGCCGACGTACTCGACCGTCCCCTGCCCGCGCGGCGACTCCAAGGCCGCCATGACCCGTCGCGAGCGGCGTGCGGCGGCGGCGCGGGCCCAGCGAATCAGCGAGTTCAGCATCGGTTCCTCCTCGAATCGGGTTGCCGGCCGATGCTTGCCCTGGCCGGCGCACCGATCAAGACCGCCGCGCGCTGACTTCCCGGCGCATTCGTGACGAGTCTTGCGTCGTCCGGGCGGGACCCCGATCGGCGCTCGGGCGGCGGATACGCTGGCACCATGCGGGTCCTCGTCGTCTCGAACATGAAGCCGGACGCCTCCGCACCGCAGCGCGGGAGCTTCGTGCGCGACCAGGTGGCCGGCCTCCGCGCCGCGGGGATCGACGTCGAGATGCTCGAGCTGCCCCCGGGGCGGCGCAACTACCGCAGGACGATCGGTGCGATCCGCCAGGCACTCCGCCGCAACAGCTTCGACCTGGTCCACGCGCATTTCGGCCTCACCGGCTGGTTCGCGGCCCTCGCCGGCGCCCGCCCGCTGGTAGTCACGTTCCATGGCACCGACGTCCACCATCCCGTCACCGGTGCCCTCTCCCGACGCCTCGTGCGGCGCGTCGACCTCGTGGCCGCTGCGTCGCGCGAGCTCTTCGAGCCGGGTAAGGACGGCAAGGCGCTTCGCCGCCGCGCGGGCCGCTCGGCCGTGCTCCCCTGCGGCGCGGACTTGCGGCGTTTCAAGCGAATCTCCCAGAGCGAGGCCCGGGCGGAGCTCGGCCTCGACGCCGACGGTCGCTACCTGCTCTTCCCAGCCGCGCCATCTCGCCCCGAGAAGCGATTCGACCGGGCCGAGGAGGTCGCGCGCCTCGCCGAGGCGAAGCTCCTTACCGCGGGGAGGATCGACCCGGCGCGGATGCCGTTGTGGGTGAACGCGGCAAGCGCAGTCCTGGTGACCTCCGACTACGAGGGCTTCGGCCTTGCCGCGGTCGAGGCCCTCGCCTGCGACCGCCCCGTGCTCTCAACGCCTGTAGGAATTGCGCCCACGCTGCTCGAAGGCATGGACGGCTGCCTCGCCGCCCCCTTTGACGCCGGGACCTGGGCCGGCCTCGCCCGAGCCCACCTCGATGCGCGCGATCCGCGGGTCGGGGGCGAGGCCCGGGCGGAGTGGTTCTCGGCCACCACGCTGGCCGAGCGCGTCGCCGTCGCCTACGGCGAGCTGGACGGCGTGACGATCGCCGATCTTTCGTAGAGTGAGCGGCTGATGGCTCGACGCCGCGGACTGTTCAGGCGCGGCTCGGAATCGGCGGAGGAACAGGCGACCCCCGACACCGAGCAGGTTGCCGATGAGGCCAGCAACGGCCACGCCGCCGACCCTGCGCCCGCGGACGCCCGGACAAGCCTCGCGCCACCGACCACACCGAACGGCGATCACGAGGCCGAGCCGGCAACCGCAGACGTGGATGCCCGGCGCTCGGTGGGCACGCGCGTCATGAACTGGCTTGGGTACGGACTCGAATCCGACGAGGTCCTCGCCGGGCAGCGTCCGGCCGCGGTCGAGGCGCGGTCCGCGCCCCAGGACCCCTCCACCACCGAGGTCGAGTCGATCGCACCGCAGGAGGAGGCCGAGGTGGCGACGGAGATTGCGCCCGCGGAATCCGTGGACACCGTCGAGGTCGAGGCGCAGGCCCCACCCGAGCCGGAGCCGGAGCCCGAGCCGATCGCCCCCGCCCCCGAGCCCGAGCCCGAGCCCGAGCCGGCACCGGAGCCCGAGCCCGTTGCCGCGGCACCGCCCCCGCCTCCTCCGCCCCCGCGGCCGCTCCCACCCGAACCGGTACGCCCGCCGGAGCCCGCCATCGACGGCGACACCTCGGAGCGCATCGAGATCGCCGCGGCGAGCGCCGCCCAGGCGGCCGAGGAGCGCGCGATGGAGGAGATCCTCGCCCTCGAGGAGGACCTCGACCGGGCGAAGGAGGAAGCATCCGGCCGGCTCGCCGACCTCGAGCGGCGCCTCGCCGAGGCCGAGGGGCAGGCGCGGCAGGCCGAGCAGGCGCGCGAGGAAGCCGACCGGCGCGCCGCTGCGGCGGCCGAGCAGGTCGCGGCCGCCACTGAGGTCGTTACGGGTGACGAGGTGCGCGCCGGGGCATCGGAATGGCTTCGCGCCCAGATCGCCGACATCCAGGCGGAGGCGGACCGCCGAATCGCCGCCGAACGCGAACGGATGGAGGCGGAGGCCCAAGCAGCGTCCGCGGCGCCCGCCGCGACGCCGGCCCCGGCACCAGCGGTGGCGCCGGAATCGGGGCAGGCCCTCCAGGAAGCGCTCGCGCAGGTCCAGGACGCCGAGGCCCGGGCCACGGCGTCCAAGCAGGGACAGGCCGAGGCGGAGCGGCGGCTTCGCGAGGAAGCCGACAAGCGGGTCGAGACCGAGACGGCGGACCTGCGGCGCGAGATCGAGGCAATCCGCGCCGCTGCGGAGGAGCGCGTTCGCGTGGCGACGGGGGCCGCACGCGTCGAGGCGGAGCAGAAGGCCAGCGCCGAGGCCGAACGGCGCGCGCAGGCGGCAACCGAGGCCGCGCGCCTCGAGGTCGAGGAGATGGCGCTCCAGTCGGCGGAGACGACCCGCAAGCAGATCGAGGAGCAGGCCCGAGCGGACGCCGAGGCGGCGGTGCAGGCCGACATCGCGCGTATCCGGGCCGAAGCCGAGGAGCGCACCCAGCGCGAGGTCGAGGCCGCCCGGCAGGCGGCGGAGGAGCGTTTCGCCGCCGAGCTGCGAATGGCCCACGAGGAGCTCGAGGCCGAGCGCGAGGAGAAGACGCGGATACTCGAGACCTCCGATCGCCGGCTTCGGGAGATCGAGGCTCGCGCCGTCGCCGCGGCCGACCGGGTCTCCGAGGCCGAGCAGGAGCTTGGCGAGCAGGCCGAACGCCTGCACGAGAACGCCGAGCAGCGGATCGCCGAGGAGGCCACCGAGGCGCAGGCGGCGGCGATCGAAGCGGCCGACGCGAGGGTCCGGGCCCGTGAGGACGAGCTCGAGCGGGCCCGTGACGAGGCCGACCAGGCGCGCACCGACTTCGAGCGCCGCGCGCAGGAGGCCGAGGGCGCCGCGCGGGCCGAGGCCGAGCGGGCACGTCAGGAGGCGAAGGCCGGCGCCGACGAGCGCGTGGCCGCCGCCGAGGCCGAGCGCGAGCGGGTCGGCGCGGAGCTCGAGGCCCAGATCGCGCAGGTCACGGCCGAGCTGACGACCGAGCGCTCCGGCCGCGCCAAGGAACTGGCCGACGCCGAGCGCCGCATTCAGGGCGCGGAGGAACGCGCCCGCGTCGCCGACGCCGCCGCCGCCAGGGCCGCCGTCGAGACCAGGGCCGCCGCGTCCGGCTGGCTGCGAACGCAGGCCGACTCGCTGCGGAAGGAGGGTGAACTTCAGGCCGCCCAGGCGACCCGCGAGGCCGTCACCGCGGCGGAGCAGAGGGCGGCGGAGAATCTTCAGGCGCAGCTCGCCGCGCAGGCGGAGCGGCTCGCCGGCGAGACCGACGCGCGGGTCGCCCGAGAGGTCGCCCAGGCGCGCCTCGACGCCGAGCGTGAGACCCGCGACGAGCTTCGCGAGCGCGAGGGAGATCTCGCCCGCGACAAGGCTGCGCTGGAGGGCGAGCTCGCGGCCACGCGGCGGCAGCTCGCGGAGACGCACGAGCGTGCGGCCGCGGCCGAGCGCCACGCGACCGAGATCGAGCTCAACTCTCGCCGCGAGCTCGAGCGGGAGCGCGGCCTCCGATACCAGGACGTCGAGGGTCGGATCGGCGCGGTGGAGGACCTCGCGAGCGGCGCCGAGACCCGCGCCCGCAGCGTCGAGGTAGGCGACCCGGCACCTCCGGCCGCCGAGCCCGACCCCGCCCCCGAGCCCGTTGGGCCAGAGCCCGAGCCGGTCGCGGAGGAGCCGGAGCCGCTCCCCGAGCCGGAGCCGCTACCGGAGCCCGAGCAGTTCCCTGAGCCCGACGCGGCGCCGGATCCCCCTACCCAGGTCCAGGCCGCGCCGCCGCGCCGCCGCTTCTTCGGCCTGCTCCGGCCGACCGGGCCGAGCGCCGCGCCTGAGCCGGCGCACGAGCCTGCCCCAGAGCCCTTCGAGGCGCCGGAGGCCCTCTACCAGCCGGAGCCCGAGCCGGTGGACGACCCCGAGCCGGTGGATGAAGTCGAGCCGGAGCCGGAGCCCGAACCTGCGCCGGCGGACGAGGTCGAGCCCGAGGCCGTGGCCGAGCCTGAGATCGAGGAACAGCCGCCGGCGCCTGCGGTGCCCGAGGGCACCGTCAGCCTCGCGGCGGCAGGTTTCGAGGAGCTGCGGGGCCTCGGACTGTCGGTCACACAGGCCAAGCGGGTCATCCGCTACCGCGACGAGCGTGGCCTGACCCACCCGGACGAGCTCGAGCAGGTGCCGGGCTTCCCGAACAACTTCCTCGACGATCTGAAGACGAAGCTCGTCCCCTAGGCCCCATCGCCGCCGAACGTCCCTCGCCGGGGGCTATGGGCGGGGCTCAGGGACGTTCAGCGCGTTTGGAGCGCGGCGAAGCGTTGGGCGCGCTCGACGTACGCGCCGGCTGCCTCGATCGGGGCCGGAACCGGAGTGCCCTCGCCTCCCAGCGCCTCCACCGTCGCCGCGACCGAGCTTGCCAGGGTGTCGGGGTCGTAGCCGCCCTCGAGGCAGACGAGCACCGGCGCGCCGAGCTCGCGGCCGAGATCGCGCACCGTCGCGGCCATCGACGCGAACCCCGCCTCGTCGACATCGCAGTCGGCGAGCGGGTCGCGCCGATGCGCGTCGAAGCCGGCCGAGATCGCGAGAAGATCGGGCCGGTAGGCGCGCGCGACCGGAGCCACCACGTGCTCGACCAAGGCGGTGAACTCCTCGTTGCCGGCGCCGGGCGAGACCGGGAGGTTGAGGTTGAAGCCGGCGCCCTCCCCCGCTCCGTCGAACGCCGCATCGCCCGTCCCGGGATAGAGCGGCCACTGGTGGATGCTCGCGTAGAGGACCTCGCTCGTGGCCGCGAAGATCGCCTCGGTGCCGTTGCCGTGGTGCACGTCCCAGTCGAGGATGAGCACCCGATCGGCGCCGCATGCATCGAGCGCATGCCGGGCCGCGACGGCGACATTGTTGAGGAGGCAGAACCCCATGGCCCGCGCCCGCTCCGCGTGGTGGCCCGGCGGGCGGAGGCAGCAGAGGGCGAACGGGGCATCGCCGGCGAGCAGCGTCTCGGCCGCCGACGCGGCGCCGCCCGCGGCGTGGAGCGCGGCCTCCCATGAGCCCTCGGAGGCGAGGGTGTCGGCGTCGATCATCCCGCCGCCGCGCGCGCACAGCGCCTCCACCGCATCGAGGTGCTCGGGGGCGTGGACCCGAAGCAGCTGCCCGCGGCTGGCCGCGGGGGCCTCGCGGCGTTCGAGCCCGAGCCAGCTTCGACGCTCGAGCTCGGCCTCGATCGCCCGCAGCCGACCCGCGTTCTCAGGATGGCTGCCCGTGTCGTGGCGGTACGAGGAATCGTGACGTACGTAGAGACCCACGGGCGCGCGGGATACCGTACCCCGCCTCGGGATGCCCTCGCGACGCGAAGATGATGGAGCCCGGTGGGAGGCCGACCTGGCCGTCGTCGGCGGCGGCGCCGCCGGCCTCTACGTCGCCCTTCGAGCTGCCGCCGCGGGCGCGAGCGTCGTCCTGGTGTCAAGGAAGCCGCTCGCCGAGAGCTCGAGCTACTGGGCGCAGGGCGGGCTCGCCGCGGCGCTCGCGCCCGACGACTCGCCCGCGCGGCACGCCGAGGACACGCTGAACGCCGGCCGTGGGTTGTGCCGGACCGACGCCGTGGCCGCGCTCACCGCTGAGGCGCCGGCGGCGGTCGCCGAGCTGCGCCGGCTGGGCGTGCAGTTCGACCTCGATCCGGACGGCGAGCTCGCGCTCAGCCTCGAGGGCGGCCACACGGCGCGGCGAATCGTCCACGCCGGCGGCGCCGAAACGGGGCGTTGGATCACTGCGCGGCTCGCCGAGCTCGTCGGCGCGAGCCCCGACATCGACGTCCTCGAGGGCGCCTCGGCGGTCGCGCTGTGGAGCGACGGCGAGCAATGCGCGGGCGTCGTCACCGACGCGGGCGTGGTCGCGGCGACCGCAACGGTGCTTGCGACGGGCGGCGGGGCGGCTCTGTGGAGCCGCACGACCAATCCGTGGGGCGCGATCGGGGCGGGAGCGGTTCTCGCGCATGCCGCCGGCGCGGAGCTCGCCGACCTCGAGCTCTGCCAGTTCCACCCCACGGCGCTGTCATTGCCCGGCAACGCCCACGACGGGGCGCTCCTGACCGAGGCGCTTCGCGGTGAGGGCGCAACCCTGCTCGACGCCGCGGGCCACCGGTTCACCGACGAGCTGGCGCCCCGCGATCAGGTGACGGCCGCGATCCTCGACCGGATGGACGCCGACGGGACGCCCTGCGCGCGGCTCGACCTTCGGAGCATCGACCTGTCGCGCTTTCCCAGCCTTCGCGCCACCTGCCGGGAGGCGGGGCTCGACCCGGCCCAGGAGCCGGTGCCCGTCGCTCCCGCCGCCCACTACCTCATCGGGGGCGTGCTGACGGACCTCGACGGGCGAACGACGCTGCCAGGGCTCCTCGCTGTGGGTGAGTGCGCCTGCACCGGCCTCCACGGAGCGAACCGCCTCGCCTCGAACTCGCTCAGCGAGTGCTTCGTGTTCGGGGCCCGCGCCGCAGAGGCCGCCTCCGGCTCGGTGCGCCCGGCGCCTCCGCCCGGGCTCCCAGCCTGGCGCTTCTCCCCGCCGACCGTCCCAACGCGCGAGGCCATGTGGCGAAACGCCGGCCCGCGGCGCACGGCGGAGGGCCTCGAGCGCCTTCTCGACGATCGATACCCCCTCGCGCGCCTCGTGGCCGCATCGGCCCTCGAGCGAGCCGAGTCGCGCGGCGTGCACCAACGATCGGACCACCCACTGCGCGAGGCCAGCCTGGACGGCGTCCACCTGATCGTCATGCAAGATGGCGGCCTCAGGCGCGAGCGCTGGGCCTAGCGGCCCCGAATCCCTCTCATCCAATCGGTGGAGAGAGATCTCACCCGATCGGGTGGCTTAATACCAGCTTAACGTATTGCCCTTGAATCCTCCGAATGGGCTGGCATACTTCCCGCCGAGCCCTCTTCTTGGACGAACGTGCAAGGAATGCCGAGGGCCGGGTCAGGAAGCAACAACCAGGGGGTACGAACGGACATGTACCGCTTCAGCCGCAGCATCTACCGAGAGCTAGGACCGAGGGTCATCGAGGACGAGTGCGACCCGACGGCGTGCCGGAACAAGCAGCAGGTTCTGGACGCCTGCGAGGCGACGATCCGTCGCCTGGCGGTCGATGGGCGCTACTTCGCGCGCCCCGCTAAGACGCTCTTCAACGACGTCCGCACGCATTTCGCGATGGGCGACCAGCTTCTGGTTTGGCTGGTGATCGAGCGCAACATCGCGCTCGCGAAGGAGTTCCTCGCACGGCTGCCCGAGGGCGCCGCGCTCGACGGCATGCCACGCCAATGCCGGGCACATACCCGCAAGGGAACGCCGTGCCAGCGTGAGCCGCTCCCGAACAGGGACTACTGCCCGTCGCACAAGCACCTCGAGGAGTCCTTCGAGGCGGCCGAGCTGCCGCTCGAGGACACCAAGGCCGAGCCTTACCGCGAGCTGACCGCGGCTTAGGGGGTAGTCAGAGCGCCGCCGCCCCGCGCCGCCCGCGCGGGGCGGCGAGCCGCTGCGCATGAGCGGCTGAGCTAGGAGTCACATTCGGGCGCCTTCGGCGCCCTTACACGCTTCTTTCGGAGCTAATGCTCCTCATAACATCCCGGTGTGCTCCTCGGTGTCGACGTCGGCGGTACGTTCACCGATGCCGTCGTCTTCGACGGCTCCGACGTGTTCACGGCGAAGGCGCCGACGACTCCAAGCGACCAGTCGGACGGCGTCGCCCGGGCGATCGAAGCGGCGCTGAAGCGCGCGGGCGCGGCGCCCGCCGACGTCCAGCGCTTCGCTCACGGGATGACGGTGGGCACCAACGCCCTGCTGACCAAGAGCGGAGCGCGGACGGCGCTGGTGGCGACCGCGGGCTTCACCGACCTACTCGACGTCGCGCGCCAGAGCCGACCCGCCCTCTATCGGCTCTGCGCGCCGAAGCCGGTGCCCCTAGTCGACGACGAGCTTCGCTTCGGGGTAGCTGAGAGGGTCGGCCCCGGCGGCGTGGTCGAGCCGTTGGAGGCAACCGAGGCCGAGCGCATCGCGGCGGACGTCGAGGCGAGCGGCGCCGAGTCGGTGGCCGTTTGCCTCCTTTTCTCCTTCCTCGACAACGAGCACGAGAAGCATCTCGCCGGCGAGCTGCGGGAGCGTCTGCCGGGCGTCCACGTGTCGGCCTCGCACGAGGTGCTGCCTCAATTCCGCGAGTACGAGCGGTGCTCGACGACGGTGATCGATGCCTACCTCTCGCCGCTAATCGCGCGGTATCTGGGCCGCCTCGCCGATGCGGCCAGGCAGCGCGGGCTCCCGGAACCGGCGGTGATGAAGTCGTCTGGCGGCATCGGGCCCGCCGGAGAGGTTGCCCGCTCCGGGGCTCAGACAGTGCTCTCTGGCCCGGCCGGCGGGGCCGTCGGCGCCGCCGTGCTCGCCCGGCTCTCTGGTGACGGCGACGCCATCGGCCTCGACATGGGCGGCACCTCCTGCGATGTGTGCGTCGTCGAGGATGGTCGGGTTCGCCGGACCGACTCGCGGCAGATCGGCGGCCGACCGATCCAGCTTCCAATGCTCGACGTCCACACCGTCGGCGCCGGCGGCGGCTCGATCGGCTGGCGCGACCACGGGGGAGCGCTGCGGGTCGGGCCTCGCTCGGCGGGAGCCGACCCGGGACCCGCCTGCTACGGACGCGGAGGCAGCGAGGCCGCCGTCACCGACGCCAACCTCGCGCTCGGCTACCTCGACGCGGCCTCCGACCTCGCCGGCGGCGTCGGGCTCGACCTCGAAGCGGCGAACGACGCGCTCGGGCGCCTGGGCGCCGAGCTCGGCCTCTCGGAGCTCGATGCCGCCGAGGGGATGGTTCGGGTCGCCAACCAAGAAATGACCCGCGCCCTGCGCGTCGTCACCGTTGAACGGGGAATCGACCCGCGCCGCTTCGCCCTTATGCCGTTCGGCGGCGCGGGCCCGCTTCATGCCGCGGCGCTGGCCGACGAGCTCGGCATCGACCGGATCCTCTGCCCGCGCGCGAGCGGCGTACTGTCGGCGCTCGGGCTTGTCGCCTCCGAGCGGCGCCGCGACACCGCGCGCACCGTGATGCTCTCCGGCGCCGACCTGACGCGGGAGCGGATCGCGTCCGAGGTCGCCGCGCTTCGCGAGGCCGTCGGCGTCGGGCTCGGCGACGCCCAGCTCGAAGCCACCTACGAGCTCCGCTACCACGGCCAGTCGTTCGAGCTCTCCGTCCCAGGGCCCCCGGAGCCAGACCCCGCCGAGCTCACCGAGGGGTTCGAGGAGCAGCACGAACGGCGCTATGGCCACCGCGATCCCGAGTCCGAGGTGGAACTCGTGAACGTCCGCATCGCACTCACAGAGCCGGGCCCGCGGATCGAGCCGCGGGCTGCTCCCGAAGGCGGCCTCGCCCACGCGCGGCGCCGCGCGCGCTTTGCCGGGGAATGGCTCGAAGCGGAGATACTGCGGGGCGAGCCGGCGGCCGGCACCCGCGCCGACGGCCCCTGCATCCTGGAGCTGCCCGAGGCGACCCTCGTGCTCCCGCCGGCCTGGCGCGCCGAGGTGGACCGCCACGGGACCGTGATCGCGGAGAGGGAGACTTGAACCAGCTCGACCCGGTCACGCTTCAGGTCCTGGTCGGCGCCCTGCGCGCGGCCTGCGACGAGATGGGAGCCGTGCTCATCCAAGCCGCGTTCTCCCCGAACATAAAGGAGCGCCACGACTGCTCCACGGCGCTCTTCGATGGGGCCGGCGAGCTCGTGATGCAGGCCGAGCACATCCCCGTGCACCTCGGGTCGATGCCAGATGCCGTCGCGGCGGTCCTCGGCGAACGCCACGAACCAGGCGACCTGTGGATCCTCAACGACCCATACCGCGGCGGCACCCACCTGCCCGACATCACGCTGATCGGCCCCGTCTTCGACGATTCCGGCCTTCTCGGCTTCGCCGCGAGCCGCGCCCATCACGCCGACGTGGGCGGCCCCACGCCCGGGAGCATGCCGGCGAGCTCGCGAACTCTGGACGAGGAGGGGATCGTGATCCCCCCGACCCGCGCGACCGCTGAGGTCCTCGACGGGCTCGCGGAGCGGATGCGCTACCCGCAGCAGCGCCGCGCCGACCTCTTCGCTCAGCGAAGCTCCATCGCCCTCGGCCGGCGCCGCATGGGCGAGCTGGCCGAGCGCCACGGCAAGGACGGCGTGCGCGAGGGGATGGCCGCGATCCTCGACTACGCGGAGCGCCGCACGCTTGCGCGGCTCGCCGATCTCCCCGACGGCTCCTGGCGGGCCGAGGACGTGCTGGAGGGCGGACCGGCGGGCTCCGACGACGTGACGCTTCGGGTCGAGGCGTCGATCGAGGGCGAAAGCCTCCGCCTCGACTTCGAGGGCACGGACCCGCAGGTCGAGGGAAACCTCAACTGCCCGCTCTCGGTGACCAAGTCGGCGGCCTACTTCGCCGTCCGGGCGCTCATCGACCCGGACGCGCCTCCCTCGGCCGGCGCGCACCGCCCGGTCGAGGTCACGGCGCCGGAGGGCAGCCTTCTGAACGCCCGCTACCCGGCCGCGGTCGCGGCAGGGAACGTCGAGACCTCCAGCCGAGTCGCCGACCTCGTGATCTCCGCGCTCGCCGGCCCGCTCGACGTCCCGGCGCAGGGCCAGGGGACGATGAACAACTTCACCCTCGCGGGCGAGGGCTTCACCTACTACGAGACGATCGGAGGCGGACAGGGCGCCTGCCCCGATGCCGACGGGCCGAGCGCCATCCACGTCGCAATGTCGAACACCCTCAACACCCCGATCGAGGCCCTCGAGGCCGACATCCCCGTCCGCGTGCGCGAGCTGGCGGTGAGGCGTGGCAGCGGGGGCGCGGGCCGGCGCTGCGGCGGCGATGGGATCGTGCGCGAGATCGAGGCCCTCGAGCCGATGACCTTCACGCTGATCGCGGAGCGGCGGCGCCACCCGCCGGCGGGGCGCGAGGGCGGCGAGGACGCCGAGCCCGGCCGGGACACCCTGTCGGGCGAGCCGCTGCCGTCGAAGGCGGAGGGCCAGCTGCGGCCCGGCGACCGCCTGCGCATCGAGACCCCCGGCGGCGGCGGCTACGGAGGCGCTTAGGCTTCGCGTGATGGCCGAGCGTGTGGAGGTGAACGGCGTCAGCCTCGCCCATGAGCAGTCGGGCGACGGGCCGGCCGTGGTCTTCGTGCACGGGCTCGGGGGCTCGATCGAGACCTGGCGAGCGCAGACGACGGCCGTGCGGATGGCGGGCTTTCGCGCCATCGCCTACGACCAGCGCGGCGCGGGCCTGAGCACGAAGCCGGAGGGCCCGTACTCGACGGAGGGGTGGACCGGCGACCTGCTGGCTCTCGTTGAGGCGCTCGGCCTCGACCGCGTCGCCCTCGTCGGCAACTCGGTCGGGTGCATGGTCGCCGCGAACGCGGCGGTCGCGCTCGGAGAGCGCTGCTGGGCCGTTGCGACGATCGGGGGTGCGCTCGCCTGGCGCCCCGAGGCGGCCCCGGTATTCGCCGAGCGCGTGAAACTGGCCCGCGCCGGCCGCATGGACGAGATCGCCGACACGGTCGCCGCAACCGGCATCAGCGAGGCACGCAGGCAGGCCGACCCGGCGTTTCTCGGCCTCTTCCGCGCGCTCATCGCCGGCGCCGACCCGGTGGCCTATGCCGAATGCTCCGCGGCGACGGCCGAGGCGCGGATGACGGCGCCGGAGCGCATCGCGGCCCCCTTGCTCGCGATCGCCGGCCAACTCGATCCCGTGACGCCCCCCGCCTTCGCCGAGGCCGTGGCGGAGGCCGTGGGCGAGGGCGAAACCGCGGTCATCCCGCTGGCGGCCCATTGGTGCCACCTGGAGGCTCCTGACGCCGTCAACGAGGCGATTCTCGCCTTCCTCGCCAGGCGTCGGCCCGCGTGAGCTAACGCCCTCGCAACATATCTCACATATTTGGCGTTTTGGAGTGGCTCAACTACAATCGCCGTCCGGCGCGGCCCGGACGCTTCTCTCAGGCGTTTCCCGATTCCGGCCCCCGGGCAGAGTTCAAGAGCCATTACCGACTAGCCAGCAGATGCCGATTGCTTTCAAAGAGTGGGCCGTCACGGTGCGCGCCCTGGCGGAGGGCGAGCAGCTCGTAACCCTTCGCAAGGGCGGAATCCGCGAGGAGAACAAGCACTTCGAGCTCGAGCACGAGCGCTTCTTCCTCTACCCCACCTTCGACCACCAGCGCAACGACCTCGTTCGCGAGTCGCATCACCCGGAGCTTCGCCGCGCCCTCGAGGAGGGCGTCTGGCCCGACGAGGAGCCGCCCCCGCGGGCGCTCCTGCGAGACGGCGGCATCCCCCAGCCCGATCGCGTGCGCATCCGCTCCTGGGCCGAGGTTTCCTACCACTGGACGACCGAGGACCCGAAGGTCATCGAGGGGCTCACGCCCTTCCACGTCTGGACGCACGACTACGCGCAGAAGCGCCTGCAGTGGAAGCGGCGCCACCCGCTCCACCTGCTGCTGCTGCGCGTCTACCGCATCCCGCGGCCCGTGACCGTCCGCGTACGCGACGAGTACCACGGCTGCCGCTCGTGGGTCGAGATCGACCGCGAGCTGCCCGTTCGAGGGCACCCCGGTGATGGCCGACGAGGAGTTCGACCGCGCCGCCGCTGAGATCCGCGCGGATCTGCGGCGACGCCGAGCCCGTCCCCGCATAGGCGAGTGAGGAGCTTTAGCTCCGAAAGCAGCGTGTAAGGGCGCCGAAGGCGCCCGAGGGTTACTTGCGCTGATCGAGCGAATCCCCGACGCCGGCCGCGCCCTCGTCGTGGGCATGGGCGGCGGCGGCGACGTCGTCGGGCGCGCTCGCGGTCGCGCGATATTGCGAGTGCGCTCGGAACGCCGGCGCGCCTGGGCGGCGTGGCCTGGGAGCGCATGCCGATCGACCCCCATCCCGGGCCCCGCCCGCTGGCCGAGATCCGCGGCGGCCGCCGCCTAGACGGGGCGGTGATCGCCGAGGGGGACACGACCACGCCCGAGGGCGTGCCGTTCGCGGAGTCGCGGCATGGCCGCTCATCTCGGCGAGCCGGTGGCGCTGATCGACGTCACGCGCGGGCCCGCGGCGTGGCCGCCGGGCTCCGCGGCCGCGGCGGGCGAGCTCGGCTGCGACCTCGTCGTCCTCGTCGACGTCGGCGGCGACGTGCTCGCGCACGGCGACGAGCCGGACCTCGCCAGCCCACTCTGCGACGCGGTGATGCTCGCCTCGCTTGCGCATCTCGAGGAGCTGCCGTCGCTCTTCGGCGTCGTCGGCGCCCGGTTGCGACGGCGAGCTGACGGCCGCCGAGGTGGTCGACCGCGTTGCCGAGCTCGCGGCCGCGGATGCCTGGCTCGGGACGTTCTCGGTGAGCCCGGCGGTCGCGTCGGAGCTCGAGGCCGCGGCAGCCGAGGTCCCGACCGAGGCGAGCCTTCAGATCGCCCGCTGCGCGCGCGGCGAGGTCGGGCAGGTTCCCGATCCGGGGCGGGAGGAGGCACGTGGAGCTGTCACCCGTCGGCGCCCTCGCCTTCCTCTTCGACCCGCGCGCGGCCATCCGCGGCGCCGTGCCGCTGGCGTCCGCCGTCGCGGAAGCGGACTCCATCGACGCCGCCCGCGATGCTCTCGCCGAGCTCGGCATCCGCACCGAGCTCGACTACGAGCGCGAGCAGGTCGCGGCCGGACGGTGAACGGCGCGATCGCGAAGGGCTCGGCCCTTCGCCGCAGCCTCGACGGATCGCTCTTCAGGCAGGCTCCTGCGGGACGGCGGTCGGGCGTCCACCTTGTCCTAATTCTCGCCGGGCTGGTCGCGCTCGGCGTGGTGCTCCAGCTGCTCCGGCTCGGCTGGTCGGCCCCGCTGCATTCGCTGTGGGCCGAGGACGGACCGGTCTTCCTCCAGGGCGCCCTGCACCACGGCTTCGTCGCCAACCTGTTCACGCCGTACGAGCGCTACCTCGTCGTCGTGCCGCGGCTCATCGCCGCGGGCGCCGCGGCGCTTCCGCTCTCGGGCGCGCCCGTCGGGACGTCGATCCTGGCGGCAGTCACCGTCTCGATGAGCGGCGTCGTGGTCTGGGCTGCGAGCGCCGGGCAGATCGGAAACCCCTACCTGCGTGCCGGGCTCGCGTGCACCGTCGTCCTTGTCCCCCTCGGCGACGTCGAGGCGGTGGCGAACCCCACGAACGTCGGCTGGTTTCTGCTCTTCGGCGCCTTCTGGGTGCTGCTGTGGCGACCTCGTTCGGTGGCTAGCGCCGGCCTCGGGGCCGCCTTCTTACTCCTCGGCGGCCTCAGCACCGTGGGCGTGTTGATGCTGGCACCCGTCGCCGCGCTGAGGCTCGTGGCCGCGAGAACCAAGGCCGACCGATTGATCCTGGGAGCGTTCGCGCTGGCGGCGGCTGCGCAGATCCTCGTCGAGCTGCTGAACTCGCAGCCTGTCACGCAGTCCTCGTGGAGCAACGATGTCTGGCCGGCGTACGTCCAGCGCGTCGTCGGCAGCGGGCTGCTCGGCCAGACCCTCAGCGGCGATGCCTGGACGACGGTCGGATTGCCGATCTTTGGCGCGCTGCTGATCGCCGCAATCGCCGCCGTTGCCTACGCAGCTCCGAGGGCAGGCATCTGCGCCCGCTGGTTCGTCGGCGCGGCGATCATCACGTCGCTGCTGCTCTTCGTCGTCGCGGCTTACGGCCGCGGCCTGGGGACGGAGCTCCTATGGCCGGCCGGGAAGTCGCCCGAGATCGGCGCGCGCTACACGATCGTCCCCGGCCTCCTCCTGCTGAGCGCCGCCATCGTCCTCGTCGATGACGCGTGGCGGAGGTCGCGCCTCGAGACGCTCAGTCCGGTCGTCGTGGTCGCGCTCACCGCGCTGGCCGCCGTCGTGGCGACGTCGTTCTACGTCGGTGACCCGGCCGTCCGGGGATCGCCGACGTGGTCGCAGGCGCTCGCGGCCGCCGGGCTCAAGTGCAAACTCTCGCACGAGCGGCTCGGCACGATCGCCATCTCGCCCCCGAGCTGGTATTTGAAGCTGCCCTGCGGCGAGCTCGCGCGCTACGCCCCGACCGGCGCACCCCGCCAGGCGGGCGGCTAGGGTCCCGCGCGATGCGGGACTGGATGCGCTTCGCCGCTCGCGCCGTCACGACGGCCGCAATCCTCGTCGGTGCGCCGCTCGTGCCCGCAGCGGCGAGCGCCGCGCCCTCTCCCGGCCCATACGGCCAGCACGACGCCGGCGGCTTCCGCAACATCCTGCCGCCGGGCCAGGGTTCCGACGTGAACGTGGCGGATATCGCCGCCTTCGAGGCCACCGGCGCGTACCCGCCTCACGCGAACGACCAGATGGGCATGTACGCGAACCTGCTCTACGGGTCGCCGGGACTCAAGCCCTCGCAGCTTCCGGACTACTACAAGGACGCGACCTTCGGCGTCAAGCCGGCTGACGTGACGAGCACCTACAGCCCGCGCGGCGACGTCACAATCGTGCGCGACAAGTTCGGCGTGCCCCACATCTACGGCGCCGACCGTGCCGGGACGATGTTCGGCGCCGGCTACGCGGTGGCGCAGGACCGGCTCTTCTTCATCGACGCGCTGAGGAACGCCGGCGAGGCGACCCTCTCGAACTTCGCGGGGGGCGCCAACGTCGGGATGGACGAGTCGGTGTGGGCCGACTCGCCGTACAACATCGCCGACCTCCAGAAGCAGTACGACCAGGCACCCGCCGTCTACGGGCGGCGCGGCGTCCTGGTGCAGAAGGACCTCCAGAACTTCCTTGCCGGCATCAACCAGTACATCGACGAGGCCTGCATCAACCCGCTCAAGATGCCCGGCGAGTACGCGCTGATCGGGAAGCCGAACTGGCCGTGCTCCCATCCGTTCCAGGTGACTGACGTGATCTCGATCGCCTCGCTCGTCGCGGGGATCTTCGGCAAGGGCGGCGGCGGCGAGCTCGGGTCGGCGCTCGTGCTGGAGCAGCTGCAGAAGCGATTCGGGCCGAAGCAGGGCCAGAGGGCCTGGGACGACTTCCGATCGCAGAACGACCCCGAGGCGCCGACCACGGTGCGCAACAAGCCCTTCCCGTACGAGACGACGCCGAAGAAGGTCCGGGGGCTCGCCATGCCGGACCGCAACTCGGTCGCCTTCCAGAACGTCGTCACCTCATCGAGCGGGGCCTCCCCGGGCGCGGCGCCCTCGGGCGGGAGGCTCGCGGACCCCGACCTCCTCGGCTCGCTCCAGGACGTGACCAGCGACTCGAACGCCCTGCTCGTCTCGGCCCGCGAGGCGAAGGGCGGCCACCCGATCGCCGTCTTCGGCCCCCAGGTGAGCTACTTCGTGCCGCAGATCCTGATGGAGGAGGACCTTCACGCGCCGGCCGGGCCCGACGGCCCGGCTATCGACGCCCGCGGCGCCACCTTCCCCGGCGTCAACCTCTACGTCGAGCTGGGCCACGGGCGCAACTACGCGTGGAGCGCGACCTCCGCCGGGCAGGACATCATCGACACCTACGCCGTGAAGCTGTGCGACCCGAACGGGACGCCGACCAAGGGCTCCAACTACTACATGTGGGAGGGGCAGTGCCTGCCGTTCGAGGTCCTCACGCGAAACCTCTCCTGGACGCCCAATCCGGGAGACCCCACCCCCGCGGGGTCGGAGACGCTCACCTCGTACCGCTCGAAGCTCGGAATCGTCATCGCGCGAGCGACCATCCACGGCGATCCCTACGCCTACGTCCGGCTGCGCGACACCTACAACCACGAGGTCGATCCCTCGACGCTCGGCTTCGCGCGCTTCAACGAGCCGGCGAAGATGAAGACCCCTCAGGACTTCATCAACTCGGCCTCGAAGATCGCCTACACCTTCAACTGGTTCTACATCAACCGCAAGCACATCGCCTACTTCAACTCGGGCGAGAACCCGATCCGGCCGAAGCACGTCGACGCCAACCTCCCCACCCTCGGCACGCCGAAGTTCACCTGGCGGGGCTTCGACCCCGACAAGCCGCAGTTCTCGCTCAAGAACCTCAACACGATGCTGCGCAAGCGCCACCCGAAGGTCGTCGACCAGTCCTGGATCACGAGCTGGAACAACAAGCAGGCCCCGCAGTACAGCGCCGCCGACGGCAACTACACCTTTGGGCCGCAGTTCCGCAACCAGGCGCTCGACGACCGCATCAAGGCGGGGATTCGGGGACCGAAGAAGATGGGCCTCACCCAGCTCGTGTCGGCGATGGAGGACGCGGGCACGGTCGACGACCGCGGGCCGTACGACCTGCCGTGGATCTTCAAGGTGATCGACTCGAAGCCGGTGACGAACCCGAAGGAGCGCGCCGCGCTGGCGACGTTGCGGTCGTGGCTCGCCGGTGGCGCGCACCGGATCGACCGCAACAAGGACGGCGTCTATGACGACGCCCAGGCCGTCCGGATCATCGACGCCTGGTGGCCACGCCTCGTCACGGCCGAGTTCGAGCCGACGCTGGGCAGGAAGGCATTCGACGCCGTGCACGGCATGATCGCCTTCGACGACCCGAACCGGATCCAGCACCTGGGCTCGGCGTTCGACGGCGGCTGGTACGGCTACGTCCAGAAGGACCTCCGCAGCCTGCTCGGCGAGAAGGTGCGCGGGGCTTATTCCCGCATCTACTGCGGCACCGGCAAGCTCGCGGCCTGCCGATCGGCGCTCCTGTCCTCGCTCTCCGACGCCCTCGCCCACGACTCCGACGCCGAGCTCTACCCCGACGGCGGCTGCACCGAGTTCGGCGGCATCCACGCCGACGCGCAGGCGTGCGCCGACACGATCCACCACCGCGCTCTCGGCGCGATCACCATTCCGCCCGTGCCCTGGGTCAACCGTCCGACCTTCCAACAGGCGGTCCGGATCAAGTAGTAGCGGCCCAGGCTGCCGTATGGCGCGAGTAATCTCGCGCCCCGTGGCCTGGGTCCAGACCGAGTCGCTCTCCTTCGTCGCCCGGCACGAGACCGTCGACGAGCCGACGGCGCAGCGGGTCCTCGACCGCCTCGAGGAGCTGCGCTTCGAGCTGGAGGAGCGCTTCGAGAACGTTCCCGGAGGCATCACGGTGATTGTGCACCCGAGCGGCGCGTGGCTCGCGGCGGCCCACCCTTTCCTGCCCGCCGCCAGGCTGGCGGCTGCGCCGGCCGGCCGCCGCTACCTGGCCGGGTGGGCCATGGCGGGCGAGGTCCACGTCCTCAATGACGCGCACGCCGAGCGACGCGCCGCCGGCGAGGACTCGTTCGCGGCCTTGCTCGGCACCGCCGAGCGGCTCTACGTCCAGATCGTTCTCGGCCAGAACAACGACCGGATCCCGCCCCCGTGGGGCCTTCGTCCATTCGCACGCTACCTCCGCTGGGCCTGGCTCATCGAGGGCGGCGCGCAGTACTTCGCCGGCCAGGCATCCCTTTTCCGCGCTGCGGTGAGCCGCCGCCTGCGCGAGGGCGGCCAGCCCGCGTTCCCCCCCTCCGCGCGCGACGCCATCATCCTCGGCGGCACCGTGTTCGACCTCCTCGATCGCACACGCGGTCCGGAGGCGTGCGATCGCATGGTGGCCCGGCTTCATCGCGAGGGCGCGGCCGGCAACCTCGAGATGGCGTTCGACGCCTCCATGAGCGAGATCGAGCGCGAGTGGCGGCAGTATCTGCGCGACCTGCCGGCGCGGCGCGCGGGGCTTCCCATCGAGGAGCTCTAGGTCGCGAGCTGGTAGAGGACCCAGACGAGAGCCGCGGCCGCGACGATCACCGCGGCGAACTTGGCGAGGAACGCCAGCGGCCTCTCCGCCAGGCTCGACGCCGGCCCCGGCGCCGCGGGGTCGCCGCCCAGGTCGACGATCAGCTGCCGAGCCGCGCGGTCGGCGGCCTGCGGCACGAGGATGTCGCGCGGGCCGCCGGCGAGGAAGTCCGGGACGTCGAAACCGCGGCTGCGTCGCTCGACGCTCGGAATCCCCTCCTCCAGGAGGATGCCCTGGATCAGCTGTGCCTCTGCGAGGTTGCGCGCGAAGGCGACCTTGACGAGGTCGCCGCCCAGGTACTGCGGCTTCACCTTGCGAGCTCGCTCCTGCGCTTCGTCCGCAGGGGTCTCGGCCTCCGCTGCGACGAGCGGCATGCCGCACTCGCGGCAGAACCGCTCGCTGGCCGGATGCTGCGCGCCGCATTCCGGGCACGTGAGCGGTTCGGTGGCCGCCAGGCTCAGGCCTCCTCGACCGTCAGCTCGACCTCCTCGACGCTCCCATCGGTGATCGAGAACGCTCGCACCTCGGGTATGGAGGGGTCGGCGAGTCCACAGATCACCCACAGCGGATCGGGCCACAGCCGCGCGAGGTTGACATCTGTCTGCGAGGGAAGGGGGGCGCTTCGCGTGTGTGAGTGGTAGATGCCGACGAGCTCCTCCCCGTCGGCCTCGATCGCATTGAGGAGCTTGATCGGGTCGGCGATCTCGAACCGCAACGGGCTCGCATGGAGGTTCTTTCCGCGCCGGACGCTCGTCGCTCGACCATCGGCGCCGCCCATCACGCCGCAGCACTCGTTCGGCGCCTCCTCCTTCGCGTGGGCGACGATCTCGTCGACGAGCTCGCGGGCGATGCGCACCTGAGCGAGCCTAGCGGCGGCGAGTCCCGAGCATGCGCATCGCTGCGCGCAGCGGCCGCGTCAGTCGCCAGCTCGAGGAGCCGAGCACCTCACGTAGGCGCTCGTCGGTCTCCCGCAGCTGCTCATCGCGCTGCGCGATCACGGCGCGAGCGCGTTCGAGATGAAGCTCGAGCTCCGGGACGCGGGCCAGCTCGGCCTCCGTCGCGATCAGGCGCTCGGCGGTCTCCCTCTGCGCGGCCGCGCGCTGATCGAGCTCGGCGATCACGCTTCTCAACTCCTGGATCACCGCGCCCTGCTCGTCGACGACGTCGAAGTAGTGGCGTAACGACAGGTCGCTCGTGAGCGTCGCCGACTGAGGCATGTCCGGAAGCTCGCCGTTGCCGGCGACGGCGAGCGTGAACATCTCCTTGCCGATCTCGTCGCCGACCTGCTTGCGGACCGGGACGCCCGGGACAACCTCGCCATCCCCGGTCTCGAACTGCTGGTCGGTGAGGATCGCCGACGCCAGGTAGGGGTGCTGACGCAGGAGCCGGACCCGCTCGAACCTCTCGCCGAGCGCGGCCGCCAGCTCGTCCGGGAGGAACTCGTGGGCGTGGTGGGGGTTGATGGGCGGGTGCATCTCGCGGTTCGGCGACGACACCAAGAGCACGCCCGACGGCGCGAGGACCCGCGCCATCTCGTCAATGGCCTTCGCTTGGTCGTCCACGTGCTCGATTACCTCGAAGCAGACAACCAGGTCGAAGCTCGAGTCCTCGTAGGGGAGCTCGCGCACGTCGCCGACGTCGAGCCGGACTCCCTCCGGCATGCCGCCCTGCACAGCCTCGAGCACCGCTGCGGCGACGTCGATCCCAGTCGTCGATCGAGCGCCGGCCCGTGCCAGGATCGCCGTGCCGTAGCCGGCGCCGCAGCCCGCGTCGAGAGCCCGGCGGCCAGCCGCGATCGTGGCGGCCCACAGGTATCGGGCCACGTGCTCGGCCTCGATCAGCTGTCCCCGCATCTCGTCGGGGACGAAGCGCTCCGGAACGTCGTCCCGCGTCCCGGCGAGGTCGAGGTCCATGGCGGGAAGACTACGATGCGGGCGTGCCGGAGCTTGCCTTCGTTGTCGCCTCGGGCGGGAACTGGTTCTTCGACGAGATGGTCGCGGCCATCCGCTCGGAGCTCGATCGCCAGGGTGTGCGGTCGTCGGTGCACGAGCTGTTCCCGCCGCCGCGCGACGACCAGGTCTACGTGTTCGTCGCGCCGCACGAATACGTGCTGCTGTTCGGGCACCGGGCCCTGCCGCCCGGCGAGATCCTCTCGCGGACGATCGTGCTCTCGACCGAGCAACCAGGGTCGTTCTTCTTCGGCCTGGGGGTCGAGATCTCGCAGTGCTCGGCCGCGACATTCGACATCAACAGCTATGCGGTCGAGAGCCTCGTGGCCTCGGGCGCCCACGCTCGCCGGTTCCAGTTCGGCCACACGCCGGAATGGGACCGGTTCGACCCGGAGCGCGAGCGGGACATCGACGTGCTGTTCCTGGGCAACGGCTCACCGCGCCGGCTCCGCCACCTCGCCTCCTACGGAAAGCTCCTCACGGGGTGGAACTCCTACCTCCGGCTCTCGGACAACGTCCGCCCGAACAGCGCGGAATCCGCGAGCTTCCTGACCGACGGGAAGTGGGACCTGATGGCGCGCAGCAAGGTCGTGATCAACCTGCACGCCTCGAGGCGGCCGTATTTCGAGTGGCTCCGGGCCGTCCAGGCGATGCTCTGCGGCGCCGTCGTCGTGAGCGAGCACTCGGTGGGCATCGACCCGCTGGAGGTGGGGGAGCATCTACTCGTCGGAGCGCCGGAATCGCTCGGCTTGATCACCGACGCCCTCCTTCGCGACGACTCCCATCGCGAGCGGGTCCGCGATCAGGCATACGGCTTTCTGCGCGACAGCCTCCCGCTTGCCCGGTCGGTGGCCGAGCTCGCGGGGGCGGCGCGGAGCATCGTCGCGTCGCCGCGCCTCGAGCCGGCGAAGAGCGTCCGCGTGCCGGCTGAGCCTCGACCTCAGGAGGACGATGCCACCGACGAGGACCTGGCCGCGCTTCGCGCCGGGATCATGGACGCGCGCCTTGACATGGTCCAGCTCCGGCGGGGCATGGCGCGCCTCGAGCGGTCGGTCCGCCATCAGGGGAGCGAGCCCCCGGAGATCACCCCGATCGCCGAGACGACGGCTTGGCGCGGCCGCGGGAACTCGACGGTGACGGTGCTGACCGCGCTCTACAACCACGGCGAGGTCGTCGGGGAGGCGCTCGACTCCGCCGTTCGCAGCCGTTTCCGCGACTTCGAGATCGTCGTGGTCGACGACGGCTCGACGGACGCCTCAGGCGACGACGCGCTCGCCTGGATGAGGGAGCACGACGACATCGCCGCTCGGCTGGTGCGCCATGAGGTCAACCGCGGACTGGGCGCGGCGCGCAACACCGCCATCGACTTCGCTCGCGGCCGGTATTGCTTCGTCCTCGACTCCGACAACGAGATCTACCCCCGCTGCCTCGACCGCCTCGTGTCGGCCCTCGACCGGGACCCGGACGCCGCCTTCGCCTACCCGCTGATCGAGGTCTTCGGTGACCTGGAGGGCTACGTCGACGCGGGCGGCAGCGCGCTCATCAACGTCCCCGGGTGGGACCCGTCGCTGTTCCGCAGGGGCAACTACATCGACGCGATGGCGCTGATCCGGACCTCCCATCTCCGCGACCTCGGCGGATACCGAACCGACCGCCGCCTCTACGTGTGGGAGGACTACGACCTCTGGTGCCGGATCGCCGAAAGCGGCGGCTATGGGATCCAGGTTCCGCAGATCCTGGCCCGGTATCGGTCGTCGGGCTCCTCGCTGCGATCGATCACCCGGCTGTCGAAGGCGGCGCCGTTCGAGGCGATCGTCGAGAACTCCCCGCGGCTGATGGCCGGCGCGACGCCACCCGACTAGGCGACGCCCACGCGGGGCTGGAAGTCGCCTCGATGCCGGAGGAAGTTCGGGTTGAGGTAGGGATCGCGCGGAAGCCGGCCGCGCCAGCGCCGCTGGAAGAGGGCGTGCGCCTGAAGGTCGTTCACCGGCACGGCCCCGGCGAGCCGGCGCACTATCGCGTCCGGTACCGAGACGATCCGCCTGCCCTCCTCGCGCGCGCGCAGGCAGAAGTCGGGTGTGGCAAGCTCGCGGAGGTCCTCGTCGAGGCCGCCCATCGCCTCGAGGAGCTCGCGCCGAGTCGCGACGGTCCCGCTGAGCGCCGAGAAGTTCGAGACGATCTCGGTGATCGCCACGGGGCCCTCGTGAGAGCCGGGCGCGCCGTGCAGCACCGGAAGCGGGACCCCATCGCTGACCACGATCCCCGCGTGCTCGATGCGCCCATCCGGACTGAGCGTCTTGGCCGCCGCGGCGCCGACGTCGGGCTCGGCGGCGTACCCGGCCAGCCGCGAGATCCACGATGGCGTCAGCGCCTCCACCGGCTGCTCGAGCAGGATCACCTGCTCGGCATCCGTGGCCCGAACGCCGAGGTTGAGGAGCGCCGCGACGCCGCGCCGGCCGGGGTCCTCGACCACCTCGAGGCGCTCCCCAAGCGGCGCCGAAAGCTCACGCCGCCACTCGCCCACGAGGTCCTCCGGGCCGGCGAGAACGAGCCGCCACGTGGGGTGCGCGCTTCGAAGCCACGTCCCCGCTGCTCGCCGGAGGTCGGGCATCGCCGGTCGATGGAGGACCGGTGCCACGATCGCGACCTCGACCGATCGCGGAACGCGGTGCACAACCCTGTATTGCCCAGGCCGGGCGCCGTACTGCATCTCCGCCTCGACGCCGCACCGATCCAGGTGCCCGGCCAGCGCCCGTTGGCCGGCGGGATAGGCGTAGCCCTTGACGTTCGGATCGCCGGTCACGGAGTCGGCGTGAATTCGCCAGTTGTAGAGGGAGCGGGGTATGTGGACGATGGCGTCCGTTCGCTCGCTTACGCGAAGGGCGAGGTCGTAGTCCTGCGATCCGTCGAACTCGCCCCGGAACCCGCCCAGGTCTTGCACCAGCGAGCGACGGTAGGTGCTCAGGTGGCACGTGTACATGACCGATCGAAATAGGTCCGGCGACCAGTCCGGCTTGAGATGAACCCAGATGGTGCGCCCGTCGAGCGCCAGCGTCTCGTCGGAGTAAAGGAAGTCCGCATCGGGCCGCCCGGCGATCGCCTCCGCGAGCGCCTCGAGGGCGTCTGGAACGACCGTGTCGTCGTGGTCGAGCAGAGCCACGAACTCCCCAGTCGCGAGCTCGAGGGCCGCGTTGGTGGCGACTGAGATCCCGCCGGCGCTCTCGCGGCGAAGGAGCTTGACGCGCTCGTCCGCGGCCTCCTCCGCTCGCAGCCTGTCGATCACCCGGTCGTCGCTCGAGCCGTCGTCGACCAGGCAGAGCTCGTAGCCCTCGAACGTCTGCGCGCGAACCGAGGCGAGCATCTGCTCGAGGTGCTCAGGGTCCGGATCGTGGACGGGCGTGAGGATGGAGATCAGCGTCCTCACGGAATCCCCCGAAGATGGAGGACCGGGTCGGTCCACCGCACCCGATCGACGCCGAAGCCCCTGGCGCGGAGGACCAGGTCGACCTCCCCCTGAGCGCCGGTCAGCTCCACGTCGAACTCGCGCGAGAGGGTCGTGCCCGCACGCGCCAGGACGCCCCACCAGATCGCCGTGTCGCCGCCCCCTGGGTCGCGCAGAGCGACCCGAGCCCATGCCAGCCCCGGCGCCGCGCCCTCAGGGATGCCTGCCTCCGCGCGAAGGCGCCAGGCGCCGTCCACGCGAAGGCGGAACGCCACCGCCCGCCCAAGGGGTTGCTCGAGAACGGCCTTTCCGGCGTCGGGGTCATCGCCGGGAAGCCAGCTCGCCCCGGGCGGCCATCCGTATTCGAGCACCGGCCGTAGCGAGGCCAGGGCCACCTCGCGGTCACCGCGGGGCTGTTTGCGAGTCTCGCCTCACGCCGAAAAGCTACTCGCCGCCCACGGCGAGCCCGGACTGTGCTACATGGATGGCTCACCTCTGGTAGGGTGTGCCTGTTTGATGGCACAGTCCCCCCCGGACATCCGAGATCCGGTTCGCCAGGCGGGCGTGCCGCCGTTCCAGCCCGACGCCGACGACGAGGTCCCCGTCGGCCTCCAGCTGGGCTGGCGCCTGCGCGCCCTGATCACCTGCGGACGCCTCCTGCCCGGCGACAAGCTTCCCAGCGTCCGCGAGCTCGCCTCGTGGTCGAGCGTGAACGTGAACACCGTCCGCTCCGTCTACGCGAAGCTCGAGGAGCAGGGGCTGGTCGTCACGCACCACGGGCTCGGCACGTTCGTGGGCGCGGCCGCGACGCCATCGCCGGAGCTCGAGCGAATCGCAGGGGACGCCATCGACCGCGCGCGTGAAGCGGGCCTGGATCCGCGGGAACTCGCGATGGTGGCGATGGTCTGCGCCTCGATGCCGGACGGGCTCGAGACGCCTCCCGAGATCGACGAGCCGCCCGCCCCTGACCCCACCGCGGCAAGCGACACGGGCGCCGTCCGCCGCACCCTTCGCGAGCAAATCGCGCGACTCGAAGCCGAGCTCGCCTCCTACACCCTTGAGCTCCCACGCGAAGCGCCCCCGTCCGGACGCGGCGAGATGGCGCACATCGCCGGCGTCGCGGAGCTCGAGGAAACGCGCGACGCCCTGCTGCGCCGTCTCGCCGAAGCGCGCGAGGAGGCGTCGCAGAGCGAGCAGCGCCGTCGCGGCGCCCGCGCGCGGCTCGATGCGATGGTCGCGGACCCGGCCAGCCGCAAATGGGACAGGGTCAGCGCCGACGAGCTTGGCGAGCCCGGATGCACGACCTACAGCGTCGCCCCCGCCGCCGGACCGCTCGGCGCGCTCATGCGCTGGTGGCGCGTGAAGGTCTCGTCCGGCTGTCCGTAATGGTCAAGAACCGTTGCCGATAGGGCTTTTCTTCCCGCCAAGGGGCTCTTTGAGCAGGTCGGCAACATGGTCATCCTGACCGGGAAGACGATCGTCGCCACGGTCAAGCCCCCCTACCCCTACGGCGGCGAGTTCATCGGCCAGTTCCTGTTCGCGCTGCAGCTCTGCTGGTTCCCGATGATGATCTCGACGATCGCCTTCGGCTTCGGGGCCCCGGGCCTTCAGGCGGCCAACTTCCTCACCCTCTTCGGCGCCCTCGACCGCCTCGGCGGCTTTTTCATCTTGGCCTCGGTGCGCGAGTTCGCCCCCTTCGTCACCGCGGTCGTCGTCGCCGGGGTCGCCGGGACCGCGATCACCGCCGACCTCGGGGCGCGGAAGATCCGCGAGGAGCTCGACGCGCTTCAGGTCCTCGGCGTCGACCCGATCAAAAACCTCGTCGTCCCGCGCTTTTTGAGCCTGATGCTGATCACCGGCCTGATGGACATCTACGCCCTGCTGTTCGGGATCTCCGGCGGGATCTTCGCCGAGATCGCCTACGGCCAGCCGCTCGGGGGCTTCTTCGCCACCCTCTTCTCGAACGCCTCGATCACCGATCTCTGGGGGTCGTTGGTCAAATGCACCCTCTTCGGGGCGATCATCGCGATCGTCTGCTGCTACAAGGGGATGAACGCCTCCGGCGGCGCCGAGGGGGTGGGTCGAGCCGTCAACGAGGCGGTCGTGATCGCCTTCCTCGGCGTCTTTGCCTTCAACTACGTCTTCACCCAGACGCTCCTGGCGACCCATCCTGAGATCTCGCAGATCCGGTAGCTGGCTCGCGGTTCCCCGCGACTGGCTCGGCTCGCTCGGCGAGATCGCCCGCTTCTCCGGGCGGGTCATGGGCCTCGTCTACTCCGGCCGCGTCTTCACCTTCTTCGGCGAGTCGCTGCGCCAGGCGGGCCTGCTGATCACCGGCTCGGCGATCGTCATCTGGGGTCTCACCTTCATCCTCGGCCTTCAGTGCGGCATCGAGGGCGCCTACTTCATCGCGCAGCTCGGCGCGCCCTCCTACGCCGGCGTCTTCGCCGCCTGGTGCGACCTGCGCGAGGTCATCCCCTACGCCTTCGGCTACATGATGGCCGCCAAGGTCGGGACCGGGATCGTCGCCGAGATCGGCGCGATGCGGATCTCCGACGAGATCGACGCCCTCGAGGTGATGGGCGTCAACCCGATGATCTTCCTCTGCGCGACGCGGCTGCTCGGCGGCCTGGCTGACGCTTCCCTTCATCTACCTGTTCGGGATCGGCGTCGGCTACTTCGCGAGCTGGCTGGCGGTCGTCAAGCAGATCGCCGAGGTCTCCTCGGGCGGCTACTTCCTGATCTTCTGGGAGTTCCAGAACCCACCCGACCTCTTATTCAGCCTCATCAAGGGGATGGTGATGGCGACGGTCATCGTCCTGGTCGGCTGCTACTACGGCTACACGGCCGCCGGCGGACCCGTCGGGGTCGGACGGGCGACCGCGAAGTCGATGGTCCTCAACATCGTCCTCGTCCACGTCATCGGGATGCTCGGCACGCTGGTCTTCTGGGGCGCAAATCCGCGAGCGCCGATCGGGGGTTGACGTGCCCGCGCGCGCTGAGGCGATCGAGCGGAGCCGGGCGGCGCGAGCCGCCGATCGGGTCGCCGCGGGCTTCCTGCTCGCGCTGATGGCTCTCGGCTCCTTCGCGCTCTGGCTCGGGGTGCCGGCCGCGTGCCTCTACGCGAGCTCGAAGGTCGCCGGGTCGAATGCCGAGCACTATCTGCTCGCCCTGCCGATGACGGTCGCGGCGATGATCGCGTGGGGCGCCCTGCTGGTCTGGCTGAACGCCCTTTACCTGCGCGTCACCGGCGTCATCGCCCGCTACGCCGCCGAGGACGAGGAGTTCGGCGGCGGCGCCGGGCCGCGCTTCCTCCGCGGTCCCTTGGAGCCGCTCCTGATCGGGTCGCTCGTGATCGCGCTCATCGCGATCAGCGTTGGTTCCTCTTCGTCGCCGACAACATCGACCCGGCCTCGAGCGTGGCGCCGTGATCGGGCGCGCGCGGGACGCGGTAAGGTGAGCGTGGCGCACACGATGCTCGCTCGTCCGCAAGCCGCGAGCGGCGGCGATCGGATCGTCGCCGCGATGCTCCTGGTCCTGATGGCCGTCGGGTCGTTCGCGCTGTGGACGGCGGTCCCGCTCGGATGCCTCTGGGTCGGGTCGAGGATCGCCGGGTCGAGCGCCGAGGAGTACGTGATCGCCCTGCCGCTGACGATCGCCGCGATACTGCTGCTGGGCATGGTGCTGGCCTGGCTCAACCGCACCTACCTCGCGATCACAGGGGTCCTCGCCCAATACGAGGCCGAGGAGGAGGAGCTCGGGGTGGAGCACCGCTACCTGCACGGTCCGCTCGAGCCGATCCTCGTCGGGTCGCTCGTGATCGCGCTCGCCGCGATGGTCGTCTGGTTCTTCCTGCTCGCGAAGGACCCGCCCTTGGTGCCGCTTGTGAGCACCGCAGCCAAGCCGGGCATGGCCATCGACCTTCAACGCGTCGTCAAGCGGTTCGGGTCGGAGCGCGTGCTCGACGAGGTCGACCTGGAGGTCCCGGAGGGCCGCATCACCATGCTCCTCGGGCCGTCCGGCGCCGGGAAGACGGTGACGATCAAGCACATCCTCGGCCTGATGCGGCCGAACTCCGGGTTCGTGCGCGTTGAGGGCCGGAACCTCTCGAAGCTCACCGACGAGGAGCTCTACGAGCTGCGACGCGGGATGAGCGCGGTCCTCCAGGGCACGCTCCCGTTCAGCTGCGGGCTGTTCTTCTCGCTCGACGTGTTCGAGAACGTGGCCTTCCCGCTGCGCGAGCGCAATCGCTGGTCGGAGGAGCGGATCGAGGAGGTGACGATGGCCCGCCTCGACGAGGTCGGGCTTCGCGAGCAGGCGCGCCTGATGCCCGAGCACCTCTCCTCCGGCATGGCAAAGCGCGTTGCGCTCGCGCGCGCGCTTGCCCTCGAGGCGCGCATCGTGATCATCGACGACTTCGACAGCGGGATCGACGGCGTGCGGCTGGCCCTTCTCTGCGAGCTCATCCGCGAGACCCAGCGCAGCACAGGGGCCACCTACCTGCTGTCGACCCACGACATGTCGGCGGCTCGAAAGCTCGCGGACCATGCCGCCGTCATCCACGAGGGGCGGGTGCTGGCGAACGGCCCGGCCACGGAGGTGTTCGAGTCGAGCGAGCCTGTCTCGCGCCAGCTCGTGACCGGCGCCGCGAGCGGGCCGATCCGCCTCCGGGACGTCTAACGGCGCTCTAGTACCAGTGCGAGGCGGGGTCGCGCGGCGGCTCGCGCACGTCACCCGCGATGTCGCCAAGCAGGTCCGGGTCGTCGCGGCCGAGCTCCCAAAGGAGGTCGTCCAGGACCGGCGGGCTGACGCCCGCCTCGACGGCGAGCGCCTTGAAGGCCGCCCGAGTCGCCGGCCGCACCTCGTCGATGCTCCCCGGTTCCACGAGACCGGCGCGCATCGCGAGCCGCATCAGCACGTTGTCGGCGCACACCTCCCAGGCCTCGGGGTCGGCGACGGAGAGCCAGCCGCGGCGCTCGGCGATCTTGGCGAACAGGAACGCCTTCTTGGCCAGCGGATCGCCGTAGGCCTCGCTATCGGCCAGCCGCGCCACCAGCCCGCCCGGCCCGTCGAGGCGCCCCTCGGCGGCGTCGACTAGGACCGCGGCGTTTCCGGCGTAGTCGGCCACGAGGTGCTCGGAGAGGTCGCGCCAGAGGGCCGCGCGGACCTCAGCGCCGCCCACGGTCTCGGGGCCGATCCGAAAAATCGCCGCCACGCGCTCAGGATCGACCTCGAGAAGCGCCGAGGCCGTCAGCAGGCCGGGCTCGCGCCGCGCCGCGAGAAGCCCGACCTCCCACATGAGCGCGCTGCCGCTGAACGGGCCCTTCCCGCCAACGAGGTAGCGGTCGCGGTAGCCGGTGCGGTGGTCGACCGCGCAGAGGAAGATCGCTGCGTCGGGGTCGGGGACGTGGGCGAAGTCGGGAGGGCGATAGGAGCTCGCGAGCTCGCGCACGCGCGATGAGGCCGCCTCCAAAACCGAAGCGGCCCGCATCATGCGGGCCGCTTGGAAGACTCCCCGTCGCAGCGGGGGTGATTGGCAACCGGCATGTTAGGTGCCAGGGCGGCTACCGCAAAGCGGGGTGGACGTATGTACGAGCGCGGCGCCCGGCCAGGGGCGCCCCTCACCACCAAACCGTCGAATCGATGCCCTCGAGCTCCTCCAGCGGCTTCGTGTAGACGCCGGACGACAGGTACTTCCAGCCGTCGTCGGGCGCGATGAAGACCACGTTTCCGGCCTCGAGCTCGCCGGCGATCCGGACGGCGATCGCGGCGACGGCGCCCGTCGACACGCCGGCGAACAGGCCCTCGTCGGCGAGCAGGCGCTTCGTCCACACGATCGCGTCGCTGTTGGAGACCATGATCTTCCGGTCCAGCAGCGAGATGTCGATGATCGGCGGGATGAACCCGTCGTCCAGCGAGCGCAGGCCCTGGACCAGCTCGCCCTGCATCGGCTCGGCGGCGACGATCTTCGTCTCGGGGTCGTTCTCCCGCAGGCGCCGGCCGACGCCCATCAGCGTTCCGCCGGTGCCGAGACCGGCGACGAACGCGGCCACCTCGTCGAGCTCGTCGAGGATCTCGACCGCGGTCCCGTCGTAGTGGGCTCGAGGGTTGGCGTCGTTGCCGTACTGATAGGGCATGTAGAGCGACGAGTCGGCAGCCGCCAGCTCGAGGGCCATCTCGACTGCACCGTTGGAGCCCTTGGCACCCTCCGAACAGACGATCTCGGCGCCGTACATCCGGAGGAGCTGGGTGCGCTCCTCGGTGACGTTGTCGGGCATGACGACCCGCAGCGGATATCCCTTGCGGCGGCAGATCATCGCCAGCGAGATCCCGGTGTTGCCCGAGGTCGGCTCGAGGATCGTCTGCCCAGGCTCGACCGCGCCGGAGGCCTCGGCCGACTCGATCATCGAGCGCGCCACGCGGTCCTTCACCGAGCCGGTGGGGTTGTGTCCCTCGAGCTTGGCGAACAGTCGCACCCCCTCGCGGGGAGAGAGGGTCGGAAGCTCGACCAGCGGCGTGTTGCCGATCGATTGGACGACGTCGCCGTAGCGGCCGCCGCACGGACGGTTGACCGTCGGCTCGAGCACTATCGAAAGTGTAGTGATGGGCGGCGCCCGCAGGCCCCGCAACCTGCCAACATCGCGGCCGTGGCGGCATCGCGCCAGACCACCGAGGCGCGCCGCGACACCCGCCAGGCGATCGTGGTGGCGGCCGCGAGCGCTATCGCCCGCAGCGGCGTTCGAGGGATGCGGATCGAGGCGGTGGCCGAGGCCGCCGACGTCTCCCCCGCGCTCCTCTACTACCACTTCGAATCGCGCGCCGGCGTCGTTCGCGCCGCGCTCGAGCACGCGAGCGAGCAGGCGCCCTCCACCGCACTGCGGGGGGCCAACACGGGACGGGCCGCCGGCGCCACCGGCTACGAGGCACTCGAAACGGCCCTGCTCGGCGAGCTCGAGGACGACGACGCCGTTCGGGAGGCGGCGATCGTCTGGGGCGAGGTGAGCGCCTCTGCCGTGTTCGACCCCGACCTTCGCGGCGCGGTGAGGAAGGTGACAGAGGACTGGAGGGCCGAGGTCTCCGAGACCATCCGGGCCGGCATCAACGACGGGTCGGTGCGGGAGGGGATCGCCCCGGACATCGCGGCGGACGCGCTCATCTCGCTCGTCGACGGGCTGTGCACGCGCTGGCTCGCCGGCGCGATCGACCGCGACGCCGCCCAGCGGCTGCTCCGCGAGGCGCTCGAGCGGTCGATCCGGCGCAGCCCGTGAGAGCGCGTTAGGGTTCGCGGAGGCGCACCAGGAAGGGCGCCGCCGCCATTACCGAGGAGGAGAACATGAGGGGCACACTCAGCAGGCTGTTCGTGGGGGCCATCGTCGCGGTCGCCATCGTGGCCGCCGCGGGCTGCGGATCGAGCAACGACAACTCGACGTCGAGCAGCGGCGGCGGAGGGGGCGGCAACGCCGCGAACCTGACGGCGACGCCGGGCATCAACCTGTCCGAGGACAAGGCGATCTCGGCAAAGGTGCCGAGCGACGTGAAGTCGGCCGGCACCCTGACGGTCGCGACCGACCCGACCTACGCGCCGGACGAGTTCATCAAGCCGAACAGCAGCGAGATCATCGGGATGGACGTCGACATGGCGAACGCCCTCGCGCAGGTCATGGGCCTCAAGGCCGACGTCAAGAACGCGACCTTCGACAGCATCATCCCTGGGCTGGCGGCAGGCAAGTTCGACCTCGGGATGTCGTCGTTCACGGTCACGAAGGAGCGCGAGAAGACGGTCGACTTCGTCACCTACCTCTCCGCCGGAAGCTCGTTCTACGTGAAGGCCGACGGGGGTCCTGACATCCAGACGCTCGACGATCTCTGCGGCCACAGCGTCGCAATCGAACGCGGAACCATCCAGGCAACCGACGCGACGAACCAGGACAAGAAGTGCAAGGCCGCCGGCCAGGGCGGCGTCGACTCGCAGGTCTTCCCCGACCAGAACGGCGCCAACCTGGCGATCTCGAGCGGTCGCGCCGAGGTCGGCATCGCCGACTCGCCGGTCGCCGCGTACATCGTCGAGCAGTCGGGCGGGCAGTTCAAGCTGTCGGGCAAGTCGTATGACAGCGCCCCCTACGGCATCGCCATCCCGCAGGACAGCGGCCTGACCGACCCGGTCGCGGCGGCGATGCAGAAGGTCATCGACGACGGCGCGTACGGGAAGATCCTGGCGTACTGGGGGCTCGACCAGAGCGCGATCTCGAAGGTAGAGGTCAACCCGACCAACGTGCCGGCCTCGTAGTCGCAGGTAGGCGAACGCAGCAAGCCGAGGGAAGGTGGAAGCGGCAACCGGCGTAGGCAAGCCGGAACCGCCGGGAGAGATCCAGGCGGTCCCGGTGCGCCACCCCGGCCGCTGGATCGCGGCGGGGATCGTCCTGATCCTCATCGTCGTGATCGTCAATTCGGTCGCGACGAACCCCCGCTTCGAGTGGAACGTCGTCGGCGATTTCCTCGGCAACCAGCAGATCATCGACGGGCTCGTGCTCACGCTCGAGCTCACGGTGGTCTCGATGGTGATCGGCGTCGTCCTCGGCGTCCTCCTGGCGCTGATGCGGCTGTCGGCGAACCCATTGCTCTCGAGCGCAAGCTGGTTCTACATCTGGCTACTGCGCGGAACGCCGGTGCTCGTTCAGATCCTGCTCTGGAACAACATCGCCGCGCTCTATCCGTCCATCGACCTGGGCATCCCGTTCGGCCCGTCGTTCGTGCACTTGAACGCGAACGACTTCATCACGCCCTTCGTCGCCGGCATGCTCGCCCTGGGCCTCAACGAGGGCGCCTACATGTCGGAGATCGTGCGGGCCGGGATCATCTCCGTCGACGAGGGGCAGACCGAGGCGGCGCACGCTCTCGGGATGACGCGGCTGCAGACGATGAGGCGGATCGTCCTCCCGCAGGCGATGCGGGTGATCATCCCGCCGACCGGCAACGAGACGATCTCGATGCTGAAGACCACGTCGCTGGTCGCCTTCGTCGCCATCAACGACCTCCTCTACTCCGCGCAGCAGATCTACTCGGTGAACTACAAGACGATCCCGCTTCTGCTCGTCGCCAGCATCTGGTACCTCGCCGTGACGTCGGTGCTTTCGGTCGGCCAGTACTACATCGAACGCTATTACGGCCGCGGCAGCTCGCGACAGGCCCAGGCGCCGACGCTGATCGGGCGGATCCGCCAGAACTTCTGGCCCAAGCACGCGAAGGTCGAGCTCCCGCCGGACGACGGGCCCGAGCTGCCGAAGCTTCCGGAGGACCACCGATGAGCGAACCGATGATCAAGGCCGAGCAGGTCCGCAAGAGCTTCGGAACTCTGGAGGTGTTGAAGGGAATCTCGCTCGAGGTTGCGCCGAAGGAGGTCATGTGCCTGCTCGGCCCGTCCGGCTCGGGAAAGTCCACCTTCCTGCGCTGCGTGAACCACCTCGAGAACATCGATGGCGGGCGCCTCTCGGTTGACGGCCAGTTCGTCGGCTATCGAGAGCACAAGAACAAGCTCTACGAGCAGCGGGATTCGGAGATCGCCAAGAGCCGCTCTGAGATCGGCATGGTCTTCCAGCGCTTCAACCTCTTCCCGCACAAGACGGCGATCCAGAACGTGATCGAGGCACCCGTGCTGGTCAAGAAGGTCCACAAGAAGGAGGCGATCGAGCGCGGGCGCGAGATCCTGCACCGCGTCGGGCTCGCCGACAAGCTCGACGAGTACCCGGCTCGCCTATCGGGTGGGCAGCAGCAGCGTGTGGCGATCGCCAGAGCGCTTGCCATGGACCCGAAGCTGATGCTGTTCGACGAACCGACCTCGGCCCTCGACCCCGAGCTGGTCAAGGAGGTCCTCGACGTGATGCGCGACCTCGCGAAGTCGGGAATGACGATGGTGGCCGTCACTCACGAGCTGGCCTTCGCGCGCGACGTCGCCGATCGGGTCGTCTTCATGGACGGTGGCGTCGTCGTCGAGGAGGGGCCGCCGGCGAGCCTCCTCGACAACCCCCAACACGAGCGCACGAAGCGCTTCCTCGGGCTCGTTCTCAAGCATTGAGCAAGAGCAGCCTCGACGTCGCGATAGTCGCCTACCGATGCGAGGCGATGCTGCGCGACTGCCTCACCTCGCTAGCCGCGCACACACCGACTGAGCCGATATCCGTTCACGTCGTCGACAACGCCTCGGGCGACGGCACCGCCGACATGGTCGAGGCGGAGTTCGCAGACGTGAAGCTCACCCGGGCAAGCGGCAACCTCGGCTTCGCCGCGGCGACCAACCTCGCGATCAGGGCGGGGCGCGCGCCTCACGTCCTGGTCCTGAACCCCGACACGCGCGTGACCGCGGGCGCGCTCGACGCGCTCCTCGCCCTCATGGAGCGCGAGCCCGGCGTGGGCGTCTGCGGCCCGCGCCTCGAGCTGCCCGACGGCAGCTTCGACCACGCAGCGCGCCGCGGCTTCCCGACCCCGCTCTCGGCGCTGGGCCACTTCACGGGGGTCGGCCGGCGCCGCGAGAGCGGGCCGCTCGCCGCCTACCGGGCCCCGGACGTCGAGTCGGGCCCCGTCGACGCCGTGAACGGGGCCTGCATGCTGCTGCGCCGCTCCGCGCTCGAAGAGGTGGGTCTCTTCGACGAGGGCTACTGGATGTACATGGAGGACCTGGACCTCTGCTACCGCTTTCGCGAGGCGGGCTGGGCGACGTGGTACGAGCCCGCGGTGACGGTGGTCCACGTCAAGGCCGGGACCAGCGGGCCAATCCGGGGCCCGAGGCTCAACTACGCCTTTCACTACGGGATGTACCGTTTCTACCGCCGGCACTACGCCGGGCATCGAAATCCATTTGTGAACGCGGCGGTCTACGGCGGGATCGGGCTCAAGCTGGGCGCGAGCCTGGCGCGCGCGCAGTTCAGTCGTCGAGCCCGACGGCGCGAAGCTCCGGGCCAAGCTCGCGGCTGAACCGCTCGGCGATCGCCGGGTCGAGCTCGGCTCGCCAGCGCCCGGCGCCGACGTCCGCGGCGGAGGCGTGCCGCGCCGCGAGCGCCTCGGCGGCCAGCGAGTCCGGGGCCATCTCGACGTCGAGATGCTCGCCGAGCCGGCGCGCGACGGCGCCGAGGTCGCCCGCCAGCTCCTCGAAGCGGATGACCGGCACCGTGCCCTCGTCGAGCAGGCCGGCGATCCACTGCAGGCGGCCCCGGTGCCGGGCGAGGACCCCTTCGAGGCGATCGACACGCGCCCACTGGGCGTTGATCCCGACGCTCGTCGAAGGCTCCTTGTCCTCGTACGCCGACATCGATACCTCGACGTCGCGGGGGTCGCGGAGGAGGACGATCGTCTCCACCGGGGGCAGCTCGCGCTCGTCGACGAGCCAGGTGTTGCCGTGCTTCTCGGCCGAGTAGCGCGGCCTCTCTCCGCCCGCCGCCACGGCGCGCTCGACCGCGCGGCTCGAGAGCTCGCCCCAGACGAGCTCGAACGCCCGGCGCGAGATCGCCGCCCGGTCCGGGCCCGCCTCGAAGAGCTCGCGCGGAAGCCACGGGGGCGGACCGAGCAGCGCGGAGTGGTCCTCCTGCCAGAGCGAGACCACGTCCTCCTTGCGCCACAGCGCCGCCGGCCAGTCCTCGCGCCCGAGCAGCCGCGCCCAGCGCCACACGTAGGTGAAGTAGTGGCGCTCGTAGGGGTACGTCTCCTCGACGACGATCTGCGGCGAGGTCGCCAGCAGGGCCATCATCAGGGTGCTGCCGTCGCGGCCGAAGCTGTCGACCAGGATCGGCGTCAGCCAATCCGTCGAGGGCACAGCGGCGCCCGGCTTCCATGCCGGCGCACGCGGGCGGAGGCGGCTTCGCACCGACCACGCGAGCTCCGACCCCGAGAGGGGCGGCGCGAGCCGGGTCGGCCGGGTCGCGGAGCGCCGTCGCCTCGGGAACCGCACGCGAAGGCGGCGAAGACGCCGCTCGACGATCGACCGCGCCGTGCGCGACGGGCCCACGATTGGCCCGACCGGAGAGAGCTCCACCTGCTCGAGCTCGGAGCGAAGGCGGAGGCGCTCCGCGTCGACCGCGGCGAGCTCTCGCTGCAGGCGGTCGAGCTCCTCGTTCGCGGAGTCAGCGGCCACGCCGCGATGCTAGTGGTGCCTCGGTCGCGGGGCCGCCGCCGGACGGTCGGGATATCGTGGCCGCGTGCGGTCCCTCGCGCGGGCGGCGCTCGCCACATCCTCGTCGCGGAAACGAGCGCTCCTCGCGCTCGTTGCCGTCCCGCCGGCGGCTGCGCTGGTCGCCGGCGTTGCGATCGGGGTCGGCGCGGAGAGCGGCGGCGGCGGCGCCATCGCCATCGCGATGGCGGTCCCGGTGGCGATCGTAGGCGGCTACCTCGTCGCCCGCGCCCTCGTCGCCGCGGCGCTGTCGGTGCGTCGTACCCACAGCGCATTCTGGATCGCGGAGAAAGTCGCGCCGCTGCGCCTGGACGTGCGGGACGACGAGCCGCTCCGGGTCGACGTGGTCCACCCCGCGATCGACCTCAAGCATTTCTTCGGTGGCTTCATCGCCGTCTTCAACCTCACCCGTCGCCTGGCGGAGCGCGGGCATCGGGTGCGGCTCATCACCCTCGAGGCCCAGGGCGCCGGTTCCGACTGGCGCTCCCGCCTCTCCGCCTACGAGGGGATCGGCGATGCGATCTCGGCACTCGAGCTCGCCGACGCCTCAGACCGCTCGACGCCGATCCCGATAAACCCCGCGGATGCGCTGGTCGCGACGCACTTCACCGCCGCCCATGTGGCCGCAGGCGCGCTGTCGCAGCTCCAGGCCTCGCGCTTCCTCTACCTGATCCAGGAGTACGAGCCGTTCACGTTTGCGATGGGGAGCGCCGCGGCGCTCGCGCGCGCGAGCTACGACCTTCCGCACACCGCGCTCTTCTCGACCGGCCTCCTGCGCGACTGGTTCGTGGCCGAGCGCCTGGGGGTGTTCGCGGACGGCCGCGAAACGGGCGAGGCGGACTCGGCGACATTCGAGAACGCCATTACGCGCGTGGGACCGGTCCCGGAGGACGAGCTCAGGCGCCCTGCGCCCCGCCGGCTGCTCTTCTATGCGCGCCCGGAGGAGCATGCGTCGCGGAACCTGTTCGAGATCGGCGCGATGGCTCTCGACAACGTGGCGGCCGAAGGCCATCTCGACGGCTGGGAGCTTCTGGGCATCGGCACCGTGGAGCTGGGAGCCGGCACGCTGGCCCTTCCGCGCTCGGGCGCAACGGTGCGCCTCGTTCCGCGAACCGCTCAATCCGACTACGCCGCCACGCTCCGAGCCTGCGACGTCGGCCTGGCGCTCATGTACACCCCCCACCCCAGCCTCGTGCCGATCGAGATGGCGGCGGCGGGCATGCCAACCGTGACGAACACGTTCGCCAACAAGGACGCCGGGGCGCTGGCAGCGATCTCGCCGAACCTGATCGCCGCCGAGCCCACGGTTGCCGGCGTCGCCGCGGCGCTGACGCGGGCCTGCGCTTCGGTTGGCGAGCTCGCGGCCCGCGCCCGAGGCTCGCACGTCGCCTGGCCCGAGAGCTGGGACGAGGCGCTCCCTGACCCACTGCTCGCGCGGGTCGAGGAGCTGCTCGGGCTCGGCGCCGCGAGCTAGAGCTCCTCGGCGACGCGCGGCGCGGAGCGGCTGAACATCCACACCCCGAGAACGCACGCCCCGACGTAGATGGCGATCGCCGGAAGCAGGTGGACCCAGCCGCCGGCGGTCGTGACCGCCCCGGGCGCGCTTCTGTCGATGATCCAGCTGTTTGCCTGGACGAAGATCGGTGTCAGCGGGTTGATCAGGAGAAGCTGGTGGTACTGCTCCGGCACCGGCGGGTCCTGGAGCGGGTAGATCACCGGCGTCCCATACAGCAGCGCGGTCGTGACAACCGACCAGATGATCGCCACGTCGCGGAACCGCACGTAGAGGCTCGAGAGCAACATCGCCAGGCACGTGGCGAGAAGGAAGACCGCGAACACGATCAGCGGAAACAAGAGCCAGGTCCATGTCGGAGTGACGCCGAAGGCGAGGAGGAAGATGACGACGGCGATCATGTTCATCCCGTAGTTGAAGAGCGCGGTGCAAACGACCGACAGCGGGATCACGAGCCGCGGGAACTGGGTCTTGCGGACGATCCCCTCGTTGCCGACGACGGAGGCGACCGCGCCCGCCGTCGCCTCTGCGAAGAGGCCGAACAGGACGATGTTGAAGAGCAGCATCTCCGGGTAATGCGGATTATTCGATCGGGCACCGCCGAGGTTGAAGATCTGCGTGAAGACGAAGAGCAGAACGGCGAACGTCATCAGCGGCCGCAGCAGCGACCAGAAATAGCCGAGGACGGTCCCGAAGTAGGTCTTCTTGAACTCGGTGACCGAGATCAGGTAGAGGAGCTCGAAGAACCGCCTCGCCCCGCCGCCGAGTGCAGACGGGCCGCGAACCTCGTGGAGCTCGACCGCCGTGCTCACGTCGCTGGCGCCGCTCACGCGTCCTCCGGGTCGTACGCCACGACCTCGACCTCGCCCGGGATCCTCACGAGGCCGGCGGTGCCGGCCATGCCGAAGACGACGAAATCGAGGGCGTCGATTGCCTGGAGGGCCACCTGCCCCGACTGGCGGCCGCGCACCACCCAGCAGCTGACGAAGTATCGACCGGGCGTGAGCAGGTTCTCGATCGCGGCCGAGATCCGAACGTGCTGCCCTGGCGGCACGTAGTTCTGCTCTCCGTCGGGGACCGAGAGCGTCTGGTTGATGTCGAAGAGGTGCGTTCCGTCGGCGTTGCGCACGTGAATGCCGAAATACGGGTAGGGCAGCTCCTCGAGCGCCTCGAGCACCGCGCGGAAGCGGATCGTCTCGCCGACCTCGAGGTTGGTGATCCGCTCCCCCGACGCGTTCTCGATCCAGGCCTCGATCAGACGTGAGTTGCGGTCGGGGAACTCCCCCCCGGCGCCCGTGGGGCCCTTCCCCTGGAAGTTGAGGCGCAGGTACTCACGGGCGACGTGCTCGGGCTCCCCGAGCGAGACGCGGTCGCCGTCATGGATGAGCATCGCCCGGTCGCAGTACTTCTCGACCGAGCCCATGTCGTGGGTGACGAGGACGATCGTCCGCCCCTCGTCTCGCATTTCGTGAAATGCGTCGGCGCACTTCTGCTGGAACGAGGCGTCTCCGACGGCCAGCACCTCGTCGATGAGGAGGATGTCCGCCTTCGCCTCGAGCATCACCGAGAAGGCGAGGCGAACCATCATCCCCGACGAGTAGTTCTTCAGCTTCAGGTCGACGAAGTCGTGGAGCTCCGCGAAGTCGATGACCGAGTCGAGGCGGCTCGCGGCCTCGCGCTGCGAGAGCCCCATCATCACGCCGTTGAGGACCACGTTCTCACGAGCGGTCAGGTCGGGGTTGAAGCCGACACCCAGCTCGATGAAGGGGGCGAGGCGGCCCGCCATGCGAATGGTCCCCGCATCGGCCCTGTAGATGCTGGCGAGGATCTTGAGGAGCGTGCTCTTGCCGGAGCCGTTTCGCCCCACGATCCCGAAGAACTCGCCCTTGTGGACGTCGAACGAGATGCCGCGAAGCGCCTGCAGCTCGCGGAACTCCTGCTTGCGGAACGGGTGGACGGCGCGCTCCTTGAACGAGTCGATCCGCTGCTTCGGGATCCGAAACGTCTTGTGGATGTCACGCGCCTCGATCACGACCGGCTGATCGGCGACGCGCGACGTCGAAGGAGGCGCCGCCTGGGCGACGGTCACGACTTCCTCCGTGGCGTTCCCGCCCGCCACCGCCGCAGCCGCTTCTGTCCGAAGCTGTCCGGGCCGCATGGAGGAATGCTCGCATCCGGGGCGAATCGGTGCGGTCTTCGCAACGGCGCGCGCAGCCCGACGGTCCGGCGCCACAGGATTCCGCGCGCGAGCTGCGCCTCGGCCCCGAGCGTCTCACCGTGGCCCGCGAGGCGGCGCAGCGGCCGGCCGGCGAGCCAGGCGAAGGCGAGCGGGGAGCGGTCCGCGGCGACGAAACGCTCGAGCGCGCCTCGCTTCGACTTTGTGAGAAGCCCGTCGCACCGCATCAGCAGGGTCCTCGCCTGGACGGCGAGCCGGGTGTAGCCGCAGAAGTACGCTGGCCGCCACGCTCGCAGCCGCTCGCGAAAGCGCGATACGAGGCCGGGCCGGGCCTCGCCGGCCAACGGCTCCGCCGCGACCTGGCCGAGAATGGCGCCACGGTGCTGGACGTAGTCGTAGAGCGGGCGATCGACGTAGACGATGTCGCCGGCGGCGAGCGCGACCAACGCCAGCCAATGGTCGTGGAACTGCCACCCCGGCTGGTTCGGGAACGGCAGCGCCCGCTCCACCACCTCGCGGCGCATCAGCGTTGCGGCGCCCGTGACGGTGTTCGCCACCAGCATCGACGCCAAGTTGGTGAAGTTGTTGCGCCGGCCCTCCCAGAGGGTGTCGGCGATGACCTCTCCCCCTTCGCCGACGAGCCGCTGGTCGCTGTAGGCGAGCTGCGCGTCGCCGATCGCGGCGCGCAAGGTCGCGAGCTTGTCGGGATGCCAGCGGTCGTCCTGGTCGCAGAGGGCCACGAGCCGCGCGTCGGGCGGCGCCATGGCGAGCGCGCGCTCGAAGTTGCGGTAGAAGCCGAGCCGGCGCTCGGACGCGGACAGGACGAAGCGCTCGTCGCCGCCGATCGCCGCCTCGATCCTGGCCAGGCCCTCCGGGCTGGAGCAGTCGTCGCTGATGAGGCAGATCCAGTTCGCGTGGGTCTGCGCGCGCAGGCTGTCGAGCTGCACGGCCAGCAGGTCGGCCGGCGGCTCGTAGGTCGCCATGCAGACCGCGATCAGGTCCTCGCCGCGCCAACCGGGGCGCAGCGCGGGGCGCGGCTTGTCCACGACCTCGATCTCGCCGAGCTGCGCACGCGCGCTTCCGCCGCCCGCGAGGCGCGCCTCGAGCGCCACCTCGAGCGTTCGCGGGGCCTCGGGCGCGGTGACCGGCACGGTGGCCCAGAAGCCACTGCGGAACGCATCGCCCCCTGATTCGACCGCCGCCGCCGCGCGCACGTCCGGCCTCGGCATCCGGGCCGCGTCGGCCGGATAGCGCTCGGTGCCGACGACCAACTCGACTCCGGCGAGCGCGTCACGGCGGTGGAAGCACCAGCCGGCGAGGAAGAGCGCGGTGGCCTCGCCGCTCATCATCCGCTCCGGCAGGCCCGTCTCGAGCCTCGCCAGCAGGTCGCCGTCGAAGGTCCCGTCGCTGTCGGCGGGCACGCTAAGTCTGCGGTTCCTCGGGCGTCGCCGAGGCGGTGATGCGCGAGAGGTCGCCGTTCTCACCCGCGTCGAGAATGTCGCGAATCTGGTCGGTCCACGGCACCGTCGCGCGACCGTGCCGAAGCTGCGAGAGGCGGCCCGCAAACGCGAAGGCCCGCGACTCGAGCTCCATCTTCAGGACGTTCTCCTGGCGGATGAGCTGCGACACGAGGGCGAACTGGCGCGTCAGGTGGTAGACGCGGTTGTGCTCGAGGCGCATCAGGACCGGGTTTCGGTCCCAGGGCTCCAGGAGCCGGGCGACGTCGTCGGAGAACGGGGCGGTTGTGGACCACAGCACGCCGATGCCGAAGAACATCGGCAGAATCGCCAGGCGGGTCTCGTCGCGACCGTCGACGAAGTCCTCGATCGCCGTCAGGACCCCGTTTCGAGGACCGCCCTCCTGCTCGGCGGGCCAGCGATAGGGGAACCCGTACTTGGCGATCCCGGGGTTCTCGGGGAGGACCCTCCCGTCCTCGCGCACCGGCTGTCGATGCTCCGAGGGGATCTCGTCGGGCGCGTAGTAGGTGTCACGCCGGCCGTGCGGCCAGAGAACGTCGTGGAGGATGATCAGCGGCAGCGGGGCCGAGCCGGCGCGCTCGGCGATCAGCCGCAGCTCCTCGGCCACCGTGTAGTAGTTGTGGTCCCCGTCGACCACGACCGCGTCCGTGAGCTCGATTTTTCGAAGGGCGTCGTGGCTTCGCTCCCGGACCAACTCGAGCTCCGGGTAGCGCTCCGCGACCTTGGCGAGATCGCGTCCGGGCGTGGGGTCGACCGCCACGATGCGGGCGTCGCGGCCCTGGGCCCAGGCGAGGAGCTCGGCGGTGAAATCACCCTGGTAGGCGCCGATCTCGATCACCGAACGGACACCCGCCGCTTCGAGGATCGGCAGCAGGATCTCCGCCGCGTTCGCCAGCGACGTCCCCCAACGGGCGATGTCCTTACTGCCGCGGAGCTCGACGTCGGCCCGTAGTCGGGACGCTTCCACAGGCGCAGTCTAGTGTGGTGCTTGAGTGGTAGCCGCAGGCGTCATCGGGCCCCAACGCAGGGGTATGCCGCTATTTTCTTGCGCCCGATGATCGTCTTCGGCTGCGCGATTACCGAGCCCGAGGTTTACGAGCGCTGCGCCCTTCCGGGCCTGCGGCGCGTGGCTCCCCCTGGCTCCGAGATCATGGCTTACCAGAGCACGGGCTCACTCCTGCGCAACTACAACCTCGTCCTGGACAAGGCGAACGAGCTCGACGACGTCGAGGCGGTCGTTCTTCTCCACCAGGATGCGGAGATCGACGACGAGGGCTTCGAGGAAAAGCTCCGGGCGGCCCTCTCGGGCCCCGAGGTGGCGGTGGTCGGCTGCGTAGGGGCGGTCGGCGTGCGGAACCTCGCCTGGTGGGAGGGCGCCGTGACGTGGGCATCGTTCACCCACCGCTACACGGAGTTCGGCGGAGGCGAGTTCCCGGGGCTTTCGTGGAACCACAATGGCGTCCCTCCGTTCTACGAGCTCGGCGAGGTCGACTCGATCGACGGCTTCGTGATGGGCCTCTCGCCGTGGGCCGTGGAGAACGTCAGGTTCGACGAGTCGCTCGGGATCCTCCACGGATACGACTTCGATTACTGCTGCCAGGTGCGTGCGGCCGGCAAGAAGGTGGTGACCGCCGACTTCAAGGTCGTCCACCATCACGACCTCAACCTCCTGCGCCACCGCGACTCATGGGTCGAGGCCCACATGCGGATCGCCGAGAAGTGGAGCAACAGCGATCTCGTCGGAATCGGCGACCTGCCGAGCGAGGGGACCTGGAAGGAGAGGGCCCGGCGGGCCGAGGCCGAGCTCGGCGCGCAGCGCCTCGACAGCGCCTCAGCGCGCTATCAGGCGGAGGCGCTGATGCATGCCTACAACAGCGTCGTCAAGTCGAAGAGCTGGAAGGTCAGCGCTCCGTTCCGGGCGCCCCGCAAGCTGGTCAACCGCCTGCGCCGCGGCAGCACCAAGGCCTAGCGAAGCTCAGCAGGCGTCGAGCAGCTCGTCGACGCGGTCCATGACGGCCGAGCCGAGCGCGTCGTTCCAGTCGGAGGGCCAGTCCACGGCGGCGCCGGAAATCCTTGCCGCCGGGTCGGCTGATCTCGCGACGGCCTCCCCGAGCCCATCTGCGATGGTCTCGACCGTCGGAGTCACGGGGATCAGGTTGCCCGCGATCGCCTCGAGTGCGTCGGCTGTCTTCGTCTCGAAGGTGTTGGTCACGGTCGGCATGCCCGCCGCCGCCATCTCGATAGGCGCCAGGCTCGGGTGCGGCGTGAGCATCAGCGCCAGGCCCACATCGTGCGCCGCGAGAAGGTCCCCGTACTCCCGCTGCGAGCGACGCGGCAGCAGCTCGAGCGTGCTCGCGGGCCCGAGCCGGATGCTGTCGGCGCCCTCGACCGACCCGACCCCGTTGAGCTCCCAGTCCGGCCCGATCGTCCCGCGCGAGATCGCCTCGGTCAGGCCCAGCACACCGAGGTCGAACATGTTCCGCGCCGCGTGCGGCTCCGGGCGCGCATAGAACAGGAGCCGCCCGCCTCCTCGCCGGGCAAGCTCCCTCGCGCTCGGGGGCGACACGGCCGTGATGGCGTTGCGGAAGGCGAGCGAGGCCGCAAGCCCCTCCTCGCGGCCGGCGGCGAAGACGCCGTAGCCGCGGGCCGCGAAGAAGTCGCGCAGCAGCTCGGTCGAGAACATTGCGACGTGCGGCAGGCGGTAGCTCTCGTCCGCCACGGCCGCCCACGACCCCCACCACGACATGGTGGGGGGCTCGTATTCCTGAATGAGGTAGAGGAACCGGGACGCCTCGAGTGTCCGAAGGCCGGCGTGCGCGATGTGCGCGGTCCACCACGTGGTCGCGACGAAGCGATCAGTCGGGCTGACCTCGACCGGCGCGTCGCGGTCGCGGGCGAACGCCACCTCGACCTCGTCGAAGACGCCGTCGAGCCCGGCATACGACTCCACCTGGCGCCGCCACGACCGGGGCAGCGGTCTGGTCTCGTCGACGGTGAGGATGCGCGCTCGCCGGCCGCGCTCCGCGAGCTTGCGGGCCAGGTTGAAGATCGTGATGTAGCCGGCAAATAGGTGCTTCAGCTCGATCGTCGGCACCAGCAGGTTCACGCGCTCCGGAGCGCGATCGGACACCGAGAGCTCGAGCGGCGCCACCTGGCGCGCGAGTGCCTGTGCGGGCTCGTGCTCGAGCGCCGTCATCCGCGCGGGGTCCGGCGAGGGAAGGCTGGCGTCGTACGCCGCCCAGCCGGCCGGCCGCCTCCGGCCGGCGGCGATCGCCGACATGACGTACCGCCAGGCGATCCCCCGCACGAGCAGGCCCTCGGCGCCGAGCGTCTCGTCGCGGCCGGCCAGGGCCCGCAACCGGCGAGACGCGAGCCACGCGAACGCGACCGGCGAGCGCTCCGCGCGCGAGAAGCGCCGGAGCGCGCGGCGGGCGCCGCCGCTCAGGCGATCGCCGCAGCGAAGGAGCAGGGTCTCGGCGAGCTGGCGGACACGGCAGTAGTCGAAGTAGGCGCCGCACCACCCGCGCACGAGGCTCTGCCAGTTGCCTCGCGCCATCCGGCGGGCCACCGTGGAGATGCGGTGGCGGAATGCGCCCGCGTTGGCGGCGGCGTGGCCGAGAGCGGCCGCGTCGTGCTGCACGTAGTCGTAGAGGGGACGATCGACGTAGGCGATCCGGCCGGTCGAGAGCGCCACGAGCGCGAGCCACTGATCGTGGTACTGAAGCCTGGGCGTCTCGGGCAGGGGCAGCGCCCGGTCGACGACCTCGCGCCGAAACAGCGAAGCCGCTCCCGTCACCGTGTTCGTTATCAGCAGCGAGACCAGGTTGGTGTGGTTGTTGCGCCGGCCGTTCCAATAGGTGTTCGAGATGACGCGGCCGTCGCGGTCGACCACCCGCTGGTCGCTGTAGGCGAGCTGGGCGTCGCCGATCTGGCCGAGGAGCGTTTCGAGCTTTTCGGGGTGCCAGCGGTCGTCCTGGTCGGAGAGCGCCACGTACGGGCTCGCGGGCGGCGTGAGGGTGAGGGCGCGCTCGAAGTTGCGGTAGAAGCCGAGCCGGCGCTCGCCCCGCGCGAGGCGAAACCTCTCGTCCTCGGCGATGACGTCCTCGATCATCCGCAGCGTGGCCGGCGAGGAGCAGTCGTCGCTGATGAGGCAGGCCCAATCGGAGAACGTTTGTGCCCGTATCGATTCCACCTGTCTGCGGAAGAGCTCCGGGTCGGGGTCGAAGGTCGCCATCGCGATCGCCACCCGCGGGGCCGAATCGGGCGTGGCGGCGGGCGGCGCCGTCCCGCCGACTCCGATCGCGCCCAGCGGCGCCGTGACCGTGGTGCCGTCGGTGAGCGTGGCCCGTATGGCGAGTGGAAGCTCGCCATTGGACGGGGCCTCGACCGGGACGGTGGCCCAGAAACCGCTCCGGTAGCCCCGAAGCGTCGGATCGTCCTCCGAGCCCGGGTTCGGAGCCGTTCGAGCCGGCGTCGCGGCCGAGCGGGTGAAGCGCCTGCCAGAGGTCGAGGCGCGGCATGCCGTGGGCCGTCGCGGGCGTCAGGCTGCCGGCAGCGTCGATCTCGATGCTTCTGATGGCGAGCTCGCGATGAAAACACGTGCCGAGCAGGAAGAGCGCCGTGCGAGCGCCGGCCGGCAGCGGCGGCGGCAGGGGCGTGTCGAGTCGCACGTCGAGCCCGGATGAAGACACGGCGCTAGTTTGGCCGAACGACGCGCCGTCAGTAGGCGCCGGTGCCGCGCAGGGTCACCGGGAGGGTCTGGATGAGGATCCAGAGGTCGCGCGCCAGCGAGATCTTCTCGACGTAGTCCATCTCCACCGCGAGACGCTCGTCGAACGCGAGCTCCCCGCGGCCGGAGACCTGCATCGGCCCGGTCATCCCCGGCTTGACGCGGAGGCGGAAGCGATGCTCCGGCTCGTAGCGCTCGACGAGGGCGAGCTCCTCAGGGCGCGGGCCGACGATGCTCATCTCCCCCTTGAGGACGTTCCAGAGCTGCGGCAGCTCATCGAGACTGAAGCGCCGGAGCATCCGGCCGACCCGCGTCACGCGCGGGTCGTTTCGAAGCTTGAACGCGGGCGCCGGCAGCGAATCCAGGTCGACAAGCTCGTTGAGCTGGTCCTCGGCGTCGCGGTACATCGATCGGAGCTTGTACATGCGGAAGGGCCGGGCGTCGAGGCCCGCGCGAAGCTGCGAGAAGATCGCCGGCCCCGGGCTGTCGAGCTGGATCGCGAGGGCGACGAGCGGGAAGAGCGGCGCGAGGATCACGAGCGCGAGGGCCGAGACGACGATGTCGAAGCCACGCTTCAGCAGCATCGTCGAGCGCGACACGTCCGAGGTATCGAACTCGAGCACCGGTAGGTCGGCCACCTGCGACAGGTAGGGCATCGGGCCGGCGTGACCGCGCAGCGGCGAGACCACGCTGAGCTTGACCTGGCGCTCACGGCACTCGGTGGCGAGCTGTGCGACCGGGTCCATGCCGATCTCCCGCGACGCCACGATCACGCGATCGACGCCATCGACGAGCCTTCGCAGGTGCCGTGCCTGATCGCCGTTCCCGCCCAGGACCACGGGCCCGGCGCCGACCACCCGGAGGTGCATGTCGCCGAAGAGCTGGATGCGGCGTGCGATGCCCGCGGCCAGGTCGCGCTCGCCGACGATGAGCGTGAGCTCCGGCGGCACGATCCGCCGCCATGCGCCGCGCATCGTCGCCCGCAGGACGACCGCCAGGACGGTGCCCGCGCCCAGGGCGATGAGCGCCGCCGACGCCGAGACCTCCTCGACCGCGGTCGAGGCCGATACGAGGGCCACGGCGCCCACTCCCACGGTCATCCAGGCCAGCAGCGTCGGGATCTCGTCGACCGTCAGGTGGCGCAGCGCGATGTGATCGCGGTCGTAGAGGCCGAGCATCTTCGCCACGAGGATCCAGAGCGGCAGCCCCGCGAGCAGGATCAGGCCGGAAACCGAGCCCCGCGTCGCGATCACGGTGGTGAGGCCCGCCGCAACCAGGTCGGCGGCCGCGAGCATGCGACGGCGAAGCGCGTCGCGCCACCAGCGCAGGCGATGGCCGCCGGCGGCATCGTCACGCGTGCGGCTGAGATCGGCGACGCGGTTCGCGACGCGGTTCGTCGGCCATGCCGCCGTCTCGTTGGCGACGTCGATCGTCTTGGTCTCTGTATCCACCCTGGGCCCGCCTTCCACCACCCGATAGGGGGCCTGGCGAGGATATTGGATCAGCCAGGTCCGGGCAGCGCGCTCGCGGGCAGCGGAACCGGCGCCAGAGCCTGGGCGCGAGCGGCCTCCGCGGTCGCGGCCCCTGTCGCCCCGCGGCGGCGATCGATCCCGGACGCGACGGCCCAGCCCCTCCAGTCGCCCGGGGCCTTTTGGATTGCTCGCTGCGCGGCCTCCCTGGCCGCTCCGAGCTGGCCCGCGAGCTTGTAGGTGAGCGCGAGCTGAAGCTGCGGCTCCGGTGAGAACGGCTCGGCATCGGCGGCCGACCTTGCGTCGCTCACCGCTGCGGCGAGGTCGCCCCGCACCACCGCACCCTTGCTGTCGGCGAGCCGGGTGGACGCGTAGATGAAGACGCCTGCCACGGCCAATACCACCACCGCGAAGAGCAGAGCCGCGACGCCGAGGCCGAAGCGGCGCGCCCCGCTCGACGCATCTCCCCCGGTGCTGCGAGACCGCGCGGGCCCGGTCAGCAAGCCGATCGCGATCACCCCCGGGACGAAGGACGCCGGAACCTTCCACGTCCAGTCGATCGCGGCCCCGACGAGCGTTGTCGCGAGCAGCGCGAGCGCCGGGGCAACGTCGGCCGGCACCCGCCGCCAGCACCGCCTGGCCGCCACGCCCGCCGCGACGACCGGACCGATCGCCAGGAGCAGGCCGAGCGGCCCGAGGTCGGCGAGCTCCTCGAGGAACAGGGAGTGCGCATTTCCAGTGGCTGTGGGTGCGCCGGGATGCGCGTTCCAGTAGAGCTCGTAGTTGCCTGCGCCGACGCCTCCCGCGGGATCGCCGGCGAACGCGTCGAGCGCCGCCTTCCAGAACTGCGCCCGCCCGCTCCCACCCGTCGCAAGGAGGCTGCGCTGCCCCGGCACCGCAGTGGCCCCGGGGGTGTCGCTGGTGAAGTCGCGTACGCGCGCGGCTGGATCGGAGGCCACGATGCCGACGACGAGCGCGAGAGCGAGGCCAATCAGCGCGGCGCGCCGAAACCGTCGAGAGACCTGGACCGCGGCTAGCTTCGCGTCGAGCAGCCAGCGGACCCCCGCCGCCCCCGCCGCGAGCAGCAGAGTCAGCAGCGTGACGTGGAGCCCCTGCGTGCTCTGGGTGCTGGTGCCGAGGTCGTGGGCGAGGTCGTGGCTGTGGATCGCCAGAACGACGCTCGGGGCCGCGGCTGCAAGACCGAGAACGGCGCCCGCTCCGAGTCGGGTCCGCGCGGGCCCCAGCGCCAGGAGCACCCCAACGCCGAGCGCGACCGCGAGCGCACCGCCGCGCGACGACGTGAGGTAGAGCGCTAGCGCGCATGGCACGATCAGGCCGATGGCCGCGGCCCGGGTGCCCCTGCGGTCGGCCTGCGAGCCGAGCCACGCGAGCAACACGATCGCGACGGCGATGCAGGCCGCCAGCGCGTTCCAGTATCCAATCGGGTAGCTCAGCCTCCCGGTCGCCCCGAGCGAGACCAGGGTCGCCTCCCCCCCGCCGAGGAAGCCGGGGAAGAGGCGGGAGGCGAGCGCCAGCGACGTGATGGCGACCGCGCCGGCGACGATGCCGAGCAGCCAGGTGCGCGGTCGGATCGCGGGGAGCACCAGGACGACGGCCAAGAGCAGACCCGCGTACGCGGCCGGGAGCAGCGCGGCGGCGAACGCCCGCCCGGCGTCGTCGGCCCACGCCATCGAGAGGAGCGACAGGATGGCAAGCGCGCCGAAGCACGCGACGGCCCCGGCGGCGAGCCGGGACACCTCGGCGCCCGGCCAGGCGCGAAGGGCGATGCCCGCTGCGACGATCGCCCAGAGGACGATCGCGCCCCAGGCGACGGCCGTGGTCGAGTAGCCCCCCTGGCCGAAGGCGATGGCGACGTAGGCGACCGCGATCGCGCCCGCGGTCGCGGTACGCGCTCGGGCGCTCGCGTGAATCGTGCGGTCCACCTCTTGGCTACCCTTCGCGCCGGCATGGCGGGCGCCGGAGCAGGCCGACAGTCTAGGCCTGGGACGTGGGCCCTTCTCCTGGCCCTCTTCGCCGGGCTCCTCGCCGGGTGCGGTGGCGACTCGGGCTCGCCCTCGTCTCCCCCACGGCAGTTCTACGGCATCGCGTCCGGCGGTGGCCTCGGCGCGAGCGACTTCGACCGCATGGCCAAGGCGGGCGTCGGATCCCTTCGGTTCCTCGTCTATCGCCCGACGATTCAGCCCACGCGGACCGGCGATTACAACTGGGGGGCCCTCGACCTGATCGTCGCCGACGCGGCCGCAAAGCACCTCGACCTGCTCCCGACCGTCTCCGGGACGCCAGCGTTCGAGCAGGGCGCGTGCACGGGCGATCCGACGTGCGCGAGCCAGATCAAGGTCAACACGCCCTCGGAACGGGCCGGGTGGCGGCGCTTCCTGCGCGCGCTCGTGGGGCGATACGGGCCGAAGGGATCGTTCTGGAAGACGCTCCCGGACCTGCCGCGCGACCCGATCACGCGCTGGCAAATCTGGAACGAGCAGAACAGCCCGGTCTACAAGGACCCCCCGAAGACGTACGCGACCCTGCTCGGGATCGCACGGCGGGCGATCAAGTCCGTCGACCCGAACGCCCAGGTCATCCTCGGCGGGATGTTCGGCACGCCGAGGGGCGGGCCCTCGGGCACAGCCTGGCGATACCTCGCGGACCTTTACCGTGCCGGAGCGGGCGATGACTTCGACGCAGTCGCGCTCCACCCCTATTCGCCGAACCTCGCGGGCATCAAGTACCAGCTCGAGAAGGTCCGGTCGGTCCTCGAGGCCAACGGCGACGCGTCGAAGCCGACGCTCATCACCGAGATCGGCTGGGGCTCGGCCGGCGACAAGCGCGCCCCCGGGACCGGCGCGCGCGGCCAGGCCTTCGTCGTGACCCCAGAGCGGCAGGCGGAGAACCTGACGCGCTCGTTCTCGCTGCTCACCGAGCACAGATCGAGCTGGCGGATCGGCGGGGTCTTCTGGTTCTCGTGGAAGGACCCGCAGGACCCGCCGCCCGGGCTGTGCGCGTTCTGCTACTCGTCGGGCCTCTACGAGGCGAACGGCACGACGCCCAAGCCCGCGCTCGCGGCATTCGAGCGCTTCACCAGGCGCGCGGGCCAGGGCTGACAGGCCTGGAAAAGGCCCGCCCACCTGCTGTTATTCTGCGACGTTCGATGGCGGGAGCGGGACCCAACGCGACGCGCGCGCGCATCCGTTTGCGACGAGCGCGCGTGCTGGTGGCTGCCGTTTGCGCCCTCGTGCTCGCCGTGTCGGCCGTGGCGGCGCCGTCGGCGCTCGCCGGAGGGCCCGCTGGAGGCGAGTACAAGCTTCACGTGCCGAAGGCCGGAGGCTCCGGGGTCGGCGACACCGGAGGCGGCTCGGGAGGCACGGTGCTGCTGATTGCGGCGGCGGCCATCGTCGCCGGTGCGGGCGCGCTGGTGTATGTCAAGCGACGCGGAAAGGCGGGCGAGGCGACATGAGGCGACTTCGAATCGCGGCGATCGCCGCATCTCTGGTGGCGCTCGCGGGCACGAGCTCGGCGTCTGCAGCGGTGCCGCGTGACTTCTACGGAATCGTCCAGTTCGCGCCCCTGGACAGCGGCGACTTCGCCCGGATGGGCACTGCGAAGGTCGGGACGCTGCGCTTCCAGATCCTCTGGGGAGCGGTCCAGCACTCGCGCGGCGAGGCGTTCAACTTCGCCCCGTACGACGGCCTCGTGGGCCAGGCCGCGAGCCAGGGCGTCGAGGTGCTGCCGGTGCTGTTCGGCACTCCCACCTTCGAGTCCGGATGCTCGAGCGTCTTCTGCCAGCGGCACATCGTCACCAGCAAGAAGGCGCTGAACGACTGGAAGGCGTTCGTCCACGCCGCCGCCGAGCGCTACGGCGCGCACGGGTCGTTCTGGCAGCAGTTCCCCTCGATCCCGTACCACCCCGTGGTCAACTGGCAGTTCTGGAACGAGCAGAACAGCACGAGCCAGAAGAACAGCCCGAAGGCCTACACCAAGCTCGTCAAGAGCGGCGACGCCGGGCTTCGCTCGGCCGACAAGAAGGGGAAGGTGATGCTCGGCGGCATGTTCGGCACGCCGCCCAACGCGCCGAAGAACGACGCCTGGACCTACCTGAGCTCGATGTACAAGGCCGGCGCCAAGTCGCACTTCGACAGCGTCGCCCTCCACCCCTACGCGGTCAAGCCGCCGCAGGTCAAGGAGCCGATCGAGAAGATGCGAGCGGCGATGAAGAAGGGCCATGATGCGAAGAAGAAGCTCTACATCACGGAGATCGGCTGGGGCTCGAGCAAGAAGAAGCACCCCGGCACGGGAGGGCGCGGCGCTCTCTTCAACGTCAACCCGAAGAAGCAGAAGCAGTACCTCAAGGCCTCGTTCAAGACGCTGACGAGCCATCGCAAGAGCTGGAAGATCGGCGGCGTCGACTGGTTCACGTGGAAGGACCCGACGAACCCGCCCGACGGGCTCTGCGCCTTCTGCTACTCCGCGGGTCTTTTCGAGGCCGGCGGGACGAAGGCGAAGCCCTCGTTCGGCGCCTTCAAGAGCTTCAGCAAGAAGACGAGGGGCAAGCGGGTGCGCTCAGCTGCCACGCCCGAGAAGCCGACGGAGCTTTCGCAGGCGGTTCCGTCCCTGCGCCGATTGGCGCAGGCGCTGCTCTAGCTGGTAGCGGGCCTCGGTCCGCAGCGGCAACCGCACATCGTGGCCCGCGTAGTGGTGGGGCTGCACGCGCCCCGTCGAGATGTCGACGACTCGCTTCCAGGAGTAGCGGCCGAGCGGAGGGTCGGAGTACAGCGGCGTGTAGTAGCGGCTGCGCTCGAAGTAGCAGTGGGTCACCTGGGAGCGACGCGTGCTCCCCGGCTCGAGGATCGGGTCGCCGCCGTGGAAGAGGTTCGCGGCCCAGATCAGCGCCTGCCCACGCTCGAGCGTCACCACCTCCTTTTCGATCCCTGACTCGGCGAGCAGCTCGCCGACGAACTGGTTGTAGACCTCGTACTGCTCGTCGCGGTTCGAGTACGAGCTCCCGGCGAGGTCGAGGTCGTGGAGCTCGAACACCGGCAGCTTGTGGCTTCCCGCGTAGTAGTGCAAGGGCCCCGATCCGGGCCGCACGTCCTCGAGCGCAACCCAGACCCCGGCCATGTAGCGGGGCGGCAGGGAGTTGAAGTGCAGGAGATCGCTGTGCGTCGGCTGCTGGGTGCCCTCGCGGAAGTTGAGCGTCTGGAACGGGACCGCACGGCGCCGGTACAGGGCCCTCAGCGTCGTGAGCACGGTCTCGTCGGTGGCGAGCTTGCGGACGGCCGGCACGAAGGTCCAAGCGTCCTGGACTCGGTTTCCGCCGGCGGCGAACTCATCGGCGAGGGCCGCGTCGATCTCGCTCGCCAGCTGGTCGAAGTCCGGGCGGTCGAGGTCGAAGACGACGTAGCCACGCTCCGCGAAGGACCGCACCCGCTCGCGCATCACGTCCTCGAGGTCGGCGCGCTCGAGCTCCCGCTCGAAGAACGGCGACTCGAACCATGGGATGTTGAGGCGGGACGCGGCGTCCATCCCGCCGGTCTGGCTAGCCCGAGCTTCCACCGGCCATGGCCGGCAGGATGACGACGGTGTCCGATTCGGTCACCGCGGTGTCGAGCCCGTCGAGCACCCGCACGTCCTCGTCGTTTCGGTAGACGTTGACGTAGCGGTTGAGCTCGCCGTCAGCGCCGAAGAGCTGGTCGCGGGTCGCAGGGTGGGCCTCGGCGAGCGCACGGAGAGCTTCGCCCACCGTCGAGCCACTCGCATCGAGCTCGGACACGCCCCCGGTCTGGGCGCGGAGGACTGGGGGAATCCTCACCGTCGGCAAGCTACCTGCGGGCGCCTTCGGCGCCCTTACCTGCTGCTTTCGGGGCAAAGCCCCTCACCGACACGACTGGCAGCTTACGCGAGGGCGGTGGCCGGAGGGTGGCTTCAGTCCTCGCGGGCGGGGGCGCCGCAGAAGGCCTCGTAGTCGGGGAACTTCCCCATCTCGGAGACCGGGACCTCCGGCGCGTTCGGGCCGCAGATCGGGCAGTCCGGGTCGCGGGGGACCTTGAGCTCCGTGAAGCGCGTTCCCAGTGCCTCGTAGAGCAGCAGGCGGCCGACGAGCGGCTCGCCGATGCCGGCCGCGAGCTTGATCACCTCGTTCGCCTGCAGCAGGCCCATCACACCGGCCATCACGCCGAGCACTCCGTTGGCCGAGCAGCTGGGCGCCAGCTCGGGCGGCGGGGGCGTCGGGTACAGGCAGCGGTAACAGGGGCCCTCGTAGGGGATGAAGGTCGAGATCTGGCCGTCGAAGCCGAGGATCGAGGCCGACACGACGGGCTTTCGCAGCCGGACCGAGGCGTCGTTCAGGAGATAGCGCGTGGGGAAGTTGTCGGCGCCGTCGACCACGATGTCGTACGGCTCGAGGATCTCGAGAATGTTCGAGGAATCGAGGCGCATGCGGTGCTCGACGACCTCGACGTCGGGGTTGAGGCCCTCGATGGCCACCTTCGCCGACGCGGTCTTGGGAGCCCCCACGCGTTCGGTCGAGTGGATGATCTGGCGCTGGAGGTTCGACTCGTCGACCAGGTCGTCGTCGACGATGCCGAGCGTCCCGACGCCGGCCGCAGCGAGGTAGAGCGCGCTCGGCGAGCCCAACCCACCGGCACCGATCAGGAGGACCTTCGAGCCCAGCAACCTGAGCTGGCCCTCGACGCCGACCTCCGGCAGGAGGGTGTGGCGCGAGTAGCGGGCCCGCTGGTCTGCGGTGAGGCCCGATTCGGCGGCGACGGGAAGGCCCGCCGCCTCCCAGGCGACGATCCCGCCCTCGACGTAGGCGACGTCCTCGTAGCCGAGCTCCCGCAGAGCGTCGGCGGCGCGGGCGGACCGGTTGTCGGTGCGGCAGTAGAGGACGACCTGCTCGGAGCGGTCCGGAACGACCTCGCCGATCCGGTCGGGGACGGTCAGCTCGGGCACAAGCGTGGCGCCGTCGAGGTGTGCCTCATCCCATTCGTGGCGCTCACGAACGTCGATCAGCCGGACGTCGCCCCGCTCGATCTCGTCGCGGGCCTCGTGAACATCGATGTGGTCGACGCGCTCCTTCGCGCGCTCGGTACGCTCCGCCTTGGTCGCCGCTTCCACTGAAACTCCTAATTCCCGATCCGGTTTACTTCAAAAAGTATAGCGCGGGATCGGGCTCCCCATGCCCACCCAGGCACCGGACCGGGACGCGTCTCTGTCAGCGACCTGCCGCTAGAGCGCAGGGCGCATCTGACGGAGCCGCCGCACGCGCTCCTCGATCGGCGGGTGCGTCGAGAACAGGCCGGCGATGCCGCCGCCGGCGAACGGCTTCACGATGTAGAGGCACTCGGTCGCCTGATTCACCTTCATCGGCATCGCCTTTGCGCCCTCCTCGAGGCGCAGGAGTGCGCTTGCGAGCGACTCGGGGTTCCCGCAGATCTGAGCGCCGGTGGCGTCGGCGGAGTACTCGCGCTGGCGTGAGATCGCGAGCTGGATGAGCGTCGCGGAGATAGGCGCGAGGATCACCATCGCGAGCGAAGCGACCAGGCCGAGCGGCGACTCGTCGTCGTTGCCGAACCAGAGCAGCATGTACGCGATCCAGGTGATGGCGGCTCCGATCGCCGAGGCGACGGACTGCGTGAGGATGTCGCGGTTCCGCACGTGCCCCAGCTCGTGCGAGATGACGCCTCGGAGCTCGTCCTCGGACAGCAGCTTCGTGATGCCGCTCGTCACGGCCACCGCGGAATGCGACGGGTTGCGGCCGGTCGCGAACGCGTTCGGCTGGTCCGAGGGGATGACGTAGAGGCGCGGCATCGGTAGGTCGGCGCGCGTGGCCAGCTCGCGGACCATCTGGTAGAGGCCCGGGTTTTCGGACTCCGACAGCGGCTTCGCCCCCGCCGAGGCAAGCGCGATCTTGTCGCTGAACCAGTAGGCGAGGAAGTTCATTACCAGGGCGATGACGAGGAAGATCCCCGCGCCCTGGACTCCGCCGACGAGGTAGCCGATCGCGACGAGGATCCCGCCGAGCGTCGCCATGAGGAGGGTCGTCCTCAGGCCGGCGGCGAAATTCGATCTGCGTGTCGTGGTCATCGTCGGGCGGGCCTCCTGTGGTCAGCCTAGGCGGGTGCCTATTCATCTTCGCAGCTAGTGGACGTTTGGCTCATGGGGTTCGACCCCGTTTCCCATGGGGGCCAGCCCCTAGACGCTCCTCCGCGCCGCCGGGCGGCATGCCGATAATGGCTACATGCGCCGCGCAAACCTCCTGACCCAGGTACTCGTGGCGAACCTCCTGGTGATGCTGGCCGCGGTGGCGGCCACCCTCCTCGCCGCGAACAGGTCGCTCCACCTGAGCCAGAAGCCCCAGGCGGCGTTGGTCCTCGCGCTCTGCGTCGGGCTGTCGATCGCGGTCAACGTCATCATGCTTCAGCGGCGGCTCCGGCCGCTGGAGCGCCTCGTCGACGAGATGGAGCGCGCCGATTTGACCCGTCCGGGAGCGAACCTCTCGGATGAGGCGAACGGCGGCGCCGCTCCCGAGGAGGTCACGCGCCTCCAGCACGCCTTCCGCGTGATGCTCGAGCGGCTCGAGGCCGAGCGCCGGAGGACCTCGAGCGCGGCGCTTCAGGCCCAGGAGCAGGAGCGCGCCCGGGTTGCCCGCGACCTGCACGACGAGGTGAACCAGGCGCTCACCGGGCTCCTGCTCCGCCTCGAGGCCGTGCGCACCAAGGCGCCGCCGGAGCTCCGCGCCGAGCTCGCGGAGACGAAGGCGCTGGCGAACCAGGCGATGGAGGAGCTGCTCACGCTGGCCCGCGCCCTCCGCCCGACGGCGCTCGATGACCACGGCCTGGTCGCGGCTCTCGGCGGCCTCGTGAACGAGATCGAGCGGCGCGGCCAGGTGCACGCGGCGTTCGAGTCCGAGGGCGACTTCGCCGGCCTGCCGTCCGACGTCCAACTCGTCGTCTACCGCGTCGCGCAGGAGGCGATGTCGAACGCGATTCGCCACGCCGAGGCGAGCAAGGTGCGGGTCCAGCTCTTCCGGAACCGGTCCAGCGGGAAGGACCGGGTGGAGCTGAGCGTTGGCGACGACGGCCGCGGCTTCACCTTCGACCAGGCCTCGACCGGGCTCGGGCTCGCGGGCATGCGCGAGCGCGCCCTGCTCGTGGGTGGCGACGTGCGCGTCGAGTCGCGACCGGACCTCGGGACGCGGGTTCGGCTTAGCGTGCCTGTAGGAAGTGCGTCCTGATGCCGATTAAGAGATCGTGGTGGATGACGGTATGAGGGTGATGATCGCCGACGACCACGGGATCGTTCGGTCCGGCGTGCGCATGCTGCTCGAGGCGCAGGGCGACGTCGAGGTGATCGGCGAGGCCGCCGATGGCGCCGAGGCCCGCGACATGGCGATCCGAGAGCGCCCCGACCTGGCGATCCTCGACGTCAAGATGCCGAAGCTCACCGGCCTTCAGGCGACGCGCGAGATCCGCGAGCACGCCCCGGACGTCTCGGTGCTCATCCTCTCGATGTACGACGACGAGCGCTACCTCTTCGAGGCCCTCAAGGCGGGGGCCTCGGGCTACGTGCTGAAGGCGCAGGCAGACGCCGAGCTCCTGGAGGCCGTACGGGCCGTGGAGCGCGGCGAGCCCTTCCTCACCCCCGAGGCGCAGCGGGCGCTGATCAAGGACGTGCTCGGCCAGGGCGCGAGCCGCGACGAGGAGCTGACGCCGCGCGAGCAGGAGGTCGTGAAGCTCGTCGCCGAGGCGCACACGAACAAGGAGATCGCCGAGATCCTCCACCTCGCCGAGAAGACCGTGGAGAACCATCGCTCGAACGCAATGCGGAAGCTCGGCATGCGCGATCGGGTCGAGCTCGTCCGCTACGCGATCCGCCGCGGCCTGATCGAGCCGTAAACGGTCCCCCGAGGCGGATGTCTTCCGTCTCGCCAATACCGACCTCTAGGCTAGGATTTAGCCGCGATGCTCTTCTCGACGAAGGCCGAATACGGCGTGCGGCTCATGGTCGAGCTCGGGCGCCGCGCCGGCGCCGACGGGGCTGATCAGGCCGCGCCGGTGTCGCTCGCCGAGGTCGCCAGCGCGGAGATGCTGCCGCTCGCCTACCTCGAGCACCTCGTCGCGAAGCTCCGCGAGGCGGGCCTCGTGGGCTCGGTCCGCGGCGCCCACGGCGGCTACCGGCTCGCCAGGCCCGCCGCCGAGATCGTGATGCTCGAGGTGGTCGAGGCCCTCGAGGGCCCAATCGCGCCGATGGAGTGCTTCGGCTCCGAGCGGGAGGGCAGGGTCCTGTGCTCGCACGAGCTCGACGACGGCGCCTGCGCCACCAAGCTGCTCTGGACCCGCGTCCATGGCGGCGTCACGAGGGCGCTCGCCAAGCACCACGCTCGCCAACCTCGTCGACTTCGCGGGCGAGCGCAGGCCGGCCGCCGGCGAGGTGACGGTCGCCGGCTAGGGTGGCCGGCCCCCGCGAACCGAACTGAAACGGAGAACGCGATGCCAGAACTTGAGATTCGAGACCTCCACGTGAGCGCCGAGGGCAAGGAGATCCTCCGCGGCCTCGACCTGACGGTCTCCAGCGGGAAGGTGCACGCCCTGATGGGCCCGAACGGCTCCGGCAAGTCGACGCTCGCCAACGCGATCATGGGCCATCCCGCGTTCGAGGTGACCTCGGGTCAAATCCTGTTCGACGGCGACGACATCACCGAGGCATCGCCCGAGGAGCGGGCGCTCGCGGGGCTCTTCATGGCCTTCCAATACCCGGTGGCGATCCCGGGGGTCACCGTCGCGAAGTATTTGCGCGTTGCGCTGAACGCCCAGCGCGAGGCCCGCGGCGAGCCAGAGGTGAAGCTGCGCGACTTCCGCAAGATGACCGAGGCGGCGATGGAGCTCGCCGACATCCCAAAGGAGTTCTCGAGCCGCTACCTGAACGACGGGTTCTCGGGCGGCGAGAAGAAGCGGATGGAGATCCTCCAGCTGATCATGTTGCAGCCGAGGTTCGCGGTTCTGGACGAGACGGATTCGGGCCTCGACATCGACGCGCTGCGGACCGTCGCCGAGGGCGTCAACCGCCTCGCCGGGCCGGACCTCGGGGTGCTGATCATCACCCATTACCAGCGGATCCTCCACTACGTGAAGCCCAACTTCGTCCACGTCATGTTCTCGGGCCGCATCGTCAAGGAGGGCGGGCCGGAGCTCGTCGCCACCCTCGAGGAGCGCGGGTACGGCTGGATCCGCGAGGAGGTCGAGGCGGCCGCGTAGCGCCGCCCCGCGTCATGGAGCCGGCCACCACACAGGCTGAGCGAACGGGCGCGGCGTACCCGATCGAGAAGGTGCGCGCGGCGTTCCCGGCGCTCGCGCAGGGAGGTCCACGGCCGGCCCGTCGCCTACCTCGACTCCGGGGCGAGCGCCCAACGGGTGCTCGCCTCGATCCAGGCGGTCGATCGCTATGAGCGCCGCCACCACGCGAACGTCCACCGCGGGTCGCACACGCTCTCGGCCGAGGCCACTGCCGCCTACGAGGGGGCCCGCGCAACGGTTGCCGACCATCTCGGAGCAACCGACCGTCGCGAGGTGGTGTTCGTCCGCAACGCGACCGAGGCGATCAACCTCGTCGCGAGCACGTGGGGGGCGGCAAACGTCGGGCCGGGCGACCGGGTCGTGCTCACGGTCATGGAGCACCACTCGAACATCGTCCCCTGGCAGCAGCTCGACCGAGGCGATCGGAGCGACGATCGACTGGGTCGACGTCGACGACGCGGGCGAGCTCGACCTCGACGGGCCTGGCGCGGGCGCTCGAGGCCGGCCCGAAGCTCGTCGCCATCGCCCACGTCTCGAACGTCCTCGGCACCCGCAACCCGATCGCGGAGATCGCCGCGATGGCCCACGACGCAGGCGCGCTCGTGCTCGTGGACGGCGCGCAGGCCGCACCGAAGCTCGCCATCGACGTCGCCGAGCTCGGCGTCGACTTCTATGCCCTCACCGGTCACAAGGCGTACGCGCCGACCGGCATCGGCGCCCTCTGGGGCCGGCTCGACCTCCTCCGCGAGATGCCGCCGTTCATGGGCGGGGGCTCGATGATCCGCAAGGTCACGACCGCGGGCACCACATACGCCGACCCTCCCGCCCGGTTCGAGGCGGGAACACCGGCCATCGCGCAGGCGATCGGCCTCGCCGCCGCCCTGCGCTGGCTCGACGCGCTCGGCATGGACGCCGTCGCCGCGCACGAGCGCGAGATCGCCGACTACGCCCTCGAGCGCCTTGCCGAGGTGCCCGACCTTCGCGTGTTCGGCCCACCGCGCGGGCCCGACCGGCTCGGGCCGGTCTCGTTCGAGCTCGCAGGCGTGCACGCGCACGACGTCTCCGAGATCCTCGACCGCCACGGCGTGGCCGTCCGGGCGGGCCACCACTGCGCCCAGCCGCTGATGGACCGTCTCGGCGTGCCGGCGACGGCACGCGCGAGCTTCGGCGTCTACACGACGCCCGAGGAGATCGACCGCATGGTCGAGGGGCTCCTCGATGCTCGGCGCGTCTTCGGCCTCGCCTAGCGAGCCGGCGGCCGCACGCGCATCGCGTAGAAGTCGAGGTGCAGAGTGGGCGTCGGGAGCGCGATGGCCGAGCTCCGCTCGAAGGTGATCGTCCTCGAGTCCGGCGCGACCTTCCACGGGGACGGGAGATCTATCCGGCGCGGAGCCGTGAGGATGAGGCCGTCGCCGGCGGTGGCCGGCACGAAGCGATAGCTCGGGCCGCGATCGAAACGGACGCGCCGGATCGCCGGGCGGTACAGCAGCGACTGCAGGCGCTCGGTCCCGGATGGCGTCAGCCCGCTCACCTTTGCGAAGACGACCTCGTCAGGACGCGGAGCATGAGGGACCTCGATCGGCTCACCGTAGCCGGCGTCCAGCGACGAGATGCGGCGCGGCGCGGAGCAGCGGTCGGGAGTCCTGCCGAGGAGCTGGTAGCGGCCGGTCGTCCGCAGGGCGCGGAAGTTGCAGAGCGTCGCCAGGGTCGCGGCGGGCTCGTCGTAGGGGCCGTAGCGCCCGTCGATCGACGCGAGTTGAGCGCTCGACGGCCCCGTCGGGTTCGCCGAGTGGCGAAGAATGAGGCGCGGGCCGTTCGGCGAGGAGATGGCGTCCGCGTTCCTCTGGTCGAGGGATGGCGTGTAGACCGCCGGGCTGCGGAACACCGGCAGCGGGTCCCAGTTGAGGCCGTAGGCCCACGCGATCCCGGTCTCCCACGGGTAAATGTCCACGGGCCGGTCGCCGATCAGCGACAGCGTGCGCCGGTCGAGGCCGTATGCGGTGGCGAGGTAGAAGCGCAGCCTGTTGTTGAGGGCGTCGCGCGTCGCGGGCACGACGAGAGCGCGGACCTCGTTCACGGCCGACCGCGGGCTTTCGAGCGGGTGTACGTAGTGCGAGACCGCGGCCCCGGTCGCGGCGAAGAGCAGGAGCGTCGTCGCGGCGAACCCGATGGCCGCCTCGGCCCGCCCGAGTCGCGGACCCGCGAACACGATCCACGGCACGAGCAGCCACCCGAAGAGAATCGCGAGGTGGGCGGCGTCGTCGCGGACGACCCCCTCCTTCCACGCGACCACTGTGAAAAGGAGCACGACGGTGAGAAAGCCGATGCGCCGGGCCGTCGGCAGCCACCGGGCCACGAGCCAAGCAGCTCCCACTACCGCGGCGGCGGCGGCTGCCGCGATGGCGATCGCCGCCGAGTCCGCGGGCAGCTGCATCGCGGCCGAGTAGCCGCCGATGATCGAAGCCGTCGTGCTCAGGTAATCCGGGAGGTTTCCGACACCCTGGCCCGCGGCGAACCAGAGGACGGCGAAGGACGCGACGAACGTGATGGCGAAGCGGAGCAGCAGCCCCCGCCGCTCCACCGACAGAGCGATGACGGCCACGAGGACCATCGCGAATATCGCCAGGCCGTCGTTCACCTTCACGAGCGTCTCGAGGGCAGCTGCTGCGGCGCCCCCATAGACGACGAGCGGTCGCGATCCGCGAGGAGGGTCCTCGCCGAGCGCCGCCGCGCAGCAGAGGAACACGAGCGGCACCGCCGCGTGGTCCCTGATCGTGGCGAACGAGGCCGCGACCAAGGCGAGCAGGATGGTCACCACCAGCGGGAAGCCGCGGCCCCTGGCGATCCAGACCACGGCGGCGGCGAAGGCGACACGGACCGCGACCGTGTAGATCGCCCCGAGGGTGGCGAGGCCTCCGTACATGCTGAGGGGCGCGCTGAGGAACCCGAGCGGCCCGTAGTTGAAGATGATCTCGGTCCCCCAGTGGAACCGAAGGTGCGCCGCCATGTTGAGGGCGACGTGCCACGAGGGATCGACGCCGAAGGACGGCCCGAACTCGATCGGCTGCCAGGTGAGGAGCGCGACGAGCGTGCCCAGCACCAGGGTCGACGTCGCGATCGCGCCCGCCACCCGCCATCCCCGCCGCGTGGGCTCGGCGGCCGGCCTATCTACCCTGACATCGACGACCCGCGGATCGTAGACGGCGACCCGGGCCTGATCCTTTGCCTAGTCGACGACGACGATCCTGGACTTCGTCGCCCGGCACGTGATGCCGAGCGCGGCGCTGCCGCCCGTCTTGGCCTTCGCGTAGTACTCGCCCGACGGGAAGTTTGGATGGTCGACGAACCACCTGCCGTGACGGCTCGTGGTGCTTCCGAGGAGCCTGTCCCTCCCCGGCCGCACCCGAAACATCTTGATGGTGCGGTGGTTCTTGCAGAGGGCCCCGCCCGGCGAGAAGACCTTGCCGTGGAACGCCGGCGCCCGCTGCGAGAGCGTCAGGTGCGTGGAGTAGGTCGCGCGGCCCGATGCGGGAGCCACGGCGACCGCCAGTACGACGAGAGCTGATGCCGCGGCTGCGAGAAGACGGGCGTTTCTGCTCATGACGGACTCCCTTCCGGTTGGTGGATGCCTCATCGTAAGGGCTACCGTGTACCGGAGTGGACGAGCTTTACCGCGAGCAGATTCTCGAGCACTACAAGCGGCCGCACAACTTCGGGCGGCCGGATCGCTACGACCTCGAATACGCCGACACGAACCCGTTCTGCGGCGACGAGCAGCACCTGTACCTGGTGCTTAACGACGATGGCCGGGTCGCCGAGGCCCGCTTCGAGGGGTCCGGCTGCGCGATCTCGACGGCCGCCACGTCGATGCTCACCGACGAGCTCGCCGGCAGGACCCGCGAGGAGGTCCTGCGGCTCCCGAAGGAGTTCGTGCTCGACCTGCTCGGCATCGACATCTCGGCGACGCGCATGAAGTGCGCGCTGCTCGGCCTCAAGGTCGCGAAGTCCGCGAGCCTGGGCTCGCCCGCAGACTGGGAGGACGAGGGCGAGCCCGGCGACCCGGCGGAGGCGGCAGTCCTCTAGGCCTTAGCCGTCCTCACGCGGGTTCGGCTTCAGGATCGCGAACATCGCGCCGCCCTGGTCGTGCAGCACCGCGAAGCGCCCCACGTCGGGGATGTCCTCGGGCCCGAACGCCACGCCGCCTCCGAGCTCCTTCGCCTTGTCGGCCGTCGCGTCGGCGTCGTCGACGGCGAAGTACACGAGCCAATGCGCGGGGACCTCGTCGGGCACCCGGCCGCGCATGTCCATGATGCCGCCGACGCCGCTCTCGTCGCCCCCGACGTGGACGGTCCAGTACGGGGGGCCGTCCGAGCTCGCGAACTCGCGCGCGTCCCACCCGAACACAGCGGCGTAGAACTCCTTCGCCCGGTCGGGATCACGGGTGTTGAGCTCGTTCCAGCCGATCGAACCGGCCTCGCCCTTCACCTGGGCGCCGATGAAGCTCTTGGCCTGCCAGACGCCGAAGAAGGCGCCGGTGGGATCGGTGAACACGGCCATCCTGCCGAGCTCCATCACGTCCATCGGCGGAGCGACGACGGTTCCGCCGGCGTCGGTGACCTTCTGCGCAGTCGCGTCGGCGTCCTCGACCGCGATGTAAGTGGACCACGCCGCCGGCTGACCCTCCTGCATCACGGGCATCATCCCCGCGACGGACCGCTCGCCCAGATGGGCGATGCGGTAGCCGCCCGTCTCTTCGGCGTTCTCGCCCATCTGCACGTCCCAGCCGAAGAGGGCGCTGTAGAAACTCACACCCCCGTCAATGTCCGGGCACGCCACGTCGACCCACGACGGCGTCCCTTCGGCGTATTCGGTGATCTCCGGCATCCGCTCCTCCTTCTTCGCTGACCCTCCGCAACTCTAATTGCCCTAATGTGTTTTCAGGAAACAGAGGTGTGAACGGCCCCAGCTGTCGGGGCCCAGGCGGCGTTGGCCGCCTTTCGATGTGAGAAGGAGACTCATGAAGCTCAGGTTCGGATTCTTGGTCGGCGCGATCGGGTGTGCCATGGCGATCTCGGCTGTGCCAGCCAGCGCCAAGACGCTCGTGGTCTGCAAACACGGCTGCCAGTACCGAACCATCCAGAGCGCCGTCAACGACGTCTCCAAGGGCAAGGGCACGACGATCAAGGTCCAGCCCGGCACCTACAAGGAGGGCGTGCGCGTCGTCGGCCACAAGTACGACGATCTCAAGTTCGTCGGCAACCCGAGGAAGCCCCAGAAGGTCGTCCTGAACGGGAAGAACGCGAAGGTCGTCGTTCCCGGGCAGGGCCGTCAGCTCGCCCAGAACGCGATCGAGGGCCTGAACGTCGACGGCCTCAAGATCGTCGGCCTCACGGGCAAGAACTACGCTGCCAACGGCTTCTTCATTCACGCCGACCCGGGGCCGCACCCGGCCGAAAACCACTGCAACGGCTTCCTGATGAAGAACGACATCGCGGCGTTCAACCGCGCCTACGGCCTCTTCGCCAAGCACTGCACCGGCGGACGGATAACGAAGTCGGCCGGCTACGGCCACGGCGACTCGGCGATCTACATCGGCGAGACCCCGGTGCAGAAGAAGCCGGACTGGACGTCGATCGACCACAACGAGATGTACCTGAACGTCCTCGGCTACTCAGGGACCAACTCCAAGTACGTCGACATCCACGACAACGACATCTACAACAACGGTGCGGGGGTGGTGCCGAACACGCTCGACTCGGAGCTGTTCCAGCCCACCGCGACCGGGAAGATCCGCAAGAACAACATCTTCTGGAACAACTTCAACTATTACCTCCCGAAGTCGCCTGTGAAGACCGTCTCGAACGGGCTCGGGAGCATCGGGACGCTGACGATCCAGTACCCGACCGGCGTGGGCGTGGCCCTTTTCGGCGCCACAGGCTGGACGGTCTCGGACAACGACATCTTCGGCAACTTCAGGTGGGGAGCAGCCGCCTTCTCGGACCCGTTCAACGACCAGGCCACGAGCAACGACAACCATTTCGTCGACAACCGGATGGGCCGCACGGGCACCGATACGAATCGGAAGGACTTCTTCAACGACGGCTCCGGTAAGGGGAACTGCTTCTCCGGCAATCAGAGCTCGACGTTCGATTCCGCGCAGGCCACCATGCCCGAGGCGCTGCTCTACCCGACCTGCCCGGCCGGGCCGATCCCCGGAACGGGGTCGAACCAAGGCGACGGCGGCCAGGTGTTCAACAACCTCGCAATCTACGTGACGAGCGACCCGCCCTGCTCGCAGCAGAACGGGTGGGCGAGGCACAAGCACCCGCCATTCAAGGGCTTCAAGCCGATCGACACGAAGAACCTCGGGAAGTGCGGCTAGTGAGGCGCCTGGCCGCCCAGGGCGTCGGACTCCTCGCGCTTGGGGCACTCGTCTTGGTGCCCGTGACCGGGGCAGGAGGCGCAACGGCTCACAGGGTGAAGCCGAAGGTGGTCAACGTCCGCGACGACTACTACAGCCCGACGAAGGTCATCGCCAAGCGGGGCAAGACCGTGAAGTGGAAGTGGGGCTTTTCCAACACCGACTCCCACGACGTCACCCTGAAGAAGGGGCCGAAGGGCGTGAAGAAGAGCAACTTCCGCTCCATCGCGGGCGCAATCGGCATCACGTTCCAGCCCACCTTCAAGAAGACCGGGATCTACAACTTCTACTGCACGATCCATCCGGACATCATGCAGATGAAGGTCGTCATCAAGAGGTGACGGCCGCGGCGCTCATCTCCTAGGGGGGGAGCCGATGGGACCGGGCGAGCTGGACCGCCGTCATTTTCTGGCCGGCGCGGGCGGGGTGTTCTTCTGCACCCTCGCGGGCCATCGGCTCGTCCTCGACCAGCCCGCCAACCTGCCGAAGCTGGCGAGCGGCGTCGCGGTGCCGCCGAAGGTGGCCGCCGCCGGCACGGGCGCCGCCCCGCTCGGCGCGGGCGCCGCCACCGGGGCCGACGTCGAGTACTGGATCCGCGCCGAGGAGGTGAGCTGGGACATCGTCCCAACCGGGCGCGACGAGATGATGAACGAGCCGGTCAAGGGGAAGACCAAGTTCAAGGCATACGCCTACCGCGCGTACGAGCCCAACTTCGCGAAGCCGGCGGGCAGGCCCAGGATCCCCGGCCCGGTCATCCAGGCGACCGAGGGCCAGACCGTCGCCGTCCACTTCCAGAACAAGGTCAACGTCCCGGTGACGATCCACCCGCACGGGATCTTCTACTCCGGCGAGATGGACGGCGCCTACAAGGGCAAATTCACCGACCCCGGCGGGTTCGTCCAGACGGGGCAGACGTTCACCTACATCTGGGACGCGAAGCCCGGGACCGCCGGTACGTGGATCTATCACGACCACGGGCCGATGGACCCGGTCCCCGTGTACAAGGGCCTCTTCGGGCCGCTCCTCATCCACGCCCCCGACGATCCGCCCGTCGACAAGACATTCTGCGTCGCGTTCCACACGTTCCCGCCGGTGGCGACGCACCTCAACACCCAGTTCTCGTGCATCAACGGGCGGGCATACGCAGGCAACACGCCCACCCTCGAGGCGTCGGTCGGCGACCGCGTCCGCTGGAACGTCTACGCCCTCGACGACTTCTTCCACACGTTCCACATCCACGGGCACCGCTGGACGGACAGCGACGGCACCGTGATCGACACGAAGACGCTGGGCCCAGGCGACTCGTTCAGCTTCGACATCGTCGAGGACAACCCGGGGCGGTGGTTCTACCACTGCCACGTGTTCAGCCACCTGCACATGGGGATGAACGGGTGGTACATCGTCGACTGACGCTCGTCGCTGCCCTGACCTTGGCGGCGGCTCTGGCGCTGGCGGCCCCCGCCCTCGGCGCGAACCGGCGGATCGCCATCGGCCACTACGAGTGGTCGGACCCCGAGATCCACCTCGACCTCGGCGAGCACGTGACCTGGTACTGGGTCGGGCCCGACACGATGCACTCGGTCACCGGCACCTCGCCGAACGACCTGGGCCTCGACTCCGACCCGGGCAACGACCAGCCCCGGCACAACGTCGGCTCGAGCTTCCAGCTCTCGTTCAACACGCCCGGCACCTACACGTTCCAGTGCAAGCTCCACTCGGTCGTGCACGGCGACGTGGTCGTCTCCTCCACCCCGGGCGACCCGAATGACGAACCCGACCCGGTGCCGCCCAACAACGTCGACCTCAGCCCGCCCCACCTCTCGGACGTGAGGCTCGACTCGACCGCGGTGAGCGCGAGCAAGGGCACGCGCCTGCTCATGGGCCTCAACGAGCGCGGGACGGCTGATGCCGACATCTACCGGATCACCGGCCGCAAGCACCACAAGGACTTCGCCGGCTGGCAGAGCTGGGAGACGTACGTCGGCTTCAACCACGTCCCGTTCGCCAAGCGCTCGAAGCACTTCAAGCCGAAGCCCGGCAGCTACGTCGCGAAGCTCCGCGCCACGGACGAGTCGAACAACACGACGAAGCCGCAGACGATTCACTTCTCGATCCGCTAGGCCCGGCTTCCGCGTCGGCGCCCGGTAAAATCCGAGCGCGGAAGTAGGAATAACGTGACTCAGGGCACTAGCGACAAGATCGACGTCTGCCCCGCCGACGAGCTCGGCGAGGGCCAGACGCGGCTGGTCGAGGCCGACGGAATGAAGATCGGCGTCTTCAACTGCGGGGGAGAGCTGTTCGCGATCGAGGACCGCTGCTCACACGACGACGGCCCGCTCGCCGAGGGGGAGTTCGATGCCTCCGCCTGTACAGTGGAATGTCCCCGCCACGGATCGCTCTTCGACCTGCGATCCGGACGCCCGAAGACGCTCCCGGCCTACCAGCCGGTACAGACCTTCGACGTGAGCGTCGAGGACGGGGTAATCAAGCTCGAGATCGACTGAGGCGATATGGCCACAACAGACACGACCAGAGGTCCTTCTGGCAAGCAGCTCACCGACGAGGAGAGCGCCCTCAAGGGGATCAACGCCGACTACAAGGAGAAGTTCGGCTTCCACGATCCCGAGACGGGCTACGCCTACAAGGCGCCGAAGGGCCTCTCCCGCGAGCTTGTGGCCTCGATCTCGGAGTACAAGCACGAGCCCACGTGGATGCGCGACTTCCGCCTCAAGGCATACGAGCACTACGAGCAGCGTCCGACGCCGACCTGGGGCGCCAACCTGGCCCAGATCGACTTCGAGGACATCCACTACTTCGTTCGCGCCTCCGAGCGGTCCGAGCGCTCCTGGGACGACGTGCCCGAGGACATCAAGAACACGTTCGACCGGCTGGGCATCCCGGAGGCCGAGCGCAAGTTCCTCTCGGGCGTCGGCGCACAGTACGAGTCCGAGAGCATCTACCACCAGATCCGCGAGGACCTGGAGCAGCAGGGCGTGCACTTCATGGACATGGACACGGCGCTCCGCGAGCATGAGGACATCGTCCGCGAGTACTGGGCCACCGTCATCCCGCCCAACGACAACAAGCTCGCGGCACTCAACTCCGCCGTCTGGTCCGGCGGCTCGTTCGTCTACGTCCCGAAGGGCGTCAAGGTCGAGATGCCGCTGCAGGCCTACTTCCGCATCAATACCGAGAACATGGGCCAGTTCGAGCGGACGCTGATCATCGCCGAGGAAGGCTCGGAGGTCCACTACATCGAGGGCTGCACGGCTCCCGTCTACTCCACGGACTCCCTCCACTCCGCCGTTGTCGAGATCGTCTGCAAGCCGGACTCGAACGTCCGCTACACGACGGTCCAGAACTGGTCGACCAACGTCTACAACCTGGTCACCAAGCGCGCCGTCGCATACGACAACGCGAAGATGAGCTGGGTCGACGCCAACCTCGGGTCGAAGATCACGATGAAGTTCCCGTCGATCTACCTTCTCGGCGAGGGCGCCCACGGCGAGATCCTCTCGATCGCGTTCGCCGGCAAGGGGCAGCACCAGGACGCCGGCGGCAAGATCATCCACGGGGCGCCGAAGACGACCTCGTCGGTGTTCTCGAAGTCGATCTCCAAGGACGGCGGGCGGGGCTCGTTCCGCGGCCTGCTGGAGGTCGGAAAGGGCGCGACGGAGGCGAGGTCGAAGGTCGTATGCGACGCGCTGCTGCTCGACGAGCATTCGCGCTCGGACACCTACCCGACGATCCGCATTGACGAGAGCGACGCCAACGTCGGCCACGAGGCATCGGTCTCGAAGGTCGGCGAGGAGCAGCTCTTCTACCTCCAGGCGCACGGCATCGACGAGGAGGAGGCCTCGAAGATGATCGTCAACGGCTTCATCGAGCCGATCACGAAGGAGCTGCCGATGGAGTACGCGGTCGAGATGAACCGCCTTATCGAGCTGCAGATGGAAGGGTCGATTGGCTAGCTCCGCCGAACCCACCTGGCTCACGGAGAGGCGCCGCAAGGGCGCCTCTTTGGCGAGCGAGCTCCCGATGCCGACGCAGAAGGACAGGGGCTGGGAGTTCACTGACCTAATGGGCCTCGAGATCGACTCCTTCGAGCCGACGGCCGCGGAGGTCGGAGGGCTGAACGGCGACCGCGATCCTGGATTGCCGGTCGTGACCTCGCTCGCAGCCGCCGCGGGCCGGCTGGGCAACGTGATCGAGGAGAGCCTCGGGTCGGTCGTCTCCGCCGAGGACCCCTTCGTCGCGCGCAACGAGGCGGCGTGGAGCGACGGCTTGCTCGTCTACGTGCCGCGCGGGGGACGGCTTGCCGAGCCCGCGAAGATCGAGGTCGGGCACCCGGGAGGCGCGCTCGCGTGGCGGACCCTGATCGTGCTCGAGGAGGGCGCGGAGGCCGAGGTGTGGGAGCGCTACGCGGGCAACGGGGACGGCGGCCTCTTCAACGGCGTCGTCGAGATCGTCGTCGGCCCGGGCGCCTCGCTTCGCTACGTCTGCGAGCAGGAGCTCTCCGACCGGAGCTTGGTCTTCGCCAGCCAGCGCGCTGAGCTCGCCCGCGATGCCTCGCTCGAGTGGGTCGCGCTCGGGTTCGGATCGGCCCGCGGCAAGGTCCGCATGGAGACTAAGCTCGCCGGAGAGGGCTCCTCGGCGCGGGTGACGGGCGCGTACGCCGGCACCGGACGCCAGCACCTCGACTTCGACACGACCCAGGAACACGCCGGCGAGCACACCTTTTCCGACCTCGCCTTCCGCGGCGTGCTCGCCGGTCGCGCCACCTCGGTGTGGCGCGGGATGATCCGGGTCGACCCGGGCGCGCAGCACACCGACGCCTTCCAGGAGAACCGCAACCTCCTGCTGTCGGGCAAGGCGCACGCCGATGCGATCCCCGGCCTGGAGATCGAGGCCGACGACGTTCGCTGCACCCACGCCGCGGCGGTAGCGCAGATCGACCCCGAGCAGCTCCACTACCTGCGGGCGAGGGGACTCGCCGAGGCCGACGCTAAGCACCTCATCATCGACGGCTTCCTCGGCGCGCTCGTGGAGCGCACGCCCGAGGGGCCGGGCCGCGACGCGCTGGCCGCCGCGATCGAGCGGCGCCTCGGCGAGATCCTCAGCTAGACACCGGCGAACGTCCCCCGACCCGGCCTATAGCCCCCAGCGAGGGACGTTCGACGTCATTGGACGGACTTGATGGCGCTCTCCACGGCCGAGGCGGTCGGGACGCCGGGCAGGATCTTCTTGCCCCCGGGGCCCTGCACGTAGAGCGTCGGGGTGCCGGTGAAGCCCATGGCATTCGCCTGGCGGGCGATGCTCGCCAGCTGCGAGTCGAAGTTTCCGCTCTTGCGGTCCGAGTCCCACTTGGCGATGTCGGGGACGCCGGCGCCCTTGGCGATCGACGTCAGGAAGTCGTCGGTGACGTAGCCCGAGTTCTCCTCCCCCTGGTTGCGGTAGAAGAGCTCGATGTAGTTCCAGAAGCGACCCTGCTCGCCGGCGGCAAGCGCCGCTTCGGCAGCCGGCTTCGACTGGGGCCCGATGATCACCCAGGGCTGGAACTCGTAGTCGGCCGTGCCGCTCCGCACCGGGCCGGAGATGAGCGTCGGCGCAACCTGCTCCGAGAACGCCTTGCAGACGGGGCACTGAGGATCGCCGAACTCGACGATCGTCACCTTGGCGTTCGGCTTGCCCAGCACGTTGGCGCGTTGGGGGATGCCGGCGAGCTGCTTGCTGACGAGAGCTTTGTCCTTGACGTCACCGCTGCTGCCCCCGGAGCTGCCGCCGCCCGACTGGCTGACGGCGATCAGAACCGCGACGACGATCGCGGCGAGAAGCACGCCTCCGAAGCCGAGCTGCACCATCCGCTTACGGCGCGCGGCGGCGGCGTCCGCGGCCTCCTGGCGCCGGCGCTCCTCGCGGGCCTCTGCGCGCTGCGCCTTGCGGCTAGCCATCCGCGACGAGCTCCGAGCCCGAGTACCCGAAGGCACGCGCCGCGTTCACGGCCAAGAGAGCCGTCATGAGGACCGCGCTGGCAACGCACCACTGGCAGATCGCATCGATCACGAACAACTCGAGATAGGTGAGGTAGACGGAGAACCCGAACCCTATTGCCGCGAATAACAGGCCGCTAAAGCGCCCGGCGTCGCCGCGAAGCGCGGCGCTCACCAGCAGGAGCGCATAGCCCGCGATGCCGATGACCGCGACGTTGACGCCCGCCAGATGGGAGTACTTGCTGCTGGCCACTGTCTCGCAGCCGTGTCCGCCGGCGAGGCAGACCGGCGAGCCACTCGACGCGTCGGCGATCGCGATGTAGGTGGCGACGCCGAGGCCCGCGATCGCGATCGCTGCGCCGCCGCGGCGCAGCGCCGTCTCGGTCGGCAGCCGGCCGCCGGATCCGTCGTTCACTTCTTCTCCTTGTCCCTGCGCTGCCGGATCGTCTCGCGAATCGTGGTGTAGAGCACGATCAGGATCGGCAGCGCATAGAGCGGCATGAAGTACCAATGGAGAAGGTGGGCGAGAGGAAGCGTCACCGCGACCATCATCCGTTCGACTGGGATAGCAGGAACAGCCCGAGGCACGTGAAGCCCACCATGACGAGCAGCATCCATCGCTGCGAGAGGGAGGCCTTCTTCGAGTCGCCGTAGATCGCGATCGCCCGGTCGTGCGCCAGCACGAGCCCGGTCACGTGGCCCATCACGAGCGCCGCGACCTGCACGTACCAGACGACTGTGGGGCTCAGCACGGAGTAGTCGATCGCGCTCGTGACCGTGCCGAAGTAGTTCGATCCGTTGCCCAGCGGGTCGGAGAGCAGGTACGTGAACTGCGCCTGCTCCTGAAAGACGAAGAGGCTGAAGTAGTGCGCCACGACGTAGGCGAGACCGATCGGGATCAGCGTGTGAGTGAACCGGCGGCCGAGCTCACGGGTGGGCGGTGATCCCCGCACCAGGTGCATGCCGCTGATCCCCAGCCAGTAGATGGCGGCGACGAAGGCGAGCGTGACGGCGAGCCAGAACGTCTCGTCTACGCGCAGCGCAAACGAGCCATCGAGGCCGATGTCGATGAGCCGCCTGCCCACGCCCGAGATCGGCGAAGCGAGGATGCCCTCCTGAGCTCCGTCGAAGGTCGTGCCGCCGATCGTCACCAGGACGATCGCGAGCGAGCCCGGGACCGTGGCCCAGCTTGTCGTGCCGGAGAGCCAACGCCGCACGCCGAGCCGCCGGTCGCGAACCTCGAGCGCGGAGAGGCGCGAGAACATGCCGAAGTAGACGGAGAACGTCTCTCCGCGCTGGAGCCACTTCTCGATCCCGAACAGCGCCATCGCGACGAGCGTGTACGCCGTGTAGATCAGGACGGCGATGGCGGCCGTGCGCGGCTGCACCCCCACCGCCTGGAAGCCGCTCGCGCCGGAGACGAGCTCGATCCACACGAAGATGGCGACGCCCGCCGCCGCCGGCCAGCGCCCGAGGCCCTCGGGATAGCGGAGCAACGGGCGCGGCTCCTGACCGGTGAGCAGGGCGAGACCCCGGCGGGCAACGCGGGCGATTGCCCGCCACGGATTGAAGGCTCGGAAGACGTCCCCGAAGGCCACGCTCACGAGGACGAACCCGATCCAGGCGGTGACGAAGAGGAAGGTGAGCGAGAAGTTCAGGTCGGGCGTGCCGGTGCCGTAGAGGCCGGTCCAGACGCTCACGCCGAGTAGGAACACGCCGAGCGCTCCGGCGAACGCATGGAGAAATGGATTGAGGACGGCGCGAGAGATCCGGTCGGAGATGGGCTTCCAGTCCTCCTCCTCGAACCTCGTCTTGTGCCAGGCGAACGAGAGCACGAAAAAGGAGACGATGAGGACGATCGAAGCGCCCCACGCGAAGAGCCAGGCCGGAATCGGCAGGTCCTTGCGACCGACGAGCGCGTGCGCCTGAGCGGCCGCCGGCGCGAGGAGCGCTGCGGCCGCCGCGACGGTCGTCGCGGCGGCCGCGAGACGGGCCCGGTGCCTCACGGATTGACCCTCAGCTCCACGAGTTGGTTGCCGTCCTCCTGCTCCTCGCCGCGCACGACCGGATGCGCCTCCATCTCGAACTCGCCGGCGAGCGTCGCCGGAAAGTCGTATGAGACCGTGCCGCCCGGCTTCACCGGCTTCGTGAAGTCGTAGCCGTGCACGTCGACGTTGGCGGCGATGTCGGAGTGGACGGTGACGCGGACGCGGTCGCCCTTGTTGACCGTGACGTCCTTTACGCCGCCGACGGGCTCTCCGTTCTTCAGAGTGATCGCCGTCACGCCCTTCGTGATCGGGGGCGAACCCGACCCGCCCTCCAGGACGATGAAGAGGACCGCCGCCGCGGCGATCAGTGCGACGCCCACGGCGAGCGCCGCCTTCTTGGATTGCATGCTTGAAACAGCTCCTTTCGGGCGCGAGGCGGAGGCCCGCGCGCGGTCGAGCGCCGCCGTTCGCAGTGGCGGCGCCGTGGACTAGCCCGAGAGGAGCGCGGGCGGCGGGCGGCGGGCGAGCCCGAATGGCAGGGGGCGAGTGGCGAGGCTCAGAACCGTGGGCGCCTCGGGCAGGGGCGCCGCATCCGGCCGCGAAGCCCCATGAGCGGGGCGAAGCGCCCGGGCGACAAGCGATCGTTCCGCCCTCGACACCGCACGGTCGACGCACGCGACGATTGCCGCGATCGCGAGCGCGAGCGGGAAGGCGAGCCACCCGCCGTTCGCGAGCACGGCCGCGACGCCGCCGGGGTGACCGGCCGCCAGGGCGCCCTCCGTGAGCTCCTGGACCGAGAAGATCGCGAGCAGCGCCGCCGCGAAGGCGATCCACTCGGCCCGCCAGCTCGCTCGCAGCGCGGACCCGCGGCCGAGGCGTCCAATCGCCGCGGCCATGAGGCGCGCGCAGACGAGGCTGAACGCGAGCGCGACCAGAATCGGCGCGAGGTCCCCGAGGTAGGAGTGGCCCTGTCGCGCCAGCGCCGACGAGGCGTCGCCGCCGTAGGCGAGCGCGTACCGAAGCTGATGCACGGCAAGGGCGCCGAGTGCCAAGAGCGAGGCTCGGCGCGCGAGACGACCCGTGAGCGCACGTGTGCTCATGGCACGCCGGATTCTAGGGAGCGGCGGGCTGGCCGACGCGGATCTGCGCGACCGCGATGTGCGAAGCGGTGAGGATGAGCGGGTAGTTCCCCGGCTTCTTCGCCCTGAACGCCAGCAGCGTCGGTTGGCCGGCCTTCACCGTCCCCGAGAGTCCGAGGCCGACCAGCTCGACATCGACGGTCTGATCCGAGACGACGCTCAGACGGACCGCGTCACCCGCCGGATAGTCGAGGTGGGCCGGGCCGCTCGCGGGCGGCGCGCCGCCGACCACGCGGACGGTCGCGACCCGCGGCGGCGACGGCCTGGCCGGCGCCTTCTTCGGCTTCGCCTCATGCTTGGCCCGGTGCTTCTTTGGGAGCGGCGGGGCCGCCTGCGGGGTCGAACCGCTCACGCCCGGCGCGTCGATCGTCGACTCGCTGCCGAGAAAGACGAACGCGGTGACGATCCCGAGCCCCAGCAGTACGCCGAGGACGATGCCGATGAGCCGGTCGCGCGTCTTCATGAGCCCGTCACCTTACGATCGGCGGATGCTCCCGAACCGCGCGGACATCGCCGCCCCGCCCTTTCCCCCCGGAACCGCCTGGGTGGGCGCCGAGGCTCCCGCCATGGAACGGCTGACCGCTCGGGGGCCGGTGCTCGTCCACTTCATGGAGTTCGCGCAGCTCAACAGCGTGCGGGCGCTCCCGTACGCGATCGCGCTCGATGAGCGATATCGCGATGCCGGCCTCACCGTTCTCGGCGTCCACTCGCCCCGCTTCCCGTGCACCGCCGACGTGGATGGCCTCGCGCGCGCTCTGGCGCGACTCGGCGTCGTACATCCCGTCGCGGCCGACCTCGAATACGCGATCTGGCACGACTACGGCTGCGAGGGGTGGCCCTCGCTCTTCCTCTGGCGGCGCGGCGGCGTTCTGCGCTGGTTCCATTTCGGGGAGGGCGCCTACGAGGAGACGGAGCGCGCCGTCCAGGACGAGCTCCGCTCGACGAACGACGCGGGCGCGCTCCCCGAGCCGCTCGCCCCGATCCGCCCCTCCGACGCGCCCGGCGCCGCGGTCATCGCACCGACCGAAGAGGTATTCCCGGGAGGAGGCCGCTCGGACCCGTGGACCACTAGCTCCGCCGACCCCGCGCTCGAGCTCGACTACGCGGCGGGCGGCGCCGCCGTCAGCGCCGACGGTTCGGGCGTCATGGCCGTCAGCGTCGACGGCGAATCGGTCTCGCTCGCCGTCGAAGGTGCGGGGCTGTACGAGCTCTCGGCTCACCCATCGCACGGCGAGCACCACCTTCGCATCGAACCCGGTCCGGACGTCCGAATCTGGTCCGTGAGCTTTGCGCCGGGTGTGCCCAAGGCTCAGACGTAGCCCAAGGCACCGGCGGCGAGCTTCCCGAGGAGCTCGCCCAGCTCGTCCGCGGTCCAGTCGGAGGCCGGGTCGAGCATGAGCCTCACTCCGCCCTCGCCAAGGGAGGTGAGGAGCTCGGCGAGGGCCGGGGAGAGCCGGTCCGCGCCGCTTGCTCCGCGCGCCTGCAATAGCTCCAAGAGCATCGCGGCGAGCTGGCTCACCACGGTCTCGCGCCCGGCCCGAAAGCGGCGGGCCACCGCGGGCTCGGCCCCGTGCTCGGAGCCGAAGACGACTCGCCACGAGTCCGGAGCGTCGGCGGCTGCGGTGAGGAGCGCCTTGAACGCGCCGACGGCAAGCCCCTCCACGTCGTCCTCCGAGGCGTCGCGCGGCAGGGCGGCGGCGACAGCCTCGAGCAGGCGCCGCTCCTCGCGCTCCAGCAGCGCGCCGAAGAGGTCCTCCTTGCTCGCGTAGCACTCGTAGACGACCGGCTTCGTCACCCCGGCGGCCTCGCCGATCGCCTCCATCGAGGTGCCGCGGTACCCGCGCTCCACGAAGAGCCGCAGAGCCGCGTCGAGGACCATCGGCCGGCGCCGCTCGGGACCGAGGTGAGCTGCGCGTTCCCTGTTCCTACTCTCTGGTAGGGTCTTTTCTACCACGGGGTAGGAATCTTCTCATACCGGGATAGGAGGCGTAGAATGACCGAGGAACCAGCGGCCCCGCCCGCGCTGGGCGGCGAGGTCGACCCGGAGTCGCTCGATCCCGAGCAGCTCCAGCAATTCGTCGAGGAGCTGGGCCCCGCCGAGCTCGAGGAGCTCCTCAGCGGGCTCGACGGAGAGGTGCTGGGCGCCCTCGTGCGGGCCGCCGGCCCGGAGACGGCGAAGCGGCTCCTGCGCAAGGTGGGCGCCGGCGCGTTCGACATCACGGCGATCGACCCGGCGAGCATCGACCCGGAGATCTTCGACACCGAGCTCATGGCCCTCCTGTTCAAGCTGACTCCGGACGACAAGCTCGCCGCCGCGATGGAGGGGCCGCTTCGCGACGTCGTCATCAGCGAGGTCTTCCGGCGCATGCCGGACCGCTTCAACGGTCGGGCGGCAGCCGGGACCAACGCCACGATCGCGTGGCGGATCGGGCGGCCGGGCGGCGCCGACTACGACCGCTACGTCGTGCGAATCGCCGACGGCCGATGCGAGGTCTCGCAGGACAGCGACGCGGAGCCGCGCGTCAGCCTTCAGATGGACTCGCTCACGTTCTGCAAGATCGTCACCGGGAACGCGAACCCGGTGATGCAGTTCATGAGCGGGAAGCTCTCCGTGCGCGGCGACCTCATGTTCGCTGCGACCGTCACGCGCCTCTTCGACATTCCTCAGGCCGCATAGGTCGGCGGCGAGTGAGCTCCCCCTGCCGCGCCTCAGCCGCCACCGGCGAGCTGGGCGCGGATCTTCTTCGGGAGCATGAACCGCACGTCCTCGTCGACCGTGCGCAGCTCGCCGACCTCCTCCGCCCCGCGCTCGACGAAGAACTCGACGAGCCGCTCGACGAGCTCCTCGGGGGCGCTCGCGCCCGACGTGATGCCCACGGTCTCGACGCCCTCGAGCCAGCCTCGTCCACCTGGCCCGCGTTGTCGATCAGGTGCGAGGCCGCCCCGTGCTCGCGCGCCACCTCGACCAGGCGGTTCGAGTTCGACGAGTTGGTCGAGCCGATCACGAGCACGAGGTCGCACTCGCGGGCGAGCTGCTTCACGGCGATCTGGCGGTTCGTGGTCGCGTAACAGATGTCGTCGGACTTCGGGCCGACGATCGCCGGGAAACGCTCCTTGAGGCGGTCGATGATCACCGTGGTCTCGTCGACCGAGAGCGTGGTCTGGGTGATGTACGCGATCCGCTCGGGATCGTCGACCTCGAGCTCGTCGGCGTCGTCGACGGTCTGAACGAGCACGATGCTCTTCGGCGCCTCGCCGGTGGTGCCCTCGACCTCCTCGTGGCCCTCGTGGCCGATGAGGACGATCGTGTAGCCCTCGTCGGCGAACTTGCGGGCCTCGACGTGGACTTTGGTCACGAGCGGGCAGGTCGCGTCGATCGTGCGGAGGCCGCGGGCGGCGGCGTTCTCGTGAACGCTCGGGGCGACGCCGTGCGCGGAGAAGACGACGAGCTCGCCCTCCGGCACCTCGGTCTCCTCCTCGACGAAGATCGCGCCCCGCGCGGCGAGCTCCTGCACGACGTGCTTGTTGTGAACGATCTCCTTGCGAACGTAGACGGGCGGCCCGTGGAGGTCGAGCGCCTGCTCGACCGTCTGCACGGCTCGGTCGACGCCAGCGCAGTAGCCGCGCGGCGAGGCGAGCAGCACGCGTCGCGGCGCGCTTGCAGCGGTGGCCGGCATGGTCAAAGGGTAGCCGCGCGCCGCCTGGGTTTCGGCGCTAGCGAATCTTCGGAATTGCGGCGAGGGAGGCCGCGCCGACCGCGCGCAGGCTGCCCGCGCAGACGTGGGCGAGGTCGTCGTTGCGCGTGTGCCAGTAGGCGCCGGGGGACGGCCCGGGGCCGTAGTCGAAGTCGATCAGGTCGACCGCCGGGATCCCCGCGCGCTCGAACGGCGTGTGGTCGTCGAGGATCCGTGGCGTGGTCCCCCGGAACGGCCCGTTCGGGCCGGCTGCGCCCAGGAAGCGGCGATAGAGGGCGGGGCTCGAGGAGGCCTCGAAGGGGATGCGCAGGTCGCAGTCGCCCACCATGTCGAAGAGCACCATCGCCCTGATCGAGCGCAGCGGCGGGGAGCCCTGGCGGCCGGCGGCGGCCGCGTAGCGCACGTACTGCCGCGAGCCGCGGTCGCCCGTGCGCTCGAAGGCGCGGGCGGAGCTCGAAGCGCCGCGAGACTCCTCGGCGTCGAAGAAGGCCAGGTCGACCGAGGGCCCCGGGGCCGGGTTCGGGAGGTCACGAGCGAGCTCGAGGAGGACTGCCACGCCGGAGGCGCCGTCGTTCGCGCCGACGAACCCGGGGATGTCCTTCGTGTCGCGATGGGCGCCGACGACCACGGCGCCCGGCTGCGACCCCGGGATGCGTCCGACCACGTTGCGCCAGGGGCGTTGGATCCGAACGTCCTGCACGCCCGCGTCCCGGAGCCGCCGTGCGATCAGCCGCGCGTCACGGCGGTTCGCCGCCGAGCCGGCGGGGCGCGGGCCGAGCGCCACCTCGGCGCGAAGGTCGCGGAAGGCGCGCGCTGCGTTGAAGGCGCGCGCGGGCGTTGTCGGCGCTCCCCCCACCGTCCCCGCAGGACGAGAGCGCGAAGAGGGCAGCGAGGGAGGCCATACCAGTGGCAGCCGGGGCATGAAGCGCCCGATTGTCGCCGAGTGACGAATTTCTCGTGTAACCGGCGTTATTCGTCTCTCGCGTCTCGCGGGCCTAGAATCGGCCGCCCCGCCCGCCCGTGTCCACCGCTGCCCTCATCATCATCATCGTCGTGGCGCTCGCGCTCGTGGCGGGCGGCGGTTACTTCCTGTGGCGGCGGCGCCGGGAACGAATCGCGGAGGAGCGCCGTCGCGAGGAGGAGGCGATGCGCCGCCAGGCGGAGGGGAGCGGCGGCGGCGATCTCCTCGCCACGGCCGGCGCGGCCGCCAAGGTGATGGTCGAGACGGCCGCGCGGGTCCGCGAACAGGGGCTCGGCCCGGCGCTCCGAGGGTCGGTGGCGGAGATCGCGGGCTGGGCCCAGGACGAGCAGCCGGAGATCCGCCGCTTCGCGGCAAGCGACGGGACGGTGGCCATGGCCTTCTCGGACATCGAGGATTCGACGGCGCTCAACGAGGAGCTCGGCGACCACGAATGGCTCAGGGTCCTCGGAGCCCACGATCGGATCGTCCGCGAGAGCGCCGGGCGCCACGATGGGCACATCGTCAAGTCGCAGGGGGACGGCTTCATGATCGCGTTCGCGGACGCCGAGGACGCGGTCAGATGCGCGGTGGACGTCGAGCGGGCGATCGCGAAGGGAAACCGGCGCCTTCGAAAGACCCCGATCAAGGTGCGGATCGGCATCCACGTCGGACAGGCGGTCGCGAAGGATGGCGACCTGTTCGGGCGCAACGTCGCCTATGCGGCGAGGGTGGCCGCCGAGGCCGAGGGCGGCGAGATCCTCGTCTCCGAGCCGGTGCGGGAGCAGGTGGGAGACGAGAACGGTTTCAAGTTCTCCGATGCCGCGGAGCGTCGAGCTGAAGGGCCTGCCGGGCGAGCACGAGGTGTTTGCCGTCGATTGGCACGACGACGACGAATAGCGCCGCGACCGTTGCGTTAGGTTTGATCCATGGCCCAGCACCACATGGACCGCCTCAGCGCGCTCGACGTCTCGTTCCTGACCAACGAGAGCGCATCCGCCCACATGCACGTGGGCGGGGTGATGATCTTCGAGGGCCCTCCCCCTTCCTACGACGACCTCGCCGAGCACGTCCGCTCGCGCCTCCACCTCGTGCCCCGCTTCCGGCAGAAGCTCGCCTACCCGCCGGCGCAGACGGGCCGGCCCTTCTGGACCGACGACCCCACCTTCAACCTCGAGTACCACGTCCGCCATTCGGCCCTGCCCGCCCCCGGCTCGGAGGAGCAGCTGCGGCGGATGACCGGGCGGATCTTCTCGCAGCAGCTCGACCGCTCGAAGCCGCTCTGGGAGCTGTGGCTCGTACAGGGCCTGACCCGCAAGCGGTTCGCGCTGCTCGACGAAGACCCACCACGCGCTCGTCGACGGCGTCTCGGGCGTCGACATCGCGACCGTTCTCTTCGACCTGCAGCCGGTGCCCGAGCCGATCGAAGACGGAGGATGCCTGGGTCGCGGATCCGGAGCCGTCGCAGGCGGCCATGCTCGCCCGCGGCGTCGAGGAGCTCGCGAAGGCGCCGCATCGGGATCGCACGGCGGGTCGAGCGCGCGATCGAGCACCCCGAGCGAGCGGTCTCGAAGGTCACCGAGGCCCTCGAGGGCGTCGGCGAGCTCGGATGGGCGTTCGCAAACCCGGCTCCCGACGTCCCGCTCAACGTCCCGATCGGCTCGCACAGGCGCTTCGAGTGGGTGCGCTCCGACCTCGCGCACTTCAAGCGGGTCAAGAACGCCTTCGGCGGCACGGTCAACGACGTCGTGCTGGCCGTCGTGAGCGGCGCTCTTCGCGCCTGGCTCCACGGTCGCGGCGTCCGCACCGAAGGGCTCGAGCTGCGAGCGCAGGTGCCCGTATCGATCCGCGCCTCCGACGAGCACGGTGAGCTCGGCAACCGGATCGCGGCCGTCCGCGCCTCGCTGCCCGTCTACATCGAGGATCCCGTCGCTCGACTGCAGCAAGGCCTCGGAGTCGATGGGCGACGTGAAGCGCTCGAAGCAGGCGGTTGGCGCGGAGGTGATCTCGCGCTTCAACGACTTCGCGCCGCCCACCCTGCTCGCTCAGGCCGCGCGCATCAACTTCTCGACCCGCCTCTTCAACGTCGTCGTGACGAACGTTCCCGGACCGCAGATGCCGCTCTACGTGCTCGGCCGCGAGCTCGAGGACATCTTCCCCGTCGGGTTCCTGCCCCCGAACCAGGCGCTGTTCCTCGCGGTGATGAGCTACAACGGCGAGGTCAACTTCGGCCTGCTCGCCGACTACGACGCGGTCGACGACGTCGGCGTGGTCGCGACGGCGATCGAGCGGGCGCTCGCGGAGCTGGTCGAGGCCGCCGAGGCGGCCGAGGCCGAGGCCGAGGTCGCCGCGGCCGAGGTCTCCTCCTAGCCGCCCCTCACCGAGCGGTAGAAGGCGGCCGATCGCGCTCCCGAAGTACGGCCCGTAGAGCGCGTTCGGGCTGGTTCGGCGTAGCCGTAGCTCGTCACCGAGACGAGCCGTCCGCGGCTGTCGAGCCAGCCGCCGCCGCTCGCGCCGGCGGTCATGTCGCAGGAGATGCTGATCGGCCGCGGCGGCTCGAAGCTCGCGTCGGAGCCCTGGAAGCCCGAGCTGCAGGCGTACTCGCGCTCGCCGTCGAAGGGCGCTGCCGCCGGATAGCCGATCGCGGAGTACTGCTGGTGCGCGGCGCCGTTGAAGGCGATGCGCCGGCCGCCGACGACCTTCTGCAGCGGCTTGCCGCGACGCGTCGCGACAGTCGCGGCCGCGACGTCGTAGCGCGAGTCGCCGCCGAGCGGCTCGCCGGTGGGCCCGATCACCGGAGGGGGCGTCGAGCCCGCCCACCCCTGCGGCGCGGCGAGCGACTCTGGCGGGCCAGCGGCCGAACGGGGCGCGTCCGTCGTCGTAGGCGGGCACGAACTCCCAGTTGTGGACCGCGTTTCCGAGGCCCGGGCTCAGCATCAGGTAGCCGCAATGGCCGGCGGTGAAGACGAGGCTTCGGCTCGGCGAGCGCACGGCGGTGCCCGAGCACTGGTAGTCGAAGATGCCGGCCGAGAAGAAGACCTTGCCGCTCGTCCGCGTCGGACGCCGCTTGATGTGGGCAAGGCGCGTCGCGATCGTGCGGCGGCTGGCGGCGGCGCGCTCGTCGGTCGCGGCCGAAGCGCCGGCCGCGGACGGCTGCTGGAGACGGGCGTCGCCGTCCCGCATCCGCGCCGCGGTCCAGTAGTCCGCACCGCCTCGGGCGATCGCGCCACGTGCTCGACGACGGCGCGTCCGGCGACCGCCGGCGGTGAGGCGCGTGCTCGGCGAGCGGCGCGACTGCGCCAGCCACGCCCCCGCGTCAGAGCGAGTACGGCGAAGCCGATTGCGCGCGGGGCGCGCTTTCCCACCATGACCGGAATCGTAGCCGTACCATTGCGCCCTGCAATGAGCCCGGATTCGACCGACGAGCGGCCCGCGATGCCGTTCCGCTACCACCTCGAGCTGACCCCGGCGCAGCTCAAGATCACGCACACCGCACTGCGCTCGCTGCTCGACGACTTCGGGCACGACGAGCGCGAGGTCCACGCCGTGATCAACGAGGTGCTCGCGAAGCTCCCGGACGAGCACGCGATCCGCGCGATCGAGCTCGAGCGCGAGATCGACGCCGAGCCGGCCTCCGGACTCACCCGCTCCCGCCGACGGCGGGGACGACCCGCCACGCAGCCTGAGGCCGCCTCCGTGAGCCTCTCGGTAGCGGTCGGGCTGGCCCTGGCCGTCGCAACGGCGTTCACGTCGGTCGTCGGCTTCCTCTACAAGCACCGGGGCGCGGCCGCCTCGCCTCCGGTGGCGATGTCGAAGCCGATCGGCAGCACGATCATGCTGCTCGGCTCCGGGGCCTACGTGCTTGGGCTGGTGATCGCCACGGCGTCCTGGGGCCTACACGTCGGCGCGCTTGCGCTGGCCCCGATCTCGCTCGTGCAGTCCGTGATCGCCGGTGGCCTCGTCCTGCTGACGGTCACGGCCGACCGCCTGTTCGCCCACGAGGTGACGCGACGCGAGTGGATCGGCGTCGCCCTGGCGGCCGCCGGCCTCGCCTTCCTCGCCGCAACGATCGGCGACGGCGCGCACAGCGCCCACGCCGACTACGAGACGAGCCGCCTCGTCCCGTATATCGCGGTCGCCGGCCTCGGCGGTCTCGCCCTCGCCGTCTTGGCGCCGGATGGCCCGCGGCGGGGCGTGCTGCTCGGCGCCTCCGCGGGGCTCCTGTGGGCCGCCTCAGACACCTCGATCAAGGCGCTCAGCGGCAGCCTGGGCGACGGTGTGGGCGCCGTCTTGCTAACCCGCTCGCCGTGGTCATCGCGCTCGCCTCGTTCGCCGGCATGGTCGTCTCGGCGCGGAGCCTTCAGCTCGGCCGCGCCGTGCCGGTGATCGCCGTCACGAGCGTCGCCGCGAACGTCGTCACGATCGCCGCCGGGCCGATCGTCTTCGCCGAGCCGATGCCCGGCAGCGCGCTCGGCGTGCTCGCGCGGATGGCGGCATTCGCCTTGGTGATCGTGGCGGCCGCGCTGACGCCCGCGCCCGTACGGGCCGCCGAGGTCGCCGAGGCGTGATCGACAGGGACCTCATCCGCTCGCTGCACGTCGAGTCGATGCGACGGCGGGACCTACACGCCGAGCACGAGCCGCACGTGCTGTTCCAGGCCTCCACGATCGGCGCCCTTCTGGACGGCGCGTACGACGGCGACCTGACCTTCGCCGAGCTCGCGGACCACGGCGATCTCGGCCTCGGGACCGTCAACGCCCTCGACGGGGAGATGATCGCGGTCGACGGCAGGTTCTACCGCGCGTCCGTCGACGGTCGCGTCTCGGAGCTCGACCCGCAGGCGAAAACGCCCTTCGCGGTCGTCGTCTGGTTCGCGCCGGACAACGCGTTCGAGATGTCGGGCGCGGACTCCTACGAGGGTCTGACGGCCCGGATCGAGCCGCGCCTCCCGGCCGATGCCACCGCCTGCGCGATTCGCATCGAGGGGGAATTCGAGCGCATCGAGGCTCGGTCGGTGCCCAGGCAGCAACCGCCGTACCGCCCGCTCACGGAGGTGATCGCCGAGCAGCACGTCTTCGACCTCGTCGATGTGGAGGGGACGATCGTGGGCTTCCGCTTCCCGGCCTACGCGCAGGGGATCGAGGTCCCTGGCTACCACCTTCATTTCATCTCCTCGGATCGCCGCCAGGGCGGCCACGTTCTCGGCTGTCGCGCGCGGAAAGCGCGCGTCGAGCTCGACCCCTCCGCCGACCTCCACCTCGAGCTCCCGCCCGCTATCGACCTCGAGGGGGCCGACCTCGGGAGCGACATGGCGCAGGCACTGGCGCGGGTCGAGCGATCGGCCGACTAAGCGTCGACGGCCGCCGGCTCGCGAAGGGATCCCTCGCCCTCACCGCACAGCGCGACGAGCGCAGCCAGCTCCTCGCGCATGCCGTCGACGATCGTCTGCACGTCGGGCGTCTGCTCGCGATCGGCCGTGATGCCGATGTCGATCGAGTCGCGGTAGCTCATGATCGTGACGTTGAGCCCGGTCCCGTCGGCGATGATCGACAGCGGGTAGAGGGCCTCGAGCCGCGCGCCGTCGCTGTAGATGTCCATCGGCGGGCCGGGGACGTTCGAGATGATCACGTTGAAGAGCGGCCGCGCGAACCGGCTGCCGCTGAGCTCGGTCAGCGCACGCGACGCGCGCGTGTGGAGCGCCGGCGGCACGAAGGTCGTCGCGTCGCGCAGCGCCTTCGCCGGCAGCGCCTTGTGGCGGTCCTTGGCAACCGAGAGCTTCTCGTGGGCGAAGCGAAGGCGCTCGGCGGGGTCGTCGAGGTGCGTCGGGATCGGCACGACCATGATCGACACCTGGTTGCCGAACGTCCCGCGCTCCTCGTCGGTCCGGACCGACACGGGGATCTGGGCCAGGAGCGGCTCATCGGGGAGCTCGTCGTGGCGCGCGAGGTGGTCGCGCAGGGCGCCCGCGACGAGCGAGACGACGACGTCGTTGACCTTGACCCCGAAGTGGTTCTTCACCCTCTTCACGTCGGCGAGCGAGGTCGAGCCGATCCCGAAGATCCGGTGCGGCGAGACCCGCCCGCCGTAGGGCCCCTTCGGCGCCCGCATCCGCGGCCGCTCGATCAGCTCGGTGTTGGAGTCGCCGAGGCGCCGGCGAACCCGCGAGAGCGTGCGGCTCGCGGTCTCGGTCCCCGGCAGGCCGAGGAGCGACGGCAGCACGTCGATGTGCGGGAGCAGGCGCGTGAAGCGGCTCGCGGCGATGAACGGGTAGCGCGGGAACGCGACCACGCCGCGCATGAGCATCTCGCCGGTGCCGGGATGCTCGACCGGCCCGTCGTCGGCGGTGGGCGGCTCGACCTCGCGGGGCTCGGGCGTCAGGTCGTAGAGCATGGTCATGATCTCCCCGCCCGACATGCCGTCGACGGCGGCGTGATGGATCTTCGTCATCAGCACCACGCGCCCGCCCTCGAGGCCGTGGATCAGGTAGAGCTCCCATAGCGGCCGCGAGCGGTCGAGCCGGCGCGAGTAGATGCGCGCCGCCTGCTCTCGAAGCTGCTCCATGCTCCCCGGCTTCGGAAGCGCGAGCTCGCGGCAGTGGTAGCCGAGGTCGAAATGGTCGTCGCGGACCCAGTAGGGCCAGTCGAGGTCGAGGGGCACCTTCGCCAGGCGGGAGGTGAACGGCGGGATGAGATGCAGCCGCTGTCGCGAGCCGCTCGCGGACGCTCCTCGATCGTCACCTCGCCGCTCTTGGTCGTCGAGGGATCGAGGATCGCGAGCGACCCGACATGCCCGTAGTTGCGGTCTGACTCGAGAGCCAGGAACTGCGCGTCAAGCGACGAGAGCTGCTGCATGCCTCCTCCTCCTCCTCTCGATGCTGACTCTACCGCCGCGCGAGCCGGAGCAAGGGAGAGCCGGCCCTAGCCCCGCAACTCGCGCTCGCCGATGCCCATCGCCAGGACGCCGGGCGGGCCATCCGCGTAGCGAAGCGGCAGCTCCGCGCCTCCAAGCCGTCGCTCGACCCCCTCGCGGTCCCCCGAGACCTCCACCCAGCTGATCCCGCCGGCATCGCCGCCGGCGCCCGGGTCGGGCACGCCGGGGTCGCGGGCGATGAAGAACGGGAGCGACGGCTCGGCAAGCGCCTCGTCGAGGCCGGTGAGCCGCGCGGTCAGGCCCTCCCGCGCTACCGCCATCACCACCGTTCCAAGCCTCTCAGCCTCCCGCTCGATGTCATCGACGGCGACGCACCACGCGAAAACGCCGTCGCCCTCGGCGTCCAAGCGGCTCCGTAGCCGCCGCCCGAGCTCGGAGCCCGCGGCTTCCGCCCGATCCGCAACCGCCATGAGCTCCAGATAGCCGCCGCCGAGCGGAACGATCCGGTTGTGCGTCCCGAGCCCTTCGTGGCGCCCGCCGGATACGGCCACGAGACCGAGATCCGCCTCGATGCGTGCCGCGGCGCGATCGAGGTCTTCGGTGGCGTAGATGACGTGGTCGATGAGCACGCGGAAAACCGTGGATCGCGGCGGCGTCTAACAGGGTGTGTGGATACGCCCCGCCTTGACGACGATGAACGCCCGGCCCGGGATGCTCTTCACCCGATTGAGCTGCCCATCCCGCCAGTGCTTCGACCGGTCAGTGGTGATCCCCCAGTTCCCCCCGTTGTCGGAGGTAATCAGCCCGTACCGATAGAGGGCGACGAAGATCGCGCGCGACTGGCTGCCGCGCCGGAAGCGGTGAAGGTTGTGGGCGAAGTAGCCATGCGAGAGGCGCAGGCGAAGGCCCATCGGCGGCAGGCCTCGGTCGCAGGAGCTCGAGGCGAAATGGGTCGCCGGGTGGATGTAGGCGCGGCGGGTGGTCTGGAAGGTGACCGCAATCGCGTGCCGAATGCGGCCATTCTGACCTCCCCGTAGCGGATGACGCCCGGCAGGATGGGAAGGCCGGCGGCGTTGGCGGATGTCCAGCCATCCCTGCGGCGATTGGTCGAGCCGAGGTTGAAGCGCGCGGTCGAGGCGGCGTGCCAGCGCTGCCCCTTGCCGCCGAGATAGGTGGCTGCGAACATCTCGTAAAGGCGGCAGGTGCCGCGCTGAAGAACGAGGACGTGCCTGATCGGGGTTTGCGGGCATCGGCGCGTTTCTCGGGATCGGCGCTGGCCCGAAGTCGCTCTGACGGCGCCAGGGGGAAACGTTGACCTTCACCTTTCGCTGGTGGCGCCCGACGACCGCGAAGGGGGCGCGCCAGCGGCCAAGGGCGGGCTGGATGGTCTGGCTGGCGTTGAGGCTGAGAATCCGGTGGATGTAGCGGGTCGATCGGGGAGACCTTTGGGGCGTGCGAGATGTTCTGATTCCAGGCGGTCTCGTTTCCGGCTTGCGGCGCATGGGGCCCGCCGCGGAAGGGCGGGAAGACGTTGCAACCGGCGACGCGGGCGGGCGGAGGGCCAGCCCTGCCCAGCGGCCGAGCCAAGTCCGCCGAGCAAGGCCGCCAGCGCGACCGCTCCCAGCGCGGCCACGCCAAGGATTCGCCGCCATCTGATTCGCTTCCCCCGCATCATGAGAAGACCTCCGGTCGCACTTCACGCTCCGCGTCCTTGCGGGACCCTCATTTTGCTTGCAGAACCTTAACAGCGCCGGCGGACATGGCCCGGGCTCATTCGCACTTCGCCTGACGACTTCGGGGCCTGGTCAAACAACTAGCGAACCGCGCGGTTGGCGAATGCCCGGCGAGCAGACGCGAAGCCCCTTTGATCGAAAGCACCGCGGCTGGACGCCGAAGTCAACGGCAATGGCTTGCCTCCTCGAGGCAGCCCGGCGAGACTATGCGACTGGCTGAGGAGGCTTCCGGGGGGCGGGCGACGATCGACGAGCCCGGTCGATGGGGGAGCCGCGGCTATGCGATTCGAGGTAGCCGCGAGCAGTTAGAAGCGCCAAGTGACCGTCCGCGACAACTTGAAGCCGTGGGTCGATCCCCGGTTGACGCATCGCGTGCCGCTACGGAGGCTCGTATGCCGGAAGCGCCCAAACCTGATCGAGTCGCCGTAGGGCAGGTGCCGCGAAGTCGGGTCGATCGCCGAGTCGCCGGCGCAGAAGAACGGGCCGTGCCCCTTGACGCCGACCGCGAGGCCGTGAGGCCGGAGTTGCCCCGCGCGTATTCCTCGGACTTCGGTGGGGCTCCTCGAAAAGCAGGGCCTGCTCGCGCAGTCTCGCGCTAGGCCATCCTCAGTTGGTCGCCGTGGTCACGCAGCGAAAGACCGTGGTGACATTGGTCGTGTTGGCCGTGAGAAGGAGTTGACGAGACGAGTTCTGTCCGAGCACGGTTCAGCCGCGCGTCAGCCGCGCTTCTCCTTCCCCTTGCACCAAGGGTCGTTCGGAACGTTCTGGCACGGGTTCGGCATCGTTGGCAGCTTCTTGGTCGGCAGCGGGTGCATCACGACCTTGGTTCCGCGCGGGTAGTGGTCGGTCGGCAGGCAGAGCGAAGTGTCGACCTCCGAGTTGCACGCGGCCTCCGTGAGGAGCTGGAGGTTCGCGTTGGCGGTTCCCGCCTGGCCGCAGGTCGTGTTCGTGGTCTGGACGTCCGGCGGCGAGGTGCCGTCCGGCGTCTTGTTGCCCCGGTAGCAGTTGATCGGGTTACCGCTGAGGACCGTCAGCTCGCCGATGTCGCTGTTGGTCGGGTTTCCATAGAAGCCGTTGTCGGAGAACTTGTTGTTCCAGATCTGGTTGCCCCAGTCGTCGTACGTGCAGTCGAAGCCGAAGGCGAGCAGGACGTTCGGATCGCCGCCCTGGCAGTGCTGACCCGGCGGGGGCGTCTCGTCGTCGGGGTAGGGGACGAGCAGAACCCCCCACGACCCGTTGTGAGTAAACGTGTTGTTCATGATGGTGTCGAAGCGCCCACCGGCGATCGACATCCCGGTCCCGACCGGGCCTTGGCTGGCGGCTCCCCGGCCCGGGACGTCCGGATTGTTGTTGTCGTGGACGTTGTTCTTCATGAAGACCCAGCACGAGACCGTGTCCGTGATCGGGCTCGTCTTTCCGCCGGCGCAGCGCCCGTCCTGCGGTGACGGCGAGTCATCGTTGTTCTGGCTGTTGGTGTCGAACCCGTCCTTGTTGTGGTCGAATTCCGAGTTCTTGACGACAAGCTGGCCACCCGAGTTGGTCCCGGAGTATCCGAGGGCGCTGAACTGCGACCAGTCGTGATTCATCGTCTGGTTGCAGACCCGCCGGCAGGCGCCTATGTAGTAGTTGGAATCGTCGAAGTTCGAGGCGTAGTCGTGTGCCCAGACGCCCGGGCCGTTGGAGTTGCTCGAGAAGATGCCGTATCCGGCGGCGGTGTCGGTGCCGTTGTAGAACGTGGTGGTCGCGTTCAGATATGTGCCCCGGAACGGCCCGAGCCCGATCTGACCGCTGCCGTCGCCGCCGTTCCACCAGACCTCGTTGCCGCTGCTGCCGGCTCCAGTGAGGAAGTTGCAGGCGGTGAGGTTCTGGATGTTCACGTTGTCGGCCTTATAGGCCACGAGGCCGTTCCGGCCCTGCGCCTTGCCCCCCTTCTTGGCGCCGAAGTCCTGGTCGCCCTTCTTCGAGCTGCACTCGGGCGACCCGGGCTTGGTCCCGTCGACGACGACCTTGTTCCGGTCCATCCCTCGGATGTGTAGGTTCGGGGTCCGGATCAGGACCCCGCTCGGCGGCACGTCGCCCTTCGGCTTGTGGGTGCGGTCCCCGCGCTCGTGATAGTCGCCGGGGGCGACGAGGATCCAGTCGCCCTTCTTCGCCGCGTCGACCGCCGACTGGATCGTGTCGTACTGGCCCTTGACGCCGTGGTAGGCGCCGACGCGGAGGACACGAGCGGCCGCGGGCGCTGCGGTGGGAAGGCCGAGCGCAATCACCACGACAATGACTCCCTGCCGCATCTTCGGCCGCCCGATGTTCACGTTGGCGCCGACACTGGGCGGAACCCTACCGCGATGCGGCCGTTCCCGCCGTACCTGTGACGATCCACGTCCGACCGTCCAAAGCGTCCGTCGGTCGCCAAACGCCGGCTGAGACTCAGCGAGGTGACGACCGTGAGTGACCCGCTGATCCGCCCCTAGAACCCCAGCGCGAACTTGGCGTCCTCGGACATCATCTCCGGGGACCACGGGGGGTCGAAGATCATCTTCGGGTGGACCTTGTCCACGCCGTCGATGCTCGCCGACGAACTCGCGCATCTGCTCGGTGACCTGGGGGCCGATCGGGCAGGCGGGGGTGGTGAGCGTGAAGGTGACGAAGACCTCGGGCCCTCGATCTCGACGTCGTAGACGAGGCCGAGGGAGACGAAGTCGAGCCCGAGCTCGGGGTCGATCACCTCCTCGAGCGCCTCGTAGACGGCGTCCTCTGTCACAGCGACCATGGAATCATCGTAGGGAATGCCGCTCCTTTTGGTGCTGATCTTCATCGTTCTGCCGATCGCGGAGATCTACGTGATCATCAAGGTCGGCGAGGCGATCGGCGTGCTGCCGACGATCGCCCTGCTGATCCTCGACGGCTTCGTCGGCGCCGCCCTCGCGCGCTCGCAGGGCCGCCAGGCGTGGGCGCGCTTCAACCAGGCGCTCGCCGAGGGGCGCGTGCCCGGCCGCGAGGTGTTCGACGGCGCGATGATCATCGTCGGCGGCGCGTTCCTGCTCGCGCCCGGGTTCATCACGCGATGTCATCGGCCTCGCGCTGCTGATCCCCCTTCACGCGGGCGATCTTCCGCGGGATCGTCGCCCGCCTCGCCCGCCGCCGCATCGTGATCGCGACGCCCGGCGGCGGTCTTCTCGCCGGCGGGCCCGGCCGCCGTCGCCCCGCGGCGGACTACGACGTCGAGGGGACGGCGCGCGAGGTCGACGAGACCGAACCCGAGCTTCCGCCGGGGCAGCCCCGTGGGTGACGGCCGCACGCGTGAGGCTCGGAGCTCGACGGCGCGACCGCCGTCGAGTGGGACCTCGACGCGGCTCTCGCGGCGAGAGCGGGGAAGCGGGCCTCGCGATTCCCGTCGGGCCTGGACGCGACCCGCTGGGAGCTCGCGACGGATGCTCACGGCCTCCTTCGACGACGGCGTCGGCTGCTCGGCGCTCGCCGCCCTGCGACCGGCGGGCGCCGGCGGCCACGGCGAGGAGGCCGTGGCCGGGCTGCTGGTCCTCGGCGGTGAGCCGGTGTCGTCGACGAGACGCTCCTCTCCGTGGAGTACGACCCGGCGGGGCTGCCGCGGCGCGTCGGCGTCGAGATCTACGAGAAGGCGGACTCGCTTCCCCGGCGGATGGCCGGCGAGCGCACCGGCGGTCGAAGGGCGGCCGACACGGCGCTCGCCATGCGCTTCCGGGCGAGACGTCGGGGCACCGGTCGGCTGGTGACGTGCGGCCGGGCTGATGGCGATCGAGGCGATCGTCTCGGACTTCGGCGGTGTCCTGACGACGCCGCTCCTGCGCTCGTTCGCCGCCTTTCAGGACCAGACCGGCATCCCGTCCGAGGCTCTCGGCCGGGCGATGGGCCGCATCGCCGAGCGCGACGGCGAGCATCCCCTCTTCGAGCTCGAGCGCGGTCGCATCACCGAGGAGGACTTCCTCTCCTCGCTTCGCACCGAGCTCGCCGCCGAGCTGGGGCACGAGCCCGAGCTCCACCGCTTCAAGGAGATCTACTTCGACGCCCTGCGACCCGAACGAGCCGAATGATCGAGCTGATGCGGAGCCTGCGCGAGCCGCGGCTACCGGATGGCGCTGCTGACCAACAACGTGCGCGAGTGGGAGCCGCTGTGGCGCTCGATGCTGCCGGTCGATGAGATCTTCGAGGTCGTGGTCGACTCCGCCTTCGTGAGCATGCGGAAGCCCGAGCCCGGGATCTATGAGCTCACGCTGGAGCGTCTCGGAGGAATCGCGCCGGAGGCTGTGCTGTTCGTCGACGACGTCGAGATCAACTGCGACGCCGCGCGCGAGCTCGGGCATGAGCGCGGTCCACTTCCGCGACGCCGAGCAGGCGATCGCCGAGGTCGAGGCGGCCCTCTCAGCGGGCTGAGGCCGGCACAGGCGCCTCCGCCCGCTCGCGCAGCGGCGTGCCCGCCACCGCGCAATAGGTGCAGTGCTCCTCGTCGTGGTCGTGGTCGTACTTCGGGCCGCGCTCGAGAACATCGTCGCTGATCATCGTCCACGCGATGACGGCTCCGACGATGGCCGCGCCGGCACTTATGTACATCGCGGTCGTGAAGCCGTCTGAGATCGCCGTCGGGTCGTTGAACGCGGAGCCCGAAATGCCGGCGAGAAGCGGAAGGATCGCGACGGCGGCGAGCTGGGCCGTCCGCGAGACCGCGTTGTTGACGCCCGAGGCGACGCCCGAGTGGCGGGCGTCCGCGGCAGCGAGGGCCGTGGCCGTGATCGGCGCGACGGTGACCGAGAGCCCGAGGCCGAAGACGATGACCGCCGGGAGGATCGTGCCGAGGTAGGTCGAGCCGGGTCCGATGCGTGACATCAGCACCATGCCCACGGCGATCAGGATCGGGCCAAGGGTCAATGGGCGGCGGGGGCCATGGTGCTGCGCCCACGCGCCGGCACGCGAGGAGAGGGCGAGCATGAGGGCCGTGATCGGGAGGGAGGCAGCGCCGGCGGCGAGCGGCGTGTAGCCGAGGGTCGTCTGGAGAACGGCGACGAGGAGGAAGAAGACGCCGCCGAGCGCGCCATAGACGACGAAGGTGAGGAGGTTCGCCGCGGTGAACTGGCGCGAGCGAAAGATCTCGAGGGGGAGCATCGGGCTCTCGGCCCGGCGCTCGACGCCGATGAAGACCAGCAGCGCCCCAGCGCCGAGCGCCGAGGCGAGCACGATCGCCCAAGCAGCCATTCCGGCCGCTCCCTGGATGAGAGCGAACGTGAGGCCGCCGAGCCCGAGGGCCGCGAGCACCGACCCGAGGACGTCGATCCGCCCGTGGACGGTGGGATCGCGCGTCTCGGGGATCCGGCGCAGCGCCATCGCGACGACGAGTGCGCCGATCGGCAGGTTGATGAAGAAGATCGCCCGCCAGGAGACGGCATCGATGAGGTAGCCGCCGAGGAGCGGCCCGACGGCCGCACCGATGCCGGTGAATGCCGACCATGCGCCGATGGCGCGGCCGCGGTCGTCGGGGTGGAACGTCGCCTCGATGATCGCGAGGCTGGCAGGCGTCAGCAACGCCCCGCCGATGCCCTGGACCACCCTAGCTGCGATCAGAACGCCGACGCTCGGGGCGAAGGCGCACGCCGCCGATGCGAGGGTGAACCAGGTGACGCCGATGACGAAGAGGCGGCGGCGGCCGTAGCGGTCGCCGAGGGACCCGCCGAGCAGGATCAGCGCCGCGAGCGTCAGCAGGTAGCCGTTCAGCACCCATTGAAGGCCGCTGACGCCGGTGCCGAGGTCGCGCGCGATGGTCGGGAGGGCGACGTTCGTGACGGTGGCCTCGAGGAACGCGATCGCCGACCCGAGGACGGCGACGCCGAGCACCCACCAACCCGCGGGCGTCGCATAGCGAACCTCGATCCCCGACGCCTCAGCCGTCGCGGCAGCGGCTTCCATCCATCGGACGCTAGCGAGCGCGTCCAGCCGCGAATCCCGGCTAGGCGATTGGTGGCCTAGTTATCCGAGCCGACCCGGTCCCAGCAGTAGAGCTCGACCGCCTCCAGGGCCAGCTCCATCTGGCTGGCGGGCGAGAGCCAGTCGAGAACGGTCTCCAGCGCCCGCTCCTCGGTGACCCCGCGATCAACCGCCTCCTCGCCGCGGAAACCGGCCGCGAGCTTCAGGGCCTCGCGGCGGTGCTCGCCGAGACCCGGGAACGCGGCCATGAGGAAGTCGCGATTGGGGAGCGGGTGGCCCACCTCCATGGAGGCGTGCCACGCCGCGAGCATCGAGATGTCGTCCTCGTCGAGCTCTGAGATCGCCCGGGCATAGTGGGCCTCGAGCTCGTCGTCGGGGATCTCGTCGACCCAGGCGCGCACGGCCTCCCCGAGGAGCTGACGGCGCGCCTCGCGGCCGACGGAGTCGGCGATGGCGCGGATGGCGTCGGCGGGATCGATGAAGCAGAGGGACATCGCGAGGAAGGTAGACCGACGCGCAGACGGAACCCGCCTAAGCTCACGCCCGTCAGCAGGCGGCGCCGTGGCCGACCTATGCTGGGAACGATGCCCCGGAGGGACCGCTGATGAGCCTGCGCCTGATCCTGGGGCCCCCAAACTCCGGCAGGGCCGGGGCCGTCCTCGAGGGGATGCGCGCGGCGATGGACCGCGAGCCGGTCCTGGTCGTTCCCGGGGGCGATGACGTCTCGGCGTTCGAGCGCGAGCTGAGCTCCAGCGACGAAGCCGCGATCGGGCTGGAGATCACCACCTTCGATCGCCTGTTCGAGGCCCTGGCGGAAGCCCTCGCCGTCCCAGTGGGCCCGGCGCTGACGCCTCCGCAGCGCCGCGCGCTGATCAGCCTGGCGATCTCGGCGACGCCGCTCCAGGCGCTCTCGCGGTCGTCGGGCGGGTCCGGCTTCGCCCCCGCGCTCGACGAGCTGATCTCGGAGCTAGAGGCCGCGATGATCGACCCGCGGACCTTCGCCGATCGAGCGGCCGAGGTCGCAGGCGGCGTCGAGAGAGAGCTCGCGCGCCTCTTCGCCGCCTACGTCGAGCTCCGCGACCAGGCGGGCCGTCTGGACCCGGCCGCGCTTGCCGCGCCCGTTCTCGATGCGTTGCGGCGCGCGCCGGGGGCGTGGCGGCGTCCAGTCTTCGTCTACGGCTTCGACGACCTCACTGTCGTGCAGCGTGAGCTGATCGCCGAGCTTGGCCGCGAGGCGGCGGTCACCGTTGCCCTGACCTACGCCGACCGCGACGCGCTGGCCGCGAGCGCGGGCGTCGTCGCGGAGCTCCGCGAGGGGCTCGGCGCCGACGAGGAGGCAGTGCTCGAGCACGATGGCTCTTACACGTCGAGCCCGCTCCTCGACCATCTCGACCGCAGGCTCTTCGACGCTGACGCGGAGCTCGTCGAGCCCGACGAGGGCCTGGTGCTGCTGGAGTCGGCCGGCGAGCGCGGCGAGTTCGAGGCCATCGCGCTCGAGGCCGCAAGCCTGATCGCCGCCGGCACGCCGCCCGACGAGATTCTCATCGTCCTGCGCCACCCGGGCGCTTCCGGACCTCTGATGGCCACCGTGCTCGACGAGATGGGCGTGCCCGCGGCGCTGGAGACGCAGGTTCCACTGGGATCGACTGGGACCGGCGGGTCGCTGCTGGCGCTATGCCGCGCCGCCTCGCCCGGGGGAACCGCGGCAGACCTGCTGGCCCACCTGCGGCTCGACCCGGCGACGCCGCCCTCGATCGCCGACGGCCTCGAGCGCGCGCTCCGGCGCGGCCAGGTGGAGGGCGTGGACGAGGCGAGCGCCGGGTGGTCGGCGCCGCCACGGCACCTCGCCCGCCTGCGGGCTGCCGGTGACGCGGGCGAGTGGCTTCGCGCCCTGGCCCGGGCCGCACGGGAGATCGCCGAGGGCGCACACCGCGGCACCGCTCCGCTCGCCGAGCGCGACGGCCATGACGGCCCACGCGTCCCGGTGGCCGCGATCGAGCTTCGCGCCGGCGCGACGGCCGCGAGCCTCCTCTCGGAGCTCGCGAGCGTCGGCGAGCTGCCGGGGTGCGAGATGCCCGATCTCGCCGATGCGATCGCCGCGATCGAGGGCGCCTCGGTCCCGGCTTGGCGCGGTCCGGCGGATGGCCGGGTCCGTATCTCGAGCCCGCAGCGCGCGCGGGGCGCTCGCGCGCGCTACGTCTTCTGCGGCTCGCTTCAGGACGGCGACTTTCCCGCCGCGGAGCCGGCAAACCCGCTCCTCGGCGACGAGCGCCGCGCGGAGCTCGGCTTCCCGGCGCTTCGCCGGCGCGACGCGAGCGAGCGCGAGCGCTTCCTGTTCGCATCGTGCGTCTCGCGACCGACCGAGCGCCTGTATCTGAGCTGGCGCGCGAGCGGCGAGGACGGCGTCGCGCTCGCGCGCTCGCCCTTCGTCGACGAGGTGCTCGACCTCCTCGCGCCCGATCCCGTGGCCGCCGAGGCCGCGCTCACGCGCTCGCGAGGGCTCGAGCGGGTCGTGCCGGAGCCCTCGGAGGCCCCAACCGAGCGCCAGCTCGCCCGCGCGCTCGCGCTCTCACGCGAGATCGACCCGGCCGAGGACGATCTTCCCGGGCCGCTGGAGGCCGAGCCGGTGCTGGCCGCGCTCCGCGACCGCGACGGCGTCAGCGCCAACTCGCTCGAGGGGTGGATCGAGTGCCCCCATCGCTGGTTCGTCGACCACGAGCTGCAGCCGGTGCGCCTCGAGGAGCGAAGCGACCCCCTCTGGCTCGGCAGCGTCGTCCACGACGCCCTGGAGCGCCTCTACCGCGATCCGCCGGGCGGCGAGGCCATCCCCCGCCCAGCCGACGTCGAGCGCTGGAAGGAGCGCCTCGGCGAGCTGCTCGACGAGCTCGCCGACGGGGCCGCCGTCGGCGCCGAGCGAGTCGCCGCGCTCGCCCGCGCCCGGGTGCAGGTGGAGGCGTTCCTGGACGCCGAGGCGTCCTCGGACACGCCGTTCCGGCCTCGGCCTCACCTGCTCGAGTGGAGGTTCGGCCTCGAGGACGGCGACGTCCCGTCGGTCGAGCTGGAAGGCCTGAGGCTCCACGGCATCGTCGATCGCATCGACGTTCACGCCGACGGGCGCACCGCGATCGTCCGCGACTACAAGACCTCGAAGGAGGTTCCGGGGGCGGCGGCGTTCGCCGACAAGGGCAGGCTCCAGATCCCGCTCTACATGATCGCCGCCCGCCGGCTCCTCGACCTCGACGTCGTCGGCGGCCTCTACCAGCCGCTCGGCGCATACGGAGATCGGCGACCGCGCGGGCTCCTTCTGCGCGACGAGCGGACGGATTCGCTCGACGCCCGCCGCAGGACGAAGGACGTATGCGATGCCGACGCGCTCGAGGAGCGCCTCGACGACGCGCTCGACCGCGCGCGGCGCGCGGCCGCGGAGATGAGCCGCGGCGCGATCGGCCGCCGCCCCCTGGGGGACAGGTGCCCGAAGTACTGCAGCTACCAGGCGATCTGCCGCCTCGAGCGCGGCCTGGGCGACCCGGCCGACGAAGCCGACGCGGAGGAGCGATGAGCGCCGCCGAGATCGCCGCCGCGGCGCCGGAGGGCGCGCTGTCGGACGCGCCGACGAACGAGCAGCTCGCTGCCGTCTCGACGCGCGATAGCGACACGTTCTGCGAGGCCGCCGCCGGCAGCGGCAAGACGCGGGTGCTCGTCGAGCGCTACTGCGAGGCCCTCGTGAGCGACGGCGTCGCGGTGGACCGCGTCCTCGCTTTCACGTTCACCGAGCGGGCGGCGGCCGAGTTGCGCGGTCGGGTGCGGAAGCGGTTGAACGAGCACGCCGGCGCCGCGCGGGCGGCCGGCGATGCCGCGCGCGCCCGCGAGCTTCGCACGCTGGCTCGCTCGACCGAGCGGGCCTGGGTGATGACGATCCACGCGTTCTGCCGCCGGCTCCTCGCGGCTCACCCGCTCGCGGCCGGCCTCGACCCTCGCTTTCGGGTGCTCGACGAGGCGGAGGCCGCACGCCTTCGCGAGCGCGCGGTCTCCGACGCGCTGGCGAGCGTCGCGGCCGGGGCCGACGACGCGACCTCGCGGGCCCTCGCCGCCTACCGGCCCTACCGACTCGGCGACATGGCGGTCGCAGCGCACGAGCGGCTTCGCAGCCAGGGGATGGCCGCGCCGAGGCTCCCGGTCGTGCCGGGCCCCGTGCGCTCCGTCGCCGAGGGCGACGAGCGCGAGGACCTCGACGCGGCGGAGGCCGGGGCGGCGATCGCCGCACGCTCTGCCCTCGAGGCCGTGCTCGAAGCGTTCGCGGCCCGATACCTGGAGCTGAAGCACGCCCGCTCGGCACTCGACTTCGGCGACCTCGAGCTCGAGGCCCTGAGGCTCCTGCGCGAGCACGAGGGAGTCGCCGCGGCATGGCGGGGACGCTTCGAGCACATCCTCGTCGACGAGTTCCAGGACACGAACCGGACCCAGCTCGCTCTCGTCGACGCCCTGCGCGGGCCCGACACGAAGGTGTTCGTCGTCGGCGACGAGAACCAGTCGATCTATCGCTTCCGCAACGCCGACCTCGAGGTGTTCCGCGCCGAGCGGGAGCGGGCGACCGCGCGCGGGACCGCGATGATCCGCCTGGGGCGCAACTTCCGCTCCTCGGCGAGCGTCCTCGGCGCCGTCAACGAGCTCGGTGCAGCCCTCCTCGGGGGCTTTGCGCCGCTCGCGGGCGGCTCCAGCGAGGAGGCGGGGCCGGCGACCGAGCTCCTGCTGACGTTCGACGGACGCGGCAGGGACGACGCGAAGTGGTCGGACTTCGCCGGGGCGCTCGACCCGCCGCCCTCCGAGCGCACGGCCTCGCTCGTCGCCGAAGCCAGGGCGCTCGCGCTGCGACTGCGCGAGCTGGTCGACGCCGGCGAGGCAGCTCGCGGCGAGATCGTCGTTCTCCTGCGGGCCTTCACCCACGTCGACGCCTACGAGGACGCGCTGCGCCGCGCCGGGCTCGAGCCCTACGTCGTCGGCGGGCGGGGCTACTGGTCGCAGCAGCAGGTGGAGGACGTGATTCGCCTGCTCGCGGTGATCTCGAATCCCCTCGACGACGAGATGCTCTTCGGCGCCCTCTCCTCCCCTGCCGGCGGCGTGAGCCCCGATGCCCTCTGGCTCCTTCGCGAGGCGGCGGGCCCGAACCGGCACGTCTGGCCGCTCGTCGCGTGGCGCTTCGGCGATGGCCGCGAGCCCTCTGACGTCGACGCCTCCGCGATCGAGACGGTGCCGCCGGCGGACCAGGCTCGGATGCGCCGGTTCTGCGAGACCCTCGCCGACCTGCGCGCGGCCGCGCCGGTGACTCCCCTCGAGGGCCTGATCGACCAGGCGATCAGTGCGTTCGACTACGACCTGTTGCTGCTCGAGCGGTCGAACGGGGCCGCCCGCCTGGCAAACGTGCGCAAGCTGATGCAGCTCGCGCGCGAGTACGAGCGCCACGAGGGCCGGGACCTGGCCGGCTTCCTCGCCGCGGCCGAGGCCAGCACCGAGCGCGATGAGCGGGAGGGGATGGCGGCGGTGCGCGCGGAGGGCCACGACGGCGTTCGGGTGATGACCATCCATGCCGCGAAGGGTCTCGAGTTCCCGATCGTGGCCGTCCCGGACCTCGGCCGTGGCCTCAACGCGGGCCACCGCGCCGGCGACATCGTGATCGGCGCGGCGGCCGATGACCGTGAGCCGCCGTTCGGCATGCGCCTCGCCTTCCCCACCAGGGCGTCATTCGGCCTCTGGGAGCTCAAGGAGCTCCACGGGGAGGAGAGCGAGGCCGCCGCGGAGGAGGGATGCCGGCTCACCTATGTCGGCGCGACGCGCGCCGAGCGCCGCCTGATCCTGAGCGGGACCTTCAAGGAGGCGCACCTCGCGGCCGCCGACCCGAAGCCCAACGACTCCCCTCTCCGGCGGCTCCTCCCACGGCTGGCCGAGCGCGGTTTCGAGGGCGCCGACACCGAGCTGCGCCTGCCGGGCCCGCCGGGCAGGCCGGCCGAGGTCGGCCTGCGGATTGCCGTCAGCCGCCCCAGCGAGGAGGCGGCGGCGGCCCTCGCGCGCCGGTTCGCAGCCCCCCCGCGTCAGGTGCCGTCCGGGGCGGGCGGGGACAACCTGATCGAGGGCCTGCCCCGCCCGACGCCGGTCGGCCACCTCTCCTACTCGGCGCTTTCGGACTACGAGCGCTGCGGCTACCGCTTCTACGCCGAGCGGGTGCTGGGCCTGAGCGAGCTGGTCGAGCCGGGCGCCGGCGCGAACGGCGGCGAGCACGGCGGTGCGCTCGCCTTCGGCAGCGCCGTCCACGCCGTGCTCGAGTGGAGCGCCCGCAACGGGTGGGCCGAGCCCGTACCCGAGGTCGTCGCGGAGCGTCTCGTCGCCCACGGCGGCGCTGCCGCCCAGGCCGATCGCGCCCTCGATCTCGTTCGAGGCTGGCTTGCCAGCGACCTCGCGCGCGAGCTCGGCGATCTGCCGTCGCGCTCCGAGGTGCCATTCGTCCTCGGCCTCGCTGGGAGTGTCGTCCGGGGGAAGATCGACCTCCTCGTCGACGCGCCCCGCGGCCCGGTGGTGGTCGACTTCAAGACCGATGCCCTCGCTGAGGGCGCGCCCGGCGAGCTCTCCGGCGGCTACCGGGCCCAGCGAGAGCTCTACGCGCTCGTCGCCGCCTCCGAGGCGGGGAGCGCCGGACGCCCGGTGAGGGCCGTTCACCTCTTCCTCCAGGATCCCACGAGCCCGGTCGCCGAGGAGCTCGGGCCGCTCGAGCTCGAAGCCGCGCGCGCGCGGCTCGAGGGCCTCATCGGCCGGATACGTCATGGCGAGTTCTCGCCCACCGACGCGCCCTCGACGGCCATCTGCTTCGGGTGCCCGGCTGCGGCAAACCTATGCCCGCACCCCGGCTGGCGGCCCGCCGCCTGATGACGCTCGCCGTCTTCGCCTACGCATCGCTCGTGAGCGCGGCAAGCGCGGCCGAGACGCTCGGGCGCGAGGTCGAGCCCGTGCCTGCACGCCTCCTCGGATGGCGCCGCCGCTGGTCGCTCGGCCGCGACAACGCGAGCGCCGAGAAGACGTTCCGGCGCGCGGACGGTGGCGACCTCCCCAGCGTCTGCCTGGGCCTGAACATCGAGCCGGTTGGCGCGCTGGATGAGGGCCCGAATGGGGCCGTCATCGAGCTCACCGAGGCCGAGCTCGCGCGCCTCGATGTCAGGGAGATCCGCTACGACCGCGTTGACGTGACGGCCGCGATCGAGGAGCTCCCAGAGGGCATCGAGGCGGTCGACGCCTACCGGGCGAAGCCGGAGCGGTTCCTCGCCGAGACGCCGGAGGGATCGGTGATCATCGCGGCGTACCTGCGAACCGTGGAGGCGGCGTTCGACGCGCTTGGCCCCGGACAGCTCGAGGCCTTCCGTCGTACCACCGGCCCGCCCCCGACCGATGTGATCGAGGGCGTCCTCGTGCGAGACGAGATCCCGGCCGGCAACCCCCGCGACTGGTGAGACTAAAGCTCCGAACCACCATCCATCCCGTTCCATCGCCGGGCCCACTCGCCCAGCGCGTCGATCGCCGGCTTCAACGCCTCCCCCTTCTCGGTGAGGCCGTATGAGACGCGGGGCGGCGTGCCGTCCTCCACCGAGCGGACGACGACGCCCTCCGCCTCGAGCTCTCGCAGCCGGCGTGAGAGCAGCCGGTCGGAGAGGCCCGGAATCGCCTGGCTCAGCTCGCCGAAGTAGTGGTCGCGACCGGTAAGGGCCCAGATGATCGCCCCGCTCCACCGCCTGCCGATCAACTCGACGGCGTGATGGAACTCGGGCGAGACTCGAGCCGGCTCTCCTTCCACCTGATCTGACTCTAGACGGTCGATCCCGCCGGCCGGCTCATCCGCAGGGACCGGCCGATCTGGGCCGCAAACGCGAATCGAGCGCGCGGCGCACGAGCTCGTTCGGCACGCCGAGCCCCCCGGCACGGCCGCCCGTGTTGGAGGCGAACACCGTCGTGGCGACGCGCCCGTGAGCGTCGACCGCCGGGCTGCCGGAGTCACCCGGCATGACCGAGCCGCGAAACGGCGTGATCGTGCGGCGCACCGGACCTCGCCCGTAGGAGTCCTGCGTGCTGACGTCGCCCGCGCGGCCGAGGCGGGCTGGCGCGACGGCGAACGGGCCGTTCTGCGGATAGCCGAGGATCGCGGCCGGCGTGCCCTCGCCCGGATCCGGGGCGAGGCGCAGTGTCGGCAGGTCGAGGCCCGGCACGCGGAGGATTGCGATGTCGTTCCGAGGCTCGTAGCGCACCACGGTGGCGTCGAGGGTCTCGCCGTCGCGCGTCTCGATGCCCGTGTCGGACTCGCCCGCGACGACGTGGGCGTTGGTCACGACGAGCCCGGGCCCGGCGACCCAGCCCGACCCCTCCAGGCCCAGGCCGCAGGCGCTCCCGAGGACCTTGACCGCGCTGCGGCCCGCGCGGCGCACCGCGGGGGAGCGGAGGATCGCTCCCGTCGGAGGCGCCACCTTGGCGCTCGGCCCGGTGACCGTCGGCACCGGGTCGACGCGCCGAAGCAGGTTGAGGACCGGGCCGGACGGCGGCAGGATCCCGTCGAGGGCGGAGATGACCTCCGAGTCGTTGATCGCCGAGCGGAGCCCGCGCGCGTCGGGGGCGGCCGCCTGGCGCACCACCGCGCCGAACGCCCACACGAGCAACAGGGCGAGAACTGCAAGCAGCGCGGCGCCCGCGGCGCCGTCGATCGCGGCGACGGCGCGCCGCCGCCCGAGGCGCTGTCGCAGGTCGAAGCCCACCACGTCGAGCGCTGCCGCGAGAAGGCCGCCGCCGAGCAGACCTCCCACGAGGGAGGCGACCGGAGCGTAGGGGGAGTTCGCCCCGCCCGAGAGGAGCGCCGGGCCGATGCGGCCGCCGATCACCGCCCCGGCCACGAAGCCCGCGAGCGGGAGCGCGCTGCGAACCAGGCCGAGTTGCCAGCCGCCGACGGCCATGGCGGCGGCGAAGACCACGATCGCGACGTCTACGGCGCTCAAGGGCCTTGGGCGTGGAGTGTGTTTTGCAGGGAAAGCAGAGTCAAGAGACTAGATTTAGCGCGTGCAGGCGAACGGTCCCGATCCGGGCGAGGTCCGCGATCGAGGATCGCAAGGTCCTTCGCACATAGCTCCCGCCGCGGAGCGCAGGCGGCGCATCGTGACGCGGGCGATCCCGATCGTGCTCGTGGCCGTCATCGCGTTCGCCGTCGGCGCGTTGGCGGGTCGCCCAACCACGCCGCTCGCGGCCGCGAAGAGCTTCGCCGAGGGCTGGTCGCGCGGGGACCTCGCCGCGATGCACCAGGAGCTCAGCGACGACGCCCGCCACCAATACCCGGCGAAGGACTTCGACCGCGCCTACAAAGACGCCGCCAGCGCCGCGACCGTCTCGCACGTCCAGACCGGCACCGTCGAGGCCGCGAAGACGCCGAGCGGAGGCGAGGCGGCTGCGTTCGACGTCGCCGTGCACACGAACGCGTTCGGCGTGCTGCGAGGCCGCATGGTCCTCCCCCTGGCCGGCAACTCCGTCGAGTGGAACCCGTCCCTGGTCTTCCCCGGCCTGAGGGCCGGCGAGCGCCTCGAGCGCAGGACCCGAATCCCAACTCGAGCGCCGATCCTGGCGGCCAACGGCGCCCCGCTTGCCGAGGGCCCCGCATCGGCGCGAACGTCCCCCTCCACGGCCTACTCCGCCGTCACGGGAACCGTCTCGCCGCCGAAAGCGAAGCAGGCCGCGGAGCAGGAGATGCTGGGCTTTCCGGCCGAGACCGCGACCGGCACGAGCGGCCTCGAGCTCGCCTTCAACACCCGGCTCGAGGGGCATCCGGGCGGGCAGCTCCTGGCGGTCGGCCCGAGGGGGCGCCGCGTCCTCGCCTCGACGTCACCCGTGCCGGGCAAGCCGGTTCACACCACGATCAACCCGAGCCTCCAGCAGGACGCCGTGACCGCCCTGGGAAGCACCCTGGGCGGCGTCTCCGTGCTCGACGCGAAGACCGGGGAGGTGCGGGGGCTGGCCGGAATAGCGTTCTCGGGCCCGCAGCCTCCGGGGTCGACCTTCAAGCTCGTGACGACGACCGCGGCGCTCGACGCCGGGATCGTCAAGACAACCGACCAGTTCCCGGTCGAGACCGAGACCAACGCCGGCGGCCGGATCATCACGAACGCGCACAGCGAGGCCTGCGGCGGCTCCTTCGCGGAGGCGTTCGCGTTGTCGTGCAACACCGTCTTCGCGCCGCTCGGCGTCAAGGTCGGGTCGGACCGCCTGGTCGGCGCGGCCGAGAAGTACGGCTTCAACGCCCCACCGAGCCTCTACGACGACGCGGCGATCGCGGCGGTCAAGCCGGAGATGAGCACGATTCCGAAGGAGATACCGAACCCCGTCGACCTCGCCGTCAGCGCGATCGGGCAGGGCGAGGTGCTGGCCACCCCGCTGGAGATGGCCTCGATATCGCAGGCCATCGCGAACCGCGGCGTCAGCGATCCGACGGCGATCGTCACCGACAAGGACCTCCTGCCGTCTCGCGAGCCGGTGAAGGTCACCTCGCCGCAAACGGCCGGCATCCTCCGGACCCTCATGCTCGGCGTCGTGCACTTCGGCACCGGCGTCGCCGCCCAGATCCCGGGGATCGAGGTGGCGGGCAAGACCGGAACGGCCGAGCTCGGCCCGGTCGCGGGGTCGACCGACCTCACCAACCAGCGCAAGGACGCCTGGTTCACGGCCTTCGCCCCGGCGTCGAATCCGAAGCTCGCCGTGGCCGCGATGGTGGTGAACGCGAACGGCGACGGCGGCACGATCGCCGCGCCGATCGTGCGCTCGGTGCTCGTGTCCGGCCTGGGCGCGGGCTAGGCCCCTACCGAAGCACGGCGACCTTCACGCTGTCCACGCCGGCGCTCGTGAAATGCAGCCTGTCCGCCGTGGCCTCCGTGAGGTCCCACTCGCGCTTGTCCACATAAGGGCCCCGGTCGATGACCCGCGTCCGCACCCATTGACCCCGGTACCCGAACACGACCCGAGTCCCGCAGGGGAGCGTCTTGTTCGCGACGCCCACCGTCGACCGGCGGAGCGTCTGGCCGCACGCGGTCCGGTTGCCATACAGCGGTGCCCCGTACCAGCTCGCGAGATTCGTCGCCAGGCTCGAGACGAGCGAGCGGCGCGTCGAGGTCTCGAAGACTCCGTCGGGCGCGAGCCCGGCCGTACGCTCGAACCCCTGGACGGCGGCGACGGTGGCGTCGTCGTAGTCGGGGCCGAGCCCGACCGAGGACGAAGCCTTCGCCCGCAGGAGCCAGTTGAGCGTCTTCACATCGCTCCCGCAGTCTCCGCGGGAGAGCGTTCGGCTTCCGAACCGACGGTCGCTGCAGTCACTGCCCGGGGTGCCGACGCCGCCCGATCCGCGAGGCGAGGACGCGAACGCCCCCGATGCCGCGAGGGCGGAGATCAGAGTGGCGGCTCCGAGCGCGAGGGCAACTCGCGCCCAGGCGCGCGTCGTGCTGTTCGGGTCGCGGCTGATGCAACGTAGTTCGGGATCATCCGGCCCCTTCCTTACCCCTGGGAGAGACCTACCGCCCGCCCACGGCCAGGCAGTCGCGAATGCCCTGGGCGATCAGCTGGGCCCGCGCATCGGCCCCTGCCGGAAGTGGATGGAGGTTGTCGCTCTGCATGAGGTCCGGATGGGCGGCGACGAAGCCTGCCCAGTCTGGAGTCTGCGTTCCCGGGCGCGACGCGGCGAACTGCTGGACCACCTTGTTCTTGCCGGCCGAGGTGATGCCGTTGACGTTCAACCCGTGGATCGTCGGCACAACCATGCAGCGGTTGCCGATGATCCGCGCAACGGCCTCGAGCCGGCCGGCGAGGATCTGCGGATAGGCGGGGTTGTCGTTGGTCCCGGAGTCGAACACGATCACAGACTGCGAGGGGTCGAAGCTCTCCCTGAAGAGGTCGAAGATCTGGAAGCTGTTGTAGCCGCCGACGGCGTTCACGGTCAGCGGGATCCCGTGGAGGTACCGCTTGAGGTACGGCGAGGTCAGCACCTCGAGGCTGTCGCCGACCACGAGGGTTCCGCCGGACCCCGCAAGGAGAGGTGAGGCGGTCGCGGGCTGGAGCACTCCCGAGGCGGGGGCGATCCGGCTCGGCCGGCTGCTCGTCTTGACCGCCGCGAGGGTCCCGGCCCGCCCGCCGCGGACGACGCCGAGCCTGCGGGCGGCCTCCTTGCCGGACGCGCGGCCCTCCTGGAGGCCTGCCTGCTTGCCCCCGCCGAGGGCCCGGTCGCGCATCTCGCGGAATGCTGTGAGCGCCGCCTCGTGGCGGGCGGCAAGCGCATCCGAGCGGTCTGGCACCGTCCTGGAGCCGAGGACGTATCCGCCCGCGGCCGCGGCGGCCACGAGGCAGATCGCGGCGATGGCCAGCAATGCGACGCGCCGATGGCTCACCGAGTACAGCCCCGCCTAGACTTTCGGGCTCCACGCATTCCGTGGAACCTAGCCTGTGGCAGGCCCGATGACCCCTCTCTTCCGCGTGAGCAGACGCCCCCAGCATGCCTAGGCCGGTAAAGCGCGAGACGCGCTACATGCCGGGCCTCGACGGCCTGCGTGCGATCGCGGTGCTCGGCGTGATCGCCTACCACCTGAACTTCGGGTGGGCCGCCGGCGGCCTGCTCGGCGTCGGCGTCTTCTTCACGCTCAGCGGCTACCTCATCACGGACATCCTGCTGAACCAGGTCGCCCGCGGCGGGATCAAACTGGCCAAGTTCTGGCTCGCCCGAGCCCGGCGGCTGCTCCCCGCCCTGTTCGTGATGTTGGCCATCGTGATGGCCTGGGTGACCGTGTTCGGGCCGCACCAGCCTTCCGACTTCCGGATGGACGTGATCAGCGCCTCCGCCTACTTCAACAACTGGTGGCTGATCTTCCACAACGTCTCCTACTTCGCACAGTTCGCCGCGCCGAGCCCGCTGAACCACCTGTGGTCGCTGTCGATCGAGGAGCAGTTCTACATCGTCTGGCCGTTCCTGCTGCTGATCGGGGTCCACTTCGTGCGCGAGGCGCCGAACGGCGGCGGACTCCGGCCTCGCCTGGGCCTCGTGTGGGTCGGCCTGGCGATCGCCTCGGCGGTCCTGATGGCCGTCCTCTATGTGCCCAGCATCGACCCCTCGCGCGTCTACTACGGCACCGACACGCGCGCGCAGGAGCTGCTGATCGGCGCCGCGCTCGCGACCGTGTGGCCGAGCCGCCAGCTGCGCCGAAACATCGCCCCGCAGGCGCGGAGGATGATCGACTGGGCCGGGGTCGTCGGCCTCCTCATCGTCGGCCTGATGTTCTGGCGCTGCAGCGAGTACTCACCGTTCCTCTACCGCGGCGGCTTCCTCGTGCTGTCCCTCGGTACCGCGCTGCTCCTCGTCGCGCTGGCCCACCCCGCCTCCAAGCTCGCGCGCGTCATCGGCATGCGTCCGCTGCGCTGGATCGGCGAGCGCTCGTACGGGATCTACCTTTGGCACTTCCCGATCATCGTCCTGACCACGCCCGAGGGCGCCCAGCAGCAGGTCGACATCCCCCGAGCCATCCTCCAGGTGGCCGCCACGTTCATCGTCGCCGCTCTGTCCTGGAAGTACATCGAGAACCCGATCCGGCGCGGAGGCCTGCGGGGCCTTCGCGAGCGGATCCGGGCGAGCAAGTGGGTCCGGGGCGGAGTCAAGCGTCCGGCCTGGGCGATCGTCGCGCTGGTCGGGTTCGTGATGGTGGGCGCGCTCGCGGGCATGGCCGGCGCCGGCGTCGGTGGCCCGCGCGGCGGCAAGGACGTCGTGGTCGCGAGCACGAAGACGGTCAAGAACGTGAAGGTCGACACGAAGCACACGATGTGCAAGAACGTCACCTACATCGGCGACTCGACCTCGCTCGGGCTCGTCTCGCCGGACTACCTGCCGGACAAGAAGGAGCGCATCAGCGCCCAATTCGCGCGGGTGGGCGCGGTGAACCAGCACCTGGAGGTGTCAGGCGGACGGTCGATCTTCGAGACGATCCCCGGCATACCGAACGCCTACGACGTCGGGTCGAGCATCAAGGCCGGGGGCTTCAAGGGCTGCTGGGTACTCGGCCTCGGCACCAACGAGGCGGCGGACGTCGCCGCCGGATCGGCCAACAGCTTCGACGACCGCATCCGCCGGATGATGTCGCTGATCAAGAAGGAGCCGGTCATGTGGGTCAACGTCAAGACGATCGCGACCTCCGGCCCCTACACGGAGCCAAGCCAGAAGGCATGGGACAAGGCGCTGCTCGCGGCGTGCGACCGCTACCCGCACATGCGGATCTACGACTGGGCCTCCGACGTGAAGGACCAGTGGTTCATCCCCGACGGCATCCACTTCACGACGCAGGGGTACGCGCACCGAAGCCGCCTCATCGCGGACGCGCTCCGCGATTCGTTCCCCGACGCGGGCGGGCACATCGCCCCGACCGACAGCTCGGACTGCCTCGTGCACCCCGACCAAGACCCGCGTAAGGCGTGAGCGATGAGCCGCCGCACCGCAGTCGTCGTCGCAGTCGTCGTGATCCTCGCGGTGGGCGCCGGGGTCGCCGCCTACCTCATGGCGCGAACCGGAGGTGAGGATCTCGCCGCCGCGCGAGCCAAGGGCCATCGAGCGGGGATATCTCGCGGTTACGCGATCGGCACGCACGCCGGTTTCCAGCGCGGGTTCAAGGTGACCCGAGGCGAGAGCCACGACGCGGCCTACCGCAGCGCCTACGCCGCCGCCTACCGGCGGGCGTTCCGGCAGGCCGGTTTGTCGCCGCCCAGGCACATCTCCATACCGGCGCCCTAGGTGCCCGCGCCTAGTCGCCGGGCGGGAACCCGATCGTCGCCGCCACGAGGATGAGCGCGGCGCCGACGACCGCCACGATCCCGCCGGGCGTCTCGGCGACCTGCGCCAGCCCCGCGCCGGCGACCGAGATCGCGAAGCCGATGGCCATAATGTCCCACCATCCGCTCCCCACCCGCCCGCGCTCGCCCGAGGTGATCGCCAGGACCCCGGCCAGGACGACCAGGCACGCGACCCGGACCCATGTCGCGAAGAGGTCGAGGGCGACGACGGTTGCGGCGACCGCGGCGACGACGAGGGTCAGCCGGAGACCGCCCCCCGCCTCGGAGAGCTCCGGCGCCCTCGGGCTCAGAGGTCCAGCTCGATCCGCCCCGGTGCTCGGTCGCCGGCGGCAGGGATCTTGAGCGTCAGTGGGCGGTCCTCAACGGAGGGGTTGCGGATCAGGAACAGCACCATCAGGCCGTCGATCGGCCCGTTCGCTGCGATGGTCTCCGGGTCCGGGATCTTGGCCCCGGCCCCGATGGTGCCGCTGAGGGGCATGGCGAAGTCGTTGTCCATCGGAACCGGCAGGTAGACGTGGTGCTCGGTGTCGGTCACCTCGTAGCGCGTGGGCAGGGTCGCATGGGTCGAACCGTGGTTGTGCACCTGAAGGAAGATGCCCAGGTAGTAGGCGTCGCGAGGCAGCGGCGGCGCGCCGGTGAGATACGCCTTGTCCTCGGCGTCGGAGGGGTTCAGGAAGCGGCTGATCTGGACGCCGTACTCGAGGTTCCCGAGGAAGATCGGCGCTCCCTCGGCGACGTTCTGCCTGTGGTCAGCCGATGAGCATGCGCTCATTCCGGCTGAGAGGGTGGCGAAAAGGGCAACGGTTGCGACCGTTGCGAGGGCGCGGCGACTCATGGCGGCGGCGATTCTAAACGCCCAGGGCATCGGCGCCGGCGACGACCAGGCGTGGCGGCGGCTCGCCGGACTCGGCGAGGTCTCGGAGACGTCCGAGCGCGCGCGACCACTGGCGCCGGTACCACCCCTCCACACCGCGGGCCCGCCCAGCGAGGTCCGATACGCGGTCGTGGCGGCTCACGGTCTCGATCACGAAGGTCACCGTCGCCTCGCAACCGCCGCCGGCCTGGACGAGCTCCCAGGCCGTGTGGACGGGCATGTGATCGAGGCGCCCACCGCCCCCGCGTTCGACCAAGCGGTGCGGCGGCACGCTCTCCGCTATCACGCTCTCGATCCAGAGCCCCCGGGAGGGGAGGCGAAAGCGAGCCGCGGCGCCGACGCCGACGGGGTCGAGGCGCTCGAGCCGGAACTCGTCGATGAAGTGGTCGGTGAAGGCCGGGCGCACCGAGAGGTCGTTCAGCAGCTCGTGGACGAGCTCGCGGGGCGCGTCGATCGAGGCAGTTGCGGAGACTGGGCCCATCCCGCGATTCTATTTCGCCGGGGCCCGTAGGCGTCTTGTATGGAATCGGCGCAATTTGCGGGGAAATGGGTAACCCGTCAAGCGGCGACTTGCGCTCGGGTTTACCATGCCGGTGAGCGGGCAACACCATCCTCAGGAGCGTCAGGAGGTTGCCGTGCTGACAGCTAGCCGGGGAAGCATCGCCGATGGTCCGAGCGAATTTCATCGCTCCGGCGAAGAGGTGGGCCGACTCGAGGGCCCAGGGTCGCTTCGATGCGTCGCCTGTGGCTTTGCGCTGTCCCTCGCCGCGCTCGAGGAGCTGCCCTCGATGGATCCGGTGCCCACCTGCCCGACCTGCGGAGGAACCCGGTTCCGGCGCGTGTCGATCTTTGACCGTCCGACCATCGATGTCCCGCCTCTGTCCCCCGAGGTCGAGCCCTACCCCTCCTGGCTCGAGGCACTCCGCTCCCGGACAACGAGCTCAGGCACCTACCTCGCCTACGCGGGCGGCGATCAGGCGCCGACGCTCTTCGAGCTCGCCGAGGGATGGACCAGGATCGGCCGCAGCGCAACCGCCGACCTCCGCCTCGACGACCCCACGGTCTCCCGCCGCCACGCACTCGTGGTGCGCACCGAGACCGATGAGCTCCGAGCCCTCGACGACCGCAGCCTGAACGGCCTGTTCGTCAACGGAAAGCGGGTGGAATGGGCGCCGCTAGCCGACGGCGACGAGCTCGAGATCGGCCGCTACCGGTTGTACGTGATCGAGGCCTAGCCGGCTACGCCGGCTGGTCGAGGCGCCGAAGCCACTCGGCGAGGGCCGCGACTCCTTCGGCCTGCGCCTCGCCACCGCCAAGGCGGCCGAGCGCGGAGTCTCGTCCGCGCATCAGCATCAGCTTCAGCTTCTCGCCGTCGCGGAGCTTCAGCTCGAGCCGGGCCGCGTCTCGGTCCAGGATCTCGGAGGTGGTGGTGAACCAGCCGCCGCTCGCGTCGCCGGCCTTCGCGCCCGCCACGTCGTCGGGAAGGATCGCGCGCGGGGAGCCGCTCGGGTTCCCTCGCCGATCGAGCTCCTGAAACAGCAGCCGGCCGGCCGTGACGCCGATGACCGCGGCCCCGCCCTTGAACAGCCCCTTCTGCTGCGAGGCGATGAGCAACCCCTGAAGGGACTCTCCGGGCTCGAGCTGAGCCTCGAGGCCCGGCCGGTAGGTGGACTCGAGATCTGCGACGGCGCTACTCCGTCGAGATGTTCGGGTCCGCCTGGACCTTCTCGGGCACGACCATGAGGAAGTTCTCCGTTGCGTCGGCCGCCAGGGCCATGACGCGGTCGGCCTCGTCGTCCTGGTCGGTGGCCCGCAGCTCGTCGGCGTAGTGGCTCAGCAGGTCCTGGACGTCGAGGAGGCCCTCCGCGTCGAGCTCCGCGATCGCGACCTTGGCGCCCTCACCCATCCGCCGTTCGATCGCCTCGCGGTCGAGGTTCCACTCGCGGCTCACCCGGCAGTAGACCCGGCCGCCGGTCATGCCGGCGCAAGCCCACGGGCCGAGATCGCCGAGGACGATTGCCCGACCAGACGTCATGTACTCGAAGGCGAAGCCCTTCGCGTTCGCCCGGTCGGCCAGGCAACCGAGGGAGTCGTCGAGCGGCTGAGGGGGCTCCCCGGCGAGCACGACATCCGCGCCCGAGAGGCGGATGCAGAAGCGCGAGTCGGCCGAGCCCTGGACGAACAAGCGCCCGCGCTGCGCGCCGTAGGCAAAGGACTTCCCGACCGATCCGTTGACGCGCTGGCCGTCGACGCCCTTCCCCTTCAGCACCGAGACGGTCCCTCCGAGCATCGTCTTGCCGACGCCGTCCTGCGCTCCGCCCTCGACGCGCACGACGACGCCCCATGAGTTGAAAGCGCCGAAGCCCTGCCCCGCGACCGAGCCACCGTTGAAGCTGAGCTCGGCCTGGACCTCGTCCGGCTCGCCCTCGGGGGCATCGTCGTAGATCCGGGCGCGCGAGAGCGCGCCGGAGAGCTCGGTGCCGAGCACGCGGTCGTGGGCGTCGGTCGGCCGAGGCCACGCGCGGCGGACCGGGTCTCCCGTCAGCGCGTCGGCGACGAGCGTCGCGAGCTCGGCCGAGGCCTGCTTCGGCTCCATCCTGATCGGCCGCGCGACGACCAGGCCGGCCTCGGCTCGCGCCTCCGTCAGCACCTCCTCGGCGGCGACCGGGGCGGGAAGGTCGGCGGGCTCCAGGTCGAGGTACTCCTCTAGTGGGGTGATGAGCTGGGCCAGGTCGAGCTGGTCAGCGTGGGAGACCTGCTCCAGGAGGTCGTACCGGCCGACCAGGTCCTGAGCGCGCTCGTAGCCGAGCTCGGCCACCACGCGCTTTACCTCCTCGCCCATCGAGGAGAAGAAGCGGGCACAGCTCTCCGAGGCGCTCGAGACCTCCTGGGGCGTGAACTTCTTCAGGCCGTGCTCGGTCGCCTGATCGACGGTCTCGATCTGCGTCGCGATGCCCACGTGGCACGTGTCGAGCTGGCAGCCGCGACAGATCGTGCATCCGAGGGAGACCATCGCGAGGGTGCCGAACGCCACGCGGTTCGCCCCCATGCAGAGCAGCTTCACGACGTCGTAGGCGTGGCGATACCCGCCGTCCGCCCAGATCTCGACGCGGTTGCGGATACCGGCCTCCATCAGCGCCTGGTGGACGAGCCGCGTGCCGATGTCGGACGGGAGGCCGACATGGCGGAGCGCGTGCTGGCGCGCCGCGCCCGTGCCGCCCTCGAAGCCCGAGAGGGTGATGATGTCCGCCCCTGCCTTTGCGATCCCGAGGCCGATGGTCCCGACGTTGGGAACCACTGGCACCTTCACCGAGACGCGGACGTCCGGGTTCACGGTTTTGAGCTCGTCGATGAGCTCGGCGAGGTCCTCGATCGAGTAGAGGTCGTGGTTGTTGGACGGGGAGATGAGATCGGTGCCGGGCGTCGCGTTACGGGCCGCGGCGACCTTCTCGGAGACCTTCTTGCCTGGCAGATGGCCGCCCTCGCCGGGCTTCGCCCCCTGCCCTATCTTGATCTCGGCCACGTACGAGCTGTTGAGCATCTCGGCCGAGACGCCGAAGCGGCCCGATGCGACCTGCTGGCCGCGCCACTTGCGGAAGCGGCCGTACATGTCCCGGATCTCGCCGCCCTCCCCGTTGATGCAGAGGATGTTGATGCTCTTGGCCGCCTCCGCGTAGGCGCGGAAGGCGGGCTCGGACTGCGAGCCGAAGCTCATCGAGCTGATGACGAGCGGGTATGAGTGGTGGCCAATCGAGGCGTCGACGTCGCCCGCGTCGACCACCTCGCGGTCGGGACGCAGCTTCATGATGTGCCGCATCGAGATCGGGCTCTGCTTCTCGAGCTCGCGCACCTTCTCGGAGTAGTCGTCGTAGCTCGCGGTGCCGTTCGCCGCCGCGATCGCCGCCTTGTAGACCTTCGGGTAGAAGCGGAACGTCTTCGCCGGCTTCGCCTCCTCGCCTCCGCTCAGCGCGGCGTGGCGGGCGTCGGTGTCGGCATCGAGCGCGTCGAAGCCCACTCCGCCGCGCTCGGAAGCGGCAAACGCCTCGGTCTGGAGGATCTCGGCGAGCTCGGGCTTGATCCCGATCGAGGAGAACTGGCGCGCGTAGCCGCGGACCTCGTGGATCCCGATCGTCGAGATCACCTTCTCGATGCCCTTGCGCAGGGCGGCGCAGATGTTTGCGATGTCCTGCTTGTAGTCCTCGACGCAGATCACCTCGAGCATCACGTACGGGCAGACGCCGTCGGCGCCGAGGCCCAGGGCCAGGACCACGTCGTGGACGTTGCGAATCGCCGCGGAGCGGAGGACGATCGCGCAGCGGCGGCGCAGGTTCTCCTCGCCTGCCGGCACCTTGATCTGCTTCAGCGCCTGATCGACGGCGGACGTGGCCAGATGCGGGTCGAGGTAGCGGCGCTCGCCGTCGTAGACCGTGCGGTCGGTGAGGACGACGAGCTCGGCGCCCTCCCGGACGCGCTTGGCCGCCTCCTGCTTGATCCGCTCGATCGCCCCGCGGGTGGTCTCCGACTCGAGCAGGGCGATGTCGATGCCCGCGGCGCGGCCGCGGAACTCCTCCCACAGGTCCTCGAGCACGTACGTGTGCTGCTCGCGGGCGATCTTGCGATACGTCGAATCGCCAAGCGGCGCCAGGTCGTGATGGCCGCCGAGGATGACCGAGAACGACGTCACGACGGTGTTGGTATCGGTCGCGGGGTCGTGGATTGCGGGCCGGCGGCCGAAGAGCGCACGGGTCGAGAAGTGCTCGATCTCGCGCTCGCGGTCGATCGCCGGGTTCGTCACGACGGCGACCGTCTCCTTGAAGTAGTCGGCCAGGTTCTGGCGCTCGGGGGACAGCGCCGCGAGCGGGCCGTCGTACCCCAGTGAGCCGATCGGCTCGGCGCCGTTCGAGGCCATCTGCTGGCAGAGCTTCACGTCGTCGCGCTGCCAGCCGAAGCCGGCGAGGATCCGGTCCTCCACCTTCACGGGCTCCGACGGGCCGGCCGACGTGTAGCCCGGGATCTCCTGACCCTCGAGCGGGCCGCCGGTCACGAGCGCGCGATCGTAGGGTCCAGCGGCCTCGGCGCCGGTGCGATCGAGCCAGCGGCGGGCGACCTCGCGCTGAAGCTCGCTGTGCTCCCAGAGGCGGGAGCGCCTGGCCGCTCGATCGATCGTGACCATGAACTTCTCCCCCGGGCCGAGGGGCTTCGGCTCGGAAACCATGTCGTCGCAGCCGACCACGCCCGGTTCGGAGCTGAAGATGAAGTCGCGCGGCGTCTCGACCTTCCAGAGCGGCCGGAGGCCGAGCGCGTCGGCGGAGAAGACGCACTCGTCGCGGTGGCGCGAGATGAGTGCCACCGGCCCCTGCGCGAACGGCCCCATCGCCTGGCGCAGGTACATGTAGAAGGCGTGCAGGTCCTCCGGAAGGGTCCGGATCTCGTTGACGATCGGCGGCACGACCATCTCCATCGCCTCGGCGAGCGAGAGCCTCTCGACGCGGATCAACGTGTCGACGACGCGGTTCAGGTCCTGCGAATCGGAGTTCCCCGGCTCGATCGGGATCCCGAGCATCCTGCCCTGTTGGCGGAGCTGCTCGATCGTGTTGATCTCGCCGTTGTGCCCGAGCACGGTGAACGGTTGCACACGCCTGAACGAGGGCCAGGTATTGGTCGAGTAGCGGTTGTGGCCAAAGCAGCCCACCGTCTCGAAGCGCTCGTCGCGGAGGTCCGGGTAGTACTCGCCTAGCACCTTCGGGGCGCCCATGACCTTGTAGACGCACGTATCGGCCGAGAACGAAGGTAGGTGCACGCCGAGCTCGCGCTCGAGCTCGATCATGAGTTCGAACACGACCCGATCTACGTTGTCGGTGTCGGCGACGAGCCCGCCGATCTGCCAGAAATGAGGCTCCTCCTCGCGCGCCGTGGGGCCGAGCGCCTGGGTGTCGGTGACGCCCACGCGCTCGGCGAGGACGCGGAAGCCGCCCTGGCCGAGAAGCTCGCGGGCGTCGTGCCGGACCCGCTCGAGGTCGGCGGAACGGTCCACGAAGACGTGGGCGACGGCGAACGCGGCGTCGAGCGCGAGCGCCGGGTTGTGGCCGCCCGACCGGATCTCCTCGGCCCAGAGCTTGCGCGGGATGTCGACGAGGAGCCCGCAGCCGTCGCCCTCGCCGTCGACGTTCCCGGCGCGGTGAAGCATCTTCTGGAGGTTGGCCAGGGCGAGGTCGACGGGCTCGCGGCTGGGCGTGGCATCCGTCCGGACGGAGGCGTAGATCGCGCAGGCGTCACGATCCTCGACGCTCGGCGGGGAGACGACGGGCTTCCAGGGAAGCTCGGGTGAGTAGAAGCTCGGACGCAGGCGCTGAGGGCGCCGGGGCACGCGGGACGAAGAGCGGGACAACATTGACCTCCCGGTTTCCGCGCCTTCTTCGAGCGGGCGCGCGACGGGTAAACGGACGCCGGAAGTATACGGCGGCAGGCGTCATGACTCCGCCTCGCCGAGACACCGCCCGCACACGCATTTCACGCACCGAGCGGCGAGAAACTCGCGGTATGGGCGACTAACCCGTCGCTCGGGGTCTTGGCCGCGGGACATACCCGCCAGCGTGGCCGCCGCCGGGCGCGCGGGTGGTGCGGCGTCTGTGCCGGAATTGCCGCCAGCTGTGGCGAGACTGCGCATATAGTCCGCGCGATGTCCGTCACGATCGCCGTCCTGTCGCAGAAGGGGGGCACCGGGAAGACGACCATGGTGCGCTCGCTCGCCGATGTCTTCGAGCGCCTCGGGCTCGCCGTTCTCTCGATCGATGCAGACCCCCAGGGCAACCTCTCCGACTACTTCGACGCCGATCCCGAGGCCGCGCCCACGCTCACGGACGTGCTTCAGGGCCAGGTCCGGGCGACGGACGCCGTCCATGGTCCGCTGATCCCGGCGAACCTGACGCTCGCCGAGGCGGAGCTGATGCTCGCCGGCAAGATCGGGCGCGAGATGACGCTCCGCAGCGCGCTGCGGGACCTGAAGCGCGAGAAGGACATGATCCTGATCGACTGCCCGCCCACGCTCGGCCTGCTGACGGTGAACGCGTTGTGCGCGGCGACGCACGCCATCCTCTCGACCGAGGCCCAGTACTTCTCGCTCCAGGGAATGGAGCAGGCGGTGGAGGTGCTCGACCTCGCCCGCGACAGCCTCAACCCGGAGCTCGAGCTGCTTGGCGTCTGCCTCAACATCGCCAACATGCGGACCCGGCACGCGAGGCAGACGCTCGACGCCCTTCAGGAGCGATTCGGCCCGAAACTCTTCCGCACCGTGATCCGCCAGTCGATCGTCTACGCCGAGTCGGCCGAGCGGGCGGTGCCGATCCTCGCTTACCGGCCCGCGCGAGGCTCCGACTACCTCTCGCTCGCCGGCGAGATCCTGCGCCGCCTCGGTATGCACGAGATGCTCGCCCGCCTCGACGAGGTGAGCGCGGAGCTCGTCCCGGCGGGTGCGACGGCGGGATAGGGTCGCCCTGTGACTGACGCCGACTCTCCCGAGGCGCTCGAGGACGCCATCGCGCGCTACAACGAAGCCTGGAACGCCCACGACCTCGACGCGATCATGGCCATGCACGCGCCCGACATGGTGTTCGAGAACCACACTGCGGGCGAAAGCGCGGAGGGCGAGGCCGTGCGCGAGCACATCGGCTCGATCTTCGAGACCTGGCCCGACATCCGCTTCGACGGGCGCCGCACCTACGCGCGCGAGGGCCTCATCGTGCAGGAGTGGACGGCCACGGCGACCCACGCGAACCGCATGACCCGCGGAGACCTCGTCGCTGAGCCGACCGGGAAGACCGTCACGTGGGACGGGCTTGACGTGATCCCGTTCGAGGACGGGCTCGTCAAGCGCAAGGACGTCTACTCGGACTCCGTCTCGATCCTGCGCCAGCTCGGCCTGGTCGACTAGAGCTCCGCCACGTCAGCCCCGAGCGGGCTGAATGGCACCCGCCGCACCTCCGCCCAGCCGTCCGCGAGACCGGCCAGCGACTCCATGACCTTGCCGGTGTCCTGCCAGAAGCACCAGACGAGCACGGTTGGTCCGGCGCCTGAGATCGTCGCCCCGAGCGCCCCCAGTGCAGACGCAGCATCCACGACGTCGAACGAGCGTGGATAGAGGCCCGAGCGCGGCCGCTGGTGGAGCCGGTCCTCCAGCCCGCGGGCGATCAGGCCAAGGTCCGATCGCTCGATCCCGAGGACGAGTTGGGATGCGGCGGCGACGTTGGTCACGGCGTCGTCGAACGCGACGTCTGGGGGCAGGGCGGCGCGCGCGAGGTCGGTCGGGACCTCGCCGTCCGGGATCACGAGGACGCCCTCCACCCCCTGTGGCGGCTCGAGTCGCGCGGGGCGCGGGGCCCCGCCGTCGCCGTCCGGACGCGGGCACACCACGAAGCCGCCATAGAGCGCCGCGGCCACGTTATCCGGATGGCCCTCGAGCTCCACCGCCCGCGCGTAGAGCTCATCGCGCCCGAGAGCCAACTCGAAGAGATGATCGGCCGCGAGGAGCCCAGCGACGATGGCCGCCGCGCTCGACCCGAGCCCCCGCGCGAGCGGGATCTCGCTGCGGATTGCGAACCGCAGCCCGTCGGCGGGATGCAGCGCCTCGAACGCGCGCACGCACAGGTTCGAGCGGTCCTCGGGCACATCGGCGCCGCCCGCGTCGACGGCGAACTCCTCCCCCTCGCTGACCTCGACTTCCAGATGGAGGTTGAGCGCCGCCGCGAGCACGTCGAAGCCTGGGCCCAGGTTGGCCGACGAGCCGGGCACGCGGACGAGGCGGCGGCGCGAGGTCACGCGCGCACGGTACCGGCGCCGGCGCTCGTCAGGTCGCGGCGAGACCGCCGGCCGAGCCGGCGATCGCGCCCGCGAGCATGCCGCCCGCGGGCACCTCGGTGCCGGCGAGGAGCACCGAGTCCTTGATCCTCGCGCCGGCCCCAACCGTCGCCGAGCGTCCGATCACGACGGTGCCGTCGACGCGCGCGCCCTCCGCGAGCTCCGCGCTCGCGTGGACCAGCGCGCGCCCGCTGAGCTCCCAGCCACCGGGCATGGGTGCCGGAGACTCCTCGTCCCCGCTGCCCTCGAGCACCTCGCCGTCGGCGTCCACGTCGACGGCTCCGGCGACGGCATCGAGGTTCCCCCGCAGGTACTCCGGGATCGACCCGACGTCGTTCCAGTACTCGTCGAAGGCGTGAACGTGGAAGGGGACGTCGTGGTCCAGCAGATTGGGGAAGACGTCGCGCGCGAAGTCGATCACCGGCACCTCGGGAAAGTAGTCGAGGACCTCGGGCCGGAACGCGTACATCATGCAGTTCACGAGGTCCGAGAGCTCCTCACCCGGCGCCGGCTTCTCCTGGAACCCCTGCACCCGTCCCTCAGAGTCGGTGACGATCACACCCAGGTCCGAGACGTCAGCGACCCGCTTGACCGCGAGGGTGGCAACGCCACCATTGCGCTCGTGCGCCGCGACAAGCGCGGTCAGGTCGATGTCGGTCAGCGCGTCGCCCGCCAGGACGACGAACGACTCGCCGCCCTCGGTGAGGAAATCGGCCACGTTTCGCACGCCGCCCGCGGTTCCGAGCAGCGCCTCCTCTCGGCGGTAGACGAGGTCCACACCGAAGGCCGAGCCATCTCCGATCCCGCTCTCGATCACGTCCCCGAACCAGTGGAGGTTGGCGATCGCCTCGGTGAACCCCTGCGCGCCGAGAAGGCGCAGCAGGTGCGCCATCACCGGCCGGTTCGCGACCGGGACGATCGGCTTCGGTACCTCGTAGGTGAGCGGCCGCAGGCGGGTGCCCAGCCCCGCGGCCATCACCATCGCCCTCATCGCGTGAGGGGGCTGCTCAGGTTCCCTGGTCCCAGGAGGCCAGATATTTCTGCTGCACCTCGGTCAGGGAGTCGATCTCGACCCCCTTCGAGGCCAGCTTCAGCCGCGCGATCTCCTTGTCGATGTCCTCCGGCACCGGGTAGACCTTCTTCTCGAGCTCGGCGTGGTCGCGAACCATGTGCTCGGCCGCCAACGCCTGGTTGGCGAAGCTCATGTCCATGACGTCGGCCGGGTGTCCCTCGGCCGCCGCGAGGTTCACGAGCCGGCCCTCGGCAAGCAGGAAGATCTCCCGCCCATCTTTGGTTCGGTGACCCTCCACGAACGGCCGGGCCTCGAACGTCTCCTCCGTGATCGAGTCGAGGTCGCCCTTGTTGATCTCGACGTCGAAGTGCCCGGAGTTGGCGATGATCGCGCCGGACTTCATGACCTCGAACATGCGCCCGTCGATCGCGTCGCGGTCACCGGTGACCGAGATGAAGACGTCGCCGACCCTCGCCGCGTCCACGGACTGCATGACCTCGAAGCCGTCCATGACGGCCTCCAGCGCCCGCAGGGGATCGACCTCGCAGACGATGACGTGAGCCCCGTGGCCCTTCGCCCGCATGGCGACGCCCTTGCCGCACCACCCGTAGCCGATGACGACGACCCGCGAGCCCGCGATCAGCGCGTTGGTCGCGCGGATGACGCCGTCGATGGTCGACTGGCCGGTCCCATAGCGGTTGTCGAAGAAGTGCTTCGTGAAGGCGTCGTTCACGGCGACGATCGGATACCCGAGCTTCCCCTCGGCTTCCAGCGCCTTCAGCCGGATAACCCCGGTCGTCGTCTCCTCGGTACCGCCGAGGACATGCTCGAGGAGGTCCGTCCGGTCGCCGTGGAGCACGCTCACCACGTCAGCCCCGTCGTCCATCGTGATCTGCGGCCGTCGCTCGACCGCGGTCTGGATGTGGGAGTAGTAGGTGTCGTTGTCCTCACCGTTGATCGCGAAGACCTGCGCGCCGTACCGGTCGACCAGCGCGGCGGCGGTGTCGTCCTGCGTGGAGAGCGGGTTCGACGCGCACAGTGCGACGTCCGCACCGCCGGCCATCAGCGTGCGCACCAGGTTCGCCGTCTCGGTCGTGACGTGCAGGCAGCAGGCCATCGAAACGCCGTCGAGGGGGCGCTCGCGCTCAAACCGTTCGCGGATCTGGCGCAGCACGGGCATTCTTCGCTCCGCCCATTCGATCCGCTTCTGGCCAGCTTCGGCGAGGCCGATGTCGGCGATGTCGTAGCTCTTCTCGGTGGTTGCCAAGGACTTCCTTTCGCTCTCTCGTGAGTCCGCAAGGGTACAAGCGAGGGGGACGCCGCAACGCGGCGTCCCCCTCGAGAACTGGTGCTGGACTCGGCCCGCCGCGCCTTGGGATGCCGGAGGGACCAGGCCCGGCAGCGCGGAGGGGGTGTCCCGGTTGGATTCGCTAGGCGCGTCCAGCCGTCTTACCTAACGGCCGGTCACCTCCAGGGTCCCGTAAGAACTGTCACTCAATTTCGGACCACCTCCTTTCCCTGGTGGAGCTATCTAAGCAAATGCGGCGGAGATACCGTGGACGCCATGGCCGAGGAGCTTCGAATCAGCGATGGAACGTCGATCCCGATCGACGAGGTGGACCTTCGGGCAAGCCGATCTTCGGGGCCGGGCGGGCAGCACGCCAACGTCACGGCCTCGCGGATCGAGGCGGTGTTCGACGTCCAGGCTTCACGGGCGCTGAGCGAAGCGCAGAAGCGGCGGATCGCGTCGAGGCTCGGGCCGCGGGTTACGGCCGTGGCGCAGGACGCGCGCTCGCAGGCGCGGAATCGGCAGCTGGCGCTCGAGCGGCTGGCCGACAGGCTCGAGCGCGCCCTGCGAAGGCCGAAGCCGCGGCGAGCCACGACGCCGGGGAGAGCAGCGAAGGAAAGGCGGCTGCAGGCCAAGCGGCACCGCGCCGAGCGCAAGCGCCAACGCCGTCGCCCGAGCGCCGATTGGTGATTTATCCGCCCCAGAGGCCGGATAGATCCCAAATGGCGCTCCGACCCGCCCTCCTCTCGCTGAAATCCGTCCCGCGGCGGCCTACTCGTAGCTGATCGCCCGGATCACGTCGAGCCTCGCAGCTCGGCGGGCCGGGAGGATCGAGGCGACGAGTCCGAGCACGAGGCCGGCGACCGCGACCAGCCCCATCGTCGAGACCGGCGGGTGGTACTCGACGCCAGGCACGCCCGAGGCGAGCCCCTTGAGCAGCGCGTAACCGAGCCCGGTCCCCACGCAGATGCCGAGGAGGGCGCCGATCAACCCGATGACGAGACTCTCGTCGGTGATCGAGCGCCGGACCTGGCCGCGGCTCGCGCCGAGGGCGCGGAGGATCCCGATCTCGCGGGTGCGCTCGAGCACGGACATCGTCAGGGTGTTCACGATCCCGAACAGGCTGGCGATGATCGCGACACCGACGATCGCGTAGAAGATCGCGAACTGCTGGCTGATCTGCTTCTCGACATTCGACTTGAGCTCGGCATTCGAGAGCACCGCGAGGTTGGGGTGGCGGTGGCTGACGATCCGATCGACCCTGCGCCGGAGGATCGGGCGCGCACGGGCCGACGTCGCCTTCAGCGCCAGCTCCGAGTCGGCAGTGACCCCGTAGACCGCGCGCATCGTCGCGAGCGACATGCCCACCGTCTGCCCGCCGAAGACGACCGTCTCGACGACGCCCGCCACGTGGCTGTGCACCGTTCCGGACGGGCCGCGAAGCGTGATGGGGTCGCCGACGCCGAGGCCCGTCTCGTCGGCCCAGCCCTTGCCCAGGGTCACGCCTCCGTTTGCGATGCCCCTGAACGCCGCCGCGCGGCTGGCGCCGTCGATCGTGGTCTCGTCCACCTTCTCGTACTGGTCGGGCTGAAACGCGAGGAGGAGCCCCTGGTTCCTGCCGCGCTTGCCGGGCATGGCCTCGGTGAAGAGGAAGCGCTCGCGCGCGACCACGGCCGCCTGCGGGATCCGCGCGAGCCGGTCGCGCAGGTCCTTGGCGATCGTCTGCTGGGGGCCCTGCCCGGGGGCGAAGCCGCTCGGCTGGACCGTGAGGTCGCGCGCGAAGTCGCGGTCGAACTCGTCGGAGATGGTCTTCAGGAAGCTCGAGCCCAGGCTGTTGACCGCCACCACCAGCGCGAGGCCGACCATCATGGCGCTCGCGGTCGCGGCCGTTCGGGTGGGATCCGAGCGCGCGGCGTCGGCGGCGAGCCGGCCCTCGATCGGGCTCAGGCGCCGCACGGGCCACGACAACACCGCTACCAGGGGCCTGATCACGAACGGCGCAAGCAGTGAGATGCCCAGGAAGATTGCGATGACGCCGCCCATGCCCGCGGCGGCGACGTCCGCCGTCGGCTGCGCCGAGGCGCCGAGAACCCAGGCCCCCGCGAGACCGAGGGCGATGAGGATCGTTCCGATCACCGCGCGCCGCCAGCCCGGCCGACGGCGCAGCCCCTCGCTTCCGAGCACGGCCTGGATCGGCGGGATCCTGCCCGCGCGTCGCGCCGGGTACAGCGCGCCGAGGACCGCTGTGACGATGCCCGTCGCAACAGCCGCGATGGGCGCGAAGGCTGCGAACGAGAGGTTGCCGACCGGGAAGTTCGCCGTGTGGACGATCGCGATGAGGCCGTAGGCGAGCCCGATGCCGAGCCCGAGCCCCAACACGGCGCCGATCAGCCCTAGGAGCGCCGCCTCGCGGAGGACCGAGCCGGTGACGAGGCGCCTCCCCGCGCCGAGCGTGCGGAGCATCCCGATCTCCCGCGTTCGCTGGAAGACGGTCATGTTGAAGGAGTTGAAGATCAGGAAGGCGCCGACGAAAAGCGCCATCGCCGCGAAGAAGTAGAGGAGGACGTTGAAGGCCTGCAGCTGCGACTGGACGTCCGAGCTCTTGTTCTGCGGCGTCTCGACCTTGACCCCGCGCCCGAAACCTGCTCTCAGCCGGCGCTGCACGCGATCGATCTCCAGCTGACCGCCGTCGACCGCGAGGTCCACCTCGTCGAACACGCGCGGCTTGTCCATCACCCGCCGCGCCGAGGCCAGCGGCATCAAGCCGAAGCCCTGACCGCCGAAGTCGAGGCCGTTCGTGAACTGGAAGAGGCCGACGACGCGGAGTCGCCGGATCCCCGCCGGGGTGGCGAGCCGGGCGCGGTCGCCGACCTCGAGGCCGTTCGCCTGCGCCCAGCTCTCCTGGAGCGACACCTCGAGCCCGGATCGCGGCTTTCGCCCGGCGACGGTGCGCGAGTCGGACAGGTTGGCGGCGTCGGGGCTCTCGCCGGAGACGTTCACCTGCCTCGACTGATCGGTCGAGGTCACGCCATCGGAGCCGACCAGCGTGAAGACGCTGAACACCTGCCCGGAGGCCTCCCCCACCCCGGGGGTCGAGCGCGCCTTCCGCAACGACGAATGCGAAAGCGAATCCGAGCCGCTTCCCGACACCACGAGGTCCGTACGGCCATACACCGAGTCGAACAGGGAGTTGAACGTGCCGTGGATGGTCACCGCGAGGAGCAGGACGCCGAGGATCATCCCGACGCCGAGCACGATGCCCGCGGCCGTCAGGAGAGCGCGAAGCCTGCGCGCGCGAACCTGGCGGAATGCGAGCGAGGAGAAGCTACGCATGCCGGAGGGCGGAGAACTCCTCGGCCACGCGCGCCGCCGAGCCGCCCTCGACGCCGCCGGCCACACGGCCGTCGCGCAGGAAGATGACCCGCGAGGCGGTCGCGGCGGCCGCCGGGTCGTGCGTGACGATCACCACCGTCTGGCCCTCGGCGTTGAGCTCGCCGAGCAGGCGAAGGACCTCGCCGCTCGACGTGGAGTCTAGGTTGCCCGTGGGCTCGTCGGCTAGGACGATCTCCGGCCGGTTGAGCAGCGCGCGGGCGATCGAGACGCGCTGCTGCTCGCCGCCCGAGAGCTCCGAGGGAAGGTGTCCAGCCCGGCTGGAGAGCCCCACCCGCTCGAGGAGCGCGGCGGCCCGCTGTCTCGTCTCGGCGCTTCGATCACCCGCGATCAGGGCCGGCAGCAGCACGTTCTCCTCGGCGGTGAGCGGCGTCAGGAGGTTGAAGAACTGGAAGACGAAGCCGATGCGGTCCCGCCGCAGGCGGGTCAGCGCACGCTCGTCCAGCCCGTCGTAGCGCTCGCCCGCGAGCGCGATCTCGCCGGACGTGGGCGTCTCGAGCGCGCCGAGCAGGTGCAGCAGCGTGCTCTTTCCGGACCCGGACGGGCCCATGATCGCCGTCATCTCGCCCGCGGACACCTCGACCGAGACGCCGTCCAGGGCCCGAACGGCCGTGTCGCCCGTGCCGAAGACCTTGACGAGGTCGCGCGTGGAGAGGGCGGGACCGCGGCTCGCCGATTCCATCACGCACCAGGCTACTGGCGGCCGAGCTCCTCCTTGAGGCGCTCGATCACCTCGACCGGCTGGGGGTCGACGCCACGGCGCGCGGCGAGCTGGAGCGAGAGCATGTCGCCCAGCATCACCGTCCACAGCAGGCGCCCGGTACGCGTCTCGCCCTCCGCCTCGATCGTGATCACCTCGCGCGCCTGCGGGGCGACGAGATCCCCCGTCAGCTCGAACCGCCGGCGGATTCGCGGATGCTGGTCGCGGTCGGTGAGGAAGATCGCCGCGAGCGGCCAGTCCGACCCGCGCTCCCACCCGACGATCTCGTTGTGATCGGCCTCGGGCAGCTCGTGCGAGAACGCAGGGAGCTTCGCGTTCTCGTTCATCTGGCACTTCCAGCGGTACGCGACGGGGGCGGTGAGGTCGGCGCCGTAGACCAGCGGGATCGCGCCGTCGAGCTCGGCCGCGAGCTCGCCTGCGCGCTCGACGAGGCCCTCCCGGGCAGCCTCGATGTGGGCGGCCGAGCTGTCGATCTCGGTGCGGATCGCATCCGCCGCCCCCACGAGCGCCGCCACCTCGGCCGCGACCGTGAACGTGTAGCCGACGGCCGCGCGCGGCTGGAGACCGGCCGGGAGGCCGATCACCGGCACCCCGTCGGCGCGTGCCTTGTCGGCAAGCTTGCCGCCGGTGGTGGCGACGATTCGCTGCGCGCCGACCGCCTCAGCGGCCTCGTAGCAGGCGAGGGTCTCCTCGGTGTTTCCCGAGTAGCTCGAGCACAGCACGGCGCGATCCGGCGGCAGCGAGGCGGGCAGCTCGTAGCCACGCGCCACTTCGAGGGAAGCGACGAGCCTGGAGCCGAAAGCGACCGCCGCGAGGTCGCCGCCGATCGCGGACCCGCCCATCCCGGCGACAACGAGTCCCGTTGCCCGGAACGGCGTGATCTGCGCGGACTCGACCCGCCACAGCGCGTCGCGAAGATGATCCGGCAACGCAAGCACGTCGTCGACCTGCCCGCTGGGGTCGTTCGCGCGAAGGTCTGGTGCGCTCACTGGACCTGGACCTCCTCGCCCGGGGCCACGCGGGCACCGGGCTCGAGCTTTGCATGGGGGGCGATGTGGGCCCTCTCGCCGACGACGGATCCGGCCGGGACGTGGGCCCCCTCGCCGACCTGTACACCAGAGGCGAGGATCGCCCCGTCGACCTGCGCGCCGGGCCCGATCGAGCATTCGTGGAGGACCACCGAGTCGCGGACGCTCGCACCCTTGCCCACCTCCGTGCCCCGCCCGATGACGGCCCGCTCGCCGACCGTCGCGTCGGCATCCAGGTCGGCCCCGTGCTCGATCAGCGCCGGAGCCGCGACGCTCGCGGATTCGGAGACGCGCACGCCCTCCTCGACCAGCAGGCCGTCGCCGTCGAGGCGGGCGCCGATCTCCGTCTCGACCCGCTTGGTGAGGATGTCCCAGGTCGCCTGGAGATAGCGCTCGGGCGTCCCGATGTCCGTCCAGTAGCCCTCGAGCCGCCTGCTGTAGAGCCCCTGGCCGACGAGCCGCGGAAATACCTCGCGCTCGATCGAGACCGCCCGGCCCTCCGGAATCAGGTCGAGCACCGAGCGCTCGAGGACGTACGCGCCGGCGCTGATCTCGTCGGTGTCGACCTCGGCGGGATCGGGCTTCTCGAGGAACTCGAGGATCTCGCCGTCCTCACGGCGGCGGACCAGCCCGTAGCCGGTCACGTCCACGACCGGGTGGAGCGCGAGCGTCCCGACGGCGTTTCGCTCCTCGTGCTGGCGAATCAGCGCCGTCAGGTCGAGGTCGGTGAGCACGTCGCCGTTCAGGGTCAGGAAGCGATCGTCGAGGAGTTCGGCAGCGAACTTGATCGGCCCCGCGGTGCCGAGCGGCTCGGGCTCGGAGAGGTAGCGGATGCGCGGGCCGCCGTCGCCGCCGTCGCCCAGCCGCTCGCGCAGCAGGTCGGCGCGAAAGCCGCAGGCCATGATCACGTCGTCGACGCCGTGACGCGCCAGCCAGTCGACCATGTAGCGGATGAACGGCCGATCGACGAGGGTCACGGCCGGCTTCGGCTGCGTGAGCGTCAGCGGCCGAAGACGAGTTCCCTCGCCGCCGACGAGAACGAGCGCCTGCATCGCCTAGGCGGCGCCGTTGCGGCCGATGCCCTCGTAGGTGAAGCCCGCGGACCGCATCGCCGCCGGGTCGAGGAAGTTCCGTCCGTCCACGACCAGCGGATTCGCCATCCGGCCCGCGATCTCCTTCCAGTCGAGCTCATGGAACTCCGGCCACTCAGTCACCAGGATCGCCGCGTCGGCGCCCTCGAGCGCGGCCTCGGCCGAGTCGCAGAGCTCCACCGCGGGCAGTAATTCGGCGGCGGGGCGCTCGGCGACCGGGTCGTAGCCGGCGACGTTGGCCCCCTCGCCCTGGAGCCGAGCTGAGAGCACCAGGCTGGACGCTTCGCGCATGTCGTCGGTGTCCGGCTTGAAGGCGAGCCCGAGGAGCGCGATTCGCCTGCCGACCAGCGAGCCGAGGTGCTTGGTGAGCTTCCCGATGACCCGCCTCTTCTGTAGCTCGTTGACCTCGATCACCGAGTTGAGAAGCTGGAAGTGGTAGCCGGAGTTGCCGGCGAGCTGCTTGAGCGCGCTCACGTCCTTCGGGAAGCACGAGCCCCCGTAACCGATGCCCGCTCGCAGGAAGCTCGGCCCGATTCGCTTGTCGAGGCCCATGCCGCGCGCGACCTCGGCGACGTCCGCGCCAACCTCCTCGCAGACGTTCGCGATCTCGTTGATGAACGAGATCTTCGTCGCCAGGAACGCGTTCGAGGCGAGCTTGATCATCTCGGCCGAGGCCACGTCGGTGCGCACGAGCTCGCCGCCGAGGGGGCCGTAGAGATCCTCCACCGCGTCTGCGGCCCACTCGTCGCCGGGGTCGGCGCCGATGACCACGCGGTCGGGGTGCATGAAGTCGGCGACAGCGGTGCCCTCCTTCAGGAACTCCGGGCAGGAGACGTAGGCGAGGCTCGGCCGGTCGCGCCGGATCGCCGCCCCCGTTCCCGATGGGACGGTGCTCTTCATCACGAGCGCGTGCTCGCCGCCCTCGGGGAGCCTCTCCACCACGGCGCGCACGCGTGAGAGGTCGGCGTCGCCGGAGTACGTCGGGGGGGTGTCGACGCAGCAGAACAGCAGCCGCGCTGCGGCGAGCAGCTCGTCCATTGACGTCGTGAAGTGCAGACGGTCGCGGTTTCGCTCCAGGAGCTCCTCGATGCCCGGCTCGTGGATCGGAACCGTGCCCGCCCGCAGCGCCTCGACCTTCGCCACGTCGATGTCGAGCGCCACGACGTCGCGCCCGAGGTCCGCGAAGCATGACGCGGTGACGAGTCCGACCCAGCCCACCCCGACGACGCCGACGGCGTTTCCCTCAGCCATGCGGATCGCCTAGCCCTTCGAGTTGCGCATCGCCTCAGCCATGCCCACCATCTGGCCCGGCGTCAGCGTCTCGAGGAGGTCGTTGTCGACCCAGTAGGAGCCCTTGTCCGTCTTCCATCCGACGAGGCGGAGCCGGCCGCTGTCCCAGAACATCTCGTAGGTGTCGCCGTTGATGGTCTGGGTGTTGGTCGGGTTGTCGAGGATCGGCGCGTCGCGCCAGTTGGTCCCGGTGAAGTCGTAGTATGCGGTGTAGCCGTATCCGTTGGTGCCGGCGGGGATCTCGGCGACGAAGGTGTAGCCGTCATAGATCGCGTCGCCCGGACCGTCGATCCGGTAGGAGTCCGAGTCGTCGGTCAGCAGCGACCCGGGGATGAGCTTCGTCGGGTAGCGGATCGGGACCTTCCCCTCGCGGCGCCACCGCGCATCGGAGAGCTTCGCCGCGTACTGCTGGCCGGAGCTCGTCGAGTCCGTGAACGCCGCTCCAGACGGCGACGTCGCGGAGCGCCCCCCCGCTCCGGGGGAGCCTCCCGTGTTATTCGCGGACTTGCCGGAGGATGAGCCACCACCGCCCGTCTCCGCCGTCGTGGACACCGGCTTTGCCCCGCCCCCGTTGCCCGGACCCAGCGTGCCTGACGGCGCCGAGTTCGAGTCGCCGAGAAAGTCACGGACCGCGGCGTGAATCGCCGTCTTGTGCGCGGTCACGTATGGGTCGGTCGGCGAGCCGATGACCGCCGGGAAGTGGATCTGCGTCACCGGCGCGCCGCCCGCCGCGGCGATGAGCTTTGCGAGGCTCAGGAGGGTCGGGAAGTCCTTGAGAGTGGGGTCCGTGCTCGTGTACTTGGCGACGATGCGCGTGAGCGAGTTGAAGTCGTTGAGGATCTTCGTCGCCGGCACCTGCCGGCGCGCCTCACGCAGGAAGGCCTGCTGGCGGGCGGAGCGGACGAGGTCGTTGTCGTCATGGCGATAGCGCACGAACTGGAGGGCGTTGTAGCCGCACATGCGCTGGTACCCGGCATGGATGTTGATCTCCGCGTACTGGTCGAACACGGAGAGGCCGGCGTTCGAGTGGAAGTAGTGATGGTCGACGTCGAAGTACACGCAACCGATCGAGTTGACCGCGTCCGCGAAGCCGGTGAAGTCGACGTTCACGACGTGGTTGATCTGCAGGCCGGTCAGCTGCTTCACGACCTTCGTCGTGAGCGCGGGCCCGCCGAAGGTGTAGGCGGCGTTCATCTTCCAGGGGCCGCCGTGGCCCGGGATGTCGTCGATCCTCAGGTCGCGCGGGATCGACATCATCCGGATGCCGTCGCCGGTGACGCGCAGGAGGATGGTGGTGTCGGAGCGGCCCTTGTCGCCCTCGTTCGGCCGCTTGTCCGCGCCGAGCAACAGGATCGTCTGTGGCCCCGCCGTCGGGCCGGCGAGCAGGTGCTGCACGCCCCTGATGCCGCCGAGGCGCGCGGCGAAGTCGTAGCCGAACACGAGCGTCGCCACCGCAGTCGCCGTGGCGGCGGCGACCACGATCACCACCGAGGCGGTGAGGAAGCGCAGCCAAAGACGACGCTTGGGCGGCTCGCCGACCCCGCCCGGCGAAGCCGGCGGTGGCGGCCCGCCCGGAGGCGACGGCTTCGGCGCGGCTGGCTTCTCGGCCGCAGGGGCGGGCGCCTTCGGTGCCGCCGCCGGAGGCTGTGTCGCGCCGTCCGGCGGCTGGGGCTTCGCGGGAGCGGGCGCCGTTGCGGGAGGCGGCGCCTCCTGCGCCGGGGGCTCCGCCGCTGCGGCAGCGGTGGCCGCCGCGACGCGCTGGTCGGTCTTGGTCGCGTGCGCCTCGCTGCGAGCGCGGAGCCCGGCGTGCGCCGCCTCTTGAGCCTCCTCGCGATCGGCGAGAGTGAGGGTGTCGGTCTCGATCGTCTCACCGTGAGCGGGTGCGCTCCCGCCGGGCGCCGGGGGGAGGGCGGCCTCGATCTCCTCCTCGAGCGCCGGCTCGGAAGCCTCGGCCTCGCGGTCGGACTGCTGGCGGCGCCCGGCGTAGGTGGCTGGGGGCGGGGGCGGCGGCTGCCCCTCGTGGCTCCCGTCGCCACCCTGGGGCGGCGTTGCGCCCTCGTCGGGGCTCATGAGGGGCTTCCGTCGTCAGCGTGGCTGGGAACGCTCCTCACGAAGCTCGAGATGGCCTGCCTGTAGCTCGACAGCGAGGAAACCGAGACCCACTCCTCCGGGCCGTGGTGCCCGCCGCCGAGAGGACCGAACTCGACCGCCGGGATGCCCGCGCGAAGGAACGAAACCGCGTCGGATGCGCCGTCCCGGCCAACTCCGCGAACTCCCGCGTGGAACGGAGCGGCGGCGTCACACAGCGCCCGGACGAATGCCGACTCAGGGTCAACCTGCGCCGGAGGCCTGGTGAAGGTCGACACCACGTCCACCCCGTCGACGCCGGACACCTCGGACAGGATCGCGCTGGGCTCCTGATCGGGCAGGTAGCGCACGTCGACGTCGATGACACACCTGTCAGGCACCTTGTTGAGGGCGTCTCCGCCCAAGATCCGGCCGAGGTTGATCGACGGCCGATCGAACAGCTCCGAGCTCTGCTCCGCAAACGGTAGCGATTCGATCTCGCGGAAAACCTCGATCGCGCGGAGGATCGCGTTCTCCCCCAGCCACGGCGTGGCGCCATGTGCGGCCCGGCCCTCGACCAGGATCCGCATCGCGAAAACGCCCTTCGCGGCGACGCCCACGTACATGTCGGTCGGCTCCCCGGTGATCGCGAAGTCGCCCACGAAGCCCTGCTGGACCAGAAGCTCCCCGCCACGATCGGACTCCTCCTCGGATTCCTCGTCGGGAACGATGCCGAGACGAACCCGCACCTCATCCTGGTCGCGCAGGTCGGTGAGCACCAGCATGAGCGAGGCCAGGGCCCCCTTCATGTCATAGGCGCCGCGAGCGAAGAGTTTGTCGCCGTCGAGCCGCGGCTCGAACTGCTCGGCGTGACCAGGTACGACGTCGAGGTGTCCGTGGAGGAGGACGGTGTGGGGCGCCTCGGGAGGGCCGACATCGGCCACCAAGACCGGCAGCCCGCGGATCTCGAGCTCGTGAGTGGTGATCTCCCGCGCCTCGAGCCAGCCCTGAACGAACCCAGCACAGTTGCGGATGCCCTCGTCGTTCGAGCTGTCGTAGGCGACGAGCTTCTCGGTCAGCAGGCGTTCGTCCATGCGCCCAAGCGTATTGCGGCAGTGTCCCCGCGCTAGCGGTTCTCGGCGATTCCGATGAATGCCTTGGCGCGCGCCAGGTCCTGCTCGGCCTGCTGCCGGGCCTCGGAGTCCGTGTCCGCCTCCTTCAGCCGCTGCTCGGCCTCGGAAAGGCGCTCGTTGAGGTCGCTCACGTCGAGCGAGTCGATCTCGATGGCCTCCGCGATCAGCACCCGCGCCTCATTCGCGAAGACCTCGAGCCAGCCGTGACCCTGCGCATAGCGAATCGTCTCGCTGTCGGAGACGTGCAGCCGAAGCTCGGCCGGGACAAGGCGGGCGAGCATCGGCGCATGGTGGGCGAGGATTCCGACCTCGCCGACGCCGGTCCGGGTGGAGACCTGCTCGACCTCCCCGTCGTAGACCTCCCCCTCGGGGGTCAGGACCTGGGCGTGGAACGCTGGATGCGCCAAGTCGACCGCGCCTAGCTCTTGCGGGCGTCCTCGACGACCTGGTCGATCGTGCCCTTCATGTAGAACGCGCTCTCGGGCAGCTCGTCGTGCTTGCCGTCGAGGATCTCGCGGAACCCGCGCACGGTCTCATCGACCGGCACGTAGACGCCCTCGCGGCCCGTGAATGCCTCCGCGACGAAGAACGGCTGTGAGAGGAAGCGCTCGATCTTCCGGGCCCTGGCGACGACGACGCGGTCCTCGTCGGAGAGCTCGTCGATCCCGAGGATGGCGATGATGTCCTGGAGCTCCTTGTAGCGCTGGAGCACTTCCTGGACCTCGGTCGCGGTGTTGTAATGCTCGTCGCCGAGGATCTCGGGCTTGAGAATCGTCGAGGTCGAGTCCAGCGGGTCCACGGCGGGGTAGATCCCTTTCTCGGAGATCTGCCGGGAGAGCGTCGTCGTCGCGTTCAGGTGCGCGAATACCGACGCCGGCGCCGGGTCGGTGAGGTCGTCGGCCGGCACGTAGATCGCCTGCACCGAGGTCACCGATCCGCGCGAGGTCGACGCGATCCGCTCCTGCAGTCCGCCCATCTCGGTCTCGAGGGTGGGCTGATAGCCGACCGCCGAGGGCATGCGGCCGAGGAGCGCCGAGACCTCGGAGCCGGCCTGGACGAACCGGAAGATGTTGTCGATGAACAGCAGCACGTCCTGGCCACCGGACTCGCGGAAGTACTCGGCCATGGTGAGGCCGGAGAGAGCGACCCGCAGGCGCGCGCCCGGCGGCTCGTTCATCTGCCCGAAGACGAGCATGGTCTTCTCGATCACGCCGGATTCCTTCATCTCGAGCCAGAGGTCGTTGCCCTCGCGCGAGCGCTCGCCGACGCCACAGAAGGCCGACAGGCCCTCGTGCTCCTCGGCGATGTTGCGGATCAGCTCCTGGATGAGAACCGTCTTGCCGACGCCGGCGCCGCCGAAGAGGCCGACCTTGCCTCCCTTGGCGTACGGGGCGAGCAGATCGACGACCTTGATGCCCGTCACCAGGATCTCCTGCGCCGGGCTCAGGTCCTCGGCGTTAGGCGCAGGGCGGTGGATCGGCCAGCGCTCGTCGCCCTTCACCGGTCCGCCCTCGTCGATCGGATCGCCGAGCAGGTTGAAGATGCGGCCAAGGGTCTCGTTGCCGACCGGCACCGTGATCGGCCCGCCCGTGTCGACCACCGCGTGGCCGCGCTGAAGCCCGTCCGTCGCGTCCATGGCCACGGCGCGGACGCGGTCGTCGCCCAGGTGCTGCTGGACCTCGCAGACGAGATTCATCTCCGGGCGGTCCCCGGCTGGGGGCATCGCGATCTCGAGAGCGTGGTAGATCTCCGGCAGCTTGTCGGGGAAGAAGGCGTCGACGACGACGCCCGTGACCTGCTCGACCGTTCCGACGTTTCCGTTGCCCTCAGCCATTCTTCTCCGTTCTAGCTACTAGCCGAGGGCCTCGGCCCCGGCGACGACTTCCAAGATTTCCTGCGTGATCTCCGCCTGGCGGACGCGGTTCATCTCGAGCGTCAGCCGGCCGATCATGTCGTTCGCGTTCTCGGCCGCGTTTCGCATCGCCGTCATCCGGGCGCCGTGCTCCGACGCGGCGGACTCGAGCAGCGCGCGGTAGACCGAGACGTCGACGTACTCCTCGAAGAGCTCTTCGAGGATCAGCTCGGCGTCTGGCTCGTACACCCAGAGCGCCTTTTGGTGCGCCTCGGCGAGCTCGGCGTCCTCCGGCTCGTGCGCCTCCGAGACGCCCTCGCCGAAGACCTCCGCTTCGTCGAGCGGTAGGAGCCGCTGACGCCGGACGTATTGCGTGAGGGGCGAGACGAAGCGGTTGTAGACGATGTCGACGTGATCGACCTCGCCGTCGTTGAAGGCGGTGATGAGGTCGCGGGAGATCTTGCGCGCGTCGGTGAAGGCCGGCCGATCGGTGAAGCCGACGTACGAGTTGACCAGCTCCTCGCCCCGAAACCGCATCGTTGAGCTTCCGCGCCGGCCGACCACCGAGTACTGGACCGTCGCCCCCTCACCCGCCAGCTCGCGCTTGAGCCGCATGCCCTCGCGGATGATCTGGGTGTTGAAGGAGCCGGCGAGGCCGCGGTCACCGGTGACCAGGAGTACGGCGACGTCGTCGACCACCTCGCGCCGCTCCAGGAGCGGCACGCCCTCCACGTGCTCCGGCGCCGCATCGGCCACCTGGCGCGTGAGCTCCCGGATCGCCTGTGCGTAGGGCCGCAGGGCCTCGATCCGCTGCTCGGCGCGCCGCAGGCGCGCGGCGGCGACCATCTCCATCGCGCGCGTGATCTTGTGGATGTTCTTGACGGACGAGATCCGGTTCTTGACCTCCTTCTGAGTGGCTATGCCGGAACCTCCTCGGTCTTCTCCGAGGCCTCCGCGTCGCCGGATCCCTCGTCGGCGGAGTCCTCGTCGCTCTCGTCGCCCTTCTCCGCTGCCTCGGGCGGCAGCTCACCGCCGCCCTCGCTCTCCTCGAGCGGCGTGCCGCTCTCGTCGAAGTCGGGCCCGAAGTCGGTGATGGCGGTCTGGATCGCGTCGCCCAGAGCCTTCTCGTCGTCGTCGGTGAGCTGACCGGAGTCGTTGATGCGGCCCACCAGCTCCGTCTGGCCCGAGTGCAGCTCGTCGAGCATGCGCTCCAGGAACTCGTGTACCCGCTCCGTCTTGATCCGGTCGAGGTAGCCCCCCGTTCCGGCATAGATCGCTGCGACCTGATCGGCGACCGAGAGCGGCTGGCGCTCCTTCTGGTTCAGCATCTCGACGAGCCGCTCGCCACGGGCCAGCGATCGCTGGGTGTCGGGGTCGAGCTCTGAGCCGAACTGTGCGAAGGCCTCGAGGTCGCGGAACTGCGAGAGGTCGAGGCGAAGCTTGCCGGCCACCTTCTTCATTGCCTTCGTCTGGGCGTTGCCGCCCACGCGCGAGACCGAGATCCCGACGTTGATCGCCGGGCGCACGCCCTTGTAGAAGAGGTCGGACTCGAGGAAGATCTGCCCGTCGGTGATCGAGATGACGTTCGTAGGGATGTAGGCCGACACGTCGTTCGCCTGGGTCTCGATGATCGGCAGCGCCGTCAGCGAGCCCCCGCCGAGCTTGTCGTTCAGCCGGACCGCACGCTCGAGCAGACGGGAGTGGAGATAGAAGACGTCGCCCGGATACGCCTCGCGGCCCGGCGGGCGGCGGAGCAAGAGCGACATCTGGCGATACGCGTAGGCGTGCTTGGTCAGGTCGTCGTAGACGCAGAGCGCGTCGCGGCCGTTGTAGAGGAAGTGCTCGCCCATGGCGCACCCGGCGTAGGGGGCGATGAACTTGATGGGCGCCGCCTCGTCGGCAGGGGCGGCGACGATAATCGTGTTCTCCATCGCGCCGTTGTCCTCCAGGACCTGCATCACCTGCAGCACGGTCGACATGCGTTGGCCGATCGCGACGTAGATGCAGACCAGGTCCTTGTCCTTGTTGTTGATGATGGTGTCGACCGCCACCGCCGTCTTCCCCGTCTGGCGGTCGCCGATGATCAGCTCGCGCTGGCCGCGGCCGATCGGGATCATCCCGTCGATCGCCTTCAGGCCGGTCTGGACCGGAGTGTTAACGGGCTGGCGCTGAACGATGCCGGGCGCCTTGAACTCCGCCGGGCGGGTCTCGGAGGTGCTGATGTCGCCCTTGTCGTCGAGCTGGCGCCCGAGAGGGTCGACCAAGCGGCCGAGGAGCTCCTCGCCGACCGGGATCTCGAGCAGACGGCCGGTGCGCTTGACGGTGTCGCCCTCGACGACTTTGTCCCACTCGCCGAACATCACGGTGCCGACGTTCTCGCGCTCGAGGTTGAGAGCAAGCCCCGTGACGTCGTGGGGAAATTCGAGCATCTCGAGCGACATGCAGTTGTCGAGCCCGTGGACGCGCGCGATGCCGTCGGCCACCGACAGCACCGTCCCCACCTCGGCGAGGTCGGCTGAGTCGACGTCGAGCCCCGCGATTCGCTCGCGCAGGATCGTCCCGATCTCGTCTGGCCTGATCTCCATCTAGCTGGGCTCCCTCGTCTTCCTCATTCGCATTGGTCCAGGAACGCTAGTCACTTGCGGCGGCTACGCCGCCTTACATGCCTCCTTCGTGGCTAAAGCCACTCACCGCCATCTATGCCGCCTGTGCGACCTCACGCCGCACGCGCTCGAGCTTGCTCCGCACGCTGGCGTCGAAGATCATGTTGCCGACCCGCAGGACCAGGCCGCCGAGGACGTCCTCATCGACCACGGCTTGGAGGTCGATCTCGCGGCCGGTGCGCTTTTCGATCTCGCCGCCGATCCGCTTCAGGAGCTCGTCGTCGAGCTCGATCGCGCTCGTCACGGTCACCTCGAGGCGCTTGCGGGCCTCGGCCCACAGCTCGTCGAAGATGCTGCGGATGGTGAAGATCGCCGGCATTCGGTGCTTCTCCGCCAGCAGCTCGAGGAAGTTCACGAGCTCCGGCTCGGCGCCAACGAACGCCTTCGAGATCCCCTCACCCTTCTCCGTCGAGGTGAAGTAGGGGCTGAAGAAGAACACCTGCAGCTCGCGGTGCTCACTCAGGGCATCGACGACCTGGTCGAGCTGCTCGTGGATCTCGTCGAGCTTCCCGTTCTCCTGGGCGACCTCGAAGAGGGCGTCGGCGTAGACCCTGGAGATCTCCTCCAGCAACTAGCTCGCCTCCTCCGCCTCGGAGCCGGCCAGGGCCGAGAAGTCGACCTCCGAGAGCGCGTCCTCGATCAGGCGGCGCTGGTCGTCGGCGTCGAGGGCCTTCCGCGTGACCTTCTCGGTGGCGAGGACCGTGAGGTCCGCGACCTCCTGGCGGATCTTGTCGAGCGAGCGCTTGGTCTCGAGCTCGATGTCGCGCCGCGCGGCCCCAACCAGCTCCTCGCGCTTCTCCTTGCCCGCGGCAGCCGCCTCGGTGAGGGCGGCCTCCGACGCCTTGCGGCTCCGGGCCACGATCTCGTCGGCCTGATTGCGTGCCTCGGCCAGTCGCTTGCGGTAGTCGGCGAGCAGCTCGTCGGCCTCCTTGCGCTGCCGCTCCGCGGCCTCGATGTTCTCGCGGATCGCATTCGCGCGCTTGTCGAGCTCGGCCTGGATTCGCGGCAGCGCCGCGCGGCCGAGCACGAACATCGTGACGCCGAAGACGATCAGCGTCCAGATCATCAGCCCGAGAGCGGGCGAGACGAGGAAGCTGCCGCTGTCCGACGAGGCCAGCGGCAGAAGCCCGGTGATGTCCGGGAGCGGGATCAACTCGGCGTCAGGAAGTAGGCGATGAGGCCGAAGATGAACGTGTAGAAGGCGACGGCCTCGGTCAGGGCGAAGCCGAGCCAGCGGATCGCCTGGAGCTCGCCCTTCATCTCGGGCTGCCGGGCGACCGACTCGATCTCCTTGCCGAAGATAAACCCGATGCCGATTCCGGCTCCGATCGAGCCGAGCCCGGCGCCGACGCCCAGCGCGATCGCCTTTCCGGCGTTTGCGACGCCGGTGTCGGTGACGCCTGCGGCGAGAGTGAGTGGATCAACCATGGGATCTCCTGTCTTTCTGGTGTCTCAATGGCTCGATGCGGTGGCCGCGCCCAGATAGATCGCGGCCAGGATCGAGAAGATGAACGCCTGAAGGGTCGCGATAAGCACGACCTCGAAGATGAAGAACGCGAACGCCATCGGGAAGGTGATGGCGCCGAGGGCCGCCACGCCGAGCAGCACGGCGAGGCCGCCGGCCATGAAGAGGATCAGGAGGTGGCCCGCGAGGATGTTTGCGAAGAGCCGCACCGAGAGCGAGATCAGGCGCACGAAATGCGAGATCACCTCGATCATGAAGATCGCTGCCTTGCCGAAGACGTTCATGTCCTCGAGCCCGGGCGGCAGCCAGCTGCGGAAGTAGGGGATCACGCCCTGCGCGCGGATCCCCTGGACGTTGTAGCTGATCCAGACCACGAGGGTGAGGACCAGCGGGATCGAGATGTTCGCCGTCGCCGCGTAGATCGCGAAGCTCGGCACCTCGAGCCCGAAGATGTCGATCGTCTCGGCGCTGTTGGTCGGCAGCGGGATGTAGCCGAGCATGTTCGAGAACCAGATGAAGAAGAAGAGAGTCGCGACGAACGGGAACCAGCGCGCGACCATCCCCGGCTCCAGGTTGTCGCCGGTGATCGTGTTGCGGGTCAGGTCGTAGGCGAGCTCCATCGCGGTCTGGATGCGGTTCGGCTTCTGCTCCATGCGGCGCGCGATCCAGGTCAGGGTGAAGATCGTGAGACCGGCCGCGAGCACCAGGTAGAGCACGGCGCGATTGATGCTGAGGTCGATGCCGGCGATGTTGATCGGCACCCACGACTCGAGCTTGAACTCGTTCTGCGGCTTGAACTCGTCGTTCTTCCCGGCGCTGCCGAAGATGACCAGCAGCAGGATCACCACGAGCGAAGTAGATGCCGCCGATCAGCAGCAGCTTGCGCTTCGTGCTCATGCCTTATTCCCTTCGGGCTGGGACCACACGTGAATGATCGCCCGGCTCCCGAGCGAGACCGTGACGAGGACCAGCGAGAGGACGGCGGCCGAGAGGCCGGCCTCCCGGCTCCCGAGCAGCCCTACGAGAAGGATCGCGAGGGTCACGAGCCACAGGCGCCCGAGGATTGAGGCCGCGAGCATGCCGAGGGCGTTTCGCCGGCCGCCCGACGCGAGCTGCTTGCGTGCCCCGCGCTCGGCAACGAACTGGATGCCGCGCTGGGCGAGCCAGGCCGCGGCGGCGGCGGCGTATCCGAGCATCGACGCCCCGATGAGCAGGAAGACCGGAAGAGCGATCGCCAGGACCGCCAGGTCCGCGTAGCCGAGGGCCGCTAGCGCGCGCGACCCCGAGTCGCTGCGGCTCGGCGCCCCGCTAGACCCCTCTAAAGCGAGCGTGGACAACGGCAAACCCCACGACGAGGCCCGCGAACAGCCCGCCCAGGCCGAGCGGCACCGCAGCCCCCAGCAGCGAGCCGATCCCGTACCCGGCTGCCGCGCACCCGACGATCGACGCGATCATCAGCGCTCCGGCGACGGCGGCATCGGCTCTCCCTGGCGGGCTCTCGGTCACCGGGGATGTCGAACTCCGGGCCCATGGGACGGACAGCCGCTCGACCGCAAATCAGTTGCGGCGCCTTCGGCGCCTTACATGCTGCTTTCGGGGCAAGCCCCTCACCACCATGACTGCCGAGCGGGGCGGCGAATATATCCGACGCAGGCCGCTGTTAGGGGTCGCGCACCGCCTCGAACTCGCCCGTCTCCGGGTCAAGGACCTCGAGCTCGCCGCTCGACGGGTCGACGACGGCGAAGGTTCCCGTCTCGAGCTCGCGCGCGACGCCCTCGTCGACGGCCTCCGGCGGCAGGGCCTTCGCCACCCGGAAAAGCTCACGCGCCCGCTCGCCGCGCAGCTTGAGGATCTCGAGCACCACGACCAGGTAGACGCTCGCGGCGAGGGCGGCGAGCGCGAAGAGGCCGATCACGATTGTCCAGAGGGCGTCGAAGTGCCCGTGGTTGTCCGAGTACGGCACGAAGCGCAGCGCCAGCGCCAGCGCCGCCAGGATCAGCACCCACCCGTAGAGGTAGGCGAGCGTCCGGCGCTGGGAGAAGCCGATGTTGGTCATCCGGTGGTGAAAGTGCCAGCGATCGGCCTTGTGGATCGGCTGGCGATACTTGATCCGCTTCGCCACGACGAAGCCGGTGTCGAGGATCGGCACCGCGAGCACGATCAGCGGGAAGAACAGGGCGACGACCGCGTTCGTCTTGAGCGCGCCCTCGATGGCGATCGCGCCCAGGAGGTAGCCGAGAAGGCCGGATCCGGTGTCGCCCATGAAGCTCCGGGCCGGCGGGAAGCCATGGCGCAGGAACCCGAGCGCGCCGCCCGCGGCGATCGCGGCGAGCACGCCGGCGCCGGTTCGCTCGAGGGACAGGGCGATGATGGCCATCGTCACTCCCGAAATGGCGCACACACCGGCGGCGAGGCCGTCGACACCGTCGGTGAAGTTGATGACGTTGATCACCGCGACGATGCCGAGGATCGTCAGCAGGTGGCTCAGCTCGACCTGCCCGAGCGTCGGCAGGTTCACGATGTCGACGGTGTTCGGGTTGACGCCGCCGATGAACGGAAGGGTGAAGGCGCCGACCCGAACTCCGTTGAAGACCGGGATCGCCACGATCACGATCTGGCCGAGCAGCTTGATCGGCGCGCTCAGCTCGAAGACGTCGTCGAGCACGCCGAGCAGGGCGATTCCCACCGCCCCGGCGAGGATGGCCCGCGTGATCGGCGCCAGCGGGAGGAAGAGAAGGCCGCAGACGACGACCGCGACGAGGATCGCGAGCCCGCCGAGACGCGGGGTGGGGATCGTGTGCAGGCTGCGCTCGTTCGGGTAGTCGATCGCGCCGATCCTCTGGGCGAGGCTCTCCGTCGCCGGCACGAGCGCCCAGCTGATCACGGTCGCCAGCACGAACGCGTAGAGGGCGAAGATCGCCTGCGGGTTGCCGTTGACGAGCATTAGGTCATCTTCCCGTCGCGGCCAGGACGGCGTCGACCAGGAGCTGCGGGTCGCGAGGCTCGCGGACCCCGATCGGCTCGCTTCGCTTGCGGAGCTCGAGAGCCTTGGGATCGGAGAGGACGCGCATGCGCCCGGCGGAGATCAGGGCCTCGTCGACGGCCCCCATCCTGCCGCTGAAGAGCGTCCACACAGGGGTTCCCAACGCCACGGCCTCGCGGTTCATCGTCCCGCCCGCACCAACGACGACATCGGCCTGCGCGACGAGGCTCTGGCCGTCGATCGCCCGCTCGGGAATGATCAGGTTCTCCGCGCCCCGCCGGGAGAGCGCGGCGCGCTGCGAGTCGGTGCGCGGGATCACCACCGCCTGAGCCCCGTCGTCCTCCGCGAGACGGTCGATCATGCCCTCGTAGACGGGGTTCTCGGCGTGGTAGGCGGAGCTCTCGGGGGGCGGGCGGACCACGGCGATCACGCGCTCGCGCGCAAGCCCGAGGTCGTCGATGACGCCCCGGTCCGGCTCCAAGCCGTAGAGGTAGTAGTCCTCCTTGAGGCCGGGATAGCGGAAGAGCTTGCGCGGCGCGGCGCCCGCGCGCCTCATCGCCTCCGGAGAGATGGCGTCGGGCGCAAGGACGCGGCGAGCGGCGCGAAAGGCGAGCTGGCGCTGAACACCGGCGAACTCGTAATCCTGCATCTGCACGAGCGGGATTCGGAGCACCGCGGAGACGACGGCGATGTCGACCGATCCGTGGGCGAGAGCGAGGTCGAAACGCTTGGGCCGCGCCCAGCGGCCTAGGGCGAGGGAGCGGCTGCCGACTGCCGCCGCCTTGGCGCCGCCCCCCGCGCCCGCGTGGCGGCCGATCACCTCATGGTCGATGCCGAGCCGTTCGAGGATTCCGACCGTCTGCCCGTACTCGCGCGCGGTGACCGAGACCTCGTGGCCTCGCCGCCCGAAGGCGATCGATGATCGGGCGAAGGACGAGCGGATGGGCGGCAGCCGTGCAGTCGACCCAGACGCGCATCACTTGCGGGCGCCTTCGGCGCCCTTACCTGCTGCTTTCCGGGCAAAGCCCCTCACCGACATACGCGCCCAGCCTAGGTGGCGGGTCGGTAGGTATGCCAGTACAGCACCGGGCCGTCGCCGAACCGGCCCTCGCGGTTAAGCGCGAGGAGGCCCGCAACAGCCTTCGCGGTGTATACGGGCTCGAGCTCGACGCCCTCGCGGTCGCGCAGAAGCTCGAGGGCGGCGGCGCCCTCCGATGTGGGGTGGCCGTAGCCCGGGCCGAGCCAGGCGGTCTCCACGGTGACATCGGCGGGCAGCGGGGCTTCGGCGGGCACGCCGTGCCGAGAGAGGAGGCGCGCCGTGCGCGCCGCGAGGCGCGCCACCCGGCGTGCGTCGAGCTTGATCAGGTCGTTCACGAGGACGCATACCAGGTGCGTGCGAAGGCCCGCGAGCTCGAGCCCGGCGGCGAGGCCGGCCGCCGTGCCTCCGCTTCCCAGCGCGACGACCGCGTGCGAGGGCTCGGGGATCTCGCCGCCTCGCACCTGCTCGGCGAGCTCGCAGGCCGCGTCCACGTAGCCCGACGCAGCCGCGCGGCACCGAGCCACCCGGCGGGATCGCATAGGGGCGGTCGACCGGCTGCGGCCTCGCGGGCGACGAGTAGCGCCGCCGAGCGCCACTGCCCGGCGCACTCCGCCGACGTGGTGCAGCTCCGCCCCGACTCCCGCGGAGCCTCTCGTGCTGCGCGCGCACGTGCTCGTCGATCGGCTGCGGCACGAGGACGAGGATCGGCCGGATGCCGAGGCGCCGCGCCGCCCGCGCCGTGGTGAGGCCGTGGTTCGTCCCGAGGGCGCCGCCGGTGACGACGCTCCGGCTTCGCCGCCGGCGAGCCTCGCCGAGAAGCCACTCGAGCTTTCTGGCCTTGTTGCCGCCGAGCTCGCTGTAGGCGCCGTCGTCCTTGATCCAGACGGGCGCGCGGCCGCCCTCCGCGCCGAGCCTCTCGAGCTCGCGCACGGGCGTCGGCCCGCCGCCGAGCTCGACCCGGGGAAGCTCAAGGGCGGACAGGGGCCCGCTCAAGCGCAGGTTGGCCGCTTCGACGGAGCTGACCGCCTTCGCCGAGCCGGGGCCGACGTGGAAGGCGAGCGGGTTGGGGCTCGACGGAACGTCGAGCGGCTTCCCGTTCGCGGTGATCTCCGCCTCGCCGTTGCCGAGGCCGAGCTGGAAGCCCGCCGCCTTGAACGGTCCCTGGTCGTCGCCCGCCGCGAGGATCTGGCCGTTCACGAGGCGCTTGCCGGAGAGGTCGACGAGGCAGACCCAGACCGTTCCGGTCGGGCTGATCTCGATCGAGGCCTTCGTCGGCTCGGGGGGCGGCTTCGGTGGGTGGAGTGGCTGTGCTGATGGCGCCTGCGCGTGCTGCGCGCGGCTGCCCTGCGTGCCGGCCGTCTCCTTGCCGCCGGAGCCGCCGATCTGCCCGATGACGAAGAGCACGGCGAGGACGGCCACGACCGCGCCGGCGGCGACGAGCACTCCCCGCGAGGGGAAACCCGCCCCGCCGGGCACGGCGGGCGACGGGTCGGCGCTCCTCGGCGGGCGTGGCGTCGCTCGTCGCCCACCGTCCGTCGGAACTCCTCGACGAGGGCGTCGGCGTCGAGGCCGAGGTAGGAGGCGTAGGTCCGGAGGAACCCGCGCGCGTACGCCGGCGCCGGGAGGGCGCTCCAGTCCTCGGCCTCCAGCGCCCGCAGGTACCGGACGCGGATCTTGGTCGCGTCGGAGACCTCGTCGAGAGCCGAGGCCGCGCTCCGTGCGCGCTCGGCGAAGGCTTTCGCCGATCGGCATAGCGTGGATTCTCGCCCCTAAAGGGGCGAGGCGCCGGGCGGAAGGGACCGCGCAGCCTAGGCGTGGGCGGGCGAGAGCTGCTCGTAGAGCGGGTATCGCTCCATCAGCGCGCGCGGTGCGCTCGCGCAGCGAGTCGCGCTCGTCCTCGAAGCGGTCCGACAGCGCGACGCAGACCACGTCGGCGATCTCGCGGAGGTCGTCCTCGACCAGGCCGCGAGTGGTCAGCGCCGGCGTCCCGATCCGCAGGCCGGAAGGGTTCATCGGCGGGCGCTCGTCGAACGGGATCGCGTTGCGGTTGACGGTGATCCCGACCTCCTCGAGGCGGCTCTCCGCGGTCTTGCCGTCGAGGCCGGTCGAGCCGAGGTCGACGAGCACGAGGTGGACGTCGGTGCCGCCGGTCAGCACGTCGACCCCGCCGGCGATCGAGCCCCTCGGCGAAGGCCTTCGCGTTGGCGATCGTCTGGCGCTGGCGGGCGCGGAACTCCTCCGTCTGAGCGAGGCCGAGCGCCACCGCCTTGGCGGCGATCACGTGCATGAGGGGGCCGCCCTGCTGCCCGGGGAACACGGAGCGGTCGATGTCCTTCTGGAGCTCCTCGGTGCACAGGATCATCCCGCTGCGCGGCCCGCAGAGGGTCTTGTGGATCGTCGTCGTGACCACGTCGGCGTGCGGGCACCGGGCTCGGATGCTCGCCCGCGGCGACGAGGCCGGCGAAGTGAGCCATGTCGACCATGAGGCTGCGCGCCGACGGAGTCGGCGATCTCGCGGAAGGCCGCGAAGTCGAGATGGCGCGAGTATGCCGACCAACCGGCGACGATCACCTTCGGCCGGTGCTCGTGCGCGAGCCGCTCGACCTCCTCCATGTCGCAGCGGAGGTCCTCGCGGCGGACGTGGTAGGCGACCACGTCGTAGAGGCGGCCCGAGACGTTCAGCTTCATCCCGTGCGTGAGGTGGCCGCCGTGGTCGAGCGCCATCCCCATGATCGTGTCGCCGGGCTCGAGCATCGCCATGTAGGCGGCGTTGTTGGCCTGCGCGCCCGCGTGCGGCTGGACGTTCGCGTGCTCGGCGCCGAAGAGCTCCTTCGCGCGGTCGATCGCGAGCTGCTCGGCGACGTCGACCTCCTCGCAGCCGCCGTAGTAGCGGCGGCCCGGATACCCCTCGGCGTACTTGTTGGTGAGGACCGAGCCAGTCGCCTCGAGCACCGCGGCGGGGACGAAGTTCTCCGAGGCGATCATCTCGAGCGTCGACTGCTGGCGGTGGAGCTCGCGCTGGAGCACCTCCGCGATCTGCGGATCGACGTCGGCGAGGGGGGCTGAGTGGAGGTCGGTCACCGCACTGCAGCTTATGACACGCGTCGGCGCCCGGCGACTTATTGAACGATCGTTCAGTAATTGTGTTACGGTGCCGCCGAAGCGCACCCCGCCACGAGAGGAGCACACATGAGCATCAGCGAAGTCGAGCCCGAGCTGAAGACCGAGGACGAGGCCCTGTCGGTCCTCATGGACGGCGACATCGACAAGGTGATGTCGGGTCTCGACCGGATCGTCGAGGCCGCCCCCTCCTACGAGAAGCTCTTCATGCGCTGGCAGCGCCAGCACTGGTCGACGGAGGACTTCGACTTCACCGAGGACGCTCGGCAGTGGGCGGACCCGGACATGTTCACCGAGGACGAGCGCAGGTTCATCCAGTTCGGCTTCTCCGAGTTCTTCCTCGGCGAGGAGCGCGTCACCGTCGAGCTGCTGCCGTTCGCGCTCGCCGCGCCGACCCACGAGGCCCAGATCTTCCTCACTACCCAGATCTCCGACGAGGCGAAGCACGTCGTCTTCTGGGATCGCTTCTACCGCGAGGTGCTGAAGACCGACGCAGATGGCATCGGCGACATGCTCGACAAGCAGCGCTCGGTCATCAACGACGACTGGAAGAAGCTCTTCGACGACATGCTCCACGAGGCCGCCGAGGACCTGCGAAAGGACCCGAGCGACTTCCCCGCCCTCGTCCGGGGCGTGACGCTCTACATGGTCGTGATCGAGGGGATGCTCGCCCTGACGGCAGCTCGGTTCATGATCAAGTCGATGCGCGAGCGCAACTGGTTCCCCGGCTTCGTCGCCGGGTTCACGGCGGTCAACCGCGACGAGTCGCGACACGTGGGCTTCGGGGTCAAGTTCCTCGCCGACGCGATCAAGGACGACTCCGCCAACGCGCGGATCGTCGAGGCGACGCTCAAGGAGGCGCTGCCGGTGGCACCGCTGGTCTTCGTCCCGCCGTGGGTCGACGACCCGTACGACTTCGACACGCCCTTCTACCACTCGTCCGAGGTGTTCGCGTACGCCGCGAAGTCGCTGTCGAAGAAGCTCGCGGCGATGGGCCTCGACCCGGCGATGCTGGCCGAGGGCGCCCCAGCTTGAGCGTCGATAGACCGCCGAGCCGGGGCGCGCGCGCCCCGGCCGGCCGTCCACGGGCGCTCGCGAGCGGATCCTCGCGGCCGGCTACGAGACCCTGCTTGCCGACGGCTACGCGGGCCTCACGATGGCGAAGGTCGCGCTGCGCGCGGGCGAGAGCAAGGCGCTGATCTCCTACCACTTCGGCTCCAAGCAGGGCTTGGTCGCGGCCGCCGCCCGGCAGGTGGGCGACGAGATCACGGCCGAGGTGCTCGCCGGGATCGGCGTGCCGCCGAGCGTCGAGGCGATCGTCGAGGGCGCGGCCGCCGGCGTGCGGCGGATCCTCGACCGCGACGAGCGCATCGCCCGCGCCTACTTCGACCTCAACGCCGTCTCGGTCGTGGAGGAGGACGTGCGCGCGATCCTGCGCGAGGTGAAGGACCGCTGGCGCGAGGTCATCGGCGAGCTCCTGCGCTCGGCGGGTGTCGAGCGCCGTCGCATCGGCACCGCGGTGATGCTGATCATGGCCGGCCTCGAGGGACTCACCCTCGAGCGGATCGAGCGCGGCGAGACGGCGGAGCTGGCAAAGGCGCGAAAGCTGTTCGTCGACTCGGTCGCCGAACGCGCGGTCTGCGGCCTAGGGAAGCTCGCCGGCCTCGATCTCCTCGAGCTGCTTCACGCGGCGCTCGTGTCGGCCGCCCTCGAACTCGGTCGCGAACCAGACTTTCACGATCTCCTCGGCGAGGCCCGTGCCGACGACCCGCGCGCCCATCGAGAGGACGTTCGCGTCGTTGTGCAGCCGCGCGAAGCGAGCCGTGTAGAGGTCGTTGCAAAGCGAGGCACGGGCGCCGCGCACCTTGTTCGCGGCGAGCTGCTCGCCCTGTCCGGAGCCCCCGATCACGATGCCGCGCTCGGCGTTTCCGGCGACGACCTCGCGGGCGACGCCCGAGCAGATCGGCGGGTAGTCGACGGGCTCGGTGGAATCGGTGCCGAGGTCGATGATCTCGTGGCCGTCCGCCTCGAGCAGGCCCTTGACGTGCTCCTTGAGCTCGAACCCCGCGTGGTCGGCGCCGATCGCGATCCTCATGGCGAGGGCGACGATAAACCATTGAGGGCGCCACAGGCGTCCTTACACGCTACTTTCGGTGCTAAAGCCCCTCACCGGAATACCCGCCAACCGTTCCGCGACCTCTTGATCGGCGAGGGCACCCTCTCGAAGGATCGCCCAGCCCCCGCCGGCGTCGAGATCCGTGAGGTCGATGACGGTGGACGGCAAGCCCGGTGAGCTCGCCGCCGTCGATGGCCAGGTCCACCCCGGCGGCGATCGCGGGATCGACGTCGGCGAAGCTCGCCGGCGCTTCGTCCCCGCTCCGGTTGGCGCTCGTCTGGAAGATCGGGGTGCCGGCGCCGGCCAGCGGCCCCTCGATGAGGCGGATCCCAAGCCGCTCGGGTGTCGCCCGGCACGCGAGTGGATAGTGATGCGCCGGATTGTCGACGACGAGGGTGACCGGGCCGGGCATGAGCGCCGCGACGGCCCGCCGTGTCGCCGGGCCCATGTCCGCGAGGAGCTCGCGCATCATCAGCGGGTCGAAGTACATGACCGCCGAGGGCTTGCCGTCGTCGCGTCCCTTGATCTCGTGGATGCGCTCGATCGCCCCGCCGTTCAGCGGGTCGCAGGCGAGCCCGTAGAGACCGTCGGCCGGAAAGAGCGCGACGCCGCCGTTCGTCACGCACCGCTCGAGGGCCCGGCGGGCGGCCGCCGCGCCGTCGCGCTCGATCGCGACGAGCTCCCGGCGCCATCAGCGACGTCCGAGGACGACGCGCTCGATTCCGGCGAGGTCACGGCGGCGCTCGGCGCGGGTGAAGCCGGCCTCGCACATGAGGCCCTCCACCTCGTCCGCTTGGCCCAGGCCGACCTCCAGAGCGATCGAATCGCAATTCAGCGAGGAAGCACAGGAGGTCGCGGATGGGTCCGAGGCCGTCGGGGCCTCCGAGAAGAGCCTCTTTCGGCTCGAAGTCGCGGATCTCCGGTTGGAGCGTTGCCCAGTCGCCATCAGGGACGTAGGGCAGATTGGCCACGACGAGGTCAGAGAACTCGGCCGTTTGGCGCTTTTCGGGTGCTATGGACCCAAAAGGCGCCAATGCGAAGGAAGCTCGATCGGCGAGACCCAGACGTTCCGCGTTGCCGCGCGCCACATCGAGCGCGCCCGGCGCTCGTGTCCGTCCCCCTGACTTCGACGTGCGGCAACTCATCGGCCACCGCCAGCGCAACGGCCCCGCTGCCGGTACCTACGTCGACGACCGGAAGCAGGCCCGAGCTCCAACGCCACCTCGACCAGCAACTCCGTCTCGGGCCGCGGAATGAGCACCCGTCGATCAACCTCCAGCTCGATCCGCCGGAACCACTTGCGCCCGGCGATGTACGCGACCGGCTCGCGCCGGAGGCGCCGCCGCACCATCGCCCCAAAGCGCCGTGCGGCTTCGGGGCCCACCCCCTCCTCGCTGCCCGCGCGAAGCGCGGCGGCATCGGCCGCCATCGCCTCCGCCAGCAGCACCTCGGCATCGAGCCGCGGCGTACCGACGCCGGCGGCGGCAAGGGCGTCCGCTGCGGCGCCGAGCGCCTCCCCGACCTTTCCCGCGGCGACCGGGCTCACGCCGAGCTCACGACACGCCGGTCTGCGCTTCGAGCCGTGCGCGCTTCTCCTCCGCGGCGAGCGCCTCGGTGAACTCGTCGAGGCGGCCGCCGAGGACGCCCTCCAGGTCGTGCGAGGTGACCTTGACGCGATGATCGGTCACGCGGCCCTGGGGGTAGTTGTAGGTGCGGATCTTCTCCGAGCGCTCGCCGGTGCCCACCTGCGCGCGCCGATCGGCGGCGATCTCCGCCCGCCGCCGGGCGAGCTCCTGCTCGTACAGCCGGGCCCGCAACACGCGCATCGCCTTTTCGCGGTTCTGAAGCTGTGACTTCTCGTCCTGCATCGACACGACGATTCCGCTCGGCTTGTGGGTGATGCGGACGGCGGAGTCGGTGGTGTTCACCGACTGCCCCCCGGGCCCCGAGGAGCGGTAGACGTCGATCTGGAGGTCGTTCGGCTCGATCTCGAGCTCCACCTCCTCCGCCTCCGGCAGGACCGCGACCGTCGCGGTGGAGGTGTGGATCCGGCCCTGCGACTCGGTCTTCGGCACCCGCTGGACGCGGTGCGTCCCGCCCTCGTACTTGAAGACCGAGTAGGCGCCGTCGCCCTTGATCTCGAAGGTCACCTCCTTGAACCCGCCGACCTCGGCCGGCGAGGCGGAGAGATGCTCGACCTGGAAGCCGCGCCCCTCGGCGTAGCGCGCGAGCATTTTCTCGAGGTCGCCTGCGAAGAGCGCTGCCTCGTCTCCCCCAGTGCCCGCGCGAATCTCGACGATGACGTTCTTCGAGTCGTTGGGGTCGCGTTCCACCATGGCCAGGCGGATCCGCTCCGCAAGCTCCTCGAGCCGGGCGGGGCCGTCGGCGACCAGCGCCCTCAGCTCGGGGTCGTCGCCGTCCTCGTCGAGCATCTCCCTCGCCCCGTCGAGATCGTCGCGCAGACGGGCGTACTCGACGGCCAGACCATGCGCCGGCTCGAGCTCGCGGTAGGCGCGGGCCACCTCCGCGTAGCGCTCACGATCGCCGATCACCGTCGGGTCGGCCATGTCGCGCTCGAGCTCGGAGTAGCGGCTGGAAATCTGCTCGACGAGGTTGTCGATCATCGATGCGATTATGAGGGGTCGTGAGCGCCACGCCGGCCAAGCCGACTGCCACTCAGTACGACGACCCCCGCCACAACTACCGTCGCTACTGGGAGGGCCGCGAGTACGAGCACGCGGCCGAGGAGATCGCAATCCGACGTCTGCTCAAGGGACGCCACTTCGGCCGGGCCGCCGACGTGGGCGGAGGATTCGGGCGCATCAGCCTGCTGCTCTCCGAGTACGCCGACGAGGTGACGCTCGCGGAGCCCTCCCGCCAGCAGCTCGACCTTGCCGAGGACTTCCTGCAAGGCCACCCCGAGATCGCTCGCCGGCAGATGCAGGCCGATGCCCTCGACTTCCGCGACGGCTCGCTGGACCTCGTGACGATGGTCCGCGTGATGCACCACCTTCCGGAGCCCCGGGCCGAGCTGCACGAGCTCGCACGAGTCCTCGGGCCAGGGGGGACGCTGGTGCTCGAGGTGGCGAACTACGCGCACGCGCGCAACCGGGTGAAGCACGCGCTGAAGCGGCGACCGCTTCCGAGCGAGCCCGTCGACATCCGCTCCGAGCCGCGCCGCCGTGAGGGGGGCATTCCGTTCGTCAACCACAACCCGCATACGGTGCTCGCGCAGATCGACGAAGCCGGGTTCCGCGTCTCCAGGACGCTTTCGGTCTCGAACCTGCGCAGCCCGCGGCTCAAGCGGATGCTCCCTGAGGGCCTCATGCTCTCGGCGGAGCGCGTGCTTCAGCCGGCGCTGGCGAGATCCTGGTTCGGCCCGAGCGCCTTCATCCTGGCCCGCAGGCGCCAAACGCAGGCGCCCTAGGCGACGATCTCGATCTCCTCGCCGGTCGCGCCCGGCGTCTCGACCGCAAGCACTGCCTCGAGCGAGGCGATCGCGACCTCGAGCTGGCTTCGGTCCGGCTCGCGGGTCGTGAGGTTCTGGAGCATCAGCCCCGGCCACATGACCGCCCGGACCCAGCGCTTGCGGCGGTACTTGCCCGCGAGCTTGATGACCTCGTACGACAGGCCCGCGATGAGCGGGATGCCCAGGACGCGAGTGGCCACCAGCCAGTACCAGGCGGGGAGGCCGATGGGCGCGAAGACGAAGATCGCAAGGACCATCACGATCAGCAGAAAGCTCGTGCCGCAGCGCGGATGCAGGCGCGAGTAGCGCTCGGCGCGCGCCGGTGTAAGGCGGTCCCCGGCCTCGTAGCAGGAGATGGTCTTGTGCTCGGCTCCGTGGTACTCGAAGACCCGCCGGAGGTCGCGGACGCGGCTGATCAGCCACAGATAGCCGATGAAGATCGCGGTGCGAAGGAGCCCCTCCACGAGCCAGAACAGGAACGCCGACCCGAGCTGGTCGCGGATGAGGCTCGTCGCGCCGACCGGCACGACGAAGAAGAGGCCGACCGCGACTGCCAGCGAGAGCACGATCGTCAGGCCCCAGGTGAAGCCCCCGATCTCCTGCTCCTCCCCCGGCTCGCTGACCTGGGCGTTGGCGGAGATCGCGAGGGCGCGGAAGCCGATCTTCAGCGACTCCGCGAGCGCGACGACCCCCCGGATCACTGGGACCCGAAGGATTCGGTGGCGCTTGGCCCACGAGACGAGCGGCTCGGAGGTGACCTCGATCTCGCCGATGGCGCTCGGCGGCGCGTCCTCGGCGACCGGCCGACGCACCGCGACCGCCCAGGTCGAGACGCCGCGCATCATCACGCCCTCCAGCACGGCCTGCCCGCCCACCGGGGCGTCGCGATTTGCAACCGGGAGCCCGTCGGGCATCGGCGCGCGCTGGACGTGCAGCTGACCGTCCTCGGCGGCAGGCGGCCGTTTCGCCGGCGCGGTCGCCTTCGACGCCGCGACGCTCACGCCAAATCCCCTGCGGGCACCTTAGGTGCCCTTACACGCTTGTTTCGGAGCTAACGCTCCTCAAGGCACACCGCACGACCTACGACCGCCGGCGCGCCGCGCGGCGCCGGAACCGCTCGACCCGTCCTCCGGTGTCGACGAGCTTCTGCTTGCCCGTGTAGAACGGGTGGCACTCGGAGCAGATCTCCACGTGGAGCTCTGGCTTGGTCGACCGCGTGTAGAACTCGTTGCCGCACGAACAGCGGACGTGTGCGAGCACATACTCGGGATGGATTCCGGTCTTCACGCCTTCGATGTTAGCGGCGGCGGATCGGCGCGCAGGCCGTCGAGGAGGCTTCCCAGGACCGTCTCCATCTCGTCGCGAGCTGCGGCGGGGTCGTCGGCCCGCGCCACGACCATCGCCGCCTCGTCGAGCGCGCCCATCAGGACGTGGGCGAGGGGCTTGATCGGAGCCTCGGCGATCACCCCCGCCTCCATTCCCGCCGCAAGCGCCCCCTCGACGAGCCCGAGTCCGTAGCGCTCCCCGATCTCGCGCCAGCGCTCCCAGCCGAGCACCGCCGGGGCATCGAGTAGGACGATCCGCTGAACCTCGGGCTCGAGGCAGTGGTCCAGGAACGCGCGAGCTCCCGCGCGGAGCGCCGCGACCGGGTCGGGGCCGGCGAGCGCGCCGGCTGCGATCCGCTCGGTGATCTCGCCCTCGATCTGCTCGTAGACGGCCTCGAGCAGCGCCCTCTTGCCGTCGAAGTGGTGATAGAGCGCCCCACGGGTCAGGCCCGCAGCACGGACGATCTCCTCCGTGCCCACGCCCGCGTAGCCGCGCTCCGCGAACAGCCGCCGCGCCGCCGAGACGAGCGCGGTGGTGGTCGCCGCCGAGCGCTCGCTCTGCGTCCGGGTCGACATTCAGCGGGTATGTATGTTAGAAACCAACTGTATGTATCTTAGATCCCGGTCCGGCGAACGTCCGTCCACCCCGTCCATAGCCAGTGCGGGACGCTCGCGGAAGAAGGGAAGGAGAAGCGCCCCATGAACTCGGTCTCCCTCCCCCACGGCACCGTCGCCTACGCCGAAAGCGGTAGCGGTCCGCCGGTCGTCTTCGTCCACGGCGCCCTGGTCGATGGAAGGCTCTGGGAGCGGGTGACGCCGCTCCTCGCCGGCGAGAGACGTTGCATCGTCCCCGACCTCCCGCTGGGATCGCACCGTGAGGCGATGGCGCCGGACGCCGACCTCAGCCCACCGGGCCTCGCGAAGCTCGTCGCCGACTTTCTCGCTTCGCTCGAGCTCGAGGATGTGACGCTGGTCGGCAACGACACCGGTGGCGCGATCTGCCAGCTGGTGGCCACAAGGCACCCCGAGCGCCTCGGGCGGCTCGTGCTCACGCCGTGCGACGCGTATGAGAACTTCCTGCCGCTCGCGTTCCGGTACCTCCAGGTCGCCGCGAGGGTCCCCGGAGGGATCACGGCACTCATGCAGACGATGCGCCCGCGCGCCATGCGGCGAGCCCCTATCGCATACGGCTGGCTCACCAAGAAGCGGCTTCCGGACGAGCTGCTGGACCACTGGGTCGAGCCGGCGATGAGCGACCCAGGCGTGCGCCGCGACCTCGTCAAAGTCCTGCGTGGAATCTCAAAGCGCTACACGCTCGAGGCCGCCGAGCGCCTGCGGGACTTCGATCGGCCAACCCTGCTCGCCTGGGCCCCGGAAGACAGGTTCTTCACGCTGAAGTACGCCGAGCGCCTGGCCGGCGCCTTCCCGGACGCCCGCCTGGAGCTGATCGAGGACGCGCGAACGTTCGTCTCGCTCGACCAACCGGAGCGCCTCGCAGCGCTCATCGCCGAATTCGCGGCGGCGCCCGGCGCGCCGGCATAGTTCGCGGCGCCCTCGCGCCGGAGCGGCGCAACTTTGCGCCCCCGGCGGTTGTTTCATCTACGCATCCGCTACCTAGGGGAAGGAGAGCACATGTCCGCCACCCGCTTTCGGGGCCGCCCGTCGGCCTCGACGCTGATCGCCGCGGTCGCACTGTTCGTCGCGCTCGGCGGTACCGCCCAGGCGCTGCATGGGCACAACAAGGTCCGCTCCGACGACATCGTCAATCACACGATCGTCGGGCACGACATCGCGAACAACGCGATCAAGACGCCTGCCATCAAGAACGGCAACGTCACACCCAGCAAGACGAAGTTCGTGCACTCGAGCGGTCTATCGACCGCCAGCGCCACGACGGCCAGCTCGCCGACTGACCTCGGCGGGCCGAACGTCACGGTCTCCGTGCCCAACGGTGGAGTCATCGAGGTCTTCGCGCAGGCCGACATCTCGAGCGTCGGCGGTGGAGCGAACGGCGTCGGGCGGGTCGACCTCTACGAGCCGCATCTGGTCGCGACGCCGCAGAGCGTCTTGGCGAGCGGGAACAACGCGTTCCAGACCAGGCGCACCTCGCCGGGCTCGAACGACAGCGACGGATCGATAAACAGCACCCGGGGCGGCTGGATCACAATGCTGGCGCCGCCGGGTACGTACACGTTCTCGCTGCGCTACGAGGAGGACGGTGGCGGAACCGCCACGTTCCAGAACCGCACCCTCCTCGTGCGGGTCACCGCTTAGCGGTTGAGGCGGTGGCGGCGGTCTCCGACCGCCGCCACCGCCGCGACTCAGAGATCGACCTCGAGCCGCAGGGCCGGCCCATCCGTGCCGGCGGGCCTGACCGAGCCGATCGAGTCGAGCAGGGCGAGCATCGGGGCGTTCTCGCGCAGGACCGTCGCCTCGAAGCGCTCGACCCCGACCTCGCGCGCCCGCTCGGCGAGCGACTGCAAGACGGCCCTGCCCAGCCCGATTCCCTGCCAATCGTCGACGATGATGATCGCCGCCTCGGCGAGCTCCGCCTCCTCCGCCCCGCGCACGAACCGGGCGACTCCCACGGCCTCGCCTCCCTCCTCGTCGACGGCCAGTAGAGCCTCGTGCTGGCGGTGGTCGACGGCGAGCAGGTAGCGAAGCTGCGACTCGGTCAGCCGCGCGATCGGGGTCATGAACCGCCGATAGACCGACTCCGCGCCGAGGCGGTTCAACCCAGTGATGTACCGCCGCCGGTCCTCAGGCCCGAGGGGGGCGATCAGCGCGACCCGGCCGTCACGAAGACCGACGCGGGTGACCGATGGCGCTCCGGCGATCAGGTCTCCTGGTAGAGCGGCCCGTCGCCGCCTTCCGGGATCGTCAGGCGGCCACCCTTCGCTGTGATGGCCCCGCACTGCACGCAGTTCGAGGCCGTCACGTGCACGTCGACGTCGCCGGCGCCGTTCTCCAGCTGATCGTCGGGGATCTCGTAGACCTGCGCCGGGCACATCGCGACCCAGGTCTGGGCGAGCTCCCGCGGGACCTGCTGCTGCACGCGCACGTGGTTGGGGGCGTCGTCCCGCGTCGCGTTGCCGGAGAGGAAGACCGAAGAGAGCTTGTCGAAGATGTACTTGCCGTCGGGCTTGGGGTAAGTGTCGGCGCCCTTGCCCTCGAACATCTCGTTCTCGGCGTCCGGCTCGTTCTCCCAGTGGCCGCCGAAGACGTGGCCGCCGCTGATCAGCATCGCGTTGGCGATTGCGCCGCCGACGAAGAACCCGTGCTCGAAGGGCTGGCGCATGTTCCGCGAGCGGTAGAGATCCTCCTCGATCACGCTCTTGCGCACCCGTTCCTCGTAGCTCGAGAAATTGACCGAATCCCGCTTCAACGCGTCGACGATCGCCTCCGCCGCGTACATACCGGCGTGCATCGCGTAGTGGATGCCCTTGAGCGTCGGCACGTTGACCATCCCGGCACAATCGCCGGCCATGACCATGCCCGGCACCGTGAGGCTCCGGGGCATCGACCAATAGCCGCCCGAGGGGATCGTCTTGGCGCCCCAGCCGACGCGCTCGCCTCCGTCGAGGATCTTCTTGATGAAGGGATGGGTCTTCAGTTCCTGGAGGGCGTCGTGGACGGAGAAGGTCGCGTCGGTGTAGTCGAGCCCGACCACGAGGCCGATCGCGACCTTGTCCTCCCCCATCGGGTAGATGAAGCTGCCGCCGAACTCCCGGAAGCGCGCGCTCTTGCGAAGCGGCCACCCCATCGTGTGGATCACGCGGTCAAGCGGCTTCGGCACCTCCCAGACCTCCTTGACGCCGAGCTCCCAGCGCTGGGGGTCGCCGAAGAGGCCGTAATGGTCGATCGCGACCTGGCTCAGGTGGCCGAGCGTTCCCTCCGCGAGCAAGGTCGCCTTGGCGACCACATCGGAGCCCGGCTCGAAGTTGGAGAGCTCTTCGCCGTCGCGGCCGCGGCCCTTGTCGCCCGAGCGCACACCGCGGACGATCCTGTCCTCGATGAGGAGCTTGTCGGCGGCCGTCTCGGTGAGGATGTAGGCGCCCGCCTCCTCCGCCTTCTCGGCGAGGAAGCGGCCCAGCTTGGCCACCGAGGTGACGTAGTTGCCCTCGTTGCGGAACGGCGGCGGCACCGGAACCAGAGGGATCGCCCGCTTCTTCGTCAGCAGGTAGGTCGCGTCCTTCGTGACCTCCTGGTAGACGGGCCAGTCCTTCGGGTCGAGATCCGGGAAGAGCTCGCGCATCGCCGAGGGCTTCATGTTCGCCCCGGACATGAGGTGCGCCCCGCAGACCTTCCCCTTCTCGATGACCGCGACCGGCACCTCCCCGAGGCGCTCGGCGAGCTCCGGCTCGTCCTCGAGCAGCTGCATGAGCTTCACCGCGCACGCAAGCCCAGCGGGCCCGCCGCCGACGATCGCGACGCCAACCTCGATGCGCTCGTCCTCGGGATCGGTGATTCCGCTGACGTAGTCCGCCGCGTTGAAGGGCGGCGGATAGTCCTTCGGGGCGACGCCGCCCACTAGCTCCCCTTCTTCGCCTTCACGGCCTCCGTGAGCTTCGGCAGAATCTTGTGGAGGTCTCCCACGACGCCAAGGTCGGAGAACTCGAAGATCGGGGCGTTCGGGTCCTTGTTGATCGCAAGGATGTTCTCCGAGTTCTGCATCCCGACCTTGTGCTGGATCGCGCCCGAGATGCCGGTGGCCAGGTAGAGCTTCGGCGCCACCGTCTTGCCCGTCTGGCCGATCTGGGCCGAGTAGGGATACCAGCCGGCGTCGACGACGGCGCGCGTCGCCGCGACGGCGCCTCCCAGCGCCTCCGCAAGCTCTTCCGCGAGCTTGAAGTTGCCGGCCTCGCCGAGCCCGCGGCCGCCGCCCACGAGGATGTCAGCGTCCTCGATGTTGACGTCGCCGCCACGCTGCTCGCCGCGCGTGACCATCTTCGCCTTCGTCGACCACTCGGAGAGCTCGACGTCGACGTCGACCACCTCGGCCGCGCCGCCGCCGCTCTCCTTCACGTCGAAAGCGTTCAGCCGCCCGATGATGATGCCGGGCTCGCCGACGTAGCCGACGTCGACGATTGCCGAGTCCTGGAGGACGGGGCGCTCGGCGACGAGCTTGCCGTCCTGGACCTTCACGGCCGTGACTTCCATCGTCACGCCCGCGCCGAGGCGCGCCGTCAGACCGGCCCCGATCTCGAACCCGAGAAGGCCGCCACCGAACAGCGCGTAGTCGAAGCCCTCGTCGGCGATGACCTTCGCCATGGCATCGACGATGGGCTGCGCGAGTCCCTCCGGAGCGGACTTCGCCCGATAGACCTTCGCGGCGCCGAAGGAGCCGAGCCCCGCGCAGGCGTCGTCGCCGACGTCGCCGACCACGAGCGCGGCGGCCTTGCTTCCCAGCTCGCCGGCGAGCTTCGCGGCCTCGGAGATGGCGCCGAGCGAGTTCTTGTTGAAGTTGCCCTCGTCGTCATGGAGGGCGTAGACCAGGATCCCAGGCACTAGAACACCTGCCTTGCCAGGCGGCGGTACATGCTTTCGCGCCTTACGTCGCTCATCATCACACCAGCTTCCTTTCGTCGAGCCAGGCGAGGATCTTCTCGACCGTCTCGTTGGTGTCCTCGTCCTCGATGATCTCGCCCGACTCCTTCTGCGGCGGCGGGTTGAGAGCGAGGACCTTCGTGCGGGAGCCGGTCTCGCCGACCCTGTCCGCCTCGATGGCGACGTCGCCCGTCGCGTGCGTGTCGAGCGGCTTCTTCTTTGCGCCCATGATCGCCTTCAGCGAGGGGTAGCGGGGCTCGTTGATCGCGTCGCCGACCGAGATGACGGCGGGCAGCTCGACCTCGACCGTGTCGTAGCCGTACTCCGCCTGGCGCTCGCAGGTGAGCTTGCCGTCGGCGACGTCGATCTTGATCACCTGCGTCAGCGAGGGCATCTTCAGGTGATCGGCGACAACCGCGCCGATCGTGTAGCACTCGCCGTCGTCCGACTGCTGCCCGAGCAGGACGAGGTCGGGGCTCTCCTTCTCGAGCACCTTCGCGAGCGCGTAACCCGTGGCGCAGACGTCGGAGCCGTCGAGCGCCGCGTCGGTCAGATGGACCGAGCGGTCGGCCCCGAGCGCCACGGCCTTGTGCAGCGCGCGAACGGCCGACTCGGGCCCCATCGTCACGGCGACGATCTCATCGACCTCCGCGGCGCCACCCTCGCGAATCTGCATCGCGGCCTCGATCCCGTGTGTGTCGAACGGGTTCAGGTTCTTCTCACCGGAGCGGTCGAGCCGCATCGTCTGCGGGTCGATCCGCTTCTGGACGGCGGCGTCGGGAACCTCCTTGACCAGACAGCAAATCTTCAAGTCGTAGCCCTCCTTAAGAGCGGTTCGCGGCCGGCGAGGATCAAAGGCTGCCGGTCGGCGGGGGCGGGAAATATACCGGCCTCGCTACCCGATTGACTGATCAGTCAATCAGTCTACGTTGCGCCCGCGCCCACCGCTCCGCGCACGAACTCGACGATCTCGTCGGTCGAGGCGCCCGGCGTGAACACCTCGGACACGCCGAGCTCCTTGAGCTCTGGCACGTCGTCGGCAGGGATCGTGCCCCCCACGGTGACCACCACGTCCTCGACGCCCTGCTCGCGAAGGAGCTCCATGACCCGAGGGACGAGGGTCATGTGCGCGCCCGAGAGGACCGACAGGCCCACCGCATCGGCGTCCTCCTGGATCACCGTGGCAACGATCTGCTCAGGGGTCTGGTGAAGCCCTGTGTAGATGACCTCCATCCCGGCGTCTCGCAGGGCGCGGGCGATGATCTTCGCCCCGCGGTCGTGGCCGTCGAGGCCGGGCTTGGCTACCACGACACGGATCTTGCGCTCATCCACCACGCCCCCGAGCGTAGTCGGCTCAGATGTTCAGCGCGGAGCTCAGCCAGCCCGTGAACGCGATGATGACGATCGCAACCGCGAGCAGCGTCAGGATCGCGAAGACGTAGAGCTTGACGCCGCGGCCCGTGTCCGAGAGCTCGTGCGTCTCCTCGCGCACCACCACGTCGGACCCCTCGCCCTCGCGAACGAGGACCATGGCGGCCTCGACGGCCTGATCCTTCGTGGCTACGTTGGTGATTGCGTCGGGGTCGTCGTCGTGGAGGATGTCCCAGCCCGCGACCGCGTTGGGCCGCACTTCGAGCGTGTGAGTGCTCATACCGCGTCGGTACCCCAAGTCAGCGAGGGGAAACGCCGTGAGAGGCGTGAACGTCCCGCAATGTGCCCTATAGGGGGTACTCGGGGACCTTCGCTCAGAAGACCGGGTGCTCCGTAAAGGTGCCGAAGACCTCTTGGAGGGCGGCCACCATTTCGCCCTCGGAGGCCCGCGCTCGCGCGCAGTCGAGGAAGCAGGGCATGAGGTTCGCACCCTCCTTCGCCGCCTCGTCCTTCAGCGCGGCGAGGACCCGCTCCACGCCCGCCCCATCGCGCCTCGCCTTCGTCGCCTCGAGGCGGCCCGCCTGCTTGCGCTCCACCGCCGGGTCGGCGCGGTGGATCGCGTGCTCGGACTCGTCGTCGAGGCGGAACGCGTTGACCCCCACGACCAGGCGTTCGCCCGAGTCGACCTCGCGCTGGTAGCGGAACGCCGCATCGGCGATCTCGCGCTGAGGGAAGCCGCGCTCGATCGCCTCGACCATCCCGCCGAGCTCGTCGATGCGCGCGAAGTACGAGTACGCGGCCTCCTCCATCGAGTCGGTCAGGGACTCGACGAAGTAGGCGCCGCCGAGCGGGTCGATCGTGTTGGTGACGCCGGTCTCGTGCGCGATCACCTGCTGGGTTCGCAGGGCCACGCGCACCGCGTCCTCCGTGGGCAGGGCGAGCGCCTCGTCGAAGGAGTTGGTGTGCAGCGATTGGGTGCCGCCGAGCACGCCCGCCAGCGCCTCGACGGCCGTCCGGACGATGTTCACGAGCGGCTGCTGGGCGGTCAGCGAGACCCCGGCGGTCTGCGTGTGGAAGCGCATCCGCATCGATTCGGGACGCTGCGCCCCGTAGGTCTCGCGAAGCTCGCGAGCCCAAATGCGGCGCGCGGCCCTGTACTTCGCGATCTCCTCGAAGAAGTCGACGTGGGCGTTGAAGAAGAAGCTGAGCCGTGGGGCGAAATCGTCGACCTCGAGACCCCGCTCGATCGCTCGCTCGACGTAGGTGAAGCCGTCCTTCAGCGTGAACGCGAGCTCCTGCTGCGCGGTCGAGCCCGCCTCGCGGATGTGGTAGCCGGAGATCGAGATCGGGTGCCAGCGCGGCATCTCCGCGGTGCACCACTCGATCATGTCGGTGACCAGCCGCATGGCGGGCTCGATCGGGAAGCACCACTCCTTCTGGGCGATGTACTCCTTGAGGATGTCGGTCTGGATCGTGCCGCCGAGCCGGTCCGCCGGGATGCCCTTCTCCGCGGCCGCGACCACGTAGAAGGCGAGGACGATCGCTGCCGGCGCGTTGATCGTCATCGAGGTGGTGACCTCGTCGAGCGGGATCCCGTCGAACAGGGTCTCCATGTCGTCGACGGTGTCGATCGCGACACCCTCGACGCCGACCTCGCCGAGCGAGCGGGCATGGTCGGAGTCGAGCCCCATGAGCGTCGGCATGTCGAACGCCGTCGAGAGCCCGTTCTGACCGTGGCCGAGCAGGTAGCGGAACCGCTCGTTGGTCTCCTCCGCCGTCCCGAATCCGGCGAACTGGCGCATCGTCCACAGCCGGCCTCGGTACATCGACGGGTAGACGCCGCGCGTGAACGGGAACTCGCCCGGGTACCCAACGTCGCCGTCGGGGTCGGCGGCGACGTCCTCGTCCGTGTAGAGCGGCTTCACGGGCTCCCCGGAGATGGTCTCGAAGAGCGACTCGCGCTCGGGCTCGCGCGAGTAGACCTCCTCGGCCCACTGATCGGCGCGCCGCCGCGCCTCGGGCTCGATCGCCATGGGAGGGAGTTTAGGCGCGGCGCCAGGCGGCGCTGGCGCCCCCGATGGCCAGCGCGGTCAGCGCCGCCGCGCCGATCGCGATACGTCGGCCGAGGCGCTCGAACCGCATCACGCGCCAACCCTCGTCCCTCGCGATACGCGCGAGCTCCTCGTCGGGGTTGACGGCCACAGGGTTGCCGACCGCCCGCAGCATCGGCAGGTCGGACACCGAGTCCGAGTACGCCCACGAAGCGGACAGGTCCACCCCGTGCTCGCCCGCGAAACGCTCGATCGCCTCCTCCTTTCCGCGCCCGTACATGAAGGCGCCGTCGAGCTCGCCGTTGAAGCGGCCGTCGGGACCGATCGCATAGGGCGTGCCGATCCCCGCGTCCATGTCGAGCACGCTCGCAAGTGTCTCCACGATCCCCTGACCGGCCGCGCTCACGATCACAGTCGCCCGTCCGGCGTCCTGGTGCTCATGGACCTCCTCGAGCATCCGCGGGTAGATCCGCGGGAGGATCGCCACCAGGACGTCGGGGGTCATCCTGGCGACCTCCTTCGCCTCCACGCCGGTCAGCACCTCGCGCGCCTCGGCCAGGATCCGCGCGGTCGCGTCCTCGTCGGCGCCGCGCAGGCGGAAGCGGACATGGTCGACGCCCCACCGGAGCATCGTCTTCGTGCTGAGCCAGCCGGCCTTGTGCGCGGCGCGCGCGTAGGGCAGGCCCGAAGAGCCGGCCATGAGCGTCCGATCGAGGTCGAAGAAGGCAGCGGCGCCCCCGGCGCCATCGCCGGAGGCGGCGCTAGGCGCCATTCACCTCGAGGACGATCGCGTCGCCCTGGCCGCCGCCGGAGCAGATGGCCGCACAGCCGAGGCCGCCGCCGCGCCGGCGCAGCTCGTGCACGAGCGCACCAACGATCCGCGCGCCCGAGGCGCCGATCGGGTGGCCGAGCGCGATCGCGCCCCCGTTGACGTTCACCTTGTCCTCGTCGATGCCGAGCATCCGCATGGAGTTGAGCGCCACCGACGCGAACGCCTCGTTGATCTCCCACAGGTCCACGTCCTCGGGCTTGCGGTCGATCTTGTCGAGCGCCTGCTTGGCGGCTCCCGCGGGCGTCTTCGCCAGATAGGCGAAGTCGTCGGCCACGGCGCCGTAGGACAGGATCCGGGCGATCGGCTCGCGATCGTGGGAGCTCGCCCACTCCTCGGAAGCCACGACCACTGCCGCGGCACCGTCGTTCACCCCGGGCGCATTGCCGGCGGTGTGCGTCGCGTCGTCGCCTCCAACCGCCTTGAGCTTCGCCAGAACCTCGAGCGTCGTATCGGGGCGAATCGCCTCGTCCGCGGCGACCTCGCGCTCCTCCTTCTTGGACTTGACGGTCACCGAGACGATCTCATCGGCGAGGCGCCCCTCGTCGGTCGCCCTGGCGGCGAGCTGGTGCGAGCGGGCGGCGAAGCGGTCCATATCGGGGCGCGTGATCTCGAGCTCGTTGCTCACGCCGCTCGCCTCGTTGATCATCTGCTTGCCGGTGAACGGGTTGGTGAGCCCGTCGTGCGTCATCGCGTCGATCGCCTGCACGTCCCCCATCCGGAAGCCGAAGCGGGCACCGGGGAGGAGGTAGGGCGCCTGCGACATCGACTCCATGCCGCCGGTGACCGCGACGTTCACGTCACCGGCGCGAATCGCCTGGTCGGCGAGGCCGACCGTCCGCATGCCCGATGCGCAGACCTTGTTGACGGTCTCCGAGGGAACCTCCTTGGGGATCCCGGCCTCGATCTGGGCCTGCCGCGAAGGGATCTGTCCCTGGCCGGCCTGAAGGACCTGCCCGTAGATCACCTGCTCGACCTCGTCCGGGCCCACCTCGGCGCGCTCGAGAGCGGCGTCGATCGCCGTCCCGCCGAGCTTGATCGCGTCGAGCGAGGAGAGCGCGCCGCCCATCTTCCCGAACGGGGTGCGGGCGGTGGACAGGATCACTGAGCGAGACATGTGGGCCTTTCTTCGTCGGACTGCCGGAGCCGTGGGGCGTAAGAGAATGCTAGATAAGCTCGCTCGCCGTGCAGGTCGAGGTAACTTCGAACGCGCTCGGGGACGTCGACGCCGACGTCCGCTTCGTCGGGCTCTTCGATGGCGTCGAGCTGCCTGATGAGCTGCGCGACCTGCCGGGCGCGAGCGACGTGCGGGCCGGCTTTCGCAAGTCGACGATGCTGCGCCCGGCCGACGGCAGCCGGGTCCTCGTGGTGGGCCTCGGCGAGCAGCGTGAGCTCGATGCCGAGCGCCTTCGGGTTGCCGCGGCGATCGCCGCGAAGGCGGCCGGCTCCTACGAGGCGCGCTCGATCGCGTGGCGGGTTCCAGAGAGCCAGCGGGTGGGGCCCGCTGAGGCTGGCGGAGCGCTGACGGAGGGCACCATCCTGGCCGACTATCGGTTCGACCGCTACCGCACGGACCAGGACGATTCCTCGCCGAGGCTCGAGCGCGTCGTCCTGGCGGAGGTCAGTGATGACGCCGGGCCCGAGGTCGAGGCTGCCCGCATCGCCTCTGAGGCGGCAAACCGTGCCCGCGAGCTCCAGAGCCTCCCCGCCAACGAGCTTCGGCCCGACTCGCTCGCCGAACGCGCCAGGGAGATCGCCGACGGCCATGACGCGGTGTCGGTGGAGGTCTTCGATCGCGAGCAGATGATCGAGCGAGGGATGGGCGGACTGGTCGCGGTGTCCGCCGGGTCCGAGACGCCGCCGAGGCTGATCGCCCTGCGCTACGAGGGCGGAGGCGGCGAGCGCCTGGGCCTCGTCGGCAAGGGCGTCACCTTCGACTCAGGCGGCATCTCGATCAAGCCCGCGGCGGGCATGCAGGAGATGAAGATGGACATGTCCGGGGCCGCTGCGGTGCTCGAGGCCTTCGCCGCGATCACGGAGCTCGGCCTGCCCCTGGATCTGGTGGCCGTCATTCCCACCACCGAAAACATGCCGAGTGGCTCCGCCACCCGCCCCGGCGACGTCGTGACGCAGCTCAACGGCAAGACGGTCGAGGTGAACAACACCGATGCCGAGGGGCGCCTCATCCTCGCCGACGCCCTCACCTACTGCGTCCGCGATATGGGCGCCGAGCGAGTCGTCGACCTCGCGACGCTCACGGGTGCGGTCCTCATCGCGCTCGGGTCCACATACGCCGCCCTGATCTCGAACGACGACGAGTGGGCGGCGAAAGTGGCCCATGCGGGCGACGCGGCGGGGGAGCTCGCCTGGCGGCTCCCGCTCCACCCGGAGTACAAGGAGCTCACGAAGGGCAAGATCGCCGACCTCACGAACGCGGCGGCGAAGCGCAAGGCGGGCACGATCTATGCCGGCTCGTTCCTCGAGGAGTTCGTCGACGGCAAGCCGTGGGCGCACCTTGACATCGCCGGGACCTCGTGGGACGTCGGCCGCGACTACGTCGGATCCGGCCCGACCGGCTTCGGCGTCAGGCTGCTCGTGCAGCTCGCGCGCGAGCTCGCCGCCTAGCCCGCCTCAGAGCGCCAGGAGCTGGATCAGCCGGCGCGCGAGCAGCCGGTCGCCCTCGAGCGACACCCGGCCCCGGTAGAGGCCGAGGATTGCGGCCAAGCCGTGGCGGCTGGCGGGGTTCGGTATCCCGAGGAGCGTCGGTGCGGTCGCCATGTGCACGATGTCCGTGAGCCGGCCCGCGATCGCCAGGTCAGGCGCGGCGAGGTCGCCGTCGAAGACGTCGATTGCGTCCCGGTCGAAGTGGACGGAGAGAGGCGAGATGTCGTCGATCCATCGAAAGGTCACGCGGCCCCGGATCTCCTGCGCGACCGCCGGCCGCCGCTCGACTCCACGCTCGACCCACACGAAGAGGCTCGGCGCCACGCCCTCGCGGGTGGTGCGGCCGAGGCGTACCTCGATCCTTCCATTCGCCGAGCCCTGCGGCGCATCTTCTCGCGCGCGCGCCATCGCTTCACGCTACCGCCTGCGCATAACATCGGCCGCCGTGGACTTCGACCTCACCGACGAGCAGCGCCTCCTTCGCGACACCGTTCGGGACTTCGCGCGTTCCGAGGTCGCGCCCGTGGCGGAGGAGCTGGACCGCACCAAGGCGTTCCCCTACGAGATCGTCGCCAAGCTCGGCGAGCTCGGGCTGATGGGAATCCCGTTCCCGAGCGAGTACGGCGGCGGGGGCGCGGACACGCTCTCCTACGCGCTCGCGATCGAGGAGCTGGCGCGGATCGACTCCTCGGTGTGCATCACGGTCGCCGCCCACACCTCGCTCGGGACGATGCCGATCTACCTGTGGGGCACCGACGAGCAGAAGACGGAATGGCTGCCGGCCCTCTGTTCGGGAAGGCGCCTCGCGGCGTTCGGGCTGACCGAGCCCGAGGCCGGCTCGGATGCCGGCGCCACCCGCACCCGCGCGCGTCTCGAGGACGGCGAGTGGATCATCGACGGCGCCAAGCAGTTCATCACCAACTCGGGCACCGAGATCTCCGGCTGCGTGACGATCACCGCGGTTACGGGGGGCGCCGACGGCGATCGCGAGATCTCGAACCTGATCGTGCCGAACGGGACCCCGGGCTATGAGGCGGGCGAGCCGTACCGGAAGATGGGCTGGAACGCATCCGACACCCGGCCGCTCAGCTTCGATGGGGCGCGCGTTCCCGAATCAAATCTCCTGGGACGGCGCGGCGAGGGCTTCAAGCAGTTCCTGCACATCCTCGACGGTGGGCGGATCGGCGTCGCCGCGATGGGCGTGGGCCTCGCGCAGGGCGCCCTCGACGAGGCGATCGCCTACGCGAAGGAGCGGCGCGCGTTCGGCCAGCCGATCTCCCGCTTCCAGGCGATCCAGGCGAAGATCGCCGACCTCTCGGCCGAGATCGAGGCCGCCCGCCTGCTGACATACAAGGCCGCGATCCTGAAGGATCGCGGGCAGGCGTTCACCCTCACGGCGGCTCAGGCGAAGCTGAAGACCGGACGCCTGGCGGTTCGCGCGACCGAGGAGGCCGTCCAGATCCACGGTGGCTACGGCTACATCGAGGAGTACCCGGTGTGCCGCTTCTACCGCGACGCCAAGATCCTCACCATCGGCGAGGGCACCGACGAGGTCCAGCAGATGGTGATCGCGCGCCAGCTCGGCTGTTAACGACGCGTAGAAGCCAAATCCCGCAGATTGCGCCCTATTTGGGCGCGCTCGTGGCATCCGTAGCGAATCCGTCCCACGGCCGCTCTACAGTCGCCCCGGCAGCATCGGCGGTCAGAAGGAGGAATGGTCGGTGCACATCGAGGAGAGTGGGTCTCAGTGGGACGGGCTGGTGGCGCTGCGCGAGGAATTCGACCGCGACGCGGTCGCGATCCCGCAGCTCCGCAGCCGCATTGACGGCAAGCCCCGCGATCCCGCGGCGAAGACGGTGCGCCTCGCGGAGGCGCTCGCGTTCAGCGCCTCGTGGTCGCGGATAGACGACGCGCGCAACAGGCGCCTGGCGGCCTGAACCAGCCAGAATCGAGCTCACCCGTCAGCCGGGCGGACGGGATGTGACCGTCGCGTCCTGAGCGTCGGCCAGGTCGGCCGCACGCCCCGCCTCGGAGCCGATCCCGTAGTGGTCGAGCAGCCGCTGCTCATCCTCTCGAGCGAGCCCCTTGGAGCCATCGCCGCGCGGAACGGACCGGATCTCATCGCGGGTGAAGGGGACCCAGACCTGGCCCACGGCTCCGACCGCGTGACGCGCCGGGACGAGCGAGCGGGCGCCCAGCCGCCCCGTTCGGACGATGAGCCACTCGGGCAGGGCGGTCTGCGCGTCGACCAGGAAGCCGTCGAGTTTGCCGACCGCCGTGCCTGACATCTCGTCGACCTGGTGCCCAATCCAGCCTCGCGCCTCGTCCGCCGTCGGGCGCGCATCGGTCTCCGTCTCAACCATCGGTCGCCCTTTCTAGCAACTCGCCGGCCGCCGTCGCCGGGTCGGTCTCACGGCGCACGACCCTTTCGAGGAGCTCGGTGAACGCCGGATCGGCGTCGAGGCGGCCCTCGAGCTCCCGCCGCATCCGGCTCGCCGCGATGCCGATCACCTCGGCGCGAAGGTTTCGGGCGCGCCGCTTTGCGAGCGTCCCCTCGGCCTCGATGTGCGCGCGGTGCTCGTCCACGTGCTCGACCAGCTCCGCGACCCCTTCGCCCCTCGTCGCCTCCGTCCTCACCACCGGGACCTTCCAGGAGCGGTCGGGCGCGATCGCCAGGATCGACCGGATCTCTCGCACCATCGTGTCGGCGAGCGGATGGTCGCGCTTGTTGACGACGATCACGTCGGGGATCTCCATCACGCCGGCCTTGAGCGCCTGGATGGAGTCCCCGGAGCCCGGTTGGAGCGCGAGCACGACGGTGTCGGCGTGGTCGACGACGTCGATCTCTGCCTGCCCCACGCCGACCGTCTCGAGCAGGACGTCGTCCTTGCCGGAGGCGTCCATCAGGAGCGCCGCCTGGAGCGCCGCCTCGGCGAGCCCGCCGAGCGAGCCCCGTGTCGCCATCGAGCGAATGAAAACGCCGGCGTCGAGGAAGTGGTCGGAGAGCCGGATTCGGTCGCCGAGCACGGCGCCGTGAGTGAATGGGCTGGAAGGATCAATCGAAAGCACGCCGACGGTTCGTTCGCGCCCGCGCAGCTCCGCGGTGATCGCGCCGATCAGCGTGCTTTTCCCGACTCCGGGCGGCCCCGTGACGCCGACGATCCGCGCCCGGCCGGTGCGGGGGAAGATCTCGGCGACCAGCTCGTCGCCCTTCGGGTCGCGGTTCTCCACCAACGTGATCGCCCGTGCGAGGGCGCGGCCCTCCCCCGCGAGCACCCGCTCGGCGAGCGGGGCGCTGGAGGCTGTCTCGGCTTCCGGCACCGGGCGTGAGTCTAGAGTCCGGCCCGCCGTGCTCAGAACCGCGCGCTTCCTCGCCCGCAACGGGATGCTGAACCTCAAGTACGCACGCCTTCTGTGGCGATATCTGTGGCGCCGCTTCCTGACCCCGGCGGGCTGGCGCTGGGAGACCGACGGTCCGGTCTTCTTCGGCCGCGGCCTGGAGGTTCAGATCGGCCGCGACGCGAAGGTGCGCTTCGGCCGGTTCGCCTGGATCGGCGACGGGACCAAGATCCGCTGTCACGAGGGCGTCGTCGAGATCGGCGCGAAGACCGTTCTGGGGCAGGAGTGCACGATCTCCGGCTACCAGCGCATCCAGATCGGAGAGCAGTGCGTGGTCGCCGACCGCGCGATGTTCATCGACTTCGACCACGGGACCGCCGAGGTCGACCGGCCCATACGCGTGCAGGGGATCTACAAGCGCGACGTGGTGATCGGGTCCAACGTCTGGATCGGCTACGGCGCCTCGTTCCTGAGGGGCGTGCGCGTGGGCGACAACTCCGTGGTCGGCACCTACTCGGTGGTCAACCGGGACGTGCCGGCGAACGCGGTCGTCGGCGGCATCCCGGCGAAGGTGCTGCGCATGCGCGACGCGCCGTCCAGCCTTCGCTGGCCGGATCCGGTCCAGCCCTGAGGCTCAGAAGGCCTGCGGACTCAGGCGGGCGCGGGAGCCGTCTCGCGGTACAGCACCGCGGTGCGCGTCGCGACGTCGGCCCAGTCGAAGCGCAGGACGTGCTCTGAGGCCTCGCTGATCAGCCGCTCGCGAAGCTCGCCGTCGCCCAAGACGCGCTCGACCATCCTCGCGAGCTCGCTGGCGTCGCGCGAGCGGAAGCGAAGGCCGGCCGCATCGTGCGGTACGACCTCGCGGAGCCCACCCGTGTCGGCGACGATGCAGGGACAGCCCGACGCCATCGCCTCCAGGGCCACGAGCCCGAACGGCTCGTAGATCGACGGCACTACGCAGACGTCGGCGATTCGGTAGAGCGAATGAAGGACGTCGTCGCCGATCCACCCCAGGAACGTGCCGTGGTCCATGAGCCCGAGGTCCGCGGCCTGCCGGCGCAGCTCCTCCTCGTGGGTCCCGGAACCGGCGACCAGGAAGCGGGTGCCCGGGCACCGCTCGATCAGCTCGGGCATGGCCTCGAGCGCGATCTGGAAGCCCTTCTCGTAGACGAGTCGGCCGATGAGGAGAACGAGGCGCTCGTCGGGCGCGGCGAACTCGCCCCGCAGCCGCCCGAGCTCGGCGCTGGCCGGCACCGGAAGGTCCTCCGGATCGATGCCGTTCGGGATCACCTCGATGCGGTCCTCGGGGACTCCGAAGATGTCCGAGACCTGCTCGCGCATGTAGTACGAGCAGGTGATCACCCGGTCCGCGCGGTTCGTGATCCACCGCTCGACGCCGTGGATGTGCGACTGGGGATGGTCCGCCACCCAGCCCTGGTGGCGGCCGTGCTCGGTCGCGTGGATCGTCGCGACGAGGGCGGAATCGAAGCGGCGGGCGAGATGGTCGCACGCCATCGCCACGAGCCAGTCATGGCCGTGGACGACGTCGAAGTCGAAGCGGTCGCCGAGCTCGACACCGGCGGCGAGCATGTCCGCGTTCATGCGCTCGACCCAGGCGACGAACTCGCCGAGGTCGCGCGGGCGGCTCGGCTCGAGCACACGGTGGATCGCCACGCCGCCGACCACCTCCTCAGCCGGGGACTCCTCTCCCCCACGCGTGAGCACGTGGACCTCGACGCCGTCGGCGACGAGGCCCTCGGAGAGCTTGCGCACGTGGCGCGCAAGGCCGCCCTCGATGAGGGGCGGGTACTCCCAGCTCAGGATGAGCACTCGGGTCACGCGGGCCTCAAGGCTCGAGCAGCGGGACGAGACTGAGATCGGGCGCGAGGCTTCGCATGCGTGCGTCGGGGACCGGGTGGCCGGAGTCTAGGGCGTCGAGGACGCCCCTGGCGTGGGCGGTGGCGCGCTGATACGGATAGTCGCCGGCCTGTCGGCGGCTGTCGAGGAACGCCCAATCGCTCGCCTGAAGGGCGAGAAGCTCGCGGACCGCACGCTCCCGGGCCGGCGGTGGGATGCCGTCGGCGCCGAGGGCGCCGATCGTGCGCAGCTCGAGCCGGCGCGCGGCCCAGGTGATGTCGGCGACGGGCGGCGAGTCCCAGGTCCGAAGGTCCTTGCCCTCGCCCCAGCTCGATGGCTGAAGCGGCCGCCCGGACGGATCGCGCTCGGCGATGGCATCGGGAAGCGTGAGCATCCTGACGCGGCGCCCCGGCGCCAGCCGAATCACCTCCTCGAGCCAGCCTGGGCCCTCCCACCACCAATGCCCGAGCAGCTCGGTGTCGATCGCGAAGGTCAGGAGGCCGCGCTCGCCTCGTTCCGCGGCGAAGGCGTCGAGCCTCGCGGCGACGGAGTCGAGGAACTCCGCGGCCTGGGCGCGGGCGCGCGCGGACGCCGCTTCGGGGTCGTACGCGTCGCCGCCGATCGCCCATGGCCGGCATCCGCGAAGGGACTTGCGGTGGAAGTCGGCGTACGCCGGATCCGACGGATAGCCGTCGAGAGACCAGAGCCAGGAGACCGCCTCCCAGTCAATCGTCGCGGCGATCGGGCCGGCCTGCGTCGCCGCCGGCGCCAGCGCAGCAAGGCCCCCCTCGTGCGCGCTCTGATCGACGCAGAAGAGCTCGACGCCCGCGGCGGCGAGGGCGCTCTCGATGCCGGGCTCGTACGCGCACTCGGGCAGCCAGAACCCCGCAGGCTCCCCGAACCGGCGCCGGTGCGATCGCATGCCCAGCTCGACCTGGAGGCGCCGCCCCGCGCGGGTCGCCAAGAGAGGCAGCACCGCGTGCGTCGCGGCGGAGGTCATCAACGCGATCCGGCCGTCGCGGGCCGGAGCCGCGAAAGCCGTCAGCAGGTCGCCGTCCAAGCCCTCGATCAGCTTGGCGGCGGATTCGTAGCGCGACGCCTCGGCGAGGCACGCTGGGCGCAGCTCTCGTGGGACGTCCGCCGCGTCGGCTCGCGCAGCGCCGAGCCGCAGGTCCCTCACGAACCTCTCAACGCGCTCGACGACGCCCGGGGCCTCGAGCTGGTCCGCCAGGACCGGCGTCACCGTCATCGTCACCCGCTCGGCGACGTCGAGCACCGGCAGATAGCTTCGGGCGGCCGCGTCGAGCAGCCACTCCTCGCCGAAGGGATAGGTGCCGAACCCCTCGACGTAGGGCATGTGGGAGTGCAGGACGATCGACAGGTCGCCCGCGCTCTGTGGCTCGCGCTCAGACATGACAGACGGCGATGAAGTCGAGCGCGCGATCGAGGCTCGCCTCCTCCGCGGTGCGAAGCTGGAAGTCCGAGGCGGATATCGCCGGGACGAAGCGGTCGTAGAAGGGCTTCGTGATCCGGAGCGCCGGGTGGACCCGGTCCCAGCCGGCGCGGATCGCGAGCTCGTGAAGGCGCAGCTTGCGCGCATGGTGGAGGCCCAGGACCTCGACGGCCGCGAAGCGAGGCGCCAGGAGATCGCGGTACTCCTCGGCGGTGTACTCGCGAACGTGCCAGGGGTTGCCGGAGCGGTCGGCACCGGGTGGCGCGAGCGTAAGGCGGTTGGGCGTCGAGATGTACGCCGTCGGCGCGGCGGCGGCGATCCGCCGGCACAGCTCCTCAGGGTCGGGGACGTGCTCGATCGTCTGCAGGAAGACGATCGCGTCGTAGGGGCCCTGGACTTCCTCCACGAGCCCGCGCTCGAAGCTGAGGCCCGGCCGCCCGTAGCGCAGCCGAGCGTGCTCGTGGGCCTCGGGGTTGGCGTCGACGCCGACGACCTCCGCGGCCGTCGCGGCGAGGACGGCCGACCCGTACCCCTCGCCGCACGCGAGGTCGGCCACACGGATCCCGCCCACCCGCTCGGCGATCCACTCGTACACGGCGAGATGGCGCCGGTACCAGTAGTTCTCCGCCGGGACGTCCGGCAGGGTCCGCTCCCCGGTGAGCTCGAGGGGAGGGACGCCCGGAGGCTGGTCCCGCTGCACGTAGTCGGTCTCCTGCTGCATGACTTGCGGGCGCCTTCGGCGCCCTTACACGCTCCTTTCGGGGCAAAGCCCCTCACTTACAGATCCGGAAGGCTACGATCGTCGGCCCGATGCCCGCGGCGCCGACGGCCAGTCCCGAGCAGATCAAGGACGCAAACGTCCGCTATCACGACCTCGCGGCTACCGAGTACGACGCCAAGTGGGGCATCGACCTCGGCGAGGTGGGCCAGGCCCAGGTGAGCGAGAAGCTGCGCAAGGCGCTCGGCCGCCTGCCTGACGGCCCCTTCGAGGAGGCGCTCGAGATCGGCGCCGGTACCGGCTACTTCACGCTCAACATGCTGCAGGCGAGCCTGATCTCCAGGGCGACGGCGACCGACATCTCGGACGGCATGCTCGGCGCCCTGGAGACCTCGGCGAGCGCGCTCGGCCTCGACGTGCGGACCGTGCGCTCGGAGGCCGAGGAGCTTCAGTTCGACGATGAGAGCTTCGATCTCGTCTTCGGACACGCCGTCCTCCATCACATCCCCGACCTGGAGCGAGCGTTCCGCGAGTTTGCGCGAGTTCTGCGACCCGGCGGGGTGGTGGCCTTCTGCGGCGAGCCCTCGCGCTATGGCGACCGCCTCGCCGCGCTCCCGAAGCGGCTCGGGACGACCCTGGCTCCGATCTGGCGGCGCGCTCTTGGGGCCGAGGCACGCTCCGGGACCTCGCCCGAACGCGGGGGCGACCACGGCCTCGAGTGGGAGGTCGACGTCCACTCCTTCGCCCCTGGCGACCTCCGCCGGATGGTCGAGGCGGCCGGCCTGACGGAGCCGCGGATCCGGGGCGAGGAGCTCTTCGCGAACGCCTTCGGCTGGGTCATGCGCTCGCTCGAGGGGAGCGCGGAGCCCGAGGGGGTGCCGATGGCCTGGAGAACGTTCGCGTTTCGCAGCTACCTCGCGCTTCAGACCGTCGATTCCGCGGTGCTCGAGCCGCGGCTCCCGCCGAGCCTCTTCTACAACCTCGTCCTCTCGGCCACAAAAGGCGTGACTTGAGGGGCCTTGGCTCCGAAACGAGCGTGTAAGGGCGCCGTAGGCGCTGGCGGGAGATCTCGGCGACGCCGCCGTGGACGTCAGCGCCGGCGAGCCGATCCGGAAGGGGCCTGCCGTCGAGCGGCACGTGGACAGGCCTCTCGACGGGGCGAGCCGAGCACGAGGAAGACTCGGCGGGCGTCGAAGTTGAGCTCGAGGGTCGCCTTGCGGGCGGCGGTTGCAGCCTCGTGACGCCCGCGGACAGGATCGCCGGCAGGACCAGTCAAGCGAGCACCCGCTGCGTTTGCGCGAACAACTTGCGGGCGCCTTCGGCGCCCTTACATGCCGCTTTCGGTGCTAAAGCATCTCAGGACGTTCCCGCTTAGGATGGCGCCAATGGCGAAGGCCGACGAAGCCGCCGAGAGCGCACTGGCCGGCCGCACCGTGAGCCCGTGGGAGATGGCGCTTCGCGCCACCGGGGCACGGCTCTGCTACGGCGAGCCGGTCAAGGCGAATGGCCGGACGGTCATTCCGGTCGCGAGCGTCGAGGCGGCGGGCGGCGGTGGCTGGGGAAAGACCGAGGCCGCGCAGGACGCGGCGGACTCGAAGGGAAACGGCACCGGCGGCGGCCTCGGCGGCTGGGTCTCCGCGGCACCGGTCGGCTTCATCGAGATCGGGCCGGACGGGACGCGATTTCGCCGGATCATCGAGCCGGTGTCGCTCGCCCGCGGGCTGGCGGGCGCGACGGCGAAGGGCGCCGTCGCATGGGCGCGTGAGCGCAAGCGTCGCCAGCGCTAGGAGCCGCCGGCCTGCAACGGGCGCGCGCGGAAGAGCTTCACTCCGCCAGAGACACCCTTCAGGCGCCGCTCACCGGCGAATGACCACCGGTAGCCGTCGCTCGCCGCGTCGCGAACCTCCTCGGAGCACAGGACGCTCTCGGGAAAGGCGAAGTCGGTGATGCGGCTCGCGAGGTTGACGGGGTGCCCGTACCAATCGCCGCCGCGCGCGATCGCCTCACCGCGGGCGAGCCCGGCGCGCAGGGCGGGAAAGTCGCCTCCCTGCGCGGCCGCGGACCCGACGAGCTCGAGCGCCGCCTCGAGCAGCGGGTCGTTCTCGCTGGATACGAGCATCGCGGCGTCGCCGACCATCTTCACGAGACGCACCGGCGGCGCCACGACGTCGCGAACGAGCTCGCCGAGCCTCGTCGTCAGCTCGCCGAGCTGGTCGTGGTCAAGGGTCTGCCCGAGCCGGGTGAAATCGACCAGGTCGGCGAAGCAGGCCGTGACCTCCTGGGCCCCGACGAGCTTTCCCTCGGCGAGCTGCGCGCTCGACAGCACCGCCTGACGCATCTGCTCGACGAGGTGGAGGTTCACGATCCATACGAGCGCCGGCCCCAGGATCGGCTGGAGCGCTCGCGCGGCGTCGAGGTACCGGTGCCCCGCCTCGAGCTCGGTATCGCCCGGATGAAGCATGGCCTCGCCCACAAGGGCGGTCGCGGAGGCCGCCGCCTGCGACATCGCGACGCCCAGCACGCGTGAGTTCTCGACGAGGCCGTCGGGCGGCAGGCCGGCGTCGAGGACCTTCCGCATCCGCTTCGCCGACTCGAGATCCTCCTCCGTCCCGGCTCGCTCGTTGGGATCCGGCCTCGGCAGCCCGATCGCCTGGCGAAGCCGAAGGAGCAGTTCGGCATCAACCTGCGCCTCGGCCGCGATCTCGTCGATCGTGTACCAGCGGCCCCCGCCCTCGAGGAACCGCTCCACCGGCAAGAGCGCCAGCCGGTCCTCCTCGACCGCCCGTCGCAGGTCCTCGAGCGGCACCCCCTCGTCGGCGAGCTCCGTCAGCAGCTGCCGGCGGCCCTGCCGCGCCTTACCGCGGGTCCCCTCGAGAAGCCCCTCGCTCTCGAAGTCGATTGCCATCCCCGCGGATTCTCCTCAGGCGAGCGCCACGGCGCCGCCGCGACGCGGATCGCCGCCGCCGCCGACGGCGCCTGTCTCGGGATCACGCGCCACGGCATGCACGCCCCCGAAGAACCAGTTCTCCCGCTCCCAGCGATTGACGGAATAGCCGCGCGACTCGAGACGGCCCAGCGCCACCTCGTCGACGCCGGGCTCGGCGTGGACGACGCCCGCCTCGAAATGGACCCGCGGCGCGGAGACCGCGTCCTGCGCCCACTCCTCGTCGACGATCAGCCGGACAATCGCCTGCAGGATGGCGGAACGGATCCGGTTCGACCCGCCGCTACCGAGGACCATCTCCACCTCGCCGTCCCGCAGGACGACCGACGGCGCCATCATCGAGGGCAGGCGCAGGCCGGTCTCGAGCATGTGGAAGCCGAGCGGGTTCAGGTCCTCCTCGCCGAGCATGTTGTTGACGTGGACGCCCGTTCCCGGGACGACGATGCCCGAGCCGGTGCCGTTCGAGCAGGTGACGCTCGCGCAGTTACCGCCTGCGTCTAGGGCGGAGATGTGCGTCGTCGATCCGACGCGGTCCGCCGCCGCGCCGATCCGCTCCGCGCGAAGGAGCTCGGCGGCGAAGCCCTCCTCGTAGAGACCGCGGTGGAACTCCTCCGTCCGCAGGGCCTGCGCCTCTTCCATGGTCGCGACGATCTGCTCCACTCCCGCGGACCCCGCGCGCTCCAGCACGGCAAGCGCGAATGCGATCAGCACCCCACCTGCCGAGGGCGGCGGGTTGGAGAGGATGTCGCGCCCGCGAAAATGCGCGTGGACGGGCTCGCGGTCGATCGGCCCGTACGCGGCCAGGTCCTCTTCCGTCAGGGTGCCACCACCGTCCCGCACCCGTGTCGCTACGGCCGCCGCGACCTCACCGGAGTAGATCGACCCCGGGCCCGAGGCGGCGTAGCGCTCCAGCGCGTCGCCGAGCTCGGGAAAGCGGAAGGTGTCTCCCTCGGTCACAAGGCTCCCGCCCGGCGCGTAGATTGCGGCGCACTCCGGATACTCGGTGAGCACCGGTTTCAGCAACTCGTGCAGGTAGCCCTGTTGTGCGTTGACCTCGACGCCGTCGCGCGCGAGCCACGCGGCAGGGCCGGCGAGGTCGCCCATCGCGGCCGACCCGAAGCGCTCCAGCGCCGACCAGAGCCCCGCGGCCGTCCCCGGGACGCCGCACGAGGCGGGTCCGATGTTGAAGATCTGCGGGTTGCCGTCGAAGAGGATCTCGACCGGCACGAGCTCGGACGTCCGGTCGACCCCCCCGCGACCGGGCACGCCGACGAAGAAGTCGATCAGTACGTCCTCGTCGGCCGTGTGGACGAGCATGAAGCCGCCCGCCCCGACCCCCGTCAGTGGGCTCTCGGTGACGAACGAGGTGAGGACCGCGGCAACGGCGGCGTCGACGGCGTTACCGCCGTCGCGAAGGACCTTTGCGCCCGCCTCCGCGGTGAGGGGGTGGCCGGCGGCAACGGCGCCGTGAGCGCTCATGGCGCAAGACTAAGGAGGGATTTCAGCGAGAGCCGGCGCCCGCCTCGCTGCCAACCCAGAAGCGCGCGCGGCGCGACTAGTTCGGAAGGAACTCCGGAACCTCCACGTTCAGGTCCCGAGGCTGCGACTCGAAGCTCTTCGCCGTGCCCACGCGGCGATCGGCCGGGCGCCGTGTCGACGTGGTGGTCGTGCCGGGCACGCGCTTGGCCTGACCGCCGTTGCCGTCGGCGCGGCGGGCGCGCCCGTCGAACCGGGTGGCGATGACGGTGACCCAAACCTGATCTGTGAGGCCGTCGTCGATGTTGGCGCCGAAGATGATGTTCGCGTCCGGATGCGCGGCCTCGTGCACGACCTTGGCGGCGTCGTTCACCTCGAGGAGGCTCAGGTCCGGCCCACCGGTCACCGACAGCAGGATCGATCGCGCCCCGTCGACCGAGGTCTCGAGCAAGGGCGAGGAGATCGCCCGCTCCGCCGCGTGGCTCGCCCGGCTCTCGCCGGTGCCCATGCCGATGCCGAGAAGCGCCTGGCCGGCGTCCCGCATGGTGGTCCGCACGTCGGCGAAGTCGAGGTTGATGAGGCCCGGAAGGGTGATGAGCTCCGAGATGCCCTGGACGCCCTGACGGAGAACGTCGTCGGCCACCTGGAAGGCCTCGACCATGCTCGTGGTGCGAGCGAGCACCGTCAGCAGGCGCTCGTTCGGGACGACGATGAGCGTGTCCACCTCCTGGGCGAGCGCCTCGATCCCCTTCTCGGCCTGCCCCGCGCGGCGGGTGCCCTCGAAGCGGAAGGGCTTGGTGACGATGCCGACCGTGAGCGAGCCGACATCGCGCGCGAGCCGCGCGATGACGGGCGCGGCGCCGGTGCCCGTTCCACCGCCGACCCCGGCGGTGACGAAGACCATGTCCGAGCCCTTCAGGAGACGCTTGATCTTGTCCTGCTCGGCGAAGGCGGCCTTGTAGCCGAGCTCCGGGTCCGAGCCGGCGCCCAGCCCGCGGGTGACCCCGCTTCCGAGGTGCACCGTCACGTCGGCGCTCGACTGCTGCAGCGACTGAAGGTCGGTGTTGATGGCCATGAACTCGACCCCGGGGATCTGCGCGTCGACCATTCGGTTGACCGCGTTGACCCCGGCTCCGCCCACGCCGACGACGCGGATCACCGGCTCGTGGGGCCGCGGTGGGCCAGACGGCGCGTCGTAGGGACTGGGCTCCTCGCGGCCGTAGGCGGGCGGGCCCGGGTCGGGCGGCTCGTCGGTGAAGATGCGTGAGATGCGGTCCTTCGGGTCCGCGACGGCGCGCTCGACTCCCGGCGCCTCGGTTCGGTAGGCGCGCACGTGCTCGGGGTCCGGCGCCGCCGGCTCGGAGGGCGCGGCGGGCTCCTCCTCGGTCTGGTCGTAGAACGCCGGCGGCGGCGAAGCGGGGGCGGCCGGCTCCTCGGGTGGGGCTGACTGCCGGAGCGCGCCGGTGTCCTCCTCGACCGCGGGCTGCTGCGTGGTCGGCGGGTCCTCCTCCTCCGGAGGCGTGGTCGAGCGGAAGAGGTCCGCGAGGGGGCCCTCACGCATGCTGGCCCGCTTAGGACGCGCCATCTTCCAAGACCTCCTTCGCCAGCTCGCGGTAGTAATGCGCCGCGTTCCCCTTCGGATCGTACTTCAGGACGCTCGAGCCCCTCACCGGGGCCTCGGCGAACTTGATCGCCTTCTTGATCCGCGACTTGAAGACGAGCTCGCCGAAGTTCTCCTCGAGGATCTCGACCGCCTCCTTGGCGTGAACGGTCCGGGAGTCGAGCATCGTCGGGAGGATGCCCTCGATCTTGACGTGGGGGTTGAGGTTCTCGCGGATCATCTCGAGTGTGTTCTGGAGCTGGACGAGGCCGCGCATCGACAGGTACTCGCACTGGACGGGAACGATCACCTTGTCCGAGGCCGTGAGCGCGTTGATCGTCAGAAGGCCGAGGCTCGGCGGCGTGTCGATGCAGACGAAGTCGTAGTCGTCGGCCACCTCGGCGAGCGCCTTCTCGAGCGAGCGCTCGCGGCCGATCTGCGTGCTCATCGCGATCTCGGCTCCCGCCAGGTCGATCGACGCCACCGCGATGTCGATCTCCCGCTTCGCGATGACCTCGCGGATCGGGATGTGGTGGACGAGCACGTCGTACATCGACTTCTCGACGCGGTCGGGATCCACTCCCTGGCTCATGGTCAGGTTGCCCTGCGGATCGAGGTCGACGCACAGCACGTCGTGGCCGGACTCGGCAAACGCGACCGCGAGGTTCAGCGTCGAGGTGGTCTTCGCAACGCCGCCCTTCTGGTTGGCGAACGAGATGACCTGAGCGCGCTTTGCAGGGCGCTCCGGGGTCGTCCCCGTGCCCGCTGCCGAGGGCGCCGTGACGAGGCGGCTTGGCGCGAGGGCCTCCGACGGGGTCATCCGAGCCGCCTCTTCGGGATCGGGCTCGACTGGGTTGGAGGGCGGCGGTGAGGCCGCGCGGGCGGGCTCGGGCTCGGGCTTGAGCTCGGGCTCAGGCGCTGGCTCAGGCTCGGGAGTTGGCTCCGGCTCGGGCGTCGCCACCGACTCCGGGGCGGGTGAGCGGGCCTCGGGGTCGGGCACGACGTCGGTCTCGGGCTCCGCGGCGGGCTCGACAGTCTCCGCGACGGGAGGCGCGTGGCCGTTCGTCGACGCCGGCTCGAGCTCGGGCTCGACGTCGGGCGTCGACGGGCGGAGGTGGTCGTCGGATTGCGAGCCGCGGCTGAAAAGTCCCATTTGATCGCGGTTATTCGCACGAGCGGGGATGTTTCCTGCCAATGCACTGAAATGATCCGCGGATCGGCGGTCTGCTCGACAAGCGGCTGGTGATCGTCACCGGCAAGGGCGGCGTCGGCAAGTCGACGGTCGCGCTCGCGGTTGGCCTGGCGGCCGCCGCGAGCGGAAAGCGCACCATCCTGTGCGAGGTGGCCGCGCAGGAGCGGCTCTCGCGCGTCTTCCATCACGCCGAGATCGGCTTCCATGAGACCGAGATGAACGAGAATCTCTGGGCGATCTCCATCGACCCGGACGAGGCGATGCGGGAATACGTGCTGCTCGCGCTCCGAGTGAGGCCGATGCGCGACCTGCTGTTCCGCTCGCGGATGTTCACCTACCTGACGGCCGCAACCCCGGGGCTCCGCGAGCTGGTGACGATCGGGAAGATCTGGGAGCTGGCACAGCTCGACCGCAAGGTCGCGGACGGGCGCAAGTACGACCTCGTGGTCGTCGACGCGCCTGCGACCGGCCACGGCGTGGGCTTCCTCCAGACGCCGCGGACGTTCGCCAGCGTCGCGCGCGTCGGGCCGATCGCGGCGCAGGCGCAGGCGCTCGACTCGTTCATCACGAACCACCGCAGGACCGGCGTCGCGATCGTGGCGCTGCCGGAGGAGATGCCCGTCAACGAGACCGCTTCGCTCGAGCGTGACCTCACCGAGACCGTCGGCGCATCGGTCGATCGGATCTGGATGAACGGGCTCTATCCAGAGCGGTTCGACGCCGCCGAGGCGGAGCAGCTCGCGGCGGCGGCGGCTGAATCAACGGACGAGGCGCTTCGCGAGGCGTGCCTGGTCGCGGTCTCGGAGCGGCGCCGCGCGGCCGCGCAGCGCGCCCAGCTCGCTCGCCTCGAGGAGATGACCGATGCGCCGATCGGCGAGCTGCCGTTCCTCTTCGAGCCCGAGGTCGGGATCGAGCAGATCCGCGAGCTCTCGACGAAACTGTGATGGCGCGGCGCGGAGTGGCGGAGGTTCTCGACGGCAAGCGAGTCTGCATCTGCGCGGGGTCGGGAGGCGTCGGCAAGACCACCACCTCGGCGGCGATCGCAACGGGAATGGCGGCCCGCGGCCTGCGTGTCGCGGTCCTGACGATCGACCCCGCGCGGCGGCTCGCCGACTCGCTCGGCATGGTGGAGCTCGGCAACGAGGCCCGCCGGGTTGATCCGGAGCTCCTGGCCGCGGCCGGCGTCGACGGCGCCGGAGAGCTGTGGGCGATGATGCTCGACGCCAAGGCGACGTTCGACGAGGTGATCCGCCGAAACGCCCCGGACGCCGCCACCCGCGATCGCATCCTCTCCAACCGGATCTACCAGCAGCTCTCGTCCGCCCTGGCGGGCTCGCAGGAGTACATGGCGATGGAGAAGCTCTACGAGCTATGGACCGAGGGCGACTTCGACCTGCTCGTGCTCGATACGCCTCCGAGCCGCGACGCGCTCGAGTTCCTGGACGCTCCCAGACGCCTCGTCCAGTTCATCGAGGGGCGCGCCCTGCGCCTCTTCATGCGGCCGACCGGCCTTGCGAGCCGCGTGGTCGGTGGCGGAGCATCGATGATGTTCTCGATCCTGCGCCGGATCACCGGCGTCGACCTCCTGCAGGACCTCGCCGAGTTCTTCCAGGCCTTCGGTGGGATGGTCGATGGCTTCCGCGAGCGGGCGCGCAGGGTCGACGCGCTGCTCGCCGCACCCGAGACGAGCTTCATCGTGGTCTGCGCCCCGCAGGGTGACTCGATCTCGGAGGCGGCCCACTTCCACGCCAAGCTTTTGGAGTCGGAGCTCCCGTTCGGCGGTGCGATCGTCAACAAGGTCCACTTCGAGGCCGCCTCGACTGCCGACGGCGAGCTCGAATCGGCGCTCATGGACGCGCTCGGCGACCCGGGGCTGGAGGCGCGGGTGGTCACCAACCATCGCGACTTTCGGGCCCTCGCCGAGCGCGACCGCGCCAACATCGAGAGGCTCGCGGCCGAGCTCGGGACGCGCGACGTGATCGAGGTCCCGTACCTCGACGACGACGTGCACGACATCGCCGGGCTGGTCGACCTGAACCGCTACCTCTTCGCCACCGGCGTGGAGGAGTCGGCGCCGCCGGCCCAGCGGCTGCGATGAGCGACACCGCCCGCCGCAGGGCCTGGCAGTTCGGCGCCGTCGCGGTGTTCGCCGGGATCGTCGTCGCTGTCCTGATCCTCGTGCTGAACGCCTCGACGACGGTGGACCTGAGCAGCTTGTCCCAGGACTCCAAGCGGGTGGAGAAGACCTTTTCGGGCATCCGGCAACGCGGCGTTTGGCTCGGCGACCCCAAGGCCGGTGCGACGCTCGTCGAGTTCGCCGATCCACAGTGTCCCTTCTGCAGCCAGTACGCGCGTGACGTTCTGCCCGCCGTCCTTGACCGGTACGTGCGCACGCGACGTCTTCGCCTGCGGCTGGAGCTGCTGACGATCCTCGGCGCCGACTCTGAGCGTATGGCGCGGCTCGGCGCCGCGGCGAGCCTTCAGGGGCGCGCGTGGCAGCTCATGGAGCTCTTCTACGAGAACCAGGGCGATGAGGGCTCGCGTTACGCCACCGACGAGTACCTTCGGAAGATCGCGGCGGCGACCCCGGGGCTGGATGCGCAGCGGGCCCTGGCCGAGGCGGATTCACCCGCGGCGCAACGGGTCCTCGACGAGGCGGACCGCGCCGCGTCGGCGCGGAGCGTCAGCACGACGCCGAGGTTCTTCGTCGAGCGGCGAGGCGAGGCGCCTCAGGAGGTCGCGCCATCGGACTTGACGCCCGCGGCCTTCGCCTCCGCGATCGACCCACTGCTGCGCTAGCCGTTTTACGGCGGGCCGAGACCGCCGGGGATGCCGGCGGCCTGGACCCGCTCTTCCTGGGTGATCGGAGGAGGAAGGTTTAGGAGGCTCGGGCTGAGACCTCGGCGCGGCGGCGCCGGTCGTAGCCGACCTCGGGCACGTCCCACTCGCAGGGCTCGGGACGGGGGAAGAGGTGCGCGACGCGGCTCGCGATTACCTCGCGCTCGGCGCGGTGCTCGGCCAGCAGGGCGCTGACGCGCTCCGATGGCGTACTCGGGGCCTCGGGCGCCCGGACGGCGTCGATCACCGTCGTGGGGTTCTCATAGCCGTCGGTGTCCTCGCAAGTCGTTGCGGTCGCGTATGCCGTCACCTGCTCCTCCTCCGGTTCGATGAAGGCCGGTCGATGGACGCTGATTCGACCCGCGGGCTCCGACACCTGCTCGACGAGCGCGTAGTCGTCGCCCTCGTCGTCCATTTCGACGGCGTGGAACTCGATCGGCTCCGGGACTGGGAGCTCGTCGTCGGGGGCCTCGATAGGGTCGTCGTCGAACTCCGGTACCTCATCCTCGCCGGCCCATTCCGGGTCGAGCTCGGGATCCTCGACCGCCCACTCGGCGGTGGCGCCGCGTTGTTCGCCGGAGCCGTCGCCGACCGTGAACCCGTCGGCGAGGAGGATCTCGTCGGCCGTGACGCGGAGGTCGCCGCCGAGGTGCCCGCAGGCAGCGTCCTTGAGGATCGCCCGGGTGAGCTCCTCGACGCTCGCGGCCGTCTCGATCGGACCGAGCTTGCCGTCGCCGCCGGCGGACGGCTCGCCCGTCCACAACTCGCGCTCCAGCGCGAGCGCGCGGTCCAGTACCGACTTGATCGCGTCGCGGCCCTCAGGCTCGGCGCAGAGCGCGGCGACCCGCATGGACAGCCCAAGGTCGGCCGGTCCCGCGCCGTCGAGCAGGAACCGAAGCGAGAGCAGATAGTCGTTGAGGGCCTCGAGCACGGCGTGGCGCTCGAGCCCCGCCTCGAAACGCGAGACCGCGCGCGCCAGCGCTCCGGCCAGGCCTCCGCGCTCACGCGCCGGGCGCCCGAACGGCGTCGAGCGCTGCGCGAGCGCGCGAGAGAGGGCCATCAGGTCGGCGAGGTCCTCGGGCGCGAGTACGTAGCCACCCGGCCGCGGCCGGCCCTCGCCGGTCGCGATCCGCCGCCAGCGATCGCCGCCGGATCGCGCCCATGCGTGCGGGCCAAGTCCGACGCCCCCGTCCTTGAACAGGCGCAGGGTCGTGATCAGCTGTCGGAAGGACTCGACGGCTCGCGCGCCGGCGTCGGGCGCCTCCGTGCCCTCGGCCGCAACGCCAACGCACGCAACCGCGAGGAAGGTTGGCTGCCAACCCGCGGCACCTGAGCCCTCGGACGCGCGTGCCTCGGGCGGCACCTCGACGGTGTCCGCCCGCACGAGCGTCGCGGTCGCGAGCTCGAGCCGCTCGATCGGCATCTGCAGGCCGCGCACCGGAACGACGACCTCGATCTCGTCCTCCGCGGGCTCGTCGCCGAGCTCGAGCTCGGCGATCGTTGCTTCGAGGCGCTCCTCGTCGATCGAGAAGTCGGTCGACCCCTGCCAAAGGCGGCAGAGGAAGAGGACGCCCGCAAGCTCGGCTCGGGGGCGCGTCTCGGCGGGCACGTCCGCGCCGGCGGCCTCGAGGTACGCGCCGGCGAGCCCCGCTGACTCGAGAGCGGCGCACGCGGCGCCGAACGAGTCGAGCTCGCGCAGCGCGCCTGCGTTCTGGCGCACGAAGAGCGCGGTACGCGGCGTGTACTCACAAAGCGGTGACGCGTCACCGGGCTCGCGGACCTCATAAGGGATCTCGGCACCGCCCGCGATGAGCTCCCGCAGCCGAGCGGCTGCGTCGACGGCCATGGTCTCGAGGGCTTCGCGAACGATGAGATCGTGCATGCGCCCACGTTTCGCGCGAGGGTGGACCGTTCCTGCGCTGCAAGCTCGGTTGCAGCGCGACTGTGCGTGGTCCGACCTAGACGGTTACGGCGTCGCGGCCGGCTGCCGCGTCCGCTACCAGCCAGCGCTCCCCGTAGTTACGCATGTCATCAATCAGCGGCACGAGCGCGCGGCCCTTGTCGGTCAGGCCGTACTCAACCCGGGGCGGCACCTCGGGGTAGGTCCGCCGTGCGACGACGCCGCACTCCTCGAGCGCGCGGAGGCGCAGCGACAGCGTCCTCGGGCTGATGCCCTGGAGCGAGCGCTCGAGCTCGCAAAAGCGCTGGGGGCCCTCGGCGAGGTCACGGATCACGAGGAGCGTCCACTTGCCGGAGATGATCTCCGCACAACAGCTGACGGGACAGGGAGAGTCGGAATCGCCCCTCACGCAGGGCGAGTATAGCGCCAATGCTTTACCAACTGAAGTGGCTCTAAGCGGCGCTTATGACCTGCTCGATACCGCTCGCGCGCCGCCCCTGGGCGTCGAGCATGAGCTTGAAGTCGTGTGCGCTCGAGGCGACCTCGAGGCCGGTCTCGACCGAGATGTTGCCCGCGGTTACGTGGGCGAGGAGCGACTGATCGAAGGTCTGCATGCCGTAATAGGAGCCCTCGGAGATGACCTCGGTGATCCGCCCAGTCTCTTCCGGGTTGAGGATGAGGTCCTGGATTCGCCCGGTGACGACCATGATCTCGGCCGCGGCGATTCGGCCCGAGCTGTCGGCGCGCTTCACCAGGCGCTGCGAAACCACTCCCCGGAGCGTCGAGGCGAGCATCACGCGCGCCTGCTGCTGGAGATGTGGAGGGAAGAAGTCGATGATGCGGTTGATCGTCTCCGAGGCATCGAGCGTATGAAGGGTCGACATCACGAGGTGGCCGGTCTCGGCGGCCGAGAGCGCCGTCCGGACCGTCTCCTCGTCGCGCATCTCGCCGATCAGGATCACGTCCGGGTCCTGCCGCAACACGCGGCGCATCGCCCTGGCGAAGCTCTCGGTGTCGTGCCCCACCTCACGCTGGTTGATGATCGACCGCTTGTCGCGGTGCAGGTACTCGATCGGGTCCTCGAGCGTGACGATGTGGCGGGCCTTGTTCGCGTTGATGTGCTCGATCATCGCCGCGAGCGTGGTCGACTTCCCCGAGCCGGTGGTGCCCGTGAGGAGGATGATCCCGCGCGGCTCGTCAGCGAGCTTGCGGATCACCTCGGGGAGCTCGAGGTCGTCGATCGTCCGAACGCTGTAGGGGATGACTCGGAAGGCAATCGAGACGTCGCCCCTCTGCCGGAAGGCGTTGACTCGAAACCGCGCCAGGCCGGGAATCTCGTACGAGAAGTCGGCCTCGCCCACGGTCGCGAACTCCTCGAGGAGAGCACCATCGTGGAGGACGTGCTCGAGCGCGGCGTCGGTGTCCTCGGCCCCGAGCGCGGTCGTGTTCTCGACCGGCGCCAGCTCGCCGTGAATGCGCGCCATCGGCGGCGCGGGCACCTTCACATGAAGGTCGGAGCCCTCACGCTCGACCACGTAGCGAAGCGCAGCGTCAACGTCGAACGCCATCGCCTCAGATATCGGGTCATGCGACGAAGCGCTTTAGCTTTCCCGCTGTGAGCAGGCGTGCCGACGACCTCAGAAGGGCCCGGGGGCTGCTCGCCGCAATCGACGAGCGGACCGTCCACGAGGTCCGCGCATGGAGCGGCGGCACGGCGCTTCTGACGCCGTCTCTGCCCAGGGTCTGGGACGCGAACTACGTCCGGCTCGACGATCCCGGCGGCCTGAACGCCGCGGCCATCGCGCGCGAGGCATCCGAGCTTGCGAGGGAGTCCGGGATCGAGGCGGCGTCCGTGGTGGTCGAGGACGAGGCCGCCGCGCGCCGCACGGCCCCCGGGCTTCGCGACCTCGGCTTCGAGACGACGAGGTTCGTCCTCATGCGCCTGCGCAAGCCCCCACCGCCGCCGGAGCACGACGTGGTCGAGGCCGGCTTCGACGACGTCCGCGCCAGCCGCCGGGAGATCATGCTGGAGGCGTTTCCGGGCTCCGGCGAGCTGGCTGACGAGCTGCTCGAACTCGACCGGCGCCTCGAGGCGTCCGCCGGTGGCCGCTGGTTCGTCGTTCGAGACGGCGGCGACGTCATCTCACGCGCGTGGCTGCGTGGCGAGGGCCGGGTCGGGCAGGTTGAGGACGTCGCCACCGCGATTGCGGCACGAGGCCGCGGGCTCGCCCGCGCAGTGGTGAGCGCCGCGGCGAGGGTTTCAGTCGCGGCGGGCGACGAGCTGACCTTCGTCGTCGCCGACGCCGACGACACGACGCCGCGCCTGTACGAAAAGCTCGGCTTCGAGCCGATGGGAGTGACCCACCGGTTCGTCAAGACCGTGTCCGCCTAGGTGACTTCGCGCAGCTTCTGGGCCTCGGCGAGGCTCTGAAGCTTCTTGAGCGACTGGTTCTCGATCTGCCGGATCCGCTCGCGCGTGACGTTGAACGTCCGACCCACCTCGTCGAGCGTCCGGGGGTGCTCGCCGCCGAGGCCGTAGCGGAGCTCGAGCACACGGCGCTCGCGATAGGAGAGGTTCTCGAGGGCCTCCCGCAGCGCCTCCTTCGTAAGGAGGTCGGCCGCCCGCTCGAATGGCGACTCCGCCTTCTCATCGGCGATGAACTGACCGAACTCCGACTCCTCCTCATCGCCCACCGGCTTCTCGAGCGAGACGGGGGCCTGGGCTGAGCGCTTGATCTGGTCGACCTCGTCGGGGTCGATGCCGGTTACCTCGGCGATCTCGTCGGGCGTCGGCTCGCGGCCCAGCTCGGTGACCAGCTTGCGCTCGGCGCGGCCGATCTTGTTGAGCTTCTCGACGACATGGACGGGGATCCGGATCGTCCGTGCCTTGTCGGCGAGGGCGCGAGCGATGGCCTGGCGGATCCACCAGGTCGCGTACGTGGAGAACTTGAAGCCCTTGCGGTAGTCGAACTTCTCGGCGGCGCGGACGAGGCCGAGAGTGCCCTCCTGGATCAGGTCGAGGAACGGCAGCCCCTGGTTGCGGTAGTTCTTGGCGATCGAGACGACCAGGCGGAGGTTGGACTCCACCATCTTCTGCTTCGCGTCGAGGTCGCCGCGCTCGATCCGCTTCGCGAGCTCGACCTCCTCGGCTGCGGTGAGCAGCCGGACCTTGCCGATGTCCTTGAGGAACAGCTGCAGGGAGTCGGTCGTCATGTCCGGCTTCAGGTCGAGGGCGGTCGCCTTGCGGCGCCTTCCTCTCTTGCCGTCCTCGCGATCGACCGCGGCGGCGCCCGCGGGCGCCGAGCCCGGATCAGGGTCGTCGACGAGCTCGATCCCCTGGCCCTCGAGGTAGCCGTAGAGCTCCTCGATGTCCCCCTCGTCGACGTCGACCTCGGAGAGGGCGCTAGCGACCTCGCCGAAGGCGATGACTCCCTCCGCGTGGCCCTTCGTAACGAGGCCCTTGACCTCGTCCAGCTCCTGAAGTTCCGCGACTAGCATTCGGTTGCTCTCGTCTTCCTTCTCTACGGTATCGGTGATGGCTTCGGCTCTATTCAGTTTCGGGCGCCGTCCGTGCGGCCCGCAGGCCCGTCCGATGGTAGCCAGTGCGTTGGCCAACGGAGCTTCGCGCGCCGCGCCCAGCTTCCCGCCCCTGCACAGCCACGTGCGGCGGGCACCACGTCCGGCGCTGACGCTGGAATTGGCGTGATGAGCGACGGACCGGATCCAGCGGACACCGGTCTCTTCGGCAAGCTTCCACGCTCGCGACCGGGCACCAGAAGCCCTCGCCGGGCCGGCACGGGCGTCCCCACCCAGAGGGCTGGGCCCCCCAAGTCGGAGGCGAAGCCGGTGCGCGAGCCGCCCGCTCCCGTTCGCGAGCCGCCGACACCGGCCCGCGAGCAGCGCCCCCCGGAGAGGGAGGTGCCGGAGGGGGACGCCGAGGAGGGGGTCGCGGGGCTCGAGGAGCTGGCATGGGCGGGCATCGCGGTCACAGCGGAGGCCGCGACGCTCGGTGTACGCCTGATGAGCCGCGCCCTCGATGCTGCACGCCGAGCGACCGAGCGCGGTTGAGGCGGCGCCGCCACGGCGGCGCCGGTTCACCCTCTACCTGAAGGCCTTCTGGGATCGCGCCTACCGCGAGAACATCACGGGCCTCGCGGGGATGGTCGCCTACAACCTCTTCCTCGCGCTGTTCCCATTCGCGCTGCTGGCGCTGTTCATCCTTGGGCAGGTGGTCCAGGCCAACGACATCGAGCACAGCGTCCGCACCGACCTCCAGCACCTCTTCCCGGCCGTGAAGAGCACCACGCTTCAGGACGCGCTCGACCGCATCCAGTCGAACTCGACGACGATCGGCCTCGCCGCGGCGCTCGGCGCGGTCTGGATCGGCACCTCGTTCTGGGGCGCGATGGACACGGCCTTCTGCCGTATCTACCACGTCGAGTGCCGTGGCTGGCTCGAGCAGAAGCGCTTCGCGCTCGTGATGCTCGGAGGCCTCATCCTCTTCCTCGCGGCGAGCATCGTCATCCCAACGCTCGAAAGCGCCATCGGCACGACCGCCGACAACCTGCCGTTCGGCCTCGCCCACAGCGAGACGATCGTCACCATCGCGCTTCTTGGCGCGGCGCTCTTCATCGCCTTCCTGATCTGCTGCGCGATCTACTACTTCGTGCCGAAGGGGCACGTCCCCTGGAGGGGCGTCTGGCCGGGCGCGCTGTTCGTCACGCTCACGACCGGCGTCGCGAACGCCGTCTACCCGTTCTACCTCGCTCAGGTCTCGAGCGTCGGTGAGGTCGGCGGGACGGTCGGCTTCGTCCTGATCGCCCTCGTCTGGTTCTATCTCGTGAGCCTCTCCCTGATGGCCGGCGGGGTGATCAACGCCCTGCGCTTCGAGCTGCACGACACGGGTGAGCTCACCGAGTCGGCCGAGCTGACTCAGCCGTAGCGCCCGCCGGTGACCTCGCGTAGCTTCGCCTGGTCGTGGCGTGCCTGCACGGTCCGGACCGTGCCGGAGCGGGAGCGCATCACGAGGGACTCGGTCGAGGCCTTGCCACCGCCCGGGTAGCGCACTCCCTGTAACAGCTCCCCATCGGTCACCCCGGTCGCGGCAAAGAACACGTCCTGGCCCGCGACCAGCCGATCCGCGCCGAGCACCTCGTCGAGGTCGTAGCCGGCGTCGATCGCGGCCTGCCGCTCGTCGTCGTCACGGGGCCAGAGGCGCCCCAGGAGCTCGCCGCCCAAGCACTTGATCGCCGCCGCGGAGAGCACGCCCTCGGGCGTGCCGCCGATGCCCCACAGCAAGTCGACGCCGGTGCCCTCCATGACGGCGAAGAGGGCCGCCGAGACGTCGCCGTCGGTGATGAACCGGATGCGCGCGCCCACGTCTCGGATCTCCTCCACCTTCTCGGCGTGCCGATCGCGGTCGAGGACGATGAGCGTCACGTCGCCGACGCTCACGCCCCTGCGTTGGGCAACCTTGCCGATCACGTCCGGGAGGGGATCTTCGAGGGAGAGCACGTCCGCGATGTCGGGGCCGCCCGCGAGCTTCTCCATGTACACGCACGGACCCGGGTCGAACATCGTCCCCCGTTCGGAGAGCGCGATCACGGCGAGCGCGGAGGGCATGCCGCGCGCCGTCAGCCGCGTACCCTCGAGCGGGTCGACTGCGATGTCGACCTCGGGTGGGCTGCCGTCGCCGATCCGCTCGCCGTTGTAGAGCATGGGCGCCTCGTCCTTCTCGCCCTCGCCGATCACCACGACACCGTCCATCGGCACCGTGTCGAGGAGCAGGCGCATGGCGTCGACCGCGGCCTGGTCGGCGTCCTCCTTCTCGCCCTTCCCCACCCAGCGCGCGGCGGCGAGCGCAGCCGCCTCCGTCACCCGAACGAGTTCGAGCGCGAGGTTGCGGTCGGGCGTGGAGCCCGAGCGGACGTCGTGGGAGATGACCCCCATTGGGGCGGCAGGCTATAGGCAGGACGGAGCAGCGAAGAGAGGGGGTTCGGGCGCGGCCGCATCGTAGGCGGCGGGGTTGTGCACCCATGCGGTGGTCAACTTCCCCGCGTACCGTCCGGGGGCGGCCGAGATCGCCCCCCTAACCAGAGCCTCGACCCGGCCTCGTGGCGCCGCCCGGCGACGGGCGGTCCGTCCGTTAGACCGTGCCTGGGGCCTTGCGCACTCTTCGCTGGCCCTCCTGGGAGCGGGTGAAGCCCGTGCAGCCGATCACGAAGGCCGCCACGAGCGCCACGTAGTAGCCGTAGTCGAGCCCGACGCCGATCTCGGCCTGGCCGGAGCCGGGCTTGTCGATAATGCCGTTGTAGAGGATGAGGACGGTGGCGGCGAACCCCGCGACCATCGTCATCTCGCCGGGAGGCCAGGAGAGCTTGTGCCCGCGGACGAGGATGTAGGCGAGGATCAGGGGGGCGAGCGCGGCGAGGATCAAGAGCCAGCGCATGATCGGGAAGGTCTCGAAGCCGGTGCAGGTGGTGTTGTTCGCGCCGCAGATCCAGTTCGCTCCCGACGCCCGCGCCGGGACGTTGGGGTCGACCGTGTACCACGACATGAAGATGAGGCTCACGATCAGCAGGAGCGAAGCGATCCCACCGATGACGACGCGGGTCGGATTGAGCCGCGAGAAGTCCATCCGGCGCGAGCTTATCCCACCTATAGGGTGCAGCGCGGAAGATGACCGAGCAACGCTGGGGACTCACTCTGCCGCTGCCGATGCTGCCGCTTCACGCGCAGCGGGAGCATGTGGAACGGGCCGAGGCGACCGGCTACACGGACCTCTGGAGCGGCGAGACCAACGGGCCTGACGGCTTCACCCCGCTGGTGCTCGCCGCGCCGTGGACCGAGCGGGTTCGCCTGGGCACGGGAGTGGTCGGCGTCTTCACTCGCGGCCCCGCGCTGCTCGCCCAGCAGGCGGCCGCGCTCGCCGACGCCAGCGAGGGGCGCTTCGCGCTCGGCATCGGCGCCTCGTCCGACCGCATCGTCTCGGGCTGGAACGGGCTCCCTTTCGAGCGTCCGCTCGCGAAGGTCTCCGAGACGGTCGACTTTCTCGACGCCGCGTTCGCGGGCGGGCGCACTGCGACCGGCTTCAAGCTCGAGCAGGCGCCGGAGAGCCCGCCGCCGATCATCCTCGCGGCGCTGCGCGGCAAGATGCTGCGCCTCGCGGTTGAGAAGGCCGCCGGAGCGTTCACGAACTTCCTCCCGCTCTCCGGGCTCGAGAAGGTGGTCTCCGAGCTCGACGGGGCGCCCGACGGCTTCGAGCTGCTCTGCCGCTTCTTCTGCCTCCCCGGGGAGCGCGAGCAGGTCGAGCCGCTCGCGCGGTTCATGTTCGCCTCCTACATCACGGTGCCGGTCTACGCCGCCTTCTACGGCTGGCTCGGCCACGGCGAGGCGATCGCCGAGATGTGCGATGCGTGGGCGGCCAAGGACCGCGAGCGCGCCCTCGCCGCCGCCCCGTGGGAGCTGATCGAGGAGATGTTCATCTTCGGCGAGCCCGCGGCGATGCGAAAGCGGCTCGAGCAGTTCGTCGCCGGAGGAATAACCCTGCCGGTTCTGACTCCCATCACGACGCCGGACAAGCTGGGCGAGCTGATCGAGGCCCTTGCCCCCCGTAGCGGCTAGCCCGCCAGCCTCTCCCAGAAGCGCACCCACTCGCGCTCGTGGCCCAGGCCGGCGTCGAGCGTCAGCGCCGGGCCCGTAGCCGGCAGGCCGGCGGCCTGCTCGGAGAGCGCCTCGTAGGTGGCGAGCCTCGCCCGGTGGATCTCGAGCTGCTTCTCGGCGAGCGCGGCCGGATCGGCGCCGAAGAAGAGCTTCAGCAGCGCGAGGTCGCGCAGCTCGGTGAACTGCTCGGTGGCCGTGGCGACCCATTCCCCCAGCGCGGCGCGGCCGCGTTCGGTGAGGCGGTAGCGCTTGCGACGACGCCCGCCCTCCTCGCGCTCCTCGGAGAGGTAGCCCGCGCCGGCGAGCCGCGAGGTCTCGGTGTAGAGCTGTGCGTGCTGGAGCGACCAGAAGTTGCCGACGCCCTCCGCCGCGAGGCCCTTCAGCTCGTACGGGGTCGCCTCGCCGCGGAGGTCGATGAGCCCGAGCACGATGTAGGAGGTGGGTGTGAGCCGCGGCTCTTCCGCTTTCACTATAGTCCTAAATAGATGGTATATTCTGATCCGTCAAACAAAGACTAGCGTAGGAGGCAGACCGGATGACCGTCACAGCGAGCGCCCCGCAGGCCCACGACGCCGATTACCGCATTGGCTTCGAGACCCTCGACGCGGAGCGCCGCGTCGAGGACCTCCCGGTCGAGGGAAAGCTGCCCGAGTGGCTTCAGGGGTCACTCCTTCGCATCGGTCCGGCGCGGTACGAGGTCGGCGATCGCACGGTCAACCACTGGTTCGACGGCTTCTCGATGCTGCACCGCTTCGGCTTCGCGGACGGCCGCGCCTCCTATGCGAACAGCTTCCTCGAGAGCCGGGCCTACCGAGCCGCGAGGGACGGCGGCGAGATCTCCTATTCGGAGTTCGCGACCGATCCGTGCCGGTCGATCTTCAAACGGGTGCAGGCGTTCTTCAGCCCGAAGATCTCCGACAACGCGAACGTCAACCTCACGCGTCTCGGCGAGGACGTGGTCGCGATGACCGAGACGCCGCTGCCGGTCCTGTTCGACCCGAAGACGCTCGAGAGCGCCGGCGTCGCCTCACCTGCCCCCGGGCAGCACACGACCGCGCATCCGCACCTCGACCCGGGGACGGGCGAGGGGCTGTTCTACGCGGTGAAGTTCGGGGCCCGAACTTCGTACCGCCTCTACGCGCGCGCCGATGGGCGGCGCCAGCGTGAGATCGCGAAGCTGCCGGTCTCGAGGCCCGCCTACATGCACAGCTTCGGGATCACCGAGCGCTACGCGGTGCTCACTGAATGCCCGCTCGTGGTGAACCCGATGGAGCTCGCCCGCGCCAAGCGCCCATTCATCGAGAACTACCGCTGGGACCCGGAGCGCGGGACGCCGTTCATCGTCATCGACCGCCGGACCGGCGAGCTCGCCGCTCGCGTCGACGCCGAGCCGTTCTTCTGCTTCCATCACGTGAACGCGTTCGAGGACGGCGGCGAGCTGGTGGTCGACCTCGCCGCCTACGAGGACGACGAGATCGTGCGCGCGCTGTACCTCGACCGGCTGCGCTCCGGCGGCGGGATCCCTGTTCCCGAGTTGCGGCGCTACCGCGTGCCGCTGGCGGGTGGCGAGGCGAGGCGCGAAACCATCGCGCCGGGCTTCGAGCTGCCGCGGATCAACTACCGCCGCAACAACGGCCGGCCCTACCGGTTCGTGTACGGAAACCACGCGCCCGACGCGGCGGCGGGGTCGTTCATCACCCAGATCCAGAAGGGCGACGTCACCGAGGGGGGCGTTGTCGACTGGTCCGAACCCGGGTGTTATCCCGGCGAGCCGGTGTTCGTCGCCAGCCCCGAGGCCCGCGCCGAGGATGACGGCGTGGTCCTCTCGGTGGTCCTCGACGCGAACGTCGATCGCTCGTTCCTGCTCGTGCTCGACGCCCAGGACCTATCTGAGATCGCGCGAGCGGAGGCGCCGCACGCGATCCCGTTCGGGTTCCACGGGCAGTTTCTGACCGAGCCTTCCGCCTAGACCGGAATAACTTGCGGGCGGCTTCGCCGTCCTTACACGCTTCTTTCGGGGCTAAGGCCCCTCACCGGAAGCCCTCGCGAGGCTCAGTGCGAAGAGGTCGTCGGGGTCCGTCCACCACTCCGCAAGCTCGAGGCCGGCCTCCGCGTAGATCCCGGCTAGGCCGTCGCGCGCGAACTTGGTCGAGATCTCGGTCCGCATCTCCTCGCCGCGCTCGAAGGCCACGAGCATGTCGAGCGCCCCGAAGCTCACGACCTGCCGGCGCATCGAGCGCAGGCGGATGTCGACCCAGAGGTTCTCCTCGTCCCAGCGCGCGACGTGCTCGAAGCAGTCCGTGTCGAAGTCGGCGCCGAGCTCGCGGTTCAGCACGTCGAGGACGTTCTTGTTGAACCCCTCGGTGACGCCGGCGGAATCGTTGTAGGCGGCCTCGAGCGTCGCGCGGTCCTTCACCAGGTCGGTGCCGAGCAGGAAGCGGTCGTCGGGCCCGAGCAGGTTCGCGACGCGCGCCAGAAAGCTCGCCCGCTGGGCGGGCTCGAAGTTGCCGATCGTCCCCCCCAGCAGCGCGATCACACGCGGCCCTTCGAGCGGCATCCGCTCGAGGTCCCGCTCGAAGTCACAAACCAGCCCGTGCACCGCGATGCCGTACTCGGAGGCCACCGCCTCGGCCGTCTCCCTCGTGATCTGCTCTGAGATGTCAACCGGCGCGTAGGAGCGAAGGCAGCCGGCGTCGCGCATCGCGTCGAGCAGCACCCGGGTCTTCGCCGCCGAGCCGGATCCGAGCTCGATCAGGGTCGCCGGCTCGCCCGCCGCCGCGCATATCTCGCGCGCGTGGCGCTCGAGGATCGAGCGCTCGCAACGGGTCGGGTAGTACTCCTCGAGCCGCGTGATGTCCTCGAAGAGCTGCGAGCCGCGCTCGTCGTAGAAGTAGCGCGGCGAGAGCTCCTTGAACGGCTTCGTGAGCCCGGCGCGCACGTCGGCGGCCATGCCCGAGAGGGGCCCCCCCGGCGGGAGGTGCACGTCGATTCGTATGTCGTCGGTAGCGGCGCCGCTCACGTCTCTTCCTACGTGTCTCGCCTGCGGTTGGTTCGTTTCATCGGTCCCTCGCGCATCGGACACCGGCGAAGATCTGGCGCCGCTCGGGCAGGTCCCAATTGCGGAAGCTCGTGCGGATGACGTTTCGCCGCGTCGCCCAGGCACCGCCGCGCAGCACCCTGTGGGTCGGCCCGAAGAACACCTCCGAGTACTCGGGGTAGGGGAAGGCCTCGAAGCCGGGGTACGCGGTGAACTCGGAGGACGTCCATTCCCACACGTCCCCCAGCATCTGCAAGGCGCCGCTGGCCGAGGCAGCGTCCGCGTAGGCGCCGGCGGGCGCGCAGCCGAACGCGAGATGGTCGAGGTTGGCGCGATCGCGGTTCGCGTCCGCGGCCGCCGCCTCCCACTCGAGCTCGGTGGGAAGCCGCTTGCCGGCCCACCCCGCGTACCCCTCGGCCTGACCGTAATCGACGTGCACAACCGGCAGTACCGGGTCGAGCGCGACGCTGCGCCCCATCGCCGTCCTCAGCCATCCGCCGGCGCCGTCGGCCTCCCAGTAGAGCGGCGGCTCGGCACCGGTGTCGGTGATGAAATCGGCGAAGTCCGCGTTCGTGACCGGGACGCGGTCGATTCGGAACGGCGCCAGCTCGACCGCGTGGCGCGGGCGCTCGTTGTCGTAGGCGAAACCGCGAGGCCCTGCACCGATCTCCACCTCGCCGCCCGGCACCTCGACCATCTCCGGGCCCTCTGCCACGGGCTCGGCGCCCGGGCCCGTGTCGCGCTCGCCCGGCTCGTAGCTCTCGACCATCTGTAGGAGCTGCAGCATCGTCTCGTTGTGCTGGTGCTCGTGCGCGATCAGGAGCTCGTAGACGAAGCCGTCGCGAAGCAGCGGGTCGTCGGAGCCCTCGAGGTCGATCCCGTCCAGCACGTCGAGCGAGCGCTGCCGCACCTCGTCCATGTAGGAGCGCAGCTCATCGCCGCGGAGGATCGGAAGCTCGTTGCGCGTGCGCCGCGGATTCTCGATCGCGTCGTAGAAGCGGCCGAGCTCGCCGCGCATCGGCTCCCGCCCGCCGATCGTCTGCACCAGCCAGAGCTCCTCGAAGTTCGCGATGTGGCCGAGGTCCCAGGCGAGCGGGCTCAGGATGGGTGAGTAGACGCGGTTGAGCTCCTCGTCCGCCAGGGGATCGACGAGCATCAGCGTTCGCTCGCGTGCCTCGGCGAGTCGCGCGGCGATCCCGTCCCTGCTGGTGGCGGCGGCCAGCGTGATGCAACAAGGCTACCCGCCGGCGCGCGCGAGTCGTGAAGGAATAGATTCCGCGCCCGATGAAGGTCGATGGAGCCTCAGCTCTCGTCGCCGGCGGCGCGTCGGGTCTCGGCGCGGCGACGGCGCGCACGCTTCACGGCGCGGGAGCGTCGGTGGTGGTCGCCGACCTCAACGCCGAGAAGGGCAACGCTCTGGTCGGCGAGCTCGGCGGGCGGGCGCGGTTCGTCGAGGTGAACGTCACTGACGCAGACCAGGTGTCGGCAGCGGTGGACGCCGCCTCCGAGGCCGATCGAGGCCTCCGGATTTCGGTCTGCTGCGCCGGGATCGGGTGGGCTCAGCGCACGGCGTCAAAGGGCGGGCCGCACGACCTCCAGCTCTTTTCGAACGTCGTCCAGGTGAACCTGATCGGCACGTTCAACGTCCTCCGGCTCGCTGCGGCGTCGATGAACGGGAACGAACCGGACGACGCTGGCGAGCGTGGCGTCTGCGTCAACACGGCATCGATCGCCGCCTTCGACGGCCAGATCGGCCAGGTCGCCTACTCGGCCTCGAAGGGCGGCATCGTCGGCCTCACGCTCCCCGCCGCGCGTGACATGGCGAGCCGGGGCATCCGCGTGGTCACGATCGCGCCGGGCCTGTTCGACACGCCGCTCCTCGGCGCACTGCCTCAGGAGGCGCGAGATGCGCTCGGCGACACGATGCCATTCCCTTCCCGCCTCGGCGAGCCCGACGAGTACGCCGCGCTCGTCCGCCACATCGTCGAGAACCAGATGCTGAACGGCGAGACGATCAGGCTCGACGGCGCCCTGCGGATGGCGCCGCGCTAGCGGAGTACCGTGAATCGGTGTGGCGCTCGAGCACGCGCGCGAGCCCGTGCTCGGCGAGGCCGTAGAACCCCTCCACCCGCTTTCGCTCGTAGGGCACGAAGCCGGCGAAGAGCGTCTCGGCCGTCGTTTCAGGGCGGTGTGAAAGAGCGAGCTCCGAGAGCTCGTCGGCCAAGGTCTGGCTGGCCTCCTTCGCGACGATGAGCAGCGGCGTCGGAAGGCCGTCCCGCCGGCCGATCACCCGGGTGTCGCGAGCGTTCGCCTCGTCCTTCCGCCAGACGTCCTCCTCGACCATCGTCGCGTCGACGCGGCCGGACATCACCGCGTCGATCTGTCCCTCGTAGGGCGGCACCTCGACCAGCTGAGCGAACAGGTCGTCGATGTCGAGACTGTGCTCGTGAAGGAGGATTGCCGGCGCAAAGTAGCTGGACGTGCAGTAGCGGTGGGCGTAGCCGAGCTTTCGGCCCCGAAGCTCGTCGAGGATCGCGATATCGCTGCCGGCCGCGACGACGAGCAGGCTGGCGAAGCTCGAGGACCCGCTGGCCGCGTATACGGCGCTCGCGAGGGGCTGGTAGGCGCCCTGCTCGCGAAGGTAGAAATAGTTGGCGGCCGGCAGGTAGGCGAACGAGACCGGCTCAGCCTTGAGGTCGCGCGTCAGCTTCGCCATGTCGCGATACGGGGCGACCTCGATGCCATGCCGCTCCAGGAAGCCACTCCACAGCGCGTCGTCGACCTGGAAGCCGAGGTTCGCGTCGTGCGCGAAGATCGGCTTGGGAGCGGGCACGGCGGCGATCCTATCCCGCGCCGCGCCCGCTCCGATCGGGTCTGGGGATTCATCCGCCCCGCCCGGATGACTCGGGCCGCCCGACTCGCCTAGGTCCCCTCCCACTCCGGGTCGCTGTAGACGATCTTCAGCCATGGCGGTGTGATCGCGAAGCGGGTAGCGAGCGCCCTCGGGCCGATGGTCTCAATCGGGATTAAGCGCAGGTGGGAGGCCGGTGTCCATCGGCGCGGCCGCTCGCCGGCAGTCGGCAGCGGCAAGTCGCCGACGAGGCGGCCGCCCACCGCACTCGGCGTGCCGTCCTCGTGCACGTGACCCGCGTGGCTTCCCCCCGAGACGAAGGTTCGGCCCGTGATGGGGCCCCAGGCGGCGCGATGGAAGAGCCCCGCGTCGAACGGCCAGCTCCCGACGCCCCCGTCGTAGTTGTAGCCGTTGTGCGAGCTGGCTCGGGACAAGACCCTGCTGTCGCGGTCGATTCGGACCATGTAGCTCTCCCAGTCGTCCTCGTGGTAGCCGAGGTCTCCCGGGAGGCCGCGCAGGCTGGTCGAGTTCTCGTAGTAGAGCCAGTACTGGATGTACAGGTGGCCGGTGAGCGGGGCGCCGCGCTCGGGGTAGTGGCCCCCGTTCATCAACCCCCTGCCGTCGCAGCCGATCCCGGACGGGATGAGCGCGTGCGGGCGGCGGCAGTCGACGACGTGGACGAACGCGACCGCCGGCTCTCCGGTGTTGGAGCGCCACACGGGCCCGCTTCGCGGCCCATTGCCGCATGACGCGCCGCGGCACGAGCGGAAGTCGACGGGCAGGGCCGACATCCCGGTCTCGTAGTCAACCTCGGGCGCATGCTCGCGAACGGCGATTGCCAGCCGCTCGCCGTAGGCGGCGGCCAGCGCAGGCTCGGCGGCGCCGTCGGCGCACGTCGAGCGCTCCCCGAGCGCGCACTCGAGCTTCGCGACGATCGCCTCCGCCACACTCGTCCCGGGCACCCGAACGCCGACCGCCGCGAGCGCGACGAAGAGCGCGGCGACGAGCGCGACCAGGCCGACCCATTCGAGCGTTCCCTGTCCGTGCTCGGTTCCCCAACCGGTCTCGCGTGACATGCCGCGAAGCTGGCAGCGCGCAACTCGCGCGTGGCGCGCCCATCGCGCCGATTCTCGGGCGGAATCGGGACGCAACGCGCGCGGTCGGTTTAGGCTGCCGAGCCGTGGAGCGGAGTTTGCTCACGTCCCTCGCAGTCGCCTCGGCGCTCGGCCTCGCCGCGTGCGGGGGTGGCGATACGACGGTGATAACCAGCGTCGTCTCCGAGCCGACGAGCAGCACCGCTCCGACGACGACGGTGACAACCACGACGACCTCATCCACCGGGACCTCCACTCCGGAGCCGACGCTCCACCTCGCGAGCTTCCGCTCACCCTCGGGCAACATCGGCTGCCTCACCACCGCAGGCACCGTCCGCTGCGACATCCAGAAGCGCTCCTGGAACCCGCCGCGGCGTCCTGCGGACTGCCCCAGCGAGGTCGACTTCGGGCAGGGGATCACGGTCGGGAGCGGCGCGGCTCGCTTCGTCTGCGCCGGGGACACGGCGCTCAACCCCGCGGCGACGAAGCTCGCCTACGGCACCGCGACCGCGACCGGCGACCTCACGTGCGCCAGCGCGACCGCCGGCATGACCTGCACGAACGAGAGCACGGGCCACGGCTTCGTCATCTCGAGCGCCAGCTATCGGTTGTTCTGAGCCCGCGCCGGCGCCGGTGCCGCCCCGGCGCGGTACCCTTTATCAACCTGCCCGGTGGGTCCTTCGGTCCCTCTCCGCCCCTCGAGCACGTTTGACGAGGGGACCAGAAGGAGAGGTCGGCCATGGCCGATGCCGAGGTTGTACATCCAGCGGGGCTGCGGGCAGACGTCAGCAGCTCGTTCGCGTCCGTGTGGAGGAACTACGCCGGCGAGCGGCCCACGGACATCGAGACGCGGATCAAGGGGACCCATGTCACGTGCGTGCTCAAGGGCGCCACGCGGCAGTTCGACGAGGGACTGGCGGCAGCGGCCGCGGACCACGACGGCGAGTCTCGAAAGCTCACCACAGCGACCTTCCGCTCCGACGCCATTCACGCGGTAACGCGGGTTACGAGGCGCAAGGTGATGGCGTTTGTCAGCAAGCACGACACGAAGACCGACGTCGCCACCGAGCTCTTCATCCTCGATATCCCGCCGCGTGGGTAGCCGAGCCCACGAAACCCGCCGCTGGCTGCGAGCACACCCGACGGGCGTCACCGCGGCTGGAAGCCTGCTGGTCGCTGCCGCGCTCGCCGTCGGCCTCGCCGGCAAGAGCGGGGACTTCGCCTCGGCCCTCGGCAGCGCGCCGGTCTGGATGCTCGCGGTGGCTGCGGCCCTCCACCTCGTTTGGCTCGTCGCCCGCAGCGAGGCCTGGAACGTCTGCGTCAGCGCAGCGGGAGGAACGGTCGGTCGCCGGCGCCTCTACCGCGCCGCGAGCGTCGGCTACCTCGGGAACCTCTTCAACGCCCAGTTCGGGCTGGCGGTGCGCATTGGCGCTCTGCGGCGCTCTGCGCCGAGCGACAGCCCGCCTGCCTCGGTCCTGGTAGCCGCCGAGCTCCCGATCATCATCGTCGAGGGGGCGCTGGCCGCGCTCATGTCATTCACCCTGGTGGCTCCGCTCGGCGTTCCGTGGTGGGCGCCCGCGATCGCGATGGCCGTGATGGCCAGCGTCTTTTTCGGAGCCCGGTCGATCGCGCGCGACCATCGCCACGGCGCCTGGCGCGGACTTGCAGTGCTCCGGGGCCTCGAGGGCCGAAGCCGCATCGTCGCGCTCGTTGTCCTCGCCGTGTCGATCCAGGTGCTGCGGAACTGGTTCCTGCTCGGAGCGGTCGGAGTCGACGTCTCCCTCCTCGACTCCGTGGCCCTCCTGATCGCGATGGCGGTCTTCGGCCTACTGCCTCTCGGCCCCGGCGCCGGCGCGGCAACCACAGTCTTGATCCTCGGGGCGAACGGCGTCGCGGCGACGGCGGCTGCCGGCGCGCTCCTGACGATGACCGGGGTCGTCGGCACTCTCTGCTTCGCGGGATGGGCGATGGTGGACCGCATGCGCCCTGCGGTGCCGGCGCTGGCGGCCTAGACCCAGGGCTCGGGCTCGAAGTCCATCCGGCCGTGGAAGCGCTCGTACACCTCCGGCCGCGTCGCCTGGTAGAGCGCGAGTCGCTGACCCCCCGGCGTACCGAGCTCCGCGCACGGGCCCGGCGGAATGTCGAACCTGGCGCTGACCTGGAAGCCGCGCCCGGCGAGCCGCGCGATCGACTCGTCGAGGTCCGCGACACGATGCACCAGCACCGGAGCCTCGCCCTCCATGTGCCCGGCGAGGAGGACACGCGGTGACTCCGAGGCGAGGCGCACCTCGGCGACGCGGGTCCCGAAGGCCTCGATCGCGAAGACGACCTCGCCCCCCAGCACATCGCGGTAGAAGCCCAGATCCCGCGCCACGTCCGCGCTCGGCAGGTAGAGAAAGTCGAGCGAGGAGAACGGCAAGGCCCGGTCGGACTCGTCGGCGCCCGGCACCAGCTAGAGAACGTCGGGGTCCTCGTGGAGCGGCGTGACCACCCGAAGCCGCCCCGGTCGCACCACCGGCTTCGGCGCCTGCGCGTGCTCGGGGAGGTTCGTCTTCAGCATCTCCAGGTGGCCCTGGATGCCGTCTAGCAGGCCCCCGAGCTGGCCGCGCACGCTCGCGAGCTCCCGGAGGGTCGCGTCGAGGGACACCTCGTCGACGTCGGTGTGGCCGCACTGCGCGCATGCCTCAACTCGCTCAGACGCCCAAACGGAGCCGCACTTCGGGCAGCTCAGGCGGTACACGTCGGGCACGGCAGCCTCGCTGCCTGGAGCCCCGCGGGTCGCCGTGATGTCGGCGAGGATTCCCTCGACCGTGCGTCGCCCTCCGTGTGCCCCGCTCACGATGCCCCGGTCACGGACCCAGACGTGATCGCCGGAGCGGTCGACGAGCCGGTACTCGCGAACCCACTGCGCCCCGACGTCGCCGTTCCCGCCGTCAGCCTCCTCGGCGAAGACCCAGTCCCGGTCGTCCGGGTGTACGAGCCCGGCGCGCAGCCTCGCGTCGGACATCAGCTCGGCTGCCGAGTAGCCGACGAGCGACTCGACCTGGGGTGAGAGAAACTTCCAGCGCCCGGCGGGTCCCGGCTCGGAGCGGTAGAGGCAGGCCGGCAGGCTCTCGACGAGGCTGCGGTAGTGGTCGTAGGCGTCGGTGAGCGCCCGCTCCGCGGTGATGTCGATGAGCACGCCCTGCCAGAGCGCTCTTCCCGGCTCGCCGGCGAGCTTGGCCTCGTCGCGCACCCAGATGATCGTGCCGTCTTGGCGAACCATGCGGTACTCGCTGACCGCGGTGACGTCGCCGCCGCGCGCGGCCTCGAGCTCGCGCTCCTCGATCCTCACCACGGCCTCGCGATCATCGGGGTGGAGACAGCGCACATAGAGGGTGGGGTCCTCGATCCACTCCCGCGCCGTGTACCCGAGGAGCGTCTCGACGTGGGCGCTCACGTAGCGCCATGCCCCCTCGCGCCCGGGCTCCGCTTGGTAGATCACCGCCGGCAGCGCCTCTACGAGATCGCTGAGCGCTTCCATTGCCGGGGCCTCCTGCCGAGCGCCGTTGGCCTCTCCCATCGAAGCGATTGTACGAATCGGCGGAGAACGTGATGCAAGCGAAGCACCTGCAGGCGCTGCACTAGAGTCGGGGGCGATGGAGGGACACCGGCCAGGCCAACCGCTTCCGGAGCTCGGCCGGCGGGGCACGAACTGGAAGACCTGGGTCATCGGCACCGCGATCGTGCTGCTCTTGATCTTCGTCGCCCTCAACTTCCAGACAGTAGAGGTGAACTTCCTCTTCGGGACGACGAAGACACCGCTCATCTTCGCCCTTCTGATCGCGGCGGGGCTCGGCGCGCTGGTCGGCTGGCTGCTGCCGGTGGTGCGTCGAGGGCGGCGGGCCGACAGGCCGGGGAAGGAAGGCCCGCCGAGCGCCTAGAGCTCGCGGATCTCGGATGCGACGTCCGCGGCGGCCTTCTTCGCATCGGCGAAGAGCATCGAGGTGTTCTGCCGGTAGAAGAGGTCGTTGTCGATGCCTGCGAAGCCGGGGCTCAGGCTGCGCTTGATCACGATCACCTCCTTGGCCTCGTTGACCTCGATGATCGGCATGCCCGCGATCGGGCTCCCCGGGTCGTCCTTCGCCGCCGGGTTGGTGACGTCGTTGGCTCCGATCACCACCGCGACGTCGGTCTGTGGCATCTCCGGGTTGATGTCGTCCATCTCGCGCAGCTTCTCGTAGGGCACGTCCGCCTCGGCGAGCAGCACGTTCATGTGGCCGGGCATCCGGCCGGCCACGGGGTGGATTGCGTACTCGACGTCGACACCGCGTGCCTCCAGCTCGTTCGCCATCTCCTTTACGGCGTGCTGCGCCTGGGCGACGGCCATCCCGTAGCCGGGCACGATCACCACGGAATCGGCGTAGGCAAGCTTGATGGCCGCGTCCTGGGCGCCAATCGAGGTCACGGGCCGGTCCTCCGCCGCGGCGGCGGCGCCCTCGGGCACGGCGCCAAACCCCGAGAAGAAGATGTTGCCGACCGACCGATTCATCGCCTTGGCCATCTCGAGCGTGAGGATCGTTCCCGAGGAGCCGACGAGGGTGCCGGCGACGATCAGCGCGACGTTGTCGAGCGCGATTCCCGCCGCGGCCGCCGAGAGGCCGGTGAACGCGTTCAGGAGCGAGATCACCACGGGCATGTCGGCCCCGCCGATCGGCAGGACGAACAGGAGGCCGAGAACCGCCGCGGCGACCAAGACGCCGACGAACAGTGCCTGCGAGGGGCCGGAGTCGTGGTCGACGCCGAGGACGACGCACGCGGCGACGATCCCGATCAGCAGAAGCGCGTTGATGACCTGCTGGCCCGGCACCTTCACGGGCTGGCCCGAGACGATGCCCTGGAGCTTCCCGAACGCGATCAGCGAGCCCCAGAACGAGACCGACCCGATCACCATCGAGAACAGGGTCGGGACGAAGGTGTCGAGTGGGATCGAGCCGCCCGCCGCTAGGTCGACGCGGAACTCCGACCAGGCAATCAGTGCGACGGCGCCGCCGCCGACGCCGTTGTACAGCGCGACCATCTGCGGCATCGCCGTCATCTGCACCCGGTGCGAGGCGACGACGCCGACCGCAGCTCCGACGGCGATCCCGCTGGCGATCAGGCCCCAGTTGCCGATGCCGTCGAGGAGCAGGGTGGTGATGACGGCGACGACCATCCCGCCGGCGGCGATGAGGTTCCCGCGCCTGGCGGTCGTCGGATGCGTGCCCTGCCGCACGCCGAAGATGAACATCGAGAAGGCGACGATGTAGAGGGCCTGAGCGCCGGCGCCCGTCGGGTCGAGGACGGCGAGCGGGGTCACTCGGGCTTCTCGGGCTTCGCGTCGGGCTTCGCGTCGTCCGAGGCCGGAGGCTTCGGCTTCCGAACGAACATCCCCAGCATCCGGTCGGTGACCATGAAGCCGCCGACGACGTTGATCGTCCCGAAGATGATCGCGATCGTGCCGATGATCTCGTTGACGATGTTGTCCGAGAGGCCGATGACGATCAGCCCGCCGAGCACCACAATCCCGTGGATCGCGTTCGTCTGCGACATCAGCGGCGTGTGCAGGGTCGTCGGGACCTTTGAGATCACCTCGAAGCCGACGAAGGCCGCGAGGACGAAGATCGTGATCTCGGTGATGAGCGTCATGAGGAACAACCTGCGGCGGCTTCGCCGCCTGACACGCTTCTTTCGGTGCTAAAGCACCTCATGACACACCTGCGACCTCCCGGGCGCGCTCGTTGCGGATCTCGCCCTCGTGGGTTATGCAGGCGCCGGCAATGACCTCGTCGTCGAAGTCGAGCTTCAGCCTGCCCTCCTCGTCGACGAGCAGGTCGAGCAGGTTCTCGATGTTCTTGGAGTAGAGCTGGGAGGCGTCGGTGGCCATCTCGCTGACCAGGTTGCGCGGCCCGATCACCTTCACCGGGCCGTCGACCACCGTCTCGCCGGCCCTCGTCAGCTCGCAATTGCCGCCGGAGTCGGCGGCGAGGTCGATGATCACCGAGCCGGGGCGCATCCCGCGAGCTGCCTCGGCGGTGATCAAGGTGGGGGCCGGGCGTCCCGGGATCTGGGCCGTGGTGATGATCACGTCCTGCCGCTTGGCGTTCTCGGCCAGGGCCTCGCGCACCTGCTCGTTCTCCTCGTCGGTGAGGGGACGCGCGTAGCCGCCCTCAGCCTCGGCATCGGGGATGAAGTCGAGCTCCAGCGGGCGGCCGCCGAGGCTCCCGATCTGCTCCCACGCCGCCCGGCGGATGTCGAAGCCGCTGACGACGGCACCGAGGCGCTTTGCCGTGGCGATCGCCTGCAGGCCGGCGACCCCGGCGCCGAGCACGAGCACCTTCGCGGGGGCGACCGTGCCGGCGGCCGTGGTCATCATCGGAAAGAACTTGCCGCACTCGCGAGCCGCGAGCAGGGCGGCGGCGTAGCCGGCCACGTTCGCCTGCGAGGAGAGCGCGTCCATCGACTGGGCGCGGGTGATCCGCGGGATCGCCTCCATCGCGAAGCTCGTCGCTCCGGACTCCGCGAGCGCCTTGTTGGTCTCGCCCGACGTCAGCGGGGCGAGGTGGCCGATGAACACCTGGCCCGAGCCGAGGCGGCCGATCTCATCCACGGTAGGGACGGCGACCTTGACGACGACCTCGGCCTTCCAGGCGTCGTCGCCCGAGCCCACGCTCGCGCCGGCGTCCGCGTAGGCGGAGTCGGTCTGACCGGCGCCGTCGCCGGCGCCGCTCTCGACCGAGACGTCGATCTCCTTCTTGGAGAGCGACGCGACCGTGTCGGCGATCAGCGCCACCCGGCGCTCCCCCTCGGCCGTCTCTTTGGGGACACCCACCCTCATGTGCGGATCGGGAACCTATCCGGTTAGCTACAGGTATGAGCGACCCACCCAGGGGCCCGAAGGCGGAAACCGCGGTCGAGCTGAAGGCGCAGATCGAGGCGGAGCGCGAGGGTCGCCCGTTCCTCGTCCACCGGGACGCCGAAGGAGGTCAGCTCATAACGCCCCTCGACGCGACCAGCGAGCTGTGGATCGGGCGCAGCCCGTCTGCCGCTGTCCAGGTCGCGTGGGACGCCGAAGTGTCGGCGCTGCATGCGCAGGTCGAAGTCGTGGGCGCCGAGTGCACCCTCGTCGACGACGGCCTCTCGACCAACGGCTCATACGTCAACGGCGAGCGCGTCCGCGGCCGCAAGCGCCTGCGCGACGGCGACATGATCCGCCTCGGCCAGACGCTGATCCTCTATCGATCGCCCACTGAGTCGGGCGCCGGGGACTCGACCGTGATGTCGGCGGACGCGCTCGACGCGGCCGGCGTCTCGCCGGCGCAGAAGCGCGTGCTCGTCGCCCTCTGCCGCCCGTTCAAGCACGGGGCCGCGTTCGCGACGCCCCCCACGAACCAGTCGATCGCGGACGAGCTCCACCTCAGCGTCGAGGCGGTGAAGACGCACCTGCGCGCCCTGTTCGAGAAGTTCGGGGTCTCAGACCTTCCGCAGAACCGGAAGCGCGTCGCCCTCGTGGAGCGCGCGCTTCAGAGCGGCCTCGTCGCCGAGCGCGACCTGTAGACAGCCACTACTTCTTCTTCGAGATGGTCGTCAGTGGGACAACGGTGTTGTTGCCACCGTCGGCGACCCACATGTACCCGTAGCCGGTCGAGGCGTTCTCGGGCGAGGAGCCCTTGTCGAGGTGGATCGTCTGCTTGAGTGGGCTCCCGCTCCCCTGCGGCGTGAGCCGGGTCACGGTCCCGCTGCCGCCGTTGGAGACGAACAGGTCGCCGCCGCCGACCGCGACGTCGCGTGGCTCCTTGCCGACCGTGACGGGCGCCTCGAGGGCGTGACTCGAGATGTTGATCACCGAGACCATGCCCGTGCTCTCGTCGGCAACCCACACGCGGCCCGCGGAGATGGCGCTGCCCTTCGGGTCGGAGCCCGGCGGGAGCTGAATCGTGTCGCTGACGGCGTTCGTTTTCGGGTCAATGACCGAGACCGAGTCGTCGTCGCCGTTCGAGATCCAGACGCCGCCCTCACCGGCCGCGACGCCCCGGGGGCCGGCGCCGACGGTTACCGTCGCCACGACCCCGTTGGGTGGAGTGATCCGCGAGACCGTGTTCGAGCCCGTGTTGGTCACCCACAGGCTGCCGGCAGCAAAGCCGACGGCGCGGGGGTCGCTTCCGACCTTGACGGGGGCGCCGGTCTTGAGGGTGGTGGGGTTAACGGGCGAGACCGTGCCGTCACCGGCGTTGGTGACCCAGACCCGCCCGAGCTTGGCCGCTAGACCGTTCGGCATGTCGCCGACATCGGCGTACCCGAGCACCTTGCCGGTCTTGGGGTCGATCTTCGCAACCTGGTCGGCCTCTCGAAGCGACGTGTAGACGCCCTTCTGGCCGACCCCGATTCCGATCGGCATCCCCTTGACGTTGATCGGGGGACCCAGGACGTTCTGGCCGGACTTGGGGTTCGGGTTCCCGCCGTTCTTGCCGGAGCTCGCGGTCGTATCGCCCGACCCGCCCGACCCGCCCTTCGAGGCGAGGGCGTAGATGCCACCCGCGATGGCGAGCACCACCACGGCGGCGACTCCTCTCCGCACCCAGACGAGGCCGCGCGACGGCTTCTTCGGAGGCGGCATCGCCCTCGTCGAGAGGTCCGGAGCACGGCGGTCGTCCGGCGGCTCCTCCGCAGGAGCCGGCGGCTCCTCCTCCGGCGGCGGCCCTTCGTCCGAAGGCGGCTCTTCATCCACCGCGGGTGGGGCCTCCTCTTCAACGGGGGGCGTGGACTCAGCCGTCATCGCCGGCGCAGCGGCGGCCTCGACGGTTGCGGCGGGCGCCGACAGTACCGTCGTCGCCGCCTCCGCCAGCGCGCCGGCGGTCTGGAACCTGCGCTCCGGGTCCTTTTCGAGCGCCCTGGCGACGACGGCGTCGAGCGCGGCGGGTGTCCCCGACGGGCCGGCCGCGCTGAGGGCCGGCGGCGCGTCCTGCAGGTGGGCGTAGAGCTTCGCCACCTGCTCCCCGCGGCCGGCGAACGGGGGGTCGCCGACGACCGTCTCGAAGAGCACGCACCCGAGCGCGTACTCGTCGGTGCGCGCGTCGAGCGTGCCGCCCTTGATCTGCTCCGGCGCGACGTAGTCGATCGTGCCGACGAAGGCGCCGGTCGCGGTCACGCCGGTGTTCGAGGCGATCCGCTTTGTGAGCCCGAAATCAGTGAGATATGCGTGTTCCCCCCCGGGCCGCTCCTCGATCAGAACGTTGCCCGGCTTGACGTCTCGGTGAAGGAGGCCGCGGTCGTGCGCGGCGTCGAGGGCGGCCGCCACCTGCGAGACGATCGCGACGGCCCTGGTGGGGTCGAGAGTGCCCTCGCTGCGGATCAGGCGGCCGAGGTCGACGCCGTCGATCAGGTCCATCGTCACGAAGAGGAGGCCGTCCTCCTCGCCCGCGTGGCGCACCTGGACTACGTTGGGGTGGCGGATCGAGACCGCGGCGCGCGACTCGCGGACGAACCGCTCGCGAAACCGCTCGTCGCTCGCGAGCTCGGGCGAGATGACCTTGAGGGCGACGACGTAGTCGAGGGCCAGGTGCGTCGCGCGGTAGACGACGCCCATGCCGCCCCGTCCGGCAACCCCCTCGATTCGATGGCCGGCGAAGATCGTGCCTGGCTCAAGCTCCGGCATTCGCCCTCAGTGCCTATCTCGGTGGGCCCGGTGCGCCGGAGGCGTCCGCCGGCCGAGCGGGGCGGTGCCGGGGGCGGGCGTGGCGTGGCCTCGCCACGCGAGCCCGTCCGAGGTGCCGCAACCGCGAAGCGCCAGCGGGCGCGTCCGGTGTACTGGGTCTGGTGAGATAGGCACTTATACCTGTCCGGCATCGACCAGATCGAAGGTCGCCCGGTTGAGCTCCTCGCCGTCGATCAGGCCCCTGAACGAGTACGTGCCCGGCCTCTCGAACTGGAGGCCGGGCCCGATCATCACGCTGAGGACGTTCTTCTGCGGCCGCCCCTCCCGCAGGCCTGGGGGCCGGCCGACCTCGAACGGAATGCTGAACAGCCCGCCCTCCGGCTCGTCGCCGAGCTGCACCGGCGCATTGTCGACGTCAACCAGCTCGAGGGAGAACGTGAACTGGCGGTTCGTGAGGCTCCACGGCACGGTGATAACCACGGCCACCGAGATCGACACCGGCAGCGGACCCGGCAGCTCGGGGACCTGCAGGCGGTCCCATGCCCCACCCATAACGTAGAGCTTGCCGTTGATCGCCTCGGCGCGGTCGGCGAGGAACATGTCCACGGAGAGGCTGTCGGGCCGGTCGGTCACCGGCCGGAGCCTAGTGCGCGCGGCGCGGTGCTAGGCCGGGGCCCCGACCTGGGCGAGCGCCGCAAGGCGCTCGAGCGTGTGCATCCGCTCGGCCGGGTCGGGATGGAGCGGCGAGACGATGAGGCGGTCGACGCCCACGGCCGCGTAGCGCTCCACCCGCTCGGCCACCTCCGACTCTGGGCCCACGAGCGAGGTCGCGTCCGCGAGCTCGTCCGGGATCGCCGCGTAGGCCTCCTCTCGCTTGCCGTCGAGGTAGAGGCGCTGCACCTCGTCGGCAACCTCGCCGAACCCGAAGCGGTGCGTGAGATCGACGTAGAAGTTCGTCTTCCGCGAGCCCATGCCGCCCAGGTAGAGCAGCAGGCTCGCCTTGACGAGGCCCCGCGCCGAACCGAGGTCTCCGTCGATCGCCACCGAGAGGGTCGGCGAGACCTCCAGGTCCGAGCGGCTGCGGCCGCCCTTGGCGAAGCCGGCCTCGAGGTGCTCGCCCCACGTCGACTCGAAGGCGTCGGCCGAGGAGAAGATGGGGATCCATCCGTCGGCGACCTCGGCCGCCAGCTCCACCGACTTTCGGCCGATCGCGCCGAGGAAGATCGGGATGTGGTTACGGACAGGGTGGAAGTTGAGCTTCAGCGCCTTGCCCTGTCCGGTGCCGCCATCGAGGGGCAGCTGATAGTGCTCGCCCTTGTACTCCAGCGGCCCCTCGCGGGCGACGATCTTGCGGACGATCTCCACGTACTCGCGAGTGCGGCCCCACGGCTTCGGATAGGCGACGCCGTACCAGCCCTCCGAGACCTGCGGGCCCGAGGGCCCGAACCCGAAGATGAAGCGCCCGTCCGAGAGGGCGTCGATCGTGCAGCCCGCCATCGCCGCCGCGGCCGGCGCGCGCGCCGGCACCTGCATGATCGCCGCGCCGAGCTTGATCGTCTCGGTCTGCGGCGCCAGCCAGGCGAGCACGCTGACGACGTCGGACCCGTACGACTCGGCCGCCCAGACCGAGTCGTAGCCGAGCCCCTCGACGGCCCGCACGATCTCGACGGCCTCCTCGCCTCGAGGACCGATCCCCCAGTAGCCCAGGTTGAGGCCGAGCTTCATCGGCATGGCTACTTCACGAACCCGGCGCTCTTCAGGTACTCGCCGGCGACCTGCGCGGGCTGCTTCTTGTCGACGTCGACGCGGGCGTTCAGCTCCTGGATCGTCTTCAGGTCGAGGGGCTTGTTCACCTCCGTGATCGTCTTCTCGAAGTCGGGCCCGGCCTGCTGGACGACCTTGGGGGTCGTGATGAAGATCGGGTAGCCCGGCGTCAGCACGTGCTTGTCGTCGGTGAGCAGCGTGTACTTGTTGGTGTTCGCGAGCTGCGCGTCGCTCGTGAACAGGATCGAGACGTCAGCCTGGCCCTTGTCGAGGACCTGGTAGCGCAGGCCGATGTCCACGGGCGTAAAGGACTTGAACTTGAGCCCGTAGTCCTTCTCGAGGCCGAGCAGGCAATCGATCCGCTGCCGGCACTCGGGGGAGCCGTAGAAGGTGAGGTTCTGGGACTTGCCCTTGAGGTCCGAGATCGATTTCACGCCGAGCTTCTTGGCCTCGCTCGTCAGCATCCCGACCGCGTTCGCACTCGAGTACGGGGCCGGAGGCAGCGCGGTCTGACCCTGCTTCTCGAGGTCCTTCTTGGCCAGCTTGTACGCCGCGTTCGCTGTGGTCGGCACGTCCTGCGGCTTGACGTCGAAGAACGACTCGAGGGCGGTCGACGTGTACTCCGGGTAGCCGGAGATCTCGCCGTTCTGAAGCGCCTTGAGCGCGATCGTCTCCGAACCGAGGTTGAGCTGGGTCTTGACGTCGTAGCCCGCCGCCTTCAGCGCCTGGGCGTAGATCTGACCGAGGAGATACTCCTCGGTGAAGTTCTTCGAGCCGACCGTCAGCGTGACGTTCCCGTTCGACGGATCGGACTTGATCAAGCTGCTCTGGGCGCTCGGGTTTCCTTTCGCCTTGCCGTTCGAGTTGTCGCTGGAGCCGCACGCGGCCACCAGAAGCATCGCCGCGGCGGCGATTGCCAGCGCCAATACGACCCGAAGCCTTGAGCTCGATCCGAACACTGAGATGCCCCTTCCCTCTCTCACGCTGATCCGCCGGATATCCGGCGCCGTGATCCTATGCCCGCGCGGCGTCGCGCTGCAGCTTCAGGCCCTTCGGCGTCAGAAGGCGCTGCACTCCGGCGAGGCCGAGCTCGACCAGGAGGGCGAGGACCGCGACGCAGATCGCGCCCGCGAGGACGCCCGAGTCGCCGTACACGTTCTTCTGCGTGATGAAGTCGCCGAGGTCGGAGTAGCCGACGAATGAAGCGATCGTCGCCGTCGCGATGATGTTGATCGCCGCGGTGCGGACGCCGCTCATGATCGTCTGCACCCCGAGTGGCAGCTCGACACGTGCCAGCACCCCGAGCTCGGCCATCCCCATCCCCCGCGCGGCCTGCACGGCGTCCTGGTCGACCTGGCGGATCGCGACGTAGGTGTTGGTGAGGATCGGCGGCACGCCGAGGATCATCAGCGCGATTGCCACGTTTCCGAGCCCGACCCCGATGACGGCCGCGAGGAGGAAGACGATGGCAATCTCGGGCAGGGCCCGCCCCGCGTTACCGAGCGCGACCGCGAAGAACTCACCGCGCCCCTTGTGCCCGAAGAAGGCCCCCACGGGCAGCGCGATGAGTATCGAGCCGGCCAGCGCGATGCCTGAGACCTTGAGCTGCGCGCGCGTCAGCGCCCAGACCTCGGATGGACCGCCCACCTGGTGCGCGCCGGCCACCGAGCTCGCCTGCGGATGCAGGATGAAGTCGATCGCGTCGCCGAAGGCGCCGAGAAACGCCACCGGAAGGGAGTGGTCGATCATGCCGCCCTCGCCCGCAGCCAGGGGGTGGCGAAGCGCTGTGCGCCCAACAGCCCGAGATCCAGGACCACCGCCATCAGGATCGCGAGGCCGCCCGCCAGGATGATGTTGGTCTTGAAGTCCGGCTGCGCGATGATGAGCCCGCCGAGCCCGCCTGCGCCGCCGAGGAACGCCAGCGTCGCGAGCGCCATCGTCGACACGGTCGCCACGCGCAGGCCGGCGACGATCTCGGGGACAGCGAGCGGCAGCTCGACCCGCCGCAGCAGCTGGCCCTGCGTCATGCCCATTCCACGCCCGGCGTCCTTGGCGGCCGCGGGGACGTTCGCCAGGCCCGAGACGGCGTTGCGGTAGATGATCTGGAGCGTGTAGAGAGCGAGCGGGATGATCCCGGTGATCGTCCCGAGGCCGGTGATCGGAAGGAGCAGCACGAAGAACGCGATGCTGGGGATCGTGTAGATCACGCCCGTCGCGCCGATCAGCGGCGGCTGAAGCCAACGGCGGCGGTGGGAGAGGATCGCCAGCGCCAGCGCGATGGCGAAGCCGAGCGCCACAGACACGACCACCAGGAACAGCTGCTTCAGCGCCGGGTTGACATAGAGATGGAAGTTGTCGACGGCCCACTGCGGGCAGAAGAGGGCATCGGTTGCCTGGCAGGGAAGCTGGCCCTTGCGGTTGTGGAAGAAGCTCTGCGGCAGCCCCTGCGCGAGAACAACGGCGCCCGGCGCCTTTGCGGCGAGGGCGGCGCCGATCATCCGAGCGGCCTCTCCGCCGCCGGGTGCTCCTCGACCAGAGCCTCGGCCGACCCCAGGAACTCGGAGATGATCTCGACCGACAGCACGCCGGCGATCCTGCCCTGGGCGTCGACCACGGGTGCATAAAGGCTCTCGGCCTGCATCAGGTCCGAGAGCGCATCCCGCATCACGTCGTCGCGGTCGAGGATCGGGTGAGGGCTCGAGTCGGCCGTCGACGGGACGAGCTCGCCTGCGAGGTCCGACTCCGACAGCCAGCCCAGTGGACGTCGCTGGGAGTCGACGAGAAGCGGATGAGGGACCTCGGCGCCCACGAGCTTCGCCCGCACTTCCGCGGTCGCCTGGCCGACGAATGCGAGCGGCGCCTCCCACAGGTCGATGTCGGCGACGCGCATGAGGGACAACCTCTTCAGCGCGCGGTCGGCGCCGACGAAGTCCTCGACGAACTCGTCAGCCGGCGACATCAGGAGCTCCGCGGGCGTCGCGAACTGCGCCAAATGTCCGCCCTTCCTCAGGACCGCTACGCGGTCGCCCATCTTGATCGCCTCGTCGATGTCGTGGGTGACGAAGAGGATCGTCTTGCGCACCTCGGCCTGGAGGCGGAGGAACTCGTTTTGGAGGCGCTCGCGGTTGATCGGGTCGACCGCCCCGAACGGCTCGTCCATCAACATCACGGCCGGGTCGGCCGCGAGGGCGCGCGCCACCCCCACGCGCTGCTGCTGCCCGCCGGAGAGTTGCGCCGGGTAGCGGTCCGCGAGGTCAGGATCGAGTGAGACGAGCTGGAGCAGCTCCCCGACGCGGGCCTGGGTCCGCGCTTTGTCCCAACCCACGAGCCGGGGGACGGTCGCGACGTTGTCGGCGATCGTGCGGTGAGGGAAGAGGCCTGTCTGCTGGATCACGTATCCGATCTCGCGCCGAAGCTGCGCCGGCGAGCGATCCCGCACCGACTGGTCGCCGACGAGGATGTCGCCGCTCGTGATCTCGACCATTCGGTTCACCATCCGCATGGCGGTGGTCTTGCCACAGCCCGACGGACCGACGAACACGCAGATCTCCCCCGCCGGCACCTCCAAGCTCAGGTTCTCGACGGCCGGGCTCTCGGTTCCGGCGTACTTCTTCGTCGTCTCGCGGAACTCGACCGCCAGGGCCTCGGCTGACTTTGCGCGCTCGGTCTGCCCCCGCACCGTCACACCACTTGCGGGCGCCTGCGGCGCCCTTACCTGCCTCTTTCGGGGCTGAAGCCCCTCATAGCCAAAACACGGTGAATCTACCGCGACAATGCCTCCGCTATGAATGACCACGTGGCGGAAGTGCGCCTAGAGGGCCTCACGACGGCCGAGGCGCGCCAGCGCCTGGCGCGGCTCGGCCCGGTCGAGCCGTCGAGCTCGCGATCGGTCTCGAGCATCGTCGCGGCGAACGTCTTCACGCTCTTCAACGCGATCCTCGGGGCGTTCTTCATCCTCCTCGTGGGGCTCGGCCTCTTCGCGGACGCGATCTTCGGCCTCATCGCCGTCGTCAACACCGCGATCGGCGTCCGCTCGGAGCTGCGCGCCAAGGAGACGCTCGACGAGCTCGCCCTGCTCGTCGCGCCGCGGGCGAAGGTGATCCGCGACGGCAAGCTCACCGAGCTTCGCGCCGAGGAGGTGGTGCCGGGCGACGTCGTCCGCGTCGAGCCGGGCGACCAGCTCGTGGCCGACGGCGAGGTCGTCGCGGCGCGTGGCCTCACCATGGACGAGTCGATCCTCACCGGTGAGGCCGACGGGGTCCGCAAGCGCCGCGGCGACCGGGTGCTCTCCGGCTCCTTCTGCCTGGCGGGATCCGGCCATTACGAGGTCGACGCCGTTCGCGAGAAGAGCTACGCCGGCCGCGTCGCCGGCGAGGCGCGCGCCTTCCGCCACCCGATGTCGCCCCTCCAGGAGGAGGTCAACCGCGTCCTGTGGGCGACGACGATCGCGATGGCCCCGCTGGGAATCGTCCTCGTGCTCGCGCTGTCGATCCGAAGCGTGGGCCTCACGGACGCCGCCCAGACCGCGGCGGCGGGTCTCGTGACGATGGTCCCCGAGGGCCTCGTGCTCCTGATGTCGGTGACGCTCGCCGTCGCCGCGGTGCGCCTGGCGCGGATGCGGACGCTCGTGCAGCAGCTGAGCGCCACCGAGGCGCTCGCCGCCGTCGACACGATCTGCGTCGACAAGACGGGGACGCTGACCGACGGCACCCTGACGCTCGTCGCCGTGGAGGTCGCGGATCCTGAGCGGCCCGGCCCGGCTCAGGAGGCGCTCGGACGCTTCGCGCACTCCGCCGGGGAGCGCAACCGCACCCTTCAGGTGATCGCCGAGCGGTTCCCGGCGTCGCCGCGGCCGGTCGTGGCGGAGGTGCCGTTCTCCTCGGCCTGGAAGTGGAGCGGCGCGACGCTCGACGGCGACGGCACCGCCCGCTCCTACGTGCTCGGAGCCCCCGACGTGCTGAAGCGCGCGGGCGCGCTGGCCCTCCCGCCTCCCCTCGAGAAGGCGCTTGCGGAGCACACGAGCGCGGGGCGGCGCGTGGTCGCGTTCGGCGAGGCCGCCGGCCGCCTGCCGGATGACCCCGCGAACGAGCCGCCACCGAAGCTCGAGGCCCGCGCGCTGGTCGTGCTCGAGGAACGGCTTCGCTCCGACGCGCTCGACACCGTTGAGTTCATGCGCGAGCAGCAGGTGGACCTGAAGCTGATCTCGGGCGACGCGCGCGAGACCGTCACCGCCGTGGCGCGGTCGGTCGGCGTGCCGGCCGACGCGGGCGTGGTCGAGGGCCCCAACCTGCCTAAGGACAAGTCCGGGCTCGCGGCCGCCGCAGCCAAGAACACGGTCTTCTGCCGCATCACCCCCGAGCAGAAGCAGGCGCTCGTCGGGGCCCTGGCCGAAAGCGGGCGCTTCACGGCGATGATCGGTGACGGCGTCAACGACGTGCCGGCCCTGAAGCGCGCGCGTCTCGCGGTCGCGATGGGCTCGGGCAGCCAGGTGACCAAGGGCGTGGCCGACATCGTCCTGCTCTCGGACCAGTTCGCGATGCTCCCACGCGCCGTCGCCGAGGGCCGACGGATCGCGCGCAACATCCACCGGCTCGGTCGCCTCTACCTGACGAAGAGCGTTTATGCCGCGGTGCTGATCCTCTTCGCCGCAATCACGGGCTTCGCGTTCCCGTTTCTCCCACGCCACCTGACGGTCGCGGCGACGCTCACGATCGGCATCCCCTCCTTCGTGCTCGCCCTGGCGCCGAGCGAGGGCCCGCTCTACCGCGGGCACCTGTTGCGGTCGCTCGCCGCCTTCGCGGTCCCCGCCGGGGTGGCGTGCGGCGTGGCGTCCCTCCTGTCGTTCTTTTTCGTCGACACCGTCTTCGGAGGCACGATCGCGGACGGGCGCACCGCGGCGACCACGACCCTGATCGTGCTCGGCCTCTGCTTCATCCTGCTGCTGGAGCGGGGGCCCGGGCGCGAGCACATCACGATCCAGAGCTACATGCTCGCGCTCGTCGCCGGGCTCGGCGCCCTCTACGCACTCGGCCTCGCGGCGACCCCGGTCCGCAACTTCTTCCAGCTCGAGATCCTCTCGGCGGCCGAGTGGTTCCTCGCGCTGCTGTGCGTCGCGATCGGTCTCCTCATTGCCGCGGTGGCCTGGCGCATCCCGTACATCCAGCGGCTCGAGGCCCCCGACGCGCCGCCGGCTGAGGATGAGGACATCCCGGCCCCGACCCACAAGCCCCAGACCTCCGAGACGCCCGCCGTGCGGGCCGAGGCGCCCGGACAGTGACGATCACCGGTGTCCACGCTGCGCTCGGCGAGCGTCGCCGCACGAAGATCGTCGCGACGATCGGCCCGGCGAGCCGCTCGACCGAGACGATGGAGGAGCTCATTCGCGCCGGGGCCGACGTGTTCCGGCTCAACTTCTCACACGGCAGCCCGGCGGACCACACGGAGAACGTCTCGATGGCCCGGGAGGCTGCGAAGCGCGTAGGCAAGGAGATCGGCCTGCTCGGCGACCTGCCGGGGCCGAAGCTCAGGCTCGGCGAGCTGCCCGGCGGCTACACGGATCTCGTGCAGGGCGCGCAGGTGAGCATCAAGGTCGACGGCGAGGGCGACCCCGCCTGCCTCCCGGTCACCTGGGAAGGACTGCCGGGCGCGGTCCGCGAGGGCAACGAGGTCTACCTGGCCGACGGGCGCATCCGGCTTCGTGTCCTGCAGAGCGGCGCCGGCGAGGCCAGGTGCGAGGTCGAGGTGGGCGGCCGTGTCGGTTCGCACCAGGGCCTGAACCTGCCTGGCACGGACGTCCCGCTCCCCTCCGCGGGGCAGGCCGACCTGGCCTGGGTTGACTTCGCCGTCGAGCACGGAATCGACCTTCTCGCCGTGTCGTTCGTCCGCCGCGCCGAGGACCTCATGCCCGTTGAGCGCCGGCTCCGAGTGAGTCGCTCGGACATCCCGCTGATCGCGAAGATCGAGAAGCCGCAGGCGGCGGAGAACGCGGAGGCAATCATCGCCGCGGCCCTCTCCGGGATCATGGTGGCCCGCGGGGACCTCGGGATCGAGCTGCCGCTCGCCGCGGTGCCGGTGGTGCAGAAGCGGCTCCTCGCCCTCGCCGGCGAGCGCTCGAAGCCGTCGATCACCGCCACGCAGATGCTCGCCTCCATGGTCTCGTCGCCGCGGCCGACGCGGGCGGAGGTGTCGGACGTCGCCAACGCCATCTGGCAGGGGACCGATGCGGTGATGCTCTCCGAGGAGACGGCCATCGGCGAATACCCGGTGGAGGCCGTGCGGGTGATGGACCGCATCGCGCGCGAGGTGGAGCCCGACCTGCCCTACGGCGACTGGGTCTTCAGCCGCGTCGCGGGCGACGAGTCGGACGTCGCGAGCTCCGTGGCGAGAGCCGCGGTGGGCTCGACCTACACGCTCGGCCTCTCAGCCCTGGTCGTGCCGACGCGCTCGGGCCGAACCGCCCGGCTGGTCTCCGCGCACCGCCCCCAGGTCCCCGTGCTCGCGGTGACACCGCGGATCTCGACGGTGCGGCGGATGAACCTGCTCTTCGGCACCGAGTGCGTCATCGCCGAGGACTGGACGAGCCTGCGGGCGCTGCTCGACAACTGCGCGCGCCTCGCGCGAGACGCCGCCGCAGCGCAGTCCGGCGATCTGATCGGGATCACCGCTGGCCTTCCCGAGCAGGAGCTCGGGACCAATCTCTTCGAGGTCCATAGGGTTCCGTAGGGACGCGAATAACTTGCGGGCGCCTGCGGCGCCCTCACACGCTTCTTTCGGGGCTAAAGCCCCTCACCACTCACCTGCGGGATCACGAACTGCGTGACGATGAGATGCGCGGCGAGGCGGCCGTCACCGCGCTCGATGTCGACCGCGAGGACGTGGGTCGAGCGGCCGGCGTGCAGGTGGCGTGCCGTCGCGATGAGCTCGTCGCCCGGGCTGCCGGGCGCGAGCGCGTTCAGCTTCAGCTCGATCGTCGTGAAGTCGTAGCCGGTCGGCAGGTGGCGGAAGGTCTGCCAGGCGGCGACGGTGTCTCCGAGCCCGACCCAGACGCCCCCGTGGACGAGCTTGCCGGGGTGCAGATGGCGCTCGTCGACGATGATTCGCCCCCGGCAGACCTCATCGCCGAACTCGAGCGGCTCGATACCGAGGTCGGTTGGGAACGTCTTGCCCGCCGCCGCAAGGCGCTCTTTGAGGACGTCGAGCGTGTACTCGGGGTTGAGCGACTCGGCCGCCATGTGGCGGCGGAGACTACTCAGGCCCGGCCGGCGGCGAGGAGCACGGCATTCGTGAAGCTGACGGGCCCATCCCCGCCCGCTGCGTCCCGGACGGCCTCGGTGATGGCCGCCCAAGTCCCCTCTTGGACATCCGGCGGGTGACCGGCCATCAGAGCGCTGATCGGCGGCGCGATCTCCCGGACGTAGGTCGTGAAGTCCTCCGGCGACTCCCATTCGAGTGTGACGGCCAGATCGTCGACATCGACGTCCGTAAAGCCGCCGGCCTCGAGCAGTCCGGAGAGGGCGTCGGGCGTCGGGCGCGAGAGCGGCCCCGGCGTCCCGGACGGGGGCGGCGGGACGTCGAGCCTCTGCATCACAGTCCGCATCGGGATTGCCAGGAACGGGACCTGGTCCGGCTGGCCCCAGGAACTGATCGCGAAGCGACGCTCTGGCTTCAGGAACCCGCGCACCTTGGCGGCAACGCCTTCCCCGTCGGGCTCGAAGATGATCCCCCAGCGCGAAACCGCGGCGTCGAAGCTCTCGTTGGGGAAGTCGAGTGACTCTGCCGGGGTCTCCTCGAACTCGAGGTTGTCGACGCCGGCCTCGGCCGCCCGCTCGCGGGCGTGCGCGATCATCTGCGCCGAGATGTCCGTCGCGACGACGGTGCCTTCCGGCCCGGCCACCTTCGCTGCGGTCAGGGCCGGCTCGCCGTAGCCGCAGGCGACGTCGAGGACTCGAAAGCCGGGCTGCACGCCCGCCATCTCGATCAGGCGCTCGCTAACGACGTGAACGGCGCGCTCCACCGGCTCCGACCACTTGATCCAGCCATCGGCCGCAACGTTCCACTGCTTGCGCTGCCCGTCCCTGAATTCGCCGGCATCCACCATTAACCAAACCTCCTCTTATGTCGATCCTAAGTCTCGAAGGGCTCGTCGCGCGCTCGCACCGCCTCGCGCCACCCGGCCTCGGCCGCGCGGCGCGCGAACTCGTGACCCTCGGGTGTGTGGCGGGCGATGCCGTCGAATACCGTGCCGAGCACCTGCGTCGCCTGCAGGCCCTGCGCGTAGAGCGCCTGGTTGACGAGCAGCTTGTGCATGACGAGCTGGTTGATCGGCAGGCGTGCGACGCGCTCCACGAGCGTCTCGAAGTCGTGGTCGAGCTCGGTCGCGGGAGCGGCTTGGGTGGCGAGACCCCACTCCGCAGCTTCGGCTCCCGTCAGCGTGTCTCCCGTGAGCAGCAGGCGCTTGGCCCGCATCGGCCCGATGCGGGCCGACCACAGCGCCGTCGTCGGCACGCCCCAGACCCGAGCCGGGGGATAGCCGATCTTCGCCGCGTCCTCGATCACGAGAAGGTCCGAGCAGAGGGCCATGTCGGTGCCGCCCGCGACGCAGAACCCGTGGACCTTGCAGATCACCGGCTTCTCGGAGTGGAAGAGGCTCATGAACCCGCGGACGTTGCGCCACATCATCTGGAAGTCGGTGACGGGGTCCCAGACCTGCGACGGATCGTGGTTCGACGCCTGTACCGCCGGATCGAGCGGCGATCCGGTCGGGGTCTCGTCGCGGCCAAAGCCCTCGCTCATCCGCTCGGCCGAGCCGACGAGGTCGTACCCGCCGCAGAACCCCTTGCCGTTCCCGGCGAGCGCGATGACATGGACCTCGGGGTCGAGGTTCGCCCGCTCGACGCAGGCAGTCAGCTCGGGTGCGGTCTCGAGCGTGATGCCGTTGCCGCGGCCCGGCCGGTCGAGGGTGATGCGCGCGACCCGGCCCTCGGCCTCGTAGGTCATCGTGGTGAGGCCGTCCATAACTTGCGGGCGCCTCCGGCGCCCTTACACGCTCCTTTCGGGGCTAAAGCCCCTCACCGCCACACCTGCGGAGGCTATTCGCTTGGCAACATGGCACCGTGGCCAAGCAAGAGACCATCCTCGAGGTGGGCGGGAGGGAGGTGCGCATCTCGAGCCCGGACCGGGTCATCTTCCCCGCGTCCGAGCGCACCGCCGCGGTCACGAAGCGCCAGATCGCGGAGTACTACGTGGCCGTCGGCGACGGGATCATGCGGGCCCTCCAGGAGCGACCGACGACCCTCGAGAGGTGGCCGAAAGGCGTGCACGAAGGCATGACCATTTCGACCCGTGACGGCCACAAGGGCGATGCCTTCTACCAGAAGCGCATACCGAAAGGGGCGCCTGAATTTGTCGAGACGGCGCGGATCGAGTTCCCCTCTGGGCGCCATGCCGACGAGGTTTGCCCCACCGAGCTCGCGGTCGTCGCTTGGTGCGCGCACATGGGGACGCTCACGTTCCATCCATGGCCGGTGCGGCGCGCCGACGTCGATCATCCCGATGAGCTGCGTATCGACCTGGACCCCCAGCCCGGCACCGACTTCGCCGACGCCGCCCGGGTCGCCGGCGAGGCCAGATCCCTGTTGGAGGGACTCGGTCTGACCGGGTACCCGAAAACATCCGGCGGGCGCGGCATTCACATCTACGTACGAATCGAGCCGCGCTGGACGTTCACCGACGTCAGGCACGCGGCGATCGCATTCGGCCGGGAGCTCGAGCGGCAGATGCCCGGTCGGGTCACGACGAAGTGGTGGAAGGAGGAGCGCGGCGAGCGCGTATTCGTCGACTACAACCAGAACGCTCGCGATCGCACGATCGCCTCGCCGTACAGCGTTCGGCCGCGGCGGGGGGCGCCGGTCTCAGCACCGCTCGATTGGGACGAGCTCGGCGAAGTCGAGCCCGATGGCCTCAACGTCCAGTCGATGCCGAACCGGTTCGCCGACGTCGGCGACCGATTCGCCGGCATCGACAACACCCATCACTCGCTAGAGCCGCTGCTCGAGATGTACCGTCGGGACGAGGCCCAAGGGGACGGTGACATGCCGTACCCGCCGGACTATCCCAAGATGCCGGGCGAGCCGAAGCGCGTTCAGCCGAGCAGGGCAAGGAATTCCGATGAGGACCTTTAGGTCCCAAAGCAGCGTGTAAGGGCGCCCGAAGGCGCCCGCAAGTTATTCAGCGTCAGCCGGAACGCTCATCCGCTCGACCCCGTCGAGCAGATGCCAGTAGCCGCGAAGCGCGGCCTCGGCCCGATCGATCAACGCTCCCGCGTCGGCGCCGTCGAGCCGAGTCGAGATCAGCTCCCGGCCCTCGGCCGCGTGCTCGCGGTCGAGCTCCGCGTGGACGTCGAAGTACGACGTGGCCGATCCGGGCTCGATCCCGTAGAGGCGCGTTAGGCCGTCGCGCTTGACGTCGGCGATCGCCGGCTGGGCGGCCTCGATCGCGTAGAGCGCCACGAGGTGGTCGAGCACGTCGTCGCCGGCGGTCCAGGCAGCGACGCAGCCGGCGGTCTCGGGGCTCGGGTCGCCCTGGGCCTCGGCACCCACGGCGTCGGCGAACCGGTCCCAGAGCTCGACGTGGGAGCGCTCCTCGTCGGCGTGGCGGCGCAGCTCAGCCGACGCGTCATGCTCGGCTGCCCGCTCCGTGGCGTCGGCGATCGCGACGACGGCGTGCCGGTACTCGCCGGCGTACGTCGCCAGCTCGTCGCGGCTGAGCTCACCCTTGGTCCAGCGAACGTAGAAGGGGTGCTCAAGGACGTCGTTCGCGGCGCGGACCTCGTCGAGCCGGCTCCAGAAATCGGTCATTCGGTCATCTCCCTCGTCAATTTGCTCAGCTGTCCAGCTGATCGAACCTGCAGTCGGCGGGATCCTTGTCGTCGCGCCACCGGATGATCTTCGCACCATGGCGGATTCGGCCGCCGCTCACGTGATCGAAGCTCACCTCGACCACAAGCTCGGGGCGCAACGCGACCCACTCGAGGTCGCGGTCGGCCGCCCACCGGCTGGGATCCGCCGAGCCACGCTCCCCGGTGGCGTAGGGCTCGAGCTCCGCGACGAGCTCTCGCTTGCGCTTGGCCGAGAGGCCCGAGGTGTGGCCGACCACACGCAGGTCCTTCCCCTTGTAGAGGCCGAGGATGAGGGAGCCGACTGTGCCCTCCTCCTTGCCAGGCCGCCACCCCACGACGACGCAGTCGGCCGTGCGCAGGCGCTTGACCTTCACCATCCCCTTGCGCTCGCCTGGCCGGTAGGGCGCCGCGCATTCCTTCGCGATGACCCCCTCGCCGGACTGAAGCCATGGCTCGGCCTCGGCGACGTCGTTCACCAGCGGGGTCACCTCCACCGAGCCGGGATCGGTGGAGTCCGCCACCAGCCGCTCGAGCGCCTCCCGCCTGCCCTCGAACGGGTCCTTGAGCGCCTTGCGCTTGCCGACGGCAAGTAGGTCGAAGGCGCGGAAGATCACCGGCGTCTCCTCGGCGAGCCGATTGATCCGCGATTCGGCGGGATGGATGCGGTTCTGGAGCGCGTCGAACTCCTCGAGGCCGTTGTCGCCGAGGATGACGAGCTCCCCGTCGATCACGTACGAGCCCTCGGGGAGGCGAAGCTCGGGGAAGTAGCGCGCCAGCGGCCTCCCGTTGCGCGACTGCACGAAGAGCTCGTCGCCGTCGACGAACGCGATGGCGCGAAAGCCGTCGTACTTGGGCTCATACGCCCAGCCCTCGCCCCTCGGCAGCTCCTTGCGCGACAGCGCGAGCTGCGGCTTGACCGGAGGCTTCAGCGGCAAGGCCACGCCCTGGATCGTAGAAGCGGCGGCCGTACGATCGGTCCATGGCCCGGCACACCGACGCCCCGCGTGAGTCTGACGTCGTCGTCGTAGGCGCCGGCATCGTCGGGCTCGCGGTGGCCCGGGAGCTCGCGCATCGGCATGAGGGGGTGGCCGTGACCGTGCTGGAGCGCGAGCCCGGGATCGGCGCCCACCAAACGACGCGCTCGTCGGGCGTGATCCACGCCGGCATCTACTACCAGCCGGGCTCGCTCAAGGCACGGCTCTGCGTCGAGGGCGCGCGCGAGCTCTACGACTACTGCGAGGAGCGAGGCATCCCGGCCGAGCAAATCGGCAAGGTCATCGTTGCGACCGCTGAGGAGGAGCTCCCCCGCCTCGACGAGCTGGAGCGCCGGGGCCGGGCCAACGAGGTCCCCGGGCTCAGCCGGATCGGCCCGCAGGAGCTGCGGGAGATCGAGCCGCACGCCGTGGGGATCGCCGCGCTCCACTCGCCCGCGACCGGAGCGGTGGACTTCGGGCGGGTCGCGGACGCGTACGCCGATGAGGTGGTGGACGCGGGCGGCGCCGTGGTGTTGGGGTGCGGGGTCTCGGCGCTTCGAGGCAACGAGAGCCGCATCGACGTGGAGCACGGCCGCGGGACGACGAGCGCCCGGGGCGTGATCGCCTGTGCGGGTGCATGGTCGGACCGGCTCGCCGTCGCGGCCGGAGCGGATCCCGAGCCGCGGATCGTCCCCTTCCGCGGCGCCTACATGAAGCTCCACCCCGCCCGGCGCGAGCTGGTCCGCTCGAACATCTACCCGGTCCCGGACCCCGACCTTCCGTTCCTCGGCATGCATCTGACCCGCACGATCGACGGCGAGGTCCTGCTCGGTCCGTCGGCCCTCATGGTCGGCGCTCGCGACGCCTACGAGCTGCGCCGACTGCGCGGCCGCGACCTCGCTGAGACGCTCGGGTGGCCCGGCACGTGGAGGCTGATTGCCCGGCAATGGCGGTACGGGCTGACGGAGCTGCGCGCGGCCGCGAGCCGTCGGGCGTTCGTCGCCGAGCTACAGCGGTTCGTGCCCGAGCTTCGGGCCGAGCACGTGGTGCCCGGGCCGGCCGGCATCCGGGCCCAGGCGCTGGCCCGCGACGGGCGACTGGTCGACGACTTCGCGGTGTCGCAGACCGAGCGCGCCCTCCACGTGCGAAACGCCCCGTCGCCGGCGGCGACGTCGTCGCTCGCGCTGGCGCGGCTGATCGTGGACCAGGCGGAAACCAAGCTCGATATTCGGTGAGGAAGCCGGAATCGGCCCCGATGCGGTTAGCGGCCGCGATGCGGCGCTTATCCGCATCAGAAGCCCGAACGGCGGGCCCGCGTCCCAGCCAGCCTCGTCCACCTCACGGCAGGCGCTTCGGTATCGGCTGCACCTTCGGGCCGCGCCCCGCCAGCGCCACCGTCCGGTCGTACGACTCGCGCAGCTGCGTCGCATCCGCCTGCCCCTTCTTCAGTGCCGTGCCGACGGGCAGGACGGTGTAATCCGGGATGCTGACCCAGGTCGGCACGTAGCTCACCCGGTTCGCCTTCACCGTGCCGTCGCGCGAGGTGAAGTCGATGAACACCAGCATCCCGTCCTGCGTGTTGGCCGGCAGCCCGGCGGCGGGGCTCTGGTTGGAGACGAGGTTGCCGTCAGAGAAGACGATCGGGACCTTGCCCGACCACACGATCTTCTGGATGTCGTGAGGGCCCTGGCCGACGACAGCAGCGACGCCGGGGATCGCAGCGACCTGCTCGCCGAGCTTCCGCTCGGCCGGCGTGAGGTCGGTCTGGTATTGGGGGAGGATCTCGCTGGCGAAGTGGAGGTTGATGATCACGGCGTCGGCCCCTGACTTCAGGTCTCGCTTCACCAGGCTCTTGATGAGCGGCAAATTCGCCATATTCACCGACCACGGGTGCGGCGCGGGGATCCCGTTCGTGTCGGTGGTGAACGCCAGGAAGCCGAGCCTCGTGCCCTTCACGTTGATGATCACGGGCCTGCGCTGCGCCGCCGCGGAGGGGTTCGCGCCGTCGTGGATCACGCCGGCCTTGTCGAGGATCTTGTTCGACTCGTCGATGCCCTGCTGACCCTGGTCGAGCCAGTGGTTGCCCGCGATCGAGCAGGCGTCGAAGCCGCTCTGCTTCACGCCGGTCGCGAGCTCGGGCGGCGTGTTGAAGATCGGGTAGCTGGTGGGCGCCGCGGAGGTCATCGGCGTCTCGAGGTGGCAGAGCGCGAGGTCGGCCTTCTGGAGGTACGGCTTGAGCTCGGCGAACAGCGGGGCGAAGTCGTAGCCTGTGCCGCCGGCGAGCTCCTGGGCACGCGCCCACAGCGGCGAGTGGATGAGGATGCCGCCGCTCGCCTCGACCGTTAAGTGCGTGGGCTTTGTCTCGGACGGAGCCGCAGGAAGCCCAGCGAACTTGCCGCCACCGCCGATGTCGCCCGCGACGATCAGGACGAACCCGACGAGGACGATGACGAACAGCGAGACGGCCGCGAGGCGGCGCCGGCGGTAGACGGCATCGCGCTGGGCCCTTCGGCGGGCGGCTATCCGGTCGGTGCGGCGCTCGTCTTCGTTCCACCACTCCACGGGCGGGGAGATTGTCGCGCTTGGGGCGGCTATGGTCACCGGACGGACCACCGCGCGACCACCATCGAGCAGTTCACGAGCCAGGCGGCGGCGTTCTCGTCGGCCGCTGCCATGAACGACGAGGCGGCGATGCGAATGCTCCTCGACGCTGCGGATCCAGAGCCCGGCGATTCCGTGCTCGACGTCGCGTGCGGGCCGGGCATCGTCGCCGCCGCCTTCGCACCCCTCTGCAGTCGCGTGTCCGGGATCGACCTGACCCCCCAGATGATCGAGCTGGGCCGCGAGCGCTGCGCCTCCGCCGGCCTCGCGAACGTCAGCTTCGACGTCGGCGACGTGAGCGCCCTGCCCTACGGCGACGACTCGTTTTCCCGTGTCGTCTGCCGCTATGCGCTTCATCACATGGCCGATCCCGCCCCCGTGGTTCAGGAGATGGCGCGGGTCTGCGGTCCTGGCGGCCGCGTCGTGGTGGCGGACATCGTCGTCGGCGAGGATGAGCTCGCCGCGGCGCGCTTCAACGAGGTCGAGCGGACACGCGACCCCTCGCACGTGCGCTCGATGCCCCTCGACGAGCTGCTCGAGCTCATGCGCGCGGCGAGCCTGGAGGCTTCCCCGTTCGGCTCGTACAAGCTGCCGGTGGAGCTCCATGCCCTCCTCGCCCGATCGTCCGCGCCCGACGACGACGCGGTCCACGCCCACTACGACCGGGCAATAGACGAGGGTCAATCCCTCGGGGTCGGCGAGCGCCGCGACGGCGAAGATGTCCGGTTCGAGTTCCCGATCGCGATCGTCACCGGCGACCTCCCATCCGCCCAGCGATAGGCTCGCGACGGGATGGAGGCGGTCATAGCTGAGAAGCCCGAGGCGGGCAGGGCCGAGGATGCCTCGTCGTTCGCCAAATCGCTCTTCCTCGGCGACATCCCCGACGAGATGGTCTTCCCGTGGCCGCAGCCGAAGGCCGACGAACAGGACCGCATCCGCGGCCTCATCAAGGCGGCGCACGACATCGCCGGCGGACTCGACCACCGCAAGATCGAGGAGGAGCGCTGGATCGGCGACAAGGTGATCCGCCGGCTCGGCGAGGCGGGGCTCTGCGGCCTCTACGTCCCCGAGGAGTACGGGGGCCAGGGCCTCTCGCAGACCGGCTACGCCCGGGTCTTCGAGACCTTCGCCCAGATCGACACGACGCTCTCGATCATCCTCGGCGTACACCAGTCCATCGGCTTCAAGGCAATCGTCATGTTCGGCAACGACGAGCAGAAGGAGCGCTTCCTGCCCGATCTGGCGTCGGGCCGGAAGCTCGCCGGCTACGCCCTGACCGAGCCGAACGCCGGCTCGGACGCCTACAACATCGAATCGCGCGCGGTCCAGCAGCCGGATGGCTCATGGGTCCTGAACGGCGAGAAGCGCTACATCGGCAACGGGTCGAAGGGCTCGGTGTTCACGACGTTCGCCCGCTGCGAGGTCGACGGAAGGGACCGGCACATCGCGCTCATCCTCGAGAAGGGGATGAAGGGGTTCGAGGTCGGCGAGCGCTACGACACGATGGGCCTGCGCGCAAACGACCTGCGCCGCCTTCACTTCAACGACGTTCGGATCCCGCCGGAGAACGTGATCGGGGAGCCGGGCGAGGGGTTCCACATCGCCATGGAAGTGCTGAACAACGGCCGCATCGGCCTCGGCACCGGCTCAGTGGGAGGCGCGAAGAAGCTCCTCGACCTCGCGATCGACCACGTCAAGGACCGTCGCCAGTTCGGCCAGCCGCTCGCGGACTTCGAGCTCGTCGAGGAGAAGATCGGCTGGATGGTCTCGTACCTCTTCGGGCTCGAGTCGATGGCGTACCTGACCTGCGGCCTCGTCGACTCGGGCGTCGAGGACTACTCGCTCGAGTCGGCGATGTGCAAGGTGTCGGGCACCGAGTTCCTCTGGTACGCGGCCAACCGCGCGATGCAGCTCGCGGGAGGGGCCGGCTACATGCGCGACCAGCCCTACGAGAAGGTCGTGCGCGACATCCGGATCTTCCCGATCTTCGAGGGGGCCAACGACGTCCTTCGGGCCTTCATCGCCCTGACCGGGCTCAAGCCCGTGGGCGACCGCCTCTCGGGTCTCGGTGAGCTCGAGCTCACCGATCCGATCCGCACGATCGGAGTCCTCGCCGACTACGTCGGAGGGCGCGTCAAGCGCCGCGTGAGGCCCGACCGGATCACGATGGCCCACGGTGAGCTGTCCGGGCACGCCGACGCGGTAGCCGACCAGGTGAACGAGCTGGCGTCGATCTCAGAGGCGCTGCTGCGCGAGCACCGCAAGGGCATCCTGACTCAGCAGCTGCACCAGAAGCGCATCGCCGACTCCCTGGCCGACATCTACGGCCAGATCGCGGTGATCTCGCGAGTCAGCTCGATCTTCGAGGACCAGGGTGTCGAGCCCTCAGGGCAGGAGCGCTTCATCGCCGACACCTTCTGCACGCGCGCCGCGCATCGGGTCCGTGCCCGCTTCCGCCAGATCGAGCGCAACGACGACGAGCGGATGCGAGCGATCGCGAAGCTCGCCTACAAGCGCGGCGAGTACGGGTACGCGCTGTTCCAGGACTGACGGGTGCCGTCGCTTCCTGACGAGACCCGCATAGGGGCGGTGGAGCTCGTCGTTCGCGACCTCGACCGCTCGGTCGCCTTCTACGAGCGGGCGATCGGGTTCGAGGTGACAGGTCGCGAGCTCGACGCCGAGGCGATGCTGGGCGCGGGCGGCGAGGCCCTGGTGGTCCTGCGGGGCGAGCCCGAGGCGCCGCCGCGGCCCCCGCGCACCACGGGGCTCTTCCATTTCGCGATCCTCGTGCCCTCGCGCGTCGAGCTCGCCCGATCGCTGCGGCGCCTGGTCGATGCCGGATGGCGGCTGACCGGCGCGTCCGACCACCTCGTGAGCGAAGCGCTGTACCTAGACGATCCGGACGGCATCGGCATCGAGATCTACCGGGACCGTCCGCGCGAGGAATGGCCGCGCGACGGCGAGACGATCCGCATGGCGACGCTTCCGCTCGACCTCGACGGCAGTGATTTCGGAGCTTCCGGGCGAGGCGGCCGATCGGGTCTGACGCCGCCACCAGGATCGGCCACGTGCACCTGAACGTCGCTGACATCCCGCGAATCGGAGCGCTTCTGGTGCGACGGCGTCGGCTTCGACGTCACCGTCCGCACCTACCCGGGCGCGCTCTTCATCTCCGCCGGCGGCTACCACCACCACGTGGGGCTCAACACATGGAACGGCCCCGGTGCGCCACCGCCGTCGCCGGGTGCGATCGGCCTCGAGCGCTTTCAGCTAATGACCTCGAGCCCCGCCATCGAGGAGGCCGGAACGCGGCTCCGCGTCGAGCCCGAGGCTGACGGGTCGATCGTCGCGCGCGACCCGAGCGAGATCGAGGTGGAGATCGTCGGGCGCTGACGGCAGGAACGTGCGCCCGCAGGGGACGCTTGGGGCTCGGCTCGCGGAGCGCGACGCCGACCGGTTCGTGGGCCGCGCCTACGAGCTCGCCGCCTGTGAGCGGCTGTTCGACCTCGAGTCCGTACTGAGCGTCCTGCTCGTCCACGGGCCGGGGGGCATCGGGAAGAGCGCGATGCTCCGCGAGGTGGCGCGCCGCGCGGAGGACCGCGGGTACACCGTCCGCTGGGTGGAGGGCCGGGACGTGCCCCCCGCGCCGGACGCGCTGTCCGAGCCGCTCGCCGACATCGCCGGTGAGAAGCGGCCCCTCGTCATCTTCGACTCCCTCGAGCGCATCGCCTCGCTCACCGGCTACATACGGCGGGCCATCCTTCCCTCGCTTCCCGGAGGCCGCCCGCGTGATCCTCGCCGGGCGGGCCCGGCCGGAGGAAGCCTGGTTTCGCGGCGGCTGGGAGGGCGTATGCGCGGACCTCGAGCTCGCGGCGCTTCCCGAGCCCGACGGGCTCGAGCTTCTCCGCGCACGCGGAATGCCCGACCCGCAGGCGCGCCTGGTGGTCCAGTGGGCGGAGGGCTCGCCCCTGGCGCTGAGCCTGGCGGCCACGTCCGCGCACGCCGATGCCGACTGGAGCCCGAGCCGCGACCTCGAACGTCCCGAGCTGATCGAGGAGCTCGTGCGGAGGCTCACCGACGATGACGTCGCGGGTCCGCACCTGCCCACGATCGGGGCCGCGGCGATCGCGCGCGTGACGACGCCCGAGCTGCTGCGAGACGCCGTCCCGGGCTGCGACCCGCACGCGGAGTTCGAATGGCTGGCCGCGCGGAACACCACCGAGCCGCTGGGCGAGGGCATCGCCTACCACGACCTCGTGGCTCGGACGCTTCACGCCGTGCTCCGCCGTCGCAACCCGGACCTCGAGCGCGACCTGCGCCGTCGCATCGCCGAGCACCTGTACGAGCGCGCGGTGCAAACCGGGCGGCTGATGCTGTCGATCGACCTCTCCCACCTGGTCGAGGACCCCGTCGTGAGATCCGGGTTCTCGTGGGGCGGCAGCGCCGTCTACCACCTCGAGGGGGCCCGTCCCGGCGACACGGAGGTGATCGAGCAGATGCTGTGCGGCACGCGGCGAGAGGCATTGCTCGAGGGGACGAGCCGCTTCCTCGCCGAGGCCCCGCAGCACGTCGCCGTCGTCCGTGACTCCGAGGACAACCTCCGCGGGTACACGATCACGCTCACCCCGCGAGGCGCGCCGGAGTTCGCCTCGGAGGACCCCGTGCTCGGCCCGCGCCTCGCCCACGCTCGCAAGCGCGGCATCCAGGCTGAGTCGATCGTGTGGCGCGAGGCGATCGACTTCACCCGCGACCCGGAGTCGGGGATCATGGGAATGCTCGGCATGGCCGGCGTCCTGCGGTCGGCCCGGCACAACCCCCGCTACGCGTACGTGCCGATCGATCCGAAGATGCCGGGGGCAATCGAGTTCGTCACCGCGCTCGCGGGCGAGCACCTCCCCGAGCTCGACTTCGTGAGCGGCGGGCTCGAACATCGGTGCTATCTCGTCGACTACGGGCACGGCGGCCTGCTCGCCGCCCAGCGCGACCTGATCTACCGCGAGCTCGGCCTCGAGCCGCCGGAGGTTGCCGGTGGCTCGGAGCCGAAGGGAGACGCGGTCCGAGACGCGCTCCGCAAGCTCGACCTCCCGCACGAGCTCGCGGCCAACCCGCTGGCAAGCGGGGAGGGGCTCGAGGAGAGGGCGGGCTCGGTGCGGGCGCTGCTCGAGGACGCCGCCGAGAACGCGTTCGGCCGCGCCGAGGGAGAGCGCCAGCTTCGGGCGGTGCTCGTTCGCGGCTACCTCGACCCGGCCCCGAGCCACGAGCTCGCGGCGGAGGAGCTCTCCTTGTCTCGTGCTGCGTACTTCCGCAGGCTTCGTACCGCGACGGAGCGAGTCGCCGACTACATCGCCGCAAGGGCCTAAGCTGCGCGAGCGGCCCATGGAAAGCGGCGAGCCAGCGGGTGGAACCGAGGAGGTCGAGGCGGCGCTCCGCCGCCTGATGAGCGCCGAGCGCGAGTTCGACACGACCTCGGAGGCGCTTGCGGCGCGCTCCTCACAGCCCGCCCGCTCGGTCTCCGAGCAGGCGGTCCGAACGATCGAGAGCGTCCACCGCCTCGTCATGGAGATCGAGGATGCGGCCCACGCGCGCGCGGCGGCGATCGAGCGCGAGGCGCAGGACCGAGCCGGCGCGCTGATCGCGGAAGCGGAAGCCGAGCGCGAGCGGATGTGGAGCGAGCTTCGCGAGCTCATCGGGAATGCCACATCCGAGGTCGAACGCCTTCACGGCGTGCGCGACCGCCTGCGGGAGGACATTTCCCGCGTCCTCGGCGAGTCGAGGGAGACGCTCGAGCGGCTCGCGGAGGACGCCCGCCGGGCCCGGAGCGCACCGGCCCCGGCGCCCCCGGACTTCGCCCAGGAGCCTCGCGTGGCCGAGGTCCAGGAGCCTCGCGCGGCCGAGCCCTCGGAACCTCGTGTGGAAGAGCCCGGTCAAGCGCCGGAGCGCGAGGCGGTGGCCGCCGCGCTCGTCCGCCTGGAGCTCGACGCCGGGCCGTTTCCGGCCTTCGCGGACGTGCTGGCGTTCGAGTCGGAGCTCGCGACCCGCGACGAGGTGGCGAGCGTCTACGTCAGCCGCTTCACAGGGGGCCGGGTGCGCGCGTCGGTGGGAGCGGTCGAACGCGAGTCCCTCGTGCGTGCGATCCGCGAGCTGCCCTCAGTGAGCTCCGTCGAGGAAACGGGCGGCACGTTGAGCGTGACGATAGACGGTTCGCGCTAGCTCTCAGCCCAAGCGCTCGACGACCATCGCCTCGCCCTGGCCGCCGGCGACGCACATCGTCTCGAGGCCGACCTCGTGGTCGTCGGTCTCCATGACGTTCAGGAGCGTGGTCATGATCCTCGCGCCGGTCATCCCGAAGGGGTGCCCCAGGGCGATCGCGCCGCCGTGGGTGTTGAGCTTGGAGAGCGGGATGTCGCACTCGGCCATGATCGGGATCACCTGGGCGGCGAACGCCTCGTTGAGCTCGACGGCGCCGATGTCGTCCATCGTCATGCCGGCGCGGTCGAGGACCTTCTTGATCGCGCCGATCGGCGCGACGCCCATGTACTCGGGCTCGTTGCCGATCGTCGCCGCGGTGACGAGCTTCGCTCGCGGCGTCGAGGCCGAGCTCCTTCGCCTTGGTGTCGGACATGACGAGGACCGCGGCGGCGCCGTCGTTCAGCGGGCAGGAGTTGCCGGCGGTGACGCCGCCGCCGCCGAAGGCCTCGGGCAGCTCGGCGAGCTTCTCGAGCGTCGAGCTCGCGCGCGGGCCGTCGTCCTTCGCGACCTCGTTGCCCTCGTGGTCGGCGACGGGGACGATCTCGCGGTCGAAGAAGCCCGACTCCTGCGAGCCGACCGCAAGCTCCTGCGAGCGCTGGGCGTACTTGTCCATGTCGGGGCGGCTCACCTCGTACCGGTTCGCCACGTTCACCGCCGTGAGGCCCATCTCGATGTAGGCGTTGGGCGTGCCGTCGTTGCCCTGGAGCTTCGGGTTCTGGTCGGCGGCGCCGGCGGGCTCGGTGCGCTCGTTGTAGCGGCTCACCCATTCGACGCCGGCGGCGATGTAGGCGTCGCCCTCCCCAGCCTTCACGGCGTTCGCGGCGTGGCGGATGGCGTCGAGGCTCGACGCGCAGTAGCGGGAGATCGTGACGCCGTTGGTCTCCTGGCTGAGCTTCTCGGAGAGCAGGACGATGATCCGGCCGATGTTGAAGGCCTGAAGGCCCTGCGGCATGCCGCAGCCGCAGAAGACGTCCTCGACGAGCGCCGGGTCGACGTCAGGGTTCCGCTCGAGGAGCTGGTCGACCACGTAGGCCGCGGTCTCGTCGGGGCGAAGCTGGGCGAGAGATCCCTTGAAGGCGCGCCCGATCGGGCTCCGGACGGCGTCGACGATCACGGCTTCGGGCATGTGGCTGGGCTCCTTCGAGTCGCGGGCGAGAGGGCGCAATGGTAGGGATAAGCTGGTTCAGGTGAGCGAGGAAGCCGCGGTCAGCATCCACCTGCCGCCCGCGAAGGCAGCCGAGCTGATCGACGGCGGCGAGGCCGAGGTCGTCGACGTCAGGCGCGACTACGAGTGGGAGGCCGGCCACCTCGCCCACGTCGCGCCGCATCGAGGTCAACGAGCTGACCTCGCGCGCAGAGGAGCTTCCGCGGGATCGCCCGGTCCTCTTCGTCTGCCGGGCCGGGAACCGCTCCGGCATGGCGGCCGAGGCGTTCCGGCAGGCGGGCTGGGACGCCTACCACATCGAGGGAGGGCTGCAGGCGTGGGTGGAGGCCGGGTTGCCGTTCGACGGCGAGGTCGCCGAGGTTCGCCCCACGTAGGAGCCCGCAACGTGGGCGATCCGTGCCCAGCGCTTGTAACAATTCGCACTCTTATGCCTGTACAGCGTCCGCCCCGTGCTCTACGTTCGCCGCGCGGCTGGGCGACGCCTGACCGGGAACGCGAGAGAGCAGCTCGAAAGGAGCACCTATGGCGACCGGTTACTGCGTGAAGGAACGCAAGAAGGTCGAGATCCAGGACCCGCAGCAGGTCACGATGAAGAACGGCCGTCCGGCGATCCAGGGCACGTGCCCGGATTGCGGGACGAAGATCTTCAAGATCGGCAAGCTGGTCGACTAGGTAACGCTCCGATCCAGGGGGCGGTTACGGGCCGCCCCGTCCGCGCCTGCCGAGAACACGCGCCCGCCACCGTCTGAGCGGGCCATCTCGAGGCCGTCGCGGGCGCGGGCGAGCAGTGCCTCGGGGCCCTCCGAGCCAAGAAGCTCGGCGACGCCCGCCGAGGCGCTGACCTCGCTGACGCTCGTCGGCGTCGACGTTTCGCAGCTCGAGGACGACCCTCTCCATCGCCCGCGCGGCGGCGCTCGAGTCGGTCTCGGTGAAGAGCACGGCGAACTCGTCGCCTCCCGTGCGGCACGCCAGGTCCGACCCACGGACGCTGCGGGCGATGGCGGCACCGACGGCGGCCAGCACCGCGTCGCCGGCCGCGTACCCGTGCTCGAGATTCAGGCAGCGGAAGCGATCGACGTCGATCAGCGCGACCGAGAGCGCACGGCCGTAGCGGTGGGCGCGCTGGACGTCGACCTCGAGCTGGCCGCGGAAGGCCGCGAGGGAGAGCAGGCCTGGAACGACCGTGTCGCGGCTCGAGACCTCCGCGAGGCGCTCCTCGAGCTCGGCGATCCGCGCCCGCGCGACGGCGAGCTCGGTCGCCTGGGCCTTTGCTTCCCGCGAGGCGCGCACGCCTCACGTATCGGCGCCGCCCGCGGCTCGCTTGAGGCTTGAACCCGGCGACGGCGCTGCCAGTATCTCCCCTGATGGCTGAAACCTCGCGAGCGTTCACGGATGGGCGCGGCGGCCGCTGATCGGCGAGGCCCGCGTCCGCGAGGCCTACGCGGCTCACGGGGGCGAGCTCTACGGCTTCGCCCTGCGCTCGCTGCGCGACAGCGGCCTCGCCGAGGAGGCCGTGCAGGAGACGTTCATCCGCGCCTGGCGCGCCGGCGAGCGATTCGACCCCGAGCTCGGCTCGCTTCGCACATGGCTCTTCGCGATCCTCCGCAACGTCGTGATCGACCTCGGGCGCGCGCGCTCCGCGCGCCCTGAGGTGCTCGACGAAGCGCCCGAGGGAAGCGACGAGCCACTCGAGCGGGCGCTCCTCGCCTGGCAGGTCGAGGAGGCGCTGCGGAGAATCGGCACGTCGCACCGGCAGGTGATCGTCGAGACGTACTTCAAGGGCCGACCGTACGCCGAGGTGGCCAGCGAGCTCGGTGTCCCGGAGGGGACGATCAAGAGCCGCGTCTACTACGGGCTCCGCGCGCTTCGCAACGCGCTCGAGGAGCTGGGATATGAAGGCTGACGACTGCAGGGGCTGGCGCGAGGAGCTCGGCTCCTTCGTGCTGGACCAGCTGGATGCCGACGAGCGCGCAGCCGTCGAGGCCCACCTCGACGGCTGCGCCGAGTGCCGCGCCGAGCTCGAGCTGCTCGTCCCGGTGGCCGAGGCGCTGCCGCTCGCGGACCCCGAGCAGCTCGGCTCGGGCGCGACACCCCCGCGCTCGCTCGCCTTCAAGGTCGCCCGCGGCATCGGCGCGGAGCGCCGCGCGCGACGGCGCCGGCGAATCCGGCTCGGGGTCGCGGCGGCCGCGACCGCGTGCGCGGCGGCGGCCGTGGTCGTCGCGCTGGATGGCGCGGGCGAATCGGGCTCACCCCCGGTCGCGGCGCCCCAGCGGGTCGCGTTCACCTCCACCCCGCGCGGGGTGGAGATCGGCGCCTCGCTCGCGCCGCGGCCCTGGGGCAGCGAGATCAGCCTCCAGGTGCGCGGCATCACCCCCGGGACGCGCTGCAAGGTCTGGCTTCGGACGGGCGATGGCACGCGCGTTGCGGCCGGGTCCTTCCGGTATCGCTACGAGGGCGGGAGCGACGGCGCCGCGCTGAGCACCTCGCTTCGCCCCTCGCAGGCGCAGTCGATCGGCGTCCGCGCCGGCAACCGCACTTTCGTCGCGCCGGTCGCTTAAGTCCAGGCTCGCGGCAATCCGCACACGGAGGCCGCCGGGGTGGAAGAATCCGCGTGGGAGTGACCGACAACGGGTCTCAAAAACCGCTCGAGCTGATCCTCGCCCGCAACCTGCTGACGAGCATCTCGACGCCGGCGTTCCTCGTCGACAGCGACGCGCGGCTCCTCTTCTACAACGAGGCCGCGGGCGCGCTGCTCGGGCGGTCGTTCGAGGAGGCGGGGCAGATGACTGCCGGGGAGTGGACCTCCACCTTCGGCCCGCTCGGCGACGAGAGCGACCCGATTCCCGTCGACCAGCTGCCGCTGACGCCGACCCTGCGCGAGGGACGGCCGGGGCACGGGGAGTTCCGGATCCGCGCCTCGAACGGCACCGAGCACGCGATCGAGGCGAGCGCCTTTCCGCTCGTCGGATCCAACGACGAGGAGAGCGGAGCGATGATCCTCTGGTGGCCGCAGAACGGCGAGGAGGCGGGCGGATGAAGGTCAAGGTCTGGGGCGCGCGCGGATCGGTCCCGGCTCCCGGCCCGGAGATGAATCGGTACGGGGGCAACACCTCGTGCGTGCAGGTGACGCTCGCGAGCGGCGAGGAGCTGATCCTCGACGCGGGCACGGGCATCCGGACCCTCGGCCTCGGCCTCGGCGCGCGGCCGACCATCAGCATCCTCCTCACCCACCTGCACCTCGACCACATCCAGGGCCTCATGTTCTTCCCGCCCTGCTTCCGCAGCGACGCGGAGATCACGATCTGGGGACCGGCCTCGCCGGAGGCCTCCCTCGAGGCGCGCATCGCCCGGTATATCTCGGCGCCGCTCTCGCCGGTCGAGGTCCGCGAGCTTCCGTGCTCGCTGGAGTTCTCGGACACCCCGGCCAGCGAATGGGAGATCGGCGGCGCGACGATCCGCGCGGAGGCCGTCACGCACCGCGGGCCGACGCTGGGCTACCGCATCACCGAGGGCGATACATCCCTCTGCTACATCCCCGATCACGAGCCGGCACTCGGCGCGCCCCTCGCCGGTCTCGAGCCGGAGTGGATCTCGGGATTCGACCTCGCTCGCGACGCCGACCTCCTCATCCACGACTGCCAGTACAGCGACGAGGAGTACCCCGAGCACGTGGGCTGGGGCCACTCGGCCGTGGGCGACACGCTCGCGTTCGCGAGCCGGGTCGGCGCCCGCCGCCTCCTCCTCTTCCACCACGATCCGCTGCACACGGACGAGGCCCTCGACGACCTCCACGCCGACGCGCGGGAGCGCTGGGATGCGCTCGGGCAGCCGCGCGGAGTCGATCGAGGGAGCGATGGAAGGGGCCGAGCTCTCGGTCGAGGCGGATGGCCAGGCTGTCGACCCTGCGGGCGTCTTGCTCCCTACCGCTGGTACAAACCCCGGCGCCGAAGTCTCGACAACGGGATAAAGACTCGCGGCGCGCCTGGCCCTAACTTGGGCGGCGCAATCTGATCACCGCTCCCGCTTCGCCCGCCACGGCACCGTCGGCGGACGAATTCGATGCCCACAAACGACGCAAGGAGCCACCCCTGATGTCAGTCGCCATCCCCGAGCCCAAGACGAGCGCCAGCCGACCTCCTCAAGCAGGTCGAGGCCGACGGCGTGGAGTTCGTCCGCTTCTGGTTCACCGACGTCCTTGGCCAGCTGAAGAGCTTCGCCGTCGGACGCGAGGAGCTCGAGGGCGCTTTCGAGGAGGGAATGGGCTTCGACGGATCGTCGATCACGGGCTTCAACCGGATCGAGGAGTCGGACATGATCGCGATGCCCGACCCCGACACCTACGCGGTGCTGCCGTGGCGGACGAACGGCGACAAGGGGAACGTCGCCCGGGTGTTCTGCGACGTGCTGAAGCCCGGCGGCGAGCCCTACGAGGGTGACCCGCGCTACGTGATGCGGCGAGCTCTCGCCCGGGCCGAGGAGCTCGGGTTCGACACGTTCAACATCGGGCCGGAGCTCGAGTTCTTCTACTTCGCCTCCGACGAGCTCGGCGAGGACGGCGTGCCGGTGATCCTCGACAAGGGCGGGTACTTCGACCTGACGACGCTCGACGCCGGCTCCGACCTGCGCCGCGACACCGTCAACGCGCTGAAGACGCTCGGCATCCCGGTCGAGTACACGCACCACGAGGTCGGGCCGTCGCAGCACGAGATCGACATGCGCTACGCCGAGGGGCTGCGGATGTCGGACAACGCGATGGCGTACCGGATCGCGGTCAAGGAGGTGGCCGCCCAGCACGGCGTCTACGCGACGTTCATGCCGAAGCCGCTCTTCGGCGAGAACGGCTCGGGGATGCACACCCACCAGTCGCTCTTCAAGGACGGCAAGAACGCGTTCTACGACGAGTCCGGCGACCACCACCTGTCGGCGACGGCCAAGTCGTACATCGCCGGCCTTCTGAAGCACTCGCGGGAGATCGCGGCGTTGTTCGCTCCGAACGTCAACAGCTACAAGCGGCTGGTGCCGGGCTACGAGGCGCCGGTGTACGTCGCCTGGTCGCAGCGCAACCGCTCGGCGCTGGTCCGCGTGCCGGTGTACCACCCCGGCAAGGAGCAGGCGACGCGCTGCGAGCTGCGCTGCCCGGACCCGTCGTGCAACCCCTACACCACGTTCGCGGCGATGCTGCACGCGGGGCTCGAGGGGATCGAGAAGGGCTACGAGCTGCCGGAGCCGATGGAGCGCAACCTCTACGACCTCACCCACGACGAGCGCGTCGAGCGCGGCATCGAGCAGCTCCCTGAGACGCTCGGAGAGGCGATCGAGGTGCTCGCGGAGTCGGAGCTGGTCCGGAAGGCGCTGGGCGAGCACATCTTCCCGCGCTACGTCGATCTCAAGCGCGAGGAGTGGGAGGAGTACCGGATCCAGGTCAGCCGCTGGGAGCTCGAGCGCTACCTCCCCACGCTCTAGATGGACTGACCCTCGACCGGCATAGTCCATGCAGGACCTACACGCGAGGATGCTGGGAGCGCTCCTCGCCGGCGAGGGCTTGGCCGGGGTGGCCGAGCTGGCCGCGGCCGAAGCCGGGCGCCCGGTGGCGATCCTCCTCCCGGCCCGAGGCATGTCGGCGTGCTCGGACGTCGGCCTCGACCTCGGGGAGCTCAAGGCCTACGCGGCGGGCCTCGGCCGCGGCGAGGGCGCCGCGGAGCCGGGAACGGTCGACGCCCTGGAGCCCGTGCTGGCGGGCGGCGAGCCGATCGGCATAGTCGTCGCGCTCCGCGCGGAGCGCAACGGCCTGCCCGAGCTCGCGGTAGACCGCGCGGAGGTCCTGCGTACGGCCGCCCTCGCGGCGCTCACGGAGGTCGCCGTCGCCACCGCGCGAGACGAGGTGGCCGGGGAGGTCCGCGGGACCCTCCTCGAGGACCTCAGGGAGGGGAGCGCCGTCCCTCCCGACATCGTCCGCCGCGCCGCGCGCCTGGGCTGCGACCTCAGCCGGGGGGCGGTCGCGCTCGTCGCGGAGATCCGGTCGGCACGCCCGCGGCACGCGGCTGCGCTCATCACCAGCGAGCACCCCGGGGCGATCGCGGAGCCCCTTGCGGATCGCGATCGAGGACGGCGCGGACCCGGCTGAGGCCCCCGTTCGGATCTACGCGATCCTGCCCGCTCGCGGGGGCGACGACGCGCCTGAGCGCACCGCCGGCTCCGCGAGCGCGCTGGCCTCCCGCTTACGAGCCCACGGCCCCGCGGCGTTCTCGTCCTTCTACGCGAACCCCGCCGACCTCGGCCGCGCCGTCGCGGAGGCGGAGCTGATGCTCGAGGTGGTCGCCGTCGACGACCGGATCGCCGACCACCTCGCCGAGGGCCTTGGCGACGGCGTCTACCGCCTCCTCTTCCGGGCGATGGCGACCGACCCCGACGAGGTGCGTCGCTTCTATGCGGAAACCGTTGAGCAGCTGGTCGAGCATGACCGTGAGTACCGCACCGACCTCCTCAGCACCCTCGAGTCCTACCTCGGCAACGACTGCAACATGAACGCGACGGCGCGCGCGGTGTACGCGCATCGCCACACGGTGGCGCACCGGCTCGCGCGCATCCGCGAGCTGACCGGCCTCGACCCGGCGCTCGGCGAGGATCGTGAGCGCCTCGGCCTCGGGATCAAGGCGTACCGGATCCTCGAGCCGACGCTTCCGCGATAGCCGGCGCGGATGCCTTACCACGTGGAGATCCGCCGGTCCGTCCGCCGCGCGTGGGCGTTCAACCTCAGCGAGGCGACGCTGCGCGAGACGATCGTCGAGCCATGGCTCTCCGGCCGGCAGGTCGAGCTCGGCGACCGCCGATGGGAGCCCCGCGAAAGCAGCCTGCGAATCATCGAAGGCGTCGAGCTTGCGCCCCAGGACCTTGCCTACGGCCAGGGGTGGAATGCGGCCGAGCGAAGTGGCGAGGATGTCACGAGGCGGCTCCTGGCGGCGGCCCCACCGCCCAGGCGCATCACGGTGCTCGCCGAGCTCGACGGCGCAAGGGTGCTCCTCGAATCAGGTGGGGAGGTGGAGCCTGGGGTGCTGCTCGAGGCGGTCAAGGCCCTTCGCGCGCTGGCAGATGACTTCCCCGCGTGACGCGTGGCCGACCGAGCCGCCTCTTGGTTGCGACTCCGAGCAGCCGGGAGCGGCCTACGCAGCGACGGTCTCGGTGAACTCCACCGGAACGCCGCGAGGCACGGCGATCACCGGTGCGGTCGCGGTCTCGATCGCGTACTCCGCGCTGGCGGTCAGCTCGACGCGACCCTCTGGCGTTCCCTCGCGCGAGCCGACAACCAGGAGGTCGACGTCGACGTGATCGGGGTCCGCGAGCTCCGCGCCGAGTGCCTTCGCCAGCGAGCGGCCGGTCTCCGTGGCGGCCTCGTCGTCGCCGATGACGCCGACAGTACCCACGCGCACCGAGGCGCTCGAGCGAAGGCCCGCCGGCGCTATCGCGACGGCGGTGCTGCCGCCGCTGAGCAGGCGCTGGGCCGACGTGCCGGGTACGACGGCGCCCGGGGCGGTCCGGTACTCGGAGCCGAACACGACGACGTCGGCGTTCTCGCGCTCGGCGAGCTCGGCAAGTCCCTCTCCGGTCGAGGCGTGGAGGACGACGTGGCGCTCTACCTCGGGAGCGCCGATCTCGGCCGCCCCGTTGGCGAGCAGCGCCTCCGCCTGGCGCTGCTCGTCGGCCTCGAGGTCCCGCTGGCCGAACCGGAGCGTGGCGGACGTACGCGAGGGAGAGCTCCGCGCCCTCGACGGCGAGCAGCCGCCCGAGCGCCAGCGCGTCACGGTCGTTGTGGGTGTCGTCGTAGGACACGATGATCCTGGGCATTGCGTTGACCTCCGAAAGCTTGATTGCGTTTTCCGTTGCTCGTTTCGACGCATGATCACACTGTCCTGCGATCAGTACAAGTGATCTTGCTGATGGTCTAAATTAGCTCCAGTAATGCTGAACGTCGGCCGGCTCAAGATCCTCCGCGAGGTCGCCGCGCGCGGCTCGTTCTCCGAGGCGGCAACGGTGCTCTCCTACACGCAGTCGGCCGTGTCGCAGGCGGTGGCGACGCTGGAGGCCGAGCTCGGCGTGACGCTCATCGAGCGCGACCGCGGGGCGGTGAGGCCGACCGCGGCCGGCGCCGCGCTCGTCGAGCGGGCCGACGGCATCCTCGCCCAGCTCGACGCCGCCGAGGAGGAGGTGGCCGCGATCGCGGGCGCGCGCGGCGGGCGCCTGCGCATGGCGTCGTTCCCCACGGCCGGGGCGACGGTGATGCCGAAGGCGATCGCGACCTTCCGCGCCTCGCATCCCCAGGTCGAGCTGAGCCTGGCCGAGGGCGAGCCCGAGGAGATCGTTCCGAGGCTCCGCGCGGGCGAGTTCGACCTCGTGCTCGTCTACGAGTTCCGCGGGGTCAGCGAGCGCCTGGGGGCGGGCGTGCGGCGCTTCGACCTCCTCGAGGAGGAGCTACGCCTCGCCCTCGCGATTGGCCATCCCCTGGCGGAGAAGGAGACGATCGCGCTCGGCGAGCTGAGCGGCGAGTCGTGGGTGCAAACGTCGTCCGCGAGCCCGTGCGCGCGCCACGTGGTTCGCTCATGCCACCGGGCCGGCTTCGAGCCCAGCGTGAGCTTCGAAAGCGACGACTACCTGACCGTCCAGGGACTCGTGGCGGCCGGGGTCGGCGTCGCGCTGATCCCGGAGCTCGCGCTCTCGAGCGTCCGCGACGACATCGCGATCCGCCCCTCCGCCCCGGTCCGCCCGTTCGCCGCGTGATCGCCGCGACGCCGCGGGGGACCGCGATGATGCCCGCCGTCACGACGATGATCGACGTGCTTCGCGGGGCCGCGTCGAGCTACCGAGGCGCCGGCGACTAGCGTCTAGGAGCGCGCCGGGATCCCCGCCTCGCGGCAGGCGGCCTCGATCGTGCGCGCGACCGGATTTGGGTCGCCCGCGTGCTGGGCGCAGGTGCGACGGGCGTGGCGGCCGCAGAGGTTGAGCTCCTCGGCGCCCATCACCATCGCCACGTTGGCGCGGATGCACCCCGGCCCGGGGGCCGGCCGCGACCTGCCGGCCGGTCATGGCCACGATGGCCACGATGGCCACCACGACCGCCGCGCTTGCGACGATCGCCACGAGCCGCTCGCGCCTGTTGAGCGAGCGCACCGGCGTGTTGACACGCCCCCAATGTCCCTCGAGAGGCACCGTGCCGCGACCTTAGCGTGGCGTCGCGCCGGATGGCCACGCCGCGCGGCACCCCTTACACACGGTCCAGGCGTGGATTCGACAGCCGGGCGAACGGCGGCCGCCGAGGTTTGGACCCCTGGATGAGGTTGCGGGACGCTCGATCCGGCACCCTTCTCGGCGACTGCCCCAGGGGCGCGTCCGGATGGCGTGCCCGTGATCGGAAAGGAACTCGAAAAGTGGATTGGTTGAGCCCCGGAGACAACTCGTGGATGATGACCGCCGCGACGCTCGTCGGCCTCATGAGCGTCCCCGGCCTCGTCGTTCTGTACGGCGGCGTGATGCAGAAGAGATGGTCGGTCAACTCGATGATGATGGCGTTCATCGCCTTCGCGCTCGTGCTGGTCGTCTGGGTCGGCTACGGGTTCAAGATGGGCTTCGGGTCGCCGATCCACATCTTCGGCTCCGGACGGCGGCGACGTTCCTCGGCAACTTCATCGGGAAGCCGGGACCGATCCTGGACAGCTCGTCGCTGCTGCACCAGGGAACGATCCCGCTGCTCGGCGACGTCGGGAAGCTGGCCATCCCGCAGTCGACGCTGGCGTACTTCCAGTTCGTCTTCGCGGCGATCACGCCGATCCTGATGCTGGGCTCGGTGCTCGGCCGGATCAACTTCAAGGCGTGGATCCCGTTCGTGATCCTCTGGTCGAGCCTGATCTACACGGTCAACGCGTTCCTGATCTGGGGCGGCGGCTACTTCGCCCAGCACGGCGCGCTCGACTTCTCGGGTGGTTACGTGATCCACCTCGCCGCCGGCGTATCCGGGTTCGTCGCTGCCGCGGTCGTCGGGCCGCGCCTCCAGCGCGATCGTGAGGTCGACGCTCCGAACAACCTGGCGATGGTCGCGGTCGGCGCGGGCCTGCTGTGGCTCGGCTGGAACGGGTTCAACGGCGGTGACCCGTACCTGGCGAACGCGGATGCGTCGGCCGCGATCCTGAACACGAACCTCTGCACGGCGGTGGCGTTCCTGGTCTGGGTCGGCTGGGACTACGCCACCGGCCGCAAGCCGAGCCTGATCGGCTCGGTGAACGGCATGATCACGGGCCTGGTGGCGATCACTCCCGGCGCCGGCTTCGTCAACGGCTGGGGGGCGATCGCGATCGGCGTGATCGCGGCGTCGATCGTCTACCTGGCGCTCAACTACCTGAGCCGGATGTCGCCGTTCCGCAACGTCGACGACACCCTCGGGCGTCGTGTACACGCACGGCTTCGCGGGACTCGCAGGCGGGCTGTTGGTCGGGGTCTTCGCCAACTCGGCGATGGCCACTGCGTTCGGCGTCTCCGCGTCGGGCCTGGTCTCGGGCGGCGGGCTTCGAGCTCCTCAAGTGGCAGGCGCTGACGGCGCTGTGGGTGATCGTGTGGTGCGCGATCGGCACCTACATCCTCCTGCGGCTGGTGAAGCTGTTCGTACCGCTGCGGATGAGCGAGGAGGACATGGAGGAGGGCGACCTCGCGGTCCACGGACACGAGGTGTACCCCTCCGACGTCCCGTCGCTCGGGTTCCCGGACGGCGTCCCGGGGCAGGGCCGGCCAGCGCGCGGCGTCGGGGGCGGCGATGGCGGCACCCGAGACAAGCGGGTAGCGCGCATGCCGACCGGGGACGAGGGGCTGCGGCTCCTCGTCCCCGGTCCTCCTCTCGACCGGGCGTACAAGCAGAGGGAGCCAACTGGCTCCCTCTGTCCAATGTGTGGACCCCTTCCGAGGCGGATGATCCGACCGTGCAGCGGCTCAGCGCTCTCGACGCCTCATTCCTCCGCGTCGAGAGCGCGACCGCCCACATGCACATCGGCTGGCTCTCCTGGCTGCGGCTCCCGGAGGGCGAGGCGAGCCTCGACGTCGAGCTCCTCTCGCTTCGCATCGCCTCGAGGCTCCACCTCGCGCCGCGTTTCCGCCAGCGCCTTCACGCGCTGCCGCTGGGCGAGCCGGCGTGGGCGGACGATCCCGACTTCCGGCTCGAGCGGCACATCCGCTGCGCCGACGCCTCGCGGGTGGGCGTCGACGCGGCGCGATCGCTGGCCGACTCGTTCCTCTCGGAGCCGCTCGACCGATCGATTCCGCTCTGGAGCCTCCTCGCGATCCCCGCGGTCGGACGTGGGAGGGCGGCGATCGTCGGCAAGGTCCACCACGCGATGGTCGACGGCATCGCCGCAGTTGAGCTCGGGACCCTCCTCTTCGACCTCGTGCCGGAGGCCGCGCCGGCGGAGCCGGTCGATTGGAGCCCGCAGCCGGTCGCCACGGGCGTACGGCTCGCTACGCTGGCCCTCGCCGACGGCGCGGTCGAGCAGTTCCGGAACACCGGCCGCGCCGTGCGCCTCGGGCTCCAGCCCCGCCGCTCAGCCCGGCTCGCCGAGACGACGCGGCGGGCGGCCTTCTCGGCGATCGGCGACGCGGTCAGAGCGGCGCCGCCCTCGTATCTGAACGCGCCGATCACGTCGCGGCGCACGCTGGTGACCGAGACCGTCCCCATGCTGCGGCTGAAGGCGATCCGCCAGGGTGCCGGGGCGACGCTGAACGACGTCGTCCTGGCCACCACGACCGCCGCGCTTCGGCGCTTCTCGACCTCGGTCGGCGCGGAGCCAGTGCCCCTGCGCGCGATGGTGCCGGTGAGCGTTCGCCAGGATCGGCGACGACGGCGGGAACCGCATCACGTTCGCCTTCATCGATCTTCCGTGCGATGCGGCGGACCCCGCTGCTCGGCTTCAGTCGGTCCGGCAGCAGATGCAGGAGCTCAAGGAGTCGGGCCGGATCGGGGGCAGCGCCGCGATCCTGCGCTCCACCAGCGCCCTCCCCGGGTTCCTCAAGGAGCGCGCGGCGCGTCTCGCCGCGAGCCCGCGGATGTACAACCTCACGATCTCAAACGTGCCCGGTCCCGCCATGCCGCTCTTCGTGGCGGGGGCGACGGTCGAGAGCATCTACCCGTGATTCCACTGAGCGACGGGCACGCTCTCGCCATCGGCGTCCTCAGCTACCGAGACGGCATGCAGTTCGCCGTCCACGCGAACCCGGACGCGCTGCCGGCGGCATCGGAGCTCGGCTCCCAGCTGAGGACGGCGGTCGGCGAGCTCGAGCGAGCCACCCGCGCTTCGGGCTATCGGTCGGCGGACTCGAGGGCTGCGCGCCGCGCGCGTTCGGCCGCGGCCGCGACCTCATCGTCGGCTCGCTGACGCAGTCGCTCGGCGAGCTCGGCCTGGCGCTGCGCCGCCTCCCGCTCGGCCTGGCTCACGGCCGCGCGCGTCTCCTTCTCGACCTCGCGCCGAAGGCGGTTCTCGAGCTGCTTGATTCGAGTATCGGCATCGGCGCGAGCGCGCTCCTCGCGCCTCCTGGCGCAGCTTCGCCTCCTCCTCGCGGAGCCGCGCCTCGATCTGCGCCTGCGCGCGCCGTTCCGCGTCGGCCCGCGCACGCTCAGCGGCCGCCTCGGCCTCGCGCTCGAGCGCCGCAGCCTCCTCGAGCAGACGGGCCTCGGCCTCCTCGCGCGCGCGCTCCGAGGCCTCGCTGGCGAGGCGGTCGAGAATGCGATCGAGCCGGCGTTGCGTCGCGGTCAGCTCGCGCTCGACCTTGGCCCGCGACTCCGCCTCGACCCTCGCCGCCTCCTGCGCGGCCCGCACGCGCTCGTCGGCCTCGCGGGCGGCCGCCTCCACGAGCTCCTTCGCCTCGGCGACCGTCCGCGCGCTCGCCGTACGCTCCACCTCTGCGGCGCGGACGCGTTGATCGGCCTGCTGGACGCGCTCGACGGCCTGCTCCTTGAGGCGTGCAGCGGCCGCGCGAAGCTTCTCCTCGGCGCGCCCCCGCAGTCGCTCGCGCGCGTCCACTAGCGCGGCTCGCGCGCGCTCCTCCGCCTTGCGCTTGGCGGCCTCGGCGTCCGCCGCAGCTGCCTCGGCGAGCTCGTCGGCGCCGCGAGCCTGCGCCTCGGCCGCGATCTTCGCCGCATCTGCGGCCGCCGCGCGCCGTTCCGCGTCGTCGACCCGCTCGCTGACCATGTGCAGCTCCGAGCGCAGCCGCCTGACCTCAGCGGCAAGCTCGGCGATTCCGTCACGGCGCGCCTCCGCGACCGCCTCGGTCAGATCGGCCGCAGCGCGCCTCGCGTCCGCGGTCGCCTCCGCGGCCGACTCCTGGACGTCCGACTCGACGGCGCGCAGTCGCGGCTTAGGGGCAGGGCTCAATGCGTGCGACTCTGGGAGGGGACTCTCATCTCGTCGATCCGATGCGTCGGCCATCGCCTCCACCGATGCGCACCGTCCCTTGCGCGCGTCGGGGCTGGATTCGGGCGAGCCTACCGGACGGTTCCGACGACGGCGGCTTCGCAAGCCGCAACGTCCGCCGAACCTCCCCCGCGGCCCCTGGTCTAGAACCCTGGCGGCGAGGGCAGCGTCCGCACCGCCACCTGGAAGCTGATCACGGCGGCGAGGATGATGAGGATCCCGAAGATCACAAGCCAGCGCAGCTTCGCCAGGCCGCCGTAGCCGCCGACGAGGAAGCCGATGCCCAGCAGGACCAAATAGGGCGTGGTGGTGTCAGGGAGGAAGGAAGCCACCACCATCGCTGGAATTATCATGGGTTCGGTGCCGGAACCGCCGAGCTCAGTCGCCGACGTCAAGGGCTCGCTTGCCGAGGCCGGATACCTGGCCGACGAGTCGGCCGCCCTCGTCTCGTTCCTCGCCGAGCGGCTCGGGAAGCCCGTGCTCGTCGAGGGACCGGCCGGCGTCGGCAAGACCGAGCTCGCCAAAGCGATCTCCCGGTCGACCGGCCGCCGCCTCATTCGCCTCCAGTGCTACGAGGGCCTCGACGAGGCGAAGGCGCTCTACGAGTGGAACTACCGCAAGCAGCTCCTGCGCATCCAGGCGGAGTCGGCCGCGCACGAGGCCGCGGGGTGGGAGGAGACGCGTGGGGGGATCTTCTCCGAGGACTTCCTGCTCACCCGCCCCCTGCTGGAGGCCATCTCGACGGACGAGCCCGTCGTCCTGCTGATCGACGAGATCGACAAGACCGACCAGGAGTTCGAGGCGATGCTGCTCGAGGTCCTGTCCGACTTCCAGATCTCGATCCCCGAGCTCGGTGTGATCGAGGCCGTCGCTCGACCGATCGTGGTCCTCACATCGAACAACACCCGCGAACTGACGGAGGCGCTAAAGCGCCGGTGCCTGTACCTGTGGCTCGACTACCCGGCGATCGAGCGCGAGATCGAGATCGTCCGCCTCCATGCGCCTGAGCTCGACGAGCGGCTGGCCCGGCGCCTCGTCGAGGTGATCCACATGATCCGCGCCCTCGACCTCAAGAAGCCCCCGTCGATAGCGGAATCGATCGACTGGGCGCGCGCCCTGCTCCTGCTCGGCGCCGACGACATCGACCGCTCCATCTTCGAACGCACGATGAGCATCATCGTCAAGCACCGCACGGACATCGATCTCGTGGCCGAGCGGGTGGGCGTGAAGCTCTCCGGCCCGGCCGGGCTCGAGGAAGCCGCCGGGTGAGCGACCTCCCCCCCGGGCTCGCGCCGCGCGTCGTCGCGTTCTGCGAGGAGCTGCGAAGCGAGGGGGTCGGGGTGGGGACCGCGGAGATCCTGGACGCGTTCGCGGCCCTCGACGAGGTCCCGTGGACCGACGAGGCCGACTTCCGAGAGGCGCTCGCCGCCACTGTGGCGAAGTCCCAGGAAGACCGCCGCGTCTTCGACCTCGTCTTCGACCGCTACTTTTTCCGCGCGGCCGAGGCGGAGGCGCTGGGGCAGGGGATCTCGGAGGATCGCCGCTACGAGGGCTCGGAGCGACTCGACCTCGCCGACCTGCGCGAGGCGATCCGCCAGGCGATCGCCGAGGGACGTGACGGAGAGATGCGCGACCTCGCCCGTCTCGCCGTCGCCGCGTTCGGGCGCCGCGGCGAGGGCTCGGGTGTGATCGGGGTCGACGTCCAGCGGATCCGCCGCGCCCTCGGACTCCAGTCGCGGCCCCCGGAGGGAAGCGACGAGCCGCCCCTCGACCGTGACCAAATCGGCCGCTTCGAGCGTCACCTGCGCCGCGAGCTCGAGCGCGGCGCGATCGAGCGGGCCGAGCGGCTCCCCCCCTCCCGTCCCCTTGCGGAGCTCGACCGCACGCTGCCCACGAGTCCCGCGCAGGACCTCGCTGCGGTCCACCGCGCGGTCGCCCAGCTCAAGAAGCGCCTCGCGACCCTCGGCCACGATCAGCGCGGGAGGCGGCGCGGGGCGACCGTCGACTTCAGGCGCACGATGCGGAGCTCGCTGGAGACCGGCGGTGTTCCGCTGCGCCTCCGCTACCGGCCCCGCCGGCCCCGCCGGCCCGAGATCTACGTCCTCTGCGACGTCTCGACCTCGGTCACCTCGGCCAGCGTCTTCTTCCTCTCGGTCCTTCACGCGCTGCACGACTCGTTCCGCAAGCTCCGGAGCTTCGTCTTCATCGAGCGGATCTCGGAGGTGACCGACGTCTTCGAGCGCGAGCGCGACTTCCGCGCGATCTCGGAGAAGATCAGCCGCGAGGGCGGGGTCGCCGACGTCTCCGGCTACACGGACTACGGGCGAGTGTGGCTCGAGCTCGCCGAGCTGATCGGCGACGACCTCGACCCGCGGTCGACCCTCATCGTCCTCGGCGACGCCCGCACCAACGGGCGCGAGCCCCACGCCGACGCCTTCGGCCGCATCGCCGATCGCGCGGGGCGGACGTTCTGGCTCAACCCCGAGCCCCGCCTCTACTGGAACTACGGTGATTCGGTCATGGCCGCGTACGAGCCGCACACGACCGCCGCATTCGAGTGCTGGACGACCCGCCACCTGGAGGGGTTCGTGAACGTCGTGGCGGGCGGGACGCAGCTCCCCGAAGCCTCCAACTAGCAGCGGTTCGCGCCATGGCAAACGGGTAGGGCTCGCGGATGCCCTCGACGAGCTCGAGCTTCTGGCCGAGGCGGTCTAGAATCCTCACGACAACAGGGGTGCTCGCGGGCAAGCGGGCTGAGATAGCGCCCCCGGAACGACCGCCTGGCGCTGACCCTCGGAACCTGTCGCGGTAATGCGCGCGGAGGGAGCATGAAGTCCACGTCAGAGGCTCCCGTGGTGGAGCCTCCTTCACTCGAAAGCCCCGCCAGGGAGCCGGTGCCACCGGCGTTGGGCGGTGCCTCCAGCGCTCTCAGCGTCCGGGACGTGCGCCACTCCTTCGCCGAGCTCCTGGCCATCGAGCGCATCGGCCTCGCCGCCGCTCCCGGGGAGGTCGTGGGTGTGGTCGGCCCGTCCGGATGCGGGAAGTCCACCCTCCTCGAGCTGATCGCCGGTCTCCGCGACCCGTCCGCAGGGGAGATCGTGGTCGAGGGCGAGCGTCAAGCCGACCGGCGGCTCGCGAGCTGCGCGTTCATGCCGCAGCGCGACCTGCTGCTTCCCTGGCTGCGGGCGATCGACAACGCGGCGCTCGCCCTGCGGAACCGCGGGGTGCCGAGGCGCGCCGCGCGCCGCGCGACCGCACCGCTCTTCGAGCGGTTCGGGCTCGCCGGATTCGAGAAGGCGCGTCCGGGCGAGCTGTCGGGCGGCATGCGTCAGCGCGTCGCCTTCCTGCGGACGTTGCTGGCGGGCAAACCGCTGCTGCTACTCGACGAGCCCTTCGCCGGCCTCGACGCGATCACGAGGGCGGAGATGCAGGAATGGCTCTCCTCGGCGCTCGTGGATCGTGGACGCACCGCCGTTCTCGTGACGCATGACGTGGAGGAGGCTCTCTACCTCTCCGACCGGGTGATCGTCCTCTCGCCGCGACCAGCCCGGGTGGTCGCCGAGCTCGCCGGGCCCGCGCCGCGCTCGGTGCCGCGGCGCGATGCCGTCACCTCGCTCGCGTTCGTCGAGGCCCGTGAGCGTGCGCTCGCGGCGCTGGCGGGAGGGCGTGCATGAGGCGTTGGCTAGCACCGGCGATCCTCGTCGTGCTCGCACTCGGCGCCTGGGAGCTGGCGGCGCGCTGGCACGTGATCGCCGACGCCCTGTCCCTCAAGCCCTACCTCGTCCCGGCGCCGAGCGACGTCGCCTCGGCGCTCTGGACCGACCGCTCCCTGCTCGCGACGAACGCTTGGGTGACGCTGAAGGAGGTCCTCGGCGGGCTCGCGATCGCGATCGCCGTCGGCTTCGTCCTCGCGATCGTGCTGCACCTCTCGGGCGTCCTCCGCCGCGCCGTCTATCCGCTGCTCGTCGCCTCCCAGACGATCCCGATCATCGCGATCGCGCCGATCCTGGTCGTCTGGTTCGGGTACGGAGCCGGTCCGAAGCTCGCGATCATCGCGCTGGTGTGCTTCTTCCCTGTCACGGTCAACACGCTCGACGGCTTGCGATCGGTCGACCCGGAGCTCCCGAAGCTGATGCGGACCCTGGACGCGAGCCGGCTCCAGGCGCTCACCCGGGTCGAGATTCCTGCCGCGCTCCCCTATTTCCTGAGCGGAGCGCGGATCGCCGTAGCGGTCGCGGTCATCGGCGCCGTGTTCGGAGAGTGGGCGGGCTCGAGCTCGGGCCTCGGGTACCTCATCCTCAACCTCCAGAACCAGCTCCAGACAGCGAGGGTCTTCGCGGCGATCACAGTCCTCTCGACGATCGCGATCTGCCTCTTCGGACTTCTCGCAGTGGCCGAGCACCGCCTCGCCTGGTGGGGCCGCGGCGAGCGGACCGGGGTTGCCTGAAAGGATGCCGCCCCAAGTGACCCCAAGCCGACTCCCGGGATCGCGCCTCGCCGTCCTCCTGGTGGCGGGCGCCGTGGCCGCCGCGGCGGTGGTCGCGGGCTGCGGCGAGAAGTCCGAGAGCGCCAAGTCGACCCAGACCGACTCGATCACCCTCGCCCTCGACTTCTACGTCAATCCCGACCACGCCGGGATCTACGAGGCGATCGACAGGGGCTACTTCCGCGACGCGGGGCTCGACGTGCACCCCCAGGCCCCGTCGGACCCCTCGGCGCCGATCAAGGAGGTTGCCGAGGGCCGTGCCGACCTCGCCATCTCCTACGAGCCCGAGGTGATGCTGGCGCGCGACCAGGGCCTGCCCGTGAAGGCGGTGGCGGCGATCGTCCCGCAGCCGCTCACCTCGCTGATCTCGCTCGACAAGGCGGGTATCAAGACCGTCGCCGATCTGAAGGGCAAGACGATCGCCACCGCGGGCATCCCCTACCAGCAGGCGTTCCTGAAGGCGATCCTCGGGCGCGCCGGACTGTCGGAGGGCGACGTCAACGTCGTGAACGTCCAGGAGGGCCTCCTGCCGGCGGTCGTCTCAGGCCGCGCCGACGCGATGCTCGGCGGCTTCCTCAACGTCGAGGGCGTCGACCTGGCGCAGCGCGGCCTGCATCCGCGCGTCGTCCCGGTCGACCGCCTCGGCATCCCGACCTACGATGAGCTCGTGCTGGTCGCCTCAGACGACACGGTGGCAAACGACCCGCGTTCGATCCAGCTCTTCCTCGCCGCGCTTCAGCGCGGCACGCGGGCCGCCGCGGCCAACCCACAGGCGGCAACCAACGCGATCCTCGCCGCCGGCCAGGGCCTCGATCCGAAGCTGACCCGCGCCGAGATCGACAAGACGCTGCCGATACTCGACCAGAGCACCACGGGCAAGCCGTTCGGGTATCAGAACCCGCGCGAGTGGACCAGGTTCGCGCACTTCATGGCCGACAACGGGCTCATCAAGGCCTTGCCGCAGACCGACGAAATCCTTACGAACGACCTGCTTCCCAGCCAGTCTCCGTAGGCGTCGCGCTACGCCGGGGTGCCCGTCACCGTGAGATCGCCCGGCTGCCATACCTCCGAGGTCCAGAGCTGCTGCACGGCCGGCGCCGAGAAGAACCCGATGACCCGCAGGTCGCCCGATCCTGTATTGCGCAGGTCGTGGGCCTCCCCCTCGGCGAGGACGACGACGTCGCCGGCGCGGATCGGTGCGGCGCCACCGTCGCGCAGGAGCTCCCCTTCTCCCCCCAGGATGAACTGCGTCTCCTCCGCGGTGTCGGTGTGGCGCCCGAGGCGCTTGCCCTCGGGAACGGCGAAGTAGATGGCCGTCGAGGCGGCCGCTCCGTCGCCGCCGTGCGCGAAGAAGCCCCCCACCCAAGCCGCGTCGTCGCTGGTGCTGGAGGTGAGCTCGGTGAGCTCGACGTCATCGACGTTGATCGGATCCATCTCGATTCCTTTCGTCGTGGGCCCGTGCGCCGACCCTAGTCAGCGCCGGACGCGGGCGCCAGGAAGCTGGACGGATGTCGCCTACGCCGCGAGGCGGGGCGGTGGGGCGGCCCGCACCGATGCGTGGTAGTGCCTCAGCGCAAACTCGCCCGCCAGGCCCCGGAACGGCGCGTAGGGCGCGAAGTACTCCTCCACCTCCTCGACGGTCGCGCGGCGGCGCAGGCCGGCCAGGCGACCGACGAGCTTGACATAGCCGAGGTCGCCGGCCGGGAGCGAGTCGGGCTCGCCGCGCCCATAGAGGCCGAGGCACTGGAGCGTCCATGGACCGATCTCGCGGATGCGGCGGAGCCTGGGATCGTGCTTCGGGTCGGCCGGATCGGCGCGCTTGGCGGCGACCTCGCGCGCGACCCTGATCATCGCCAGCGAGCGGCCCGGGGAGAGGTCCGTCGACGCCAGCTCGGCCGGCGAGCGCGCGGCGATCGTCGCCGGGTCGGGCACGTCCCGAAGGGTCCAGCCAGGCGGGAACGGCGAGGTCGCGCCCTCGCCCCAGCGGCGCACCATGCGCCGCTGGATCTCAGCCGCGCGCCCCGACTCGATCAACTGCTTGGTGATCGCCCAGGCGAGCGCCTCCCAGGCGAACGGCCGGCGCCGAGGCCGGAGCCATGGCCGCCGCGCGATCGCGGGACCGATCAGCGGGTCGGCCCGAAACGCGCGGTGGAATTCGGTGAGGTCGTCGTCGACCCCGATCGCGAAGCGCATTCGCTCGATCGCGGCCTCGAGCGCCGCGGTCGGCGGGTTCGGGCGATCCGGGCTCGCCGTGGCGCGAACGAGGACCTCGCCGCCTCGCCGCTGCCAGGCCGCTACCACGACGCGTTCCTCACCCAGACGCAGCAAGCGGGTGAATACACCCGCGCGCACGCGGCCCACCCCGTCGCCCCCGCCGCCCGCAGGAGTGCGGTACGGCCACGGCGGCCTGGTCTCGATCTCGAGCGATCGCGGGCGCACGCGTCGACGATAAGTCGCCCCACCGACGGCTTCGGCGAGCGTCGCCGTCAGCGGTCCAGAAGGTGAACGTCGATCAGGAACGAGCGGCTCGCCACCACGCCCGGCATCTTCTCCTTGCCGCGACGGGCGAGCCTGCGCCTCGGCGCAGTGGCCGCCCGGGTGGCGCGCACGGCCACGACCGTCGCTGCGCCGACCACAATGCCGCCCGCGGCGGCGATTGCGGCCGTGCGAACGTCCTCGCGCCATACCGACAGCTCCGAGGGACGCCGACGGTCGGGCAGAGGGCGTACCGAATCCTCCGGCTCGCCCCCACCGAGCGCCGCCTCCTCCTCGATCGCCTCCGCCTCGAGCAGCTCCTCGCCCACGGGCTGAGTGTATACGCGCTCCCGGAACCGCGCTTTATCCTGATTCCGCATCCAGCGACTTAAGGAGCACGATGACCGAAGCAAGCGTCCAGGAAGCCGAGACCCTCGATGGCCCAGGCGCGGCCACCGCGGTGCAGAACGCCCCGCGGACCGACGCCGGGCGCAAGGTCGCCGGACTCCGCGAGCTCGCGGAGTCCGATGCGGACGCCGCGCGGGACCTCGCGTGGACCGCTCTTCAAGGAGCTCGGCGCCCGTGCGCTCCTCCAGCGACGAGGCGGCCGACGAGCTCGGTGAGATCTTCAGGCTCGGGACGCCTCCGCCGGCGATCGAGGGGCGGACCCAGGGAATCCTGGTGGCGTTCGTGTGGCGGCGCCCGGTCAACGTTGCGCTCCGCACCATCACCGGCGCCTGGATGCCGTGGCTCGGCAAGCGCTTCAACGCGGCCGAGGGCACCGGCGACAACGTGCTGCGGGGCTCCGCCGATGGCCCGCGAAGCTCCTCTGGCCCCTGTACGGCACCCGCGAGGCGCCCGGCGGCCGCTCGGCCTTCGACTTCGAGACCGCGATCGAGCCGAGCAAGGACGACCCGGCCACCGAGGTGATGAAGATCGACTACCACGACCTCGACTCGAACCCGTCGCTCCTCATCCGCTCGATCCGCGACGAGCTCGTGGAGGTCGTGCCCGGGCGCGTACCTCGGCAAGATGCTGTGGCGGCACGACGCCGAGCGCCACACGCTGCTCGCGTACTTCGCGCTCAGGCAGTGCGGCTGAGTAGCCAGTCGAGCCTCGCGCTCGTAGACGCGGTAGCGCTTCACGATCCGCCCCCCCATCGCCTCCATGCCGCGGTTCATGGCCTCGTTCGTCTCGAGGATCCAGCCCATCTCCCCGCCGGTCTGACGGGTCTTCGCGGCCATGTCGAAGTGCTCGATGTAGAGCAGCGCAGCCACGCCGGTGTGCTGGTACTCCGGCAGCACGCCGAGGAAGCCGACGCGGACCTCGTCCATGATCCGCGACCTTGTTGAGGAAGTGCCACCAGCCGAGCGGGAGCAGGCGGCCGTTCATCCGCCGGAGCACCTTGTTGATGTCCGGGATCGTGATCGCGATGGCGATGGTCTCGCCGTCCTTCTCGGCGACCATGAACCAGTCGCGGGCGTAGACGAGCTGGAGGTCGAGCGCGTAGGCGTCGAGGTCCTCCTTGGAGTAGGGCACGAAGCCCCAGTTCTCCGACCAGGCCGCGTTGTAGATCCTCGCGAAGTCGTCGAGCTCGCGCCGAAGGTGGCGGCGGGACATCTTCCGGATCCGCACCCCGTGCTCGGTGCGCGCCTTCTCCGCGAGCTCGGGCAGGATCGGCAGCACCTTCTCGCGGTCCTGCACGTAGAGCTCCCACATGAAGAGGTCCATCGCCTTCTCGAGCCCGGCCGCCTCGCAGAGGCGCTGGTAGTAGGGCGGGTGCCACGGCTGGCGGATCATCGGCCGCAGGTCGAAGCCCTCGATGAGGACGCCGCTCTCGTCGTTGAGCTGGAAGTCCATCGGCCCGACCATCCGGTCGCAGCCGCGCTCGCGCAGCCAGCGCTCGGCCGCCGCCAGCATCGCCTCCAGCGCCTCGGCGTCGTCGGTGAGCTCGAGGAAGCCGAACATCCCCCAGCGCGAGCCGTGGAACTCGTTGAAGGCGTGGTCGATCTGAGCGGTGATGCGGCCGACGACCCGCCCGTCGCGGCGGGCGAGGAAGTACTCGGCCTCGCCGTGCTTGAAGTAGGCGTTCAGGCGCCGGCTCAGGAACATGTAGCGCTCGAGCCGCAACGGCGGTACCCACAGGGTGCCGGCGTGGAGTCGGTGCGGCAGCCCGACGAACCTCCGCAGGTCGCGCAGCCCGCGGACGGCTGTGACGTCGACCGGCATCGGCGGCACGGTACCCCTCTGCGACACTTTCGGCATGACCGAGACGACGCGCGCGCCCGTCGACGTCTTCGAGAAGGCGCGGACCCACGACCGCGTCGAGCAGCTCGAGATGGCGAAGCAGGGCGATCTCTTGCCCTACTTCCGCGTCATGGCCTCGGAGGCCGGGCCCGTCGTCGAGATGGAGGGCCGCGAGACCATCATGCTCGGCTCGAACAACTACCTCGGCCTAACCGGGGACGCCCGCGTCAAGGAGGCCGCGCGCGACGCCCTCGAGCGCTACGGCACGGGGCTCACGGGCTCGAGGCTCCTCAACGGCACCACACCCCTGCACGTCGACCTCGAGCGCGAGCTCGCCGAATGGATGGGCACCGAGGACGCGATCGTCTTCACCACCGGCTACCAGGCGAACCTTGGCTGCATCGGCACGATCCTCGAGCCGGGCGACACGGTCGTGTGCGACTCGGGCGACCACGCCTCGATCCTCGACGGCTGCCGGCTCTCCGGCGCGAAGCTGCGGCCGTTCCGTCACAACCAGATGGCGAAGCTCGACCGCATGCTCGAGCGCGCGGGCGAGGATGGCGGCGGCGTGCTGGTCGTGGTCGACGGCGTCTTCTCGATGGAGGGCGACGTCGCCCCGCTGCCGGAGATCGTCGAGCGCTCGGAGGCCCATGGGGCCCGCCTCATGGTCGACGAGGCCCACGCCGTCGGCGTCCTCGGCGAGCGCGGGGCGGGAACGTGCGAGCTCTACGGCCTCGAGGACCGAGTGGACCTGCGGATGGGCACCTTCTCGAAGAGCCTCGCCTCCTGTGGCGGCTTCATCGCCGGGCCCGAGGAGGTCATCGAGTACCTGCGAATCGCAACCCGCGCCTTCATCTTCACGGCGTCGGCCGTTCCGGCCGCCGTCGGCGCGGCGCTCGGGGCGCTTCGGGTCATCCGCTCCGAGGGCGCTGAGCTGATGGAACGCCTCCTCGGCAACGCCCGGTACCTGCGCCAGGGCCTTCGCGACCTGGGGCTGCGCGTCGTCGAGCCGGGCACCCTGCCGGACGGCAGCGAGGCCACGACGCCGGTCGTCCCGGTCGTCGTCGGCGAGGACTGGCAGGCCGTGTTGCTCTGGAAGGCGCTCTACGACGCCGGCGTCTACACCAACGTCGCGATCCATCCCGCCGTCCCCCCGGGCGGCGCTCTTCTGCGGACGAGCCTCATGGCGAGCCACGAGCCCGAGCATCTCGACCGGGCCCTGGGGATCCTCGATGAGGTCATCTCCAAGGACTTCCGGACGCTTCGGGAAGGTTAGCTCGCCCGGCGGGGCGGCCCCGCTTGTACCAACGGTCGAACTAACCCACCCGGGTTGGTTTCCACTTGTCCAATCTCGAACAAGGGTCGGCCGGGCACAAAAAGGTTGCTCTTAGCGAACGACTGGGGGCGAAGATGGCCGACGGGGTTGACGCCCGCCGACCCTCTCGGATAGCTTGCGCCAGCGCTCGACGGCACCCTGGGGCAGGAGGCGGTCGGGAAAGACAAGAAGCTTTTCCCGACCCCGCCTGACGGGACTGACGCCCGGTGAGCTGGGAGCTGGCGAGCGCCCACATCCCGAAGATCTCGATTGCACTCAAAGGAGGAGTGGGAATGGAAGCTGCCACAACGGCCGCGCCCGCCATCGCGCCGCAGCACATGAAGGCCTTGGCACACGCAAACCGGGTGCGCCTCGCACGGGCGGAGCTGAAGCGCTCGATCAAGTCGGGCAGGGCCGACGCGTCCGAAGTCGTCCGGGGTTGCCCCTGGCAGGTCGAGACGATGACCGTCGGCGAGCTGCTTCGGAGCCAGCGCCGATGGGGCAGGGCCCGAGCGCGCAAGTTCCTCTCGCCGATGATGCTGAGCGAGAACCGCGAGCTCGGCAAGCTCACCGAGCGCCAGCGCAATGAGCTCGCGGGCGAGCTTGAGGCGAAGCGAGGCCGGTCGGCATCAACGGGCGCCTCGGCCCGGGCCCTCGTAACGGTCTAGGTCGCGGGAGCGCGCTCAGCGGAACTTGAAGCTGAGCCCCGAGCGGCTCTGGAAGATCCTCACCAGGAAGCGGGCGGCGGCGGCGAAGACTGCCGCCGCCACCACGACCCGGATGACAGCCGGGATGCTGGGGGCCAGCAGCGTGAGCCCGACCAGAACCGCCAGCGCGACGGCGCCGGCGAGAAGCGCGGTGTGCGAGCGATAGCCGGTGAAGTGCTCGCGGATCGAGAGCTCGAGGCCGGCGAGGGTGCCGAGCACGAGGCCGGCCCCGATCATCAGGGTTCCGCGGTGGCCACGGACGACGAACCCGCCGACGAGCAGGACGAGCGCGACGAGGACCACGAGCTCGACGAGCGGGAACGGCGCCCATGGCGCCTTAGGCCGCTCCTCCGGATCGCGATAGCGCCGCTGCCCCTGCTGGCGGTTGGAGCGGGCCCGCGCCGTGTCTCGCGATGTCCGCGGCCCGGGCTCGGCGCCTCGCCCGTCGGTGACCGCGACGCTCGACTCGGTGCCCGGGGCGGCGGCGCGCGGCGGTGGCCGGCGCGGTCGGCGGCGCTTCTTCGAGCGGCTGGCCATGACCGGCTGAGGCTACCGCAGGGATGTCAGGTGGCTAACGGGCAGCCGGAGGAGATCTTGACTCGCCACCACCCCATCAGCATCCCGATGAAGCCGAGGCGGGGCGCCGAGCGCCAGGTTCGGCAGCTCGACTCGCCGATGTCGGCGGCGCTGATCAAAAGCCCGCGGTGACGCTCGGGCGCGGCGAGCATCTCCTCCAGGAGCTGGCGGTTGCGCTCCTCGATTCGACCACGCCTTGCGACCTCGGCCTCCGCCTCCCGTAGCCGCCCAGCGAGCGCGTCGCGAACCCGCTCGAGCTCGGCGACGCCCAGCACACGGGGGCCTCTCGCCGCGGAGCCCACGCGCCATTCGATCCCCTTGCGCGGGAACGCCGCGGCGAAGAGCTCCCCGAGCCGGCGCTCGAGCAGAGCGATCTGGCGCCGCAGCTCGGACCTGACCCGGCGGTCATCGAGCGCGCGTTCAGTCGTCGGCAGCTCCGAGGGCGATACCCCGACGACCACGCGGCTCTCAAGCAACTGCTCGGGCAAGCGGAACTCCCTTACTCAGCTTCCGAGGAAGTGTAACTGCCGCGTCAGGACCGGATCACGCTGGCGGCGAGCCATATCGCCTCCTCGATCGCGATGTCGGGCACGCCGCGCACCTGGGTCGCGACGATCAGCGCCCGGCGCGTCTTCGAGCTGGGGGCGGCGCCCGTGGCGGGGTCGCCGAAGAGCAGCGCGATCGGACGAAGCTCGTCGGCAACGACGAGCGTGCCGGCGGGAAGCGGGCGCTCGAGCGCCTCGCCCGGCGCGGAGAGCCTGACGCCGAGCCTGCCCGTCACCTTCTCGGCGTCGAACGCTCGGAGCGCGACCCCCGACTCGACGATCCCGATCGTGATCGCGTCCTCGAGCAGATTGCGGCTCACGAACCCGCCGTGGAACATCCGCTCGAGGGCCAGCTGCTCGACGGGGGTCGGCTGCTCGTCGGGGTCGAGGCCGATATGGCGGAAGAAGACCCTGTAGGCCCAGGGGATCGCCTGGTGGCGGAGGTTGATCGCCTGTGCTCCGGCAAAACGATCCGAGAGCCCGCGAAGCCGCCCGCGGACGTGCGCGGTAGTCCTCGACATCCGCGCGTCGAGCACGAGGTAGCGAAGGCCGAGGCCCGGGAGCTCGTCCGCAAGCTCCGCGGCGACGAAACCGGCCTCGGGAATAGCCTCCTCCTCCTCGACATCTGGGCCCTGGGGGCCCGGTTCGGTCATCGCGACGCCGCCGCCCTCCGCGCCGACGCGGCGATCAGCTGGCGGACGTCGGCCGTGAGCTTCGCTTCGGTGAGCGCGCTCTCGCCCGCCCGGGCACCCGCGAAGATCCCGCCCGGGTATGCGAGGGCGACCGTGGGGCAGCCGCCGACCCGGTAGAGATCGGACACGGCGCCGTCGCGGTCCCATCCAACCGGCAGGCGCCATCCGTGTGCGGCCACGGTCCGGTCGACCTCGCTGCGGTCGTCGCGAACATCGATCGAGAGGAAGTTCACGCGGCCGCGGTAGCGCTGGGCAACCTTCGCAACCAGGTCCTGCGTCGGTAGGCAGCTGGCGCCCTGCAGAAACCAGAACGAGATCACGAGCGGCCGGTTGAAGAGGTCGCACACGCGGATCGCGCGAAAGCGGGGCGGGACCTGGCAGGCCGACCGACGGCGCTCGTCGGGCGGACACGGATTGTCCGAGGTCGCGCAATCGTCCTGGAAGACGTTGGCGTCGGCGTCGGGACCGCCGCGAACGTTAGGCACGGCGAACTCGGGCAGGGGGCGGCCGCGAACAGTGGCGCTTACCCCGAGCAGGCCACCCGCCGCGTCGCTCACCGTGTTATACGTGGCGATCGCGATCAGCACGAGGAAGGCAAGGCCGACGAAGACCACGTAGCGAGCGCCGGCGCGCGCCGCCTTTCGGGGAGGCTCGCCACCGCCGGCCATCAGCGGCGGGCGAAGCGGGCCGCGACCCGTGAGGGCAGCCGGCGGCGCGGAGCCTGGCCGCGGGGGAGCGCGAGCGAGAGCTGGAAGCCGCCCTCCGCCCACACCAGCGCGGCGGGCAGCACCGCGAGCACACCCGCGAGCGCGACCGCGAGATCGAGGACCGTTACCAGCCCGAAGTCGCTGAGCATCCTGATGTCGGAGACGATCAACACGGCGAAACCGGCGATGGCGGTGATGCCGGAGGCGAGCACCGCGGCGCCGGTACGAGAGTAGGCGCGGCGCAGCGCCTCGCCGACGGTGCCGCCGCCGGCGCGCTCCTCGTGGAAGCGGGCGGAGAGGATGACGCTGAACTCGGTTGCGATCGCGATGACGAGCGCCCCGAGGGTGGCGGAGAGCGGATTGAGCGGCACGCCGGTCGCGAAGAGCACGAGCGACGACCAGCCGGTCGCGAAGACGATCGGGATCAGCGGCACGAGCGCGCGACGGGCGGACCGGTAGACGGCGAGCAGAACGAGCGCCACCGCTACGAGGGCGGCGAGGGTCGCCCAGGGGCGCCGCGAGCTCTGGGCGGAGTTCGCGTCGGCGAAGAGGACCGGGAGGCCGACCAACTGGGCGGTGACCCCGGGCGGCGGCCCCTTCGGGCCGGCGACCAGCTGGCCGCGGATGTCGTCGTAGAGCTGCTCCTGCCGATCGAACGGAAGGGCCTTGACGCGGAACTGGATCACCGTCGTGCTCGGCTGCCCGGGACCGCCGGGCCGCGCGATGAACGCATCCCGGAAGTACGGCGGCAGCAGCTTCAGCACGTCGCGGACCTCGGACCGGGTGATCGACCCGCTCGACTGGAAGAGGTCCGGCAGGGCGATGGCGGGACAGATCTCCGCCCGATGCGAGAGGCACGACGGGTATTGGCCGTTGAAGCCGTGGCTTGAAAGAACGCGGTGCTCGAACGAAGACATCCACTCCACGACGCGTGGGTCGGCGAGGTGCTTGGCCGTCACCGTGACATCGACCTCTCCGGACGCGCCGGTCGTGCGCTGGATCTGCGTGACCCCGGCAAGCGCCGGAAGGTCCCGCGGAAGCAGCGCCCGGAAGTCCGAGACAAGGCCGATCTGGCTGCTCACCGCCCATCCGGCGGCAGCGAGGAGTGCGCCGGCGAGAAGGATGCGACCCGGAGCCGCGATCGACGCGCCCAACACACGCCGGCCGAGCGCGCTCAGGTGGGGCCGCAGGCGAGTCGTCGAAATCCGGGGAACGCGCGGCGCTCGTCGCCTCCCTCTCCCCTCGCGTGAGCCCGTAAGGGACAGGATCGACAGGCCGGCCGTCACGGCAAGCGCGAACGCGACCACGACCCCGATCACCAGCAGAACGGCGAAGCTGTGGATGAGCGGAATCGGGGAGAGGAACGGCAGCAGCAGGACGATGAAGCCGGCGGCCGTGGCGAGCGCCGCGGTCCCGATCACCGGACCGCCGCCCGCCGCGGCCTCGACCGCCGCCCGAACCGGCCGCGACCCCGACGCAACGCGCTCGTCGAAGCGCGCCTGAAGCTGGATCGCGTAGTCGACGGCGAGGCCGATCAGCACGGGCAGCACCGCGATCGCCGCCAGGGTCAGCGAACCGCCAGCGAGCGAGAGGATCCCGAACGCGATCGCCGTCGCGCCGAGCGCGAGAGCGAGCGGCAGGAGGCGGAGCGGCGGGCCGAAGACGAGAGCGAGCGTGACCGCCATGACCGCCAGGGCGACCGCGAGGAGGATGAAGGTCTGGCTCGAGAGCTCGTGCCCCAGACCCTCCACCACGACCGGCACCCCGCTCACCACGTAGCTGCCACCGTGAAGGTTGAAGTGCGGGTCGGAGACCGCGGCGCGGTAGAGGTCGATCGCCTGACGCTTCTCGGCCTCGCTCATCCCGGGACGGAGTCGCACGTAGATCATCGCCGAGCTCGCGCTTGGGAAGAGCGAGGAGAACTGCGCCTTGGGGACGTTGCCCGTCAGCCTCGAGTCGAAGACGACGGAGCTCACGAACCTGGGGTTCGAGAGGCTTGGAAGTCCGGTCTGGCCAGCCCTGACCGCGAGAGCTCCGAGGCTCTGCTGGAATTGCTGGAGCACCGCGTTGGCGGCGATCAGCGCAGCCTGGCGCTGGCCCGCCGGGTTGTAGCCCTGCTTCCTCGCGCGCGCCGCAGCGCGAAGGCCCGCCGCCTTGGCTGCGAGCTGAGCCTGCTGCTGCTCCTGGGTGAAGAGCTGGCTCGCGCGGATCGCGAACTGGTTGAGGAATGTCGCCGGGCCGTAGACGGCGAAGCTCGGATGGAGCGCGGCGATCTTCGCGCACGGAGCCGGGGCCGGCTCGTTCGGGAACACCCGCCCGCCCTTCGCCTTGCCCGAAAGGCAGCCCTCCAACGCGAGAAGGCGATCGCGTTGCGGGGTCAGGAGAAGGCGGCCTAGGTCGTCGCGCACCATCACCACGACCGGGTCGTCGCCGAACTGATCGTGGAACTCCTGCGTCGCCGCGTAGGTCTGCGAGTTGCGATCGACGAGCGAGCTCACCGACGCGTCGGGCGCCAGGCGCAGCGCGGCGATGGCGCCGATCAGCGTCAGGAGGATGGCCACGACGACGACCTGCGTCGGCCGCTCGACCGCCCGCCCGGCCACCCGCGCGAAGAAGCCCTTCACGCGGGAGAGGTTACGTCGCGGCCAAGCGCCGCGCCTCGGTTAGGGGGGGTTCAAGGTGTAAGCAGGACCGCTTCACCGGGGGCCTGGGCCCGGTCGACGCCCGGGCTCAGTCCATCGCCAGGGGGCCCTCGATCTCGGCGTTGAGGAACTGAGCGACGAACTCGTTGTCGGACTCGAACAGCTCCGCGGCCGGGCCACTCTCGACGATCCGCCCCTTCCAGAGCACCGCGAGGAAGTCCGCGATCCGGCGTGCCGTCCCGAGATCGTGGCTGATCACCATGTAGCAGCCCGCGTTCTCCTCGTGGATCTCGCGGATCAGCTCGCACAGGAGCGCCGTGCGCACCGGGTCGAGGCCCGAGTCCGGCTCGTCGAAGAACACGATCGCAGGGTCGAGCACCAGCGCGCGCGCGAAGCCTGCGCGCTTTCGCATACCGCCCGAAAGCTCGTTCGGCATCTTGTCGGTGGCGGTGCCCAGGCCGACCTCGTTGAGTCGGCGGTTGCAGATCTCGCCAATCTCCTCCTCCGACTTGTCGGTGTGCTGGCGGAGCGGAAAGGCCGTGTTGTCGAAGACGTTCATCGAGCCGAACAGCGCGCCATCCTGGAACAGCAGGCCGAACTTCTTCCGCATCTCGAACAGCTCGTCGTCGGTCATCGAGGGCACCGACTCGCCGTGGACGAGGATGTCACCCGAGTCGGGGTAGAGCAGGCCGACGATGTGCTTGATGAGCACGCTCTTGCCGGTCCCCGAGGGGCCGAGGACCATCGAGATCTGGTCGTCGGGGATACCGAGGTTCAGCCCGTTGAGGATGCGGGTGCGGCCGAACTGCTTGACGACGTCGATGATCTCGATCGCGTCCTCGCCGCCATGGTCGCGCTTCTCGCCGGTGTGCCAGCGGTAGGGATTCGTCTCCGAGCGCTCGACGCCCGGGATGATGTAGTCCTTGTTCAGCATGCCCAGCTCGGGGGCGGGCTCGACGTAGTCGTCGCTCGATCCTTCAGGCGGCGCCGTCGGCTGCCGCGGGCCGGTTCTCGCCGGCTCGGAGGGCGACGCGACGCCGGGCTCTTCCCGCGGCTCCTCGCGTGCGGCCTGGTCGGTTTGGTCCGGGCTCTCCGTCATCTCAACCTCCGATTGGTGCTCGCGGATTCGCCCCCCAGAAGACCAGGGTCCCGAGCATGCCGATGATGTGGACCAAGACGATGTTGAGGACCATCGACTTCGCGGTCGCAGTCCCGACCCCGACGGGTCCACCTCCCGCCGTGTAGCCGTAGTAGCAGCCGACCAGGACGATGACCGTCGCCATCGTCATCCCCTTGATGAGGCTGAATAAGAGGTCGGGTGGGTTCTGGAACTCCCAGAAGATCAGGAAGTAGCCGCCCGAGGAGACCTCGGCGATCTGCTTGACGACCGCCAGCCAGCTCGCGAAGTAGCCGACCCCGACCCCGAACAGGTAGATGAAGGGAAGCGTCAGCCAGGCCGCGAGCAGCCGCGTCGCGCAGAGGAAGATCATCGGGTTGACGCCCATCACCTCGAGGGCGTCGATCTCGTCGGAGATCCGCATCGCGCCGATCTCGGCGACGATCCCGGTCCCGACCTTGGCGGCCATCATGTAGCCGAAGGCGTAGGGGATGACCTCGCGCAGATCGCACCAGGCGGCGAAGACGCCGGCGTAGGAGGGCGAGCCGACCGAGCGGTTGAAGTAGGCGCCCTCGATGCCGCACTGAAGGCCGAGGATGAAGGTGAGACCCCAGATGACGATCGCCGAGCCGGTGATCAGAAGGCCCGCCTGGCGCAGCGACTCGCCGAAGAAGTTGAAGACGCGCCCGGAGTAGACGAGGCCCAGGACCCGCCCGGAGAAGCGGGCGATCTCGCCGAGCGAGCCGAGCCAGTCTCTTGGAACCGCGAGCCAGCTCACCGGATCTGCGAGATCTCAGGATGGGTGGCGAGGAGCGTCTGGGTGAAGACGTAGTTGAAGGCAAAGACGCCGAGGAAGGCGATCACCACCGCCTCGTTGACGGCTCGACCAACCCCCTCAGCGCCGCCGGAGGCGTTCATCCCCTTGTAGCAGCAGACGATCGCGATCACGGCCCCGAAGAGGGTGCATTTGACCAACGACCCCCACAGATCGGTGATCGAGGCGTTCGAGAACAGGGTCGCGAAGAAGCCCCCCAATGGCTGGCCGTAGGCGATCTCGGCGAAGATCCCGCCCGAGATCCCGAACAGCAGGGCGTAGATGTCCATCAGGCCGGTGATCAGCATCAGGCTCAAAAAGCGCGGGACGACGAGGTTTTTGATCGGGTCGACGCCGAGGACCTGCAGCGCGTCGAGCTCCTCGCGGATCTTCCGGGCCCCGAGGTCGGCGGTGATCGCGGTCCCGGCGACCCCGGCGACGACCACCGCGGTGACGAAGGGGGCGAACTCGCGCACCGAGGCCAAGATGAAAAAGCCCCCGAGGCGGTCGAGGGCGCCGAAGAGGGTGAGGAAGTTCGCCGCCTGAAGGCCGGGGGCCCCGAACCCGAAGGCGATCGTCGAGATCATCATCGGGAACCAGCACAGCTGCAGCGCGAACAGGAACTGGCCGATGAACTCGCCGCCGTAGGGGTAGGGGGGCTTGACCGTGGCGACCATCGTCTTCCCGGTCAGGATGACCATGTTGCCGACCTGCTCAAAGAGCCCCTTGGCAGGAAGAAAAGCCCTATCGGCAACGGTTCTGACCATTCGCTCCTCCCCGGCCCGCTCCCCAGCGCGCCGGCATCCCCTCGGACACAAGGAAATGTATTCCATGCCGCGGCCCTCCGCCACCCCGAACCGTCAGACCTGCGTTTGAAGCCGATGCTGGGTGGTATGTTCCCCGCGCCTTGGGGGAGAACGGCACAAGCGCGGCGGCGCCGCGGCTTCGCGCCCCGGCCAGGGCCATTGCCTCGCTCACGCTCGTCGCGCTGACCGCCGCGCTCGCAGCCTGCGGCGGCGGCTCCAGCGAGTTCGCCGACGAGCCGTCCGGGAATTTCCAGGTGACGGTCGACAAGTCGAGCTTCCCCAACCGCCAGCACATCTCGGAGCGGACCGACCTCGTGCTCGGGCTGAGCAATCCCTCGGAGAAGAAGGCGGTCCCTGACCTCGCGATCACCATCTGGACCGGCGAGACGAAGGCCAACGGCTCGTTCAACACCCGGCTCGACAACCCTGCGCTCGCGAACCCGAGCCGTCCCGTCTGGATCCTCGAGAACAAGTATCCGAAGCTCCTCGGCAACGGCGTCACGCTCGCCAACGTGGAGAAGGCACCGAGCGCGGGCGCCGAGACGGCGCTGACCGACACCTACAGCTTCGGCCCGTTGAAGCCGGGGAAGTCGAAGGTGATCGACTGGCGGGTGACCCCCGCGACCACCGGCACCTACACGGTGCACTACGTGGTGGCCGCGGGGCTTGGCGGCAAGGCGAAGGCGGTCACGCCGGCCGGCGGGCCGGTCAAGGGTGAGTTCGTCGTGACGATCGGCTCCAAGCCGCCGCAGACGTGCGTGCTTCCGAACGGCCAGATCGTGAGCGGGAAATGTCAGCTCAGCGGTGGCGGGACCGCCGGCGGGTCCGGCGGGCAGTAGCGGCCACGGCAGCTGCTCGCGGTGGCGGGAGCGGGGCTCGCGTTGGCGGCGGGCGGCCGCCGCGTCCGGAGAAGGCCGGCCGCAGCGTCGGGCTCCATCAGATCGGCAGCTTCGATGAGCCGATCGACGTGGTGGCGGCGCCCGGCGTGAGCCGCACGATCTACGTCGTCGAGAGACCGGGCCATGTCGTCGCGGTGCGCGGAAGCCATCGCCACTCGTTCCTCGACATCGCACGCCGGACGACCACGGACGGCGAGCGCGGCCTCCTGTCGATCGCCTTCAGCCCGCGCTTTCAGCGCGACCACCTCGTCTATGGGTACTACACAAACCGCGCCGGCAACATCGAGGTCGACTCGTTCCGGGCCTCGGCGAAGAGCGCGCACCGTGGCTCGCGGAGGAAGGTGATCGTGGTGCCGCATCCGGGGCAGTCGAACCACAACGGCGGCCAGCTCGAGTTCGGGCCGGACGGCTACCTCTACCTCGGAACGGGCGACGGGGGCGGCGCCGGCGATCAGCCCGGCAACGCTCAGAACCCCAACGTTCTCCTCGGCAAGCTCCTGCGGATCGCGCCGCACCGCCACGGCAAGCGCTACGGCGTGCCACACTCGAACCCGTTCGTCGGCAAGCGAGGGCGCGAGGAGATCTTCGCGCTCGGGCTGCGCAACCCGTTCCGATTCTCCTTCGACCGCGGCCGCATCGCCATCGGCGACGTCGGCCAGGACTCACAGGAGGAGATCGACTACGAGACCCACCACTCGCTCCGAGGCGCCAACTTCGGCTGGAACCGGTTCGAGGGGACGCACATCTACAACTCGGGCACCCGGCTTCGCCGCGGCCACTACGAGCCCCCGATCCACACTTACCCGCACGGCCCAGGGTGCGCGATCATCGGCGGCTACGTCGTACGCGACCCGCGCCTCAGCGGGCTGCGGGGCCGCTACGTGTACACCGACCTCTGTCTGGGGGCGCTTCGCAGCCTCCGGCCGAGCAAGCGGAGGGGAAGACACGACCACGCGCTCGGCGCGCAAGTGTCCAATCCCAACTCGTTCGGAGAGGCGCACCGCCACCTCTACGTCGCCTCGGGCGACGGGCCCGTCTACAGGCTCGTCCCCAAGCACTGACGCGGTAGAGTCCCTCGAAGCGGTGGAGGCGATCACTCGACCCGAGACGGGCCAGGCGACGACCAACGGCGCCCCACCCACGGACGCCGATTCGATCGAGGTCCGCAAGCCCGCCGACGGCTCACTTCTCGCCACGGTCCCCATCGACGGGCCCGCGCGCGTCAACGAGGTGGTCGAGCGCGTCCGCGCGGCGCAGCCCGAGTGGGGGGCGATCGGCTTCGCGGGCCGCCGCCGCTGGCTGGGCAAGCTCCGCGACTGGCTGATCGAGAACTCCGATCACGTCGCCGACGTGATGCAGGCGGAGACCGGCAAGGTCCGCGCGGACGCCGACCTCGAGGCGCCCTTCATCTGCGACGTCATCAACTTCTACGGCGAGAACGCGGAGCGCTTCCTCGCCGACGACACGCCGTCGGCCCATCTGCCGCTGATGAAGGTGAAGCGCCTGCGGGTGGTTCACCACCCCTACCAGGTCGTCGGCAACATCAGCCCCTGGAACTTCCCGCTGATCCTCTCCTTCGACGATTCGATCGCGGCTCTCATGGCAGGGGCCGCCGTGGTCATCAAGCCATCGGAGTTCACCCCGCTGACGACGATGGAGGTTGTCCGCGGCTGGAAGGAAGACGTCGGAGGCCCCGACATCCTCGACTGCGTCAACGGCATCGGCGAGACCGGTGGGGCCCTGGTCGACGCCTGCGACTTCATCCAGTTCACCGGCTCGGAGAAGACGGGCAAGGTCGTGATGAAGCGCGCCGCCGACTCGCTCACCCCGGTGAGCCTCGAGCTCGGCGGGAAGGACCCGATGATCGTGCTGCGCGACGCCAATGTCGAGCGCGCGGTCAACGGCGCGGCCTACGGTGGCCTCCTCAACAGCGGGCAGATCTGCATGTCGATCGAACGCGTCTACGTCGAGGAGCCGATCTACGACGAGTTCGTCTCGCGCCTCGCGGAGCGCGTCGGCGAGCTCAGGCAGGGCGACGACGGCCGCGGCTACACGGCCGAGATCGGCGCGATGACGACGCCGGCGCAGCTCGAGATCGTCTCAGACCACGTCGAGGACGCCCGCGAGAAGGGCGCGAAGATCCTCACCGGCGGCCGCCGGGGCGACGGTCCAGGCGACTGGTACGAGCCGACCGTCATCGCGGACGCCGACCACTCGATGAAGGTGATGACCGACGAGACCTTCGGACCTGTGATCCCCGTCATGAAGGTGGGCGACGCCGAGGAGGCGCTTCGGCACGCGAACGACACCACGTACGGCCTCTCGGGTTCGGTCATGACGCGAGACTTCCGCCGCGGCGAGGACATCGCCCGGCGCATGGAGGCCGGCGCGATCAACGTCGACGACGTGCTCACCAACTACCTCACGCTCGAGGTGCCGATGGGCGGCTGGAAGTCGTCGGGCATCGGATCGCGGCATTCCGAGCACGGCATCCGCAAGTTCACCAAGACCGAGTCGATCGTCTCCCCCCGCTTCCCGCAGGGCAAGGCGGACCCGCTCTGGTTCCCCCACTCGCCCCGCAAGCGGAAGCTCATCAACCGGATCTCCCGGTTCTTCGCCGCGCGGGGCTGGCGCAACCGGCTCGGCGTCTAGCCGCGGCTCACGCTCGCAGCTGCCCGCTCAGGCGGTCCGCCTGCTCGCGGTACCAGTCGGCCACGGCTCGCATCCATTCCGCCTCGGCCTTAGTCCGCGTCGTCACGTAGTCGTCGAATCGCTTCCCCGCGAGCTCCCGGGCCTCGGCCACGGAGACTTCGTTCGAGCCGTCGCGACGGCGCCAGCCGATTCGCTTCCACCGCACGCCGCGGCCCCGACGGCTCGACTCGGGGTCGAGGACGAGCCTCGATCCGTCGCTCAAGCTGAGCCGCTTCGGCTCGTCTCCGTGCAGTCCCACACCCCGCACTCGCTGCTCAGGCATGTCCACCTCCTCGCCCACCGTCGCAGGCCTCGCTAGCGGTTCAGCCCCTGGGGCTATCCGATCCGAGGAAGCGGAAACTGCCCAATACGGGTGGGGTCGGAGCCTCAATGGCATCCGGGCCGCGGGCTAGAAAGGAGCCGTGGCCGTGATCCGCGAGCAGCGTTTCAAGCTCGCCGGCGTGGCCACGCGCGCGCTCGAGGCCGACGCCGGTTGCGAGCGCGCGCCGGTCGTCCTGCTGCACGGGTGGTCGGACTCGGCGGACACCTGGCGGACGCTCCTGCCGGCGCTGGCCGAGCAGGGACACCGTGCAATCGCGCTCGACATGCCCGGCTTCGGCGGCGCGTCGCCCTTGCGCGAGGACCGCGAGGTGATGCCGCAGCTCGACGCATTCGCCGCGGCCGCGATCGAGCGGGAGTCGGAGCGGGCCGGCGGCGAGCCCGTGATCCTCGCCGGCAACTCGCTCGGAGGAGCGGCTGCGTTGCGGGCTGCGGAGCGTGACGAGCTGCCACTCGCCGGAGTCGTGCCGATCGCTCCGGCGGGGCTCTCGATGGCGCGGTGGTTCCGGATCATCGAGGGAGAGCGCCTCCTTCGCCTCGTGCTCTCCTCGCCGGTGCCATTGCCGGAGCTTCTCGTCCGCGACGCCGTCGGCCGGGTCTACCGTGCCCTGGCCTTCGCCGACCCGCGCGCCGTCGACCCAGCGGTCGTCGCCGGCTTCACCCGCTACGTTCGGACGCGGGCCGACGTCTCCCGCATCTTGGCGACGGGCCGGCGGCTGCTTCCCGAGCTGCAGGACCCGTTCCGCCTGGACCGCGTCGACGTCCCGGTGCTGCTCGTGTGGGGCGACAGCGACCGGATGGTCTTCGCCGCGGGCGCCGACCGCGTCCTCCGCGAGGTCGCGGGGTCGCGGATCGAGGTGATCGAGCGCTGCGGCCACTGCCCGCAGATCGAGGCGACCGCAAGGCTGGCGGGGCTGCTCGTCGACTTCGCCGCCGAGACGGCGGGATCAGCCGCGTTGAGCACCTAGGGAGGGTGGATCGGCGTTTGTTGTGGGGTTTGTTCGTGCTTCCGCCAACCACTAGCGTTCGCGCGAAATGCCGATGCCGCTCCTCCCCCGCCCGCTCTCGCCTGAGCGCCTGCCCGCCGCCGCCGAGAACGCCTATCTGAAGATCTTTCGCGGCGGCGTCGCGGACATGCGCCCGTGGCCCTCCGAGGTGATCAACGAGGCGCCTCACTGCAAGGTGAGCCGCTACGAGATGCACCCGGGCGAGGAGCCGGTGCAGCGAACCCCGGTCCTGCTCGTGCCGCCGCTGGCCGCGCCGCCGAGCTGCTTCGACCTCTACCGCGGGTGCAGCCTCGCCGAGCACCTGACCGCGCTCGGGTACCTCACCTACTTCGTGGACTACGGTCGCATCAGCTTCGACGACCGCGAGCTCGGCCTCGAGCACTGGATCAACTCGGTGATTCCCCGCGCCTGCGGCGTGACCCTCACCGACTCTGGCGCCGACCGGGTTCAGCTCATCAGCTGGAGCCTCGGCGGGATCATGACGCTGCTCGGCGTCGCCGACGGGCGAATCGAGGCGGCCTCGGTGACGATGGTCGGCAGCCCGTTCGACTTCACCCAGGTGACGATGGGCGCGCCGGTCCGCCGCCTGGCGGAGCTCACGGGCGGCCGGATCATCGGCTCGCTCAACCGGGCGCTCGGCGGCGCGCCGGAGCCGCTGGTGCGGTGGGGATTCCAGGCGACGGCGATTCAGCGCCAGCTCACGAAGCCGCTCTTCCTCGCCTCGAACCTCGACAACCGCGAGGTGCTCGCCCACGCCGAGGCCGTGGACCACTACATGCGGAACATGATCGCCTACCCCGGGCGGAGCTTCGGCCAGCTCTACCACAGGTTCTTCCTCGTCAACGAGCTCTCCGGCGGCAAGGTCGAGCTCTCGAACCGGACCGTGGACCTGAAGAACGTGCGGGCGCCGGTAATGGCCGTCGCCGGGACGAGCGACGTGCTCGCCCCTCTCGCGGCGGTCAACCACGTGGCGCGCCTCGTGCCGAACGCCACCGACATCCGCCTCGAGACCGCCCCCGGCGGGCATCTCGGCGTGCTCACCGGCCGCGCCGCCGAGCGTACGAGCTGGCGCTACATCGACGAGTTCCTACTGGCTGCCGACTGAGGCCGGCTCTCCGGCCTCGGACTCGACCGTCCCGTCGCCGGCCGGGTCGGACTCCGGCGGCAGCTCGCCGCCGCGGTCGGTGCCGGCGATCAGCTCGTCAGCGACCTTGTCGGCCGGGATGAAACCCGACTTCATGCCGAAGTAGACCGCCTGGGGATGGTGGGCGACGATCGCCACCGTCGACTGCTCGGGCTCCACCGCGTAGCCGCCGGACAGGGTCATCCCGATCTCCTCGAGCCGCAGGAGGCGCCAGACCTTCTCGTGCTCCGACTGGTCCGGGCAGGCCGGGTAGCCCCAGGAGTAGCGGCGGCCCTGGTCGGCCTCGATGCCGAGGTCGGACCGCACCCGGGCATGCAGCCACTCCGCGAGCCCCTCGGCGGCCTGGACGCCCAGGCCGTGGACGAAGAGCTGCTCGGCGAACTCGCCCTCGCCCTCCAAGCGCTTGATGAGCTTGGTGACCTGCGGGCCCACGGTCACGCCCTGCAGGGCGACGACGTCGCGCTCGCCCGAGTCCAGCGGGCGGTAGAAGTCGGTCAGGCAGATGCGGTCGTGCTTCGGCTGCCGTGGGAAGGCGAGCCGCTCGATCTCGCGCTGGGGATCCTCGGGGTCAAAGATCACGAGCTCGTTGCCGTCGGCATTGCAGGGGAAGTAGCCGAGCCGAGCCTTGGGCTCGAGGTAGTCCTGCTCGTCCCACATGCGCTCGAGGCGCGGCGCGAAGCCCTCCTCGTCGCCATCGCCCTCGACGATCTTGCGCCACTCCTCGCCCTTCCTGCCGCGCCCGCCCCAATGCAGCTTGAAGAGCACGTGGCGGTCGAGGTAGGGGAAGAGCTCGTCGAGGTCGACCTCGAAGTCGCGCGCGCCGAAGAACGGTGGGTCGGGGATCGAGACGTCCGTCCGCGCGCTCGAGCGCACGCTCGCGTCGGTGGTCGGCGGCGAGTCGTCGACCGCCACCGGCTTCTCGCGAAGCGTTTTCGCCTCGTCGTGGATCTTTGCCACGAGGCCGTCGCGCGCCGCGTCGTCGATCAGCGCATCCATCGTGTCGAGGCCGGCGAAGGCGTCCTTGCAGTAGAAGACGCCTGGCTCGTAGACCTCGTCGGACTCCTTGCCGCGGGGGTAGAGGATCCGCCGGCCGAAGTCGCGGTTGATCGCTGCGCCGCCGATCAGCACCGGGAACTCGTGCCCCCGCTCGTGGAGCTCGCCGATGCACGCGGGCATCTGCTTCGACGTCGAGACGAGCAGGGCGGAGAGGCCGATCGCGTCGGCGTCGTGCTCGACGGCGGCGTCGATGATCGTGTCGATCGGGACCTGCTTGCCGAGGTCGACCACGGTGTAGCCGTTGTTCGTGAGGATGGTGTTGACCAGCGACTTGCCGATGTCGTGCACGTCGCCGAACACGGTCGCGATCACGACCTTCCCCTTCGTGTGGCCCTCGATCCGGTCGAGGTAGTTCTCGAGCTGCGCGACCGCGCGCTTCATGACCTCGGCCGACTGGAGCACGAACGGCAGGATCAGCTCGCCGGCGCCGAACTTGTCGCCCACCTCCTTCATCGCGGGCAGCAGCACCTCGTTCAGCGTCGGGACGGCACCGATCTTCTCGACCGATTTGTCGATCCAGTCCTCGACGCCCTCCTTGCGGCGGCGGAGGATGTGCCAGTGAAGGGCCTCCTCCGGCTCCATGCCCTCGGTCGGGTCGGCGCCCTCGTCGGCCTCCTCGGGGCCCTTCGACTCGAAATGGGCGATGAAGCGCTCCAGCGCGTCGTCGCGCCGGTTGAAGACGAGGTCGTCGGCCAGCTCGCGCTCCTCCTCGGGGATTTCGGAGTAGGGCGTGATGTGGTTCGGGTTGACCATCGCCAGGTCGAGGCCCGCGTCGACGGCGTGGTGCAGGAAGACGGAGTTCAGGACCGCGCGCGCAGGCGGTGAGACGCCGAACGACACGTTCGAGACGCCGAGCGAGGTCTTCACGCCCGGCACCTCGGCCTTGATGCGGCGAATGCCCTCGATCGTCTCGACCGCCGACGGCTTCCACTCGTCGTCTCCGGTGGTGAGCGTGAAGGTCAGCGCGTCGAAGATCAGGAGCTCCGGGTCGAGCCCGTGCTCGTCGCAGGCGAGCTCGCGGATGCGCGTCGCGATCTCGAGCTTGCGCTCGCCGGTCTTCGCCATCCCGACCTCGTCGATCGTGAGCGCGATGAGCCCCGCCCCGTGGGCCTTGGCGATCGGCACGACGCGGTCGAGCTTGTCGCGCCCGGCCTCGAGGTTCACGGAGTTCACGATCGCCCGGCCCGGGATGTGCTCCAGCGCGGCCTCGATCACCTCCGGCTCGGTGGAGTCGACCTGGATCGGCGCCGGCTGCGTCAGCGAGACGCGCTTTGCGACCTCGCTCATCTGCTCGGCCTCGTCGGAGCGCTCGGTGAGCGCGACGCAGAGGTCCAGGACGTGCGCGCCGCCGTTCACCTGGTCCTCGGCCACCTGCACGAGGCCGTCGTAGTCGTCGGCGAGGAGTAGCTCCTTAGCCCTGCGCGACCCCTGCGAGTTCACCCGCTCGCCCACGAGCGTCGGCGCCGGCTCCTGGACGAGGTCGAATGCGCTCATCATGCTTGCGACCCGCGGAGGCCCGGCCTTGGGCCGGTCGCCCGGGACCCTGCCGAACACCCGCTCGGCAATCGCGCGGACGTGGTCGGGCGTCGTGCCGCAGCACCCGCCGACGATGCCGACCCCGTGGCGCTCGACGAACTCGCCGAGCACGGTCGAGATCTGCTCGGGTGTCTCGGGGAAGATCGTCTCGCCGTTCGGCCCCTGGAGCGGGAGGCCCGCGTTCGGGATGCAGTGCACGGGCAGGGGCGATGCCTCCCCGAGGTAGCGGATCGCGTCGCGCATGTCCTCGGGCCCGGTGGAGCAATTCAGCCCGATGACCTGCACGTCGAGCGCCGAGAGGGTCGTCAGGACGGCCTGGATGTCGGTGCCGAGCAGCATCTTGCCGCCCTGCGGCAGGAGCGAGACGCTCGTCTGGATCGGCAGCGTCCGGCCGGTCACCTTGAATGCTTCGCGGGCCCCGAACACGGCTGCCTTCACCTCGAGGATGTCCTGAGCCGTCTCGATGATGATCAGGTCGGCCCCGCCCTCCACAAGGCCGCGCGCCTGCTCGGTGAAAACCTCGACGAGCTCGCGGAAGCTGATGTTCCCGAGCGTGGGATCGTCGGACGCTGGAAGGAAGCCGGTCGGTCCGATGGAACCCGCGACGAAGCGCGACTCGCCGGCGGCGTTGCGAGCGATCTCCGCCGCCTTGCGGTTGATCTCGGGCGTGTGCTCGCCAAGGCCCCACTCGTCGAGCTTCAGGCGCGAGCCCTGGAAAGTGTCGGTCTCGACAACCTCGGCGCCGGCGTCGAGCATGGAGGAGTGGACGCCCTCGATCACGTCGGGGCGGTGCAGCACGAGCGCCTCGTGGCATTTGCCGGCCAGACCTCCGTAGTCCTCGGACGTCAGGTCGAACTGCTCGAGCGTCGCGCCCATGCCGCCGTCGAAGACGACGACGCGCTCGCGCACGGCGGCGATGTAGTCGCGCTCACTCATGGACGAGCAGGGGATGGTAGGCGGGTGGCGGGAGCCGAAGCGCTAGCGGACGGCACGCGGCGCCCGCCCGGGCATGTCCCGGTGGGCTCCAAGGGCGCGTGCGGTCAGAAGCTCCATCGCATTCGAGGATAGCGAGGGTGTTCCCGTGTGATGCGGTTAACGATTGCCATAGGGGCATTAGCCGCATCAGAGCGTCGAATACGCCCGTTGCGCCCTCCTTCGCTGCTACCTGGTCCCGCCGGGCGCTAGCTCGGGACGCGCTCGCCGGCCGGCTCGCGCCGCTTCGGCGAGAGGCGAACCGGCGCCTGGGACAGCGCGCGGACCCGCATGTCCGACCACGAGAGCCCCTCGCGGACGAGCGCCGGAACGCCGAGCGCGACGGCCGTCGCGATCTCGACCGCCTGCAGGATGACGCCGTAGGCCAGGGCGTCGGAAGCTGAAACGCCGAAACCGGTGGTCAGGACGCTGATGACCGCAAGCTGGAAGACGCCGATGTTGGAGGGCGTCGCGGGCACGACCGCCGTGACGTTGACGGCGAAGAGCACGGCCGCAGCCGCGCCGATTCCCGCGTGGCCCTCCAGCCCGAGCGCGAAGGCGAGCGCGTAGCAGGAGAGAAGCTGGAGGCCCCAGGCTGAGAGCTGCGCGAGCGCGGCGAGGGCGCCCTTGCGCGGATCGCGGAAAACGCTCAGGCCCTGGCGAACCTTGAGGAGCGCCCCACGAATGGCCGCGAGGGCTCGCCCGACGCGCCCCCTCCCGGCCTGGCGCATCACGGCTGGCGCGAGCGCGACCCCGACCAGGGCGATCAGGGGAATGAAGCTGACCACGAAGAGCTTCGTCGACCCTGAATGGAAGAGATCGGTCGACGTGACGATGATCACCCCGAGCAGCACGAGCGCGACGAGGTTGAGCGCCGTCTGCGAGACGAGGGTGCCGAGCAGCACCGGGAAGGTCTCCCGCATCCGGCCGGTGCGGCGCGCGAGCACCATCGCTCGCGCGGGCTCGCCGACGCGCGCCGGCAGGGTCGCGGACATCAGTACGCCCACCATCGTCGCCGACGTCACGTCGCGGCGGCGAAGGCGGCTGCGCGGCAGGGCCGCGCGGGCGATCTCGAGCCACGAGGCGGCGCGAAGGAACAGCGACGCCATCATCAGCGCCGTCGCGAGAAGCACCCACTTGAGGTCGGAGCGGACGATGCTCGCAACGACCTTGTCGAGGCCGATCTTCTGCGCGGCGATCGCTGTGAGCCCGAGCCCGACGGCGCCCGCGACCCCGAGCCCGATTCGGCGGGCCATGCGGCCCTTGCCGCCGGTCCGCGCCGGCTCAGGTTCGAGGCGTTCGAGCCTCTGGCGGGGAACCGGGGCCGACCCGTCAATCGGCAGGAAGCCCTTGCGGCGCGCGTACCGCTCGGCCGAGCTCGCCGGGGCGGGCGAGTGCTGCACCCGCTCGTAGACCCGCTCGACCTGTGAGGCGATGTTGGTCCACGCGTAGCGGTCCGCGCTCGCGCGGGCCGCCGCGCCCATCTCCAGGCGGCTCGTGGGTTCGACGTACATCCGCTGGAGCTCCTCGGCAAGGCGCTGAGGGTCGGCCGGCGGCACGAGCACGCCGTCCACCCCGTCGCTCACGACGTCCGCGTACCCCGCGATGTTGGACGCGATCACCGGCGTGCTCGACGCGAAAGCCTCGGTGAGGATCATCCCGAAGCTCTCGCCCGCGAGCGAGGGCGCGGCGAGGACGTCGGCGGAATGGAGCTGCTGCCAGAGCTCGTCCTCGCCGACGCGGCCCAGCGCCGTGATGCGGGCAAGCGCCGCCGGATCGGCGACATAGCGCTCAATGTCGGCGGCGGTGACCCCGACCACGGTGAGGTGCGAGGGCACGTGCTCGACGAGCGCCTCGAACGCCGTCAGCAGCACCGGCAGGCCCTTGCGCTCCTCGGGGCGGCCGACGAAGAGGACCTGCAAGTCCTCAGCGGACGGCTTCGGGCCCGGCGGCGGGCCATCGACGTCCACCCCGTTCGGGATCAGCTCGTAGCTGCCGCCGAACCAGCGGCGCCCGGTCCATGCCGCGGCCTCCGAGACGGCGATGCGCGCATGGAGCTGGTTGAACTTACGCCGCGCTCCGGAGAGGTTGCCGAAGTTGTTGGTGATCGGGTTCGTCGAGTAGGCGTGGAAGGTGCCGACGACGGGAGCGTCGGGGAAGGAGCAGGCCTTCCAGGAGATCAGCGGGGCGGGGGGCTCGTGGACGTGCACGACGTCGAAGCGGCCGGCGCGAAGCTCACGCCGCATCGTCGAGATCGCATGGGGCGACACCGACAGGTTCGAAACCGAGCCGTTCGCCTTGACGCCGACGGTCCGGCCCAGCGGGATCAGGTATTCGGGGAGCTCCCGCGGCTCGGCGTCGGCGCGATGGAGCCAGCGCGAGAGGCGGTCGGGCGGGTCGTAGGGGGCGAGGACGCGGACCTCGTGGTCGCGGCCCGAAAGCTCGCTCGCGAGCGCCTCCACGTGACGGTTCACGCCGCCGGCGTAGGTCCACGAATAGGGGCTGACGATCGCGATGCGCATTGCGTGGGGCCGGGTAATGGTAGGGCGAGCGCGGGCGGCTCCCAGCTGCCGCGGCGCCAGCGAATAAAGGGGTCCGAGAGCTACCCCGAGAGCCCCGCTGAGGTTACCGAACGAGCCGCCCACGCAACGCCCGCCGCAAGCGTGAGGAGGGCCGTGCCGATCATCAGCGCGAGAGCGCCCGAATCGTTGGCGAGGACGGCGCACGCAATGCCCCCGGTAGCGCCCAGAAAACCGGCCCAGGCGTAGCGGCTGCCGGCGAACCAACCTGCGATGCGCCGCCGCTGCACGACGCCGGCAACGATGAGCGCCACCGCCGCCCAGAGAGCCGGCGAGGTCGCGTAGTTGGAGAAGTTGTGGGCCGACAGCTCGAGCCGCCGCTCGGCGACCTGCGCGAGGTTGTCGAGCCCGCCCGCTTCGAGCACCGAGCGCACGAGATGGCTTCCTCCGCCACTCGCCAGGTCCACCAGGGCGAGCAGCCCAAGAGCGGTCAGCACCGCGGCGATCGCCCACGCGGCCGCGCCGAAGCGCGAGCGCGTTCGAAGGCATACGAGCACCGCGATCACGGCGCCGACCGCAAGGTCGATCACGGCGCCGACGTCGGCCCCGAAGCTGCCGGGCCCGAACGCCGCCGCGGCTACCAGCGCGGCGGCGGCGAATGCAGTCGCAGCCGCCGAGGGGCGGGCGCCGGCCCTCCAGGCGGTCACCGCTGCGCCGACGCCGATCGGCACCAGGGCAGCGGCGAAGGTCTCGAGCTCGTTCCCGATTCCGTAGAAGCGCGCGCCGTGCGCAGGGTCTGGGCCGATGAGCGAGAGCCCGATCACGCTCGGGTCAGCGACGGCCGCGACGGCGTAGCCGCCGATCGTGAGGGCCGCGGCCAGCGCGAGGCCGCCCCACGCTCCCGCGAGCGCGACCGAAAGCGCGGCGAGGCCGGGCGAAGCGAGCCCGACGAGGAGCAGCTCCGCTGTCGCGCTCGGCTCGATCACAGCACCGAGAAGGAGCACCGCCGGCAGGTAGGCGATGGCGCACGCGAGCAAGGGAACGGATGCGCGCAGCCCACGGGCGCCGAAGGCAACCCCCGCTCCCGCGGCGAGCAGAGTCCACGCGACGAGGGGAATCCCGAGGGTGAGCGGGCGGCGATCCGGGACCGCCGCGATCCGGTCGTCGAGGCTCGCGAGGGCGTCCGGTGGAGCGGCGCCGCCCGAGGACGTGATCGGCCGCCCGTCCACCGGCGCCGGCTCGCGCACTCCGAGCCGTTCGAGGATCGTCGGCGCGATGTCGGTGCTGACGACGAGGCCACCGGTGTGTGTGGAGTCCGAGGTGAGCTCGCCGCCGAAGCCCCGGCCGGCGATGCCGATTGGGAGCTCGTGCTCCGGCCGGGCCGGCGGGGCGGAAAAGGCAACGAGGAGGTCGGATCCCCGGAGCCGAGTCGCGAGCGCCCGGACCTGTGCAACGGACGCGCGAACGACGGTCAGCCCCGGACAGACCCTGCTCTGGTCGACTTTGCCCCGCACAGCGAAGTCAACTCGCCCAACGTCGCATCGCCGGCGCGCCTCTGGGATCTCGCCCCTCTCGTTGACGCCGAGCAGCGCGGCGTCTCCGGCATTGCCGGCGGCCCGCCGCGCGATTCCTGCGCGCTCCAGGCTCGTCCCCAGCAGGCCGGGGACGATCTCGGCGGGGGCGCTCTCCGCGCGCGCTCGCAAGCGAGCCCAGCTGCCAACCGGCGGACCGTCATACAGAACGGGGTCGACTCGATTCCCCTGCGAGATGTCGAGGTAGGTCTGCTTCGCGGGAACGGTCCCGACGCCCGCGCTCATCAGCCCGAGGGCCATGCCGTGGATCCGCGCCAGCTCGTGAGGGGTCGTGCCGGCCGGAAGCACGGCGACGGTGATCCTGGGCGACGCCGCCCCCGCGCCGGCCGCGGGAGCGAACGTGCCGGCGAGCGCGCAGGCAAGCACTAACATCGCCAGCGTGGCCGCCGCGGACCGCACCTTCGCGAAGTTCACCTTCTTCAAGATCGACCCAGCCTGGCAGCGCCGCGACTCCGAGGCGCGCGGGGAGGATAAACGCGAGTTCCTCGCCGCCTGCGAGGACTTTGCGGCGGACCGGCCGCTTCGCGCCTACTCCACGGTCGGAACGCGCGGCGACGTCGACCTTCTGCTCCTGAGCCAGAGCCCGATCCTGGAGGACCTTCACACCTTCCACGTCGTGCTCGCCCAGAGCGGGCTCGCGAGGTGGGCGACCATCCCCCACTCCTACCTCGCGATGACCAAGCGGTCGCCCTACTCCGAGTCGGACGCTCGCCCGGAGATCTGCACCTCTGAGCGCAAGTACCTCTTCGTCTACCCGCTCGACAAGAAGCGGGAGTGGTACCGGCTCCCCGATGAAGAGCGCCAGCGGATCATGCGCGCGCACATCGAGGTCGGCCGGCGCTACCCGGAGATCGCGATCAACACCGCCTACTCGTTCGGCATCGACGACCAGGAGTTCGTGGTCTCGTTCGAGGCCGACGAGCCGGGGCAGTTCCTCGACCTCGTCCAGGAGCTCAGAGGCACGGAGTCGAGCGCCTACACGCTCCGCGACACGCCCATCTTCAGCTGCGTGTCGATGTCGATTCCCCGCGCCCTCGACGCGCTCGACGGCGCCGCGACCGCCCGCGGCCTGCCGGCAATCGCCTGAGACCGCTCGGCGGCGCCTGGGCTCAGGCGTGACCGAAGCGAACGTCAGGGAGCAACCTGTGTGCCCAACGCGGGAGGTACCAGGCCCACTTGCCCATCAGGCGAAGGAGGACAGGGAGCAGCAGCAGACGGATCAGCATCGCGTCCAGCAGTACGGCGACGCCGAGGATGAGCCCCATCTCCTTCGGCGGCAGGGGCCCGGAGAGAGCGAAGGTCAGGAAGACCGCAACCATGACGGCGCCGGCCGCGAAGATGACCCGACCGGAGTGCGCGAGGCCGCCGACCATCGCCTCCTTCGGATCGCCGGTCCGGTCCCAATGCTCCTTCGCCGAGGAGAGCAGGAAGACCGTGTAATCCATGGAGATCGCGAAGATCATCGCGAAGAAGAACACGGGGCCCCAGGCATCGAGGAAGCCCTGCGACTGGAAGCCGAGAAGCGAGTGGAGGGCGCCGTCCTGGAAGATCCACTTGGCGACGCCGAAGGCGGCGCCGGTAGCGAGAAGGTTCGTCGCAACCCCAACCACGGCGATGAGCGGCGCCTGCAGCGCGAAGACGAGGAGCAGGAAGCCGAGGCCGAGAACGGTCCCGATGACAAGCGGGGTCGTTGCCGTCAGCGCGGCCTGAAGGTCGTGGTTCTCGGCCACGGCGCCCCCAACCAGAGCACCCGCGGGGAGCTCGCGTCGCAGCCGGTCGATCGTTCGACCGACGGCCGGGCTGGAAGGATCCTGCCTCGGAATCGCCGTGACGAGCGCCGATCCGCCGCTTCGCTCGATCGGGAGAACCTGGGCGATGCCCGGGTCTCGGCCCACGACCGCGGAAGAGGCGGCGGCTCCTGCGCTTGGAGTCACGATCTGCAGCGGGCCGGTGGCGCCGGGGCCGAAGGCTCGCTGGACCTGGTCGTAGCCGACCCGCGACGAATCACCGGCCGGGACGACCTTGATCGAGGGCATCGCGGTCTTGAGCTCCGTGACCGGGAATGCCAGGAACAGGAGCGCCGCGAGGGCCGGGAGGCCGAAGAGCAGCGGGCGCCGCCAGAGGCGCTCGCCCCAGGCGGCGAACCGGGGCGAGCGATGCTCTCCCGAGTGAGCCCACGGGAGCGACAACCTGTCGACCCTTGGTCCGAGCTTTGCGAGTACCGCCGGAAGCAGGGTCAGCGTCGCCGCGAGGACAAAGAGGACCGCGAGCATGATGCCCAGGCTCATCGAGCGGAACGCGGGGCTCGGCACCAGCATCACAGCGGTCAAGGAGATGAGGACGGTGAGGCCGGAGAAGAGGACGGCCTTGCCCGCAGTGTCCATCGTCACGGCGGTTGCCTCGACGGGGTCGAGCTGCGACCCGAAGAAGGCGCTCCGAAAGCGGTAGACGATGAAGAGCGCGTAGTCGATGCCGAGCGCCAGGGCGAACATGAGGGCGAAATTCATCGCCCAGATCGAAACCGGCAGCAGCAGCGTGGCGAGATAGAGCGAGCCGGCCGCGGCGAGGAGCCCGATCATCGTGAGCATCAGGGGCAGGCCCGCCGCGACGAGCGAGCCGAAGGCGAGGACGAGGATCGCCAGGGTGACGGGCCAGGAGATGAACTCTGAACGGAGCATCGCGCTGCGATTGGCCGCGTTGAAGTCAGACCACATGCCCGATGCGCCCGTGAGGTGGACCACGACGCCGGCGCGCCCGGCGGCGGCGAGGCGGCCCTTGAGCGAATCGGCGGCGCTCACCATCCCGTTCGAGTCGCGGGCAGCGCCAGCCTGGACGACGGCGGTGTGACCGTCACGGGAGATCGAGACGCCCCGCCGCGGCGCCACCACCGCGTTGACGGCCGGACTCGACCGCAGGATCCGCTCCGTGGCCGTCAACCGCGATCGGAACGCCGGCGCGTTGACGGTTCTCGTCGGCGAGTGGACGACGACCATGAGCCCGTAGCTCTCCAGGCCGTGGAAACTTCGGTCAATCGCCCCGCGCGCGCGGACCGATTGCGAGCCCGTCGCCTCCCACCCCGCGCCCGACAGCGCCGACTCGACCCTCGGGGCGAAGAACCCGAGAGCCAGCGCCACGACGAGCCAGGCGCCGACCACGGCGCGAACGTGCGTCGCCATGTAGCGGCCGAGTCGCCCGATCGGCCCGGTCGCCGTCATCGGGCGGTGGTCAAGCGGCTCGGATAGACGACCGAGCGGAGGCAGAACGCGCGGCGAAGGATGAAAGACGCCGGACAGGCGCCGACGATCACGTAGAGCCACTGGTTGATGCCCACAAAGGCCGTTAGGAGGAGGAACCAGGGCGAGACGAGCGCGACCAGGACGACGCTCAGGAGCGTCATGGTGCCGGCGAGGGCGAAGAGGACGCGCTCGAGCGGCCAGCGGCCGTCGGTCGAGGACCGGTACACCTCAGTGCTCCGCTCCGAGTAGCGCGCCGAGCTCGTCGGCCTCGCGACGCAGCCCGCCGCAGACCTCTTCGCAGAGCGAGAAGACGACGGGGTCGGCGATCGAATAGAGGGAGAAGTTGCCGTCCTTCCGGCGGCTCACGATGCCAGCGCGAAGGAGAACGCCCAGGTGCTTCGAGACGTTCTGCTGCGAGGCGCCGGTCGCTTTCTGCAGCTCGCCGACCGTCGCCTCCCCCTCGCCCAGGCGATCCAGAAGCGTGATCCGCATCGGCTCGCCGAGGATGCGAAATCGCTCGGCGATGCGTTCCACGAGCGGGGCCGGGAGCGGGTGGGGAATGGGGGTCGGCGCAGCCATTCTGGGCAGCATAACAACTCAACAACTATGTAGTCGTGTGGTTGTCTACCGATCAGTCGGCGAGCATCGCCGACATGCCCTTGAGCCCGACCTCCATCGCCTGCCACGCGAGGCCCGCGTGGAAGGGCTCACCCGCGTGGAAACGCATGGGGACGGTGGCCCCGAGCATCTTCTTGCCGAGGCGCCAGATCGTGCCGCTCCCGACCTTGTAGTCCCCATCGGCGTCGGCACGGACGGTCACGGGCTTGGACGGGTCCCCCGTGAGCTCGAGCGGCACCTGGGCAAACGTCGCCTTGTCGAACATCTCCATGATGCACATCGAGACGGGATCGAAGGGCCTCTCGAAGTCGTGCGCGCCGGCCTCGGCGGCGATGTGCTCGGCGACGGTGTCGGCCTGGAGGAACGCGAGGAAGGCCTGCTTGACCGGGAAGTCGCCCGCGTCGCCGGGCGCGTAGACGTCAGGCTGCCCCGTCACCTGCCGCGTCTCCATCTCCGTCTCGATGAACCCGCGGTCATCGGAGGGCAGGCCCTCGTAGGCCACCGCCGAGACGTAGGGGGGGAAGGCGATCAGCTGATCGAAACCACGGGTGGAACCGTCGGCGTAGCGCGCCTCACCCGGTGCGATCTCGGTGACCGACTCGGCCGTGTGCCCGTCGATCCCGCGCTCGCCGAACTCGGCTGTGACGACCTCGTGCAGGCGGGGGCCGAAGGCCTGGATGTAGGTCTCCTCGAACGTCGACCACGTGATGTCGACCTGCTCGCGCACCCCCTCGCGCCGCAGCCAGGTCTCGAACATCATCACGATCTCGTAGAGCGGCCCGGCGCACTTGTTGTTGGGCGGGATCAGGAACACCACTCGGCTGCGGCGGCCCTCCTTCGCGCCCTCGCGCACGCGCTCGAAACGCTCGCGCACTCCGAGCATGCTCCGGGGCGTCCAGATCGTCGCCGCATGCTCGGCGAGACCCGGAACCTCGGCTGGGCGCATGTCGGCCCCGGTGGCGATCACGAGCTTGTCGTAGCCGACGGCGCGCCCGTCGGCGAGCCTGACCTCGTGCGAATCGGGATCGACGCCCGTGACCGTGCCCTCCACGAACTCGACGTGTCGGCGGCCGAAGGGCTTCGCCAGATCGACGACGAGGTCCTCGGGATCGGCGCCGAACGGGACGTAGATCGCGTTGGGGCGGAAGGTGAACGACTCACTTTCGGAGACGAGCGTCAGATCGGCGCGGTCCCGCAAGCGCATTCGCAGCAGGAATGCGGTTTCGAGGCCGGCAAAGCCGGCGCCGAGGATCACGATGCGCGGCCTCTGGCTCATCGCTCTCAGCCTTCCATGCCCGCTCGCTCCCGGTAACAGCAGGCCACCGTCGCCGCCCTACGTATCTTCCCGCAGCCGAGAGGGTAGCTGTAGCGATTGTGCGTATCTCGTCAGCTGCGCAATCTCACCCGGTGGACCTCGAGCGCATGCCCCGCCATCAGCATCCCTGCCAGTTGCCCCAATCGCTCGGCGACGGGTTCATCCGGGTTGACGCCACCTGGGGCACGGTCCAGCCGATCGAGCTCGCGTCGGGCGTCCGCACCATCGGTGAGCCGGAGCTCGTCGCGCACCTCGAGCAAGGCGGCACACTCGTCGACACGCGCCAGCCTCACTTCCACCGCGAGGCGACGATTCCCGGTGCTCGCTCCATCCCGCACGAAGAGGTGCTCGACCATCTCGACGAGCTCGACGCCGAAGAGGTCACCGCGTTCTTCTGCAACGGCCCCCAGTGCGCGGCGACGCCGGACGCCGTCCGCACGCTTCTGGATGCCGGCTACCCCACCACGGGCATCCTCTACTACCGGGGCGGAATGCACGACTGGATGACGCTCGGTTACACGACGGCGTCCGGCGGTTAGCGCCGGCCGCGTTCTCTACCCTCCGCGTTCGATGTCCGCTCGTCCCGGCACGGCCGAGAGCCCCCTGCGCGTCGCGATCGTCGGCGCCGGCCCAGCGGGGTTCTACGCTGCCGAGCACCTTCTGAAACCCGAGGACGTGCACGTCCACGTCGATCTATTCGACCGCCTGCCCACGCCATTTGGCCTGGTCCGCGCCGGCGTCGCGCCCGACCACCCGAAGATCAAGTCGGTCATCCGCGTCTACGAGAAGACGGCGGCCCGCGAGGGCTTCCGCTTCTTCGGTGGAATCGAGGTCGGCAAGCACCTGAGCGCCGCGGAGCTGGCCGAGCGCTACCACGCCGTGATCTACGCCTACGGCACCGGCACCGATCGCGAGCTCGGGATCCCGGGTGAGGACCTGGCGGGCAGCCACTCCGCCACGGAGTTCGTCGCCTGGTACAACGGCCACCCAGACTTCGCCGACCGTGAATACGACCTGAGCTGCGAACGTGTGGTCGTGGTCGGAAACGGCAACGTCGCAGCGGACGTCGCCCGCATGCTGGCGCTCACCCGCGACGAGCTCCAGGGCACCGACACCGCAGACCACTCGATCGACGTGCTAGCCGACTCCGGCGTTCGCGAGATCGTCGTCCTCGGACGCCGCGGTCCGGCGCAGGCCGCCTTCACGAACCCGGAGGTGCGCGAGCTCGGGGAGATGGTCGACGCCGACATCGTCATCGACCCAGGCGAGTGCGAGCTCGACGAGGCGAGCCGGGCGTGGCTCGACTCCGACGACGCCGAACCGACGAACCGGCGCAACGTCGCGATCCTCACCGAGTTCGCCTCGCGCGAGCCCGAGGGCAAGCCGAAGCGCATCGTGATGAAGTTCCTGCGCTCGCCGGTCGCGATCGAGGGCGACGACGGCGTCGAGCGGGTGGTACTCGGTGTCAACGAGCTCGTCAAGGACGACTCCGGCGCGATCCGTGCCCGCGACACCGGCGAGCGCGAGACGATCGAGGCCGGGCTGGTGCTGCGGTCGATCGGCTACCGGGGGGTCGGGCTCGAGGGGCTTCCGTTCGACCACGGCCGCGGCACGATCGCGAACGAGGAGGGCCGCGTCGTCGAGCCGGACTCGGGTGAGCAGGTTGCCGGCCAATATGTAGTCGGATGGATCAAGCGCGGCCCCAGCGGCGTCATCGGCACGAACAAGAAGGACGCGCAGGAGACCGTCTCGCACATCCTCGAGGATCTCGAGGCCGACAAGATGCCCTCCCCCCGCGACGACGTCGAGCCGATCGAGACGCTGCTGGCCGAGCGCGCGCCGGACCACGTCGAGTGGAACGACTGGGAGCTCATTGACACGGCCGAGCAGGAGCGCGGTAAGCCGCACGGCCGCCCGCGGGTGAAGTTCGTGCGGATCGAGGAGATGCTCGAGGCCGCCGCCAAGGGCCAGCCGGTCGCCGGCTGACATCGGTGGCCGACCTCGCCGAGATCGAGCGCCTCATCGCCGCGGCGCTTCCGGGCGCCGAGGTCGAGGTCGTCGACGAGGGCGGTGGCGATCACCTGCGGGCGATCGTCGCGGCCCCCCAGTTCGCGGGCCGCAGCCGCATCGATCAGCACCGGATGGTTCGATCGCCGGTCCAGCACCTGATGGACGACGGTTCGATCCACGCGCTGTCGATCGCGACGAAGCCGCTCTGAGGGACCTCCTCCGGCCGCTACGTAATCCCTACGGAGTCGGAGCGAGGCCTCTCACCGATGATTTCTGGCCGGGGGCGGCCTACGGTTGGTCGATGCTCACCGCGACGGCAAATCGGATCGGTAGCTCCCTCGCCTACGAGGTGGACGTCAACGGACGCCACGCCATCGTCACCGACGAGCCCGACGCCCTGGGCGGGACCGACACGGGCCCGGCGCCGCACGAGCTCCTACCCGCGGCCCTCGCCTCCTGCATCGGGACGATGATCGCCATGTACGCGGAGCGGCGCGGATGGGACGTCGACGAGGTGTCGGTCGAGGTCGCCTACGACACCGAGTCGACGCCACGCCGCTGCGAGATAGCGGTGCACGTTCCCGACGACCTCTCCGACGATCGGCGAAGGCAACTGGCGAAGGTCGCCGAGACCTGCCCGCTCCGGCGCGCGCTCGAGGCTGGATTCGTCTTCGAGGAGCGGCTCGTCAGCGGCTCGCCGCGCCTGGCGGCGGCGCCGGCGAGCTGAGGTCGAGCGCGTAGATCTCGAGCTTCTCGCGAAACCCGCGAATGCTCTTGGCGCCGAGGCTTCGCCACTCGAGCTCGGGTGAGGCCTCGGCGACCGGCGCGGTGGCCAGGAGCTCATCGCTTCGCGCGCGGCTCAACAGCCGCGAGGCGAGGTTGACGGCACGGCCGAAGTAGTCCCCGTCTCGGAAGACCGCGAGGCCATGGTGGAGGCCGGCGTGAAGGGCGGGGGCGTCGGCCCCCCGCATCGCGGCCGCAATCGCAAGCGCAGCCCGCGCGGCGGGCCCAGGTCCCGCGTAAGCGAGCATGAACCCGTCGCCCAGGGCCTTGACCAGGCGCCCGCGCTCGCCAACGTTTGCCTCCACGGCCGCTGCCAAGCGGTCCACCACCTCGAGCGCCGCCGCGTCCCCGTGGCGATTCGAGTAGGACGTGAAATGGGAAAGGTCGCAGAACAGCAACGAGACCTCGGTGGTCCCGGGGACGAGGCCCTCCGCCTCGAGCTCGACCTCCCAGACCGCGGCCTGCGTAAGCTCATGCTCAAGCCTTCGCCGATGCACGCCGAGGAGCATCGGGTCGGCCAGGGGGAGGAGGATCTCGAACGCCTGCCTCGCCGCCGCGAGCGCCTCGAGTGGATTCGGGCTGACCTTTTCAATCCACGGACGAACCCGCGAGAGGAAGACGTGCACCTCGGTCTGGGCGATCCGGCCGAGCGCCTGGCCGTAGACACGCGAGACCTGGAGCCGCACCTCCTCGGGCCAAACGTCATCCAGGCGGCCGATCTCGCGGAATACATCAGCCTCCTCCGCGGTGAAGTACGGCTCGTCCGCGGCCGGCGCCGGAAGCCCGAACGCGCTCAGAATGGTCTGCACCTCGGCGACCGTCAGCCCGCCGTCGCTCTCGATCTCCGCCGCGCTCACCCGCCGGCGCTCTCGCTGGGGGTCGAGGACGCCCTCGAAGATCGCGTCGCCAACCCTCCCGAGCCGGGCAGCCTCCCTGATCTGCGCAGCGCTCACGCCGAGACGCAGCAGGCCGTCGATCAGCCTGCGTTCCGCCGCTGTCGACCCGAGCTCAGCCGCGAGGCTCACGTCGCTCACGGGTCAATCGTGACGGGGCACACGCGGCGGGGCATCGTCGGCCACCACTGAGGCAGCTACGGACTAATACTGAATGACGCGAACCGCTCTAGACGGATGGTCTCGGGGCGCCTCCGGCACGGTTGGTCCAGAACCGTCGTGCCGCATATCCGACGCGCCAGACGGAGAGGCCGGCGAGGAGCACGATGCTGAGAGCCAGCCAGACGCGGAGCCAGGTTGTTTGCCCGTCGGTGCCGGCGCCGAGAACGTGAGCGACCGCGAGCGCGTACGCGACGATCATCAGGCGATGGGCGTGTCGCCAGAGGCGCGTGCCGATCCTGCGGCGCACGAAGAAGCTCAGCCCGAAGAGGGCGGTGAGGTAACCGGAGACGACCCCGAGCCCGATCCAAAGCGGACGGTACGGAAAGCCGAAGGGCGCTGCGATCTGCGTCGGGCCGACGTCGAGCCACGGATCCCCGAGGAGCGTGATTCCGTGCACGGCGACCGCGACGATCGCGATCACGGCTGACTGCCTGTGCAGGGCGGCGAGGCCCGGCCGACGGATGATTCGGCCGCTGACCGCCAGCGCCATCGCTGCCGAGAACGTGACGAACGCAAGCGCTACGAGTCCGGAAGCCCGGCTCGCGAGCCACCAGGCGTGGGCCGAGAGGCTGGTGTCGATCATCACCAGGCGATCGTGACACCCGGTGCATTAGGAGCGGGCAAGGGGATCCGCCGACCGCTTGCCTTCCCCTTGCCCGCAGTTTCGCTGCCGCTGGGTTCCGCCGCCCTAGGGTCGCCGCGCGGAACTCGAAGCCAACCACCTCCGAAGGAGGCCAAGTGAAACGCTCCCTCTCGGCGGCCGCGATGGTCGCTGTGCTCGTCGTTGCCATGACCGCTTCGGCGTTTGCCGCCGGAACGTTCGCCACCAACCTGTCGATCAAGTACTCGCGCCACGCGGGCGGCCACTTCTCGGGCGGGGTCTCCTCGCCGAAGGGCGCCTGCGTTGCCGGCCGCAAGGTCACCGTCTACCGTAAGCGGAGCGGATCCGATCCCGCGACCGGCTCAGGCTCGACGAGCGGGAGCGGCACCTGGCACGTCAATCCCTCCGGCCCGGTCGCGAAGGGCGACTACTACGCCCGAACCCCGGCGGTCCACCTCGGCTCCGGGCGCACCTGCGCCGCGGCCACCTCGGTCACCACGCACGCCTCCTGAGCCAACGGCGCGGCGCCGGATGCCGCCGCCCGAAGGGCTTCCCGTCCTCTAACTCGGCCCTGGCCGGGGCGTTGCCGATGACCCCCTACGGTCGCTGACATGTCCCGACGCCTGATCCTCGTGGTCGCAAACGAAACGCTGGAGGGCCCGGCGGTACGCGAGGTGGTGAGACAGCGCGGCGCCCGGGCGGAGGTCCTGGTGGTCGCGCCGGCACTCAACTCGCGCCTTCGGCATTGGCTGTCCGACGAGGACCCCGCTCGCGCGGCGGCCGAGCGCCGGCTAGGCCGCTGCCTCGATCGCCTTCGCGCTGCAGGAGTACCTGCGCGCGGCAGGATCGGTGACTGCGATCCGATGCGGGCGATCGAGGACGTGTTCGCGACCTACGACCCCGCCGAGATAGTGATCGCCACCCACCCCCGGGCGCGCTCCCACTGGCTGGAGCGCGATCTCGTCGGTCGCGTCCTGCGCCGCTTCAGGCGACCGGTCGTCCACGTCGTCGTCAAGGAGCGCGGCCGGCTCGAGGCTGGTGCGGCGAACTACGGATGCGATACCGGGCGCACAGCGGATGTCGCGGCCGGGGCGCGGACGTAGCCTCGCCGTCGTGCAGGTGCTCGGGTCCCTAATCGACCTCAACACCCCGGCCCACTACGTCCACTGGCACTTTTTCCAGATGTCGGTGGCGAACGTCGTCGTGATGCTCCTGATGATCGCGGTCTTCATCGCGGTCATTCTGCTGCCGTTCCCGACGCGAGGAAGGGACGTCGATGGCTGAGCCGGCGAAGCCCGGCGGTCAGGCGGGCGAGCGGCGCATGTGGACCGAGCGGGTTCGCAGCCGGGCCGTATCAGCGTTGCCGCCGGAGAAGCTCCTCCCCGATACCCAGCCGGGCTACGTGGCCAACTGGATCTACGTCTTCGGCGTCGCAACGATCGCATCGCTCATCGTCGTCATCACCTCGGGCGTGATCCTCGGCATCAAGGGGCCGACCTGGTGGCACGTTTCGAGCGTCGGCCACTTCTTCAACAGCCTTCACCTCTGGGGCGTCGAGGTCTTCTTCTTCACGATGGTCGTCCACCTGTGGGGCAAGTTCTTCATGGGTGCCTGGCGCGGAGGGCGCTCGTGGACATGGGTCACCGGCGCGGTGCTGTTCCTGATCGCGATCGGCACCGCCTTCACCGGCTACCTCTCGCAGCAGAACTTCGACTCGCAATGGATCGCGAGCGAAGGCAAGGACGGCCTCAACTCGGTCGGCATCGGGAGCTTCTTCAACGTCATCGACTTCGGCCAGATGTACACGTTCCACGTCATCCTGCTGCCCGTCGCCGTCGTCGCGCTGGTGGCGTGGCACGTCTTGCTCGTGCGCAAGCACGGCGTCGTCCCTCCCTACCCGGCGAAGCAACGGGCTGTGGGCGCCGGGACGGATGAGGGCGGCCCATGAGCGCGGCGGCCAAGACCCCCGACTACGACGACCGCGAGTGGCGCGGCCGCTATGTCCGCTACGACCTTCTGAAGGAGTTCGCGGTCGCCCTCGGCGTGATCACGGCGCTGACGGTCGTCCTCGCAATCCTCTTCTCCTCGCCCGACGACCAGCCGGCCACGATCCAGCAGTGGGCGCGGGCGGATTCCGCCGACTTCCTCGCAACGGCCGTGACCGAGCTCGACGGCTCGAGCGAGATCGCGAACTACGGGCCCCCGTACACCCACACTCCAGACGCGACGCAGAAGATCGGCCCGCTCGATCTCCAGAGCGCGGCTGGGGTCCATATCCCCGTCGACACCGCGAAGGACTTCGTCCTCAACCCGCTGCACAGCATCCCCGGCAACCTCGCCCTTCGCCGCGCCCTCGTCCGCTATCAGGCGGCGCCGCCCGCGCTGCAGAAGCGCTGGACAGACGCCTACACGAAGGCCCTCGGCAAGGCGCGCTTCCCCGACGGGCTTCCGCTGGTTCCACCCGGTCGCTACGGGCCGGTTGCGCCGATGATGAGGTCTCTCGTCGGCCTGGCACGCAGCGGCGGCCTCGACGGCGCCCTGCTGACCAACTCGCAGTTCTACCAAACGAACTACACGAAGCCGCTCCTGTTCCTCTCCGGCGGCGGCTACTTCGAGTCGCTGGCGACAAAGCAGCACCTGCTCGGCACCCAGTGGGGAATGATGAACGAGACCGGGAGCTATCCGGGGCAGGTGTGGCTGTGGCTCTACACCTTCTGGTACCAGGTCGAGCCGTTCAAGAGCTCTCCGAACGCCGACGCTCTGATCTTCGCCCTGATGATGGGGCTCTCGGCCGCCTTCATCTGCATCCCGTTCATCCCGGGACTTCGAGGCCTGCCGCGGTACCTCGGCGTCCACCGCGTCATCTGGCGCGACCACTACAAGCGGGCCGAGGGCTGAGGCAAGGCCTAACGGCGTCGCTCGGCGCGGGCTTTGAACCCGAGCAGCATCCGCCGCTCCATCAGGAAGTGCGGCAGCTCTATGAGCGCGACGTAGTAAACGGTTGAGGCGAGCCCGCGGGGGCGCCGACCACGGACGATCGGGCGCGTGCGCCCGCCGGCGAGGGGTTCGAGGACCCAAGTGCCCCAATCCTTGAGGCCAAGCGCCCGTCCCGGCTCGAATCTCGTCACCTCGAGACCGATCGCCGGATGGAGCATGACCGTCTCGCCGACCACCCGATGCTGCCACTCGGGGTGTATCCGATCCGCATTTCGCATCTCGCATCCGGCCAGGTTCTCGAGCCATTCGTAGCTGTAGAAGCCGCCGCGATCCTGGCCGAGCTGGGCAACCCACGGCCAAACCTCGTCCGCCGGCGCGTTGACGGTGACGGCCCGGGTCGTCTGGCCGGCGGGGTCGGGCACCTCTTCATCGCCCGGCAAGGGCGCACCGGCCTCGGCCTCACTCGCTCCCCAGTCGGGCATCCACCGGCGCACCGCGAGGCAGTAGCCGGCGGCCGCGGCGAGGCCGGCTATCGCCGGCGGCGGCGGCCGGCGGCCGCGTCGCAGAGCGCAAGCTGCGGCGGTGGTGCTCGCCGCGGCAACGCCCGCGAGGGCGGCCGACCCACCGATCACGACGGCGGCCGCGCGCGCGGCCTCGACCGGGCGAAGCCGAGCCAGCCTCAACGCATCCGCCGTCGCGGTATCAGCCGTAGCCGGCAGCGCCTCAGCCTCCGGCGAGCTCAGCGGCGATGGCTCGGGCCCATTCGCGGATCGCGTCCCAATCGCGGAAATCGCCCTCCGGCGCCTTCAGCGCCCGAACGAGCAGGCGCTCGCCGACGCTCAGTCGCTCGCGGTCGAGCTTGCCCGCGAAGACAATGTGCGAGCGAGCTCCGGTCTCGGACATCAACTCGTCGAGGTCCGCCGGCTCGCCGGACGGCTGCGGGTCCTCGTCGCCGAGCGGGCCGCTGCTGAACAGCCAGACCGGTCGTTCGCGAAGTCCCGGGGCAGCTTCGGCTACCAGTCGGCGGATCGGCTTCAACCAATGACCGGCATAGACCGCGCTTCCGGCGACGATTGCGTCGGCTTCGCCGAGCTCGGTGCCATCAGCCTCGACCGCTCTTGCTTCGAGCCCGGCGCCGATGAGCTCCTCGGCCACCGCCCCCGCGATCTCCTCGGTGCTGCCGTACTTGCTCGCGAAGACGACGAGTACCGTCATCGCAATCTCGCAGTCGCCCTCATCCCGCCTCAGACTAGACACATGGCGCTTGACTACCCGGCGATCGGCGCAGTCGTCTTCGCGGTCAACCTCCTCCCCGCCTTCGGGCCGCCGACCGCGGCCGTCCTCGTCGCCTGCACCCTCTCGTTCGACGTCGCGACCGTGCCGCTCGTCGCCTGCGGCGCGTTAGCCGCGGCGGCGGGACGCTACGTACTCGCTCGCGCGGCGCGGGCCTTTCGTCCCCGCCTGTCGGCCGGGCGACTCGCCAGCCTCGACGCCGCCGCCGGAGCCCTGCGTGCGAACCGCGGCGGAACGGTGGCGGGGCTCGGGCTGTTCGCGCTGTCCCCGGTGCCGAGCGCGCCATTGTTCATCGCCGCGGGCGTACTCGACGTTGCCCTGCTGCCGCTCACCGCCGCTTTCTTCGCCGGACGGCTCATCTCCTACACGATCTACGTCACGGCCGCCGGTCAGGTCAGGGAGAGCTTGGGCTCGTCGATCACCGCGACGCTCACCTCGCCGCTCGGGATCGCGATCCAGCTCCTCTCCCTGGCGCTGCTGGCCGCTCTCCTGCGGCTCGACTGGGCCGGGATCCTGAGCCGCCGGAGGGGGTCGCCGTGAGCCCGCTCGCCGTGGATCTCATTCTGCTCGCGGCGATCGGGGCCGCGACGGCGCTCGCCACCGGCCTCGGCGCCGTGCCCGTGTTCGCCCTCGGCGACAGGGCGGTCACGCTCGAGGCATGGCTGCTCGGCCTCGCCGCCGGGGTGATGACCGTGGCCGCGGTGGCCGGCCTCATCCTCCCCGGCCTCCGCGAGGGGAGCCTCGGATCGGTCGCGTCCGGCGCGGCCTGCGGCGTCGTCTTCCTCCTCGTCACCCGCCGGCTGATCCAAGACCGCACGGACCGAACCGGCGAGGGCGCCCGCAGAGCGACCGGGCTTCTCGTCTTTGGGGTCCTCCTGGTCCATAGCCTCCCCGAGGGGATGGCGATGGGGACCGCCTACGCATCCGACACCGCCGGCCTCGGCCTCTTCGTCATCCTCGCGATCGCGATCCAGAACGTGCCCGAGGGAACGGCCGTCGCCATTCCGATGGCCGCCGCGGGCGCCACCCGGTCACGTCAATTCTGGGCGGCGGTGGCGACCAGCCTCCCACAGCCGATCGCCGCCCCTCTCTCCTTCCTGCTGGTCGAGCAAGTGCGAGCGCTCCTCCCGTTCTCGTTCGGCTTCGCCGGCGCCGCGATGCTGGCGCTGGTGGCCGTCGAGATGCTCCCCAACGCGGTCCGCTCAGGCGGCGTCGTGCGGGCCCTTTTCGGCGTCGCCATCGGAGCCGCGGCGATGGCCGCCTTCAGTGTCGTGCTCAGCGTTTGACGCAGCGCGATACCCTCGGGCAAGGACGGTCGGATTGGCGATTTCGGCCGAGGGTTGCTGATGGAGACGATCGAGCTCGAAGCCCTGGACAGCCTGTTTGAGGCGTTGCGGCGGCGCGGCTTCACGATCGTCGGGCCGACGGTTCGTGAGCAGGCAATCGTCTACGAGGAGATCGCGCAGGTGGCCGACCTCCCGGCCGGCTGGACCGAGCGGCAGGACGGGGGTACGTACCGACTCGAGCGCCGCGACGACGATGCGCTGTTCGGCTATGCGGTCGGGCCGCACTCGTGGAAGCGGTATCTGCATCCCCCGGTGTTGAGCCTTTGGAAGGCGCGCCGAGGCGACGACGGCTCCTTCGAGGTCAGCGAGGAGCGCGACGACCCCCCGCCGTACGCATTCATCGGCGTTCGCTCGTGCGATCTCCATGCGATCGCAACCCAGGACCGGGTGCTGACAGAGGCCGAGCATCCGGATCCGCATTACAGCCGGCGTCGAGAATCGGCGTTCATCGTCGCGATCAACTGCGGCACGGCCGGTGGCACGTGCTTCTGCGTCTCGATGAACACGGGGCCGAAGGCGAGCTCGGGGTTCGACCTGGCGCTGACCGAGATCATCGACGGCGACCGCCACTACTTCACGGTCGAGGTGGGAAGCGAGCGCGGGTCAGCGATCATCGCCGAGCTACCGCACGCGTCGGCCGAGGCCGGTGACGAGCGTGCAGCGGCCGACGTCGTCGCTCGCACGGCGTCGAGCATGGGCCGCGAGCTCGAAACCGACGGGATCAAGGAGCTTCTGTATCGCAACTACGAGCACCCCCGCTGGGACGAGGTCTCCGAGCGCTGCCTCACCTGCGGCAACTGCACGATGGTCTGCCCGACCTGCTTCTGCACCACGGTGACCGACGTCACCGATCTCACCGGCTCCGAGACGGAGCGGGTTCGCGAGTGGGACTCGTGCTTCACGACAGACTTCAGCTACATCCACGGCGGCAGCGTCCGCTCCTCGGGGAGGTCGCGTTACCGGCAGTGGATGACTCACAAGCTCGCGACCTGGTTCGACCAGTTCGGCACCTCGGGCTGCGTTGGCTGCGGTCGCTGTATCACCTGGTGCCCGGTGGCGATCGACATCACCGAGGAGGCGGCGGCGATCCGGGCGACCGACGGTGAGGTCCGCCCATGAACGGAACTGGCCAGCACGGCATTGGCGAGCTGCTCGCCGAGGTCCCGACCATGGCCGGCCTGGACGCCGCTCACCTCGAGCTGATCGCCGGCTGCGGATTGATCCGCGCCTTTGAGGACGGCGAGCGACTGTTCCGCGAGGGCGACCGCGCCGACGCGTTCTTTGTCATCCGCCACGGCCGAGTCGCGCTCGAGATTCACGTGCCGGGGCGAGGAGACGTCACCGTCACGACGATCGGACCGGGCGAGATCGCAGGCTGGTCGTGGCTGGTCCCGCCCTACGAATGGCATCTCGACGCCCGGGCGCTCGAACGCGGCTCGGCAATCGAGTTCGACGGCGCCTGCCTACGTGGCAAGTTCGACTCCGACCCACGCGCTCGGCTACGAGATGATGCAGCGGTTCGCGACCGTCCTTCTCGAGCGCCTACAGGAGACGCGGGTGCAGATGCTCGACGTCTATGGCCACAGCCCCGCCTGAGCGACCGGGACCGATGGTCCCGGTGCCGCACCGGCTCGTCGGCCGCACCCAGGAAACCGCCGACACCTGGACGCTCGAGCTTGAGCCGACCGGCGACTCGAGCGACGCGGGCGACTTCGCGCCGGGCCAGTTCAACATGCTCTACGCGTTCGGCGCCGGGCGAGGTCCCGATCTCGATCAGCGGGGCACCGGGGGCGGCCGAGGGCGGCCTGATTCATACGGTGCGCGACGTCGGCTCCGTGACCAGGGCGATCTGCGCGGCCCGCCCCGGCGAGATGCTCGGCGTTCGAGGGCCGTTCGGCAGCGCCTGGCCGCTCGCGGAGGCCGAGGGGCGGGACCTCGTGATCGTCGCCGGCGGCCTCGGCCTGGCGCCGTTGCGGTCGGCGGTGCTCGCCGCGATCGAAGAGCCGGAGCGGTTCAACGCCGCGTTCCTTCTCTACGGCGGGCGGGAGCCGGGAGCAGCTCCTGTACCGCGAGGAGATCGGCCGCTGGGCGACCGCCGGCCTGCCGACGGGGCTCATCGTGGACAACGCCGCCGACGGCTGGGCCGGCGACGTCGGCGTCGTCACGAAGTTGATCGAGCGCGCCGCTTTCGACCCGGCACGAGCCGTGGCCCTGGTTTGCGGACCAGAAGCGATGATGCGGTTCGCCGCTCGCGCGCTTCGGACCCGCGGCGTCGACCCCGCCCGCATCCACCTCTCGCTCGAGCGCAACATGAAGTGCGCGGTCACCCACTGCGGCCGCTGCCAGCTAGGCCCCGCTTTCATCTGCCGCGAGGGACCCGTGTTCCGCCTGGCCACGATCCAGCCATGGCTCACGATTCGGGACGTGTGACGGAACCCGAGCGGAAGCCGCGGCTGGCGGTCTGGAAGTTCGCCTCCTGCGACGGCTGCCAGCTCAGCCTGCTCGACCTCGAGGACGAGATCCTCGGCCTGGCTGAGGAGCTCGAGGTCGCCTACTTCATGGAGGCGACGCGTGCCGAGGTCGAGGGACCGTACGACCTCTCCCTGGTCGAGGGCTCGATCACGACCAGCGGCGACGCCGAGCGGATCCAGCGGGTACGTTCGGCCTCTCGACACCTGGTGACGATCGGCGCCTGCGCGACCTCCGGCGGTATCCAGGCGCTGCGCAACTTCGCCGATACTCCCGAGCTGGTCGCCGCCGTCTACGCGACGCCGTCCTACATCTCGACCCTGGATACCTCGACCCCGATCAGCGCCCACGTCCCGGTCGACTTCGAGCTCCAGGGTTGCCCGATCAACAAGCGTCAGCTCCTCGAGGTGATCGGCGCCTTCCTCGGCGACCGAGCCCCCAGCGTCCCCCCGCACAGCGTCTGCCTCGAGTGCAAGCGGCGCGGGAACGTCTGCGTGATGGTGGCCCACGGCACTCCGTGCCTGGGGCCGGTGACCCACGCTGGGTGCGGCGCACTGTGTCCTTCCTACAACCGCGGCTGCTACGGGTGCTACGGGCCGATGGAGACGCCGAACGCCCCCTCGCTCACCTCCTGGCTCGGCCGAAAGCTGGAGGTCGATCCGGCCGAGCTGGTGCGCGTCTACCGAACCTTCAACGCGGGCTCGCCGTCGTTCAAGGACGCGAGCAGCGCGGTCGAGGAGAGGGGAATCCACGGCCCGGAGCACGGGGGGGCCTTCGGTGCCTGAGAACGGCGACGCCGGGACCAGGACGATTCGCACCGAGGTTCTGGCCCGGGTCGAGGGCGAGGGGGCGATGTTCGTCCGGCTGCGTGGAACGGAGGTGCTCGAGGTCCGACTCGAAATCTTCGAGCCTCCGCGCCTGTTCGAATCCCTGCTCCGCGGACGCGCCTTCACCGAGCCGCCGGACATCACGGCCCGGATCTGCGGGATCTGCCCGGTCGCCTACCAGATGAGCGCCTGCCGGGCGGTCGAGGATGCGCTCGGCGTTACCGTCGAGGGCCCGGTCGACGAGCTTCGGCGCCTGATCTACTGCGGCGAGTGGCTGGAGAGCCACGCCCTCCACGTCTACATGCTCCACGCGCCCGACTTCCTCGGGTACGAGAGCGCCTTCGCCATGGCGGGTGAGCATCGCAAGATCGTCGAGCGGGGACTGCGGACGAAGAAGGTTGGTAACGCCTTGATCACGCTCGTCGGGGGTCGTGAAGTGCATCCGATCAACGTCCGCGTCGGGGGCTTCTACCGCGCGCCCGCGCGGCGCGAGCTCGAGCAGCTGCGCGATCCGCTCGAGCGGGCCCGCGAGGAGGCCGCGGAAACGGTGCGCTGGGCCGCAGCGCTGCCGTTCCCGGAGCTCGACCCTGGTTATGAGCTCGTCTCGTGGCGCGGGGCCGACGGCCGCTACCCGATCCAGCAGCCGGGGAGGATCGTCTCCTCGAAAGGCATCGACACCGAGGCGCAGGGGTTCGACGACGTCTTCGAAGAACGCCACGTTGAGCACTCGAACGCGCTCCATTCCGTGATCCGCGGCCGGGGCTCGTATCTCGCCGGGCCGATGGCCCGCTTCAACCTCAACCGGGACCGGCTCTCGCCGGTCGCCCTCGACGCCGCCCGCGACGCTGGGATCGCAGACGGCTGCTCGAACCCGTTTCAGAGCATCGTGGTCCGCGGCGTCGAGATCCTCTACGCGCTCGATGAGGCGCTGCGCCTGATCGACGCCTACGAGCCGCCCGACCCGCCGGCTCTGGAGCTGGAGGCCGCCGCCGGTGTGGGGCACGGCGTCACCGAGGCGCCGCGGGGCCTCCTCTACCACCGCTACGAGCTGGCGCCCGACGGCACGATCGCCGCCGCGCGCATCGTCCCGCCGACCTCGCAGAACCAACTCGCGATCGAGGAGGACCTGCGCGATTTCGTCGCCGCCAACGTCGACCTCGACGATGAGGAGCTGACGCTGCGCTGCGAGCAGGCGATCCGCAACTACGACCCGTGCATCTCCTGCGCCACCCACTTCCTCCGCCTCGAGGTGACACGGGAGTGAGTGGCGGCTCGGCCCGGCCGAGCGCCGTCGTGATCGGGGTCGGGAACCCGGTCCGGGGCGACGACGGGGCCGGCATCGAGGTCGCAAGGCAGGTCCGTGCCCTGGCTGCTCCGGGGGTCAGGGTGCTGGAGCTCGACGGCGAGCCGAGTGGCCTCATCGACGCCTGGGAGGGCATCGATCGCGCCGTCGTCATAGACGCTGCCGTCTCAGGCTCCGCGCCTGGGACGGTGCGGCGGCTTGACGCGGTGGCCGAGCCGCTGCCCAGTGGCCTTCGTGCAGCCTCGACGCACGACTTCGGCGTCGCCGAGGCGGTCGAGCTCGGGCGGGCCTTGGAGCGGCTGCCAGGGCGCCTCGTCGTCTACGGAATAGAGGGGGAGCGCTTCGATGCAGGCACCCCGCTGACGCCGGCCGTCGCGAGAGCCGTTGCGAAGGTCGCCCGGCAGGTACTCGCCGACGTCTCGGGCTGAGCAGCCGCCCGGGTTCCGGGTTCCTACGGCCTCGAACCGCGCGTTTTTGCGGTTGCCGCAGAGCCGGGCCGGTGCCACGCTGGCTGCTATGGAGGTAGTCCACTGCCCACAGTGCGATGCCGAGCTGGGCACGACCGTGAGTCGCGCCTGGCTCCGCTGCCCGAGCTGCGGCCAGACGCTGCCGCTGAAGCCCCACTCAGCCGTGATCGAGAGGCTGATCCGCGAACGCCTGGCTCACGGCTCCGGAGGCCGATGGTCGAAGGCGGAACGATCGACCCCGAGGCGATCGTGACCGCCCAAGCCGGAGGGACGATCGCCGGGCTCGGCGTCCATTCGGAGATCGGCCGCCTGCGCCGCGTAGTCCTCCGCCGGCCGGGCTTCGAGCTCAATCGCTTCGCCCTCCCCGACCGGACACGGCTGCCCTCCAAGGACGTCCATCGGGTTCGGCAGGCCCGGCAGGAGCACGACGCCTTCGCGGACGCGCTCGCCGGTCATGGGGTCGAGGTCCTCTACCTCGGAGATCTTCTCGTCGAGACGCTGGAGCTGCCGCAGGCGCGGGCCGAGCTGATCGAGGAGACCCTGGGGGCCACGGCCCTCGCCCCAGGCCCGGCGGCGGCGCTCGCGGTGTGGCTCGACTCGCTTGGCTCGCTCGAGCTCGCAGCCCATCTGATCGGCGGTGTGGCCGGCGGCCAGGTGCCGGCACTCAAGGGCTCGCGGCGAGGCATCAGGCGAATAGACGGCAGCGGCTTCGTGGTCCCGCCGCTGCCCGGGCACGGGCTGCTGCGCACGGCTGCGACGTGGATATTCGATGGCGTCGCCCTCCGCGCCGAGCGCCCGGGCGAGCGGGGGGAATCGATCTACCTCGCGGCCATCTGCCGCCATCATCCGGGCTTCGCGGGCTCGCCCCATGAGGTCTGGACCGAGGGCTTGGCCGGGCCGGCGCGGCTCGACGGCAACGACGTGTTCGTGCTCGGCGACGGTTGTCTCCTGATCACCACCGGTGCCGAGACGACGGGCATCACCGCGGCGCTCCTCGCCAAACGGCTCTTCGCCGCCGGCTCCGCGCGCCGGGTGATCGTCGCGTCCCCTCCCGCCGGGCGCACCGGGGTCACCCTTGCCACTGGCCTGACGATGGTCGACCGCGAGACCTTTGCGGTCCGCCGGGGGCTGTGCGAGGACGCGGTGGTCCACAGCCTTCATCCACACGATGGCGACCTGTTCGCCGATCGCGAGACCGACCTCTTCGCCGCGATCGCCGACGCCCTCGACGTCGACTCGCTGCGCCTGATCGAGATCGACGCCGACCACCGAAACGGTGATCGTCATCGGGTGTCAGGGGGGACCGGCGTCCTCGCGGTCGCCCCCGGGGCGGTCCTCGCCTCCGACCATCACACCGAGGCAAACGCCATGCTTCGAAGGGCGGGCATCGACGTGACCACGGTGCCCGCGGCGGGGCGCACGGCCGCGGGGGCGAGCCTCCGGAGCATGAGTTGCGCCATCGCGCGCGATCGGGCCTAGCGACGCGCGGCTCGCGCCCGACCGCTGCGCAGACCCTGAGCTACGTTCCGGTCGCGTGATCGATCTTCACTGCCACATCCTCCCCGCCGTCGACGACGGCGCAGCGAGCCTCGCCGAATCGGTGGCGATGGCGCGTCAGGCCGAGGCGGATGGCATCGAGATCGTCTGCGCGACCCCGCACATCCGCCACGACCACGACGTCCGCATCGACGAGCTTTCCGAGGCCACCGAGGGCCTGAACCGCGCGCTCGGCTCGGCCGGAACTTCGACGCGGGTCATCGCGGCCGGCGAGGTCGCTGCCCCGATCCTCGGTCATCTCGACAACGACGAGCTGGCCGTCGTCGCCCTCGGTGGCAGATGGATCCTTCTCGAGCCCTTTGCGGGGCCACTCGACGACCGCCTGTTGGAGTCTGTCGTCGCCCTCACCGAGCGCGGCTTTCGGGCCCTGGTCGCCCACCCCGAGCGCCATCCCGGCGAGGAACTGCACGACGTGTTGCTTCGAGCGGTGAACGCGGGTGCGCTCGTTCAGGCGACGGCTGCGCACGTCGCCGCCGGAGCGGCGAGCCAGACGCTCGTCAACCTCGCTCGCGGGGGTCTCGTACACGTGCTCGGCAGCGACTCGCATTCCTCGCGGGTCGGTAGGCCGGTGCGGCTCTCGGACGGACTCGCCAAGTTCGCGGACGACGCCGAGCTGCGACCGCACATCGAGTGGATCGCAGAGACGGCCCCGGGCGCGATCGTCCGCGGCGAAGACATCGAGCCTCCGATCAGGCCGGCCTGACGGGCTCGGCCCAGCCTACGCCGGCCGGAGCTCGACGCTCGGGAGAAGCTCCTGGATCGTGGTCCCCCGCGGCGAGCCGAGGCCGTGGCGGAGGAAGTTCGCCGCGCCGGCCGCGGCGCCGAGCCGAAGCGCCTCGTCCCAGGGCCGCCCCGCCGCGATCGAGGCGGTGAGGGCGCCCATCATGGCGTCGCCGCAGCCTTCCCGGGCGCCGCGCTCCAGTCGCGGCGGGATCAACCAATGCGCTTCGTCATCGTGGAGCACAAGCGCCGGCTCGGCGCCGCGAGTGACGATCACGGAGTCGGCCCCCGCGTCGAGGAGGCGCGTGGCAGCTTCGCGCAAGCTCTCGGGCGTGTCGACCGGTCCGACCACGAACTCGGCGAGCTCCCAGTCGTTGACCTTCACCACGGCCGGCCGTCCCTCCAGCACGCTGTCGAGCCGCGGCGAGGAGAGGTCGGCGAACACAGGCGTGCCATTGGCGCCGACGTCGGAAGCGAGGTTGCCGTAGAGCTCCAGCGGAAGCGTGTCGCCGGGGTAGGGGTTGCAGATCAGCAGCGCGTCGGCGTCGAGCGCGGTCGTGCAGGTGATGGAGAAGAGATCGTCGAGCTCGTGGCGGGAGGGCGGATCCGAGGTCGCCTGGGAGATGAGGACGCGCTCGCCCCGGCGACGGTCGATCACATAGCAGCCGCTCGCCGCGGCGCTGGACACCAGCCTCGCCTCGCCCACGGCGTGCTCGAGCAGAGGGCCGAGCACGGCGCCGGTCTCCCCGCCGATGAAACCGCACAGTACCGCCCGCGTGCCGAGCTCGCCGGCGACGCGCGAGGCCCACACGCCCTGGCCGCCGGCGTGGAGGTGGACGTCGTCGCGTCCGGCCGCCCGCGCCTCGATCGTGATCGACAGAAGCGGGTTGGGTCCGAAGACGGCGATGCGCGGAGGCGCGGCCACGCGGCGAGCATATGGCCGCAGCCAGCCTCGGCGCCGTTGACGATCGTGCGAATCGCTCGGCGGCGCGCCGGCTGTGCGAGCATCCCGCCGTGGAGGTCGCTGAGCGAGCCTTCCGGGCAATGGGAACGGAGATCCGGGTCCTCGTCGGGCCCCCGGCGGGCCCCGGGCTGCCGCCCCCGACCTTGGCCGCGATCTCCCGCCAGGCCGCGCTGATCGACTTCGACCGTCGCCTCTCGAGGTTCCGCGACGACAGCGAGCTCTGTGCCCTCAACGGCGACCCCAGGGCGACGGTGCCGGCGTCGGCCCTGTTGCGCGCGGCAGTCAGAGCCGGCCTCTGGGCGGCCGAGGAGTCCGGTGGCCTCGTCGACCCGACGCTCCTGCTGCCGCTCGAGGCCGCCGGCTACGCCGCGAGTCGCGATGAGCTCGAGCGGGTCCCTCTGTCCGAGGCTCTCGCTGACGCGCCACCCCGGCGCCCGGCGCGGCCGCGAGAGCCGCCCGAGTGGCGCGAGATCTCGGTCGACGACGAAGCTGAGCAGGTCGAGCGCCCGCCGGGCGTGATGTTCGACACCGGCGGGACCGGTAAGGGCCTGGCGGCGGACCTGAGCGCGGCCCGTCTCGAGGGTTATGCCCGCTTCGCGGTCGATTGCGGCGGCGACGTCCGCGTCGGTGGTGCCGACGCTGCGGCCGAGCCATTCGAGATCGAGATCCGACATCCCCTGAATGGCGAGGCGCTGGCGACGGTTCCGCTGCGGGCGGGAGCGATCGCGACGTCGGGCGTCGATGTCAACGTCTGGCGCCGCGCGGACGGCCGCTATGCCCATCACCTGCTCGACCCGCGCAACGGAGAGCCGGTGTGGACTGGGCTCGTCGGGGCGACGGCGCTTGCCCCGACCGCGGTCGCCGCCGAGATGCTCGCCAAGGCCGCCCTCCTTTCGGGCCCGGAGGGCGCCGGCTCGTACCTCGACGAGCACGGCGGCCTCGTCGTGCGCGAGGACGGCTCGGCCGAGCGCTTCGGGCCCTTCGCATAACTGCCTGAGCCAGGCCTGCGGCGAATTACGTACGTACGAAGCGGTCGAGCCCCGTAGCGGCTCGCGCACCCGGGTCCTAGGTTTGGCGTCGAGATGCGTGAACCCCTCGAAACGCGGAAATCGGTCGTTCGATGACCGGCGACGGCGTCCTCATCGCCGGTGGCGGCCTCGCGGCGCAGCGCTGCTGCGAGACGCTCCGCTCGCGGGGCTTCGACGGGCGGATCCGCGTCATCTGCGAGGAGCCGGTGGCTCCCTATGATCGGCCGCCGCTCTCGAAGGCGGTCCTCGCCGGTGATCGCGACCCCGCGACCCTCCCCTTCCGTACCGCAGAGTGGTACCAGGAGCACGCGGTCGAGCTGCTGCTCGAGGAGCGGGCGCAGGCGATCGACCTCGCCACCGCCACGGTCGAGCTCACGTCCGGTGCGAAGCTTCGCTACGACAGCCTCGTCGTCGCCACCGGAAGCCGCCCTCGGACGCTCCCCGGCCTCGAGCGCTTTCGCAACGCGCACACGCTGCGCACCGTCGCAGACGCCTGCGCCCTTCGCGACGAGCTGACGGGCAACGGCCGCCTCGTCGTGGTCGGCGCCGGCTTCATCGGCCTCGAGGTCGCGGCGACGGCGCGCGGGCGCGGCGTCGACGTCACGGTGATCGAGGCTGCTTCGGAGCCGTTGATGCGCGTCCTCGGGCCCGACCTCGGCCGTTGGTTTGCCGACCTGCACCGCGCCCAGGGCGTCGAGCTGTTGACGTCCACGCACGTCTCCCGCTTCGGCAGCGGCGCCGACGCGATCGAGTGGGTAGAGGTGGCCGACGGGCGGCGAATCGCGTGCGCGTCGTTGCTCGTCGGCATCGGCATCGAGCCCGACACGCTCTGGCTCGATGGCAGCGGCCTCGATCCGGACGGCGTCCGGGTCGACGAACGCGGCCGGACCTCCGCTGCCGACGTCTACGCGGCCGGTGACGCCTGCCGTCCCCTCGACCCGAACACCGGCGACTACCAGCGCACCGAGCACTGGGAGGCGGCCGCGAAGCAGGGGGCACAGGTCGCCCGGACCATCGTCGGCGATGACCCGTCGCCGCTTGCCTTGTCGTCGTTTTGGACCGACCAGTACGGGCTACGGATCCAGACGATCGGCGACGCCACGCGGGCCGACGCGGTCGAGATCGACGGCGAACCCGAGAGTCGCGACTTCAGCGCCATGATGCTCCGCGCGGGGACCCCGATCGCCGCCATGACGGTGGCACGGCCCCGCGCGCTGCCCGAGCTTCGCCGCCAGATCGAGGCGGCGCAATCGACACCGGAGGTGACGCCCGATGAGGTACCTGCCGCAAGTTGACGAGAACGTATGCGCCGCCCACGGCGACTGCGTCGAACTGGCGCCGCAGGTCTTCGCTCTCAACGACACCGCCCACGTGATCGGCGACGGACCCCCGGACCTGATCATGGCGGCGGCGGAGGCGTGCCCCTCGGTGGCGATCATCGTCGTCGACGCCGACTCCGGCGAGCAGGTCTATCCCTAGGCGGGAAGAATCCGGTGCTTGCCAGACCGCTGATTCTCACCTCGGCCCTCATCGTGTACGGCGTCGTGACGCTATCGGGGTGCGGCGGAGACACCCGGCGCGCCGAGAGCGAGGGCGTCGCGGCCACGTCGTCGCAGGCCGCCGCCCCGGGCCCGCGGGTCAAGCTCCCACACGGTCCGGCGGTGAGCGCCCGGCCGACGGATCCGGCGCGACGCGCCTATCTGGCGAAGGCTGATCGTGTCTGTGCCCGCTTCGATCCCGTTCGCAACGAGGCCCGCGACCGCGCCGCCGGAGAATCCGCCGACGTCGCCAAGGCGGCGCGGTCATACGACGAGGGCGTCAAGGTCGGCCACCAGCAGCTCCGCGCGCTCACGGCGATCCGCCCGCCGAGCGGGGATCGGGCCCTCTTACGCGCAAACGTCTTCGTTCCGCTGCGTGATCAGCTCGCCCTTCGCGGCCAAATCGCGCCCGCGCTCGCCCGGGCGGACGTCGCCCAGCTCCGCCCGCTCCAGGCACGGGTGGACTCGCTGACCCGCTCGCTCGAGGGCTTCGCGCGCGGCTACGGCTTCAAGGTCTGCGGAGTGGATTGAGGGGGAGATGGAAGCCAGCAAGACAACGGAGCGACCGGGCAGCACCGCCCCAGTGAGCGCACCACGTCCGCGCCCGCCGCGCCCGCTTCCGAGCCCGCTCGCCGTCATCACGATCGCGCTCGGCCTCTTCTTCATCGTGTTGACGCTGCTCGCGATTCAGGTGCGAAACGGGCGCGATCCCGCTCTCGGGCCGGGTCCCGTGGTCGCACCCACCAGCCAGCCGATTGCGGGAGCCACCAAGGGAACGAATCCCAAGGCAGCAACGAAGATCGTCACCCGTACCTCCCCGCATATCCCATGAGCGTCGCCGGCGCTACCCCAGACGCCGCGCGTCGGCCCGCGCCGAGCCCGTCGCGCCCGGGGACCAAGACCCGGGTCGCAGCGATCCTCGTCGTCCTCGCGCTGGCGGCGCTGTCCGCCTACGCGATGTTCAGCGGGCCAACGCCGATTCCGGGCGGCGCCCAGCGGACCACGGCCCCGGCGGCGTCGGCGCCGCAGGCGGTCCCGCCAAGAGACGAAGAGCGAGGGGGCGAGGGCGGTGACTGAGCCGGATCCGGGCCTCTACGGCTGGTGGCTCGCCGCGCGCTCGGCCGGGATCGTCGCCTTCATCCTCATCGCGACCGCGGTGACCCTGGGCCTGTTCATGGCGTCGAACGTCACCCGGCGGCCGGGGCTCAAGCGCACCCTGGTCAAGGTCCACGAGCAGGTCGCGCTCGCCGGACTGATCGCGATCGCGACTCACGGCGTGCTGCTCCTCGGCGACGGCTGGCTGCGCCCCGGGGTTCTCGGGATCGCTGTGCCGTTCCAGATCAGCTACCGACCGGTCTTTGTCGCACTCGGAATTTTCGCTGGCTACCTCGGGGCCCTTCTCGGGCTCACGTACTACGCTCGCCGCAGGATCGGCGCTCGCCGCTGGCGCCAGTTCCACCGGGCGACGGTGATCGTCTACGCGCTGGCGGTGGTCCACTCGCTCGGATCCGGGACGGACGGGGCGAGCTTGTGGTTCCGGGTGCTGGTGGCCGCGAGCATGATCCCGATCGCCGTGCTGCTTGCTCTGCGCTATCGCCCGCGCCCGAGCAGGCGCCCCGTCCCGATCCCGTCCGGCTCGAAACCAGCGACGAGCGGCGGCTGACCCCGTCGTACTGGCGACGGCGGCAACGGCCAGATACGGTTCGGGCATGGAGCGCAGCTACATCGGACCGGCCTTCGCCGACGCCCGTGTCCACGACGCGATGCGGGTCGGCGTCATCACCTGCCGGCCCGAGACCAAGCTCGCCGACGTCGCCCAGATGATGGTCTCCTACGATGCGCACTCCGTCGTCGTCGCCGACCTGCCGGGCGAGACCAGCGATTGGGGGATCGTGACCAGCCTGGACCTCGCAAAGTCGGCCGGCGAGCTCGACTCGCTCACCGCCGGCGAGGTGGCCAGCGCGGATCTGGTCACGATCGCCTCCGATGAGTCGCTCGATCGGGCCGCGAGGATGATGGCCGAGCACGGCGTCTCCCACCTGATCGCCGTCCAGCCCGACACCGGCCGCCCCGCGGGCATGATCTCTGCGCGGGGAATCGCCGCCGCGGTGGCGTACGGGCACGCCTAGCTACGACCGCGTGACGACCGCCCAGGCGCTACGCGGGCAGGTCGCGCCGTTCGAAGAGCAGCGCCCCGATGGCCGCGAGCGCGACGGCCGCGACGGTGACGCCGACGAAGGAGAGCGGGTCGATGCCGTTCTCTATCGCCTTGTCGTAGTAGCGGAAGACCGACGCGTAGCGGATCCCGTCGACGCTCGGGTCGAGCCTGCCGATCAAATCCAGTACGTACATCCCGACCAGAAAGCCCGCCACCGAGCCGGTGATCACGCCGGTGTGCAGCGACCAGCCGGTGACGACGATCCCCAGGCCCGCGACGAGCAACGCCAGCGGCCAGACGTTCGCGAATCCGGCGAGGGCGGACCCGAACGAGACGCCGGCGCCCGACAGCACGCTGCCGATCATGGTGAGGACCAGGGTGACGGCGAGGACCGCGGCGAGCTCGATCGCGGTCGCAGCGAAGCCAGCCGCAACCAGGTGGCGGCGAGACACCGGGGCTGAGAGCAGCACGTCGAGCCGCCCGCTTTCGGCGGCGCCGGAGAGTCCGCTCGCGATCGAACGCACCGCCAGGTAGCCGACGGCGAGCGGCACGATCAGGCTCAACATCTCCGCGTGCAGGTATTGCTCGACCGTCGACAGGTCGCCGACCCCGAAGGCCTGCTTCAGCGCCTGCGGGTAGCCGCGGACCGCTCTGGCGAGCGATGACTCGATCGAGGGGAATATCGAAACGATGAAGGCCGACCACAGTCCGAGCGGGAGGGCCCACCAGAGCAGCGAGCGGCGTCGGTCGCGAAGCTGGGCGGCGACCAGCGCCGTCACCTTGTGCCTTCCTCGTAGTAGGTGAGGAAGACCTCCTCCAGGGTCGGACCGGCAACCTCGAGATCCGCGACGGCATGACGAGCGATTGCCTTGATCACTGGGTCGAGGTCTCGAGCGACGTTGAACGTGATGCGCGCTCCCGCCGTCTCCAACCCGCTCACGCCCGGACATCCGCGCAACTCCGCCACGTCGATCGGCTCGGCGAACTCGACCGACACCCGGCGCTGCATCCTGCCGGTCAGGTTGGCCACCCGCTCAAGCGCAATCAGCTTGCCGTCGCGGATGATCCCGACCCGATCGCAGACGCGCTCGACCTCGTCGAGCTCGTGAGAGGAGAGGAAGACCGCGCAGCCGCGCTCGCGCTCCTCGCCGACGAGCGTCAGGAACTCCTCCTGCATAAGTGGGTCGAGCCCGCTGGTCGGCTCGTCGAGGATCAGTAGCTCGGGCCGGTGGAAGAGCGCCAGGATCAGCCCGATCTTCTGACGGTTGCCGCGCGAGAGCTCTCCCAGCGGCCGCCCGAGGTCGGCCCGAAAGCGCTCGGCCAGCGCCTCGGCTCGGCCGAGCCCGGCGAGCCCGCGAAGGCGTGCCAGCAGCGAAACCGCGTCGCGCCCAGTGGCGTGCTTTCCGTAGCCGAAGTTGCCCGGCAGGTTGCCCAATCGGGCGTGGATCGCGACGCTGTCGCGGCGGCTGTCGAGGCCGAAGATGCGGGCGCTCCCGCGGGTCGGATGCAGGAGGTCCAGGAGGGTGCGGATCATCGTCGTCTTGCCGGCACCGTTGGGGCCGAGGAAGCCGAACACCTCGCCCTCCTCGACCGCGATCGTCACGTCCTCGATGCCGCGGTCGCGGCCGTAGAACTTCGTCAGCCGCTCAGTCTCGATCGCCGTCACGAGCCCATGCTTGCAGAGGGGGTAGTTTGCTCGACCCGTAGAACGTTGGACGAGAACAAGGACTTCGCCGGTCGTCGAGGCAATGCTCGATCCCGGCTTCTACCCCGGCCGGCCCCAGCGCGTCGAGCTCCGCGAGACCCACTCATCGTGGGTCTTTCTCGCCGGCGAGCTCGCCTACAAGGTCAAGAAGCCGATCGTCCTCCCGTTCCTCGACTACGGGACCGTCGCCCGGCGCCGCGAGATGTGCAAGGAGGAGGTTCGCCTAAACCGCCGCCTCGCGCCCAGCTACTACCTCGCGGTCGACTCGATCGTCGCCTCGGGGGACGGCCTTCGACTCCGCCGTGGTGAACACGAGGGAGCGGAGGAATACGTAGTCCGGATGCGGCGCGTTCCCGAGCAGCGCACGCTCGAGAGCCTCGCGCGCCGGGGGAGCCTCACAGGGGGCTCCATCGACGCCGTGGGCCGCCGCATCGCCGCGTTCCACCTCGCCGCCCCCGAGGCCCCAACCGATGCGAGGAAGACCGCCCGCCTGCTGGCACCGTTCGAGGACAACGTCTCAGAGCTCCAAGAGATCGCGCCGCCGGCTCTCGGCAGAGCACGGCTGCGCGCCGCCGCTGAGTTCACCACCGCGTTCCTGGCCGCCCGGCGCGAACGGATCGCGGCGCGCGCGGCGGCGGGAGCCATCCGTGACTGCCATGGCGACCTTCGCGCCGAGCACGTGATCGTGAATGGCTGCGTCGACGTATACGACTGCATCGAGTTCAACCCGTCCTTTCGTCTGATCGACGTCGGCGCGGACCTCGCGTTCCTGGTCATGGACCTCGCACGCCTCGGACGCGCAGACCTCGCGTCGAGGCTCGTCACCGCCTATCGTGACGCGGGAGGTAACCCCGGCAGCGACCGCCTCGTGAGCTTCTACGCGTCCTACCGGGCCTGGGTACGCGCCAAGGTGGCGTGCTTTCGAGCCCGCGAGCTCGGGCCCGGCGACCCCGCCCACGAGCGCGCAGAAGCCGACGCGGAGGCCCTGCTGGTGCTCGGCCACGAACTGGCGTGGCGGGCGCGCCTGCCCGTCGTGATCGTCGTCTGCGGGGTTGCTGCCAGCGGCAAGACGGCCCTCGCTTCGCGCCTCAGCGCGATCTCGGGACTGGCTCGGCTGAGCTCCGACGTTGTCCGCAAGGAGCTGGCCGGGGTCGCGCCGACCGAGCACGCCCGCCCCGAGCACTACACGGAGGACTTCACGCTCAACACCTACCGGGAGCTCGGCCGGCGGGCTCGCTTGGAGGTCCAACGCGGCGGCGGCGCAATCGTCGACGCGACCTTCCACATGGACGCCGAGCGACGCGCCTTCTCCGACGAGTTGGCGGCCTCGCCGCTCCGCGTGCTGTTCGCAGAATGCCGGGCGCCGATCGAGGTCCTGGTCGCGCGAGCGAATGCCCGTGCGGCGACGGGAGCCAGCGTCTCAGACGCCGACGCCGCAATCGTCCGCCGCCAGGTCACGGAATGGGAGCCCCTTGATCAGGCCTCCGCCGAGCGGGCGACGATCGACACCGCTCGATCGATCGAGGACGAGGTCGTCGAGGTCGAGAAACTGACGAATCGCGCCCTCGGCGGCCAATCCTGAGGCGCGCCCCCAAGCCTGAGGCGCGCCCCACTCCGATCAGCGCGCGGTCTTGCGCGCCTTCGAGGCCCCGGCGGTCGGACGACGGGCGGAGGTCTTTCGTGCGCTCGAGCGTGATCCGCTCGCAACAACCTTCTGCGCCCGCTCGACGTCCCGCTGCAGGGCCGTACCGAGCTTGCCACTGTCGCGACGAGCATCCTTGACGAAGCGCTCCAGGTCCTTGTAGAGGTCCTTCGCCCCCGCGCTTACGTCCTTGCTCAGATCCTTGCGAAGCGTCCCGAGAGCGTCCTGCGCTGAATCGAGCGACTCGTTGAGTCGGCGTAGCGCTGCTGGCTCCGTGGGGCGCCGTCCGTTGGTGCGCGACGTTGACTTCTTTGTGGCGGTTGACTTCTTGGCGGTTGATTTCTCTGTGGTGGCTGGCATCTCTCTTCGTCTCCTTGTTTGTTGTTTATCGAGTCAAGCAGCATTGTCTGCGGCACACGGCAAAGACGCATCCGTGATCGTCGATGATCGCCCCCGTTGCAAAGGACTCGGCCGCCTTCGAGAAGGCGCTCATCGACGACCTCGGGTGTGCCGAGCATCGAGACGAACGGGGGCACCGCATCTCCACCGCCACGCTCATCGGCTTGCCTTCTTCACCACGCCGCGGGCGCGCCGGTGGAGATGCCGAACGAAAGCGTCGGAGCCTGGGTAGACCCTGCTCGCGCCGCCGTCGTCCCAGCGCACCTCGTAAGGCGGCGCGCCGTTGTCTCCGAGGACTTCGAGGATCTCCCCCTCTCGCTCCGGCTCGCCGGGACGATGGCCCTTGACGACGAGCTCGTCGCCAGGGCTCGCGGTCAGGATCAAGTTGTCTTGAGGCATCCGCGCTCCAATCTCAGGTTGCCAACCATCGTGAACCCCTGCGAACGGCGTTTCATCGTGAGCCGACACGGGATTGCCCTGCGGTTCGCTACCGACGCGATTCCGTAGCCAATGCGGATACGAGGCGGGCCACGTGGCGAAATGCTTTACACGATGCCGGTGATCGCCTGCTCCCACTGCGGCGCCCGCAATTTCAGCTTCCGAGACTGGGAAAAGATGCCTGGGTGCGCGAGCTGCGGGAAGCCCTTCGGCGAGAGCCATCCAGAGGCCGTCGCATCCGTTGAGGAGGCGCGGCAGTCGTGGAAGGCGCGGTCTATCGGCGCCGATCGCGAAGCGCATAGTGCCTGAGCTCGGCGGCCGGGACCTGCTCGGCGAATGGCAGCGGCTGATGGAGTCGGTGATTCGCGGTATGGCATCGGCGGCCGGCCGTCCGGAGATTCCGCGTCAGCTCCTCGAGCCGATCGAGCGCCAGCTCGAAATCGTGAAGGAGCTGATCGAGCGGGAACGCAAGCTGCAAGCGGAGGTCGCCGGGGCACTCGTCGGTCCGGTCGACGCCGTCTTCGATCTGCTCGAGGAGGGAGGAGCAACCCTCCGAGCTCAGGCGGAGGCGCTGGCCGCCGCGGGGCAGGCGCTAGAGGACACGGCCGGGCTAATGAAGCGCCAAGCCGAGCTCTTCGAGCACGCGATCGGCGCGCTGCGCCAGCCGGCTGAGCTCGCGCGTGAGCTGGCGGGGCCCGAGCGGCCGCCAAGGGATCGCTAGCGCCTCAGGTCTCCTCCGGCACCATCTCGATCGCGCCGCATGGGCACTCGACGACGCACAGCCCGCAGCCCTTGCAGAAGTCGAGGTCGATCTCGTAGCCGTTCACGTTCGCGGCCGCCGACTCGCTGAGCTTGACGACGGCGTTGTCGGGACAGACGCCGTAGCAGTTGTCGCACGAGAAGCAGTTGCCGCAAGACAGGCATCGGCGCGCCTCATACAGCGCGTTCGACTCGTCGAGCCCACCCTTGATCTCGTCGAAGGTCCCGGCCCTTCGGGCGGCCTCCAGCACCGGGCGGTGCGTGCGGGCGGCGTCCGAGTAGTACCAGGCGTTGAGCTTGTCGAAGCTCGCCAGCTCGGGCCTCGGCCCGACCTCGTAGGTCGACCCCTTTAGCCAGGCGTGGACGTGGCGAGCAGCGCGCTTGCCGTGGCCGACCCCCACCGTCACCGTGCGCTCGGCGGGGACCATGTCGCCGCCGGCGAAGATCCCGGGGCGGCCGGTCATCATGTTCGGCCCCACCTGGACGACGCCATCGTCGACCTCGATTCCGGCGATGCCGTCGAGCAGCGAAAGGTCCGCCTCCTGGCCGAGCGCGAGGACGAGCGAGTCGGCCTCGAGCTCCTCCTGTTCACCCGTCGGCTGCGGCCACCCGGTCTCGTCGAGCTCCATGCGCTCGATCAGGAGCTTGCCGCCATCGGCGTGCTTGATCGTCGAAAGCCACTTCATCATCACCCCCTCCTGCTCGGCCTCCTCGACCTCGAAGTCGTGCGCGGGCATGCGCTCGCGGGTGCGGCGATAGACGACCATCGCCTCGGTCGCGCCGAGCCGCTTCGCCGTCCGGGCGGCGTCCATCGCGGTGTTGCCGCCGCCGTAGACGACGACGCGGCGACCGAGCAGCGGCTTCTCCTCCCCCTCCATGCTGTGCAGGAGCGAGACCGCGTCGAGGATCCGCGCGCTCTCGCCGGCCGGGACGTAAGCGCGCTTGCCGATCTGCGCGCCAACGGCCAAGAACGACGCGTCGAAGCGGCCTTCGCGCATGCTCTCCTCGACGTTCGTGACCTTGCGGTTGAGCTCCAGCTTCACACCGAGGTCGAGGATTCGCTCCACCTCAGCGTCGAGGACGTCGCGCGGGAGCCGATACTTCGGGATCCCGAAGCGCATCATCCCGCCGGTCATCGGGCCCGCCTCGTGGATCTCCACGGCGTGGCCGAGGCGGGCGAGGTGGTAGGCGGCCGAGAGCCCGGATGGGCCGGCGCCGACAACGAGGATCCGCTTGCCGCTGTGCTCGGCCGGGGCGTCGAACCGCCATCCGAGCCGAATCGCCTCGTCGCCGAGGAAGCGCTCCACCGAGTTGATCCCGACCGACTCGTCGAGCTCGGCGCGGTTGCAGGCCGTCTCGCACGGGTGGTAGCAGACCCGCCCCATGATCGCCGGGAACGGGTTGTCCTCGACCAGCTTTCGCCACGCCCGCTCGTAGCCGCCGTCCCCGGACTCGGCCTCGTACAGCCAGGCCTGGATGTTCTCGCCGGCCGGGCAGGCGTCGTTACAGGGCGGCATCCGGTCGACGTAGACGGCGCGCTCGGTGCGCCAGTTCCCCGTCTTGTTGGCCAGGCTCGAGCCGACGTCGAGCGTGATCGCGAACGGCTTCTCCATCACTTCGCCCCGTGGTGGGTCTCGGCGAGCAGCCGCATCAGGTTCGACTCCTCCTCCGTCCGACCGGCGATTCCGGGCTGGCCCCGTGGCAGGTCGGCGGCGTCGGTCGCCTCGCCTGGGAGGTCGGCGCCCTCCTCGGCCTCGGCCAGGAGCCCGAAGCGACGGATGTTGCGGTCGGCGATCTCCTGCAGGCGGTCGATCACGTCGTCGCGTCGCGGCTCGGAGAACAGGTGCGCGTAGCGGCGCTGAAGCTTCAGGTACTCCTCAACGGGGACCGGTCGGCGGATCTTCGAGACGCCGACGACATCCCCGTCGACGGCCTCGAACACGGGAAACAGCCCCGTCTCCTTGACGAGGCGTGCGAGGCGGACCGTGTCGCGAGACGCCGCCCCCCAGCCGAGCGGGCAGGGGACGAAGATGTGGATGTAGCGGGCGCCGTGGAATTCCATCGCGCGCTCGACCTTGGCCTCGAGGTCGCGAAGCTCGGCTACGGTCGCGGTGGCGACGTAGGGGATCTCGTGCGCCATCGCGATCAGCGGCACGTTCTTGCCTTGGCCGAAGGCGTTCCCAGGCTCGGACCCCAGTGGCTTCGTGTTGGCGGTTCGCGCTGCGGGGGGCGTCGCCCCCGACCGCTGGACGCCCGTGTTCATGTAGGCCTCGTTGTCGTAGCAGATGTAGAGCACGTCGTCGTTGCGCTCGAACATCCCCGACAGGCAGGCGAAGCCGATATCCACGGTCCCCCCGTCGCCTCCCTGGCCGACGACGCGGATGTCGTCCCGTCCCTGCGCGCGCAACGCCGCGGCAACCCCTGTGGCGACGGCGGGCGCGTTGCCGAACAGCGAATGGATCCACGGGAGCTGCCAAGAGGACTCGGGGAAGGGGGTCGAGAACACCTCCAGGCAACCTGTGGCGTTGGTGGCGATCATCTTGCTGTCGGTAGCCCGCATCGCGGCGTCTAGCGCGTAGCGGGCGCCAAGCGCCTCACCGCAGCCCTGGCAGGCCCGGTGTCCCGAGGTCAGCGTGTTGGAGCGCTCGGTCCGCGCCTGCACCGACCGCTCGTCGGGGTCGAGCAGGCGGTTCCCGACCACGAAGGTCCCCGCCTGGTACATCTTGAGCTGTTGCTCGGCCACGGCCTCGCCCCTCAGTGCGACTGCCCGGCGACGATGCCGATATCTCGAATCATGTTCTCGGCGTGCGGCCCGGTGCGACCGCCCTCCGTCATGCGCGCGAGCTCGCGCTGGACCAGGTCGAGGTCGAGGTCGAGGAAGTGCAGGCGCCCGGCCTCGATGCGTCCCTCGAAGACGTCCGCGAACAGCCCGTGCAGCGAATCCTTGGTGATGGCCCGGCCGCCGAGCCCGGCGACGACGTCGAAGACCGTGGACTCGAGGCCCGACAGCGCCAGCCGCACGTTCTGGCCGACGATGCCGCCGGCCCCGACCGCGAACGCCTTCTCCAGGACGACGATCCGCTCAGCTCCGGCGAGCGCCTCGCGCACCTCCTCGAGCGGATAGGGCCGGAAGCAGCGGATCGCGAGGGCGCCGATCTTCGTCCCCTGATCGCGGAGCTCGTCGATCACGTCCTCGATCGTCCCGAGCACGGAGCCGAGGGCGACCACGACGGTCTCGGCGTCGTCGAGCCGGTAGCCGCGGACGAGGCCGCCGGAGTCCCGCCCGAACCGCTCGGAGAACTCGCCCGCGATGCGCGGGATCACATCGAGCGCCTGAATCTGCTTGGCGTGCATCAGGTACTTGACCTCGAAGAAGGCCTCCGGCCCGACGAGCGCGCCGATCGTCACCGGATCGGCCGGGTCGAGGACCTGGCGCGGCGCGAACGGCGGCAGGAACTCGTCGACGTCGCCCTGGTCCGGGACCTCGACCTCCTCGTAGGCATGGGTGAGGATGAACCCGTCCATACAGACCATCACCGGCAGGGAGAGCTCCTCCGCCAGCCGGTACGCCTGGACGTGGAGGTCGACGGCCTCCTGGTTCGACTCTGCGTAGAGCTGCACCCAGCCAGAGTCGCGCTGGGACATCGAGTCGGAGTGGTCGTTCCAGATGTTGATCGGCGCCCCGATCGCGCGGTTGGCGACGGTCATCACGATCGGCAGACCGAGGCCGGAGGCGTTGTAGACCGCCTCGACCATGTAGAGAAGGCCCTGGCTCGCGGTCGCGGTGTACGTTCGCGCGCCCGTGGCCGAGGCGCCTATGCACGCGGACATCGCCGCGAACTCGGACTCGACCATCACGTACTCGCAGCGCTCCAGCTCGCCGGTGCGCACCATGTCTGAGAGCGCCTCCACGATGTGCGTCTGCGGGGAGATCGGGTAGGCGCAGACGACCTGCGGCCTGCAGCGGCCGATCGCCTCGGCGACCGCCCGCGAGCCCTCCATCTGCCTAAGCACTGGCGCGCTCTCCGATCCGCCCCGCCACCTCGTCGAACGCGGCCTGGGCCGCCGCGACGTTCCCCTCTCCGATCGGGCCGGGGAACCGCTCCCGGATCGCGGTGGCAATTGAGTCGAAGGAAACGATGCCGACGAGGGCCGCGAACCCGCCGAGCAGGACGGCATTGGGCAGCGGGCGGCCGAGATGCTCGCGGGCGATGTCGGTAGCCGCGAGGGTTAGCAGCCTCTCCGCGCGAAAGCTAGACGCGAGCTCTTCGAGTCCGAGCTCGTCGAGGCTCCGGGTCGAGTTGATGAGCACATAGCCGTCGGCGTCGAGGCCCCCGAAGAGATCGACCTGGTGCAGAAGGGTCGGATCCTGGACGATGAGCGCGTCGGGCCGGGCGATCGGCTCGCGAACGCGGATCGGCGCGTCGTCGATGCGGCAGAAGGCGACGACCGGCGCGCCCGTCCGCTCCGAGCCGAAGCTTGGGAACGCCTGGGCGTGGCGGCCCTCGGCGAACGCGGCGACCGAGAGCAGCTCGGCGGCGGTGACGACGCCCTGTCCACCGCGGCCGTGGATGCGTACCTGAAGCAGAGTCTCCTCCTGAAGACGACTTTCTCACACCAGACTACGGATGCGGCCTCTCGCTGCATCCGCCGGTTGCCCCCAACGGCCTGCGGAAAAGCCGAAGGGCCCCAGATCCGGTGGCGATTACGCTGGATCCCGCCATAGGCGATGGAAGGAAAGTCATGAATCAGCTCACCTACGTGCGCTTCTTCGAGGAGGTCGGTATCGACGACGTCCCGATGGTCGGCGGCAAGAACGCGTCGCTCGGCGAGATGTACCAGGAGCTCGGCGCCCAGGGCGTGAAGATCCCGAACGGATTCGCCACCACGGCCGAGGGCTATCGCTTCATGCTCAAGGAGTCTGGCGCCTGGGAGAAACTCCATGACGCCCTGGATGACCTGGATCCCGACGACGTCTCCGATCTGGCCCGGCGCGGCAAGAGGGCCCGCGAGATCGTCTACGGCGCCGGCCTGCCCGACAAGCTCGCCGGCGAGATCCTGACCGGCTACCGCCGCCTCCAGGAGGAGTACGGCGATTCGCTCAGCCTGGCGGTGCGGAGCTCTGCCACGGCAGAGGACCTGCCAACCGCCAGCTTCGCCGGGCAGCAGGACACCTACCTGAACATCCACGGCGACGAAAGCCTGCTCGAGTCCTGCCGCCGCTGCTTCGCCAGCCTGTTCACCGACCGCGCCATCCACTACCGCGTGGACCAGGGCTTCGACCACTTCAAGGTCGCGCTCTCGATCGGCATGATGAAGATGGTCCGCTCCGACCTCTCAGCCTCGGGCGTATTCTTCTCTCTCGACACCGAGTCGGGCTTTCGCGACGTCGTCTTCATCACCGGCGCCTACGGCCTCGGCGAGAACGTCGTCCAGGGCGCCGTCGAGCCGGACGAGTTCTATGTCCACAAGCCCACTTACGAGGCGGGCCATCGTGCCGTCCTGCGCCGGCTGCTCGGCGACAAGGCGATCAAGATGGTCTACGTCGAGGGCGAGACCAAGAACACGACGCGCAACGTCCCGACGCCAAAGGCCGACCGCGAGCGCTACTGCATCGCGGACGAGGACGTTCTCGAGATCGCCGACTACGCGATCAAGATCGAGCGCCACTACGGCCGCCCCATGGACATGGAGTGGGCGAAGGACGGCCTCGACGGCGAGATCTACCTCGTCCAGGCACGACCCGAGACCGTGGCCTCGCAGCGCGAGGCGACCTCTCTGGAGACATACGCCCTCGAGGGCGAGGGGGAAGTCATCGTCGAGGGCCGCTCGGTCGGCGAGAAGATCGCCACGGGCCGGGCACACGTTCTTGAAAACGTCAAGCAGCTCTCCGAGTTCAAGCCCGGCGAGGTCCTGATCTCGGACATCACCACCCCTGACTGGGAGCCGGTGATGAAGACGGCTGCGGCCATCGTCACGAACCGCGGCGGGCGCACCTGCCACGCGGCGATCATCGCCCGTGAGCTCGGCGTGCCGGCGGTGGTCGGCGTCGGCAACGCGACCACCTCGGTCCCGGACGGGGAGACGGTGACGGTCTCCTGCGCCGAGGGCGACACCGGGCGCATCTATTCCGGCGAGGTGAAGTGGAGCGTCGAGCGCACCGAGGTCGGCGAGATCCCGCGTCCGGCAACGGAGGTGATGCTGAACCTGGGCAACCCCGACCTCGCCTTTAAGACCTCGTTCCTGCCCAACGACGGCGTGGGTCTCGCCCGGATGGAATTCATCATCAACGAGTACATCAAGGCTCATCCGCTCGCCCTTCTGCATCCGGACAAGGTCACCGACAACGGCGACCGCCAGGCGATCTCCCATCTGCTGCGCGCCTACCCGGACGGCGAGAGCTTCTTCGTCGAGCGGCTCTCGGAGGGCATCGGCACGATCGCGGCCGCGTTCTGGCCCAAGCCGGTCGTCGTCCGCATGTCGGACTTCAAGACGAACGAGTATGCGAGCCTGCTCGGGGGCGCCCCGTTCGAGCCTGCGGAGGCCAATCCGATGATCGGCTTCCGCGGGGCATCCCGGTACGCCCACCCGGCCTACGAGGAGGGTTTCGCGCTCGAGTGCCGGGCGATGAAGCGGGTGCGAGAGGAGATGGGCCTCGCCAACGTCATCCTCATGATCCCGTTCGTTCGCCGGGTGGAGGAGGCCGAGCGCGTGCTCGGGCGCATGGCCGAATTCGGGCTGCGGAGGGGCGAGAACGGCCTGAAGGTCTACGCGATGTGCGAGATCCCGAATAACGTGCTCCTGATCGACCGATTCGCCCAGCACTTCGACGGCTTTTCGATCGGCTCCAACGACCTCACCCAGCTGACGCTGGGGGTCGACCGCGACAGCGAGATCGTCGCGTTCGACTACGACGAGCGCGACGAGGGCGTGAAGGCGATGATCCGCATGGCAGTCGAGGGGTGCCGGCGCAACGGCATCCACTCGGGGCTCTGCGGTCAGGCGCCGTCCGACTACCCGGACATGGCCGAGTACCTGGTCGAACTCGGCATCGACTCGATCAGCCTCAACCCGGACACCGTCCTCAAGACCACCGGAAGGATCCTTGAGCTCGAGGACCGCCTCGGACGTGGCCCCCGAGATGCCGCCGCCGCTTCCAACGAGGCGATCGCGGTCGGCTGAGGATGGGGTCAGCGCCCGGATGACGCGCGTGGCGCGATCAGCACCGGGCAGCCGGCGTGCAGGATGACCTCGCCCGAGACCGCGCCGACGAGAACCGAGCGCACCGGCCCGTAGCCGCGCGAGCCCATCATGAGCAGGTCGACCCCAGCCTCGGAGCGGTCGAGAAGGAGCTTCGCCGGCGCCGCCCGCTCGAACACAGGCAGCGCGCGAAGCTCGCCTGGAAGCTCGGCGACGGTCTCGTGGAGGCGCGCCTGGAGATCGAACGTCTGGCCGGTGCCCAGCGAAGCCACCGGCGCGGCCGCGGCGCCGGCCATCACAGGCGGGGTCGGGCGATCAGCCGCGATCACGCGTAGCGTCGCCCCGCAGCGGGCTCCGATCGCGGACCCGAGCTGGAGTGCCGCTCGCGCCTCGGGCGAGTCGTCGAACCCGACGGCGATGACGCGGATCTCCTCCGGGGGCGTGTAGCCCGCCGGCGCGATGGCGACCGGGCAAGGGGCGCCCGACAGGAGCTTTGCGGCGACGCTGCGGGGGCTCGCGCCGGCAATGGCCCGCCGGTGGGTCGAGCCGAGGACGATGAGGCCCACCCGATTGTCGGCGACCGCAAGGTCGTGAAGGACTCGCGCGGGCGAGTAGCTCCGGACGACGCGGGCCTCAACCGGCACCCGGGCGGACCCGAGAAGTCGAAGCGCCTCGTCGACGACCTCGGGATCGGAGCCGCCCTCCACGTCGCCAGGCTCGCGGACGGAGACCGCCAACAGGCGGGTCCCGGCGCTCGCGGCCAACAGCTCGGCCAGCCTCAGGGCGTCGCGACCACTGGCCGATGGGTCGCAACCCGCCATCACCGCGCCGAAGACGAAGGGCTCCGTCACGCTTGCAGACTACGGCGCCGACAATGTGCACTGAAGGCGCCCAGTAGGGTTCCGCGGCGGAAGCGCCGCGCGTGCAACGACGGAACGCGGACGAGGACCGCGGATGGCTGAAACCCTCCCCTCCGAAGAAGACGCCGCGCGATCGGCCTCGCCGGAGGTCTCCGGCCTCACCGAGGTGCGGCTGCGGGCCCTGATCGACGCGGGACGGGCGGTGGTCTCCGAGCTCGACCTCGAGACGATTCTCAAGCGAGTGCTCGACGCTGCGCGCGAGCTGACGTCCGCGAGCTACGCAGCGCTGGGCGTGCTCGACGAGGAACGCGGGCGCCTCGAGCGCTTCCTGACCTCCGGCCTCGACGAAGCGGCACGACGGCGGATTGGCGACCTCCCGACCGGAAAGGGCGTGCTCGGCGTGCTGATCGACGAGCCGAAGCCGCTTCGCCTGGACGACGTGTCAACCCATCCCAGGTCCGCCGGCTTTCCGGCGGGTCACCCCACGATGGATACGTTTCTCGGGGTCCCGATCGCGATCCGTGGCACCGCGTGGGGGAACCTCTATCTGACCGAAAAGGCGGGCGGCGGGCCGTTCACGGCGGCGGACGAGGAGGCCGTCGTCATCCTCGCGGACTGCGCGGCGATCGCCATCGACCACTCGCGATCGGTCGACCGCGCCCGCCTTCGCCAGAGCATCGAGTCGGCCGAGCACGAGCGCGGGCGCTGGGCCCGCGAGCTCCACGACGAGACTCTCCAGGGCCTCGGAGCGCTGCGGGTCGTGCTGGCCTCCGCCCTACGCACCGGGACCGAATACGAGGAGGCCATCACCGCCGCGGTCGCCCAGCTGAGCGACGAGATCAGGAAGCTTCGCGGCTTGATCAGCGACCTGCGTCCCGCGAGCCTCGACGAGATCGGCCTCCAGGCGGCACTCGAGGGCCTCGCCGAGCGGGTCGCCATGCGCGACGATGTGGAGGTGGATGCCGTCGTCGCCCTCGCGTTCGAGGTCGGCGCCGAGCACGAGCCGCTGGACCCCGGAGTCGAGGAGGCGATCTACCGCGTCGCCCAAGAGGGACTGACGAACGCCGTCAAGCACGCTCACGCCGACCGGGTCGGCGTCAACGTCATCGAGCGCGCCCGCGAGGTGGTGCTGACGATCTCCGACGAGGGGCGCGGATTCGACACTGGCGCTGCGACGTCCGGCTACGGCCTGACCGGAATCCGGGAGCGGGTCGAGCTGCTCGGCGGGTCGGTCGTGGTCGAGTCGGCGATCGGTCAGGGGACGACGATCACGGCGACGTTTCCGGCGCTGCGGGCCGAGGGCAAGTCCGGCCCCGGCGAAACTGACTAGCTCGCCGCCGGGGCCCTCGCACGCTGCCCCCAGGCACCGTTCGCCCCCTCGCTCGCGACGGCGAGCGAGTGGAGCTCGTCGACCGCGGTGGCTATGCCGTCCGCGAGGACCTCGAGATCGCCCACCGAGTCGCGGTCAGCGTTGACGCAGACGAAGACGACACCGTCGTAGCTGAACGCCGCGATGCCGACCGCGTGGCTCGCCGCCAGCGGGACGATCGGCCAGACGGCCTCCATCCGAGACCCGAAGGCGTACAGCGGAAGCTGCGGGCCCGGGACGTTCGTGATCGTGACGTTGAAAAGACGTGTCGCAAATAGGGCGCGGGCGAGGAAGCTGTGGATCACCGGTGGCGCGTGGCCCGCGAGCTCGATCAGAGCCTGCGAGGCCGACGCCTGCGGGCCGGACTTGAGCTCTTCGGCGTCGTCGACCTGACGGCGGTAGCGCTCCAGCGGGTCGACCTCGTCGACCGGCAGGTGGACGAAGAGAGAGGTGACCTTGTTGCCCAGCGCGAGCTTTTCGGCGGCGGCGCGGACGTTGACCGGAACCATCGCCCGAAGGCCCTCGGCGGGAAGTTCCTCTCCGCGAGCGCGCAGCACGTCGTGGAGGCCGGCCGCACAGGCCGCCAAGAGGACGTCGTTGACGGTCCCCCCGAGTGCCCTCTTCGTCTCTCGCATCCGCTCGAGCGGGATCGGTATGACCGCGAGGCGCCTGTGTGCTCCGATCGGCTCGTTGAGGCTGGTGCGGGGAGCAGCGCTCAATTCGTTGCGGACGAGAAGGTCCAGCAGCGCCCTCCCTCTGGCGGCGGCGTCGGCCGTGCGCCGCGGGTGGCGAACCGGGGCCTGGATCCCGGCGGCGGCCAGGCGGACGCCGGTGCCGGCGGCGTGGAGCGCTGCACCGGCAGTTTGAAGGGCGGCACCCGCCGCGCGGCCGGCGAGCTGGATGGGGAATGGGAGGCGCGCGTCGTCCGGCGGCGGCGTCCTGTGCGAGGGCCCGGACGCCGCATCACCCTGCCTCGGGGCCGCGCTGGGCTCACTGTCGAGAAGCGTCGTGGCTACGTCGACCGAGCCGACCCCGTCGACGATGCTGTGGTGGGTCTTCGATGCCATTGCCCAGCGCCCGTCGCCAAGCTCGATGACGACGTTCTCCCAGAGCGGGCGGGCACGATCGAGGCGCTGGGAGTAGTACTCGCCCGCCCATGCGAGCAGTTCGTCGGCTCCGGCGGCACCCGGTAGCGCCGCCCAGTGGACGTGGTGGGCGATGTCGAACCGGTCGTCCTCGACCCATTCCGGCCAGCTCAGGCCACCCGTGCGGGGCGCCGAGAGGCGCTGGCTGTAGCGCGGCAGGTTGCAGACCCTCGCCGCGATTTCGGAGCGGATCAACTCCAGCGGCGGCGCTCCTCCGTCGCCCCAGCGTTCGAAGAGCATCACACCGCCGATATGCATGTGGGCGCTCGAGTCCGCCTCCTCGAGCTCGAGGAAGGTCGCGTCCAGGGCCGTCAGGTGCTCGTTCATCGTTCGCTAGCCGATCAGGCCCTGGTCGAGGGCGTAGCGGACGAGCTCCGAGCGCGCCGACAGGTTCAGCTTGCGGAGGATGTTCGCGCGGTGCGACTCGACCGTGCGGACGCTGAGAAAGAGCTGCTCGCCAACCTCGGCGTTGGTGTGCCCGAGCGCGATCAGGCGAAGGACCTCACGCTCCCGGTCAGTGAGCTCGTCGCCCGCGCCGTCGCGCTCGCGAGCGAGCCGCGCCCCGAGCTCGGGCTGGAGGTACGTCTTGCCGGCGGCCGCCATCCGGACGGCCTCGACGAGCTCGGCGTCGGCGGCATCCTTGAGGACGTAACCGAGGACCCCAGCCTGCATCGCCTCCCGTGCAAACGCCGGGTCGTCCTGCATGGTCAACACGACGACCTCGGTGGCGGGCGAGCGCTCCTTCATCTCGGGAACCATCTCGAGGCTCGGCCGCCCGGGCATATTGAGGTCGAGGACCACGACCGCGGGCTTGTGTCCGAGCACGTACCGCGAGGCATCCTCCGCGGTGCCCGCCTCCGCGACCACCTCGAAGCTGGGTTCGGCCTCAAGCAGCATGCGCAGAGCACTGCGGACGACCGCGTGGTCGTCGGCGAGGACGATCGTGGTCGCCCCTTCCTCGCGCTCCGTTTCGGCGCTCACTCGGCGTCGCTCTTGAACATCAGAAATCCTCAGCAGTCGATGGGCGACATGCTGACCGGCCCGAGGCTGCCTTCCATCGGTGCATACAGGCGATCTCGCTACGGGAAACTACGGATAACGCCCGGCCGCGCGTCCGCTGGTCAGAAGCCGCGCTTCTCGCGGAGCTGGGCGGTTGTGCGGTGCAGTTCCTCCTCGTCCTCCTCGGTTCGCGCCCGTCGCGCGGCGAGGGCGGAGACCACAACGGCGACGACGAGGACGACCGCGACGACGCTCAAGACACCGAGCTCGGCGGGGCTGAAGACGGACATCGCGAGCCCCCAGGCGTAGAAGCCGAGATACGCCAGCGCAAGCAGTTGCAAAACGGTCACGGTGGTGGCGTTTGGCTTCTTCATGACGTACCTCCCTCGGTGAGAATCCGTACGCACAGCCTCGCGCCGCCCGTCCCGAGCCGCATCGGTGCTCGGCCGAACACCTAGTGGGTAGTGATCACGGAACCGGCTGCCTCCGCCGCCTCTCGGGCCGTCTCCAACAACGCGGCGACGAGGACGTGGGCTCCGGATCCTACGCCGAAGGTCCAGTAGCGACGAAACCAGCGCCTCGCGTGCTCGTCGGTGGTAGCCGTACGCATGAGGCCCGAGAGCAGCGTCCGGTGACCATCGATTGGTCGCACCCGCAGGTCGTAGATCGTCTTCGCATAGCCGGGCTCGGCGAAGTCGCGAAAGCCTTCTGCACTCACCGGCGCGAACTCGATCACCGGCCGCCAGAACTTGCCGACGAGGCCGAGCGCGATCTCCTCGCCGGGTCGCTCGGCAAGGAGCACCCACCCGCCGTCTCCGGCCGGAAGCGAGGCCAGGTCGTGGAGCCGCAGCGATTTCGGGGCGCCGGGCGGGCGCTCGCCGTGGAGGGCATGCGACACCACCTCGGGGAGCGCCCGCAGCGCCCCGAGGAGGCCGGCGAGCGGCGTTCGCCGGCCGACCTCGATCAGGTCCGCCTCGAGGAGCGCATCCCACGCCGCCTCGCGCTCGGCCTCGACCACCGTCGCCACCTCGTCGGAGACGTCGTACGCGGGAAGGAGCTCGTCGGCGAGCACGCTCCTCGGACCCGCCTCTCAGTGGACGATCAGGACGGGCCTGTCGCTGTGTCGAGCGACCGTTGCGGCGACACTGCCGAGGAGCACGCCAGAGACCCCCGTTCGGCCGTGCGAGCCGAGGACGATCAGGCCGCAGTCGCGTTCATCGGCGACATCGACGATCCGCTTCCAGGTTGGTGCCCCCTCGGCGGCGATCGGCTCGGCCTCGAAGCCTGCCGCCTCGGCGAGCTCAGCGCCCTCCTGCGCCGTCTCCCGTGCGCCCTTCGTGAGCGCATCGATCACCGACTGGTCGACCGGCACGCGTCCCGCGGCGAAGAAGGTGTTCGCGTCGAGCGGCTCCCAGACCGCCAGCACGACCGTCGAGCGGCCGTCCGCGAGCTGCTCACCCGCGTTGGCGATCGCTGCCTTAGCGAGGTCCGAGCCGTCGTAGGCGAAGAGGACTGGCGAGCCGGCGCCGGCGTTCATGGCACCGCAGGCTATCGCGGCCTTACCGAGCGCTTGCCTGCGCCTGCGCGGCGCGTTGCCCGGCCCGGCGTACCGTGCGCTTGAAAGGAAGGGACCATGTCGAATACCGATCAGCCGACTCCCCAAGCACCGACTCCGAGGCCGCGATCAACCGGCCCCGTACGCCGCCGAAGCGTCCGCGGAAAAGTCACCGCGGTCGCCACCACGGCGGCGCTCGCCGCCCTCGCGGGCGTGGCACTCAACGCGAACACGGGCATGCCACCGCCGGCGCCCGCGGCCGTGACGGCCACAACCGCGAAGGGGGCGCCGATCGTCACCCGCACAAGCGGTGCTCCCGCGACCACCCAGGCAGCAGCGACCCGACCCGTGAAGCGGACAACGCAGCCGGCCATCCTCACCCGGACCAGTGGCGCCGGGCGAAAGACGTCCATCGAGTCCGACGACTGAAGCTCGCCGAGTGGCGTGAGAAGCTACGCGCGATGCCGAGCGCGTTCGAGGTCCCGGTCCATCCGCTCGCACCCGAGCGCTTCCGGCCGCTTCTCGGCGATCGCTACGCCGAGGTCGAGGCCGCAATTGCGCACGCGCGCGACCTGCTCGCCGGTCGCACGATCTGGCACCTGAACTCGACCGATCGCGGTGGCGGCGTGGTCGAGCTGCTGCGCTCCCTGCTCGCCTACGCCTCGGGGACCGGCGTCAGCGTCCGCTGGCTGGTGGTCACCGGCCCGCCGGAGTTCTTCGCGATCACGAAGCGCCTCCACAACCGCCTCCACGGAATCGACGGTGACGGTGGCCCGCTCGATGCGGCGGCCCGGAGCGTCTACGAGGAGACTTTGGCCCGGAACGAGGCCGAGATCGGCGAGCTGGTCAGCCCCGGGGACGTGGTCGTCTGTCACGACCCCCAGACGGCCGGATTGGTTTCCGCCCTCGACGACGTGACCGACGGGGTCCTGTGGCGCTGTCACGTCGGCGTCGACGAGCCGAACGAGCTCGTGCGCGAGGCGTGGGAATTCCTTCGCCGCTATGTCGAACCCGCTGACGGCTACATCTTCTCGCGCCCACAGTTCGTCTGGGAGGGCCTCGACTCCAGTCGCGTTTTCATATCGGCGCCGGTGATCGACGCCTTCTCGCCGAAGAACCAGGAGCTCGAGCCGGAGACGTGCGTCGCGATCCTCCACCAGGCTCGCCTCCTCGACGGCAGCCCGCGGGCCGAGCCCCTCTTCACCCGCGAGGACGGCAGCGTCGCCCGGGTCTCGCGATTCGCGGAGATCGAGCAGGATCGGCCCCTGCGCCACGACGATCGCATCGTCTGCCAGGTCTCGCGCTGGGACAAGCTCAAGGACCCGCTCGGCGTGATGAGCGCGCTCGCCGAGCGGGTTGCCTCACGCGACGCGCACCTCATGCTCGCGGGGCCGGCGAGCGGAGCGGTCACCGACGACCCCGAGAGCGGCGCGGTCCTGGCGGAGGTACGCGCGGCTCGCGCGGAGCTGGCGCCGGCCGCGCGCGAGCGCGTCCACCTGGCCTCGCTGCCGATGACCGACCTTGAGGAGAACGCGGCGATCGTCAACGCGCTCCAGCGCCACAGCGAGATCGTCGTCCAGAAGAGCCTCGCCGAAGGGTTCGGGCTCACCGTCGCCGAGGCGATGTGGAAGCGCCGTCCGGTTGTCGCCAGCCGGGTCGGCGGCATCCAGGACCAGATCGTCGACGGCGAGAGCGGGATCCTCGTCGAGCCCCGCGATCTCGACGCCTTTGGCGCCGCCGTCGTCGAGCTCCTGGACTCACCCGACCGGGAGATCGCAATCGGGGAGGCGGCGCGGGAGCGGATCCGCTCCAGCTTCCTCGGGACCGCGGGGCTGATGCGCTACCTGGGGTTTATCGAGTGGGTGATCACCGGCCGGGGGGCTCTCGCCGGCGGATAAGGGCGCTATGGGAACACCGTCGCGCCAGTCTCCGAATCGACCACGCTGATCGCCAGCGACGGGCAGGCCTCCGCCGCCGCCATGATCAGCTCGTCGGGGCCGGATCCGATCACCTCCGCGGTCTCGCCGAGGCTGAAGACCTCGGGAGCGATCTCCACGCAGTCGCCGTGCGCGCTGCATGCGTCGGGGTCGATGACGGGGATGTAGCTCATTGCATGCTCCTTTCGATCTCATCTGGAATGGGAAGCTCCTGCTCGATTCGCCGGCGCAGCGCGACCAGCTCGCGCGGCCGCCCGGCGACCAGAGCCGCAACGGGGCGCTCGCGGCGGGTGTAGACGACGGCGAAGTCGCGCCCGTCCGGGTCGCCGTCGATCCGCCTAGCGTCGGCGAGCGATGCGTAACCGACGTACTGGAACCGGACTCCGTACTGATCGCTCCAGAACGTCGGCGGAGGCGGCGGCGCGACCTCGTCTCCGAGCATCGCCCGGGCGGCGGCCATGCCCTGGCGGGCGGCGGCCTCCCAATGCTCGGTGCGCGCGTGGGCACCGATCCGGGGGTCGAAGGTGCGGGTGACGTCGCCGGCCGCGAAGACGTCGGGAAGCTGCGTGCGGCCATGGATATCGGTCGGAATGCCGCCATCGAGGTCGGGGCCGGCTCCCTCGAGCCACTCCGTCGCGGGGACCACGCCGACGCCGACGAGGACGAGGTCGCACTCGATCCGCTCGCCGCCGGCAAGGCACAGCTCCTCGACCCGGCCGTTGCCCCGAGCGGTCTCCAGCCGGGCGTCGAGGCGGAGCTCGACCCCCTCGTCGCGATGTAGGCGAGCGAACCGGGCGCCGACGTCGGCGCCGAGGATGCCGGCGAGCGGCGCCGGAAGAGCCTCGATCACAGCTACCTCGACTCCTAGCCCACGCGCGGTCGCGGCGGCCTCGAGCCCGATGAACCCGGCGCCGACGAGCGCAAGGCGGGCGCCCGGTCGGAGCTCCGCCCGCAGGCGCTTGACGTCGGCCAGCGTGCGCAGGGCGTGGACATTCGAGTAACCTGTCGAGGAAGCGGAGGCGTCCGCGCTGTGCTGCCGGTCGCGATCAGGAGCTTGTCGTAGCGAAGGGCGCGGCCCGTCGGCGAGCTCGACGGCGTGGACTTCAGGGTCGAGCCTGGCGGCCCTGGCACCGAGGAGGAGCTCCACGCGGTTCTCCTCGTACCAGCACGCGGGGCGCAGGCCGGCGCTGTGGTCCGGCGCGTCGCCCGCCAGCAGGCCCTTGGAGAGCGGCGGCCGGTCGTACGGCGGCAGCGCCTCGGCGCAGACGACCGGATCGGGCGCTCGTAGCCGCGCGCGCGCAGCGTCTCGGCGCAGCGCTGGCCGGCGAGGCCACCGCCGACGATCAGCGACGCCGTCGCCGCCGTGTCACGACGCCTCCTCGCCGGCGGCCGCAGGGCCGCCGATGCGGACCTCGGGGCGCGCGCGACCGAGCGGCGGCGCGGCGGGCTCGCCTCGATCCCGGTCCGAACGCGGGCGATGAAGAGCACGAGGATCGTCGGAGCCGTAATCGCGATCCACCACCGAAGCCAGGGGGTCGTGGCGTCGGTGCCCGCTCCGAGCGTGTGGACGACGGCGATGCGCGTAGACGACGATCGTGAGCTGGTGGGCGCGGCGCCACAGACGCGGGCCGATGCGGCGGCGGACGTAGAAGCTGAGGCCGAGGATCGCCGCGAGGTAGCCGGCGACGATGCCGATGCCGGTGAACAGCGGACGGTAGGCCATCGTGAAGGGAAAGGAGATCCCGCTGAGCCCGGGGTTGAGCCACGGATCGCCGAGCAGGGTGATCCCGTGGACGGCGATCGCCACCAAGCCGGTTACGGCGAGCTGCTCGTGAAGGGCCGCCAGCTTGCGCCGAACGCCGGGCCTTCGGGTCAGCCTGCCCGCCTGGGTGAGCCCGAGGATCACCGAACCGGTTACGAGCGCCAGGGCGACGAGGCCGGCGGCCCGGCTCGCGATCCACCAGGCGTGGCCGGCGAGGCTGGGCGCCGTCGCGGCCGCCGTGCCTGCGAGTGCGCTCATCGGGTCGCCCCTGCGAGGTCGAGCGCCGGAATCCGCGGCTTCGGCTTCAACGCGCCGACCATCTCGACCCGGCCGCGTTCGTGGACCAGAAGCCCGCCTCGGGCCTCGAGGAACTCGCGCCCGGCGTCTGGGCCTGACAGCAACGCCGCCTTGGAAAGGGTCTCAGCCTCGAGCGCTGTCGTGCCGAGCGCTGTCACCCCGACGAGTCCAGTCCACACGGGCTCGCCGGTCGCCGGGTCAAGCAGGTGGTGTCCGTAGGTCCCGTCGGCGCGCCGCCACAGCCGCACGTTGAGGCCCGAGGTCGCTATCCCCGCCGAGCCGATTCGAAGCACGAACGAGCGCTCGCCGCTGATCGGGTGCTCCACGTGGATATCGAGGGGGTCGTAGCCGGCGTCGGTTCCGCCGACCCGCAGATCGCCGCCGCAATCGACCACGAAGCGCGTGTACCCGCGAAGCCGCTCGGCCAGGAGGTCGGCGGCGAGGCCCTTGCCGACGCCGCCGCTGTCGATCGCCAGCCCCGGCGGGCGCGTGATCGTGCCGTTGGCCTCGTCGATCTCGATCGAAGCCCAGCGGCGGTCGGGGCTCGCATGCGCCGGCCTCCTGGGCGGCGCCGCCGCAAGAGCCTCGGCCAGTGGCGCCGCCGGGACGCCGGCGCGCGAGCGCGCGTAGCCGGTCGCCTCGAGCGCGCGGACCAGCGTCGGGTCGACGAGGCCGTCGGTGCGCTCGGCGGCCCAGATTCCGGCCCGAACGAGGTCGCGAAGAAGCGGTGAGGCCGGGACCGTCCTGCCCGGATCGTGGTTCAGGAGCGAGAGCTCGCTGTCGTCGCGAAACCGCGAGAGCCTGGCGTCGAAGTCGCGGATGAACCGCCGCGCGCTCTCGGCCGCGCTCGGGGGCGCCGGCAGCCCGGGCTCGGCAGGATCGCCGATCAGGAGCCGCATCTCGCAGCCCATCGCCTCGAATGTGACGTCGTGGAAGCTCATGATGTTCCCGTGACGACGGGGGCGGGCACGGGCGCGGGAGCCGGTGTCGAGCTGACAGTCGCGGGCGCAGACGACGTGGTCGTCGCCTTGCCGCCGCCGGCGCCGCTCGGGACGACGTCGGTGACGACCTTCGTCGCCACGACCTTGCGGAGCACCTGCGGCCGCGGGGTCGACGCGCCGGCCAGCGAAGGATCGTTGCCCGAGCGAAGCTCGAATGCGAGGAACTCGAAGGCGACGAAGAAGAGCGCGAGCGCGGCGGCGACGGTCGGCCACGGACTGGGTCGCCGCGCCGCGCTCGCGCTCGTCCTTGGGGCGGGAATCGGGGGAGTCGGCTCAGTCACCGCCGCCCTCGCCTCGGTCCCCGCCGTCGCTCTCGCCGCCGCCGCCGGCGCCACCGCTCGTGTGGGTGGTCACGGGGGTGCCGGTGCTGCCACCGCCGCCGGCTGAGCCGCTCGTGTGGGTCGACACGGGGGTGCTCGTGGGCGAGCTGGAGCTCGAGCTCGAAGAACCGCTCGATCCCGTGGTCACCGGGGCCGCAGCCGATGGTGAGGCGACGCTGCCGCTCGACCCGGTCGTGATCGGTGGGGCCGCCGCGACAGGGGCGGTAGCCGGCGCCGGCGCTGCCGCCGCCGAGGCCGGACTCGCCCCAGCGGGTGGCATGCCGCTGGCCTTCACGGGATGGTGGCGGATCTTGTGGACGGTGCGGTGAAGCACCTGGGTGCTGACCTTGGGCGGCTCGGTCGTGGCCGCGGGGGGTGAGCCCTTTGAGCTCAGCGCGTAGCCGGCGAGGCCGCCAAGGCCGAGGATCGCCGCGCTGGCGGCGATCCGCGTCCTGATGCTGCGCGAGCCGGGGGTCTTCGGGGGGGTGGACGGTGTCAACAGATCGCTCCTCCTGTCTTGGGGTTCGTGACGATTGTTCGGCAGCGCCACGAAGGAGCCGCCCAGGTGCGGGTTAGGCGCAGGTAAGGACTCGGGCGAACCCCGACGAGAAGCCACTCGGGGCCACTACAGTCGGGCAGGTGACAACGACTCCGGCAACGACGCGGATCCTCTTCGTCGAAGACGAGTCATCCATCTACGAGCCGTTCAGCCAGGCGCTCGCCCGCAGCGGCTTCGAGCCCGTGGTCGCGCGCAGCTGCCGCGAGGCTCGCGATCTCGCCGAGCGCGTGGAGGCCGACCTGGTTCTCCTCGATCTCGGGCTGCCCGACGGCGACGGCCGCGACCTGACCCGCGACCTGCGCCGGATCTCCGACGTGCCGATCATCATGCTGACCGCGCGCGGGACCGAGACCGACAAGGTCGTCGGCCTCGAGCTCGGCGCCGATGACTACGTCGTCAAACCGTTCAGCTCGCGCGAGGTGATCTCGCGGATTCGGGCTGTGCTTCGCCGTGCGAAGCAGGCGCCGGAGCCGGCGGCGCCGGTGCTCGAGATCGGCGACTTGGTCCTTGACCGGGCGGCGCGGCGGGTGACTCTCCGCGGCAAGCCGATCGCACTTGCCCGCCGCGAGTTCGATCTCCTCGCCGAGCTCGTATCGCACGCCGGCGACGTGGTCACCCGCGAGGACCTGATGGACCGGGTCTGGGACGTCAACTGGTTCGGGTCGACCAAGACGCTCGACGTGCACATCCGCGCCCTGCGCAAGAAGCTGGGCGACAGCCCGTCCGAGCCTGGGCTGATCGAGACGGTGCGCGGCGTCGGGTTTCGCTTCGCAGTGCCGGAGGACCAGCCGTAAGCCTCCGCACCCGCCTCATCCTCGTCGTCGCCTATGTACTGCTTCTGGCGCTCGTCGCGCTCGGCATCCCGCTTGCGATCAGCCTGCGCGACCGGGTCAACTCCGAGGTCCGCGGACAGGCTCGAAGCCAGGCCGATGTCGTCGCGGCCAGTGCGGCGGAGTCGCTCGGTCACGGGCGTTCGCGCGTGCTCGGGCGGCTGGTCAGGATCTCTGCTCGCAGCGTGCGCGGGCGCGTCATCCTCGTCGACCGCAGTGGCAAGGTCGTCGCCGACAGCGCCGGGCACGGCGAGCTCGGAGCCGACTATGCGAGCCGGCCCGAGGTCACGACCGCGCTGCGCGGTGGCAGCTACCAGAACAGCCGCGCCTCGCGGACCCTCGGCGGCGACATCCTCGCGACGGCGACGCCGGTGATCCACGGAGGCCGGGCCATCGGCGCCGTCCGCGTCACCCAGAGCGTCGCAGCCGTGAACGACGCCGTCCGCACGGCGGTTATCGGCCTCGCGATCATCGGCGCCGTCGTGCTTCTGCTCGGCCTTGTCGCAGGCGTGCTGCTCGCCGCTCAGATCGCCCGCCCGATTCGCCGTCTCGAGCTGACGGCGAGAAGGGTGGCGGGCGGCGATCTCGGGGCGTCGGCCCCGGTCGAGGGATCGACCGAGCAGCGATCGCTGGCCCAGTCGTTCAACGAGATGACCGAGCGCGTCGGGCGACTGCTCCGGAGCCAGCGCGATTTCGTCGCCGACGCCTCGCACCAGCTTCGGACCCCGCTCACGGGTGTCCGCCTCCAGCTCGAGGAGATGCGTGAGACGACGGCGAACGGGGACCCGCATGCGGCGGCACTCGACGCCGGAATGCGCGAGGTCGACCGCCTCTCGCATATCGTCGACGAGCTGCTGATCCTGAGCCGGGCGGGGGAGCACGAGCTGCCCGCCGAGGAGGCGGACCTCGGGCGCCTGGCGACAAGAGCCGTCGAGCGATGGCGAAAGACCGCGTCCGAGGGCGACGTCGGGCTACGGTTCGAAGGAGCCATCGAGGGACAGCGCGTCTGGGCGGCGATCCCCGACGTCGACCGGGCACTGGACGCCTTGATAGAGAACGGAATTACCTACTCGCCCCGCGGCGGCGAGGTCGTGATTCGGGTTGGACCGGGCGCGCGCATCGAGGTGCTCGACGGGGGATCGGGCCTGGAGCCGGGCGAGGAGGAGGCGGTCTTCGAGCGATTCGCGCGTGGTCGCGCCGGGCGGGCCGGGACACCGGGAACCGGGCTCGGCCTCGCGATCGCGCGCGAGCTCGCGGGACAGTGGGGCGCGACGGTCGAGCTCGAAAATCGCGCCGGTGGCGGCGCTCGGGCGGTCATCTCGTGGGCCGCCGTGCCGGCGAGCGCGGGCGGAAGCGTGTGAGCTCGGCCGGCTCGATCCTCCGCTGGACGGCATTGGCGCTCGCCGGCCTCGCGATCGCCGCCGCTGTGGCGTTTGCCGCCAGCCACCTCGTCAGCCAGCGGATCGGCCTGGCGTCGCAGCCGCTGAATGCCGGCCGTGAGCTGGCGCCGCCGAGCGCGCGGTCGCCGAAGCCGCGCCACGGCGCTGGCGGGGAGGGCGGTGACACGTCGACCCATCCGAGGACCACCACGGCTCCCGCGACAGTCTCGACCACGCCCTCCACGGTTCCCACCGCGCCGGCGACGGTCACGACGACCCCGCCCCCGGCTTCCGCGCCGTCGACCTCAGCCCCGCCTGCGAGCGACCGGGACGGCTCCGGGTCCGGCGGATCCGGTGCAGACGACTAGGACCCCTCGCCGGTCCGCGGCCGTCCAGACTCGCAGCCACCCGCCTACCATCCCGGCCTCGATGAACATCCTGATCATCGAGGACGAGGCCGCGATCTCCGACTTCCTCCGCCGCGGACTCGAGGCCGAGGGCTACGAGGTGACGGCCGTCGCCGACGGCCAGCGAGGGGAGGCCCTCGCCTCGAGCGCGGACTTCGACCTCGTCCTGCTCGATCTGATGCTCCCGGGCCGCGACGGGCTCGACGTCCTGACCGCCGTCCGCGCGAAGCTGCCCGCCCTGCCGGTGATCCTGCTGACGGCGCGCGGCGACGTCGACGACCGTGTCCGCGGCCTCGACGCCGGGGCGACTGACTACGTGACGAAGCCATTCGCCTTCGACGAGCTGGCCGCGCGCGTGCGCACCCACCTTCGCCAGGCGGAGCGCGCCTCTACCACGCGCCTTGTCGCCGGCGATATCGAGATCGACCTCCTGCGCCGCACCGTCCGCCGCGATGGGGTCGATGTGAGCCTCTCGGCCACCGAGTTCGACCTGCTCGCGCACCTCGCGCGTCATCCGAACACGGTGCTCAGCCGCAATGAGCTGCTCGCGGCCGTTTGGGGGTACGACCACGATCCGGGCACGAACGTCCTCGGCGTCTACATCGGCTACCTGCGGCGAAAGCTGGGCCGCTCCGACAGACCCGCGCCGATCGAGACCGTCCGCTCCGTTGGCTACCGGCTCAGGGTGGATGCTTGAGCCTCGGTGCGCGGCTCGGCCTGACCTTCGCGGCGATCCTCATCGTCGCTGCGGGAGTCATCTTCGTCGCGCTTTACCGGGGAACGGGCGCCCAGGTCCGTAGTCAGATCGAGCGGGATCTCTCGGCCGAGGAGACGTCTCTGGCGGCGCAGATCGCCGCCCCGGCCCCAGCGCCACCCCGAGCCGTCCTGCGGCGCGCCCGCCGCGCGATCTCCTCCGAGCCCGCGTTCGGGCCCTCTTCGCGCTTGCTGCTCGTGCAGGTGCGCGGGACCGGGCTTGCGACCAACGAGCCGGAGCTTCTCGGGCAGGCTCCACGGGACCCGGAGGAGTCGCCGTCGGACCGGCGCCGCGAAGCCGGCGAGGCGGCATCGATCCGCTCGGCACCGTTCGGCTTCGCGACGGTGGACCTCGAGGACGCCGGCGACGTCCTGCTCCTCAGTCGTCCGGGAGACGCCGGGGCGGAGGCGAAGGTCACCGTCGGGCAGCCGCTGGCCCCCGTCGACGACGCTCAGGAGGGATTCGCACGCACGTTCCTCATCGCCGGGCTCCTCACCTTGGCCGCGACGGTCGGAGTCGCCGTGCTCGCGGCCTCGAGGATCGCGGCGCCGCTGCGGCGCATCGCCGGCGCGGCGGAGCAGATCGATGCCGGAGAGCTGTCACGCCGCCTCCCCGAGGCCGGCCCGATCGAGGCGCGTCAGCTCGCCGAGTCGTTCAACCACATGCTCGACCGCCTCGATGACGCATTCGCCCGGCAGCGCTCGTTCGCCTCCGACGCCTCGCACGAGCTGCGCACACCGCTGACTGCGATCCGGGGCCAGATCGAGGTGCTCGCGCGCTCGCCCGCCCCCACCCACGAAGAGATCGAGGCCACTGCCGAGCAGGTGGGTACGCAGGTCGCGCGCATGGACCGCCTGGTCGACGACCTGCTGCTGCTCGCCCAGAGCGACGAAGGCATCGCGCATCGGACCGAGAGCGTCGACGTCGAGGCGCTCGTCGAGGAGACGGTGGCGGGCCTCGCCCGCGGGGCCGAGCGGCGGATCGACGTTCACCCGCTGCCGCGCGGGCGCCTCGAAAGCGATCCCGACCGACTGGCGCAGGTGCTGGGCAACCTCGTTCGAAACGCGATCGAGCACACCGCGCCCGGCGGCCTCGTCTCGGTCTCCGGGGTGGCAGCCGGTCGCCGCCTGCGGGTCTACGTCGACGACGACGGTCCGGGGATTCCGTCCTCGGAGCGGGCGCGCATCTTCGATCGCTTCCACCGCACGGACGCCTCGCGCAGCCGGCGCGCCGGTGGGAGCGGGCTCGGTCTGGCGATCGCCCGCGCGATCGTCGAAGCCCACGGCGGGGCGATCTGGGCGACCGAGTCCCCAGCCGGAGGCGCCAGGATCGCGTTCGAAGCTGCCGGGGTTCGAGCCGGCCTGATCCCGCCCGCCGAGGCTCAGCCCGTGTACGGATGGGTGGGCATCCGCCCCGATGGGGCCAGCAGGTCGAAGCCGTCCGGGGTCTTAAGGCGGTTCGCCCCGGTGCCCGGGTGGTCGGCGCGCCCGTACTGCCAGACGATCCGCTTGCTGCGCCGGTCGATCAGCACGACCCGGTCTCGGTAGTCGTCGGTGACGGCTATCAGCCCACCGGGAAACGCCTCGGCGAGGCTCGGGTGATCGAGCATCCCGGCGCCGGAGCCCGGGTGATAGGACCACAGGATCCGGCCCGCGCGGTTGAACTCGTACACGCCCCCGGGCCGGGAGTAGTCGGCCACGAGGTATCGGTCGGGCCCGAGGCGCTGGGGATCCGAGGGGTAGGCGATCGGGAGGTGGGTGCTCCAGACCAGGTGGCCGGCACGCGTCAGCTCGTCGACGTACGAGCCCTGCACCTCCGAGACGAGCACGTCGCCGTTCGCGAGCGGCGTGTCGCCGTTCGGCGCCGCGAGGCTTCGGGGCGGATCGTGCACGCAGCTCCCCGTGGTCCCGATCTGCGACGTCGCACCCTTCGGCCCGAGGAAGAGGACCCGGCAGTTCTGCGCATCGGCGACCGTGACCGTTCCGTCGCGAAGAAGGTACGCGTCGTCGGGCTCATGGAAGTAGCCGGGGCTCGAGCCGATCGTGCCCGGGATGGCCGAACGAATGGATCACGCGCCCCGACGGATAGCCCAACTCCACGATCGCCTCGTTTTCCTCCTCGTTGGAGATGATCCCGTGACCCCCGTGGATGAAGAAGGCGTCGTCCGGGAAGTAGAAGCCCCCCCTCGGTTTCGGCCGGGAGCCCGGGTAGCGCCAGAGCACCCGCTTGCGTGCGTTGACCACCAGAAGCCGGTTATTGCCGCGGTCGGCGATCAGGAGGCGGCCCCGGAACGGCGCCCCGCGCGATGGAGAGGCCGATGTCGCCGGAGCACTCGATGTCGGGCTCCTCGGCGGCGCATCGCGCGGCACCGGCACGCGCTCGATCGAGACCACGGAGCGGATTGCGGATCCGCCCTGGCCGAGGCCGCCGACCAGGAAGCCCCGGCCGCCGATCGAAGCCGCGCCGGCGTTGGTCACGGGCGAGGGCAGCCGCCCGGCGAGAGTGGTTCGGTGACTGGCCGGGTCGAAGGCGAGGATCCGATCGCTCGCTCCACCGGCCGCGGTGCCGCCGGCGACGTAGATCCTCCGGCCGATCACGAGGGCCGAGGCATGGGTCAGCGCCTGCGGCAGCCGGCCAGCCACCGTCGCCCTTCCGCTCGTGGCGTCGATGGCCTGCACCGCACGCGTCGCGCGGCCGCTGGCGGCCTCGCCGCCGAAGAGGTAGATGGTTCCGCGGAGGGTCGCGACGGCCGGGTAGCGCACCGGAACCGGCAGCTGTCCCACCGTCGAGAAGCGGCGGCCGTCGCTCGTAGACAGGATCTGCGGCAACGGCCTCGTTCCGTCGTAGCCACCCATCACGTAGACACGCCCGGCGGCGCCGGCGGCCACGAGGTCGGAGCGCGGCGTCGGGAGATGGCCGACGATGCGTGCGCTTCGACCTTTGCCGAGCTCCTCCACGGCATCGGTGCTGGTGCTCGCACCGCCTCCGAAGACGAAGAGGCCCTCGCGTCGCAGCATGGCGCCGGCCGCATCGTGAATCGGCTGCGCCAGGGTTCCAGCCGGACGCGTTCGACCGGCCACCGGGTCAAGCCTGAAGACGCCGTTCACCGACTGACCGGAGCCGTCGAGACCCCCTGCGAGGAGGAGTTGCGCACGGTCGGCGACTGCGACCTCGCCCGAGATTGGCGCGGGCAAAGGCTCGACCCGCCTCGCGACCAGCCTCCAGCCGGCAGATGGCGCGTGCTGGGCGGCCCCCACGCCCGCGGCCTCTGAACCGGCGCCGCCGTCTCCAAGCTCCGCCGCAGCCGCGCCCGCGCCCGCCGCCAGCGCCGCCGCCCCGGCGATCGCGAGCCTGCGGCGGCGTCGCACGAGCCGGGCGCGACGGCGCCGGCGGGATTCCGGGCGCGTGGCGTCCACCGTTCGAGGCTCGCGCAGGCGCATCAACGTCTCCTAAGCACGCCGATGAGAATCCTCTTCGGTTCGCACGGGAGGTCGCTACGCCGATCAGCGTGGGGATAAGGACTTTCTCACGCCGCTCACATCCGCTCCTAAGGTTGCCCGGCCACGATCCTTGGCGTGGATCCCGGTATTCGGCCAGACCCGCATCCCGTTCGCGCCCGCGATCAGGGCCTGCGCGCTCTTTCGCGCATGCGGCGCTGGCTCGTGGTCGCAAGCGTCGCCGTGGCCGGAGCCCTGGCGGCGATCGTCGCCCAGGCAAAGCCCGGCAAATCGTCGAGCACGGCAGCCGCGTCGTCGTCGCAACAGGTGAGCCGGCGCGCCAGCGCCGCGCCGCAGCCCCTTCGCGCCACAGGCGGGTGCAGCCCCCGCACCTGCGCCGATCGCGCCCCCGGCGTCGGCGCCGGCCCCCGCGGCCCCCGCGGCCCCGCCTCCCCCAGTCGTCTCCGGCGGGTCATGAGCGCGACGGCATCGGATTCGTTTCGCGCCCTCGGCACGGGCGCCTCGCTCGTGGTCACCGATGCCGCGACGCTCGATCGGGCGCGCGCCATCGTCGACGCCGAGCTCGCTGCCATCGACGCCGCCGCGAGCCGCTTCCGCCCCGACTCCGAGCTGTCGAGGCTGAACGCCTCGGGCGGGCGTCCCGCGACGTGTCTCACCCCTGTTCGCGGCCGCGATCGAGGCTGCCCTTCGGGCCGCCGAGCTGACCAACGGCGACGTCGACCCGACGGTCGGCGGTGGCGTTGCGGGCGATTGGCTACGACCGCGACTTCGCCGAGGTGCGAGGCGGATCGGCCTCGCGCCTGCGCATCCGCGCCAACTCCGCGTCCGGGTGGAAGGTGGTCCGGCTGGATCGCGATGCGCGACTCGCGCAGGTACCGGCAGGGGTCGAGCTCGACCTCGGGGCGACCGCCAAGGCGCTCGTCGCCGACCGCGCGGCAGTGGCCGTGCACACCGCGCTTGGCGGTGGCGTCCTCGTCAACCTGGGCGGGGACCTCTCGACCGCTGGCGCGCCGCCGGCCGGCGGTTGGACTGTGCGCGTCACCGACGACCATGCCGACGGCCTAGGGGCTCCGGGCCAGACGGTCACGCTCTTCGGCGGCGGGCTCGCGACGTCGAGCACGGTCGCCCGGCGGTGGTCGACCGCAACCGGGCCGCGCCACCACATCGTCGACCCGCGAAGCGGGGATTCGACATCCGGTGTCTGGCGGACGGCCAGCGTGGCTGCCGCCTCGTGCCTGGACGCGAACATCGCCGCGACCGCGGCGATCGTGCGGGGCGAGGCGGCTCCGGCATGGCTCCGCGAGCTTGGGCTCCCGTCCCGCCTGGTCAAGCCCGGGGGCGAAACGGTCGCCGTCTCGGGCTGGCCGCGGGAGGCGGGATGAGCCTGCCCCTCGCTGCCGGGCCAAGCGCCTACTGGTACGCCACCCGCGGCGCGGGCGTCGTCGCCCTTCTCCTGCTCACCGCGAGCGTGGTCATGGGCGTCGTCGACTTCAGCCGCTGGCAGTCCGAGCGCTGGCCCCGGTTCGTCGTCGACGGCGTGCACCGCGCCGTCTCGCTGCTCGCCGTCGTTTTCGTCGCCATCCACGTCGTAACCACCGTCGCCGATGGATTCACGTCGATCGGCCTCCTTGAAGCGATCGTCCCGTTCGCCTCCACCTACCGCCCCCTCTGGCTGGGACTCGGGACGATCGCCTTCGACCTCTTGCTGGCCCTGAGCATCACCAGCATCCTGCGCCGCCACGTGGGCCAGCGCACCTGGCGCGCGGTCCACTGGACCGCGTACGCGTGCTGGCCGCTGGCGCTCGTCCACGGGCTCGGCACGGGCACCGATACGCCCCTTGGCTGGATGCTCCTCATCGCCCTGGGCTGCACGATCGCGGTGCTCGCCGCGACGGGCTGGCGCGTCGCAAACGCCTGGCCCGCCGACCCGAGCCGGCGGACGCTGGCGGGGGCGCTGGGGGCGACCGCGGTACTCGCGCTCGTGCTCTGGACGGCAGCCGGCCCGCTGGGCTCCAACTGGGCGAGCCGCTCCGGCACCCCCGCCGCATTGCTTGCGAGTGTCAAACCGACGGCGGCCGGCAACGCCACCCGCGGAGCGCAGGCCGTGGCAGCGCCCCAGTTCCACATTCCCTTCTCGGCTCGCCTCGCGGGCACCGTTCGCCAGCGAGGATCCGCCGCCGCCGGTGCTGCGGTCATCGACATCCGCACCTCGCTTCGAGGCAAGACGCGCGGCAGCCTGGAGATCCAGATCGAGGGGCAGCCGCTGAGCGACGGAGGAGTCAGTATGACCGCAAGCCGGGTGGCGATGGGCCCACCAGGGGAGCCGTCGCTCTATCGCGGTCGCCTGACGGCGCTCCGCGGCTCGCGCCTGCTCGGGCGTGTCTCGGATGGAAGCGCCGCCGCCAGCCTTGATGTCAACCTCGCGATCGACCAGGCGACCCGCACGGTCGCCGGAAGCGCCACGGCGAAGCCTCTTGGGGGGGTGTCGAGCTGATGACCGCCGCACCGGCTCTCCCGCGCCTCCTCGCCGGCGTCCGGCGCGGCGGCGCGCTTGGCGTCGACGAGCACCTCGCCCTCCACGGGCCGATGCCCGCTCTCGGCCGGCGTCACGGCGGCGAGCTCGTGAACGCCGTCGAGCGAAGCGGGCTGCGCGGCCGCGGGGGAGCCGGGTTCCCCGCCGGAACGAAGATGCGCGCCGTCGCCTCGCGTCGCGGGCGCCGCGTCGTCGTCGTCAACGGCGGCGAGGGTGAACCGGCGAGCAAGAAGGACGAGCTCCTCCTGACCTCTGCGCCGCACCTGGTCCTCGACGGCGCGGTGGCGGCTGCTCTCGCCGTCGGAGCCGGCGAGGCGATCGTTTGCGTGAAGCGGACGGCGCTCGGTGCAATCGGCTCGGTCGAGGCGGCTCTCGCTGGGCGCGAGGACCCAGTGGAGGTGACGGTCGTCGAGATGCCCGCCGCCTACGTGGCCACCGAGGAGAGCGCGCTCATCAACTACCTGAACACCGGCCGGGCCCTGCCCACCTTCGTGCCGCCGAGGCCGTTCGAGCGCGGTGTCGACGGCCGGCCCACCCTGATCCAGAATGTGGAGACCCTTGCGAACGTGGCGCTCATCGCCCGCCACGGGGCCGACTGGTTCCGAAGCGTCGGGACCTCCGACGACCCGGGCTCGAGCCTCGTGACGCTGTCGGGGGCGGTCGCCGCCCCTGGCGTGTACGAGGTTCCCAACGGGATCGGCGTCGGCTCGCTGATCGAGCACGCGGGCGGCTCGACAGCTCCGATCCAGGCGTTCCTCGTCGGCGGCTACGGCGGCTCCTGGGTCGCCGCCGAGCGCGCCGGCGCGCTGCCGCTTACGCGGGACGCCGAACGGGCTCCGGGCGCGGCGCTCGGGGCCGGCGTGCTCGTCGCCCTTCCAGCCGATGCCTGCGGCATCGAGGAGACGGCGCGCGTCGCCGCCTACCTCGCCGATGCCTCGGCGCGTCAGTGCGGGCCGTGCGAGCATGGCCTGCCGGCGATCGCAGATGTCCTCGCCGAAATCGCCGCGGGCATGGCCGAACCCGGCGCCCACGGATGGGTCGAGCGCTGGAGCGAGGACGTCATCGGGCGCGGCGCATGCGGCCACCCCGATGGCGCCGTCCGCTTCGTCTCTAGTGCCCTGTTCGCGTTTCGCGACGAGCTCGCCCGTCACGAAGCCGGCGAGGGCTGCACGGCGGACGCGCAGGGGCGCGCAATTCTTCCCATCCCGGAGCCGGTCGGAGCCGCCGCGTGAAGACGCTTCGCGTGAACCCGATCGCCTGCGAGGCGCACGGCCTCTGCGCCGAGCTGCTTCCCGAGCTCATCACCCTCGATGACTGGGGGTACCCGATCGTCGACGGCCGCCCCGTGCCACCTGAGCTTCTCGACCACGCCCGCCGCGCGGCGGACGCCTGTCCGACCCTCGCCCTCCTTCTCGAGCGCTCAACCGGCATCAAGCAAAGGGGGGTATCGTCGTCGCGGTGAGCGGAGCCGGAGGCAAGATCACGGCAGAGGAGGCACGGAGGATCGGCGAGGAGATCGGCATCGATTGGAGCTCTTCGCCTTTCGACGTGGAGCAGCTTCGCGCTGGCATGGACGTCGAGCTCGAGCACGGACTCCACGATCCCGCGACGAACGTCACTGACGACGACCCGACGGTCACGGCGAAGATCGCGCTGGCGCACCTGAACGAGTTTCCTGACTACTACACCCGTCTCGAGCGCATGGAGGAGGAGGCCAAGCGCGATCACGGCCTCGCCTGAGGAGCGGCTCAGAGGACGGACACGACCCCGAGCGCCAGCACGCAGGCGGTGATCGCCAGGGCCGCGGCGGCGGCGGCCACAGCCGCTAACCGTCCACTCATGTGCTCGCCCATGACCTCCGGGTCGCGCGAGAGCCGGTACATGAAGAAGAGCAGCGGCACCAGGAGGACGGCGTTGAGCACCTGTGTCAGGAACAGGATCGGCACGAGCGAGATGCCGGGGATGAGGACGACGGCGACCGCGATCACCACCACCGCCGCGTAGGTGCCGTAGAACAACCGCGCCTCGCCGATCGGGTCGTCGAGCTCCGACTCGGATCCGAACGCCTCCGCGACCGAGTAGGCGGTCGATAACGGCAGGATCGAGGCGGCCAGGAGGGCCGCGCCGAGCAGTCCGGCGCCGAAGAGGGTCGAGGCAAGGTCACCCGCAAGCGGTCGGAGCGCCCGGGTCGCGTCGGAGGCGTCGTTGATCGACTGCCCGTGCACGTGGAGCGTCGCGGCACAGGCGACGACCACGAAGACCCCGATGATCCCCGTCAACGACGCCCCAGTGATGACGTCGATGCGCTCGTAGCGGATGTCCTCGGGGCGGATCCGCTTGTCGACGACGTACGACTGCATGAACGCGAGGCCCCAGGGCGCGAGGGTCGTGCCGACGATCGCCGTCGCCGTGAGGACAGCTTGGCGCGTCGATGGGAGGCCGGGGACGAACAGGCCGTGCGCCGCGGCTCCCCAGTCGGGGTGAGCGAGGATCCCAGACACGATGTAGGTGGCGAAGACGGCCCCGAGGGCGAGGAGCACCCGCTCGACCCGGTGGAAGCTGCCACGGAGGACGAGGGCAGAGACCCCAATCGCCGCCACCGGCACGCTGATGTACTTGCTGACCCCGATCAGGTCGAGCGATGCGGCAACCCCGGCGAACTCGGCGCAGGTCGTGCCGACGTTCGCCACCACGAGGGCGACGAGCGCGACCCCCGCGAGGCGGACACCGAAGCGCTCGCGGACGAGGCCCGCGAGGCCCTGGCCCGTTGCGATCCCCATCCGCGCCGCCAGCTCGTGAAAGACGATCAGCGCGGCCGTTGCCAGCAGCAGCACCCACAGCAGGCGGTAGCCGTAGTCGGCGCCCGCGATCGAGTAGGTCGTGATCCCGGCCGGGTCGTCGTCGGAGAGGCCCGCCAGCAGACCGGGGCCGACCACCGCCGCGAGGACGGCGAGGCCCGCGGCTCGCCTACCGCGGCGCACTGCCGCGCGCCCGCAGCACCGAGCCGAAGCGCCGCCCCCGGTGGCGACGCCAGGCGTGCGGCCTGTGGGGCAAGCCGAAGTGGCGGCGAAGCTCGTGCGCGCGAGCCGCCGGCAGCGTCGCCGCAATCGCCTCGAGCTGTGGCTTGGTGAGGCGGCGGATGCCCGCCGCACCGCTCGACAGCGCGAGGACGTGGCCCGGCGCCGACGCCAGATGGAGCTCGCGCCAATCGAGGATCTCGTCGGGCACCCGACCCGCGAACCGGCCGAGGGCCAGGCGCCGCAGGACGGGACGCGTTCCCACCTCGACGCCCACGAGCGCGAGGCCCTCCCCCTCCTCGGCAACGAGGACGTCTCCGACCCGGACGAGGCGCTTGTCGTCGAGATCCACGACCTGCGCGTCGAGCACGTGGCGACGGAGCAACAGCAGCTCGCCGGCTGGAGCCGCAGCCCCCACGACCACCAGCCTTCCGTCGGTCACGCGAGCTGGGCCGCAACCGACGAGCCCGATCTTTCCGCGCCCGGCGCGGACCCTGGCTGCGACGATCGGCGGGTGCTCGGCGTCGACGGCGACCGCGAGGTCATCCAGTGCTCCGAGCTTGGTCCCCGACGGATCGAGCACCGGGCCGCCCAGGAGGGCCGTCAAGCGGAGCATGCGCGGCAGCCTAGGCTTCGCACAGGCGTGCGGCCCTGCGGGTTTCCCGCAGTCAGGACCGGGCCATCCGCCCATGAGGGGGCGACGGGGTCCGCGTATGGTCGTGGCGTGGGTGATTCGAGATCCGATCCCCCCCGAGTGCTGATCGCCGGTGGCGGTGTCGCCGCGCTCGAGGCGCTGCTGACGCTGCGGGAGCTTGCCGACGATCGGGTGGCCGTGACGCTCATGGCGCCTGACGATGTCTTTCGCTACCGCCAGCTCTCGGTCGCCATGCCGTTCGGCCTCGCCGATCCCACGAGCTTTTCCCTCGACGAGATCGCCCGCGAGAACGGCGCCCTGCACCGGCGCGCGACCCTTGCCGAGGTCGACGACGAGCGGCATGTCGCAACGACGACCGCCGGCACGGAGGTCCCCTACGACGCCCTCCTGGTGGCGACGGGAGTCCGCCCCGAAGAGGCCGTTCCCGGCGCGCTCACGTTCAGCGGCTTCGAGCAGGTCGCCAGTCTGCGAGACCTCATCGGCGAGGTCGAGGGCGATCCTCCGAGGCGCGTCGTGTTCGCGGTCCCGGATGGGGCCCTGTGGTCGCTGGCGCTATACGAGCTGGCCCTGCTGACCGCCAGCGACGCGGCGCGGCGCGAGCTCGGCGACGTCGGCGTCACGCTCGTCACCCCGGAGCCGAGGCCTCTTGCCCTGTTCGGAAAGGCGGCCAGTGATGCGGTTGGCCACCTCCTCGAGCAGGCGGGCGTCGACTTCGTATCCAACCGGGCACCCGTCTCCTTCGAGCACGGCTCGCTCGAGCTCAGCAAGGGCCCCGGCGTCTACTGCGACCTCGTCGTCTCTCTTCCGACGCCCGTGGTGCCCGAGATCCCCGGACTGCCGCAGCGCGCTCCGCAGGGCCTGATCCCTGTGGACCGTTATCAGGGCGTCGACGGGCTCGAGCGCGTCTGGGCCGCCGGGGACGCCACCTGGTTCCCGATCAAGCAGGGCGGCCTCGCAGCCCAGCAAGCCGATGTCGCCGCCACCGCGATTGCCGAGCTGGCGGGGGCTCCGGTGCAACCCGAGCAATTCCATCCGGTTCTCCGCGGGGCGATCCTCACCGGGCAGGGCCCGCGCTACCTGCGCGCCGACCAGCTGGTGGAGAGCTCGGCCGCCACCCGCAGAGTCCTGTGGTGGCCTCCGGGCAAGGTCGCCGGCCTTCGTCTGGCGCCCTACCTGGCGCGCAAGGCCGGCGGCCATACGGGAATCCCCGACCACCTGACGGACCTCGACGCGCCGCCGGCGGAAGACATCAGCCAGCCGCGCCCGGACCACGAGGACGTTGTGGCGATGGCGCTCGACTCCGCCGACATCCACGCGGCTGAGAGGGACTTCGGCCGAGCGTTGGACTGGCTCAAGGTGGCCGAGGACCTGGAGCTCTACCTGCCCCCCGGCTACGAGCACAAGCGAACGTCGTGGACCGAGCTTGCCCGCCGCGGCGCGGCTTGAACTAGATTGCGAGGCGCCTCATCGTGAGCGCCGAATAGCCTAAGCCCCAGGTGCTTGTCGCCGGCGGCGGGATCGCCGGGATGGAGGCGCTGCTCGCGCTCGCCGACCTGGCGGGTGAACGGGCCGACCTGGTGCTTGCCGCGCCCGAGCCCGACTTTCGCTACCGCCCGATGGCGGTGGACGAGCCGTTCTCGTTCACACCCTACGAGCGCCGAGAGCTCGCGCCCGCCGTCGACGAGCTCGGCGCGCAGGTTCATCCAGGCGGGCCTGAGCGGGGTCAGGCCCGACGAGCGCGTGGCCGAGCTGACGACGGATCGGAGCTTGGATACGCCGCGCTCCTCGTATGCGTCGGCGCCCATCCGCAAGCCCGCTTTCCCGAGCATGCGATCACGTTCACCGTGCCGGGGCCTGAGCTCGACATCGGCGACCTGCTCGCTCGCGCTCGCGAGGCCCCTCCGCACCGACTCGCGTTCGTGCTGCCGAGCGGGCGTCGCGTGGCCGCTTCCGCTCTACGAGCTCGCGCTTCTGACGGCGAGGCGAGTCGCCGAGGGCTCCGAGCAGATCGAGATCGTCGTCGTCACGCCCGAGGAGGCGCCGCTCGCGATCTTCGGAGTGGCGGCGAGTGAGGCGCTTGGCGGCGATGCTCTGCGCGCGCGGATCGTGGTACGCACTGCGGGGTCCACGCCCGCGACGACCGACGACGGGACGCTCGAGCTGCTGCCCGGGCGGCGAGCGGCTCGAGGCCTCGGCCGCCGTCGCCTTGCCGGTGCTCGAGGGGCCGAGGATCCGCGGGCTTCCTAGCGACGAGGGCGGGCTTCATACCGATCGACGACCACGCGCGCGTCACAGGGCGTCGAGGAGTCTACGCGGCCGGCGACGGCGCGAACTTCCCGATCAAGCAGGGCGGAATCGGGACCCAGCAGGCCGATGCGGCCGCGGCGGCGATAGCCGCGGCGACTCGGTGCCGACGTCGAGGCGGAGCCGTTCCGCCCGGTGCTTCGAGGGAAGCTGCTCGTTGGCGAGGAGACGATGAGCATGCGCGCCGAGGTCGCGGGCGGCGGCGGCGAGGGCGTCGTTTCGCCCGACCACCTCTGGTGGCCGCCGTTCAAGGTCAGCGGCCGCTATCTCAGCCCATGGCTCGCCGGCACCGAGGGGCACGCACGAGCCGGAGCCGCCCGCGCGCTCGATCGACGTCGAGGTTTCCCTGCCGCACGAGTGGCACGCGAGCCGATGGCGCTCGACCCGCATCGCGGCATCGACCCTGAGCCGCGCCTGGTAGGGGCGGAGTCGCCTCTACCTGCAATCCGGTAGCCCGCATCGGCTATTTGGCCGTGAGAGGGCGAAGTTCTCCCGTGTTCCTGCCGATAGGACGAAATGGTGTTCCAGATCTCGAAGCGCTACCTGCCGGACCCCGGCGAGGCCCGCACCGACCAGCGGCTGCTCGCCCGCGTCGGCGGGATCCTCTACCTCGCCGGCGCGCTGCTCGTCGCGCTCTCCGTGGCGCTGCCTCATCCGGCCTCGCTGGACGACCGCGGTCTCGCGGCGGTGATCCCGATCGCGGCGCTGATCGGCATCGCCCTCCTCTGGTACCCGCGGACGCTTCCGTCGTGGGTGCTGCACGCCGCCGTCGGCTTCGGGACCGTGCTGATCTGCGTCTGCGTCTACTTCGCCGGCGTCGCCGCCGCGATCTTTCCGGCGATGTTCGTCTGGGTCGTCCTGCTCAGCGCCTACTTCTTCAGCGGCCGCGGCGCCATGGCCCACCTGGCGTGGCTCCTCGCCCTCTACGGGATCACTCTCGTCATCGCGCCGGATCCGGGGGCCTCGTTCTCGCCGTTCACGCGCTGGCTCGTCACGGCGTTCGTGCTCGCCATCGCCGCCCTCGTCACGTCCTGGCTCGTGTCCGGGCTGCGCCGCCAGATCGCCGCCCGCGAGAGCCTCGAGGCCGAGCTGCGCCACCTGGCGCTCCACGACCCGCTGACGGGCCTCGCCAACAGGCGCCTCGTCGAGGAGGTCATCGCGCGCGAGCTCGCGCGGGTCGAGCGCAGCCCGGCGCCGCTCTGCATCGCGGTCGTTGACCTCGACGCCTTCAAGCTCTACAACGACACCAACGGGCACGCCGCCGGGGACGCCCTGCTTCGCGCCGCCGCGAACGCCTGGCGGCTCGCCCTGCGGACGGGCGACCTGATCGGCCGCTTCGGCGGCGATGAGTTCGTGATCGTGCTTCCCGATTGCCCGCTCGCCGAGGGCCGGCACGTCATCGAGCGGCTGCGCTCGCGCTCACCCTCCTCCGCGACCTGCTCCGCCGGCATCGCCCTCGCCGAGCCGGCGGACAGCGTCGACACCCTCCTGGCCCGCGCCGACGGCGCCCTCTACGAAGCGAAGCGCGGCGGGCGCGACTCGCTGGTAGCCGTAGCCGCCTGAAGGCGCGCTCGGCGGGCACGGCGGCAAGCCGCGCTATCGTTGCGGAGGTGAGCGATCCCGCCCTCAAGGCGAAGGTCTCCGAGCTCGTCAGCGAGAACCCGGTGCTGCTGTTCATGAAGGGCACGCCGGAGATGCCGCGCTGCGGGTTCTCGATGCGCCTTGTCGGGGTGCTCGAGCAGCTCGGGGTCGAGTACGGCGCGGTCGACGTCCTTCCCATCCTCCAGCCGCTTCGCGAGGTGACCGGGGAGATCGCCGATTGGCGGACCTTCCCCCAGCTCTACGTCAACGGCGAGCTGGTTGGCGGCTGCGACATCGTCGAGGAGATGTTCGAGTCCGGTGAGCTCGCCGAGCTCGTCGGCGCGAGCCAACCCGAGGGGGCCGAGCTTCCCGAGCCCGAGCGGATCCTGCCCGGCGGGCCGCAGCAGAGCCCGCCACTCAACGTCGAGTAGGGCGAGTACCGTCGTCAGGCGGTGGTCGCGGCCTTCTCGGCCGCGTCTTCCTTCACCTGGAAGGAGGAGCCGCAGCCGCATGCGGCGACGACGTTCGGGTTGTTGACGACGAACCCGGCGCCCTGGAGCCCGTCGACGAAGTCGACCTCGGACCCGAACACGAACTGCATGCTCGTCTTGTCGACGATGACGGCGACGCCGTTGTGCTCGAAGACGTGGTCGTCGGCCTTCGCCTTGTCGAGGGCGAGCGCGTACTGGAAGCCCGAGCAGCCGCCGCCACGGACGGCCACGCGAAGCGCGGACTCGTCCTGGTTGTCCCGCGTGGCGACGAGGTCCTTGATCTTGGCCGCGGCGCCGTCGGTGAGGGATACGGCTGATTCAGGCGTTTCCATCGCTGCACATTGTAAAGCAGCTAGGGACGGCCCTTCCGGTGCCGGCGGGTCTTCTCAGGGGGCTTCTTCTCAGGGGGCTTGCGTTCCTCGTACGCCCAGTCGAGGTACTGCAGGATTCGCCTCGAGTCATGGACCACCTCGTCGCCGTCGACGAGGACGGGTACACGCCGCTGGCCGGTCAGCTCCTCGATCTCGGGCCGCGGCGTCCCCGCGCCGGCGGTACGGCACCCGCTCGACCCGGTAGCGGAGCCCGAGTCCGTTCAGCCGTCGCGCAACCGCGCCGCACGGGCAGAGCACGTTGGTCCGGGTCGGGCAGCGGTAGAGGACGAGCGGGTCGGCGCCGCGCTTCGATGGGTCACGGCCCGCGCCGGCCTGTCCTGGCCGCTCGCTCATCCGGTCCTCACGCTGCCCGCAGCCCGCATCGCGCGCGCGAGCATGCCGAGAGCGACGCGTTGGGGGCTTCGCTCGCGACGGACGCGATCGCCGAGCTGCGGCCGTCTGCCAGGCGACCGCCTCCTCGAGCGTCTCCTCGTGCGGGCCGCGGCTTGAAGCCGAGCTCCTTGCTTCGCCTTCGTATTGCGATAGGTCCACCACAGCGAGCCGGAGCGGATCTCGTCGCGCGACGTCGGGGTCTGCAGGCCCGAGGCGCTCGGCGAGCTCGACCGGCGCGAGCGCCGCGGCGGTCGGGATCCTTCACCGGCGGTGGCACGCCCGAGATCCGCGAGAGGTCTGCGAAGAGCCGGTCGAGCGTGAAGTTGCGCGCGCTCAGGATGTAGCGCTCCGCCACCCTTCCTCCGCGCCTCGGCCGAAGATGGCCGTCGGCGACGTCGCGGACGTCGACGACGTTGAGCGCGCCCTCGACGTAGGCGGGGATCGCGGCCGAGCAGGAAGCGACGGATGAGGCCCATCGAGGTTCTGCGAGGGGTCGTCGGGCCCGAAGACGAACGTCGGGTTGACGAAGACGACCGGCAGGCCGTGCGCGGCGAGGCGGAGCCCCTCCATCTCCGCCTCGTGCTTGGAGTTGATGTAGGCGATGCCGAGGTGGCCGAGGTTGAACGGCGTGGTCTCGTCGGCGGTGCTTCCGCGCCGCGCGACGCCGATCGCCGAAACGGAGGAGGTGTGGACGACCCGCTCGACCTCGGCGCGAAGGGCCTCCTCGAACACGATCCTCGCCCCGCGGACGTTGGTGTCGAACACGGCCTCGCGGTCGGCTGTGCGCATCGACGTGCGACCCGCGGCGTGGAAGACCCGATCGACGCCGCGCATCGCCCGGCGGACCGCGCGGCGGTCGGTGACGTCGCCCGTCACGCGCTCGCAGTCGAGATCCGAGAGATGGCCGGCGCTCGTGGTCTTGCGCAGGAGGAGGCGAAGCTCGTCGCCCCGCGCGGCGAGGGCGCCGCACGAGGTGGGTGCCGATGAACCCTGCCCCGCCGGTGACCAGGGTCTTCCCCACGCGCGGGATGGTAGAGGCGGGGCACCGGCCGCGTCCCAGTCGTGTAGAACCCGCAAGTGGCCGAGACCGCAGTCGTCACCGACACCACCGCCTACCTGCCCGAACGACGTCGTGGCCGAGCACGGGATCCACCTCGTGAGCCTCTACGTCACCCTCGATGGCGAGCAGCGGCGCGAGAGCGAGATCTCCGGCGCGGCCTACGGCGAGTTCTTCGAGCGGCTGCGGCGAAGCGAGGAGGGGGCCACGACCTCCCAGCCGTCGCTCGGGGACTTCCTCGAGGTCTACGAGCCGCTTCTCGCCGAGGGCCGCGACGTTGTCTCCGTGCACATCTCGGCCGGGATCTCGGGCACCGTCGAGTCGGCGCGGCAGGCGAGGCAGCGACTCATCGACGACGGCAAGGGCGGCGAGCGCATCCAGGTCCTCGACAGCCGGTCAGGCTGCGGAGGGCAGGGAATGCTCGCGATCGCGGCAGCCCAGAGCGGCGAAGGGCGGCGCCGACGGCGACGCGACGCTCGCTGCCGCCGAGCGCGCTCGCGAGTCGCTTCGGATGTGGTTCGCCATCGACACGCTCGAGTACCTGAGGAAGGGCGGGCGGATCGGGGCGGCTCAGGCGTTCCTTGGCTCGGCCCTCCAGATCAAGCCGATCCTGACCCTCGAGGAGGAGATCACCCCGATCGAGCGGGTGCGGACGCGGCGGCGGGCGTTCGAGCGGATGGTCGACTTCGCCCGCGAGCGCGAGGCCGACGGCGCGGACGCCTGGGTCGTCCAGCACATCCAGGATCCGGAGAGCGCCAGGGCGCTCGTCGAGGAGGGGCGCCAGATCTTCGGCCACGAGCCCCTTTTCGTCTCCGAGATCGGTCCGGTGATCGGCGCGCACGTCGGCCCCGGCCTGCTCGGCACGGGCGGCGTCCCGAGCGAGCTGCTCAAGAACTAGTTGCGGCCGCCTGCGGCGGCCTTACACGCTGCTTTCGGGGCTAAGGCCCCTCACCGGCTACCGGCGCCGGAGCGCCATCAGGCCGCCGACCGCGAAGCCGACGACGGCGGCGCCGACGATCAGCTCGCGCCGGTGCTCGCGCACCTGGCGGCGCCAGTCGGTGAGCTCCGCCACGCGGCCGCGAAGGGCCTCGACCGAGCGACCGAGCTCCTGGCGCTGGAGCTCGACGTCGCTGGCGGATCTGCGCCGAGCTGCGCCCCGGAGCCCCGGCGGCCGCGCGCGCCACCGGCTCGCCGGCGCCGCTGCGGTAGACCCCGGTCTCCTCCTCGCTCACGGCTGCCCCCCGGCCGTGTGCTCTCCGTCGCCGGGCCCGTCATCGGCTGCTCGCCGGTGAGCGTCTCCTTGGTGCGCCGCGCCTCCTCGATCGCGAGCTCGGGAACCGGCGGCGCCCCGGCCTGGAACGAGCGGTAGGCGACGAGCCCCGCGACCCCGGCGATCACGAACCAGAACAAGGACTCGATCGCGAAGCCGATCCAGATGTTGTCGCCGAAGAAGATGTCGTCGAGGAGCCAGGCAAAGGCGTGCATGAACATCGCCAGGCCCATGAGGATGAAGACCCCGGCCGCGATGCCCACGGCGCCGCCCTGCAGCGAGCTTCTGAAGCTTCTCGGTGACCTCTGCCTTGGCGAGCTCGATCTCCTCGCGGACGAGGATCGAGACGCGCTCGGAGACGTCGATGACCATCTCGGCCACCGAGCGGTCGTCATCGGAGGGCGGCGGCTGAGCCGGGCCCGGTCCGCGCTCACTCGGGCGGGTCCTCCTTGAAGATCCGAATCCAGAGCGCCGCCGCGACGCGGTTGGCGACGATGCTCGCCAGCGCTCCGGCGCCGGCCACCATCGCTGCCCAGATCAGCCTTCTGACGACGTCGTTCTCCACGTTGGCGCGAGCTTATCTACCCGGAACGGGCGTCGATGCCACCACAGATCGTCTCGACGACCATCTGCCGCGCCCGGCCGAAGTCCGCCTCGCCGTCCGGGATCAGCTCGAAGACCCACCCCGACAGGAGCTGCTCGATCGCCCCGTAGAACCACATGGAGGCGAACCCGGCGTCGACGTCGTTGCGGAACTCGCCCGAGGCCTGCCCGTCGGCGACGATCTTGGCGATCGCCTCGTAGGCGCGGTTGATCTCGGGCAGGTGGGTCCGCCCGAACGAGTTCGCCGCACGGGTGACCTCGACGATGATCACCTTCATCAGCTCCGGCTCATGGCGGTAGGACTCGATGATGAAGCCGGCGACCGCGTCGAGCTTCTCGCGCGCCGCGATCGCCTGGCCGTCGACCTCCTCGATCGCCGCCAGGAGCAGCGACCACCGCTCGGTGAAGAGCTCGTTGAGCACCTGGTCCTTGGAGTCGAAGTAGTGGTAGACCAGCCCGTACGCGACGCCGGCCTCGTCGGCGATGTCGGACACGCGGCAGCTGTGGAACCCCTGGCGCGCGAAGACCCTGATCGCCGCATCGAGGATCTGCCGCCGCCGATCCACCGGTGGTGCCTTAGCCATGGGCCGCCTCCGCGAGCTCGGGCCATGCGTAGGCCTCGGGGCGGCGGTTCGCGAGGGATGGAAGCGAGGAGCGCACCCGGTCCTGCGCACCGGTGTCGAGCTCGGCGACGACCACGCCGTCGGAGTCAGGCGCGACTGCGAGCGGGAGCCCCCAGGGGTCGACGATCATCGAGCGCCCGTACGACTCGTAGTGCGGCGGCGCCGATCCGTGCTGGTCGGCGGCGATCACGAAGGCCTGGTTCTCGATTGCCCGGGCGCGAAGCAGAATCTCCCAGTGGTCGCGGCCGGTTCGTGCCGTGAAGGCGGACGGCACCGTGAACGCGCGGGCGCCGCGCACGGCGAGGATCCGGTAGAGCTCGGGGAAGCGCAGGTCGTAGCAGACGGTCAGACCGAGCTCGAGACCGGCGGCCTCGGCGACCACGATCTCCTCCCCGGGCTGCTGGCTCTCGGACTCGCGGTAGGCGACGCCGCCGACTTCGACGTCGAACATGTGGATCTTCCGGTACGTCGCAACGATCTCGCCCTCGGCGTCGATCAGGACCGAGGTGTTGAAGGCGCGCTGGCCCTCCCCGAACCGCTCCGCGACCGACCCGGCGACGAGGACGATCCCGAGCTCGCGAGCCCAGTCGCGCGCGGCTGAGACCGACGGCCCGTCGAGCGGCTCCGCGCCCGCGGTGAGCTCGGCGGCGCCCCCGAGCAGGTTCCACTTCTCCGGCAGGACCACGAGTTCGGCCCCGCGCCGCCCGGCGTCGCGCACCAGGCGCTCGGCGACCTCGAGGTTGCGGTCGACGTCGGCCGTCGAGTTCATCTGTATGGCGGCTGCGCGCACGTTGACTGACTGGTCAATCTACCGCCAAGACGTGTGACGCAGCTCACGTTTTGGCAACTCGCGAACGGGAATGCCCAGGGAGCATGGGACTCTTCCGTCGCTCGCGACGCCCGATGACGCTTTTCGAAAGCCGCACCGAGCAATGGCGGCAGGTCGGCCTGGGCGGTGAGATCGATCGTGCCCGCGCGAGCCGGGCCCGCGGAAGCGTGCTCGTCATCACCGTTCTCATCGCGGGCGTCCTGGTGCTCTTCGTCAACCGCGGGTCGCTGTTTCCCGGGCTCGGGACGCCGGTGCGGGTGGCCACGGTCGTCGCGCTGCTCGCGCTCGGCTGGGCGCTCGCGCGGCAGCTCGGCCGTGGGCTCGCGCCTCAGCTGCTGCGGCGGCTCGACCCTGCCACGGCCGGAACCGCCGGGTTCCTGATCCGATTGGGCACCGTTGTCGCCGCCACGGTCGCCGCCCTGAGGATCGCGGGACTTCCACCGTCGACGCTGGCCGTCGGCGGCGCGTTCACGGCGGTCATCGTCGGTCTAGCCGCGCAGCAGACGCTCGGGAACCTCTTCGCGGGCCTTGTGCTGCTCTCGACCCGGCCGTTCCGGGTCGGCGAGCGGGTGCGCCTCCGCGGCGGCCCGATGGCCGGCGCCATCGAGGGCATCGTCAGCTCCCTCGGCCTCTTCTACACGTCCCTCGTCGACGGGGCCGATCGCGTGATGGTGCCCAACAGCGTCCTGCTCCAACTCGCCGTCATTCCGCTGCGCGAGCCGGAGCAAGTCGCGCTTCGCGCACGATTCAACGCCGAGGTGACCCCGGGCGAGGTGCAGTCCAAGCTGGAGCGGAGGGTCGACGTGCCCCTTCGCTACCCGCCCCACGTCTCCCTCGAGGAGCTCGACCACGACGAGGTGGTCGTTCGGATCCTCGCCACTCCGCAGGACCCGGCCGACGGGTCCGATCTCGCGAGCGAGATCCTCGAGGCGGTCCGCGCCGACGGTCTTGCCGCCAGCGGCGCGGACCGTGACGGCGTCGGCGCTCGCCCGTAGTCTCGGCAAATGATTCCGGCGCGGCTCACCACGGCGGCCGCCCTCGTCATCATCGCGCTCGCGGGCGCCGGATGCGGCGGCGGCTCGACCTCGAGCTCAACCGCGCAGAAGGGTGGCGGGCGGCTCGTCAGCTACCACCGGTCCGGCGGCCTCGCCTACTCCAACCTCACGCTCACGGTCGACTCCGACGGTCACGCCGTGGCCATCGCGAAGGGGCCAACCGGCTCAAACCGCCGATCGCTCACTCTCCCGCAATCGGAGGTCGCGAAGCTCCGCACGACCCTCGACGCCGCCCCGCTCGCAGGGCTCCCAAAGCGCACGAATCTCGGATGCGCCGACTGCTACCGCTACCAGCTCGAGTACGGCGGCGACAGCTACAGCACCGATGAGGCGAGCCTGCCATCGAGCCTCAAGCCGGTGGTCGCCGCCCTTGACCCGATCGCCGCGAAGGCGATCCCGCAGAGCATCGTCCCGAACCTCTCCGGCTAGGCGGCGCGGCGCTCGCGCTGGCGCTCTAGCTCGGCGACGAGCAGCTTCGAGTGCATCGCCGCAATCAGGTCCTTGAGCGGCTCCGCGCCCGCTTCGAGCAGCTCGACGACCCGCTCCGGCTCCACCTTGCCCGCGAGCCGGGCCATGACGACCTCCACCTCCTCGCGCACGAGATCCTCGAGCGCCCGCTTGTAGCGCAGGGTGTCGTAGACCGTGAAGCCGATCGCCTCGTCGTAGCCGCCGGCGCGAAAGCGGCTGATCGCCTCGATGATGCGGACGTCGGAGGGGGTGTAGCCGCGCGTGTTCGGCGACAGCACGCCCAGCTCTGCGAGGCGGTCGAGAACCTCCTTCGGCATGTCGTAGCGCTCGCGCACCTCGGCCGCGCTCGTGCGGGTGCGTTCGCCCGCGAGCGCCGATGAGAGGATCCGGTCCTCAACCTCGATCATCGCGCGGAGGCGGTCGGGCTCGAAGTCGCCTCCGTCCAGGAGCTCCCGGATGACCTTGAGCGGCATGAAGCGCTCCTCCTGGAGCTGCTTGATGAGGCGCAGCCGCTCGACGAACTCGGGCGGGTAGTAGGCCATGTTGCGTGAGGTCTTGACCGGCTCCGGGAGGAGGCCCTCGCGCAGGTAGTGGTGGATCGTGGCGACGGGAACGCCGGATCGCTCCGACAGCTCCGAGACCTTCAGCAGCTCCTGGGCCGGCGCGCTCATGACATGAACCTGGCCGGAACGGGGCTCTCCGTCGGCCCGAGCGCCGCGCCCGAATCGCGCATCGCCGCGATCTCGTCCTCGGAGAAGCCCGCCTCGGTGAGCACGGCGTCCGTGTCGGCGCCCAGGGCCGGCGCCGGGCGCGTCGGGTCAGCGGGCGTCCGCGAGAGCTTGATCGGCGCGCCGAGGAGCTCCACGGGCCCGAGCTCGGGCTGATCGACCTTCACGACCATCTCGCGCTCGCGCACCAGCTGCGAGTCGAGGGCCTCATCGAGGTCGAGCACCGGCTCGATCATCGCGTCGTGCTCGTCGTTGAAGGCGCGCCACTCGTCACGCGTCTTCGAGCGGAAGACCTCGGCGATCTGGCGCCAGGCGTCCGAGCCCGGCCGCTCGAACTGCTTCTCCACGAGGTCGGGGTGGCCGGTGTGCTCGCAGAAGCGCTGCCAGAACTTCGGCTCCAGGGCTCCGCACGTGACCCATCCGTCGGCTGCCTCGTAGGGGTAGTAGCAGACGAAACCGCCGGTGAGCTGCTCGGCGCCGCGCTCCGGGACCCGGCCCTCGCAGAGGTAGGCGGCGGCGGTCATCGCCAGCCAGGAGAGCGCGCCATCGGCCATCGAGACGTCCACCAATTGGCCCTCGCCGGACCGCTCGCGCTCCCGAAGCGCGGCCAGCACGCCGATCCCCGCCATGAGGCCGCCGCCGCCGAGATCGGCTATCTGGCCCGCGGACTGGATCGGCCGCCCGCCCGGCTCGCCGGTGAGCCCGAGGAGGCCGATCAAGCCCAGGTAGTTCAGATCGTGGCCCGCGCGCTCGGTATTCGGGCCGGTGAGGCCATAGCCCGTGATCGCGCAGTAGACGACGCGCGGGTTCGCCTCGCGCATCGCCTCGTAGCCGCAACCCAGGCGATCGAGCACCCCGGGGCGGAAGCCCTCGAGGAGCACGTCGAAGCCTCCCACCAGTCGCATCAGCGCATCCCGCCCGGCATCCTGCTTCAGGTCGAGCCGGATCGAGCGCTTGCCCCGATTGAGCGCGAGGTACAGCGCGGAGCGGGTGCCGAGCGCCTGCTGGGATTCGTCGCCGTAGTACGGCGGCGCCCAGCGGACGTAGTCGCCCATGCCCGTGTCCTCGACCTTCACGACCTCCGCGCCCATGTCGGCGAGGAGCAGCGAGCAGAAACCGCCGGGGAGGAGCCGGGTGAGGTCGAGGATCCGAACGCCCTCGAGCGGGCCGCTCATCTCACGCAGGTGAGATCGAGCCGAACCGGACGAGGCCGCCTTCGCCCGCCCACCGCTCGCAGCGCTCGCTGGGAGGATTCGGCGACTTTCATTCCGGAGCGGCCTCGGAGGCCTCGATCGGGTGCGCGAGCATCTCGCGGCGGGTGGGCTCGTCGCGCTTGGGCACGCCAAGCATCCCGCGCGCCTCCGCGACGGTGGCAGCGCGCCGCCCGACGTCCTCGGCCATCTGCCTGGCCTTGGCGATCAGCTCGCCGTTCGACTTCGCCATCTCCCCGTTCGGCAGGTAGAGGTTGTCCTCGAGACCGGTCCGCACGTTGCCCCCGAGCGCGAGCGCCGCGCCAACCAGGCGCCACTGGTCGCGCGAGATCCCGATCACCTGCCAGTTGTTCGGGCCCTCATGGCCGCCCGGGATCTGCTCGGCCATGAAGGCGACGTTCCGCGCGTTGGGCCTGATGCCGCCGTTCACACCGATCACGAGCGAGACGTTGAGCGGCTCCTCCAGCAGCCCCATGTCCACGAGCGGGTCGAGGTTCGCGATGTGGCCGGCGTCGAAGCACTCGTGCTCGGGCTTGATGCCGAGCTCCCGCATCGCTGTCAGGAACTCGATAATCGTGTCGAAGGAGTTCTCGAACACGGCCTTGAACACGAAGTCCTTGCGCCGGCGCGAGTACTTCGCGTAGTTCATCGAGCTCATGTTGAGCGCCGCGACGTCGGGGCGGAGTTCGCGCAGGTAGGCGAGGCGCTTCTCGATCGGGATCCCGATCGCGCCGGTCGAGTAGTTGATGATCACGTCGTCGACCTCGGCGTTGATCGCCTCGGTGATCGCACGGAAGTCCTCGATCTCGAAGGAGGGAGTGCCGTCGGGAGTGCGTGCGTGGATATGGATCTGGCACCCGCCCTCGTCGACGATCCGCCGCGCCTCGGCCGCGTACTCGGAGGGCGTGTAGGGGATCGCCGGGCACTGCTCGCGGTTGGCGATCGCGCCGGAGATCGAGCAGCTGAGGACGACGGGGTCTTCGAAGCGGCTCACCTGGTCCCCCAACGTTGGGGATTTTGGGCAGCAAAGGAGGGTGAAACGCCTGCGAAACCGTCAATTCGCGCGCGTTGCGTCACACGTCGCCCCTGGGGTTGCGAGTTGTTGTCGCATAGCGACAACAACTCGCACCGGGGAGCGGGACGTGTGCCGGAAGCACCACGAACGCCGCGGCCGACCCCCTCCCTCGCTGAAAATCGGAGCGCCGCGCGGCTAGGACGGGCACCGGCGCGCCTCATACCGGCATCACCCCGTGCTTTCGCCAGGGCCGCTCGATCCTCTTCGTCGACGCCATCCGGAGGCCGTTGATGATCGTCGGGCGGGTTTCGCGCGGGTCGATGATGTCGTCGATCGTGGCGTTCTTCGCTGCGATGTACGGGTCGATCTGCTTGCGGACGGCATCGAGCATCGCCTCGCGCGTGGCGTCGGGATCGTCGGAGGCCTCGATCGCCGAGCGGCCGATGATGTTGACTGCGCCCTCGGCGCCCATCACCGAGATCTCGGCGCCGGGCCAGGCGACGATCAGGTCGGGCTCGTACGCCTTCCCGTTCATCACGTAGTAGCCCGCGCCATATGCCTTGCGGACGACGACGGTCACCTTCGGCACCGTCGCGCGCGAGACCGCGTACAGCATCTTCGCCCCGTGGCGAATGATCCCGGCGTGCTCGACCTTCGAGCCGACCATGAAGCCGGGAACGTCCTGGAGGAAGACGAGCGGGATGCTGAAGGCGTCGCAGAGGTTGACGAACCGGGCGGCCTTGTCTGCGGAGTCGTTCTCGAGGATGCCGCCGAGCTGCTTCGGCTGGTTGGCGACGATCCCGACCGGCTGGCCCCCGAAGCGAGCGAGGCAGGTGATGATCGTCTTCGCGAACTTCGGCTTGATGTCGAACCACTCGCCGTCGTCGACGATCTCGCGTATCACGTCGTACATGTCGTACGGCTTCCGTGACGATTCGGGGACGATCTCGAGCAGCTTCTCCGAGCGGCGATCGTCGGGGTCCGCGGTCTCACGCACTGGCGGACGCTCCTCGCAGTTCGAGGGGAAGAAGGAGAGGTAGGTCTTGACCGCTTCGATGCACTCGGCGTCGTCCTCGCACTCGAGGTCGCCGACGCCGGACTTCCGGCAGTGCACCTTCGCCCCGCCGAGGTCCTCCATCGAGATGTCCTCGCCCGTGACCGCCTTCGTCAGGTGCGGCCCGGCAAGCGCCATCGCGCCCTGCCCCACCACCATCGGCACGAAGTCGGAGAGACCTGGGATGTAGGCGGTTCCGGCCGCGCAGGGACCGAGCATCGCGGCGACGAGCGGGACGACGCCCGACATCGTCACCTCCTCTCGGAACAGGTGCCCCGAGCCGGCGAACAGGGAGCCCGCCGCCTCCTGGATGCGCGCCCCGGCCGAGTCCAGCAGCCAGATCAGGGGCATGCGCTTCTGGAGGGACATCTCCCGCAGCCGGCCGACCTTGATCTCGCCGGTCATTCCCATCGAGCCGGCCATCACCGTGAAGTCGTACGCGGCGATGGCGCAGCGGCGGCCCTCGACGTCGCCCCAGCCGGTGATCACGCCGTCGGCCGGCGCCTCCTTGCCGTCCATCGCGCGCTGGGCGAAGTGCGGGCCACCATGGATGCCGAGCTCGACGAACGTGCCCTCGTCGACGAGCAGGTCGATCCGCTCCCGGGCCGTGAGCTTGCCGGCGTCGTGCTGCTTTTGGATCTTCTCGGGGCCGCCGCCGAGCTTGGCGCGGTCGCGCCGCTCGTGGAGCTGCTCGGTCAGCTCCGGCAGCGGCGCGGTCCCGGGGAGCTTCGTCTCTCCGTCGCTCATCGTCCCTTCCAGACCGGGTCGCGCTTCTCGAAGAACGCCGTGACGCCCTCGATGGCGTCCTCGGTGGCAAGCTCGATCGTGAGCTGCGAGTTGAGGTAGTCGAGCGCATCGGCGAGCGGCATGTCGAGCTGGCGCCACATCGCGTCCTTGCCGAGCTTCATCACCACGGGGGACTTCGACGCGAGCTTCCCCGCCCACTCGGCGACGGCGGCGTCGAACTCGTCTGCCGGGACCACCTTGTTCACGATGCCGGCCTCACGCGCCTCCTCCGCCGACAGCCGCTCGCCGAGGAGGAGCATCTCGTTCGTCTTCTTTCGCGGGACGTTGCGGTAGATGAGGGCCATGATCATGAACGGGAAGAGCCCGACGTTGATCTCGGGAGTTCCGAAGGTCGCCCCCTCCTTGGCGATGATGAGGTCGCACGCGAGCGCGATCCCGAGCGAGCCGGCGAGGACGTGCCCACCGGCGGCCACAACGGACGGCTTGCCGAGCTCGCCGATCGCGTGAAAGACCTCGACGAACCGTTTCGAAGCCGTGTGGCGCTCGATGAGCGGCGCGTCGGAGCCAAAGGCCGCGAGGTTCGCGCCCGAGGAGAAGACCTTCTCGTGCGAGGAGGCCAGGACGAGGCATCGGGCGTCGGCGTCGTCCCGACAGCGCTCCAGCGCCTCGAGCAGCTCAGAGAGCATCTGCGGGGAAAGGGAGTTCCTCGTCTCAGGGTCGTCAAGGGTGACCGTCGCGATGCCGGCGGCGACCTCGTATCGAAGCTTCTCGGCCATGCGTGAAGTATTACTCTACACTTCACGCGCCCGGCAAGCGAGGAGGAATTTTGGAAGCAGCGACCGTCATCAAGCCCGAGCATCAGGGGAGCCGAAAGCACCTCTTGTTCACCGACGAGCACGAGGACCTGCGCGAGTCGATGGAGGCCTGGGTCAAGGCGGAGCTCTACCCACACCGCAACGAGTGGGAGGAGACCACCTGGCCGAACGAGGTGATGAAGCGCGCCGGCGACCTCGGCTACCTCGGGCTCTGCTTCCCGGAGGAGTACGGCGGGCAGGGCGGGGACTACTACTACTCGATTGTTCGCGCCGAATGCATGAGCTACTCGGCCTCCGGCGGCACCAACATGGGCTTCGCGGTCCAGACCGACATGGTCCTGCCGCCGATCGAGATGCTCGGCACCGAGGAGCAGAAGCAGCGCTACCTCGTCCCGGGCATCAAGGGCACCAAGATCGGCAGCCTCGGCATCACTGAGCCCGGCGCGGGCTCCGACGTCGCGGGCATCCGTACGAAGGCCGTCCGCGACGGTGACGAGTACGTGATCACGGGGTCGAAGACGTTCATCACCAACGGTCCGCGGGCCGACTTCATCCTCCTCGTCGCCAAGACCGATCCCGACGCCCGGCACGAGGGGATCACGCTCTTCCTCGTCGACCTCCGCGACGACGACGGCAACCACGTTCCGGGCTTCGAGGTCTCGCGGAAGCTCGAGAAGATGGGCATGCACGCCTCCGACACCGGCGAGCTCGCGTTCAACGAGGTGCGCGTTCCCGCTGACGCGGTGCTCGGCGAGATCGGCAAGGGCTTCTACCACATCTCCTGGGAGCTCCAGTCGGAGCGGATGGTCGCCGCGGCGGGCTGTGTCGCCGGCGCGGAGCGGATGTTCGAGCGCACGCTCGAGTACGCGAAGGAGCGCGAGGCCTTCGGGCGCCCGATCGGCCGCTTCCAGGCGATCCGCCACAAGTTCGCCGACATGGCGACCAAGATCGAGGCCGCCAAGCAGTTCAACTACGTCACGTCCTGGCGCTACGCGAACGGCGAGTACCCCGTGCGAGAGATCTCGATGGTGAAGCTCTACACGTCCCGCATGTGCTGCGAGGTCGCCGACGAGTGCGTCCAGATCCTCGGCGGCTACGGCTACATGAAGGAGTACGAGATCGAGCGCTCCTATCGCGACGTGCGCCTCAACCGCATCGGCGCCGGCACCGACGAGATCATGCTCGAGGTGATCGGCCGCTCTTACGGGCTCTAGGCCCCTACGCTCCGCCGAGCGCCGAATTGCGTCGACCCCCGCGACGCAATTCGGCGCTCGCGGGGGCGGGCGCGCGCCGCTCGGCGAGCAGGCGGTCGAGGTCGGCAAGCCGGCCGTCCCACTCCCCTCCAACGCGCGCGATCCAGCGCGCGGCGTCGGAGAGCGGCGCCGGGGAGAGCGTGTAGCGGTTCTCGCGCCCGCTCCGCCGTGAGCTGACGAGTCTCGCGTCGGCGAGGACGCCAAGGTGCTTCGCGACCGCCTGCCGGCTGACCGGCAGGTCGGCCGCGATCGAGCTCGCCGTCGCCGAACCGCCGGCGGCGAGCCGCTCGACCACGCTGCGACGCGTGGGGTCAGCCAGCGCGACGAAGACCGCGTCCGCGGCGGCCATGGTCAGGCGGCGACGAGCGCCAGAGCCCTCGCAAGCCCCACGAGCCGGTGATCCCAGACGAGCGCCGCGGTGGCAGGCGCGGTCGAGATGGCGCGCTCGACGACGACCAGGCGGCTCGTGCCGTCCGCGACGGCGTCGACCGTGAGCTCCACCTCCGACGGCGCCTCGCCGGGTCTGGCCCATGTCCAGGCGATGGAGCGCTCCTCCTCCACCCGGAGGACGAATCCGCGGCGCTCCTCCCCGTCGACCTCGAACCTCGCCTCGGCGCCGGGAACCGGATCGAGCTCGACCTCGTCCGCGAGCCAATCCGCGAGCAGCCGCTCGTCCGTGACCGCCTCCCAGAGCTCGTCCGCGCTCGCGTCGAACCGAGCCTCACGCCTCACTTCCGTCACCGCATCGCTCATCGCTCCTCCTCGAATCATCCCGCAACCGCGCGGTTGCGTATTTGGTAGGGTGGCGTCAAGCGCAACCTCGCGGTTGCAGGATAGCGAGCAAGGAGGAACAGATGGCGATGATCCCGATGGTCGTTGAGCAGACGTCGCGCGGCGAGCGGGCGTTCGACATCTACTCCCGCCTCCTGGGAGAGCGGATCGTCTTCCTCGGGCAGCCGGTCGAGGACGAGATCGCGAACGTGATCGTCGCACAGCTCATCCACCTCGAGGCCGAGGACCCGGACAAGGAGATCGCGCTTTACATCAACTCCCCCGGCGGCTCGGTCGATTCGGGGCTGGCGATCTACGACGCGATGCAGTACGTGAAGCCCGACGTCAGGACGATCTGCTTCGGGCTCGCCGCCTCGATGGGCTCACTGCTCCTCGCGGGCGGCGCCGCAGGCAAGCGTATGGCGTTGCCGAGCTCGCGGATCCTCATCCACCAGCCGAGCGGCGGCTTCCAGGGCCAGACCACGGACATCGAGATCCACGCTCGCGCGGCGCTGGCGCTACGCGAGCGAATGGACGAGATCTATGCGCAGCACACGGGCCGCCCGGCCGACGAGCTCCACGACGACATGGAGCGCGACCGTTTCTTCACCCCCGCCGAAGCGCTCGAGTACGGGCTCGTCGACGAGGTGATCGAGCGCCACGACCTGCGCCGCGAGCCGACGGGGTTCCACTCGGACTGAGGCTGGCCGCTCGTCAGGCCGACGGCCCGGCCCGAAGCGCCTGGCGCATCTCGTCGATGCTCCACTCGTACGGCACGGTGGAGGCGACGAAGTCCCCGAGCTCGTCGGCGACGCGGTCAGGGTCGTCGAGCATCGGGAAGTGGCCCGCCCCGTCGATCTCGACGAGCTTGCTGTTCGAGACCAGGGCGTGCGCGTAGCGCCCGTGCTCCACGGGGATGATCGGGTCGCGCTTTCCCCAGAGGATGAGCAGCGGCATCTGCTCAGCGAGGTAGAGGCGGTCGAGCGCGCTCACACGCTGCCCGCCGGGCTCGATGACCGAGCGCAATGTGTGCAGGAACGCGGCCCTCGAGTCTCCGTCGGCAAGCGAGGCGTACCCGCGCGCGAACTCCGCCACGTCCGGCCCGAGCTTCAGGCCGATTCGCTCGACGGCGCCGCCGATGGCCTCACCGGCTCTCAGCGCCCACTCGTGCGTGATCACCGGGAGCACCACCTCGGAGCCCGGGAGCGTCGCCGCGCGAAGCAGCGGGTTCACGTCGCGGCCGAGGCCGCCGCTCGAGACGAGGGCGAGCCGCTCGCAGTACTCGGGGAACTGGTAGGCGAACTGCATCGCGACGCCCCCGCCCAGCGAGTGCCCGACGGCGGTTCCGCGCTCGTAGCCGAGGACGCCGAGAAGGTCTCGGATGCCGCTGGCGTAGGCGCCGAGCGAGTAGTCGCCGCGCGGCTTGGCCGACCGTCCGTGGCCAAGGAGGTCGGGCGCCACCACCGTGTAGCGCTCCGCGAGACGGCGGATCACCGGCCGCCAGACGTCAGAGCTCGAGGTGATTCCGTGGACGAGGAGGATCAGCGGGCCCGAGCCCGCGCGCAGGAAGCCGACCTCGTGCCCGTGAAGCTCGACGTGCTCGAGCTCGGGCTCACGGGAGCTTCGGGCGGCGGGACGCGCCGAGTCGATGGCGGTTGCGGCGCTCACTGGATCCTCATTCCGGAGATCGCCCGCGATATCACCAGGCGCTGGATCTCCGAGGTGCCCTCGAAGATCGTGAAGATCTTCGCGTCGCGGTGCATCCGCTCGACGGGGAACTCCCGCGTGTAACCGTTGCCGCCGAGGATCTGGATCGCGCGCTCGGTCGCCCAAACTGCCACCTCGCCGGCCTTGAGCTTCGACATCGAGCCCTCGGCGGAGTCGAACGACTTGTCGGTGCGGCCCATCCACGCGGCGCGCCAGACGAGCAGGCGGGCGGCGTCGATCTCCATCTTCATGTCGGCGAGCGTGAAAGCGATCGCCTGGTTCTGAATGATCGGACGACCGAACTGCTCGCGCTCTTTCGCGTAGTCGAGCGCGAACTCGTAGGCGGCGCGGGCGATCCCGATCGCCTGCGCGCCCACCGTCGGCCGCGAGACCTCGAAGGTCTTCATCGCGGCCTGGGTCTTCGCGCCGGTGCCCTCGCGGGCGCGGGCGAGCCGCTCGTCGAGCTTCTCCTTGCCGCCGAGCAGGCAGCTCCCGGGGACGCGGACGTCGTCGAGGTGGACGTCGGCGGTGTGCGAGGCGCGCAGGCCGTGCTTCTTGACCTTGGCCCCCTGCTCGAGGCCGTTGGTGCCGGGGGGAATGACGAAGCCGACGTGTCCGCGCGAGCCGAGCTCGCGATCGACCGAGGCGATGACGACATGGACGTTGGCGATGCCGCCGTTCGTGGCCCAGGCCTTCTGCCCATTGAGGACCCACTCGTCCTTGGCCTCGTCGTATTTCGCGGTGGTGCGGATGGCGGAAACGTCCGAGCCCGCGTCGGGCTCCGACGAGCAGAAGGCGCCGACCTGAGGCTCGTCCTCGGTGCCGAAGCACTGCGGGACCCATTCGACGAGCTGGTCGGGCGTGCCCGAGGCGTAGATGCCGGCCACGGCGAGGGTCGTGCCCATGATCGACAGTCCAATGCCGGCGTCGCCCCAGAAGAGCTCCTCGTTGACGATCGGGAAGGTGAGCCCGGTGGGCTCGAGCCAGAACTGCGCAATCCCCTCGAAGCCATAGAGCCCGATTTTGGCCGCCTCCTGGATGATCGGCCACGGGGTCTCCTCGCGCTCGTCCCACTCCGATGCGGCGGGCCTCACGACCTTCTCGGCGAACCCGTGGACCCAGTCACGGATCTCCTTCTGATCGTCGCTCAGCTCCAGCGAAAACGTCGCATCGCCGGTGTCGGTTTCCATACCTGCCGCCGCTGCGGCCTCGTCAACTGTGGTGGCTTCCATCACTCCATCCGATCGAGGATTACATTGATCGATGGTACATCGTTAAGGGCAATTGGTTACCCGCCTGCGCCGGATATAAGTCACACATGGCCGCCGACGCGACCGTGATCAAGGACACCGGCGCGCGGGCGCAGGTCCCGCCGTTCACGGACGAGCACGCCGAGTTGCGCGAGACGATCGGCCGCTGGGTGCGAGAGGAGATCGCGCCACACGTCGACGCTTGGGAGGCGGCCCGGGAGTTCCCGGTCGAGCTCTACCGGCGCGCAGGCGAGCTGGGCTTTCTCGGGCTCAAGTACCCGGTCGAGCTGGGCGGGCAGGGCGGGGATTCCGTCCATGACGCGGTCTGGGCCGAGGAGCTCGCGGCGGCGGGTGCCTCGGGCGGCGTCGGCGCCGGCCTCGGCGCCCACACGGGCATCGCGACGCCGCCGGTGTTCAAGTTCGGCACGGCGGAGCAGCACGAACGCTTCCTGCGCCCGGCGATCCGGGGCGAGCGGATCGCCGGCCTCGGCATCACGGAGCCGGGTGCCGGCTCGGACGTGGCGTCGATCCGCACGCAGGCGCGGAAGGTCGACGGCGGGTACGTCGTCAACGGGTCGAAGACGTTCATCACCAACGGCGTGCGCGCCGACTTCCTCGTCTGCGCGGTCAAGACGACCGACGACGGCGGCCATCACGGAATGTCGTTCCTGATCCTCGAGCGCGAGATGCCCGGCTACGAGGTCTCGCGCAAGCTCGAGAAGATGGGCTGGCACGCCTCCGACACGGGCGAGCTCTCGTTCACCGACGTCGAGGTGCCCGACGAGAACCTCCTCGGCGAGGAGAACCAGGGCTTCTACCTGATCATGGCCAACTTCCAGTGGGAGCGGCTCCTGATGGCGCTCGGGGCCGTCGGTGCGATGCGGCGCCTGCTCGACGTGGCGATCTCATACGCCGGCGAGCGCCAGGCGTTCGGCCGGCCCATCGGGAGCTTCCAGACGATCAGGCACAAGGTCGCTGAGATGGGCGTGAAGCTCGAGGCGGGCCGCGCGCTCACATACGCGGCGCTGCGCAAGTACGCGGCCGGCGAGGACGCCACGCGCGAGGTCACGATGGCGAAGCTCCTGACGCAGCGGACCGCGCTGGAGGTCGCCGACGAATGCCTCCAGATCCACGGCGGCTACGGCTACATGACCGAGTACGGGGTCGAGCGGGCGGTGCGCGACCTGCGCCTGGGCCCGATCGGCGGGGGCACGGAGGAGGTCATGAAGGAGATCCTCGGCCGAGGCTACGGGCTCTAGGCGCGCCGGCGCTCCTTCGCGATGCGGTGGTAGCGCCGGGCCTTGCCGAAGTTCCGGCGCAGCCCCGCGATGCGGCTCTCCTTCGGTAGCTCGAAGCCGCCGACGAGCTTGTGCGGGACAAGCGCCAGACCGCCGTCGTCGCGCACCAGGTCACCGCGGACCTGGAAGTTCTCCTGCCACCTGAAGTCCGGCGCGTGGGCGTGCGCCGTGAGGCAGGCGCGGCCCTCGGCGACCGGCAGGCCGGCTGGCTCGCCGGTAATCCGGATCCTCCGTGCAGAGCGGTCGAGGCTGACGGGAAGCCGGACGGCGAGTGGAAAGCCGTCGGGCGCCACCCAGCCGAGGACGGCGGTCTCGTGGCGCGCGCCGAGCTCCTCGATGCGGCTGTCCCATGTCGTCGCACCACCCGCGGCCGGCTCGAGCGGCTCGAGCGCCTCCTCGCTGTGCCCTGAGCGGACCTCCTCGACGTGGCAGTCGTAGACCTCGGGGGCCGAGCCGACATCGCCCGCGGGCCAGACGAAGACCCGCTCCGGTCGAGTCTTCACGTAGATGCGCTCGAAGTACCAGCTGAAGAGCCCCTCGAGCCACTTCGGCGGGAGCATGTCCTTCGTCGCGGGCAGCTTCACGACTGCCTCCCGCCGGTAGCGCTCGCGGTTGGCGTCCAGGTCGGCCTCGTCGACCTCGGCGGTCCCCTGAACCAGCACTTGGGGCGCAGGCTCGACGCCTGATCCTGTCGGGTCGCTGAACAGCAGGGCGACGCGTGGGTTGCGCTTGGCGTCGTCGGCCTTCTTGGGGTAGCCGATTCCAGTCGTGATGTCGATCGTGGGCGCGCCCTGCTCGTAGTAGGGCGTGACCGGCCACACGATCGGCTGCTGGCGAGCGTCGACCGTGGCGTACTCGGTCGTTATGTAGCGATCAAAGGCGTCGCGGGCCGCTTGGGGAAGGCTGCTCGTCATCGGATCTCAGTATTCCGGGTCTCCGGGTAGAACCACCCTGAAGTCCTCTCGCGTCCCGGCGACGCGGGGGAGGATCGGCTCGACGACGCGATCTCGCGCATCGGCGACGACGTCCTCGGCCGTGGCGAAGCCGGTGAGCGCTTGGAGGTGCGTGATCGTGGGGAACGCGAGCTCGAACCCGCCCGAGCGGTGGCGCTCGAGGGCCTCGGCCGGGGCCGTCCAGAGCGCGTCCACGACCTCCTCGCCGTCGGCCTGCGGCTTCGCGTGCGGCGGCGCGAGCGCGACGTAGAAGCGGGTGTCGAAACGGACGGGCACGACCTCAGGCGTGATCCAGCGCGACCAGGGAAGTAGCTCCGCCTCGTCCCCGATCTCGACGCCCGCCTCCTCGCCCAGCTCGCGCCGAGCGCACACCCGGTGCGCCGCCTCGTCCGCTTCCGGGCCGGCCGCGTCTCCGGCGCGGTCACCTTCGTCCACCGCGCCGCCGGGGAAGACCCAAACGCCGGGCATGAACCGTGCCCCGGGGTTCCGCTGCACCATCAGCACCTCCAAACCCCGGTCGGTGTGGGCGCCGCCACGGCGCAGGAGGATCAGGGTGGCCGCCGGTCGCGGCTCGGAGCCCGGCATCGGCGTAACCCTATTCATCGGCGTCGCCCGCGCCAGACCCGCGATAGGCTGCCGCCCTCATGCCGACCGAGACCGAGACCAAGCAGCTCTGGATCTGCTCCTCATGCGGGTTCATCTACGACCCGGACGAGGGCGACCCTGATGGCGGAATCGCCCCGGGCACCCAGTTCGACGACATCCCGGACGACTGGTTCTGCCCTGTCTGCGGGGCCCGCAAGGTCGACTTCGAGCCCTACGAGGGCTAGACGGAGTCGGAGAGAGCCCGCTCGCGGCGTATCCGCATCGCGGCGCGCGTCGCGAGCCATGCGAGCAGGCCGATCAGCGCCAGCGGCGCCAGGACGGCGAGGCTGATCAGGAGGACGCCCGCGGCCACCGTCAGCACGCGGCCGGCGTCGTGCAGGGCGTCGTCGATGCCGAACCCGCCTCCGCCAGCCGACGCCCCGCCCCGGGCCTCGATCGACATGTGCACCGGCACCATCGCGACGCGCTCGTGGAGCTGACCGAGCCGGCCCTGCGCCCGGGCGAGCTCACGGCGGACGACCCCGAGGCGGTGCTTGATCGCGTGGACCGCCTCTGGGCTCGTCGCCTTCGCGAGCTGAGCGATCAGCGTGTCCCGCTCGGACGTGAGGCTGGCGATGCTGTCGCGAGCGGAGTTGAAGCGGCGCGTGATGTCCCGGCTGCCCTCGGTCCGAGAGACCACGAGGCCCAGGCCCGAGAGGTCGTCGAGCGCCGGCTCGAGCTTCGCGGCAGGAACTCGCAGCTGGAACTCGGCGCCGAGCGACGGGCTGACGGGGAAGCTCTCCTCGAGCGGGATCGGCTGCGGTGGGGCGCCCTTCCCGCTCGTGATCTGGGAGGAGATCACGAGGCCGCGGTAGCGGCGGACAACATCGGTCACCTGACTCGCCACGTCGCGGACGTCGTCGGGCTCGGTGGACAGCGTGAGGTCCGCGGTGCTGGCGACCTTGCGCTGCTGACTGGCGGGCCCGGCTGGTGCGGCGGCCTTGGGCCGCGCGAGCTCGGCGCCCGCAGCTCCGCCGCCGGCAGGGGCACCCGCCGGCGCCACCTGTTGCGAGGCCGCCGAAGACCGGTGAGTGAGAGGAGTCGACTGGGTCGTCGTCGAGTTGCTCACGCTGGTCGTCCCGCCGCCTCCACCCACCGCCGTCACGGACACTCCTGCCACCACCAGCAACGTCACCACCGCGCCGGCCGGCGCGAGAAGGCGCCGAGGCGGGACCGCGCGCAATCTGTCCGCGAGCTCCGCCCAACGCGACGAGCGCTCACGCGGGAATCCCTGCGCAGCGCGCTCATCGAGCATGGCCGCGAACTCGTCGTCGATCGACGGCCGCTCGTCGGTCAGGGCCGCGAACAGCTCTTCCTCAGTCAGCCTCAACGCATGCCCTCCTCAATTTCTCGACGACCCGGTGGAGCCTCGTGCCCGCGTTCGACTCGCTGACCCCGACCACGGTGCCGATCTCCGCATTGCTCAACCCAGCGAAGAACTTGAGGGCCACGAGCTCGCGCTCGCGCGGGGCGAGCGCGGCCATCGCCGGTCGCAGCACCGCGCGGCGCACCGCCACCGCGGCCTCCTCGTCGGGCGCGGCGGCGGAGGAATCGATGACATCGCCGGCGAGCTCCGCGGACCGCTTCCGCCGCCGCAGCTCGTCGAGGGCCGCGTTGCGCGCGATTCCGAACAGCCAGGCGCGCCGGCTGCCCCGCTTCGCATCGAAGCGGCGCCGCTTGCGGTAGGCCCGCTCGAAGGCGAGCGCCGTCACGTCCTCGGCGGCGGCGCGATTACGCAGGAGTCCCATGACGTAGCCGAACACGTCGTCGCGCGAGCTGCGGTAGAGCGCCTCGAACTCCGCGTCGGCGTCCGACGGTGCGGCGCTCATCGGTGCGGCGATCGCCTGATCCACGCCCGTACTACGGCCGAACCGCCGATCCATCACACCCAGTATCGACCGAACGTCCGGGAACGTGCCCTATAGGGCGTACTCCGGGACGTTCGGCGAAAGACGCGGAGCTATGCGGCCTCGCGGACCTCCACCACGGCCGGCACCTCGCCCTCCCCAACAAGCCCCGGCGCGGCGCGAACCCTCGGATACGCGGAGGCGGTTGCAACCACGATCGCTTCAGCGACCACCGCCACCAGCCTCCGCAGATCAGCCTTCGAGATCGCAAGCGGCGGCATGAGCACTATGACGTCGCCGAGCGGCCGGACGATCGCGCCGCGCCGGCGCGCCTCCACCACCACCCGCTGACCGAGGCGCAGCGCCGGATCGTGCTCGCCGAGGTCGATGCCGACCATGAACCCTCGGCCTCGCACCTCGGCGACCTGCGACATCGCGGCCACGTCACCGAGCAGATCGCCGAGCAGCCGGATCTTGGGCTGGAGCCGCAGGAGCGTCGACTCGCGCTCGAACACCTCGAGGCTCGCGAGCGCCGCCGCACAGCCGAGCGGGTTGCCGGTGAACGTGTGCCCGTGGAAGAACGTGCGCGCGTCCTCGGCGGCGCCTAGGAAGCCCTCGTAGACCCGCTCCGTCGCGAGCGTCGCCGCCAGCGGCAGGTAGCCCCCGGTAAGGCCCTTGCCGAGGCAGAGCAGATCGGGCGACACGCGCTCCTGCTCGCAGGCGAACATCGTGCCGGTCCGGCCGAACCCGGTCGCGACCTCGTCGCAGATGAGGAGGACGCCGTGGGCGTCGCAGAGCTCGCGGGCCCGGCGGAGGAAGCCGGGCGGCTGCACCCGGATCCCGGCAGCCCCCTGCACGAGCGGTTCGACGACGACCGCGGCAAGCTCGGAGCCGTGGAAGTCGAGCACGCACTGGAGCGCCTCGACGTCGCCGGGCGCGACCCGGTGGGCGTCGAAGAGGAGCGGACCGAAGGCCCCGTGGAACAGGTCGATGCCGCCCACGGACACCGAGCCCAGCGTGTCGCCGTGGTAGGCCCCCTCGAGGGTCGCAAACGACGTGCGCTGGACCTCACCGGTCTGGCGCCAGTACTGGAACGCCATCTTGAGCGCGATCTCAACGGCCGTCGAGCCCGACTCGGAGTAGAAGACGCGGCTCAGGCCCGGTGGCGCCAGCCCGACGAGCCTCTCGGCTAGCTCCGCCGCGGCTGGATGCGTCAGCCCGAGCATCGTCGAGTGGGCGACGCTGTCGAGCTGGTCGCGGATGGCCTCGTCGATCAGCGGGTGCCGGTGGCCGTGGACGTTGCACCAGAGCGACGAGACGCCGTCGATGTAGCGGCGGCCGTCGGCGTCGATTAGGTCCGTTCCCTCGGCCGCCTCGATGACGACCGGCTCCTCATCGCACCAGTCCCGCTGTTGTGTGAACGGATGCCAGAGAAAGCGCTTGTCGAGTTCGGCTACGGGCGTCGCCATTCGGCCGCGCCGACGATAGTCGGCGCGGCGGCGGCAACCGTCATGACGCGAGGTCGGCCGCGACCTCGCTGCCCGGGACGGCGAGCCTGGTCTCCGCATCGCGTCCACGAAGCACCACCGCCTCGCCGAGTCGCCAGCTCGCGCCCTCCTCGGCGCCGCAGGCATCGAGCGAGCGGTCGGCTGCGAACACGCGCTCCGGCCGTCTCTTGGCGAGCTCGCAGAGCCTGGACGCCTCGTTCACGGGGTCACCGATCACCGTGTACTCGAAGCGCTCCTCGGCGCCAATGTTCCCGGCGACGGCCTCGCCCGTTGAGACCCCAATCCCGAAGTCGAGCTCGGGAACCTCGGCGCGGAGGCGGACGGCGAGCTCCCGTGCGGCGCGCATGCCGTCGGCGGCCGCCGACGGGCGCGTGACCGGGGCGCCGAACACCGACAACGCCGCATCGCCCTCGAACTTGTTCACCAGACCACCGTTGCCCTCCACCACGTCGACGACGATCGCGAAGAAGCGGTTGAGGAGAGCGACTACCTCGACCGGCTCCAGCAGCGTTGCCAGGCGCGTCGATCCCGCGATGTCGATGAACAGGGCGGTCACCTCGCGCTCTTCGCCTCCGAGCTTGGCTCCGCCACCGAGCGCCGCTTGAGCGACGTCGCGCCCGACGTGCCGGCCGAAGAGGTCGCGAAGGATCTCGCGCTCCTCGAGTCCTGCGGCCATCCGGTTGAAGCCCGCCTCCAGCAGGCCCACCTCGCTCGCGTCGTCGACGCGCACCCGGGCGTCGAACTCGCCCTCCTCCACCTTCTCGAGGCCGCGCCTAACCGCGGCGATCGGCCGTGCGATCGAGTTCGCGGCGAAGAGCAGAGCGATGAGCCCGGCGCCGATCGCGATCGCCGCGAGGACGATCGCCGCCTCGCCCACGAGAACGGGATTCGCGCCGGACTTCGTAGCGCCGACGAGGCCGGCGAAGATGATCGACACGAGCGGGACTCCGGTTGCGAGCGCCCAGGCTGCGATGAGCCGGGCGCGGACGCCGGGCAGGACCGGCTCGTCGACTGGCTCGGCGGCGAGCGCGCGGATCGTGAGCGGCCGAACCGCGCGCTCCGCGAGGAGGTAGAAGAGCGCCGCCGTGGTGATGCCGCCCGAGGCCATCGTGAAGCCGATTCCGAACGCGGCCGGCGGCGTCGTCAGGAACAGGTTGAGGACGACGAAGCCCACCGTCGCGGCGCCCCACTCGAGCGCGCTGTGAACGGCGCAGCGATAGGGGATCCCGAGCGTCGCCGCCAGCTCTCCGCCGCCCGGCGGGCCACCGGCGGCGAGCCACGCGCGGGCTGGGCGGAGCTGGCGCCCCACCATGACCCGCGAGATGAACGGCATGGCGATGAGGATCGCGATGACGATCGGCCCGTTGATCAGGCCGAGGCGATTGGTCTCCGACTCGCCGACGAAGATCGCAAGCACGGCACCGACGGCGATGAAGGTGTCAACGGTGCCGACGCCGTTGGCGAGCATTCCGGCCTTCCGCAGCCGCCGGCCGACGCGATCGATCAGCTCGTCGGTCGATTCCTTGGCCGCGCCGGTGTCCGTCGCCTCGCCCATCTTCCCCATGCCGCCAGGGAACCACAGATCGGCTCGGGTGGCAAGCCCCATGTGCGTCCTCAGGCGGGGATGGGCACCGACTGGCGTTCGCGAAGCTCGGCCGTCGCGCCGCCGCCGGGCATGATCGTGATCTGCCGCCGGCGTGGCAGCTCGACGCCGTTTGCGGCGGGCGCCAACTCGGCGGTCGCGAACACGGTTCGAAGCACCGCCTTCATCTCGAGGATCGCGAAGCTCGCGCCGAGGCAGCGGCGGCGGCCGCCGCCGAACGGGATCCACGTGTAGGTCCCCGGCTTCTCGCCGAGAAAGCGCTCAGGGCGGAATGCATAGGGATCCGGATAGATCGCCGGATCGTGGTGGACCAGGTAAGCGCTGGGGACGAGCGCGACGCCGGCTGGGTAGGTCCAGCCGGCGATCTCCACCTCCTGCATGACAAGCCGCGGCGCGGAGTTCGGCAGGACGGGGCGACGCCGCAGCGTCTCGTGGATTGTCGCCATGAGGTAGGCGTCGTCGTCCGAGTCGATCTCGGAGACGAGCCGGGCACGCACCGCCGGCTCGCGAGCGAGGCGCTCGAAGGTCCATGCCAGCTCCGACGCGGTCGTCTCGTGGCCCGCGACCAGCAGCGTCATGAGCTCGTCGCGAATCTCGACGGTCGACATCGGCGAGCCGTCCTCGTGGGTGGCCCCGAGCAGCATCGCGAGGACGTCGTCGCGCTCGGCGGCGCGCTCGGCGTCGGCGCGGCGCTCCTCCACCAGCTCCTCGAGGAGCGCGCGGGCGCTGTCGCGAGCGCGGAAGAACGGGGCCCAGGGGCCAACGCGCTCGACCCAATCGCGCGGGGGCTGGCCGAGCAGCGTCCACCACTTCTCGCCGGCGGCGAGGACACCGTTCAGGAGCGCCCGGATCTCGTCGAGGCGACTCCCAGGGTCGAGGCCGAAGACGGCCCGCAGGATCACCTCGAGCGTCAGGGCTTGAAAGCGCTCGTGTAGGGCGACAGCCTCGCCGCGCGGCCAGCGCGCAATCTCCCGCTCGGCGACCTCGGTCACCAGCTCCTCGAGGCGGGCGATCCGCTCGCCATGGAAGGCGGGAAGCATGAGCTTTCGCTGCTCGAGGTGGGCGTCCTCGTCGAGCAGGATCACCGAGTTTCGCCCCACGACAGGCTCGAGGACCAGCGCCCCCTCGCCCGGGTGAAGGACCTCCGGCGGCGCCGTGAAAACCTCGCGAAGCTCGTCGGGGTCCGAGATGAGCACGAACGGCGGCGTCGCCGGAAAGCGAAGGGTGAACCGCTTGCCATAGCGGCTGCGGCACCGCTCCAGCCAAGAGGTCGGGCGGGTCCACCAGCCGAGCATCTGAACGGGACGCGGATAGCGCGGGCCCGGTGGCAGGTGCGTTTTGCTCAACCCAACCTCCTCGTCGCAGAAGGCTACGCCGACTGGCACTCAGGGTGTGTGACCGACGTCACACGCTTTCACTTCCGAAACACTTCCGAATCTGCAATCATTACATTCATGGAAGCAGCCGCCAAGCAGCGTCGAGCGCCGTCCCCCGCAGCGGTCGACGACCGCGAGCTCGCGCTCCGCTTCGGGTCGCTGATGATGTGCACCCTGAGCTCCGACGGCGGGGGCGTCCTGAAGGCGATCGACGAGAGCGGCCTGAACTTCCCGCAGATGAAGGCCCTAGTCTCGCTCGCCGGACACGCGGACGCCGAGGCTCCGACGGTGAAGCTCGTCGCAAGTCAGCTCGGGATCTCGCTCGCCTCCGCGAGTCGTGCCATCGACGACCTCGTCAGGCGCGACCTCGCCACGAGGATCGAGGATCCCGACGACCGGCGCGTCCGGAGGATCTCCCTCACGACCAAGGGCCACGGGGTGGCTGACGAGCTGATCGCGGCGCGGCTCGTCGGTCTCGAGCGCTTCGTCTCCTCGCTGAGCGCGGTGGAGCGACGCAAGCTCGAAGACGCGCTCGAGGTCTTGCTCCAGCGTGAGGACATCGCCGAGGCCTACCGCAGTAGCAAGAGGAAGGCTCGGCGATGACGCGCTACCGCCACCTGATCACCGAGGACAACGCCAAGTGGTGGACGCTCGGAGCCATGTGCTTCGCGCTGTTCATGATCATGCTCGACAACACGGTCGTGAACGTCGCGCTGCCGTCGATCGAGCACGACCTCGGCTCCTCCATCTCCGCGCTCGAGTGGACCGTGAGCGGGTACACGCTCGCCTTCGCGGTGACGCTCGTCACCGGCGGGCGGCTCGGCGACATCTTCGGGCGCCGCCGGGCGTTTCTCTTCGGCGTCGTGCTGTTCGCCCTCTCCTCGGCAACGGCCGGCCTCGCTCCGGATACCACGTCGCTGATCGTCAGCCGCGTCGTGCAGGGGATCGGCGCCGGCTTCATGATGCCGGCAACCCTCTCGATCGTCACCAACGCGTTCCACCCCTCCGAGCGCGGCAAGGCGATCGGCACCTGGGCCGGCGTATCGGCCCTCGCGCTGGCCATCGGCCCCGTGCTGGGCGGCTTCCTCACCGAGCACGTCTCGTGGCGCGCGATCTTCTACATCAACGTGCCGGTCGCGGCGGCAGCCGTGGTCGCCTCGCTGTTCGCGGTTCGCGAGTCGCGCGATGAGACCGTGGGCCGCGAGGTCGACTATCTCGGCGTGGCCACGGTCAGCGCGGCGCTCTCCGCCCTCCTGCTCGCCCTCATCGAGGGCAACTCGTGGGGCTGGGGATCGCCCGCAGTCATCTCGCTGATCGCGGGATCGGTGGTGCTGACGGCGGCGTTCATCGCGATCGAGATGCGCGTGAAGGCGCCCATCATCGAATTCAAGCTCTTCAAGAATCGGGACTCGATCGGCTCCAACCTGATCGCGCTCGTCGTCACCTTCGCGATGATGGCCCAGTTCTTCTTCATCGCGCTGTACATGCAGAACATCCTCGGCTACTCGCCGCTCGAGGCCGGCGTGCGCTTCCTCCCCGCCACGCTGATGATCGTCGTCATCGCCCCGCTCGCGGGACGCCTGACCGACCGGATCGGCGCCAAGCTCCCGATCGCCACCGGGCTCGCTCTCGTCACGGGGGCGATGTTCTGGCTCACGACTGTCGGCCCGGGCAGCACGTACTCCGACTTCTTCGGCTCGTTCATCCTCATGGGCGTCGGCATGGCCCTCGTCATGTCGCCGATGTCCACCGCGGCCATGAACGCGGTCTCGACGGCCAAGGCGGGCGTCGCATCGGGCATCCTCTCGATGAATCGGATGGTCGGAGGGTCACTCGGGGTCGCCGTGATCGGCGCGGTATTCCAGGGCGACGTCCGCACCAAGCTCGACCAGCTCCTGAGCGCCTCGTCGGGCCTCACCGCCGGTCAGCGCGAGGCGATGGCGCAGAGCCTCGCCGGCGGCCAGGCGACGGCCCCAGCCGACTCCACCCCCGCCCAGGCGCACCAGATCATGACCGCGGCGCACGATGCCTTCGTCTCCGCCTTCGCCTCGTCGATGGGCGTGGCCACGGCCGTGAGCGCGGCCGGCATCGTGATCGCCCTGGCGTTCATCAGCTCGAAGAAGACGAAGCCGGCGAACGCCCCGGCCGGCCCGGCGACACCCGCGGCCGAGCACGCAACCGTCTGATCAAGCCGCGAGGGCGCGAACGTGCCTCGTACCCGCCCATAGCCCCTAGCGAGGGACGTTCGCGCAGTTGAGGGGCGGCCATGACGCGGGGTCCGCGAGGTCCAGTGACGGCAGGGTCTCCACCTCCACCCTCGCCAGCCTCTCCAACGTCTCGCGATTCGACCGCTCGACGAGCGACGGCTCGGCCGGCCACGGCGTGAGCACCACAGCCGCAACCTCGAGCCCTGCCTCCCTTGCCGCCTCAACCGTCAACAAGGTGTGGTTGATCGTCCCGAGCCCAGGCGAGGCGGCGACCACGACGGGGAGCCCCAGGTCCCGGGCGAAATCGCGCACCAGGTAACCGTCGACGAGCGGAACCAGGAATCCGCCCACCCCCTCGCTGATCAACACGTCGGCACCCTCTGCCGCGGCCACGGCGAAAGCCAGGAGGCGGTGTGACTCGATTGGGACCCCTTCGAGCTCCGCCCCCAGGTGCGGTGAGACCGCGGGCCCGAAGCGGTAGGGCGCAATGTCCTCGTCGCTCTGATCAGAGCCTGCGGCCCGTCGCAAGAGGGCGAAATCGGTCTCCTCCCCCTTCGCTGCCTGTTCATCCAACCCGCTCGCAACGGGCTTGAAGACGGCGACCTTCTCCCCCGATGCAGCCAGCGTCCTCGCGATCACCGCGGCCACGACGGTCTTCCCCACCTCGGTGCCCGTCCCGGTGACGAACGCGCCGCGCACGCCGCGGCGATCGCTAAGCGGCGCGGTCGAGCCGCTCCGGTGCGGGCGGCGCCTCGCCGGGCTCGATCCCCAGCTCGCGCGCAGCGCGAGCGATCTGGTGGGCCGCCGAGCGCAATTCCTCGCCGCGATGCGTCGCCATGACCGAGAGGCGAAGCCGCGACGTGCCCTCGGGAACGGTCGGCGGCCGGATCGCCTGGGCGAACACGCCGCGATCAAGGCACCGCTCGCACAGCGCGACCGCCCGCCGCGCGTCGCCGACGACCACCGGCATCACCTGGGTTCGCGAAGCGCCCGTGTCGAACCCGCATGCTGCGAGCTCGCCCCGCAGCGTGGCGCCGTTGCGCCGAAGCTGCTCGACCATGCCCGGCCGGGAGGCCAGGAGGTCGAGCGCGGCGAGGCCGGCGCCGATCGCGGGTGGCGGCAGCGCCGTCGAGAAGATGAACGTGCGCGCGGTGTTCACGAGGAGCTCGCAGACCTCGGCGCTCGCGCATACATAGGCGCCGTAGCTCCCGAGAGACTTCCCGAGCGTGCCGACGATCACGTCGACCTCATCCCCCAGACCGGCCTCGGCGACCGCGCCCCGGCCCCCGGGCCCGAGGGCGCCGATCGCGTGCGCCTCGTCGACCATCAGGGTGGAGCCACTGGCCCGCGCGAGCTCCACGAGCTCGACCAGCGGCGCCACATCACCGTCCATCGAGAAGACCGAATCGGTCACGATCAGGCCCGCTCGCCCGTCGGCTCGCTCGAGGCCCCAGGAAAGGTGCTCCAGGTCCCGATGCCGGTAGACGAACGTCTCTGCGCTTGCCAGTCGGCACCCGTCGATGATCGACGCGTGGTTCAGCTCGTCGGAGTAGACGACCGTGCGTCGACCGGCCAGCGCCGAGACCGTGCCGACGTTCGCGAGATAGCCGGAGCCGAAGGCGATCGCCGTGTCGGTGCGCGTGAATTCTGCGATCCGCCGCTCGAGCTTTCGGTGAACGGCCATCGTGCCCGAGATCAGGCGCGACGCCCCCGCCCCCGCTCCAAACCGCTCAGCCGCCTCGGCGGCCGCTCGCCGAACCCGTGGGTGGTCGGCGAGGCCGAGGTAATTGTTGGAGCAGAGCAGCAGGACCTCGACGCCGCCCATCATGACCCGCGGACCCTGCGTGCTCTCGATCATCCGCAGCTTGCGGTGAAGACCGGCCCGCCGGATCTCGTCCAGGCGCTCTGACGCTGACGTCACGAAGAACTTGCGGCGGCTCCGCCGCCTGACACGCTGCTTTCGGTGCTAAAGCACCTCATTACGCAACTTTGGGGTACGGGGGCGGCTTCCCTGCCTTCTTGACCACCCGTAGCTGCGTCGAGGGGTCCCAGAAGTTCGCGTCGGACCGGCTGTCGATCAGCTCGTCGATCGGCGTCTCGGGTGTCGCGCCGTCGAGCCAGCCGTCGCGGTTGTCGGGCCGCGGGTTGGCGCCGTTGTCGGGCTGCCGGGCGACGTTCAACCCGAGCTCCGAGAACATCGCGCGGTCGTCGGCCGGCTCGGCGCCCAGGGTCGTGAGGAAATTCCCCATCATCACTCCGTTGAGCCCCGCCTTGACCGCGAGGGGCTGGAGGTCGCCCAGGTTCTCCACCCGGCCACCGCAGAGCCGGAACAGCGCGTCCGGAAGGATCAGGCGGAAGATCGCGACCCACTGCACGACCTCCCAGGCGTCCATCAGGCTGCGGTCGCCGAACTTCGTGCCGGGCCGCGGGTTCAGCAGGTTGATCGGCACCGAGGTGGGGTTGATCTCAGCCAGCTCGAAAGCCATCTCGACCCGCTGTCGGGGTGTCTCACCGAGGTTGAGGATGCCTCCCACGCAGCTCTCGAGGCCGGCCTCGGCGACGGCGTCGATCGTGCGGATCCGGCCCTCGTAGCGCACCGTGGTGGTCACCTCGTCGTAGTACGAGCGGGCGGTCTCGACGTTGTGGTGGACACGCTGGACGCCGGCCTCCTTCAGCGCCCGCGCCCGGTCGGGCGACAGGTGGCCGACCGACACGCACCGCTTGAGGTTGGTCTCCTTCGAGACGCGCCTCGCACCCTCGAGAATCTTCTCGAAGTCGCGCTTCGACAGCCCCTGGCCCTGCGTGACCATGCAGAAGCGATGCGCGCCCGCCGCCTCCGCGGCCCGGGCGTGTTCGAGGATCTGATCGGGCTCCATCATCGCGTGCATCGGCGTGTCCGCCTCGGCATAGCGCGACTGCGCGCAGAACCCGCAGTCCTCCGAGCACCCGCCCGACTTGGCGTTCACGAGCGAGCAGAGGTCAGTGGAGTCCGCGAACCGCTCCCGCCGCACCGCCCATGCGCGCTCCACCAGCGCGCCGATCTCGTCGTGATCGGTCAGCGCGCCGAGCTCGAGCGCCTCCTCGAAGCTGATCAGCGAACCCACCGAGGCGAAAGCTAGGCGCCCCGCCGGACGGCTAGGAGACCGGCGTCGCCGCCAGCGATTCCCACAGGTACAGGCAGGCGAGCGAGCGGTTGGGCCGCCAGGCCTCTGCGCGCTCGACGACCTCGGCCGGCGTCGGGATCTCATCGAGCCCGTAGGCGAGCTGAACCGCCTTGCGGATCCCGAGGTCACCCCCGGAGATCACATCGGGCCGCTCGAGGTGGAACAGCAGGAACATCTCGGCGCTCCACTGACCGAAGCCCCGGACGGCGACGATCTCCTCGATCACGTCCTCGTCCGAGAGCTCGGCGAGGCGCTCAAGCTCGAGCTCCCCGCGCTGCACGTGTCCGGCGAGGTCGCGCAGGTACTCCGCCTTCCGGCCCGAGAGGCCGACGCCACGCAGGTCGGCCTCCGAGGCCGCGACGAGGTCCTCCGGCCCGGGCACCCTCCCATCGAACAGCTCGAGGAGCCTGCCGTAGATCGTCCGCGCGGCCTTGGTCGAGAGCTGCTGCCCCACCACCGCCCGCACGAGGGCACCGAAAGCGTCATCCGGCCTGACCGTCTTGCGGCGCCGCTCGCGCTCGGAGATGCTGAGCGGGCCGATGCGCTCGATGAGCCCGGCCAGAACGGGATCGGTCGCGGCGAGGGCCCTGCGGCGGTCAGCGGGTCGTGGCATCGCCCGCCAGGGTAGTCGCGCTCACGCAACCTGACGCTCCGCCGCCTGTTTGACTATCGAGGCACGCTTCGCGGGGATGAAGAGACTGACCGAACGATCTGCAGGGCCGGCGCGGCGGGCTCGCCTGCGCATCGTCACCGTCGCCGCCGGCCTGGCGTGGTGCGCCGCCGGCCTCGCCGTGGCGGACGCGGGGCACCGTCGCGCGCGCCGCACCCGCACCTGACGTCCGACCGAACGTCGTCGTGATCATGTCCGACGACCAGACCGTCCAGGCGACGAAGTTCCAGCAGCACGTGCTGTCGGACATCGGCGACCACGGGGCGACGTTCACCGACAGCTTCGTCAACTTCCCCCTCTGCTGCCCTTCGCGCACCACCTTCCTCACCGGCCTCTACGCGAGCAACCACCACGTGGAGGACAACAATCCCCCGCTCGGCGGCTTCAGCCGGTTCGAGCGCCTCGACGCGGGCAACACGCTCCCGATCTGGCTCCAGCGCTCCGGCTACTACACGGCGGAGATCGGCAAGTTCCTGAACCGATACGGGTTCTCCGACCCGACCCTCGTGCCGCCCGGGTGGAACGAGTGGTACGCGATCTCGGGCGGGGTCGACTACTACGACTATCAGGTGAACGAGAACGGCGCGTTGGCCTCCTACGGCGACGACCCGCGGGACTACGTCGACGACGTCACCACGGACCGAGCCGACGAGTTCATCCAGCGCATCGGCCCAGGATCGGCCCCGTTCTTCCTCTATGTCGCCTACAAAGCGCCGCACAAGGGGGGGCCGCACCCGACGGGGTCGCGATGCGCGGGCGGGCCGCCGGAGCCTCCGCGCCGGCACTTCGGGGAGTTCGCGGACGCGCCGTTGCCGAAGCCCCCCAGCTTCAACGAGGCCAACGTCTCCGACAAGCCGCAATTCGTCCAGGACCTGCCGCCCCTGACACAGGAGCAGGTCGCCGGGGAGCGCACGCTCTACCAATGCGAGCTCGAGTCGCTCCAGGGCGTCGACGACGGCGTCCACTCGATCGTCCGAACGCTCAGCGATGTCGGCGAGCTGAAGAACACGCTCATCGTCTACACCTCGGACAACGGCTTCCTCCACGGCGAGCACCGGATCTACACCGGGAAGACGAAGGTCTACGAGCCGTCGATACGGGTTCCGCTCCTCATGCGCGGCCCCGGGATACCGGCGGGAGTGAGGGTCCGTGACCTCACGATCAACGCGGACCTCGCTCCAACGATCGTCGAGGCGACCGGGGCCCGCGCCGATCGGATCATGAATGGAAGGCCGATTCTGAGCGACACGCAGCATCCCGGGCGCAAGCTCGGACGCGAACTGCTTCTCGAGGGCAACGACTATTTCGGGATTCGAACCGCGCGATACAAGTACGTCGCCCACGAGGACGGCGAGCGGGAGCTCTACGACCTCGAGACCGATCCCGACGAGCTCCAGAACGTCGTCGCGGACCCCGCCTACGCGCCCGTCGAGCAGCTCCTATCGAGCGAGCTCTCCACCCTTCGCAACTGCCGGCGGGGCAACTGCCATCGGCTCCCCAAGCTCGACGTCAAGCTCCACTATTCCCGGGCCGAGTCTCCCTCGGGCGGGCCCTGCGCCCGCGGCCCGGTGAGGGCGGCGTTCACGGCGGGCTGACGCCAGCCTCATCGTCGAGGCCGGCTTCCGCTTCGACGGCGCGGCCTCAGACGCGATCGCGCCGCCCTTCCAGCTCGTGATCTCCCGCTCGGAGCTCCCCTCACAGGGCCATCCGCGGCTTGACGCTAAGGTCGACCTCCTCGACGGCCGCGAGATGACGCTCGAGGCCGACCTGCCGTCCCGCTGTCCCTAGCCGAGCGAGGGCGCTACGTCAGCGGACGACGATCTTTCCCTTCATGAACGGATGGAGCGTGCAGATGTAGCCGAAGGTGCCCTTGTGCTTGAACACGATCGCCTTCGCCTTGTTGTGCTTGATATTGCCGGTGTTGAAGACGCCCCTCTTCGTGGCCGTGTGCGTGGAGCCGTCCTCGTTCCGAAACACGACCTTCGTGCCCTTCACGACCCTCAGCGTCTTCTTGTGGTACGCGAAGTTCTTGATCGTGACCCCGGCCGGCTTCTTGGCATCCGCACCCGCGCCGCCCGCGAACGCGGGCACCGTGAGCGCCGCGGCCGCGAGCACCGCGATCCCGACGGTGGTACATGCCCTTGTAGATCGTTTTCATGGTTATGTTTTACAGGAGCGAGACCGGAAACGATCAAAACGCCGGATCTCAGCGGCCGGTCCAGCGAGGCTTCCGCTTCTCGGCGAACGCCCTGATCCCCTCGCGAAAGTCCTCGGAGGCGAAGCAGGAGCGGCGCAGCTCCACGAGCTCGCGCTCCTGCTCGGCGCTCAGCACGGGGTTGCGCGCGAGCGTCTCGATCGCGCGCTTGTTGCCGCGCATGGAGATCGGCGCGTTCGACGCGATCTCGGCGGCGAGCTCGAGCGCACGAGGCTCGACCTCGTCCGGCGCGACCGCCTCGTTGACGAGGCCCATTCGCTCCGCCGCACCGCCGTCGTAGTTGCGGCCGACGAGGAAGAGCTCGCGCGTGCGGGCGACCCCGACGACCTCGATGAACCGCTCGAGGCCGGTGTGTCCGTAGATGAGGCCGAGCTTCGCGGGCGGCATCCCGAGCTTTGCCTCGGTCGAGGCGATCCGCAGGTCGCAGCGGACCGCGAGCTCGAGGCCGCCGCCGAGGCAGTGCCCGTTGACCGCCGCCAACGTCGGATACGGGTGCGCGCTCACTGCCTCCATCGCCGCGTGGAAGGGATGCGCGACGAGCGCCTCTGCGTCGGCCTCGAAGCTCGAGTCCGGGATCCCGGCGATGTCGTAGCCGGCCGAGAAGACCGGTGGCGCGCCGGTGATGACCAAGCAGCGGTGCTCGATCCCCTCGCCGAGCGAAGGCAGAGCCTCAGCCAGGGCGCCGAGGATGTCGTGGTCGAGCGCGTTGCGGCGCTCGGGGTTCGAGATTGTGAGGCGAGCGACGGCCTCAGCAGGGAAGTCGAGCAGAAGCTTGCCGCCGGCGAGCGACTGCTCGGCCTCGGGCACCTAGTCGAGGACGACGAGCACGTCGCCCTCCTGTACGGATTGGCCCTCCTCGCAGCGGATCTCCTTGACGGTGCCGGCGTCCTCGGCCTCGACCGGCATCTCCATCTTCATCGACTCGAGGATCGCGACGGTGTCGCCCTCGTCGACCTCGTCGCCGACCCCGACCTCGATCTTCCAGACCGTGCCGGTGATGTGCGCCTCTACGTCGGCCACGACCGCGCGGCACAATAGCCGTCCTTGACGGCGGAACGAGCCAGCGTCGCGGTCATCGTCGCCGCCCGCAACGAGGCCGATCGGCTCGGCGCCACGCTCTCCGCGCTGGAGCGCGCCCTTCCCTCCGCGACGATCTGGGTTGCCGACGACGCCTCCACGGATGGCACTGCCGAGGTCGCGATCGCGGGCGGCGCCCAGCTCGTGACGCGCAGACGGCCGCACGGCAAGGGCGCGAATGTGACCGCGGCCGCCGAGGCGGTGCTCGGCGCCGAGCCGCGCCCGGAGCTCGTGCTGCTCTGCGACGCGGACCTCGGGCCGTCGGCGAGCGAGCTCGTCGCGCTCGTCGACGCTGTGAGGGACGGGCAGTGCGACCTCGCAATCGCGGCATTCCGCTCGCGCGTGGGGGGCGGCCTCGGCGTCGCCGTCGGCTTCGCGCGATGGGCGATCTCGACGAGCTCGGGCTTTCGCCCGCGGGCGCCGCTCTCGGGCCAGCGCGCCATGCGCGCCGAGGTGCTGCTGGCGCTGCTGCCGCTTGCCGGCGGCTTCGGGCTCGAGACCGGCATGACGATCGACGCCGCGCGTGCCGGCTACCGCATCGCCGAGATCGACCTCGACCTGGCCCACCGCGCGACCGGCCGCACCCCCGCCGGCTTCGCCCACCGCGGCCGCCAGCTCCTCGACGCGTACCGCGCGTATCGAACGAGGCGCGGATAGCCTGCGCGCGACCGTGATCCTGGCGATCGATCAGGGGACGACCGGCACGACCTGCCTCGTCTTCGACTCCGAGGCCCGCATCGTCGGCCGCGCGTACAGCGAGTTCAAGCAGCACTTCCCGCGGCCCGGCTGGGTGGAGCACGACCCGAACGAGATCTGGGAGGTGACGAGGCGCGTTGCCGAGGAGGCGCTCGCGGCGGCGGCGACGCCGGGCGCCGACCTCGATGCGATCGGGATCACGAACCAGCGCGAGACCGTCGTCGCCTGGGACCCACGCACGGGCGAGCCCGTCCACAACGCCCTCGTGTGGCAGGACCGCCGCACCGCCGCGCGGTGCGACGAGCTTCGCCAGGCCGGCCACGAGGAGCTGGTGCGCCAGCGGACTGGGCTCGTGATCGACGCCTACTTCTCAGGGACGAAGATCGAGTGGCTGCTGCGAAACGTCGAGGCCGCTCGCGGGGCGAGGTTCGGCACGATCGACTCCTGGCTCGTCCACAAGCTCACCGGCCGCCACGTCACCGACCTCTCGAACGCGTCGCGGACGATGCTGTTCGACATCCATCGCCTGGCGTGGGACGGCGAGCTCTGCGACATGCTCGGGATCGACCCGGGATCGCTGCCCGAGCCGGCTGGCTCGGCTGAGATCTACGGCACCACCGACGTGTTCGGCGGCGAGGTGCCGGTGGCGGGCGTCGCCGGCGACCAGCAGGCCGCCCTGTTCGGGCAGGCCTGCCATCAGCCGGGCATGGCGAAGAACACCTACGGGACCGGGAGCTTCGTCCTGCTCAACACCGGTCCCGAGGCGGCGGACCCGGGCGCGGGCCTGCTGGCGACCGTCGCCTGGGGCCTCGGCGAGCACGCCGACTACGCGCTCGAGGCGTCGGTCTTCGTGACCGGAGCCGCGGTGCAGTGGCTGCGCGACGGCCTCGGGATCATCGAGAAGGCGGCCGAGACCGAGGAGCTCGCGGCCTCGCTCGAGCGGAACGACGGCGTGTACTTCGTCCCGGCCCTCACCGGCCTCGGCTCGCCGCACTGGGACCCGTACGCGCGAGGGACGATCGTCGGCCTCACGCGCGGCTCCGGCCGTGCTCATCTGGCCCGGGCAGCGCTCGAGGCGATCGCCTACCAGACAGTCGACGCCGTGCGGGCACAGGAGGCCGCCTCCGGGGAGGAGCTCGCGGAGCTCCGCGCCGACGGCGGCGGCGCGCTCAACGGCTGGCTGATGCAGTTCCAGGCCGACGTCCTCGGCGCGCCGGTGATCGTCCCGGACGTCGCCGAGACGACCGCGCAGGGCGCCGCCTACCTCGCCGGCATCGGCGCAGGGACCTGGACGCTCGAGGAGGTCGCATCACGCTGGCGCGAGGCGGCGCGCTACGAGCCGCGTATGGGCCGCGACCAGGCCGAGGCGCTGCTCGCCGGATGGCGCCGGGCGCTGGAGCGCTCGCGCGGCTGGGCGACCGGCGAGTAACCGCTCCGCGGCTCGGGGTTAGAAGTCACAGGAGCTGAACGACGGCTCCCGTTCGCGATGGCCGACATCAAGCCACAGGTCTACAAGGATCCGCGACCGGCGGAATACTTCGACCGCTTCCACGCCTGGGCGCGGACCCACGGTGCCGGGTGGGTCTACGACCTCGTACGCATGGTCGTGACGCCGATCGCGCTCTTCTTCTACCGCACCTGGCCGATCGCGCCGACGAACGTTCCCGAGACCGGGCCGGTGATCCTCGCGCCGAACCACTTCTCGAACTTCGACCACTTCCTCGCCGGCGTCTACCTGCGCCGGCGGATCCGCTTCATGGCGAAGTCGCAGCTCTTCGGCAAGAACGCCATCCTCACGTACATCTACCGGGTCGGCGGCGTCTTCCCGGTGCGGCGCGGCCACCACGACGAGGAGGCGTTCAAGACCGCCTACTCGATCCTCGAGCGCGACGGCTGCGTCCTGATCTACGCCGAGGGCGGCCGCTCGCGGACGGGGCGCCTCGGTGAGGCGAAGCCGGGCATCGGCAGAATGGCGCTGGAATCGGGGGTCCCGGTGGTGCCGGTGGCGATCCATGGCTCGCTCGGCATCCGCAAGTGGCGGAAGCTTCGCTTCCCGAAGGTCACCGTGCAGTACGCCGAGCCGATCACGTTCGAGCTCGTCCCCAACCCGACACGGGAGCAGCAACTCGACGCCGCGAACCAGATCTTCGACCGCGTCCGCGAGATGTACGTGGCGCTCGACGAGAAGGGGCGCCGCGGGGTTGCGAAGGCGCTCCGCGAGGGCGTCGCTGCCCGGGCGGAGACGAAGGTCCCCGCCGGCCAGCCCCGCTAGGCGCGCGCTACAGCGGCTTGATGACCATCACGAACATGGCCGCGAGGATGAGAAGGCCCGAGGCCATCCCGACCGCGGCCACCCGCTTGGCAAGCGCCTGATACTCGGCGCTGAGCTTCACCTCGCCGTCGCCCGCGGCCTTGATGTCGCGCTCGGCCACCGCGGCGGCGCGGAGCTCGGTCGGGCCGAAGACGGCGTGGCCGAGGCCGAGCAGAACGATGACGATGATGAAGCCGATGGTCACGAAGGCGTCGCCGAAGCCAAAGCTGCCGACCGCCACGAGGTAGATACCGGCTGCGAGGAGCACAAGCGCCCCCGGCGTGATGAGCTTGTTGCCGAGCTCGTGCTGGACGCGGTGCCAGAACGGGACGTGGCGAGCCTGGCCGGGCCGCGAGAGGATCGCGCCGACGATCCCGTAGCCGAAGGTGCCGCCGAAGGCGACGACCGCCGCGGAGACGTGGACGAAGAGGATGACGTTGTAGAACGTCAGGTGGTTCGGCTCGTAGAAGCTCGTTGCGATCTGCAGCATGCGCCCCTACTCGTAGCGCTTCTCGAGCGTCGGCCAGTGCTCGGGGTCGTGCCCCGGCACGATCACCGCCTGCGGGTACTGGGAGTGGAAGAGCTTTAGCTCCTGAAGCGAGCGGCGCCAAAGGCGGCGGTCGAGCGGCCGCGGCGGCTCCGGTGCGCCCTCCAGCTGGGCGTAGGTGTAGATCGCGTCGCCCGCGATCACGAGGTCGCGGTCGCGAAGCCTGCAGATGACGCTCTGGTGGCCCGCCGAGTGGCCTGGCGTCGACGCGAGGCGGACGCTGCCGTCGCCGAAGAGGTCGGAGGTGACGCCGAAGCTCGCGTACGAGCTGACGGTGTCGCCCTCGAAGGCCACGGTCCGGTAGTCGAAGACGTAGTCGTAGTGCACCGGCCTGTAGCCGCGGAGGATGGGCCGGGCATCGGTCGTCGCCGCCTCCCATTCAGCCGCGGTGACGACGAAGGTCGAGCCCGGGAACTCGGACATTCCCGAGGCGTGGTCGAAGTGCAGGTGGGTCATCACCACGACCTTGATGTCGCCAGGCTCGAGGCCGCGAGCGCGAAGCTGCGCTGGCACGTCCTCCCCCGGCTCGAGGCGGGGGTGACCGAAGCTGGTAACCAGGCGGCCGAGGTTCTCGGCCGGGTCCGACGACACGGAGGGGTGAAGGCCGGTGTCGACGAGGATCGCTCCGGCGCCCGGGTGGTGGATCAGGAACGCGGGGCAGGGCACCCACCAGTACTGCGAGCGCGGGGTTCCGACGCCCATCGTCTTCAGGGTCTCGAAGCGGCCGCCGGCGCGCTCGAAGAAGGCGCGCGGGCCCTGCACCTCGCCGGCCTTCAGCGGCTCGACGATGACGGTCGCATTCTCGCGACCGCCCTCGAGGGGCTCCTCGAGTGGCTTTGGCTCGGCGTGGACCTTCACGGGCGAGTCAGCGTAGACCAGCCAGAGCGAGCGAGCCGGGGATATCGTGGGCCCCGCAATGGGGGACCCAGCTCCTTCTCGCATCTTCGCTCCGGGCTTGCTCGAGGGGCAGGTCTGCGCCGTCTCGGGGGCGGGCTCCGGCCTCGGCCGCGAGACGGCGCTCGAGCTCGCCCGGCTCGGCGCGATCGTCGTCGGCTGCGGGCGCCGTACCGAGCCCCTCGAGGAGACCGTCGAGGCGATCCGAGAGCGGCGGGGGCCGGGCGGAGATGCTAGGCGCTCGACATCCGCGAGCGCCGACGCGGTCGACGCGTTCGTCGACGGGATCGTCGAGCGGCACGGGCGCCTCGACCTCCTCGTCAACAACGCCGGCGGCCAGTTCCTGAGCCCGGCCGAGGCGATCAGCCCGAAGGGCTTTCGCACCGTGATCGAGCTGAACGTCCAGGGCACCTGGAACATGACCCACGCCGCGGCGACGAAGGCGTTCATGCCACAGGGCTCGGGCAAGGTCGTGAACGTCACGCTCTCGCCTCACAACGGGATGCCGGGGATGGTGCATTCGGGCGCCGCCCGCGCCGCGGTCGAGAACATGACACGGACCCTCTCCGTTGAATGGGCGCGCTACGGCATTCGGCTGGTGGCGATCGCCGCCGGTCAGTTCGACACCGAGACGCTGCGGACGAAGTATCCGGCGGAGGTGAGCAGGAACGTCTCCGCGCACGATCCCTCTCGGGCGCCTCGGCACCGCCCGAGGAGATGGCGTGGATGGTCGCCTATCTCGCCTCGCCCGCGGGCGACTTCCAGTCGGCGCCGGTGATCACGATCGACGGTGCCCGCGACAACTGGTTCGGCCCCTGGCCCCCGCCGGCGATGGCGGGCGAAGAGGGCGAGCTGCTCGCCGAGGAGCGCCGGCCCTAAGGGCGATTCAACGTCGTCTTGAGGGCCGGCGCCACCGCGCGCTGCCCGAGCAGCGCGTAGCCGGCGATCGAGGGGTGGTCGCCCTCGACCGTCAGGTCGGAGCGCATGAGTCCCGAGCCCGGCGGGCCCTCGAGGGTGTCGTGGAAGTCGAGCACCGGAACATGCTCGCGGCGGCCGATCCCGCTGATGCGTCCGGTTCAGGCTCGGCGATCGGCCGGGTCGGCCCGCGGGTGGCCGTTGTTCCACGGGAGCAGGTTCGCGAGGAGCACCGCCAGGCCCATCCGCTCGCCCTCGCGGACCATCGCCTCCAGGTTCGCCGGCAGCCGCGGCGACGACGCGGCGCTGCCGACCGCCGCCGAGCGCCTGCGCGATGTCGTTCACCCCGCCCTGCACGATCAGCGCGTCGGCGCCGCGGGCGCAGGCCGCGAGGCGAGCGCGGATCTGGGCGGTCGTCTCGCCGGGGATGCCGCAGTTGCGGAAGCGCGCGTCCGGCAGCGGCCCGCCGCGCCCAGTACTCGTACTGGCTCTTCGGGTTCGGCCGCGTTCCGAGCTCCGAGCGGACCGCCGGGTTCGGGTCCCACAGGGGCGATCCGGCGGTGATCGAGTCGCCTAGGGCGGCGACGAGGTAGGGCGTTCGCCTCGGCGGCGTGAGGCGCCGCGGCGGTGGTCGCCTGCTCGCCCGAGCCCCCGCCGCAGCCCGCGAGGGCGGCGGCGAGGAGCGCTGTCGCTGCGAGAGCTCGCCTCAGCGGCTCAGGACATCATTCCGACGAACTGCCCGCCCGTCACGTTGAGGATCTGGCCGTGGACGTAGTTCGCGAACGGCGAGCAGAGGAACAGCACCGGGCCCGCCGCCTCCGAGGGCTGCGCCGGGCGGCCGAGCGGGAATCGTGAACGAGGCCATCTGGCGCATCTGCTCGGGGATGCCGAGCTCGACCTCGTGGCCGCCGGCCTCGATCGTCTCGCCGGCCTCCTTCGCCTGGGTGAGGCGCGTCTCGACGAAACCGAACGCGACGGCGTTGCAGTTGATCTTGAACTGGCCCCACTCCTTGGCGATGGTCTTCGTGAGGCCGGTGACGCCCGCCTTCGCCGACGAGTAGTTCGCCTGGCCGGCGTTGCCCATCGTGCCCGAGATCGACGTGATGTTCACGATCTTCCGGAAGACCTCGTTGCCCTCGGCCGACTCGGCCTTCGCCGCCTCGCGCCACTGGGGAGCGACGGCGCGGATCATCCGGAACGGGACGATCGTGTGGATGTCGAGCATCGCCTGGAACTGCTCGTCGGTCATCCGGTGGACGACACCGTCCCAGGTGTAGCCGGCGTTGTTGACGAGGATGTCGACGGAGCCGAAGGCCTCCTGGGCCTTCGCCACGAGCTCGTCGCAGGCGCCCTCCGCAGTCAGATCGCCCGCGTGGACGGCGGTCTCGCCCTGGATCTCGCCGGCTGCCTGCTCGGCGACGTCGGCGTCGATGTCGTTGATCAGGACCTTGGCGCCCTCGCTGACGAACAGCTCCGCCGTCGCGCGTCCGATGCCGCGCGCCGATCCGGTGATGATCGCCGCCTTGCCGTCGAGAAGTCCCATGTGTTTCGTCGTGCTCCTTTCGCGCGGGCGCGAGCCCCGCTCTGTGCTTCTAAGTCAGCGAGGGCGGGAGCATATGGAGCCACCGCATGTGCCGCGCCGACGGGATCCGCCTGAACGCCGAAATCCGTCGACCCCGACGACGGAAGTCGGAACTCGTGGGCGTGGCGTCGCATGCCCGCCTCTCCTAGCCAGCCCCGTCCGCCTGTGACGGCGGCGGGCCGCCGGGGTCCGGCGGGAACGGCGCGAGCCCCGCGTGCCACGGGCCGGGCGGGTAGAGGTGCACGTTCGACTCGTCGACCTCCTTGACGATCCGCTTGAAGAGCTGGCCGCCGTTCTTCAGAGCGGCCTCGAGCTCGTCGGCCGTGCGCTCGCGCAGGCGCCAGTGCAGGTAGAGCTGCTGCTCGAGGACGCCGAAGTCGACCGGGTTTTGGATCGTCGTCGCCCAGGTCAGGAAGCCGGGGCTGAAGGTCTCGCGCAGGGCGACCGGGTCGTACCCCTTCGGGACCGTCGCCAGGAAGCGCTTGTTGAACTCGATCGACTCGAACTCGACCTTCCGCGCAACGCGCTGGATCGCGAGCTCGTCGGGCCGGCGCTCGATCGACTCGACGTTGAACGGCGGCATGACCTTCGCGAGGTCCGGGACGTGTGCCTTCACGATCACCGCACCCGGCAGCACTGCCTTCGAGAAGAGCCCTCCCTCCTCGTGCTCGTCGGCGTCGCAGCACGCGCCCCAGAACTCGGGCGTGAGCTCGCCGGTGAGACGGTTGGTGCCGCCGGGGCACAGCGCCGCGGGGGCCGCCCTTCGGGTTCAGGCCCCCGACCTCGTCGTAGGTGAGATCGTGCTTCCCCGCGTAGGACCGGACGGTCTCGGCCCAGGCCTGCGCGTCGTCCTTGCCGCTCACAGACTCTCGGCTTCGCGCTCGGCCAAGAACTCTTCTCCCTTTCGGAGCCTCGCGCTCACAGCGCATTCCTGTAGAGCTCGGCGAAATCCTCCTCGGAGGGCTCCCGAGGGTTGACGAGCGTGCATCCGTCGCCCATCGCTCCGTCCACCAGCGCCGGGATGCCGTCCTCGGGCACGCCGACCTCCGAAAGCCGCATCGGAAGACCGAGCCGGCCCACCAGCGCGCGCACCTCGTCGGCGAGGGCCGTGCCGACCGCCTCGCCGTCGCCGGGCGCGTCGATGCCCATCTCCGCCGCCACGTCGCGGTAGCGCTCGGCGATCTCCTCCCCCCCGGCGGCGTTGTACTCGATCACCCACGGGAGATTGATGGCGTTCGCCACGCCGTGAGCCACGCCGTACTGACCGCCGCACGGATGCGACATCGAGTGGGTGATGCCGATCGCCCCCGACCCACTCGCCTGGATCGCCAGATCGGCCGCGACGAGCATGTTTCCGCGGGCCTCCACATCGGAGGTGTCGGCCACGGCGCGCTCGAGGTTCTCGCGGATAAGCCTGATCGCATGCAGCGACGTCGCGTCGCCGTGCGGGTTCCATTCGCTCGAGACGTAGCCCTCGATCGCATGGGTGAGGGCGTCCATGCCGGTGGCCGCCGCGATGGCGGCCGGGAGCGTCTCCGTCGCCGCCGGATCGAGAATCGCCAGGTCGGGGAACAGGCCAAGGTCGATGATCTCGACCTTCAGGTTCTCCGAGCGGTCCTTGACGACCGCGGCGGCGCTTGCCTCCGAGCCCGTGCCGGCCGTCGTCGGGATCGCTGCCAGCGGCGCCAGCGGCAGCGGCGGCCCCATGCCATCCGCGGCCCTCGGCAGGAGCATCATTCCCTCGTAGTCGCGCACCGAGCCCCCGTGGGTGAAGACGATGTTCGCCGCCTTCGTCGTGTCCATGACCGAGCCGCCGCCGACCGCCATGAAGCCATCGGCGCCTGCTTCCTTCGCCGCCTCGGCGCAGGCCACCACGACCTCGGTGTCGGAGTCCTGCGGGACCCCGTCGAAGACGCCCGCGACCTCCACCCCGCCGTCCGTGAGCCCGGCCTCGGCCTTGTCGACGAGCCCCGTGCCGCGAATCACCTCGTCGGTCACGACCAGCGCTCGCGAGGCACCCTCCTTCGTGAACTCGAAGCCCGCCGACCCGATGAGGTCAAGTCCGGCGATCACCCGGGTCGAGGACTTCCACTGGTAGAAGTCCTTGAAGGTCAATCGAGGAGGTCCTGGCGGCCCTGCTCGGTGAGCTGGGCCTTGTAGCGGGGAAAGATCGGCTTCGTCAGCGGCACGAGCTTCAGGATCTTCGCGACCGGCCCCCTGGCCTTGATCTGCCCGCGCGCCAGGGCAACCGTCACGTTCACCTCTCCGAGCCAGAAGCGGTGCGCCGTGTCGGCCTCCATCGACATCGTCACCTCGGGCTCCATGTCGGTCTCGCCGAAGTCGACGTCGCCGGGCTGGCCCTCCTGCAGGCGAACGGTGATCGTCGAATCGGGCTCGCGGTAGTCGTACTGGACGATCGTGTTCGCCTTGCGGAACTTCGGCGCGAGCTCCTCGTCGTTGGCGATGTCGACGAACAGCTTGCCGATCACGTCGTAGACCTCCTGCGCGTCACTGAAGTACGCCAAGTGCTTTTCCTCTCCTCGTAGGGGAGCGGATCCTAAGGCTGCGCGTAAAGCCGCGGGTAGCGCCCGTTGCCCAGGTTCGCCAGCTTCTTCTGGACGAAGCACGGAGCGAACCCAACTCCGGGCGGGTTACCGTTGTTGATCCCCGGCTTCCGCTGACCCGCCACGAGCGGGTGCTCGGACACGGGGCCCGACGGCCCCGTCACGGGCGTGAAGTCGAGGTTCTTGCAGTCGAAGTTGGGGAAGATGCCCTTCTTCGCAGAACCCTGCACCAGGATCGAGTTCGGTGGCCCGTAGGCGTTGCCACGATTGGTCGGGAGGCGGTTCTGGTAGATCGAGAGTGTCTCCGGGCTGATGTAGCTGAGGATGCGCAGCGCCATCCCCGGAGCCGGCTGATTGGGTACCGGGGGCACCTGCCCGAAGCCGACGCCGGGGTTCGAGAGGAAGTTGGTCACGTCCGTCCTGTAGGCGCGGAAGAAGTTGACCACCGGCTCGACGTTGGCCAGGAACGGGTCCAGTGCGCCGAGCACCGGCCGCAGGCCACCGAGGAACTTGGCCGTCGCCGGCAGGCCCTTCACGGACACCCTGATCAGCGGCTTCAGGTCGATGAAGAGGGAGCGCAGGTGCGGGGAGAGCTGCCGGACGGAGCGGAGGGTCGGGGAGACGTCGTTCGCCACCGGCAGGAGCTTGCGGACCAGCGGGTGCGCGTTTGCCCGGAAGCGGTCGAGGCTGGCCAAGGTGAGGCGGCTCTCGTGCTCGAACGTCGGGAAGATCTGGAACGCTTGGCGGAGCGCCTCGTGCTCGGAGGCGAGCGCCTTGAAGGTGGTGTCGGAGCCCGTGATCGCCCGCGAGAGCTGGCCGTCCTGGGCCGACAGCGCGTCGAACACGGTGCCGGTGTCGCGCACCAGGCCCTGCACTGCGGACTGCTGGTTATGAAGGACGCGCAGGATGCGCGAGGCATCGGTCGCGAACGGGCCGAGGTTGCCGAACGCGTCGTTCAGGTCCAGGCCCCGGCCCTTGATGCCCACCGCCGCGTTCTGGATCCACCGCTGGAAGGCCACACGGGTCTGCTTGTCGAGCGCGTTGAAGATCTCGTCGATCTGCGTCGCCTCCTGGGTTCGGGAGATCGCCAGGGTCCCGCCCTCGGGAATCGTCTTGACGCTCGACGCGTCGGTGGTCGCCGCGTTTGCGGCCGTCGCCGCCGAGCCGAGCGAAACCGGCTTCGGCGTGCCGTCGGGCTCCGTGCCGGACGTGAGCTCCACGTAGGTCTCGCCGAGGAGCGTTTTCTGGCGCAGGATCGCGCGCGCGTCGTTTGAGATCGGTGCGTACCGCGGCTCGATCTCGATTACGGCCTCGGTGGTGTCCTTGCCGTTGACCCGCTTGTCCGGCGGGGCGAGCTGGATCGACTCCACCTTCCCGACCGAGACGCCGCCGATCCGGACGTCGGACTGCTGGGCGAGCTGCGTCGCCTCCGGGAAGTACGCCGTAATGCGGTAGCTCTCGGGCTTCAGCGGGACCGGGCCGCCGAACGCCACCCAGAGGAACAGGATCAACCCGAAGCACGACAGCGCGAAGCCGATGGCGACGAGGACGCGTCCTAGTGACGGGGCTTGCTTTTGCATCAGGCGATCACGCGATTGGGCATTGGGTTCCGAGCAGACGGTCGAAGCCGGTGATGAGGGGAGCGAGGATGTCCGCCGGCGCGGGCGTTGAGTCGAGGATGCCGCGCAGGTTCTGGCAGCTCACGGTTAGGTACACCCGCCATTCCGCGCCGTGCGCGTCCTGGGTCGCGAACGTGAGCGCGCCGATGTGCGAGGCCCAGGCGAGCCAGTAGAGGTAGCCCTCATCGCGGCCCGTGGTGCCGGGCGCGTTCGCCCCGTGCGGGTTGTAGGAGGCCTCGTTGAGGAACCGGTTCAACTCGTTGGTGGCCACCGTCAGCCGCGGCGTTGCCGTCGAGAACCGGTTCGCGGCCAGGCGGAGCGGCGAGATGTCCGGGCGCGCCGCGCGGACCAGCGGGCGGATCCGGTCCTTGATCGCGGGGGTCGCCCGGTGCGAGAGGGCGATGAGCGAGGAGTTGAGCTCAGGCAGGCGCCGAGCGAACGGCCGCAGCGAGTTGAAGGTCGGCCCGAGCTGCTGCGCGAACGGGGTGGTCGCGTTGAACGAGGCCCGGGTCTTCGCCAGCACCCCCGGAAGCTCGGCGACCGCGCGCTGCACGTTCGCGTCCTGGCCGGCGATGGCACCGAGGGTCGAGTTCGAGGCTCGCACGAGGGTCGTCACGTCGCTCGAGTGACGGCCCACGTCGGCGGTCAGCACGCTTAGGTTGTGGATCAGGTTCGCGAGGTTCTGCCGCCGTTGCGCGACGAGGGTGTTGAGCCGGTCGAGGTCCCTGTTGACCGGACCGAGGCCGCCGAGCAGCTTGCCGAGGTTCTGGGACTGCCCCTTCAGGCCCTGGCCACCGGAGTCGAGGAGAATCCGCAGATAGGCGCGCGTGTCGCCGTCAAGTGCTGAGAGCACCTCGTCGAGGTTGACGTCCGGCGCGGTGTTCGAGAGCGGGATCGTCCCACCGTCGGGGATCTCGCCCGCGTCCTTCGTCCCCGGGTCGAGCTGGAAGAACATGTCGTCCAGGCCGGTGCGCGGGCGCAGGAGGACCGTCGCGTTGCGGTAGATCGGCACGTACTTGGGGTCGATTCCGAAGGTGACGTCGGCGACGCCGTTCTTGAGCTCGACGCTCTGCACGTCGCCCACCTTCACGCCCGCGACGTCGATGCTCTGGCCCTGGCCCGGCACCACGGCCTGCGCCGTCTGAAGCTCGGCGTGGAGGGTGAAGGGGTGGGGCTCGAGGAGCGGGATCCGCAGCCGCTGCTGCTGGACGATGTAGTAGCTCGTCGCGATCGCGATCAGGAACAGCACGGCGATCGCGATGAAGTTGCGCAGGTTCTTGCGAATCGCGGTGGCCATCAGCCCCCCGATCCCCCGCGCAGCGACTTCAGGGTCTGGTTCCACTGGGCCAGGCCGGCCTTGATCAGGTCGTTCGCCTTGCCGGTCGGCGCCGCCGGCTCGCTCCCCTTCTTGGAGCCCTTGGAGCTCTTCTCGATCAGGTTGCCCGCCTTGCCGAGCTGCCCCAGGGCGGAGACCGCGGCCTTGTCGAGCGCCTGCGCGGCCGCGCTGAGAGGTTGCGAGCTCTGTTGCGGCGGCGCCCCGGCCGCCCCGGAATCGAGGTTCGGCGGCTGCTGGCGCTCGCAGGGCACGTCGGGGCGGAAGGGGCCCTTGAGCGACGACTCGACGGCGGGGCGCGCCCCGAGTACCGGCAGGGCCGAGGTGCCGAACTCGGTCTGCCCGAGCTCGGTGTTGGGGATCGTGAGGATGTTCGGACCGCTCAGGCCCATGACCCGGGACGGCCGTCCGTTCCCGTCGCCGGATCGGCTGATTCCTCCAAGGCCCTCAGACGCGTAGGCCATCTGCGGGAAGAGCTTCGAGTTGGAGAGGCCGGCGTTGGCCGCATCACCGTCCGGGTCCGGCACGTTGCTGTTCAGGAACGGGATCAGCACCTCGTTCGAGCAGCTCGAGAGCGACCGCGCCTTGTGCAGGAAGGGGATGGTCCTCTGCGTGAGCCTCGTGAGGTCGGGGATCGCGGGTCGGAGCTGATGGACGAGGCCGCGCAGCTCCGGCTTCGACACGAGGCCGCGCACCTGATGGAGCAGGGGGATCGACGCGTCGAGCGCCGCCGGCGTGGAGCGGACCCCCGGCAGCGCCTCGCGGGCGAAGGCCCGGACGGCCGGGAACGAGGCGTTCAGCGCGGCGAACGCGGGGTGGGCAGCGTCGAGGGTCGAGGGGATGAGCGAGACGGCGCGACTCAGCGCAACGTCGTGCGCGGCGAGGGAGCCGGTGACGATGCGGAAGTTCGTGATCAAGCCCTGAAGCTGCGACTTGTTCGCGTCGAGCGCGCGGACGGTGGAGTCGAGGTTGCGAACGAGGTTCGAGAGATCGTGCGGCTCGGTGCCGAGGAACGCCTCATTGACGAGCGAGGTGTTCTTGAACGCCCCCGGCGAGGTGCGGTAGACCTCGTTGAGCCCTGCCGCGCCGCCGTACTTGATGAACGCGTCGCCGAGCGAGTGCAGCAGGATCTGGAGATTGCTTCTGACGTCCGACTGGAGGCTCGAGAAGACCTGGTCGAGCTGCACCGACACGGACGTCTGGCTCTCCGGGATCGTGCCGCCGTCGGGCACCTCCGGCGCCTCCGGCGTGCCCGGATGCAGGTCGACGAACAGGTTGCCTTCCAGGAACAGACGCGGGCGCAGGGCCATCGTCGCGTCCTGGCGGATCGGGCGCCCCGCGTCGGAGATCTCCATCGTCACCACCGCCGCCTGCTGCCCAGCGGGGCCGTCGGTCGGCGGACTCGCCTTTCCGGTGGCCGCGGTCAGGGCGGAGCCCTGGGCGCTCAGATGCTCGACGTCGGTCACCTTGCCGACGTTCACGCCGGCGATCCGCACCGGCGAGTTGACGTTGATGTTCTGCGAGGTCGAGAAGACGGCCTTGATCGTGTACTCGTGCGACCACGGGAGGGTCTTCGTGTAGGCCAGGAACGACGCGGCCCCGATGACCACCACGAGGATCAGGCCCACCGCCCAATTCGGGAGCTTGTGCCGGGCGCGAGCGCTCATCGGTCCTTCCCGCTCAGCTGATGGGAGGCGATGCGGGTGTCCTTGAGGACGCGCGTCCCGTCCCGCTTCGTGAACACCGTCGTCGGGCCGCGGCTGCCCGGCAGGTCAGGGAGCCCCTCGGCCGGGTTGTTCGCGGCCTGCCCGGGGAGCCGTAGGTCGCCGAAGAAGTAGCCCGACTGGCCGGCCTGGCAGTCCGCGTTGTGCTGGCCGGTCGGACCGTACGGGTGGCCCTGCGTGATCGGCGTCGAGAACGGGTCGAACTTGCCCGCGTTCGGCGACAGGGCCCCGGCGATCCCGTTCGACTGGATTCCGGAGTAGCCCCCGAGTCCGGCCTGCGCCTGGCCCGGAATCGTCACGTCGCCGATCACCGGCAACGAGATCGTGGACGAGCCCAGCGGGGCGTTGATCGCGAGCTGCCGGAACGTGTAGCCGACCTGGTCCTTGTCGGAGAGCGCGTTACCGAAGTAGCCGAAGAAGTAGTTCCAGTAGTTACAGACGTTCTGCGCCGGCGCGACCCAGTTGACGAGCGGCTTCGCCTCGTCGAAGGTGTCGCGGAGGCGCTGGAGCGTGATCTTTGTCGACGGTTGGCGCACGGTCCTCAGGAGCTGGACGAAGACCCGGCGCAGCTTGCCCGCCGTGCCGACGCTCGAGGCGAGGACGGGCGTGCCGATCCTGATCGCGCTGGTCAGGCTCGGCAGCGCGAGGCGGAGCTGGTTCACACCCGGGCGCAGCCTGCGGTTGAGCTCGGCGAAGTCGGCGAGGAACGGGCGCGCGCGCCGCAGCTCGGCCGGGCCCTGCTCGAGGAGCGGTCGCGCCTCGGAGATCGTCCCCTGAAGCGCCGCGGGGTCGGCGGAGATGGCGTCGAAGGCGACGGCCGCCTGCGTGAACGTGTCGGAGTTCTGGGCCGCGACCGGGGCGACGATGCTCGCCGTCCTCCCCAGCGAGGTGATGAACCGCTCGAGCTGGGTCGAGGGATCGGCCAGGAGCTTCGCGACCGGTGTCATGTTGCGGAACAGGGGCGCCAACCGGTCGATCGCCTCGTTCAGCGACGCGCCGCGGCCCGCGAACGCGCTTCCGTACCCGATCAGGTCCTGGCGACCGGCCTCACGCGTCTTCTGGTCGAAGGTGTTGGCGATCGCGTCGAATTCGGTCTGGCGCTGGAAGCAGCCGTCCTTCGACGTCTTCGGCTCGGTCTGCGAGAACGTCGCGACGTTCGTCGGCAGCGGGCAGTCGCCGCTGTCGTCGAGGCCGTTGAAGACAAAGCCCTCGGGTGCCGGCGCACCCGTGCCACGGACGATCTCCACGTACTTCAGGCCGAAGGTCGACTTGTAGCGGACGCGGAAGATCGAGTCCTCCGGGATCGGCGATGCCGACTTGTCGAGCTTCAGGGTCATCTCGGCGGCGACGCAGCAGGTGTTGTTGCCCGGGCTCGCCGCGGAGGTGTCGGTGATCGGCACCCCGTTCGGAGTCGTCTCGACCGGATCGATCGACTCGACGATGCCGACGCGCGTGCCGCCGATGCGAACCTCGTTGTCGTGGGTGAGGCGCGCCGCGTTCGGCACCACGACCGAGACGCGGTAGACGGGCACGAACGGAAGACCGCTGTTGGCGTTGTAGGCGAGGAACACCGCCACGACGATGATCAGCGTCGTGATGGCCCCGACCATCGTCGGCGACGAGGCGATCGACTGGAGCGGGCTGCGGCGACGGCGCATCAGACGCCTCCGTCCCCGAGCAGGTAGTCGAGCAGGTTCTGCGTGGCGCCCTGCAGGCCCTGAGGCGAGGGCGCGGCCGGGCCGCTGCCCTTCCGCGCCTTGGGCTGGCCGCCCAGGACGCCGCCGAGGCCGTTCGGCCCGCCCAGGGCGCCACCGCCGAGCGCGCCGCCGAGACCCGCGCCGGGAGGCAGCCCGAGGATGTGCTCGAGGCGGCGCAGGGCGCGCTGGGTGTTGGGGAGGAGCCCGGGCGGTAGGCCGTGCACGGGTGGGAGGCCACCGCCCCCGCCGGCCGTCGGGCCGCCGTTTCCGCCCCCACCGCCACCGCCCGACGAGGTGACCCGGCCCGCCGCGCCACCGGGACCCGAGCGGGTGCCCGAGCCGCCGGCCGCCTTCGCGGCGGCCCTCGGCGCCCGGGTCGAGCTTCCGCTCTGCTTCGGCCCGGCGGGGTTGCAGTACTTGAGCGCCGCCGCCGGGGCCGTGCCGTTCGGGCAAACCGACGGGTCATACGGCGGCAGGCGGAGGTTCTCGTTGATGCCGGGCTGGTTCGGGCCCGAGCCAGTCGACGCACGGCGCCGTCTTCGTGAGCTGCGTCGTGAGGCCGCCGCCCGCGGCCGGCACGCCCGTCGCCCCCGTGTTCGCGTTGTAGCCGGTGGTGAAGTTGCCGCAGGCGTCGAGCCCGGGGGCCCCGTAGAGGGAGATCCGGGTCGCATGCCCGATCTGGTCGAACTGGTTCGTCGACCCGGAGAGGTAGTAGAGCCAGTTGAGCAGGTTCTCGTAGCCGTCGTAGCCGGTCGGGGCCTTGCGCCCAGTCGAGTAGCAGGGCTTCGTCTTCGGGCTCTTCGTCCCCGGCGCGCACGTGCTCGCTGCCCGCATGTCGACGTTCACGGCGCGGCTCGGCGAGTCGAGGTCTCCGAGGAACTTGGCGAGGGCGTCGCCGACGGGATACGCGCTCTTCCCCGCCTGGCCTAGCAGCTGGATCTCGTCGCGTCCCTGCCTGAGCGCCTTGCGGCCCGGGACCGCGGCCCGGCCGAGGGCGGTGAGCGAGCTTGCCGAGGCGCGATTGAACGCGGGCAGCGTGGCCGCGAGCGTGTTGAGGCCTGGGGCGGCGGCGTGGAGGTCGCGCAGGAGCGGGGTCGACTGCTGCGCGGTGACGCCGAGCTGCTGCACCGTCGGCCCGAGCTCGTGGAGAAAGTCGTCGAGGCGGTTGAAGTCGACCGAGAGGTCGTTGCGGCGGGTGGCCGAGATCGCGGCCGTGCGACCGGCGGTCTGGATGAACTTGACGACGTTCGCCCGGTTGTCGGCGAGCTGGCCGATGATCTCGTCGGAGTCGGCGTTCAGGTTCCTGATCGTCGCCGCCTGCCTGCCGAGGATGTCGAGGACCTTGCGGAGGTTGAAGAGCGCGGGCGAGCCGAGGCGGATCGCCTGGTTCAGCGAGTGGGCGTTGCCCGCGAGGCCCGTGCCGAACTCGTTGATGAGCATCGTCAGGCGGTCGCGGTAGGACGTCCGCAGCGAGTTCGCCACGAGGTCGTTCTGCACCGTCATGCGCACGTGGCTCGCCGGGATCTCGCCGCCGTTGGGGAGCGGCGGGCCCTTCGGCGTGCAGTCGATGAAGTACTCGGCGATCAGCGACTGCGGTTCGGATGCGCACCGCGTGTCCTTGCCGAGCACCGCGAGCGGGCCGGTGAGCTCGACGGTGGCGACAGCGTGCTTCTGGGCGTTGACGTCGAGGCTCGAGACGGCTCCCGCGTTCACCCCGCCGACGCGCACGTCGGAGCCGTTGACGATCCCGAACGCGTTGTACATCTCGATCTTGTACGTGTGGCTGTCGTCTGCACCGGCCGAGCCCGTCACCCGCCACGCCACCGCCAGCAGAAGCGCGAGTGCAGCTGTGAGCACGAGGCGCCTCATGGACCGACCGGCCCCGTCGAGTTGGGGAGGCAGAAGCTCGAGCCGCCGACGACTGCACCGTCGGTCCAGGAACGGGTTCGAGCCGTCCTCCGCAGTCCGCTCGAGGCCACCGGGGCAGCGCCGCGCGTTGCCCGTGTCGAGCCCGGCGAGGAGCTGTGACGGGTCGAGCACCGTGCCCGGACCGATGATCGGGAGGCCGCCGGCCGACGGCGAGAAGGCGTTGAGGGTGACCGAGATGCGGCCGATGCCGCCCGTGGCGTCGGTGACACCGGCCGTGCCGAAGGCGTTGAACCACGACTTGACCTCTGGCGAGTACGGACGGAGGAACGCCGCGATCGGCAGGCCGTTGCGCAGGGCGCACAGCGACTCGCCGAGCGCGCCCTGCGTGAAGTTGTTGTCCGCAGCCTGGCCGTAGTCGGTGCTCGGGTTGGAGCCGCAGGTCGGCGACCCGCTGCCGACCGCCACCTTCTCGAGCGGGATCGCGTCGCGCGTCAGCTCGATGAGGTCGTTCTGCTTGCCTGGCCGCTTCACGATGTGCTGGAGGTCCGTGATCGTTGGCACCGCGTCGCGGGCCGTCCCGCGCAGCAGGTGGAAGAAGGGGCGCAGCCGGTCGGCGACCGGCTTCGAGGCGGAGACGAGGGGATCGAGGTCGTCGAGCGCGGCGCGCAGGTTGACGAAGGTCGTGTCGGCCTCGCGCATGAAGCCCGGGAGCTTCCGGACCGACGCCGCCAGGGCCGTGCGCTGGGAGCCGAGCGCGTTCATCGTGAGATCGAGGTTGTGGACGAGGAGGGTGATGTCCGGCGCCCGCTGGGCGAGCGCGCCCGAGAGCGAGGACGTGTCGACGAGCAACCGCTCGAAGGTCGGCGTATCGCGCGTCAGCTCATCGAACACCCGCCGTGAGGTGGAGAGCAGGGGGTTGAAGTACTTGAAGCCCTGGTTTGCCTGCTTCGCCGAGCCCTCGTACGAGATGTCGAAGCCCTGGACGACATGCTTGAAGTCGTTGATGGTCTTGGGCGAGAGGGTGTTGAAGATCTGGTCGATGTCGACCTCTGAGACCGTGGCCGACAGGGGGATCTCGCCCCCGTCCGGGATGTCCGGCGCAGAGGAGTTGGACGGCGGCAGAGTGAGCTGGATCTGGCGCCCGGCGACCGACGAGAGGGACGTCTCGCGAATCTGCGCGGTGGTGCCGGCCTGGAGCGGCTGGTAGTCGGAGTCGTCGATCGAGAACTTGACGAGCGCCTGCCCGTGGGGCCCGAGGTCGATGCTCTCGACCGAGCCGACGGGTACGCCGCCAACCACCACCTGGTTGCCGGTGACGAGCTGGGATGCGTTCTGGAACTCGGCCGTGACCTCATAGGAGGGGCCGCCGCCGAAGATGACGAACCCCAGCGCGACGAGCGCCGCGACGAGCGCGACAATCGCGACCACCCTCCCGACACCGGCAGGTCTACTCAATCTGCTCCGCTCTCGGCCATCCCGTACCCCGCGCTGAACGAGCGCGCGCGCGAAATTAGCACTCGCGCCCGAGTGCTGTCAAAGCACAACCACGCCTACACACGCCCATTTCACGGGCTTTATTCCCGCTCCTCTTTGAGTTGGCGTTAAGGAGCCGGCCGACGCCCCGCCGCGTCAGTCGCGGGGGCCGTTCCCGAAGCCTCCGAGCGCCGGCGCCGCGCCGGCGGCGCCCGCGGGTGAAAACGAGGCCGCGCGGTTGTACACCTCGAAGAGGAGGAAGGAGCGCGAGAGCCTGGTCGAGCAGGCGCGCGAGAGCTGTGTGGAGGCGGCGGCGCGGTCGAGGGTCGCCCCCGGGTTCTCGGGATCCGGAGCGGTCGCCGCCACGGTCAGCGCGCCCACCAGGGCGTCGCGGCGCGCGCTCCCCGCTGCCTGCCAGTCGGCGCAGGTCGCCGTCGCAAGGCGCATCGTCGCTATTGCGGGTCGCGTGGCTATGTCGCCGACGAGAGTGGGGGCGGTGAAGGAGGCCGCGGCGAGAAGCGTGCACGCGAATACCGCGGCCGCGCTCGATGCCAGCCGGGTCCTCGGGCCGGGGCCGGCGAAGGCACCCGGTCCCGCAGCCGGGACGCGCGCTGCGATGCCGCCCGCCCGACTCACGGCCGGGTTGCGAAGGCGGCGCAGCTCAGCGTGTCGCCGACCAGGCCGCAGGCGGGCCCGGCGAGCGGTCCGCCGCGCATGACCTGGCGCGATCGCCGGCGGTCGGCTCTCGCGTAGGCGCGCGCCGCCTTCGTCTTGGGCTTCGGCGGGGGCACGAACCAGTCGCACCCCGGGTCCCCGATCGCCGCCGTGGCGCAGTACACCAGCATCGCCTCCTTCGCGGGGTCGCCGATACCGATGTTCGCGGCCGAGGAGCAGTTCTCCGGCAGGAAGCCGGGCTTCGCCTGGTTCGCGCCCGAGCGCTGGGGGTCTCCGCTCCAGCTCGCGTTCGTGCCGTCGGGCCCGACGTTGTTGAACCAGCAGTTGCCGGTGTTGGTCGGGAACTCGTCCCACCAGAAGTCGACGCCGTTGAGCTGCCGGCGGCCCGAGGGAGACCGGCCGAGCACGTTGTCGTAGAAGAGGTTGTCGAAGGAGTCCGAACTCGGGTTGGTGATCGTGCAGGTCTGGGTGCCGGGCGCGCAGGAGATGGCGTCGGGCACGGCCAGCAGGCGGACGGCGGCCCGGTGGTTGTTCCACATCCGGTTGTCGCGGACGATGTTGGCGTTGCCCCCGGCGATCTGGATCCCGCTCCCGATCGGGACCGGGACCTGGGGCTCGACGCGGGTGGCCGGGGACTGGTGGGCATAGTCGTTGAAGTTGTTGGAGTAGATGTTGTTCTTCTCGAACACCGCGCCGCTCTGCGGGAAGCCCGGGTGGCCGCCGGCGAAGAAGCTGTCGGTCGACACTCCGGTGGTGTTCCCGTAGATGTTGTTGTGGACGAGGTGGGTGGCGTTGCCCATCGTCCCGGAGTAGCCGAGCGCGTTGTGGTGGAGGTCGCAACGCGTGATCTCCTGGTTCAGGCGCGAGCGGGGGTAGAAGCTCGTGTCGCGCGGATCCGGAGCGTTCGGCGCGGTGTCGTCGTCGGTCTCGGGCGCGCCGCCGGGGTAGACGGCCGAATCCCCGTTGCCGACCCCTTCGCAGTTCGACGTCAGCCCGTGATCGGAGGCGAAGGTGAGATGCCCGTACTCGCCGGCGTAGAAGAACTTCACGTGGTCGAGGAGATAGCCGTCGGTCTCGAGCACGTAGAGGTCGTGCTCCTTCGCATGGCGCACGGTCACGTCGCGCAGCACGAAGCCGTCGGCCCTGTCGACCTTGAGCGCGACGTCCTTCTTCGAGCCCGCGGCGCTGGGCCCGCCGTTTCCGGCCGCCGCCCGCCCTGAGTCGATCACCACGTCCTCGGGGCGCGGGCCCGAGCCCTCCATCTGAAGGTTGCAGCGGACGCACGGCCCGATGTCCGGGACGCCATGCCGGTCCGCGAGCGGTGGCGGCGCTTTCCCCCCGGGCTTGCGGCCGAGGACGTTGACCAGCGACTGGTCGTTGGGACAGTGCCACTGATAGCGGTAGGAGAGCCCGATCGGCCCGCCGCCGCCGAAGTCCGTGTCCGTGAGGTACTTCGCGCACCGCTTGTCGAAGGTGGGCTGCTTGCGTGAGTGAGGTTCCGTGTAGACCCCCGGCATGACCACGACCCGGTCGTTGTTGCGCGAGTCGAAGACCGCCGCCTGGATCTGGTGGTAGGCGCAGCGCTTCGCGAAGGCGCGGTTGAGGGCGGCGAGCCTGTGCGCCCTGGTGCCGCTCAGGCGGTGCTTGCGGAGCGTCGGACGCAGCTTGTAGCCATTCCTGCGCACATCGCGGATCGCGACCTTCGCGCGGCGAAGCGAGTCGCGCCTGCAGACCACGCGGGTGTCGCCAACCGCCGAGCGGTCGAGCGCCGACGCAAGCGAGCGCGCCTTCGGCACCTTGCCGCCCGCCGCCGGATGCACCGTCCGGTCCGGCCGCGGGTCCGGCCAGTAGGCGGGGCGCTCGATGTGCGCGGCCGCCGCCGCGGGCAGCGCGAGGACGCCGGCAACGACGAAACCTGCCGTGAGCGGGCGGCGGCGCCCGCCGTGACTCTCCCTACGAGCACCCATCTGGTGCGACCGTACCAATCGGCATGGGGAGCTGCGCCGGTTCGTCCTGAGTTGACCACCCAGGAGGTGGCAAAGTCAGGACGGACTACTTGAGGGTGCGCTTGGCGTGGGCCGGGAGCCCGAAATCGACGGTCCCGGTGAGCTTGACCGTCACCCGATCCTTGCCCCCAAGCGCTCTCCGGCCGGCCTCGGACACCTTCAGCGCCACGGCCGAGCTCTCTCCGGCGTCGACCTTCAACCCCTTCTCGCTACCGATCGTCTTGGGCCCCACCTTCGCCAGGAGCGCGACGCCGCCCGCGGCCGACCCCTCGTCCGACACCGCCACCTGCAGCTTGCCGCTCTTCCGCACCTTCGCCAGCTTCCCGCTGTCGATCGCGAGCGCGAGCTTCGGGCGGGCGACGGGCGTCCCGCCCGCCACGTGCAGGGTCGCCGACATGATCGGGCCGTGCACGACGCAGTGGAAGGTGTAGTCGCCGGGGGCCAGGTACTGCGTGCCCTTGACGGTGGCGCTCCCGCTCGAGATCGTCGCGCTGCCGAAGAGGGGCGAGCCACCGAGCGTCCTGCTGTCGTTCGCGGTGACGCTGTGCGGCAGGCCCTGCGTGTTCGAGAAGTGCGCGACCTGGCCGCCGGTGATCGCGAAGCTCGACTGGTTGTAGCTCAAGCCCACCGGGGGCGTCGAGATCACGTCGTCGGCGAGCGCATAGGCGCCGCCGAGCGCGAGCACGAGAGTCGCCGCGAGCGCGGCGCCGAGCTTGATTCGCCTTCCCGTCACTGCCCTCTCATACCCGGGTGGGCGCGCCGGGGTTCAACGGGACCTACCCCGCGCCGTCGAACCGGCTCGCGACCTCGTCCCAGTTGACGACGTTCCACCACGCGTCGATGTAGTCCGGGCGCTTGTTCTGGTACTTCAGGTAGTAGGCGTGCTCCCAGACGTCGACGCCGAGAAGCGGCGTCTGGCCGTCTGAGATCGGCGAGTCCTGGTTGGCCGACGAAACCACCGCCAGCCCGGAGCCGTCGTGCACGAGCCAGGCCCAGCCGGAGCCGAACCGGTTGATGCCGGCGTTCTTGAACTCGTCCTTGAACGCGTCGAGGGAGCCGAACTTCTCGTCGATCGCGGACGCGAGGTCGCCGCCCGGCTCGCCTCCGCCATCGGGGCTCATGATCTGCCAGAAGAAGGTGTGGTTGGAGTGGCCGCCCGCGTTGTTGCGCACGGGGTTCTGCTTGTCGGGCGGAAGCTGATCGAGGGCGCGAAGAACGTCGTCGACGTCCGCGTCGGCCCACTCGGTCCCCTCGAGCGCGGCGTTCGCCTTGTCGACATAGGCCTGGTGGTGCTTGTCGTGGTGAACCCGCATCGTCGCCTCGTCGATGTGGGGCTCGAGGGCGGCATAGTCGTAGGGCAGGTCAGGGACTTCGAACGGCATCCTCAAATCTCCTTCGCGTGTGTGGCTTGGGACGCGAACACTACTTGCCAGCAGCGAGCTCGAAGAACCGGCGCACCACCGGCGCGCCCTCGCGGCCGAGCTCGCGGACGAGTCCCTCGCCGAGCTCGACCGAGGGCGGCAGGTGCGGCCGCCACGCCGCCGCAAGACGGGCGTCGACCTCGATGTGGAACTGGAGCGCCCACGCTCGCTCGCCCGCTCGAAACGCCTGATTGGCGCACTGTGCGGTGCTTGCGAGCGTCTCTGATGCGGCGGGAAGGTCAAAGGTCTCGCCGTGCCAGTGGAAGACCCGGATGCGCCGGCCGCAGGGCCCGAGGAGCGGATCGTCGCGTGCCGCCTCCGTCAACTCGACCGGGCCGGCCCCCACCTCCTCGGCCTTCGCGCCGCGCACCTCGCAACCCAGGGCACGAGCCACGAGCTGGGCGCCGAGGCAGACGCCGAGCACAGGGAGCTCGCGATCGAGAGCATCGCGCAGCAGCTCGATCTCGGGCTCGAGCCACGCGTGCTCGACCACGTCGTTGACGCTCATCGGGCCACCCATCGCGACCACGCCGCCGACCTCGCCGGCTGGGGGGATGGAATCGGCGGCCCACGACCGCGCTGGCACCAGGTCGACGCCCGCCTCCGTCGCCGCCGCTTCGATCAGCCCAGGTCCCTCGTGGGGCACGTGCTGAAGGAGCGCCCAAGGCTCCTCACCGAATCTCTGCAAAGCCCTGGCGCCAGCTCGGGTGGCGAAGCTGCCAGCCGAGCTCGCGCTTTGCCTTCGCGTTGGACGCTCCTCGCAGGTCGGTGGCCATCGAGACGGCTGCAGGGCCGGCGATGAGTCGCGCGAGCCAGGCCGGCACGCGGAGGGGCCGCTTGGCTCCCACTGCCTCGGCATAGACGGGGAGCCACTCGCGAAGCGGCGCCGGCTCGTCGTCGACGACGTTGTAGGTGCCCGGCGCGCCACGCTCGACGGCGAGCGCTGTCGCGGCGGCGGCATCGTCGACGTGGATGTACGAGAAGGTCCCGGTCCCCTTGCCGACGATCGGGAAGCGGCGTCGGCGGACCTCGCCGGCCTGGTAGCCGTCGCCCGCGTAGGAGCTGCCGGGGCCGTAGAAGAAGCCGTATCTGAGCACGAGCCCCTCGAGCCCGTCGGCCTCGAGGACCTGGCGCTCGAGGTCCAGCGTGGCCGCGACGGCTTCGCCGAACTCGCCCGGCGCTTCGCGCATGACCGGGTCGTCCTCCCCCTTCACCCAGCCACCCGCCGGCAGGTAGATGAAGGCGATGCTCTGGGCGACCAACCTCCGAGCGCCCGCCGCGTCGGCTGCGGCGACAAGGTTGGCGGTGCCCTCGCGACGCAGACGGCTCGTGGCGGCGTAGATCCCCTTCTTCCGCGGGTCGAGCTCCTTCGGAAGTGCGGTCAACTCGTGCACGACCACCTCCGGCGCCGCCTCCACCACGGCGGCGGAGAGCGCGTCCGCGTCGAGCGCGTCGCAGATGATCGGCCTCGCCCCGTCGGCCTCCACGTCCTTGGCGCGGGCCTCCGAGCGCGTCGTGCCGCTCACCTCGTGCCGGGCGGCGACGAGCTCGCGGACGACCGGGCGCCCGATCACGCCGCTCGCCCCGGCGACGAGAACCTTCACGACCCCGCTGATTCGCCGTAGCGAAGGGGAATCGTCCTCGCCCGGAAGACGAGGACGGCGTACACGACCGCCAGGGCGATGATGAAGGCCGGCTCGGGATACACCGTCAGGTAGATGATGACCGCGCAGCCCATCGCCGCGACGACCGTGATGATCGCCCGCGACCACGACCAGCCTCCATCCTGAGGCTGGCTGAGGGCAGCCCACGCGCCGCGATCGAGGCGGGCGCCGAGACCGGCCTTGGAGGCAACGAGCTCGATTCCCTCGCCGCCGCGCGGAGTCTCTGGGTTCTTGTCGCTGCCGGAAGCCATTGCGACTCAATCTAGTTCACGCCGTCTGGCGACCGGCGGCGGGTTCAAAATTCGGCGCGTGGCAGCCGCCCCCCACCGGCACCTCCGGCACGCCGGCCGCGAGGTTATTGCGGTGGTCCGCGGCGCGACCGACACCCACGCCTACCTGCGGGGGCGGCTGGTCACGATCACCGTGGTCACGATCATCGTCGGCGTCGCTTCGACGCTGATCGTCTACTTCGCGGAGCGGCATGCCGCGGGGACCCAGATCCACGACCTCTTCGACGGGTTCCTGTTCGCGATGTCGCAGATCCTCACCGCCTCGTCGGTGGCGAGCCCGGTCACCGACCCGATCAAGGTTTTGGAGCTCCTGTTCGACATCTACGCGATCTTCGTCGTGGCGACCCTGGCGGGCTCCTTCGGAGCGTTCTTCCACCGGCGAAACCAGGAGCACGACGCCAAGAGGGCCCAATCCGCGGCCGTGGCGGCGAGCGCGTCGGCCGGCGTAGGCGATCAGGGAACCGCGTGAAGCTCGGCGGTCTCCTCGAGGTGGCGCTCTACCACGACGACGGCGACGAGCAGGCGATGGCCGAGATGTACGGAGGCGTCCTTGGGCTCGAGCGGGTCGCCGCCTGGCCGGATGGCGCCGCCTACCGACTGGGGGAGGCCGTGGTGCTGCTCTTCGTCCGCGAGCGGCTCGCCGAGCGCGACGGGCCGATCGCCGACCACGGCAGCGCGGGGCCGGGGCATGTCTGCTTCACGGTGCCCCCGGGCACCTACGAGGCGTGGCTGCGCCACGTTGCCGGCGTCGCCGAGATCACCCATGAGCACGAGTGGACCGGCGGGCGGAAGTCGTTTTACTTTCGCGATCCGGCCGGCAACCTCCTCGAGGTCGCCGACGGCGACCTCTGGCCCACCCGGCCCGAGCCCGAGGGCTTCTAGGAGCGGTCGACTCGGATGGACGCGAGCCTCCCACGCGGCGGCCGCGACCGCACTGGCCGGGCCGTGTCGACGCGGGCGAGCGCGTTGCCGCCGAGCGGGTCGAGGATTGCGAGCTCGGCCGCATCGACCCTCCGCGGCAATCGGGCCCGGTAGGTGGCAACACGCCACCCCTGAGCCGTCTCGGTGACGGAGGCGAGCCGGAACGGATCATCGGGGAGGGGCGCAGGGGGGTTCCGGCTCAGGGTGACGATGGTGCGAGCGCGCACGCCGAACGGGAACTCGCTCGCCTGAAGCGAGACGAGCGGATGCCCGAAGTAATAGCGCAGCGGCTTACCGGCACTCGGCGGCTGCGTGAGGACCACGCCGATGTGACCCGCCCGCGCGAGCAGGGCGCTGAGCCCGCGCCAGTCGTCGCGCTGGAGGCGCGGGTTCGTGGCCGTCGCGACGAGGATTGCCACGGACAGGCCGACCGCCGCGGCGACGGGCGCGCCGCGCGCCCGGGCCCCCCGGAGGCTGAGGCGCCGCATGGCCACGTCGAGGCCGGCGGCGGCCAGCACCAGAAGTGGCACGAGCGAGCCGATCAGGTTGCGCGGCTCCACGTAGTCGAGCCCCGCCAGCGCCAGCGCCAGCGGCGCCGCGAACGACAGGCCGGCGACGGCGCCGAGCGCCCGCGTCCCGAGACGCTCGGCCCGTCCGCCCTGCCGCACGAGCATCGCGATTGCGAACGCGCAGCCGGCGAGCGCCACGAGGCCGCCGACGCGGGAGAGAATTGGCATCGCCGTCCACTCGCCCGAGGTGGAGGGACCCTCGCCGGCGAGGAACTTGACGGTCGCCGAGGCGCCGCGTTCGAGCACGGGAAGGTTCGTGAAAGCGTTGCCCCGGCCGGTCCCCTCCTGGTGGATCGCGAGCGGGAGCAGCGCGAGGCCGGCGAGCCCGACGGCGCCGGTCGCGGCGAGGACCGAGCCGCGACCGTTCGCGCGGGATCGCGGCGACGAGCACGAGCGCCTCCGCCGCGACCGGGAACACGGCGAAGTAATGGCTCGCGAGCGCGAGCGCAGAGGTGGCCGCCCAGCCCGCCACCGCACCGCGGCTCGGCCGCCGCAACGCTCGGGCGAAGAACCACAGCGCCGCGGTCGAGAGCATGATGAAGAGCGCGTAGGAGCGGGCCTCCTGCGAGTACCAGATGAGGTCGGGCCCAAGGGCGACGAGCGCGGCGGCGATGAGCGCCGCCCGCCTCGAGAAGAGCTCGCGTGCGGCGCCGAAAGCGAGGGCGATCGTCGCGGTCCCGAAGACCGCCGAAAGGGAGCGCAGGGCGGCCTCGCCGGTGCCGAAGGCGTGCGCCCACGCCCACGCGAGCGTGTAGTAGAGAGGCCCGCTCCGCTCGATCGTCGCCACGGCGGCGAACGTCTCCGCATAGCTCGAGTGGAGGATCCGAGCCGCCGTGACTGTCTCGCCGGAGTCGAAGCTCTGGGCGCCCAGGGTCGCGAAGCGCACGGCGGCCCCGAGCGCCACGAGTGCGCCGAGGACCACAAGCTCCGGCGACGCCCGGGCCCGCTCCCACAGCCGCCGACGCGGCCCGCTCGCGTATGCGGCTGTGGGCATCAATCGGGGCGGCCGGATTTGAACCGGCGACCTCACCGACCCGAACGGTGCGCGCTACCAGGCTGCGCCACGCCCCGAGGCCTAGAGCGTATCTAGGAGCCTCCGCTCCATCTCCCCCGCAATCTCGGGTTGGCTGTACGGCCCCGGCCTGCGCAGCTCCTCGATCACCCGCCGTTGTGTGGCCTCGTCCTTGTTCTGGCTCAGCTTCCGCTTGCAGACGAAGCGGGAGATCGGCACCCGCATGCCGACCGTCCCGCGAGCGATCTCCGGCGCGCGCTCGGGATCGAGCGAAGCCGGGTGCTCCACCTCTCGCTCGAAGTGATCGACCAGATGGGTCAGGACCTCGAGGTTCTCAGCCTCGTCGAGGATCCGCGGGATGCCGTATAGGTGCGCGACGACGAAGTTCCAGGTCGGGACGTTGGCCGGGTCCGGCGGGTACCAGCTCGGCGAGACATAGCCGTGCGGGCCCTGAACGATCACGAGGAGCTCTCCATCCCCGAGCCCGTGGAGGCGCTCGTCGGGCCTGCCGACGTGGGTGAGGATCGTCAGGTCCGGCGCCCTCTCGTCGAGGAGGATCGGGTAGTGGGAGGCGACGAGCCCGTCATCGCCGTGGCTCACCAGAACTGCCCACGGGTTGTCGCGCACCAGCTGCCGGACGAAGTCCGGGTCCTCGATCGCAAGGAGAGGGTTGGGTCGCATCGCTCAGGACACCGCGTCGACGGCCTCGTCGATCTCGGTCTTCGACGGGTAATGCTCGAGAACCTTCATTCCTCGCGGCCCGTCGACGACGACCGACGGCGCGTCGATCGGCAGGTGCAGGGAGTCGGCCAGCTTGGCGTCGGCCTGCACCTGGGCGTCCGCGGAATCGGAGCCGCGATCGTCGTCCCACTCGCTGCGATTGAACTCGGGAATGGTGTTCGCGATGTCGTTCAGGAACTCGTCGGTCACGCGGCTCGTGCGAATGATGCCCTGGCTGCGAAAGAAGAGGTCGACGTATTGCCACTCCCGCCCCTGGACCCCGGCCGCCACCGCCGCATGCGCAGCGAGGGTGGTCTCGGCGCCTCCGAAGGAGAGGTGGTGGAACACGAGGCGGACGTCGTCGCCGCGCGCGTACTCGGTGACCAGGGGGTCGATGGTGTGGACCTCGTAGCCGGCGCACGGAATGCATTGGAGGTCGCTGAAGACTGAAATCTCCACGGACGCGTCGGGGTTGCCGAGGCGGTTGCCGTCCTGGCGGACGCCGCCGAAGAGCTCCTGCTGCGCGTCGGTGCCTCGGATGACGATCACCTTGGGCCCGCCCTGCCCGACCGCGAGCGAGACGATCGCGGCCGCGAGCAGCACGGCGGCGAGGCCCAGCCCGATGCGCGGGTACCAGGGGCTGCGCATCAGCCGGCGGCCGCGCGACTGGCGCTCAACCCGCGACGGCCTTGTAGTAGCGGACCGCGATGCCGGTGAGCAGCGTCTCGAACGTCTCCTCGATGGCGGTGCCGGTCTCGTCGGCGAAGGTCCTCAGGCCGCGGCCCTCGATCTCGCCACTGCGCGCGACCAGGTCGTCGACGAGCTCGGGGTGCTCGTCGCAGAAGTAGGCGCCGATCGAGTAGAGCTCGGTGTCCATGAGGGAGGCGAGGAACTCGCGCTCGGCGGCGCTCGGCTGCTCGGGCATGGCCAAATCCTAGATCGGTGACCGATCCAGATACCGTGCCTCCCCGGCCAATGGCGCCTCGCGACGAGATCATCGCCTTCTGCGACGAGCTGCTCGACTCGCCGTCGTTCGACGACTACGGCCCGAACGGCCTCCAGGTCCCCGGGGCGCGCGGGGTCTCGAGGATCGCCACAGGCGTCTCCGCGCACGCCGAGCTGATCGACCGCGCCGTCGCCGCGGGAGCGCAGATGCTGCTGGTCCACCACGGGCTCTTCTGGGGCAGCGCGCCCGCCGCGCTCACCGAGGCGATGGCCGGCCGCCTCCGCGCTGCGCTCGGGGCTGACCTCTCGATTGCCGCCTACCACCTGCCCCTTGACGCGCACTCGGAGATCGGCAACAACGCGCTGCTCTGCACGCGGCTCGGCTTCGAGCTCGAGGGGATCGACTTGGGCGGGATCAGGGGGCGCCCACTCGGCGCCGTCGGCCGCGCGCTCGAGCCGCTCGAGCTCGGCGAGCTGGTGGTGCGGATCGCCGCCCTCACGGGAAGGGACCCCCTGGTCTTCGACAGCGGTCCGCCGCGGGTCGCGACGATCGGGATCGTCAGCGGCGGTGGAGCAGGCGAGCTGGCGGCGGCCATCGGCCGCGGCCTCGACGCGTTCCTCACCGGGGAGCCGTCCGAGCCGTCGATGGCCGAGGCGCGCGAGGGCGCCATCCACTTCATGGCGGCCGGCCACTACGCAACGGAGACCTTCGGGATCCGCGCCCTGGGTGAGCGTGTCGCCGCGCTGTTCGGGATCGACCACGAGTTCATCGACGCCCCGAACCCCGTCTGACCCGCCCGTTCAGGCGTGGCTCATCGCAAATTGCGAACGAAATCATTGACACGTCTCCGAACCGCGGTATAAGTCAATTGCGCGAAAACGACCGAGGAGGAACTGCGCACGTGGCAATTCACTTGACGCCCACCGAGCTCGCCGACGAGATGAAGATGAAGCGGCGAGAGGTGATCGCCAAGTGTCAGGAGATGGGCGTCCCAATCTTCAACGGGCGCATCGACAAGACCCTCTTCGCGTCCTCGCTGCGCCACTCCACCGAGCTGAGCCAGCAGCAGCCCCGCACCGCCTAGCCCGCGCCCAATAGCCTCCCCGTCGTGGCAGCCACCACGACCGCTGATTCGGTGCCCGCGGAGGGGGTCGGGTCGAGCACGATCGCCGACCTGCTTCCCCTGTCGGCCCGCAAGCACGGCGGACGGCGGGCCATCCTTTTCAAGAACGACGCCGGCGATTGGGAGCCGAGGACCTTCGCGGAGGTCGGCGAGACGGTCCGGGCGCTGTCACTCGGCCTGATCGACCTCGGGATCGACGCCGGCGACAAGGTCGCGATCCTCGCCAACACCCGCCCGGAATGGACCTACTTCGACTTCGCCGCGCTCTCCGCGGGTGCGGTCGTCGTGCCGATCTACCAGACGAACTCGCCCGAGGAGTGCCAGTACGTCCTGGAGCACTCCGACGCGCGGGCCGTCGTCGTCGAGGACGAAGAGCAGCTCGCGAAGGTCCGCGAGATCCGCGATCGCTGCCCGCTCCTGGAACACGTGCTCCTGATGGCGGGGTCCGCCGACGACGCGGTATCGATGGGCGAGCTCGGCGCCCGGGGGACCGCGCGACCCGAGTCGGAATGGGAGGCGCGGTGGACCACGGTCGGTGCCGACGACCTGTGCACGATCATCTACACGTCGGGAACCACCGGCCCGCCGAAGGGCTGCATGATCAGCCACGGGAACTACCGGTCGATGCTCAACATGGTGAACGAGGTCTCCGTGACCACCGGCGACGACGTCACCTACCTCTTCCTTCCCCTCGCCCACGCGTTCGCCCTCCTGATCCAGCTCGGGTCGTTCGACCTCGGCGCAACCCTCGCCTACTGGGAACGCGACCCGTTGAAGATCATCCCCAACCTCGCCGAGGTGAAGCCCACGTACTTCCCCTCCGTTCCTCGCATCTTCGAGAAGATCTACACCGCGGCGACGGCGAGCGTCGCAAAGGAGGGCGGGCTCAAGGAGGCCGTATTCACCTGGGCCGTTCGCGTCGGCAAGCGCATGCGGGAGGCTGAGCGTTCGGGTGGCAGCCCGGGGTTCCTGCTTCGCAAGCAGTACGAGATGGCCGACAAACAGGTCCTGTCGAAGATTCGAGCGCTCTTCGGCGGACGCGTCCGCTTGGCGGCCACCGGCGCCGCGCCGATCAACCCCGAGATCCTGCGGTTCTTCGACGCCGCCGGCGTCCTCGTCGTCGAGGGCTTCGGCATGACCGAGACGTCGACGGCGGTGTCGATCTCAACGCCGGACGCCTTCAAGTTCGGAACGGTCGGCCGGGCCCTGCCCGGCGGCGAGGTGCGGATCGCCGATGACGGCGAGATCCTCGTGAAGGGCCCGAACATCTTCAAGGGCTACTACAAGAACCCGGAGGCTACGGCTGCAACGCTCACCGACGGCTGGCTGCACACCGGGGACCTTGGGCGGCTCGATGCCGACGGCTACCTGCGGATCACCGGCCGCAAGAAGGACATCATCATCACCGCCGGGGGCAAGAACATCACCCCCGCGAACCTCGAGGCCGAGATCAAGCAGAGCCCACTGGTGTCACAGTGCGTGGTCGTCGGGGACCGGCGCCCCTACCTGGTGGCCCTGATCACGCTCGACCCCGACGAGGCGGGGACCCTCGAGGCCGGCGCCCGGGCGATGATCTCCGAGCACATCGAAGAGGTGAATCGGAAGTTCGCCCGCGTCGAGCAGGTGAAGAAGTTCGCGATCCTCGACCACGACCTCTCGCAGGAGACCGGTGAGCTCACCCCGACGCTGAAGGTGAAGCGCGCGGTGGTCGTCGACAAGTACGCCGACGAGATCGAGAAGCTCTACGCCGAGGGATCTGAGTAAGTCGGAGGCTCGCCTGAGAACTTCGCCGTCACGGCGGCGATCTGGTTCGGCGTGCCGAGCAAGCTGCGGTTGAGCTCCTCCTCGAGGGTGAGGCCAACCTCGGGCGGCGCGCCCATGCCCTCAGCCATCAGCCGCTTCGCCGCGCGCATGGCGTCGGGGGAGCGCCCCGCGATCTCGCCGGCGAGCGCGCTCGCGGCGGCTACCGGATCGTTCTCGATCCGCGTCACGAGACCGATCTCCACCGCCTCGGCCGCCTCGACGATGCGCGCGGTGTAGATCAACTCACGCGCCAGATCGTCGCGGACGAGGCCCGCGAGGGTCTGGGTGATCGACATGTCCGGGATGATCCCGAACTCCGTCTCCATCACCGAGAGGCGGGTGTCGGGTGCCGCGATGCGCACGTCGGCGCCGAGCGCGATCTGACAGCCACCGCCGAAGCACGCCCCGTGCAGTGCGGCGATCACCGGCACCGAAAGCGCGCGCCAGCCGTAGGCCACGCGCTGGGCGAGGTTCGCCGCCTCATCGTCGCGATGGACGAAGAGGTCGACCGGCGAACCGCCGTCCTTCATGAAGCTCGGGAAGTCGAGGCCGGAGCAGAAACTCGGCCCGTCGCCGCGAAGCAGCACCGCGCGCACCGCGGGCTCGCCCGCGATGTGGTTGACCGCGTCGCCGATCGCCGCGAACATCTCGGGGTCGAGCGCGTTGTGCTTTTCGGGGCGGTCGAGCACGACCTCGGCGACGTGATCGGCCACCTCGACCCGCACCCTGTCGCGCTCAGCCTCGCTCGCCCGGCGCGATTCCCTGGTCTCGATGCTCACTGTTCCGCCTCCTCGGCTTGCTCGGCTTCGGGCTCGGACCCGCCGCCCGGGAACTGGCGCAGCACTGCGCCGGTCGTCTGCTCGAGCACCCGGCGCCACGCCGACTGCTTGGACTCCTCGCGCTCGACGCCCTCGAGCACGTGGCGAACGCGGCGCGCCGAGATCGCGATCCCGTGGCGCTCCGCCACAGCCTTCAGGCGGTCGTAGTCGCGCGCGAGCTTGAGGGTCACCGATTCGAAGCCATGCTTCGCGATCTCGAGCCGGGCCCGATAGTCGAGGATCGACGTCCCGAACATCAGCTCGTCGTCGAGCTCGGGCTCGATGAGGATGATGTCGACGCCCGGATAGCGCTGCTCCCACCAGGCCACCGAGCGGTGGAGGCGGTCGTGGGAGAGCATCCTGAAGGTCTGGTTGGCGATCGCGGCGAGCCCCATGTCCGCAACGCGCTGGGCGCGCGCGCCGGTGATCGTCGGGATCTGCTTCGAGAAGTCGTTGACGAAGGGCACCAGCGGGTTGATGACGACGACGAACTTCGCCCCGCGCTCGACCGCGACGTCGACGTTGGTGGTGGAGCGGATTCCCCCATCGATGAACTGGCGCCCTGCGATCTCGACGGGCTCGTAGACCGCCGGCAGGGCCCCCGATGCGGCCACCGCGCGCGAGATGGGGACGTCGGCCCACTCCCCCTCGCCAAGCACGACGCGCTCGGTCGTGTCGAGGTCGGTGGCGGTGATGTAGAGCTCGTTCGAGAGCAGGCGGAAATCGTCGGTGCGATCGGGGTCCGAGAGGACCTCGGCGACGTAGTCCTCGATCCCCTTCCCGGTGTAGACGCCGGCGGGCAGGGCCCCACCGAGGCCGGTCACGATGTCGACCGCGGAGATCTCCCCGATCGAGCTCACGACCTCGCGGGCCAGCCCGGCCACACGCAGCGGCAGCGTGAGCGACTTGCCGAGGAATCCGCGAATGTTCGGCTGCAGGAGCGTCGAGAGCCTGATGTCGGGAATCGGCGAGGGGAGATCCGGGTTCAGGACCCTCATCATCTCCTCGGGCGTGACCCCGTTCGCGACCAAGCTCGCCACGAAGGCGCCCGCGCTCGTTCCGACGTAGATGTCGAAGCCGTTGATCGTGCGATTGACGGCCAGCAGGTCGAGGGCGCGCAGGGCGCCGATCTCGTAGACGCCGCCCGTGAACCCCCCCCCGCCGAGCACCAGCGCGGTCTTGGATGGGCGCCGACGCGACCGCCCCCTGCGGCTGGCGCGAGCCTCGGCCCCGGGCGCGTCGAGCTCGACGACCTTACCCATAGCCAGGCAAAGTATTCCATGAGGTGCTTTAGCGCCGAGAGAGGCGTGTAAGGCGGCGCAGCCGCCGCAAGAGAGCAAATTGTCAGGCGGCCGGTCCGAATATCCCCGCAGGCGGCTACCGTAGGCGGGGATGCTGGCTCGCCTGGTGGGACTGACGGCGGCTGTCGCGCTCCTCTGCGCCGCTACGGCGACGGGCCGCGCGGGCGGCGGCGGTGCCGTGCCCGGCCAGGGCCCGTTCGCCGGGCCCGATGTCGCGGTCACGACACCCGCCGCCAAGCCGGGCTCTGCGGCGGCGCGGAGGGCGGGGATCAGCGCGTCAGACCTTCGCCGCAAGCTGGCTGCGCAGATGCGCGCGATCGGCGGCTCGAGCGGCGCCTACGTCGTCGACCTCGACGCGAGGGGCGGCCCGACGCTCTTCTCGTGGGCCTCACGCACGCCACGGATCCTCGCCTCGAACACGAAGCTCTTCACCACGGCCGCGTTCCTCGACCGCTACGGGGCGAAGACCACGTTCACGACGCACGTCTGGACGGTCGGATCGCGCACGGGCACGGATGGACGCGTCCTCGATGGCCAGCTGGCGCTCGTCGGCGCCGGCGACCCGGCGCTGGCCGACGCCGACCTCGCGACGGCGTACGGCCTCCCCCTCACCCGCGTCGCGCCGCTGGCGAGCGCGGTCAAGGCGACCGGGATAAGGGTCGTCCGCGGAGGGGTCCTCGCCGACGCCCACGTCTTCGACGGGCGTAACGGCATCCCCCAGGCGGGCATCACCGGCGGCCCGTACCTCGGAAGCCTCTCGGGCCTCAGCTACAACTCCGGCTATGTGGGCGGGCAGCCGGCCGCCAGCCCGCCCAAGCTCGCCGCGCGCGCTCTCGTCCGGAAGCTCCGCCGCCTGGGGGTGAAGGTGAAGGGCGGGGTCCACGTCGGCCGCGTACCTCCCTCGGTCCGCGAACATGAAGCGACCGGAGCCGTGCGCAGCCCCAGCGTCGCGACCCTAATCGCCGCCACAAACACCCCCTCCAACGACTTCTTCGCGGAGATGCTCCTCAAGCGCCTCGCCGCGGCCGGCGACCACCGCGGCACGACGGCGCGGGGAGCCCGGATGGTCGAGCGGTTCGCCTCGCGGGTCGGGAGCGGCATCACGACGCAGAACGGATCGGGGCTCTCGCGGATCGACAAGGCGAGCCCGCGAGACGTCGTGCACCTCCTGGCGGCGATGAGCGCTCGAGGCGGCGCGCAGACCTACCGCTCGTCGCTGGCGGGCGCGTGCCGCAGCGGCACCCTCGCCGGGCGCATGTGCGGAACCGCCGCCGCGGGCCGCTGCAGGGGAAAGACCGGCACGATCAACGGCGTCACGGCCCTCTCGGGTTACTGCGAGGCCCATCGTCACCACCGCCTCGCCTTCTCGATCCTCATGAACGGCGTCGACATCTACGCGGGTCGCGCCCACCAGGATCGGATGGCGTCGCTCTTGGCGCGGTACAGCCCGTAGCGCTGCCAGCCGGGGTGGGCGGTTAGCGAGCGGAAGTCCGGGCGTCCTGCCGGGATTTGTCGCGTTCTTCCCGCTCTGCGGGCAAAAGGCGCCAACCGGCCGCCCGGGCTCAACCGCCAACCAGCCTTCGCAGCCCCTTCTCGTCGACCACCTCGACGCCGAGCTCCTCCGCCTTCGCCAGCTTCGAGCCCGGTGAGTCGCCCGCGACCACGTAGTCCGTCTTCTTCGACACCGATCCGGTCACCTTGCCGCCGGCGCGCTTGATGAGCGAGCTCGCCTCCTCGCGGGTCAGCTCCGGGAGGGCTCCTGTGAGGACGAACGTCTTTCCATCCAGCGGGCCGCCCTCGGGGCGGCGCTCGGACTCGTCGAGCTCGAAGCGGAGCCCTCGCTCGCGAAGGCGCTTGATCAGCTCGAGGACGCCCTCGTCGGAAAGCTCTTCGGTGAGCGAGTTGGCAAGAACGGGCCCGATCCCCTCGACGTGCTCGATCTCCTCGGGCTCCGCCTCGAGAAGGGCGTCGATCGAGCCGAAATGCTCGGCGAGCGCCTGCGCGTTCACGTACCCGATCCCCGGCAGGCCAAGCGCGTAGAGAACGATGCCGAACGGCCGTTGCTTCGAGCGCTCGATCTCGCTGATCAGGTTTTGCGCCGACTGCTCGCCGAAGCGGTCGAGCTCGGCGAGACGCTCGGCGGTGAGGTCGTAGATCGACGCCGGGTCGGTGATCAGGCCGTCGTCGAGGAACCGCATCGCGTTCTTCTCCCCCAGACCCTCGATGTCCATCGCGCCCCGGAAGTGCTTCACGAGCTGGAAGTTCTGGCCGGGGCAGCCTCGCCGGTTCGGGCAGATCGTCCAAACGGAGTCCTCCGGCTTCACCGTCGGCGTTCCGCAGATCGGGCACTTCTTCGGCGGGCGAGGCTTGCGGAGGCGCCTGCCCTTGCGGCGCTGGATCAGCGGGGAGATCACCTGCGGGATCACGTCGCCCGCCCGCGTGACGACGACCTCGTCGCCCTCGCGCACGTCCTTTCGCGCGAGGTCCTCCTCGTTGTGCAGGGTCGCAGTGGAGACCGTCACCCCGCCGACCTGCACCGGCTCGAGCATCGCGAAGGGCAGCAGTCGGCCCGTGCGGCCGACGTTCCAGACGATCCTGTTGAGCGTCGTGGTCGCGGTGATCGGCGGGAACTTCCAGGCCACGGCCCAGCGCGGCTCGCGTCCGGTGACGCCGAGCTCGCGCCAAAGGCTTCGCTGGTCGACCTTGATGACCACGCCGTCGATCTCGAAGTCGAGCGACTCGCGGCGCTCCTCCCACCACTCGCAGCGCGCCACCACCTCGTCGGCTGTCTCGTGGACGGCGATCTCGTCGTTGACCTTGAAGCCCCGGTCGCGAAGCCACTCGAGCTCGTCGCCGTGTGTGGAGAGCTCCAGCCCCCGCATGGCGCCGAGGCCGTAGCACCAGATCGAGAGAGGCCGATCGGCCGTCACCGAGGGATCGAGCTGGCGAAGGGATCCCGCGGCCGCGTTCCTGGGGTTCGCAAACGTCGACTCGCCCTCCGCCGCCCGGCGCTCGTTGAGCTCAGCGAATGCCGAGCGCGGCAGGTAGACCTCACCCCGCGCCTCCACGAGCTCGGGCGCATCTTCGATCACGTGCGGGATTGCCTCGATCGTCCTCAGGTTCCTGGTGACGTCCTCGCCGATGACCCCGTCGCCGCGGGTGGCGCCGCGGACGAAGCGGCCGTTTCTGTAGGTGAGCGAGATGGCGAGGCCGTCGATCTTCGGCTCGGAGACGAAGCGCAGCGCCTTGGGCTCGATGTCCAGCGAGCGCAGCCGGTTGTGGAGCCGCGCTTCCCACGCCCTGAGCTCCTCCGCCCCGCGGGCGTTGCCCAGCGACAGCATCGGCTCGGCGTGGCGTACCTGCTCGAACCGGTCGCCGGGGCGCCCCCCGACTCGCTGGGTCGGCGAGTCGGGGGTGACGAGATCGGGGTTGGCCTCCTCGACCTCGCGCAGCTCGCGCATCAGCGCGTCGTATTCGTCGTCGCCGACTACCGGGTCGTCGAGGACGTAGTAGCGATGGTCGTGCGCGGCGATCTCGTCGCGCAGCTCGGCCGCCCGTTGCGCCGGGTCGGCCTCCTTTCGCTTGGGGCTCACGCGGCGGAACCCGGCCCGGCCTCGACCGCCTCGCCGAGGGCCTCGAGGAGTTCCGCCTCGAGCTCGGCCTCCCGCAGCCGATCGACCCCCTCGCGGTCCGTGAGGTCGAAGTGGAGCGGCGTGATCGACACGCGCCCCTTCGCGACCGCGGTCAGGTCGGTGCCCGGCTCGGCCTCGAACGTCGGGGCGAAGCCGTAGATCCGGTAGCGGCGCCGCCCACCGTCCTCCTCGACGAGGCGCAGCTCGTCCTCGTAGATGCGCTTGCCGAGGTGGGTGATCTCCACCCCGGTCAGCTCGCCAGCCGGACAGTTGACGTTGAGCAGGGTCCCGGGCGGCGGAGTCTGCGCCGCGAGCCTCTCGACAAGCTGCGCGCTGACGCGAGCGGCCGTGCCGAACTCGAACCGCGGCCCCGGGAGGAAGCCCATCTCGCGCGCGGCCGACTGCTGCGAGACCGCAACCGCAGGGATGCCGAGCACGATTCCCTCGAGTGCGGCGGCGACCGTGCCCGAGTAGGTGATGTCATCGCCGAGGTTGGCACCGTGGTTGATTCCGGAGACGATCAGGTCCGGGCGCTCGCCCACGAGGCCGAGCTCCGCGAAGCGCACGCAGTCCACCGGCGTCCCGTCGGTCGCGTAGCCGACCGAGCCGTCCTCGAAGGTCACCTCCTCGACCCAGATCGGCACGCGAGTGGTGATCGAGCGGGCGGTCGCGCTTCGGTTGGAGTCCGGTGCGATGACCGAGACGTCGATGCCGTCGATGGCCACAAGTGCGCTTCGGAGCGCTCGCAGCCCCTCAGCCTCAATGCCGTCGTCGTTCGTGATCAGGACTCGCACGCACACCGATTCTAGGTAGGGGTCGGCGGCACGCGAGGGCGGCTGACCGGGCCGGCGGACTAGGTCGGCTTCGTGGTCATCGCCCAGATCGCCACGACGTAGACGGCGATGAGGAGCGAGGCGAGGACCGCTGCCACCCGAGAACGTGCAGGAAGAGCAGCGTGTCGTACACCCGCCGGCATCCTATGGAGCAGACGGGCATTAGGGTCGCCTAATATCCTGCGTCGATGTCGTTCGCCGAGACAGTTCTGCTCGGGGCCCTCGCGGGCTCGACGATCTTCCTTGGCCTGCCGTTTGCGCGGCTGCGCCTTCTCGGTATGCGTACCCGGATTGGCCTGGCGATGTTCGCCGTCGGAGTCCTCGCCTTCCTCTTCGTCGACGTCATGTCGCACGGGTTCACGATCGTGGAGGACGCCGTCAACGCCTACAAGGACGGCGACAGCAGCTTCGGGCACGCCGCGTGGCTCGCTCTGATGCTCGGCGCCGGCTTCGCGGCGGGGAGCGCAGGCCTCGCCGTCATCGAGGCCCGTCTGCGACCGCCCCCGCCCCCTCCGATCGCCGGCGGTGCGACGGACCTCACCGTGGAAGACGCGCGGGCGCTCGAAGAGCAGGCGGCCACGCACGCGCGGGCGCGTGCCCTGCGGACCGGCATGACGATCGCCGCCGCGATCGGCCTCCACAACTTCGCCGAGGGGCTCTCGATCGGCGTCTCGGCGAGCACGGGCGAGATCAGCCTTGCCACCGTGCTGATCATCGGGTTCGCGCTGCACAACGCCACCGAGGGCTTCGGCATCGTCGGCCCGCTCGGCGACGTACAGCCGACCTGGGGCTGGGTCGTCATCGCCGGCCTCGTCGCCGGGGGGCCGACGTTCCTCGGCTCGATCGTCGGCTACAACGTCAGCTCCTCGGCGATGGAGCTGCTCTTCTACGCCGTCTCCGGCGGCGCGATCCTCTACGTCATCGGCGAGGTGTGGAACGGGATGCGGAAGTTCGGCCACCGCGAGCTCGGGCTGTGGCTGCTCGCGCTCGGCTTCTTCGTCGGCATCGCGACCGACCTGATTGTGGCCTACGGCGGCGGGTAGATCCCAGCCATGGCGATTCACGAAGAAGAACCTCAAGGAGCTGGACGACGTCGCGGTCAAGGGCGGCTTCTCCGAGACTCAGGAGGCCCGTTTCGCCAGCGGCGACCTCGATACCGAGCAGACCGGCGTCTCGCATCACGTCGTCAAGCCCGGCAAGCGACAGGCCTTCGGGCACCGCCACGAGGACGTCGAGGAGGTGTATATCGTCGTCCGGGGCAGCGGGCGGATGAAGCTCGACGACGAGGTCGTGGATGTCGGAGCTGCTCGACGCCGTCCGCGTGGGCCCCGATGTCGCACGCGCCTTCGAGGGCGGGCAGGACGGGCTCGAGGTGATCGCGGTCGGCCCGCGGCGGACCGAGGAGCGCGGCGAGGTTCTCCCCGACTTCTGGGCCGACCAGTAGGTCAGTAGCCGACGCGGGCGAGGTAGAGGCCGTGCGCGGGGCGCGGTCTCGCCCGCGCGCTCGCGCGGGGCGCCCTCCAGCAGCGCGACGAAGTCTTCGACGGTCCGGCGACCTCGCCCCACCTCGAGCATCGTTCCGACGAGCACGCGGACCATGCTGCGCATGAACGCGTCGGCCTCGATCCAGAGCTCGAGAAGCTCCCCGTCACGAGGGTCGGCGAGGGGGAACGGCCGCCACTCGCAGCCCAGCACGTCGCGCTCGAAGCGCACGTGCTCGGTGTCGGTGGGCGTGAAGGCGGTGAAGTCGTGGGTGCCCAGGCACGCGTCGGCGCAGCGGTCGAGCGCCTCGCGATCGAGGCGGTGCGGCCACCACAGCGCCCGGCCGCGCTCGAACGGGCTCAGGACGGCCGCGGTGACGATCCAGTAGCAGTAGGTGCGAGAGCGCGCATCCCGCCGGGCGTCGAAGCCGTCGGGCGCCGGCGCGGCCTCGAGCACGGCGACCTCGTCGGAGAGCACAGCGTTCAGGGAGCGCGCAAGCGTGGCCGGGGGCTCGCGGTCGAGCTGCGAAGCTCGCGACCTGTCCCCAGGCGTGGACGCCGGCGTCCGTTCTGCCGGCGACGGAGAGGGGAATGCGCTCGCCGAGGATCCGCTCGAGCGCCGCCTCGAGCTCCCCCTGAACCGTCCGCAGGCCCGGCTGCGCGGCCCAGCCGGCGAAGCCGGCGCCGTCGTAGGCGATCGTGAGGCGAACGACGCCCACCGGGCGTCGCCGCCTAGACGAGCTCCAGGAAGACCATCTCCGTGGAGTCCGAGCGCCGCGGTCCGAGCTTGACGATCCGCGTGTAGCCGCCGGGCCGCTCCGCGTAGCGCGGCGCGACCTCCTCGAACAGCTTGTGGACGAGGAAGCGGTCCTGCCCGAGCTCTGCGAGCGCCTTGCGGCGCGCGTGGAGGTCACCCCGCTTCGCGAGCGTGATGAGCTTCTCGACCTCGGGCTTCACCGCCTTGGCCTTCGCCTGCGAGGTCTTGATCCGCTCGTGCTCGATCAGGTCGCGCGAGAGGTTGCGAAGGAGCGCCCGGCGATGCGCCGAGTCACGCGAGAGCTTGTTCCTCTGCTTGCCGTGGCGCATCGCTAGCCCCGCCGAACGCTACTCCGGTCGCAGCGACAGCCCGATCTGCGCCAGCGAGTCGATGACCTCCTCGGTCGAGCGCTGGCCGAAGTTCGGGATCGCGTTGAGCTCCGACTTCGAGCGCGTGACCAGGTCGCCGATCGTCTGGATGCCGGCGCGCTTCAGGCAGTTGTAGGCGCGGACGCCGATGTCGAGCTCCTCGATCAGGCGGTCGTCGCCGTCGGTCGAGGCCCCGAGCGGCGGGAATGCCGCCTCGGCGTCCCCGTCGCCGTCGCGAGAGGTGAGCTCCTCGACGCGGTCCGCGTCGGTGAAGATCGCGAGGCTCTTGATCAGGATCTCCGCTGCCTCGCGAAGGGCCGCGGGCGGCTCGATCGACCCGTCGGTCTCGATGTCGAGGACGAGCTTGTCGAAGTCGGTCCGCTGTCCGACGCGCGCCGTGTCGACGGAGTAGGCCGTACGACGGATCGGCGAGAAGATCGAGTCGATCGGAACGACGCCTATCGGCTGGTCGTCGGACTTGTTCTCCTCGGCCGGCGAGTAGCCCCGCCCGCGCCCGAGCGTGAGGTACATCTCGAGCTTGGTGCGCTTCTCGAGCGTCGCGATTGGAGCGTTGGGGTTGAGGATCTCGACGCCGGCCGGAAGGTCGATGTCCTTCGCCTTCACCTCGCCGGGGCCTGTCGCCACCAGCGGAGCCTCGATCTCGTCGGCGTCCGTGTGCATCCGGACGACGACGTCCTTGAGGTTGAGGACGATGTCGGTGACGTCCTCCTTGACCCCCGGGACGGTGGAGAACTCGTGGGCGACGCCCTCGATGCGCACGCTCTTGATCGCTGCGCCCCCGAGCGATGAGAGGAGAACGCGACGCAGGCTGTTGCCGAACGTGTAGCCGAACCCCTTGTCGAGGGGCTCGATCACGAAGGTCCCCTTCGTGTCGTCGACGTTCTCAGAGGCGATCTTCGGAATCTGGAATTCGGACAGGCTGGTGGTCATTCGCGTACTTCCTTTCGGGTGAACGTTCGCCGGCGCTACTTGGAGTAGAGCTCGACGATGAGCTGCTCTGAGACCGGCGTCGCGATCTCGCTGCGGTCGGGCAGCCGCAGCACCTTGGCGGTCAAAGAATCGTGGTCGGCCTGGAGCCAGGGCGGGACCGCGGCGGTCAGCTCCGTGGCGGTGCGGACGACGTCCTCGGAGCCCGAGCCGGACTTCATCGAGATGACGTCGTCGGGGCGAACCTGGTAGCTCGGGATGTCGACCCGCCGGCCGTTGACGAGCCAGTGTCCGTGGCCAACGAGCTGGCGAGCCTGCCGGCGCGAGGCCGCGAACCCAAGCCTTACGAGCACGTTGTCGAGGCGCCGCTCGAGCAGGCGCAGCAGGTTCTCGCCTGTGACGCCCGGTTGGCGGGCGGCGCGGTCGTAGTAGCTGCGGAACTGCTTCTCGAGCAGCTGGTAGTAGCGGCGCGCCTTCTGCTTCTCGCGAAGCTGGGTGCGGTACTCGCTCTGGCGAAGACGTCCGCGGCCATGCTCACCCGGCGGGTAGGAGCGCCGTTCGACGCCGCACTTCTCGGTGAAGCAGCGCTGGCCCTTGAGGAACAGCTTCTGGCCCTCGCGGCGGCATTGCTTGCACTGGGGTCCGGTGTCGCGCGCCATCAGAAAACCTCTCCTGCCGGAGGGGCAAAGTTTGTTTCGCGCCTTGCGTCGCTCACCGTCACACCCGCCTCCGCTTCCTGGGACGGCAGCCGTTGTGAGCCTGAGGGGTCACGTCCTTCACCGTGGTCACCTGAAGGCCGGCTGCCTGGAGCGAGCGGATCGCCGTGTCGCGGCCGGAGCCGGCGCCCTTGGCGTGCACCTCGACGCGCTCGAGGCCGTGCTCCATGCCCTTGCGGGCGGCGGCGTCGGCCGTCACCTGCGCGGCGAACGGCGTCGACTTGCGCGAGCCCTTGAAGCCCGCCGAGCCCGCCGATTCCCAGCAGACGACGTTGCCGTCGGTGTCGGTGATCGTGACGATCGTGTTGTTGAAGCTGGTCTTGATGTGGGCGACCCCGTAGGGGACGTTCTTGCGGGCCCGGCGGCGCGGCCGGCCGCCTCGCTTCGGCTGCGGCGACATCAGGCGCTCACCTCGGGCCCGGCGGCTTGCGCTTGCCGGCGACGCTCATCTTCCGCGGGCCCTTGCGGGTGCGCGCGTTGGTCTTGGTCCGCTGCCCGCGGGTCGGCATCCCGCGGCGGTGGCGGTTGCCGCGGTAGGCGCCGATCTCCGACAGGCGCTTGATGTTCTGGGAGCGCTCGCGGCGCAGGTCGCCCTCGACCTCCTGCGACTCGACGGCCTCGCGAAGCTTCACGACCTCGTCGTCGGTGAGGTCCTTGACGTACGTGTCGGGGTCGACGCCGACCTTCTTCAGGATGTCGTTCGCGGTCGAGCGACCGATCCCGTGGACGTAGGTGAGGCCCACCTCGGCGCGCTTGTTGAGGGGCACGTTGATTCCGGCGATCCGCGCCATCTAGCTCAGCCCTGCCTCTGCTTGTGACGGGGGTTCGTGCAGATCACGAGCACGCGGCCGCGCCGCCGGATGATCCGGCAGCGCTCGCACATCGGTTTCACGGACGCTCGTACCTTCATCGCCTCTCGCTGGCAACGTATCCAATCGATTGAAAAGAACCCTTTCTCACCCCATGAATCGGGTGAAAAGGCACGAAAAGACGGCCCTCGGGCCGAAAAATGAGGATAGCAGGGGGTCTCGGCTAGGCGTGGCCGACGGCGACGCCGACGCCGGCCACCAGCGCGCCCGCCAGGGTCACCTGGATGAGGGAGTGCGCGAGCGGCACCTTGAGATAGCGCTTGCGCACCAGTGCGATCACGATGAGCTCACAGGCGACGACCGGATAGGCGACTGCCAGGGCCGTTTGGACGTCGGGGATCAGGAACGGCAGGGCGTGTGCGGTGCCGCCGATGAATGTCGCGATGCCGGTGATGAGGCCGCGCTGCATCGAGCTGCCGCGGCCCGTCAGCGAGCCGTCGTCCGAGAGCGCCTCCGAAATGCCCATGCTGATCGCGGCGCCGAGGCCCGCGGCGAGGCCGACCAGCAGCGCGGCACGCGAGCCGGAGATGTAGGCGGCGGCGAAAATCGGCGCCAGCGTCGAGACGGTGCCGTCGATGAGGCCGATGAGGCCGGGCTGGATGACCTGGAGCAGGCGCTCCTGCTGGCTCGCCCCGCGCCAGCGGTCCAGGGTGGAATCGACCATCATCATCGCCTGCGATTATTACAAATCAGTTAGACTTAGGAATCCCTTACAAGTGGTTAGGGGACCCGAATATGCCCACGAGCCAAGCAACAGCTCCAGGCCGCGACGAGATCGCCACCGCCCTGCGAAGGAGCGGCTACCGCGCCACCGCGCAAAGGCTCATGGTCGCTGAGGCTCTCAGCGGGGCCGGACGGCATCTGACCGCCGAGGAGGTCATGGACGCGGTCGGCGAGCGGCTTCCGGGCCTCTCGCTCCCCACCGTCTACTCGGCTCTCGACGCCCTCGAAGACGCCGGGCTTCTCCGGCGTGTGGCGGCCGGCCGCGGCCCCGCGCTCTACGACGCGGGCCCGGCGGCCCACCACCATCTCGTCTGCCGGCGCTGTGGAGCCGTCACGGACCTCGAGGCGGACGTCCGCCTCGACCCGGCCATGCGCAGGGCGGCCGCCGCGGGCTTCGCCGCGGAGGGCGCGGAGGTCGTCGTTCGCGGCCTCTGCGCGGACTGCAGCGCCTAGGCCCGGCCTCGGCTTGACCGAGGGCGGTTATGCCCAGGCGCGCCAGTTCTTCCTGAATAACTTGCGGGCGCCTCTTGGCGCCCTTTACATGCTGCTTTCGGACCTAATGGTCCGAATTCACATACCTTCGTGCCAGGGGGTCAGGATGCGGGGGCCGTCGTCGGTGACGGCGACGGTGAACTCGAAATGCGCCGCGAGCGACCCGTCCTCTGAGTACACGGCCCAGTTGTCGTCGCCCAAGCGCACCCCCGGGCCGCCGGCGTTGACCATCGGCTCGATCGCCAGCACCATTCCCGCTTCGAGCACCGGGCCCCGACCGGGCTCCCCGAAGTTCGGGATCTGCGGGTCCTCATGCATCGCGCGGCCGACGCCGTGGCCGACCAAGCTGCGGATGATCGAGAGCTCGTCGGCCTCGACGGTCCGTTGGATCGCCGCCGAGACATCGCCGAGGTGATTGCCGGGCCGCGCCTGCGCGATGCCGGCGTGGAGCGCCCGCTCGGTCACCTCCAGGAGCTTCCTTGCCTCCGGCGAGACCGGGTCGAGGGCGACCGTGATCGCCGCGTCGGCGACCCAGCCGTCCTTCGTCACCCCGACGTCGAGGGACATGACGTCGCCTCGCTTGAGCTCGTAGGGCCCCGGGATGCCGTGCACGACCATCGAGTTCGGCGACGCGCAGATCGATCCGGGGAAGCCTCGGTAGCCGAGGAAGGAGGGCTCGGCGCCCTGCGACGCAATGAACCTCTCAGCCGCCTGGTCGAGCTCTGCCGTCGTCACCCCGGGGCGGCACTTCGAGCGCAGCATCCTCAGGCAGCGAGCCTGGATCGCCCCGGCTGCGGCCATGTGCTCGATCTGCTCGGGCGTCTTGACGATGATCCCGCCGCGGTACATCAGCGGTGCTACGCCTCCTCTTCCATGCGAACCGTCGCCAGCACGGCGCGGATGCCCTCCGCCACCTCGTCGGGAGGGGCTGCCCCGTCGATCCGATGGAGGATGCCCCGCTCGTCGTAGTAGGCGACCAGCGGCTCCGTCTCGGCGTGGTAGCGGTCCAGGCGGTTGCGGATCACCTCGGGCTTGTCGTCGTCGCGCACAACGAGCTCGGCGCCGCAAACGTCGCATACCCCCTCCTTCTCGGGAGGGTCGAACTCGACGTGGAATATGTGGCCGTTGGAACACGTCCTGCGGCCACCGAGGCGCCGGACCACCTCCTCGTCGGGTGCGTCGATGAAGATCGTCGCCGTCAGCGAGCGCCCCATCCTCGCGAGCTCCGCGTCGAGGGCCTTCGCCTGCCCGGTCGTGCGCGGAAATCCGTCGAGGATGAAACCGTCCTCGGCCTCGGGGAGCGACAGCCGCTCGGCGATCACGCCCACGATCACGTCGTCGGGAACGAGGTCGCCGCGGTCCATGTACTCCTTCGCGGTTTGCCCGAGCTCGGTCTCGTCGCGGACGGCGGCCCGCAGGATGTCGCCGGTGGCGTGGTAGGGGAGCTCGAAGTCCTCCTGGAGGCGCTCTCCCTGGGTTCCCTTCCCGGAGCCGGGTGGGCCGAGAAGGACGAGATTCAGCTCGGACATCGGACGAGGAACCTACCCGGGCCCTACTTCAGGAAGCCCTCGTAGTTCCTCATCATCAACTGAGCCTCGAGCTGCTTGACGGTGTCGAGCGCCACTCCGATCACGATCAGGATCGACGTGCCGCCGAAGAAGAAGTTGGCCGACGTCTGGCTGATGAGGATCGTCGGCAGGGCCGCGACCGCGCCTAGGAAGAGCGCCCCCGGGAAAGTGAGCCTGGACAGGATCCGGTCCAGGTATTCGGCGGTAGGTCGTCCGGGTCTCACGCCTGGGATGAAGCCTCCGTACTTCTTCAGGTTGTCGGCCTGGTCGACCGGGTTGAACGTGACCGCGGTGTAGAAGTAGGTGAAGATGATGATGAAGAAGACCTCGCCCGCCACGTAGGCCCAGCTCCCTGGGCTGAAGAACGCGGCGAAGTCGAGCGCCGCGGGCGTGTTGAGAAGCTGGCCGATGGTCGGCGGGAAGGCCATGATCGACGCGGCGAAGATGACCGGGATGACGCCGGCCATGTTGACGCGCAGCGGCAGGTAAGTCGAGCCGCCGGTCGTCATCTTCCGGCCGACGACGCGCTTGGCGTACTGCACCGGGATCCGGCGCTGGCCCTCCTGCACGAACACGATCCCGACGATCACCGCGAGGGCTATGAAGGGCATCATCACGACGAACACCTGGTCCGGGTTCGTCCACCATTTCGTGATCCCCTCGGGGATGCGCGACGCGATCGAGGCGAAGATCATGAGCGAGATGCCGTTGCCGACGCCTCGCTGGGTTATGAGCTCGCCGAACCACATCAGCAGCGTGGTCCCCGCGGTGAGTGACATCACGATAAGGAAGACCTTGCCGAAGGTGAGCGTGCCGACCACGCTCGAGCCGGCCGAGGTCTGGAACGACTGGAAGAGGAAGACGTAGCCCAGCGACTGAGCGAAGGCCAGCGCGACCGCGAGGTAGCGCGTGTACTGGGTGATCTTCTGCTGGCCGACCTCGCCCTCCTTCTGCAACCGCTCGAGCGAGGGCACGACCACGGTCATCAGCTGCAGGATGATCGAGGCCGTGATGTAGGGCATGATCCCAAGCGCGAACAGGGATAGGCGCGAGAGGCTTCCGCCGGAGAAGAGGTTGAGGAAGCCGAGGACGTTGTTGCCCGAGAAGTTCGACTCGATCGTCTTGACGGCGTCGATGTTGACGCCCGGCGCCGGGATGTAGGCCCCGAGCCGGTAGAGCAGCAGCATCGCCGCGGTGAAGGCGAGCTTCCTGCGGATTTCGGGAACCCGCAGCGAGTTCCTGAGCGTCTCCATCATCGTCATGAGCCCTCACCCGCCTTCGGATCGAGGGCCTCGCAGCTCCCGCCGGCGCCCTCGACCTTCTCGCGGGCCGTGGCGCTGAATGCGTGCACGCGAACGGTCAGCTTCTTGGTGAGCTCGCCGCGGCCGAGCAGCTTGACCGGATGGCGCCGCGTGGCGAGGCCGGCCTCCCGAAGCGACTCGGGCGTCACCTCGGAGCCGGCGTCGAAGCGCTGCTCGAGATCGGCGACGTTCACGGGCTGCGTTCGGGTGCGGAACGGCTCGAACGGCATCGACATCTTCTTGTTCGGGCCGCGCAGCTTGCGCCGGCGCATATGAATGGGGTTCTGGCCGCCCTCGTACGCGGGCTTTCGCTTCGACCCCGAGCGCGCCCCGGCGCCCTTGTGCCCGCGGCCGGACGTCTTGCCGTGGCCGGAGCCGCCGCCGCGACCGATGCGCTTGGCCGCCTTCCTGGATCCGGGCTTGGGCGCCAGGCTGTGGAGCCCGATTTCCTCGGGCGAGAGCGGGCTCACGGCTTCTCGACCTCCACGAGGTGACCGACGACGCGAAGCATGCCGTCGAGCTGAGGGCTGTCGTCCATCTTCACCTCGCGCCCGATCTTGCCCAGCCGAAGCGAGCGAAGAGTGTCAAGTTGCTTGCGGTTCGAGCGCGCCGACGACCGGACCTGCTTGATCGTCACCTCAGGCATCGGGTGCCTCTGGGGCCGGCGCCTCTGGAGCGTCGACGGCAACCGGTGTGGGCACCTCCTCCGCCGGCGCCTCCTCAGCGGGCTTCCCGCTGTCCTCGGGGATGCCCAGCACCTGCTTCACCGAAAGGCCTCGGAGCTTGGCAACGTCCTCCGGGCGCCGCAGCTCGATCAGGCCCTGCATCGTCGCCTTCACGAGGTTGATCGGGTTCTGCGTGCCGATGCTCTTCGATAGCACGTCGCGGATGCCGCCGAGCTCGAGCACGGCACGCACCCCGCCGCCGGCGATGACGCCGGTGCCGGGGCTCGCCGGACGAAGCACGACGTGACCAGCGCCGTAGCGGCCGATGATGCGGTGCGGGATCGTCTGGCCGAACTTGGGAACGCGGATCAGGCTCTTGCGCGCGTCCTCGACCGCCTTCTGGATGGCGAGTGGGACCTCCCGCGCCTTGCCGTACCCGATGCCGACCACGGACTCCTCGTCGCCCACGGCGACGAGCGCCGTAAACGAGAACCGGCGCCCGCCCTTGACCACCTTGGCGACGCGGTTGATCTCGATCACCCGCTCCTGCAGGTCGAGCCCCTGCGGGTTCACGGTCTCTACTTCGCGCTCGAGGATCATGGTCGGATCACGGTAGCGGGTGGCATCTGCCCTCTAGAACGACAGGCCGCCCTCGCGGGCGCCCTCTGCGAGCGCCCGGACGCGCCCGTGGTAGCGGTAGCCGCCGCGGTCGAAGACGCAGCTGGAGACGCCGGCGTCCTTCGCGCGCGCGGCCAGGACCTCGCCTGCGCGCTTGGCGCCATCGAGCGAGGAAAGCTTGCGGAGCTCGGCCTCGGTCCACCACACTGCGGCGACGGTGGTGCCCTTGTTGTCGTCGATGAGCTGGGCGGAAATGCCGCGGTTGGACCGAAAGACCGAGAGACGGGGCCGCTCGGCGCTGCCGCGAATCTTCGCGCGCACCCGGCGGCGGCGGCGGAGGCGTGCCTGTGGCTTCGTCCTGACGGTCATGCGCGCTTGCCCACCTTCCGGCGAACCTGCTCGCCCGCGTAGCGGATCCCCTTGCCCTTGTAGGGCTCCGGCGGGCGGACGCGGCGGATGCGCGCGGCCATCTCGCCCACGAGCTGTTTGTCGATTCCGCGGACGATGATCTGCGTGGGCTGCGGCACCTCGAACTCGATGCCGTCTGGCGCCTCGACCGTGACGGTGTGCGAGTAGCCGACCGAGAGCTCGAGGTTGCGGCCGGATAGGCGGGAGCGGTAGCCCACGCCCTGGATCTCGAGCTGGCGCTCGAAGCCGTTGGTGACTCCCTCGATCATGTTGGCGACGAGCGAGCGGGTCAGGCCGTGCAGCGCGCGATGCTGGCCGCGGTCGGTGGGACGTGCGACGGTGAGGATCCCATCGTCGAGCGACACGCTCATGTCGGGGCTCACGGTCTCGGCGAGCTGTCCCTTCGGGCCCTTGACGGCGACGCGTCCAGGGGCGATCTCGACGTCGACGCCGTCGGGAATCGGGATTGGCTTTCTACCGATGCGGCTCACGGGTCACCACACGTACGCGACGACCTCGCCGCCCACGCCCTTCTGCTTCGCCTCGTGGCCCGTCATGACCCCGGACGAGGTGCTGATGATCGCCGTGCCCATGCCGCCCTGCACGCGGGGGACCTCGCCGTTCGCGACATAGCGGCGGCGCCCCGGCCGAGACACGCGCTCGAGGCCGGTGATCACCGGCCGGCGCGACTCGGTGTAACGGAGGCGGATCCGGATCGCCTCCCCGACGCGGGTCGGCTCAACCTCGTAGCCGTCGATGTAGCCCTGCTCCGTCAGGATCCGGCTCAGCTCGACCTTGAGCTTCGAAGCGGGCACCTCGAGCTCGGGATGGCCGGCGCCGAGCGCGTTGCGGACGCGGGTGAGGTAGTCGGATACGGGGTCGGTAAGCACTTCGTTTCTCCTACCAGCTGGACTTGACCATGCCGGGGACGTAGCCGTTGTGGGCGGCCTTGCGCAGGCAGAGACGGCAGAGCCCGAACTTCCGGTAATACGCCCGGGAGCGGCCGCACTGGCGACAGCGGTTGTAGCCCCGGGTCTTGTACTTGGGCTTGCGCGCTTGCTTGACGATGCTGGAAGTCTTGGCCATGGTCGGTGCGGGTTACTCCTCGCTGTCTTCGGTTGATTGGTCGGCCTCGGTGGCGCCTTCGGAGCCCTCGGCACCCTCGGTGCCCTCCTCGCCTTCGGAGCCCTCCTCCTCACGCACGGGCTTCGCGTAGGCCTCCGGGTTTTCCGCCTTGAGCTGCTCGAGCGCCGCGGCCTCGGCCTCGGCGCGCTCCCGGGCCTCCTCCTTGCGCCGCTCCTCCTCCTCGTCGGCCTCGGCATCGTCGACCGCGCCCGGGCGGCCCTCCTGCGAGAACGGCATCCCGAGGGCCAGGAGCAGCTCGAACGCCTCCTCATCGGTTGGCGCCGTGGTAGTGATCGTAACGTCGAGCCCGCGGACCTGGTCGATCGAGTCGTATTCGATCTCGGGAAAGATGAGCTGCTCCCTGATCCCGACCGAGTAGTTCCCGCGGCCGTCGAACGAGCGCGGGTTGAGCCCGCGGAAGTCACGGATCCGGGGGATCGCGATCGAGATCAGGCGGTCGAGGAACTCCCACATCCGGGCGCCGCGGAGCGTGACCGCCACTCCCACGGGCATCCCCTCGCGGACCTTGAAGTTCGCGATCGACTTGCGCGCGCGTCGCATGCTCGGCTGCTGGCCGGCAATAACGGCGAGCTGCTCCGACGCCGCCTCCAGAAGCGGCGTGTTCTGTTTCGCCTCGCCCACGCCCATGTTCAGCGTGATCTTCTGGAGCGTCGGTACCCGCATCCGGCTCGCGTAGCCGAAGCGGGACGTGAGCTGCCCGACGATCTCAGTCTCGTAGCGCTCGCGCAGTCGCGGTGGTGGCGCTGCGCGCTGCGCCTCTGCGACGGTGGCTTCCATCAGCCGAGCTCCGCGCCGGTGCGCTTCGCGTAGCGGACGCGCTTGCCGTCGTCGGCGACGCGGACGCCGACCCGCGTCGGCTTGTTGTCGGTGGGATCGAGGAGCATGACGTTGGAAACGGCTATCGGCCCCTCCTTCTCGATGATGCCGCCC
>CAWJCU010000003.1:0-494471 GCA_963841455.1 uncultured Actinomycetes bacterium
AACCCGAGGCCACGCGGCTTCCTCGGGTCCGATCTGGCTCTGTCAAGCCATATCGGTTCGCTCCGATCACCTCAGATTTGCTCAGGTTGGTACCACGCGTGTCTGCGTCGTCCGTTACGGGCATCCGATACGGAACGGGGTAGCCCCGAGGGTGAACTGATCGGGGAACCTGTATCTCGCCCCGCTCGGGCGATGCGAGCCCTACCGACCGCCATTCCGGGCGCCTGGCTGGCGGCCGCTAGCGAGAGCTGAGCCGGGCTCGCACGATCGCCGACCCTGCCTGTTCGTGCACGCGGTGGGTCTCGCGGATCTCGACGCTTCAAAGCCGGCGCTCTCGAGCTCGCGACGAAACTCTGCCGTGGTGAGTGCGCCGGCGATGCATCCCGTCCACTGCGCCATGTCGCGCAGCGTCGCATCGTCCATGCCCTCGTCGGCGACGACGTCGGTGACGGCGAAGCGCCCTCCTGGGCGCAGTACCGGGCGCCTCGCGGAATACCGCCGACTTGTCGCTGGAGAGGTTGATGACGCAATTGGAGATGATCACGTCGATTGGTCCTCGGGTAGCGGCACATCTTCGATCGTGCCCTTGACGAATTCGACGTTCTCGACTCCGGCCTCGCGCTGATTTCGGCGGGCGAGATCGAGCATCTCGTCCGTCATATCGAGGCCGTATGCCTTGCCGGCGGGGCCGACTCGACGCGCTGAGAGCAGAACGTCGATGCCTCCGCCGGAGCCGAGGTCGAGGACCGTCTCGCCCCTGTGAAGATCGGCGACAGCCGTAGGATTGCCGCAGCCGAGCGATGCGAGCTGCGCGGCGTCCGGTAGGAGGTCACGATCCGCCCTCCCGTAAAGGTCCGAGCCAAATGCCTCGCGCTGCTCGTCGGTTATGACGGCAGCGTCATCGCAGCACGACGCCGACGCGGTGCCCGCTGCCATTGCCGCGGCTGCGTAGCGTTCGCGGACGACTTCGCGCACCTTCTCGGCCTCGGGCACCTCGCCTGCACTGCATCCGCAGCCGGCGTCATGAGTTTCGCCGCAGCATCCCGCCTTGGCCTCAGGCCCGCAGCAAGTCTCCTGGGCGGCCGGAGAACAACAACTCGTGCTCTCGGCCTCGACGGTCATCAGCTCATCCATGCGCTCAATTCCTCCAACGCTTCCGGCTTGACGTAGTAGTAGGCCCAGAGCCCCTGGCGCTCCGAGCCGACGATCCCCGCCTCGCGGAGGACCTTGAGGTGATGCGAGACGGTCGGCTGCGAGAGCTCGAACAGTGGGACGAGCTCGCAGACGCAGACCTTCCCGGCGTGCTTGCGAAGGACGTCGACCAGCTGCATCCGGATCGGATCGCCGAGCGCCTTCGCCACGCCCGCGATCCGCTCCGCCGCCGCACGCTCGATGTCGGGATAGACGACCGGCTCGCAGCAGGGCTCGCCGGGCGGACGCTTTTGCTTCGGCGTCAGCTCGAGATCGATGCTCATCTATTTGAATATATCAATTCAATTGGCTAGCTTTGATGAAACCTGTCGGTCTGAGGAGGTGTTAGGTGAAGCTTCAACTCGATCCGGGGACGCGCGCCCACGTCGACGCGGGACTCGCGAGCCTCAAGGATGAGTTCGCGGGGATCTTCTCCGCCGAGACGGTCGACCGCTGGGTCGATGACTCCCTCGAGCGGCTCTCCGCAGCGCGGTTTCAGGACTTCGTGCCGCTCTTCGTGCACCGCTTCGCCCGTGAGCGGCTGCGGGCGCTCGCTCAGTCCGAGGGTAAGGTGACCAAGGAGGTGCCCGAGGTCCTGTTCGTCTGCGTCGCCAACGCGGGCCGCAGCCAAATGGCTGCCGGCCTCCTTGACAAGCTCGCCGATGGCAGGCTCCACGTTCGCTCCGCCGGCTCCGACCCAGCCGATGAGCTCAACCCCGCCGTCGTCGCGGCGATGGAGGAGGTTGGGGTCGACATCAGCAAGGAGTTCCCGAAGCCGCTCACCGACGAGGTTGTAAAGGCGGCCGACGCCGTGATCACGATGGGCTGCGGCGACGCCTGCCCGATCTACCCGGGCAAGCGCTACGAGGACTGGGAGCTGGAGGATCCGGCGGGCAAGGACCTCGAGGCCGTGCGGGGAATCCGCGACGGGATCGAGCGGCACGTCCGGACGCTGCTCGGCGAGCTGCTGCCGGATGGCTGAGCCTGGGGGCAGCTCTGAGGTCGCCACCGAGCCTGGCGACGCCGGCGTAGTCGGTCGCCTGTCGAGGCTCGACCGGTTCCTGCCGCTTTGGATCGCCCTCGCGATGGCCGGCGGCCTGGCGCTTGGCTCACTGGTGCCGGGGCTCAACGACTTCCTGGACACCCTCAAGGTCGGGACCGTCAGCCTGCCGATCGCGCTCGGTCTGCTGCTGATGATGTACCCGGTGCTGACCAAGGTCCGCTACGAGGACATGGGCAGGATGCGGGGGGACGGGCGGATGTTCGGCGTCTCGCTGTTTCTGTCGTGGGTCGTCGGCCCCGCCTTGATGTTCACGCTCGCGTGGCTGTTTCTCGCCGATGAACCCGCCTACCGGACCGGGGTCATTGTCGTCGGCCTCGCGCGCTGCATCGCGATGGTGCTGGTCTGGAACGACCTCGCAGGCGGAGACAACGATCGTGCCGCCGTCTTGGTCGTCTTCAACGCGATCTTCCAGGTCGTCGCGTACGCGCTCCTCGGCTGGTTCTACCTGAACGCGCTCCCAAACCTGCTCGGACTCGACACCCAGGGCTTCCAGGTCTCGGTTTGGGAGGTTGGACGGACCGTGCTCATCTTCCTCGGGATCCCGCTGACCGCGGGCTACCTGACACGGCGATGGGGCTTGCGCGCGCACGGCCGGGACTGGTTCGAGTCGACGGTCATCCCGCGAATCGCGCCGATCACGCTCTACGGCCTGCTGTTCACCGTTGTGCTGCTGTTCGCGATCCAGGGTGATCACATCACCGCCAACCCGCTGACCGTCGCGCGTATCGCGCTGCCGCTGCTGGCCTACTTCACCATCATGTGGGCGCTCGGCTTCCTGACCGGACGGGCTATGCGCCTCGGCTATCCGCGAACCGCGACGCTCGCCTTCACGGTCGCCTCGAACGACTTCGAGCTGGCGATCGCCGTCGCCGTCGGGGTGTGGGGAGCCAGCTCCGGGCAGGCACTCGCCGGCGTCGTCGGCCCCTTGATCGAGGTCCCGGTGCTGGTGAGCCTGGTCTACGTCGCGCTGTGGCTGCGCCGGCGCTGGTGGACTGAGGACGGGCCGGTGCCGGTAGCCGAGCCGCTGGGCGAACCCGTCGGGCGAGCTGTGTAGGCCTGGATGAACTGCCTCGACTGCCGTCCAGAGGAGACCGCCGCCGTCGCCGTCTGCGGTCGCTGCGGCGCCGGGCTGTGTACCGAGCACTTGGTTGAGTCCGATGAGCACCTCACCTTCAGCATGCCGATCAACCGCCCGGTCGCCAGCGAGCCGCCGGCGCGCAAGCTTCGCTGCGAGCGCTGCGCGGCTGCCGAGCGAGGCCAGCTGGAGAAGAGAACCGCATGACGCCTCGCGCAGGATGACCGCACGCGTCGGGATCAACGGCTTCGGTCGCATGGGGCGCCTGGCCCTGCGCGCCGCTTGGGGCTGGCCGGAGCTCGCGTTCGTCCACGTCAACGAGCTCCATGGCGATGCGGACACCGTCGCCCACCTGCTGACGTTCGACTCGATCCACGGTCGCTGGTCTGAGGACGTCCACGGCGACGGCGAGGCGCTTCTCGTCAACGGGACGAGGCTCGGCTACAGCAACGCCGCCGAGCCCGGCGATGTCCCCTGGCGGGAGCTCGGCGTCGAGGTCGTCCTCGAGTGCACGGGAAAGTTCCGCACGCGGGAGCTGCTCGACGCCTACTTCCAGCAGGGCGTGCGCAAGGTCATCGTCGCCGCCCCGGTCAAGGGCGACGCGCTGAACCTGGTCGTCGGTATCAACGACCACCTCTACCAGCCCGAGCGCCACGATCTCTTGACCGCGGCATCTTGCACCACCAACTGCCTGGCGCCGGTCGTGAAGGTGATCCACGAGGAAATCGGCATCCGCCACGGGCAGATCACGACCCTTCACGACATGACCAACACGCAGACGGTGATCGATTCCCCGCACAAGGACCTCCGCAGGGCCCGCGCGGCGAGCGCCTCGCTGATCCCGACCACGACCGGGTCGGCGACTGCTATCGGGCTCATCTTCCCGGAGCTCGAGGGCAAGCTGAACGGCCTCGCCGTGCGCGTACCGATGCTCAACGCCTCGCTTACGGACTGCGTCTTCGAGGTGGCGCGGCCGACGACGGTCGAAGAAGTCAACGGCCTCCTCGAAGCCGCTGCCGAGGGGCCGCTCGCCGGCATCCTCGGATACGAGTGCCGGCCGCTGGTCTCGGTTGACTTCAAGGATGACCCCCGCTCGGGGATCGTCGACGGCCCCTCGACCATGGTCACCGACGGCACCCAGGTGAAGGTCCTCGCCTGGTACGACAACGAATGGGGCTACGCCAACCGCCTCGTCGAGCTCGCCCGCACGGTTGCAACGACTCTGCCCACGAAGGAGACGGTTGCCGTCGCCGAGGGAGCCGATGGCTAGCACCGCAGGCGCCGCATCCACGGACGCCGCGCAAGAGCGGCGGCGGGACATGCGCAACTACATCTTCGTGACGGGTGCGTACTGGACCGACACGCTCGTCGACGGGGCGATCCGGACCCTGGTCCTCTTCTACTTCGACCAGCTCGGCTACACGCCACTCCAGGTCGCCTCGCTGTTCATCTTCTATGAGATCGCCGGCATCGTCACCAACCTCGTCGGGGGGTGGCTCGCTGCCCGTCTCGGCCTCAAGATCACGCTCTTCATGGGTCTGGCGATCCAGGTCACGGCGCTCTGCATGCTCGGCTTCGCCCCGCCGTCGCTGCTCGTCGTCCCCTACGTCATGGTCTCCCAGGCGCTCTCGGGCGTCGCCAAGGACCTCAACAAGATGAGCTCCAAGAGCGCCGTCAAGATCGTCGTCGGCGGGGACGACCAGTCAGCGCTCTACCGCTGGGTCGCGCTCCTGACCGGATCGAAGAACGCCCTAAAGGGAGTGGGCTTCTTCCTGGGTGGCCTGCTGCTGACGCTGTTCGGATTTCAGAGCGCCGTGCTGGCGCTGGCGGTGCTCGTGCTCATCGCCCTCATCGTGACCTCGACCTCGATACGTGGCCACCTGGGTCGCCCTGACGCGAAGGCAGAGTTCAAGCACATGTTCTCCAACAACCGGGCGGTCAACATCCTCGCCGCCGCGCGCATCTTCCTGTTCGCCGCCCGCGACGTGTGGTTCGTCGTCGGCCTTCCGTTCTTCCTCTACTCAGAGCTCGGCTGGAGCTTCTGGCAGGTCGGAACCCTCCTTGCCGCCTGGGTGATCGGCTACGGCGCCGTTCAAGCGGCGGCGCCGCGCTTCGTTCGCCGTCATGCGGGCCCGGGCGGCGAGCCCGATGGGCGGACCGCGGTGTGGCTCGCGTTCGGGGTGGCGATCTTCCCTGCCGCGATGGCGGTTGCCCTCAACACCGGCGTCGACCCGACGCTCGCGATCATCTGCGGGCTGATTCCGTTCGGCGTTGCCTTCGCGATGAACTCCGCGGTTCACTCGTTCCTCATCCTCGCCTACGCGGACAACGAGAAGGTCGCGATGAACGTCGGCTTCTACTACATGGCCAACGCGTTCGGGCGCCTCGCCGGCACCGTCCTCTCAGGTCTCCTCTATCAATGGCAGGGGCTCACCGCCTGCCTATGGGTATCGAGTGGATTCCTCGTCGTGGCCGGTTTGCTTTCGGTTCTTCTTCCGACCGAGGTTGCGAGGAAGACGCGACCAACGCAGCTGTCGCAGGCAGCCTGATGCCGACCACGAACTCGCCCGCTCGGGCGACGCAACCCCGAATCGGGGCGGCCGTCCGAGATCGATCGCTTCAGCGCGACCTCGAGCTCCTCTGCCGCCAGCCGAGCCCTGATCACCTGCGGTCGCGTGCCTCATGGCTCGTGTTGCTCGATTGGAAGCCCCGCCGCTTCCCAGCCCTTCCACCCGTCGGTGATCTCCGCCGCACCACGCCAGCGGGTCAGCTTCGACCGGTTCGCGTGTTGACAGAGATAGATCGTTCCGGCTGTTCTCGGCCAAAGAGCGTGGCGCAGTAGCGAGACTCGCGTCGCGCCCGGCGGCCAGCCGTGACGGCGGCGTTCGGCCTCCGTCCTCAGGTCGAGGATCTGGGCCTCGCCGCACCGCGCCGCCTGCCAAGCCTCACTTGCGCTCAGTCCTGTCATCCGGCTTGCCCGAGCTGCTCTATTCCCGAGACGGTGAGACCCCGATGACCTCGCCAGAGATCTCGCAGACTTCCGCGAGCGTGTTGTAGACGGTGCCGTACTTGGCGAGGTTTCGCTGCAGAAGCTCGACGCGCTCGGGCGGCTCTTCGGTGACCACCCGGAGCTCATAGCCAATCCGGACGAACCTCGGCGGCGTCTGTTGGCGCTCGGCTTCGACGCGCACCGAGGCTCCCTGCTGGCGGAAGGGAAGCATCTCGGAGAAGCGCTCGACGTTCTTGAGGAGGCAGGCGGCAAACGCGCTGCAGAGAAGCTCCGCGGGGCCGGGAAGCTCGTTGCCCATCTGGGGCGAGCTGTCGAAGGCGATCGTCGCTCGTTTGGTCGAGATCTCCGAACGACCCGGCTGCGCGACGCGGGCCTCCACCTCGTATTTCTGCTGGTCGTTGGCCACCCTCACCTCCGTTTGGGCTGGACTCCACGGTAAGTGCCCCGAGAGGCGCCGTCATCCGCGTCCAGCCACGGGAACGATGCGTAGTTCGCCGTGGCGGGCAGCGACACCCAGTGAACGCGACGAAATGCGCGATGACGTGATCCAGGCGGCCACCAGACCCCTTAGCCGCGCACAATCCTCCACTGCCTCGTGAAAGCAGGCGTCTGGGGGGAGGGTCGCGAGACGCCCGGAATGGACAAGGAGCAGGAGCGCGGGTCCGGCTTCGCTCTGGGCGCCCACTTCGCGGCCTGAGCGGTCGTATCCGCTTAGGCGCCCAGTGAGGCGCAGGGTTACTAACTGGCTCTAGATACCGCTCGTCGGCTGGTCGCGCGCGACGCGCCACGCCACCTCGGCGCAGGTCGCGGCCCTCGCCCGGACACCGCTCCTCGACAGAGCCGTTCCCAAGCTGGTTCCGCTCGAGACGCTCTCCGGCCGCGACTCGTACGTCTTCCGGGCGGGCGAGGAGCCGCCCTGGCGCGGGGTCGTTCGCACGCGGTACCCCGGCTGAGCCCGCGGCGGTCTCACCAGACGGCGTCGTGGTGCTCCATCACGCCCGCCCCGCGCACCAGCTCGAGGCCACCCGGGAGCATGCCGGTGAAGCTCCCGAAGGGCTGGCGGTAGCTGTAGCGCACGCCGAGGAGCGATTCCTCGCGCCGACGCTCCGCCTCGCTCGTGAAGTCGAGCCGGCTGCGATCGTCGAAGACGAGCCCGTCGAGCCCTTGGAACGCCACCGGCCCGGGCTCCGATGGCTCGCCGTCGACCCAGATCCCCCGCTCGGAGCCGCGCGGGGGGTCGTTGATCCCCTCGACGAGGTTCCAGGCAACCGAGGCGCCGCCGGCGAGCTCGCCGACTCCGGCTGACCAGCTCCAGACCGTGTGCCGAGGGTGAAACCCGGAGGTTTCGTCGGTCACGCCGAGCGCCTCCAGCCTCCAGCGCCGGTCGGCAATACGCAGGTCGCATTCGACGGGCACCCCTGCGAGCTTTCGCGTCCAGACCTCGCCTCCCTCGCCCGTCGGGCAGGTCACTTCGACCGGCGTCCCCGTTCCGACCTTCAGCGAGCCGCCCGCCTCGCGCGCGACGATCGTCATCTGCCTGGCGTCGCCTCGCACCTCCCCTCGCACGCCGGGAACACGGAGCTTGGTCCGCTCGGCGAGCTCGCCGCTCTGGCGATCGAGGATCGCCCAGAACGTCTGCGAGAGCGGCCCGATCTCCACCCGGGCGGCGCACGCCATCACCTCGTCGGCGAACGCGGCGACGTAGACCCAGCGCTTGCGCCAGCGCCCGCCGCGGCGTACCGGGTGCAATCAGGTCACTCGATCTTGGCCAGGAGGTCGCCGGCGGCCACGGCGCCACCCTCGGCGATCGGAAGCGCGGTGACCTTGCCCCCGCGATGCGCTGTGATCTCGTTCTCCATCTTCATAGCCTCGATCACGCAGACGAGCGCCCCCTCCTCCACCTCGTCGCCATCGGCGACGGCGACCTTGAGCACCGTCCCCTGAAGGGGCGAGAGGAGCGCCTCCGTGTCCGCCGAGGCCCCGCCACCTGACTTTCGCTCGCGCTTCGGCGGCCTGCGCCCGCCCGCCGTTACCCGCGCGGCGCCGCCGGCGGGTGCCGCTGCTCCGATGACCTTCACTGCGTGAAGGCGGCCGTCGACCTCAACCTTGTAGGTGCGCTCGGCAAGCTCCCCCGCGTCGTCGTCCTCGCCGCCCTCGCCGGCCTTCTCGGGCGCGAGCTTCTTCAGCCACTTCTTGTCACCCACGAGGTCGCGACAGGTCTCGGCGCTCGCCCACTGCTCGGTCGCGAGAATCGCCTGGTGGAACGGAATCAGCGTCACGAGCGGCTCAATTCGGTACTCGCCGAGGGCCCGGAGCATCCGGGCCGTGGCCTTCTCACGGTCGACGTCCCACGTGATGAGCTTCGCGACCATTGGGTCGTAGAGCGGCGTCACCTCGGAGCCCGCCTCGAGGCCTGAATCCACGCGGACCCCGGGCCCCGAAGGCTCGACGTAGCTGTCGATCCGGCCCGGGGCGGGCGCGAAGTTCTTGTGCGCCGCCTCGGCGTTGATGCGGCACTCGATCGCGTGACCCCGCCACTCAACCTCGTCCTGGGCGATCGACAGCGGCTCGCCGGCGGCGATGAGCACCTGCTCGCGGACGATGTCGATGCCGGTGACCATCTCGGTAACGCAGTGCTCGACCTGCACCCGGGTGTTCATCTCGAGGAAGAAGTACTCGTCGTCAGCCTGCATCCCCTCGACGGTCCCCGCCCCGCGATAGTCGACGGCACCCGCAGCGTCGGTGGCGATCTTTCCGATCCGCTCCCGCATCTCGGCGTCGACGAGCGGAGCCGGGGCCTCCTCGATCAGCTTTTGATGGCGCCGCTGGATCGAGCAGTCGCGCTCGCCCAGGTGGATCACGTTGCCGTGCGAGTCGGCGAGCACCTGGACCTCGACGTGGCGTGGGTCCTCCAGATAGCGCTCGAGGTAGACGCGCGGGTCGGAGAAGAACTTCTCGCCCTCTCGGGCCGCGCCCTCGAAGGCGTCGGCGAGCTCGTCCTCAGAGGTCGCGACGCGAAAGCCCTTGCCCCCGCCTCCGCCGGCGGCCTTGCACGCAACCGGATAGCCGATCTCGGCGGCGGTCTTGCGAGCGGCGTCCACGTCGGCCGAGGGCTCGGTCGCGCCGGGGACGATCGGGACACCGGCGTCCTGCATGATCTCCCGAGCCCGCGTCTTCGACCCCATCGCCTCGATCGCGCTCGCCGGCGGGCCGATGAAAGTGATCTCGGCGCCGTCGAGGGCCGTCGCGAAATCGGCGTTCTCGGCCAGGAAGCCGTAGCCGGGGTGAATGGCCTCGGCGCCGGCCTTTTGCGCCGTCTCCACGATCTTCGGTATCGCCAGGTAGCTCTCCGCTGGGGTCGCGGGGCCGAGGAGGTGCGCCTCATCCGCGTAGCGCACGTGCGGGGCGTCGCGATCGGCCTCCGAGTAGACGGCAACCGAGCCGATCCCCATCTCGTGAAGGGTCCGCATGACCCGAATCGCGATCTCACCCCGGTTCGCGACCAGGACCTTCTCGAACATCACACCCGCAGGGTTCGGGCGCGGCCCTGAACAATGGCTCCCCGCCACACCCTCCCCTTGTGCTGCCGCGCGCTCACAGCGCGGGAGTCTATTTACGCCGCCCGCAGGCGCCGCTCGGCCTCGCCCATCCAGATCACCTGGTCGCGGCCGGGCCCCACGCCGACGAGGCGGATCGGCACCCCCGTGCTCTCGCGGACCAGCTCCAGGTAGTCGCGCGCCTCGCGTGGCAGCTCCGCCTCGCTTCGGCAGCCGCCGATGTCGTCGTCGAAGCCGGGCAGCTCCTCGTACTCGGCGGTCGCGGCGTGCAGGATGGACTGGTGGTACGGGAACTCGTCGAGGACGGCGCCCTCGCCGGAGCGGTAGCGCACCGCGACGCGGATCGGGTCGATTCCCGCCAGCACGTCGAGCTTGGTGATCGCCAGCGAGCTGAGGCCATTGAGTCGCGCCGCGTAGCGGAGCGCGACCAGGTCGAGCCACCCGCAGCGGCGCCAGCGGCCGGTGGTGGTGCCACGCTCGCCCCCGGCCTCCTGTAGGCGTCGGCCGATGTCGTCGTCGAGCTCGGTCGGGAAGGGGCCGGCGCCGACCCGCGTCGCGTAGGCCTTCGCGACTCCCCAGACCTCGTCGATGTCGGTTGGAGCGACGCCCGCGCCGACGCAGGCCGCCCCGGCGATCGGGTTCGAGGAGGTGACGAACGGATAGGTGCCGTGGTCGAGGTCGAGCATCGCCGCCTGAGCGCCCTCGAAGATGACCGTTCGCCCCGCGTCGAGCGCCTCCCAGCAGAGCTTCGCTGTGTCCGCGACGTGCGGCTCGAGCCGGTGGCCGTAGCGGAGGTAGTCCTCGGCGATCCTGTGGAGGTCGAGCTCGGGATCGCGCTCGAACGGACGGAGCATCTGCTTCTTCGGCTCCATCGCCGCGAGGATCTTCTTCCGAAGGATCTTCGGGTCGAGGAGGTCCTGGATCCGGATGCCGAGGCGCGCCGCCTTGTCCGCATAGCACGGGCCGATTCCGCGCTTTGTCGTGCCGATCTCGAGCTTGCCGAGCTTCGCCTCTCCCGCCGTGTCGAGCTTCACGTGGTAGGGCATGATCACGTGGGCGTTGGCCGAGATGCGCAGGCCGGATGTGTCGATGCCCCGCTGCCGGAGGTCGTCGAGCTCGCCGATCAGGACGCCCGGGTCGACCACGACGCCATTGCCGATCACGCACAGCTTGCCGGGGTAGAGGATCCCCGACGGGATCAGGTGGAGCTTGAAGACCTCGCCGTCGCGAATGATCGTGTGACCCGCGTTGTTGCCGCCCTGGAATCGGACGACGGCGTCCGCGCGCTCCGCGAGGAGGTCGGTGACCTTTCCCTTCCCCTCGTCACCCCACTGGGTGCCGACGATGACTGTGCCGGGCATTTCAGGTGTGATTATGAGGGCGTAAGCCCCGAAAGAAGCGTGTAAGGGGCGCCGAAGGCGGCCGCAAGAGATTCAGTATGGAGGGATCAGGCGACGCGGTAGCGCAGGTCGTCGCCGAACAGGGGCAGCGGGTCCCCGCATATCTCCACCAGCCGTGAGACCGTCCGCTGGCCGATCTGCTCCTCGAGCTGCTCGACGCCCAGGTTGGTGGTCACGACCATCGCCCTGCGGGCCTGGTACCGCTCGTCGACGATGGCGTAGAGCTGCTCGAGCACCCAGTCGGAGCTCTTCTCGGCGCCGAGGTCGTCGACGTGAAGGAGCTCGACCGACGTGAGACGGTCGAAGAACGCAAGGTAGGAGTCCTCCCTCGAGTCGGCGTCGTAGGTACGGCGTATCTGCGCCAGGAGGCGTGGCAGCGAGTACACGCCCACGCTCCGGCCGGCCTCGATGGCGTGGCGGGAGACCAGCATGGCGAGCGTCGTCTTGCCGGTGCCGACGTCGCCCATGAGCCAGAGGCCGCGACCCTCGGCGAGGTTCGCGTCGAGATCGTCGAGGTAGGACCTGATGCCCGCCACCACTGCCCGCGAGCGGGCGTCTCGCGCCATGTCCGAGACCGGCGGGGCGTCGAAGCTGACAGAGCGGTAGCGGGGCGGCAGCGCCTGGTTGACACCACGGGTGCGAGCCTGTGCGCGCTGGCGCTCGCGGCATTCGCACGGATGCGCGACCTCGTTTGCATCGACGATCCACCCGCTGCCGTCGCAGGCACCCACCGGGCATGGAGCCCGCAGCCTCTCGACCTGTCCCGTCACTCGTCGGCGACCTCGACCAGGGGCGGGCCCTCGCCGGGCTTCTGCTCGACCGGCCGGTCGGGTCCGCGGGCCTTGGTGCGAAACGATGCGTAGTCCTCGAGGAAGGCGAGCTCGACGGTATCCGTCGGCCCGTTGCGGTTCTTGCGGACGATCAGCTCGGCGATGCCCTTCAACCGCTCGCGTTCGTCGTCGTCGACCGACTCGTCCCAGTTGCGGTAGTAGTCCTCGCGGTAGATGAAGGTGACGAGGTCGGCGTCCTGCTCGAGGTTGCCGGACTCGCGGAGGTCCGAGAGGATCGGCCGTTTGTCGCGCCCGGTCCTCTGCTCGGGGGCGCGTGAGAGTTGCGAAAGGGCGATCACCGGAACGCCCAGCTCGCGCGCGAGGAGCTTCAGGCCGCGACTCATCTGGCCAACCTGCTCGACCCGGTTCATCCGCGGGTCCTCGGCCCGCATGAGCTGGATGTAGTCGATGATGATGAGGCCGAGGCCGCCCCTTCCACCCTCGCGCTCCTTGGCGTGAAGCCGGCGCGCCTTGCCGCGCAGATCGAGGATCCCGAGGTCGGAGGACTCGTCGATCCACAGTGGCGCGCCCTCCAGCTCGTTGCACTCGCGGAGCACCCGGCTCCAGTCGCGATCGTTGACGGCGCCCTTCCGCAGCTTGTCGGAGGGGATCCGCGCGCGGCGCGCGATCAGCCGCTGCGCCAGCTCCATCTCTGACATCTCGAGCGAGAAGAAGGCGACGGGCCGGTGCTCGTTGACGGCCACGTGCTCGGCGATGTTGGCGACGAGCCCGCTCTTGCCCATGCCCGGCCGGGCCGCGACGATGATCAGGTTGCCGGGCTGGAAGCCGCCCGTGATCGCGTCGAGGTCTTCGAACCCCGAGGGCGTGCCGGTGACCGCGTTGCCCGCCTTCCAGACCTTCTCGAGGCGCACGGTCTCGTCATCGAGGATCTTGGACAGCTCGCGGAAGTCCTCGGCCTGCTCGTCGTGAGCGACCTTGAAGAGCAGGCTCTCGGCCTGCTCGACGAGGTGGCGAGGCTCGCCCTCCCTCCCCTGGACCGATCCCTCGATCTTCCTCGCGGCCTCGAGGAGCCGGCGCAGGAGGGCGTTCTCGCGCACGATCTTGGCGTAGTGCCCGGCGTTGAGCGGGGCCGGCGTGGTCGACGCAAGTGCGGCGACGGCGTCGCGGCCGCCCGCCTCGGCGAGCTCGCCGATCTGAGTCAGGTGCTCGATGACCGTCAGCGAGTCGACAGGCTCCCCGCGCCCGTTGAGCGTCTTGACGGCGCGGAAGATGATGCGATGGCGCTCGCGATAGAAGTCGTCATCGGAGAGGCGGGCGTCGATGATGACCATGTCGAGCGCCTTCTCGGAGACCATCACCGCGCCCAGCACCGACTCCTCGGCCTCGAGGTTCTGGGGCGGGACGTTGGTCTGCGCGGTTGCCATGGTGAATCCAGCGCCGCCTTGCGGCGCGACCGTCTATTAGAGGGCCCGGGGCGGCGGATTTCGTCCCTTCCGGCCCTGAGGCCGAGCAAAGCACAGGCGGGCCGCGCCCGCACGGCGCAAAGGCGCGATTTGCGGACGCTTAATCCTCGGCCGCGACGATCGTCTTCACGCGAGCGGTGGTGCCCGAGGGAAGCTCGATCTCAACAAGGTAGGTGCCGAGCGCGCGAATCGGCTCGGAGAGCTTGATGCGCTTGCGCTCGACGCGCAGCCCACGGGCGTCTGCGATCGCATCGGCGATCTCCTTCGCGGTGACCGAGCCGAAGAGGCGCCCGTCCTCGCCGGCGCGATGCTGGATCGTCAACACGGTCTTCGAAAGCAGGGCTGCGGTCTCCCCGGCGCGCTTCTCCGCCTCCTCGGCGGCCCGCTCCGCGGCCTCGAGGCGCCGCTGCGCGTCGGCGAGCGAGGCATCGGTCGCCGGCTGGGCCAGCCTCCGCGGCAGGAGGTAGTTGCGGAGGTAGCCGGGAGAGACGTCGACGGCCTGGCCGGCCTCTCCGAGCGTCTCGACGTCCTTGAGGAGGATCGCCTGCGCCATCGCCTAGCGCTCTCCCACGTACGGAAGGAGCGCAATCTCGCGCGCGCGCTTCACGGCGACCGCGAGCTGGCGCTGGTGCTCGCGCGAGAGCCCTGTGACGCGCCGCGAGCGGACCTTGCCGCGGTCGGACAGGAAGCGCCGGAGCAGGTTCAGGTCCTTGTAGTCGATCTCCTCGACGTTGATCCGCGTGTACTTGCGGGGGCGCATGCGGTCCGCCGGACCGCGCCGTCGCCGTGGGGGGCCCGTGCGCTCGCGAGGAGCGGGCATCAGGCCCTCGCTCCGAGTTGGATCTTGCTGGGTCGAGCGTCCATATTCACGCGTACGCGCCGCCGAAGGGCGGCGCGAAGCGCGGATGATAGCCGCAGCGCGTGGGCGCGCCGCGGGGATCGAGGGTGGAGGCTAGAAGGGGATGTCGTCGTCGGAGGTCCCGACCGCCGCCGGCTGGGCGTCCGTGAAGTCGGACGTATCGGCCGGCACGTCGGACTCCGCCGTGAACCCGTTCCCCGAGCCCTGAGCCGGAGTGTCCCCGCGGCTGCCGAGGAACTGGACCGAGTTGGCGATGATCTCGACCGATTGGCGCTTGTTGCCGTCCTGGCCCTCCCACTCGCGCCACTCGAGACGACCCTCGATCGCGACCGGGCGCCCCTTCGTCAGGTAATTCGAGCAGTTCTCGCCCTGGGCGCCCCACACGGTGACGTCGAAGTAGTTCGGCTTGTCAACCCACTCGCCGCTCTGGTCCTTGCGACGGCTGTTGACGGCAACTCGCAGCTTGCAGACCGCGGTGCCGCTCTGCAGGTGTCGCAGCTCGGGGTCGCGGGTGAGATTGCCCGTGACGACCACCGTATTGATGTTTGTTGCGGCCACTTCGATGGCCCCCTTCCTCAAGTTCGCTTGATCCGTCAGGAGTCTAAGCAGCGAACCGGCGCGTTCTCTCCCCCGGCTGGGGCCGAAGCCGCAACCTGCGGGTTACGAAGGCTCGGGCGCGGGCGTGTCGGGCTCGCTCGAGCCCTCCGCGGCCGGCTCATCCCCGGCTGGCGCCTCTGGCGCGTCGGCGGGCGGGGCTTCCTCGGCCGCCTCGGCGGGCGGGGCTTCCTCGGCCTCCGCAGGCGCTGCCGGCTCGGCGGCCTCCGCCGGAGCGGCCTCCGCCTCGGGGGCCGCCGCCGGAGCGACATCGGCCTCGGGGGCCGCAGGCGCAGGCGGTGTCTCTGGGGCCGCGTCAGGACGGCGGGGGCCGCGAGGCGCCGGCGCGCCGCCGGGCGTGGGCGCCGGAGGCGCAACGACGGGGGAGCGTGGATCGACCTTGAAGATCCGGAAGCGCAGGACCCCGTCGGCGATCTTGAGCTCGTGGTCGAGCGAGCGCAGGAGCGGCGGCTCGCTCTCGAACCGGAAGAAGCGGTAGTCGGCCTCGGTCCGCTGGCGGATCTCGAAGGCCATCTTGCGCATACCCCACGAGGTGTCGTGCTTGATCGTCCCCGCGGATTCGATCCGCGACCGCGCGTCGGCGACGATCTGCTCCCGGCGGTCGTCCGGCGCCTCCGGATCGAGCATCAGCACGAGCTCGTACTCGGGTGTCTTGATGGCTGCCAAGGCGGCGGACGACTATAGCGGCCGGCTGGTGGCGCTCCGCTCGAACGGGGCGGGTGGCACGAAGGCGGGGTTGTTGCTGGCTATGGAGGTGTTGGCGCGGATCCGCTGGGCGAATCTGGGCCGCGTGGTCGCCATCGTGGCCGCGGCCGCGGTCGTGATCGCGGTGGGCCCGGGCCTGCTCGAGCGCCCGAAGCCACCGCCGCTCGCGGCCAACATCGGCCTTCCGGGAGCGAAACAGAGCCGAGTTGGCGCCTTTTCCCGCATAGCGGTGAATAGCGCGCCAAACACGGAGCGCCTGGGCGACGAACGCCGCATCAGTGCCAGCGGTCGCCGCGATCGCAACCCGCGCCAGCACCACCACGCCAACCTCCCTCGCCGCCCCAACCCACGCCCGCACGTCGGAACGCGCCCCGAACGGCACGCCACCCACGCAACCCCGCCCGCAACGGCACCTCCGACTCCGGCGCAACCTCCCCCGCCCGCGCCGCCCACGCCACCTCCGCCCGCGGCGCCCCCGCCAACACCCGCACCGCGCCCGCCGGCCCCGAGCCCGGGCGACGGCCCTCCGCCCTTCCCCCTGCACCCGCTGTAGTCAGCGGGCGCGCCGCTCAGCTCGCGGCCGCCGCCCTGTTCTCAGCCCGCTTCGCCCGCACGTCCTCGATCTGCTCGGTGATCCAGACGCCCGGGTCGCGGCGCCGGACGATCTCGCGCAGGCGCGACGCGCGGAGCTCCCGCTCCTCGGCCGACATCGTCAGCGCGCGGTGGATCGTGTCGGCCTGCTCCTGGATGTCGAACGGGTTGACGGTCAGCGTGCAGTCGCCGAGCTCCTCGTGGGCTCCCGTGTTCTCGGAGAGCATCACGACCCCGTCGCGGGTGTTGACGGCGGGGGCCTCCTTGGCGACGAGGTTCATCCCGTCGAACAGGGAGTTGACCATCAGCAGGTCGAAGTGCTTGTAGCGCGCGACCGCGTCCGCGAAGTTCTCGTAGATGCGCAGGTCGATCGGCATCCAGTCCGTCGTGCCGTGACGGTGGTTCACCACCGCCACCAGGGCCTCGATCCGCTCCAGGTACTCCTGATACTCGGGGACGTCGGTGCGCGAGGGCTGTAGGTGGGCGATGAAGGTGACGCGCTCGCGGAACTCAGGGTGCTGCTGAAGGAAGACGTCGAACGCGGTGAAGCCGCGAAGAACGTTCTTCGACAGATCCGCGCGGTCGACGCGGATGATGAGGTGGTCGCGCCGCCGGCGCAGGAGCTCCTCCTCGTAGGCGGCGACCTCCTCCGAGGCGGCCGCGCGCTCCAGGCGCCGGGCGTCGATCCCCAGCGGGTAGGCGCGCACCCACGTCTCCCTGCCCTCGTGGATGACAGCGCCTCTCACATAGTCGACGTCCAGCTCCATCAACTCGCGGCAGCAGTGCAGGAAGTTGCGGCAGTAGGCGCTGGTGTGGAAGCCGATGATGTCGTTGGCCAGGAGGCCGCGGTAGATGGCCTCGCGCATCCGCGCCGGGAGGATGCGCCACGAGTCGGGCTGCGACCAGGGGATGTGGACGAAGTGCTGCAGGAACGCATCTGGCCGCTGTTCGCGGATGAGCGCCGGGCAGGTGTAGAGGTGGTAGTCGTGGAGCATCACCAGTGGCTCCGCGTCGCCTGCGATCGAGCTGACCACGGCGTCGGCGATGTCTGAGTTCACGACTTCGTAGCCGAGGTCCCAAGCCTCGGCCTCCTCCCGGCGGATGTCCGGCGCGTTCGAGAGGTCCCACAGGTAGTGCTGGATGAACCAGAGGATCGGGTTGGCGATGACGTTGTAGAAGCGGTCATACGCCACCGCGTCGCTCTCCACGAGGAGAACGTCATAGGAGACCCCGTCGAGCTCGACCTCCACGGCGTCGCCGCCCGCCTCGCGACTCACCGCAGTGTCCTCCTCGGTCATCGCTGACGCGATCCAGAGCGCCCCGCGGTGGGCGACCAGGCCCGAGAGCGCCGTTACGAGGCCGCCGCCGCCGCGCCTCACGGTGCGCCCGCCGTCCCCGTCCAGCTCGAACTCCGCCGGCCCGCGGTTGGAAACGATGACTAGGCGCTCGTCGTCGGGCATGAACGCATGATTACCCGTTCCGGCGCCGAGTGGGTGATTCAGACGTCGAGCTCACCCATCAGCTGCAGCCAGTCGCGGAGCAGACGCGGGGTCAGGAAGCGCTCGCGGGCGCGTTCCTTGCCGGCCCGCCCGAGGCGCTTGGCGAGCTCAGGGTCCTCGAGGATCTCCACCGCCCGCTCCGCCGCCTGCGCGGGGCTCGACACGAGGAAGCCGGTCTCGCCATCGGCAATCTGCAGCGGGATCCCCCCGACGTCGCCGCCGATGGTCGCTCGCCCCTTCCACAGCGCCTCGGTGACGGTCAGCCCGAAGCCCTCGCGAAGTGACTTCTGCATCACCACGTCCGATTGGGACTGGAAGGCGTTGACCTCGATTGCCCCGACGTTGTTGAGGTTGTTGAGGATCTTGATGTCCGGGTCGCCCTCGGCGTGGCGGAAGGTGGAGTGGAAGAACTCCCAGCCCTCGGGGTCGTCGGTGGCCATCGAGCCGACGAGCGCGAGCTGCACATCGGGCCGCTGCTCGCGGATCAGGCGATAGGCGTCGATGACCCCTATCGGGTCCTTCCACGGGTCGAACCGCGAGACCTGGGTCACCAGGGGGCGCTCGGGATCGATCCCGAACTGCTCGCACACGAAGGCCGCGTCCTCGGGCGAGAGCGCCATGTTCTTGGGCGAGAGCGGGTCGATGGCCGGCGGCACGATCTTTCTGAGGCCCCCGTCGAGCCCGGCAGGGACGTACTGCTCGAGATGCCAGACGCTCGCGTCGTACTCGGAGATCAGCGGCTTGAGGCGCCCGAGCGTCTCTTGATTCGGAGTCGAGAGGTCGATGTGGCAGCGCCATACCCAGCGCCGGGCCACCTCGGCCGCGTTCATCCGGAGGCCTGCCGGCTGCGGATCGTGGACGATGATCAGGTCCCAGTCGCCCTCGAGGCCCTGGGCGTTCATCGCGTTGTAGGCCTCGAACACCTCCCACTGCTCGTCCGAGATCGCCTGCGGATCGCCCTGGAGGGAGTTGTGCATGAGCTTCGTGACGTTGAAGAACTCCTCCCGCCCGAGGATCACGTGCCAGTGGGCGTCCAGGCCCACGTCGCGCATGAGCGGCACGAGCGTGTAGAGGATCTCCGACACCCCGCCGCCGAATGCGGTCGCGCTCACGTGGAGCACCCGCTTTCCTTCGAGCGCCGCTGCCATCTCGCGAATCTCGGCCACGAGGCCGCGGCCCGCCAGATGCGTGTAGTCGGCGAGCGAGCGGGGACCGAGGGCAACCTCCTGGAGCACGGTTGCGGAAAGCTACGCCTTTTTCGCGTCCAGGCGGGCCGGTTAGCCGGAAAGGTTCTCGGGCCGGGTCGCGAGCTTCACGTCCACGTCCATCCGCTTGCCGTCGCGAATGATCGTGAGCGTCGCCGTGTCGCCCGGATCGAGCTGGGCCACGAGGATCGGCAGGTCGCTCGCCTTGCTGATCGGGTGGCCATTGACCGCGACGATCACGTCGCCGCCGACCTTGAACTCGGAGCCCTGGAAATGGATCGTCTTGTCGGAGCCGCGGAGGTTGGCGCCCTCGGCCGGCCCGCCCTGGATGACCGAAGAGATGAGCGCGCCCCTCTCCGAGGGAATTCCGAGCTTGTCGGCGAGCTGCGGATAGAGCTGCTCGGTCCGCACCCCGAGGTAGGCGTACTGGGCGTGGCCCATCGAGCGCAGCTGGTCGAGCGAGCGGTTCACGAGCGCGATCGGGACGGCGAAGCCCACGCCCTCGTTGCCGCCCGAGGTGGTGTTGATCTGCTGGTCGATGCCGAGCACGTCCCCATTGGCGTCGAGCAGCGGGCCGCCCGAGTTGCCGGGGTTGATCGATGCGTCCGTCTGGATCGCCCCCTCGATCTTGAAGTTCGAGAGCGAGTCGATCGTGCGGTCCGTCGCCGAAACGACCCCTACCGAGAGGGAGTTGTCCTCGCCGAAGGGGCTGCCGATCGCGGCAACCGGCTGGCCGACCTGGACCTTCTCGCTCGTCGCAAGGGTGAGTGGGTGCAGGTCGAGGCCCGCCGGATCGACCCGCAGGAGCGCCACGTCGGCGTCCGGGTCGAATCCCACGACCTTGGCCGGCACCTGGTTCTCGTCGGTGAACTGCACGTAGACGGACTTCGCCGCGTGGATCTGGCCCGACGTCCCGCCGGCCTCGGCATCGGTGACGACGTGGGCGTTGGTCGCGATCTCGCCGTTCGAATCAATGACGAAGCCGGAGCCCTCAGCGGCCGATCCACCCCCACCGAGGATTCCGCCGCCGATTGGGTGGCCGAAGAAGGAGCGGATCGTCACCACCCCCGGCGCGGCCTCCGCGTAGATCCGCTCGGGGTCGAAGCCCGACGCGCCCGTCTCGATCGCGACGCGCGGCAGCGTTGTCGACGGCGCCGACGCAGACGAGCCCGCCGGCGGCGTCGTACTGTCGCCGCCGCCGTCGCCCTCGCCGCATGCGGCGAGGGCGGCCGCGGCGGCGACGAGCGTCGCCGCCAGAGCCGGTCGCGCGAGCCTCACGCCCGCCTGCTCCCGGCGGCCGGCAGGCTCAGCGTGAACTCGGTGCGCCCGCGCCGCGACGAGAGGTTGAGCGCTCCGTCCATCCGGTCGGCCAGCTCGCGCGCGATCGCGAGGCCGAGCCCCGATCCGCTGACGCGGTCGGCGGTGTAGAAGCGCTCGAAGATCCTCCCGCGCGAATGCGCATCGACCCCGGGGCCGTCGTCGGCCACAACGAGGATGGCGCTGCCGTTGCTCGTATCTGCGCTCACTGCGATAGAGGTTCCCGCCGGTGTATGGGTGAGGGCGTTATCGATCAGGATACGCATGATCTGAGCGACCCGGTCTGGATCGGCGTTGGCCACGGCCCGCCGCCTGGGCCGGACGGCGATCGGCGAGTCGTGCCGCTCCGCCGCCGGCGTGAACTCGGCGCTCACGCGCCCCGCGAGCTCTCCGAGCTCCACGGGCTCGGAGCGGATCTCCATCGCGTCGGCGTCGAGCTTCGAGAGGTCGAGGAGGTCGGCGGTGAGCTTCGTGAGCCGAGCGATCTGCTCCCGCATGTTGCGGACGAACTCCGCGCGTGCGGCGGGGTCGGGGTCCTCGTCCTCCAGGAGCTCCGCGAAGCCCGCCAGCGAGAAGATCGGCGTGCGCAGCTCGTGCGACGCGTTCGCGATGAACGCCTTGCGCGCGCTGTCGAGCCTCGCGAGCTTTCGCTGCATCTCGTCGAGGGCGGCTGCGAGCTGGCCCACTTCGTCGCCCCCGAGGTCGGGTATCGGCGTTCGGAAGTCGCCCTCGGCGACCTTCTCCGCGGCCCTCTCGAGCCGCCGCAGCCGGCGTGCGTGGGCCCCCGCCACCAGCCAGCCGGCCCCGAGCGCGAAGGTCAGGGCGATGGCCCCCGCGATCACGATCTGCCGCTTGATGAGCGCGACGTTGTCGGCCACCTCCGCCAGCGGCGCCGAGAGCACGAGCACCCATCGCGGATTCCCGCGCCGCGAGACCGCGATCGCGGTCTCGCCGATCTGCTGGGACCCAATGGTCTCGACCGCCGTGCCCGGACGCCCGGTCGCCGCCGCCGTGACCGCCGCCGGATAGCTCGGAGCGACGGCGGTGCGCTCGATCTCGGAGTCGGCGATGACGAACTCGGGACGGGGTCCCTGCGGGCCCGATCGGACCCCCAGCAGCGACGCCCGCGCGTCGGCCTTCTGCGCGGTGGCGCTGACGATCCTCTCAAGGCGCGCCCGGGAGGCCGCTGAGTCGAGCGCACCGGAGAAGCGGGCGCCCTGCGAGATCGCAACGCCCTCGAGCCGCTGGAGCTTCGACGCCGTGAGGCTCGACTCGAGCTGCGGGACCACGTAGAGGTAGACGAAGCCCACGGCCGCTGCGGTGATAGCGAAGAACAGCAGCACGAGCCTCGTGCGGACGGAATTCATCCGCCGGCATCCTCGGCTTCGCTTCCGGTGCCGGCGGGCCGCGCCACGGGGTCAGTCGTCGTCGCGAAAGCGGTATCCGACGCCCCGCACGGTCAGCAGATACTCGGGTGAGCTCGCGTCACTCTCGAGCTTCTCGCGTAGATGGCGGATGTGGACGTCGACGGTCCGCGGATCTCGATAAGCCGAATCCCCCCACACCCGCTCGAGGACCATCTGCCTCGAGAAAACCTTGCCCGGGGAGCGGGCGAGCGTCGCGAGCACCTCGAACTCGACGTAGGTCAGCTCGGCGCGCTCGGCGCGGATCATCACCGTGCGGCGCTCGAGGTCGATCTCGAGGTCGGCGGCCGAGATGGGCTCCCCGGCGCCGGTGCGCTCGGCGATCATGTCCGCCCGGCGGAGGGCTGCGCGGACGCGGCTGCGGAACTCGCGGACCGAGAACGGCTTCGTGATGTAGTCGTCCGCGCCCATCTCGAGGCCGAGCACCTTGTCGACCTCGTCGTCGCGGGCCGTGAGCATGATGATCGGCACCTGGCTGCGGCTGCGCAGCCTGCGACAGACCTCGATGCCGTCGACCCGCGGAAGCATCACGTCGAGGACGACGAGATCGAACCGCTGCTCGGCGAAGCGGTCGAGCGCCTCCCGCCCGTCGTGCGCCGGCACCACCTCGTATCCGTCGCGGCGCAGTGGGTAGGCGAGCAGCGTTTGGATTGCCTGCTCGTCGTCCACCAGCAGGATCCGCGCCGAGGCGGCTGGCATGTGGAGAGGTTAGCCTCGGTCGCTGAGCGTTCCCGCACGCGGGCGCCCGCCCACCGTGGTCGACCTACGCCTCTACCGCCTCAGCTTCCTTCCCGCCATCGCGGCGGTGGTCGCCCTGCTCTTCTCGCTCCAGTCGCAGCCCGGGCCGCTCCGCCCACTGGTCGCCCCGGCCGGGTTCGACCGCGAGGTTGCCGCCGGCTACGCGCGCCAGATCATCGCGGCGGCGCCGAGCCGATCCCCGGGCTCGAGGGGTGACTCGGCCGCAGCGGCCCTCGTCGAGAAGACGTTCAAGACGGTCACCGCCGGGCAGGTCGTCGTGCAGCGCTTCGGCGAGGGAGGGTCGCTCACGAACGTGATCCTGAGGCTGCCCGGTGCGAGCCACAACGAGATCGTCCTGATCGCACCGCGCGACACGGCCTCGCCTCCGGGCGCCGCGTCGAGCGCGGCCGCGACGGGAGCCCTCGAGGAGCTCGCCTCGAGCATCGGGACCTCCCAGCACACGAAGACGATCGTCCTTGTCTCCACCGATGGCTCTTCATCGGGCGCGTCGGGCGCGAGCGCGCTCGTCGACGGCTACCTCGACCCATCCGTGGTCGACGCGATCGTCGCGCTCGAGCAGCCGGGGTCGGCGAGCGTGCGACAGCCGTACGTGCTCGATTCCTCCACCGACGCGCAGAGCGCTTCGATACAGCTCGTCCGCACGGCCGAGCTCTCGCTCCTCGACCAGACCGGGCTTCACGCTCACGAGCCCGGGCCGTTCGGCCAGCTCGCGGCGCTCGCCCTCCCCGGCGGCCTCGGGGAGCAGGCCGTGCTCATCTCGAGGGGCCTCGACGCGGTCGGCCTCTCGTCGGCCGGGGAGCGCCCCCTGTCCCCCGCCGACGATCGCCTCGACGACTTCTCCGCCAAGACTCTCGACCGGTTCGGGCGGGCTGCTGTCGACCTCGTACTCGCTCTCGACGCCGCGCCCGGCCAGCCCGTCCACGGCCCCGGCGCCTACCTCGAGGTGGCCGGCAACCTGATCCCCGGCTGGGCTCTCGCGGGACTCGCGCTCGGACTCCTCATCCCCGCGATCGTCGCGGCCGTCGACTCCCTCGCCCGCGCCGGCCGGCGACGGACCGCGGGCGCGGCGCTCGCGTGGGCGTCGAGGCGCTCTTTGCCGCTGCTCGTCGCCTTGGCGCTCCTCTACGCGATGGCCCTCATCGGAATCGTCCCGCGACCGTCGTTCCCCTTCGACCCGGGGCGGTACGCGGTCGGGCCGAGCGAGCTTCTGGCGCTCCTGGTGCCGGTGACCGCGGCGGTGGGGATCTGGTGGTGGCTCGGACGCAACCGCATGCCGGTCAGGATGGCGCCCGAGGCCGCGGCGGCCGCCCTCGGGCTCTGGAGCGGCGTCGCTCTGCTTGCGGTCTGGATCGTGAATCCCTACCTCGCGCTCCTCCTGGTTCCCCTGGCCCACCCCTGGGTGCTCGAGGCGCGAGCCGGGCGACGCGGCCGGCGTCCCCGGAGGTGGCCGTCGATGGCAGCCATCGCGGCGGCGTGCGTGCCGCTCATACTCGGTGCGGCGAGCGTCGCCGGCCGCCTCGACCTCGACGCGGGCGTCGTCTGGTCGGTCGCGCTCTCGATCGGCGACTGGGGCATCCGGGCGCCGATCGCGATCTGCGGCTGCGTGCTGGCGGGATCGGTCGCCTCGCTCGTCTTCGTCGCCGGTGCAGGCGCTGAGGCCGGCCCGCCAGGGCCGGCGAGGTCCCCTCGCGGGCGGGACATTGCATACGAAGCTCACACCGACGCCGAGGCGGCGAGCGAGGCGGTGTGGACAAATTCCCTATCGGGTAGCGAGGAGGAGGGACCGATCAATGCAGCGGAGACGAAGCGCAGCCCGGGACCGAACGGGGATACACGGATTGCTCCCGGAGGGGAGGCTCAAGCACTTGACCGGACTGATTCACGCAGGGGAGTATCGCGTCGACGCGCAGGCGGTCGCACGAGAGATGCTGACGAAGGCGAGCCTGATCAGGCGCGCCCGGATCGAGCTCGCGACCGTCCGAGCTGATCGAAGCCTGACGGCGCCACCTCGGCGCCGTCAGGATCCCGGAGCACCGTCCCAGCCCCTCTGAGCGCCTCGCCGATCCGCGTCAGGCGTGTTCCGGTGGCGCTAACCGCTCGCGAGGCCGCCTCGAGGGCTTCCGGCGGAATCGTCGCCACGAGCTCGTAGTCCTCGCCGCCTGAGGCTGCGAGCTTGATCGCCTCGGCGGAAGCGCGTTCCGCAAGCGCCGCGAGACCCGGCTCGAGGGGAAGGCGGTCGAGCTCGATCTCCATGCGAACCCCGCTCGCCGCCGCGAGATGCGCGGCATCGGAGCCGAGGCCGTCGGACACGTCGATCATGGCGGTCGCGCCGGCGGTGGCGAGCGCGCGCCCTGCGGCGAGGCGCGGCGCGGGCTCGAGCTGGCGCCGCACGAGCTCGGCCGCGACATCCGGCTCGACGTCGTCCCGGAGGCCTGGCTCGGAGAGCAGCAGCAGGCCGGCTGCCGCGCCGCCCAGCGCTCCCGTCACCACGAGCGCGTCACCCGGGTTGGCGCCCGAGCGCCTCACGAGCTCCTCCGACGAGCCCGCGTGACCGACGACCGTGAGGCCCAGCCACAGGACCGGTGCGCGGGTGACGTCGCCGCCGACGATGGCGACGCCGTGCTCGCCCGCCACGCCGACGAGGCCGGCGCCGACCTCGAGCAGTTCCTCCTCGGCCAGGCCCTCCCGGATCCCGACGATGACGTACGCCTCGCCCGGCGCGGCGCCCATGGCGGCGAGATCGGAGAGCGCGGCGGCCATCGCCTTCGCGCCGACGGCGCGGGGCGGCGCCGTGGCGAGGTCGAAGTGGACGCCCTCAACGGCGGCGTCGACCGACGTGGCGGTGGCCCCGTGCGGAACGGTGACGGCCGCGTCGTCGCCGCTTGCGACGGCCACCCGGTCGGCGCGGCCGAGCCCGGCCGCCCCCCCTGCTTCGGCGAGCGACCGCAACTTCGCGATCAGGTCGAACTCGCCGTTCATCTGGGTCTAGGGCGCGCCGCCGCCCCCACCGCCACCGCCCCCACCGCCACCACCGCCGCCGCCGCCGCCCGGCGTCGGCAGCGGGCCCTGACCGGCACCCGGCGCATAGAGGTTCGGCGGATAGCCACCGCTCGAGCCCCTCGACGACGCGTTGCCGCCGGTCGAGGTCGAGGGGGTCGACGGATAGCTGGGCGTCGAGTACGTGGTGCTGGGCGACTTCGAGGGCGCCGACGACGTGTACTGCCCGTAGTACGGCGAGAGGCTCGGCAGGTTGGTGGGTTGCTGGAACGGCTGGCAGCTCCCGCCGGCTGCCGCGTCCATGTACTGGCGCCAGATCGGCCCGGACGTGGGCCCGCCGAACCCGGTCTCCGCGCGCGAGAGCGGATGGCCCGTCCATACCGCGGTCGCGTAGTCCGTCGTGAAGCCCACGAACCAAGCGTCCGAGAGGCCCTGCGAGGTCCCCGTCTTACCCGCCTCGCCGTCGCTCGGGCAGCCCGAGATCGAGGTGTAGCCCGCGCCGGTGCCGCTGGAGATGACGCCCTCGAGGATCTTCGTGACCTCGTAGGCGACGCCGGGGCTCAGGACGCGCTTGCCCGGATCCTTCGCCGCGGTCTCTGTCTTGCCGTCTGGGAAGACGACCTTGGCGATCGCGGTCGCCGGGTGGTAGGTGCCGCCGTTCGCGAGCGTCGCGTAGCCGTCCGCCATCTCGAGGGGGGTGACGCCGACGCTGAGACCGCCGATCGCGTCGGCGGGCGGGATGAAGCAGTTCGGCCCGAGCTTGCACGGGCTCTGGTCGGGCTTGATCCCGAGGGGCGAGGTGATGCCCATCGAGTACGCGGTCTTGGCGAAGTTCTCGGGCCCGACGTCGAGCCCGAGCTGCGCGAAGACGACGTTCACCGAGTCCCAGGTGGCCTGGGTGAGGTCGTACGTGCCCCCGCCGGGCTCCGCGTTCGCGACCTGCCACGAGCCGCCGCCCGGAATGTGGAGCGTCTTCGGCGAGTTGCCGTTGTAGTAGGTGGCGTTCGGGTCGGCGCCGTCCTTGATCGCGGTGGTGAGCACGAACGTCTTGAACGATGACCCGGGCTGGCGGTGCGCCTGGGCGGCGAAGTTGAACTGGCTTTTCTGGGAGAACCGCTGGGTCGAGGCGAGCGCGACGATCTCCCCTGTCTTCGGGTTCACCGAGGCGAGGGCGGACGCCGGGCCGCCGCCCGAGTAGCAGACCGAGCACGCGTCGACCGCCTGCTGCGCGGCCTCCTGGAGGCGGGGCTGGAGCGTCGTGTAGACCTTGAGGCCGCCGGTCTCGACCGTGTTGAGGCCGTACTTGTCGACGAGCTGCTGCTTGACGAGGTCGAAGATGTAGGGCTGCGTGATGCGGTTGTACTTCTGGCTCGGCTCGAGCCCGAGGCTCGAGTGGACAGCGCCGCCGTACTCGCTCGCCGAGATATAGCCCTGCTGCTCCATCGCGAGCAGGACGTCGTTGCGGCGAGCGATCGCGGCGCGCGGGTTGAGGAACGGGTTGTACTGCGATGGCGCCTGGGGGAGGCCGGCGATCATCGCCGCCTCGGCCAGTGAGAGCTCGCTCGCGTGTTTCGAGAAGTAGGTCTCGGCGGCCGCCTCGGCTCCGATGGCCGTCGCGCCGTTGTTCGTGCCGTAGGGCGCGGTATTGAGGTACTTGTTGAGGATCCAGGCCTTTGAGTGCACTGCCTCCTCGTCGTTTGCGAGGTGCGCTTCCTTGATCTTGCGCTCGATCGTCTCCTGCGGGTCGGCGATGTAAAGGTTGCGCACGAGCTGCTGGGTGATCGTCGAGCCGCCCTGCACGGGCTTGCCGCCGGCGAGCAGGTCCTTGACGCCGGCGCGGACGATCGCCTCGGGATCGATGCCACCGTGCTCGTAGAAGTTCTTGTCCTCGATCGCGACCGTGGCGTCCTTCAGGTCCTGGGGGATCTTGGCCCCGGGGATCGGCTGGCGGATGTTGTCGGCGTGGATCACGCCGATGCGGGTGCCGTCGGCGGCGTAGACCTGAGTGATCCGGCCCTTCTTGATCGGCTTCAGCGAGCCGAGCGCGGGCGCGGAGTCATAGATCGAGATCACCCAAGCGGCGGCGGCACCGAGTGCGATCCCGCCGATGGCGGCGATGACGCCGATCCCCAACAGGATCTTCTTTCCGGGCGAGCCGCGCCGGCGCCGGAGCCGTCTGCGCTGGCGTTGCGTCATGGAGCCGTCAAAGGGTAGCCGTCGGGCATCGTCGGCTCCGCATCTACGACAGCACCCCGGCCGCCCGGAGCGCCTCGTGCGCGCGCTCGCGCAGCTTCGCCTCCTCGGCGCCGGTCTTCGTGCGCGCCGGGTCGCGGCGGCCGTGGACCTCGAGGCGGACGCCGTCGGCGGTGATCTCGGCCACGTCGATGGTCGCGATCTCCGCCGCCTCGAGCGCGGAGCGAGCCCGGCCGAGATCGGCGCCGGGCGGGACCCACACCGACGCGGCGGGTGGGGCCGTTCGATCGCCGGTAGAGCGGTTGAAGACGACGTTCGTGACCACCTTCTCGTTCGGCACGACCATGAGCCGCCCGTCGCCGGGGTCGAGGTAGGTGTAGGAGAGCGTCAGGTCGTCGACTCGACCGGTCTCGTCCTCGATCGTCACCGAGTCGCCGATGCGGATCGGCTGGGTGACGGCGAGCAGGATGCCCGCCATGGGGTTGGCCAGGACCTGGCGCGCAGCGAGCCCGATGATCAGCGTGAGGACAGCGCTCGAGGCGAGGATGCCGGTGGCCAGGCGGTTGAAGTTGTCGAAGCGCGAAAGCGCGAGCGCGGCGCCGATCAGGATGATCAGGACGAAGACGAGGCGGCGGACCACCCGCAGCCGGGTCTGGGCCGCCCGCGAGACGCCGCCGTCACCGATGCGAGCCGCGACGCGGCCGCCGCGACCGATGACGAGGCGATCGACGAGGAAGGCGACGCCGATGGCGACGGCCATCGTGATGATCGCGGAGACGGCATCGCTCGATAGGGAGATCGCGGCGAGGTTCACCGAATGTGTTTTCGCCCCACCGGCCTAGGGTTCCTGCCATGCAGGCCGTCCTTCTCGACGCGCTGGGCACGCTCGTGGACCTTGAGCCGCCATGGGTCCACCTCCCAGCGGCGCTCGAGCTGGAGCCGCAAGCCGCTCGAGCGGCCTTCGAGGCGGAGATGGCCTTTTACAAGCGGGCATAGCGGCGAGGGAAAGGATTCCTGTTCCCTCGCCGACCTTCGTGCGCGTTGCGTGGCGCTTCTATCGCGGGAGCTCGGAAGGGAGGTCAGCGTCGAGCAGATGATGGATGCCATCCGGTTTCGCGCCTTCGACGACGCCTCCCCGGCGCTGGAGAAGCTGCGGCAACGGGGGCTCCGGCTGGTGGTCGTCTCGAACTGGGACTACGCGCTGCCGGAGGTGCTCGAGCGGGTGGGGCTGCTCGGACTGCTCGACGGCGTCGTCACATCAGCCGCCGTCGGTGCGGCCAAGCCGGACCCGGCGATCTTCCGCGCGGGGCTGGAGGCGGCGGGGTGTGACGCGGCTGAGGCGCTCCACGTGGGAGATAGCAACGAGGAGGACGTGGCCGGGGCGGCATCGGCGGGCATCCGGGCGCTGCTCCTTGACCGCTCGGGCAACGGCGATATCGCCTCCCTCGCCGACCTCCCGAAAGCCTTTGGGGGTTCATCCGCCCCATAGCCCGGATGAATCCCCAAAGCTCGAATCGGGCGCCCATACCATGCGCTCGGTGACCACTTCTCCCTCGCTGCCCCCCCCGAAGCGTCGGCGCCACCAGCCACCGATCGGGCCCCGCCGCCATCGGCGCCCGAGGCCCCGACCTGGGGCCCCTCGAAGACCATCCTCGGCATCGTCGTGCTGCTCGTGGCCGTCGTGCTCGAGGGCGGGGTCGTCGCGATCTTCGACCCCGGGCTGAAGGATGTCGCCGCCAAGCTCGTCCTCCAGGCGATGCTCGCCGCGACGCTCGTGGCCGTGGCGTTCATCATGCCCGGGGACGGAAAGCCCGTCACGAGGGAGGCGCTCGGCCTGCGCCGGCCGCCGGACGGGAGCGGGGCGGCCGCGCGAACGGCGCTCATCGCCTACGGCGCGTACTTCGTGTTCGTCATCGCCTACGCGAACCTCGTCCATCCCCACCAGAAGGACCTGACGCGGGCGCTCGGCTTCAACCACGGCACGGTGCGCCGCGATCGTGATCGGCCTTCTCGTGATCCTCGCCGCGCCGATCTCGGAGGAGATCTTCTTTCGCGGTTTCGTCTTCCGCGGCATGAGGCGCGCGCTCCCGTTCGTCGCCGCGGCGGTGATCTCGGCCGTGATCTTCGGCGCCTTCCACTACACCGGCACGTCGAGCCTCACGGTGCTGCCGCAGCTCGCCGTCCTCGGGCTCGCGCTGGCCTGGATCTACGAGCGGACCGGGTCGATCTACCCGACGATGGCGGTGCACGCCGATCAACAACGCGCTCGCCTTCATCATCCTCACCTCATGAGCTCGCCGATTCGAAAGCCGATCGCTCCGCGATCAGGCTGCGCGGGTTCGTCAAGCGCTTCGGCGAGATCACCGCCGTCGACGGCCTCGACCTCGATGTCCCCTACGGCACTTGCGTCGGCCTGCTCGGGCCCAACGGCGCCGGGAAGTCGACGACGATGAAGGCGCTGACGGCGCAGGTCATCGCCGACGCGGGCGAGCTCGAGGTGCTCGGCCACCGGCTGCCGGACGACTCGAAGCAGGCGCGCGCCGAGATGGGCGTCGTGCCGCAGCTCGACAACCTCGACGTGTCGCTGACCGTCGAGCAGAACCTGCTCGTCTTCGCGCACCTCTACCGGGTCGGCGCGGCCGACCGCGACGACGCCATCGAGCGCGCGCTCGAGATCGCGATGCTCGCCGACCGGCGCGACTCGAAGGTCGGCGAGCTCTCCGGGCGGCATGCGGCGCCGCCTCCTGATCGCGCGCGCGCTTGATCCACCAGCCGCAGCTGGTGCTGCTCGACGAGCCGACCGTCGGCCTCGACCCCCAGGTCCGCGTGGGCATGTGGGCGCTCGATCGACCGCATGCGCGCAGAGGGCGTCTCGATCCTGATGAGCACGCACTACATCGAGGAGGCCGAGCGTCTCTGCGACCAGGTGACGATCATGTCCCACGGGAAGGCGGTCGCCGTCGGGCCGCCGCGGGAGCTGATCGCCGAGCACGCCGGCGACCGAGGCGATCGAGGTCTACGGGCCGCCGCAGCGACTGGCCGAGGTCGAGCGGCTCGCGAGCGAGCGCGGCTGGTCGAGCCGCCGCACCGGCACCTCGGTCTCGATCCTGCACTCGAACGGCGACCGCCGAGCTCGACGGCATGCGCCGCGTCACGAACCTCGAGGACGTCTTCGTCCTCCTGACCGGAGAGGAGATTCATGAGGCGCTTTAGCGCCGAAAGAAGCGTGTCAGGCGGCGAAGCCGCCGCAGGAGGTCACCTGATGTCCGTCGCCGAGGCGACCGCCGCCTGCACCGCCTCGAGCCGACCGCCCTGCGCGGGCGTGATGGTGCGGGAGATCGTCAACTTCTCCTCGTTCTGGCGCTCGTCGACGTTCTCGTCGACGGTCGACCCCACCATCTACCTGCTCGCGTTCGGCTTCGGCTTCGGCTCGCTGGTCTCGACGCGTCGCCGGCGTTCCCTACATCGAGTTCGTCGCCACCGGGATCGTCGCGACGACCGTGCTCTTCGCCGGCGCCTTCCCGGCGATGTACTCGACGTTCGTCAAGTACGAGTTCCAGCACACCTACGACGCGATCCTCGCGGCGCCGGTCGACGTCGAGGAGCTGGTCACCGGCGAGGCGCTGTGGATCGCGGCGCGGGTGGGCGTCTACGGCACCGTCCCGATCCTGGTCGGGATCATCTTCGGGCTCGACCCGAGCTGGGGGATGCTGCTCGTGCCGCCGATCGCCGCGCTCTCGGCCTACGGCTGGGCCGTCGTTCGGGATCTTCATCGCCGCCAAGGCCGACAAGATCGAGAGCTTCTCGTACTGGCAGAGCGGCCTCCTGACGCCCGATGTTCCTGGTCGCGGGCACGTTCTTCCCGCTCAGCGGGCTCCCGCAGTGGGCCCAGGTGCTCGGCAACCTGAACCCGCTCTACCACTGCGTCCAGCTCGTGCGCGACTCCGTCTTCGGCGACTGGAGCTGGGCCACGCTCGGCCACTTCGCGTTCCTCGTCGGCTTCGCGCTCGTCGCCTGGCGGATCTCGATCCGCTACATGGAGCGCAAAGCTCATCCTTTGACCCTCCTACAATTCCCGCGCCGTGAAAGCTCGCCTGCGCTCTCCCTGCCGCCCTCCTCCTCGCCGCGCTCGTTCCGGCCGGAGCCGCCGCCCAGTCCGGCCCTCCGACGCTCACGACCGGCCGGCCCGCCGAGCGCCGGGCAGCCTCGGCGCCGGCGGCGCCCAGCGGCGCCCGGCCCGGCGACGATGTTCCTGAACGTCGGCGGCAAGAAGAGCGTCCAGGTGGGCGGCGCGGATCAAGGCCAAGGGCCGCATCCGCCCGTTCGTTCCCGGGCCAGCGGGTCGAGCTTCGCATCGCCGCGCAAGGGCAAGGTGATTCGCAAGCGGACGATCCCGATCAAGCCGGTGGCGCACTCAAACCAGGGGCGCTTCCGGATCCGCTCGGGCAAGCTCATCAAGGCCGGCCCGTACCGCGTCACGGCCGTCCACAGGGGGACTGCGGAGCAGGCCGGCGGTCCCGCAAGGTCTCGAAGCCGCTCGGCATCCACTACCCCAACCTCGACCCCGGCGCCCGCTCGTCGAAGGTCAAGATCTTCACCCGGCTCCTGCGCCACGAGGGCTACTACACGCCCCGCTCGAGCTACTACGGCGCGGGCGTCGGCCGCGCCGTCCTCGCGTTCCGGAAGGTGAACCGCATGGCGCGCACCGAGAACGCGACCGCGGGGATCTTCCACACGCTCGCCAAGGGCAAGGGCGCGCTTCAACCTCAAGTACCCCGGCCGCGGCTTCCACGTCGAGGTCGACATCTCGCGCCAGGTGATGGTGATCGCCAACGACCGCAAGGCGCAATACATCATCCCCGCATCGACCGGCGCCCCGGCGACGCCGACGATCCTCGGCCACTACCACGTCTACAGCAAGAGCCCGGGCTACAACTCGGAGGGGATGTACTACTCGAGCTACTGGCACAACGGGTACGCCATCCACGGCTACGACCCGGTCCCGACCTACAACGCCAGCCACGGCTGCGTGCGGATCCCGATCCCGGACGCGATCTTCGTCTACAACCGGCTCCCGATCGGGACCGAAGTCGACGTCTATCGCTGAGCCGCGCGCCGTCCTCCTCGAGGAGCTGCGCGAGCACGCGCTCGTCATCGGCGAGGTCACGCTCTCGTCGGGGCAGAAGGCCTCGTATTACGTCGATGCGCGGCGGGCGCTCCTGCGGCCGGCCGGCTTTCGCGCGGCCGGCGAGCTGATCGCGGCGGCCGCCGGCGACGCCGGCGCGGAGGCGGTCGGCGGCCCGGCGACGGCCGCGATCCCGCCTTCATGCGCGGCGCTCGGCGTTCCGGCCGGCGAGCGGCTCGTCGGCTTCTTCGTCCGCTCGGAGCGCAAGGCAGCACGGGCTGCAGCGCTGGGTCGAGGGCCCAGTCGAAGCAGGGCACGCGCTGCCTGGTCGTGGAGGACACCGTGACGACCGGCGGCTCGACCGTCCGCGCGATCGAGCGGATGCGCGAGGAGGGCCTCGAGATCGCGGGCGCGGTCGCCGTCGTCGACCGCCTCGCGGGCGGCGGCGAGGCGATCGCGCGCGGCCGCCGGGAGCTACCGGGCCCTGGTCACGATCGACGAGATCTACCCCGACCGGCCGGACCGCGGCTAGGCGTCTAGAGGCCCGCGCCGCCGATCGGCACGTCGCGGATCGAGCGCGCGATCCCGAGGCCCTGGTCGTACTCGTAGCGCGGGAGTGCTGCCGGCGTTCGCCGCCACGACGACCGTGTAGTTCACGAGGTGGTCGCGGCGGAGGGCGACGAGCGTGACCCGCTGCGGCACCCCGCTCGCTTCGGCGACCGCCACGGCGCTGACGACAGCCGAGTCGAGCGGCGTGCCGCCGAGCTTGGTCGGGCTTGCCCGCCTCGAGCTTCCCCTTGTACCCCGGGAGCCCGGCCAGAGCCGCCTTGGCGTAGCGGTCGAGCGGCACGTCGAGAGTCGCGCCCGTCCGATCGGCCGTCACCGAGACGGCGACGAGGCGGTCGGGCGACCCGACGACGAGCGCGTCGCCGCTCCGCTTCGCGCGCCACCCGGGCGGGACGCCGAGCGAGAAGCCGCTCACGTAGTCGCGGTAGTGATGCCAGCCCGCCGGCAGCGGGGCCGGCGGCTGCGCCGACTCGGGCTTGGTGTGAGGATGGAGGGTCGTCGCCACCGCCGCAGCCCGCGAGCACGAGCAGCAGCAGGGCGGGCACGAGGACGCGGCACGTACGCGCGGAGCATCGGAGCGCCCCGACCAGGATTCGAACCTGGGGCCTACTCCTTAGGAGGGAGTCGCTCTATCCAACTGAGCTATCGGGGCCCACTGCTGAAACAGTAATCGGATGGGCGACGCGCAACTGATCCTCATCGCCGGCGCGCTCATGGCCGCCGGACTCGCGGCCTCGCTCGCCGCCGGGCGCCTGAGGGTCCCGGGGCTCGTGCTGTTCCTCGGCCTCGGGATGGCCATCGGCTCCGATGGCTTCGGATGGATCGACTTCGGCGACTACCGCCTCGCTCGAACGATCGGGATCATCGCCCTCTCGCTGATCCTGTTCGAGGGGGGCCTGAACGCCGGTTTCGAGTCGATCCGGCCGGTACTCGCGCCCGCGCTTTCCCTCGCCATCGTGGGGACCCTCGCGACGGCGCTGATCGCGGGACTAGCCGCGACCTTGCTCTTCAACCTCTCCCCGCTCCAAGGGCTCCTGTTGGGATCGATCGTCGCATCCACCGACGGCGCAGCGATCTTCGCTCTCGTGCGCGACTCCCGCCTCAAGCGGAGAGTCGCTCTCAGCCTCGAGGGTGAATCCGGCTTTAACGATCCGCTGGCGGTCCTCTTGGTCATCGGATTGATCAGCTGGATCCAGCAGCCGGGCTACGGGTGGGAGGAATTTGGCGCCCTGCTCGCGCGGGAGGTCGGCATCGGCCTCGCGGTCGGGCTCGGAATCGGCTGGCTGAGCCTGCAGGCTCTTCGCCGGGTGCGGCTTGGAACCGAGGCCGCGTACCCGATCGCCACCCTCACCGCGGCCGCCGTGGCCTACGGCGCCGCCGCGACCGTCCATGGCTCAGGCCTTCTCGCCGTCTATATCGTCGGCCTCGTGCTCGGCAGCTTCGCGATCCCGGCGAGGCGGGCGGTGCTCGTCTTCCACCAGGGCCTGGCCGGGCTGGCTCAGGTGACGATGTTCCTCGTTCTCGGCCTCCTGGTGTTCCCCTCGCAGCTCGGGGACGTCGCCCTCAAGGGCACGATCCTCGCCCTCGTGCTCGTCTTCCTGGCGCGGCCGCTCGCCACCTTCCTCGCCACGATCAAAGCCGGATTCAGCGGGAGCGAGAGGGTGGTCCTCGCCTGGGCCGGCCTTCGCGGGGCGGTTCCGATGGTGCTCGCCACGTTCCCCGTGCTCGCCGGGGTCACCCGGAGCCACGAGTTCTTCAACGTCGTGTTCTTCGCCGTCCTCTTCTCGACGCTTCTGCAGGGCGCGAGCTTCGAGCCCCTGGCAAGCGCGCTGGGCGTTACCGCCGAGGACGAGCTGAGCGAGCCGAGCACGCGCCCACCAAGCTCCCCGATCGCCCTGATCTCAACCACCCGGCCGTGGACCCAGGCCGACGGCGATCCGTCCTATCCGCAGACGGTCGCCGGCGTTCCGGTCTCGACTCAGCTTCTGACTCGGATCGACGAGCCCGGGGCCGTTGTCGCGCTGAGCGACGGGCGGTACGCGTTCACGGGGCCGGTGACCTCGATCGGCTCCGCCACCGCCGTGCACCAGGCGGCCAGGCGCCAGCTCAGCAACGCGCGCACCGAGGGTGACCGATCCTGGTGGCGGCAGGTGATCGGGACGTTGGCGAGAGGATCAGCCTGATGCACCGATCGATAGGCGGACCCACCGAAAGCCTGTAGGTTGGTCGAGGTGACTCTCGTGTCTCGTCTGGGGGTTGCGCTGATCGCCGCGATCGTGCTCGGCTCGACCTCGCTCGCGACCGCCGCCCAGGCGGTGCCCTTCGCTCCCTACGTCGACGAGACCGCTGACGACCACTTCCCGCTGGCGAAGTTCGCGACGCAGACCGGCGTTCGCGAGTTCACGCTGGGGTTCGTGGTCGCGAACGGGCCGAGGTGCAGGGGGTCGTTCGGGGACGCCGGGCTCGGCACAGCCGACCGCCGGGCACGGGTCCAAACCCTCCGCTCGCAGGGCGGCAAGGTGATCGTCTCCTTCGGCGGCGCCACTGGGACCGAACTGGCCCGGCGCTGCAAGACGGCGAAGTCGTTGGCCAACCAGTACGACAAGGCGATTCGGGCGCTCGGGGTCTCGTCTGTGGACTTCGACATCGAGGGCAAGACGCTGAACAAGCGGATCGGCCTTGACCGCCGATCGAAGGCAATCGCGATCCTCGAGCGACGGCACCCGAGGCTGGAGGTGTCGTTGACGCTGCCGGTCGACCAGCGGGGCCTCACCGGCGACGGGCGGGCGCTGATCCGATCGGCGCTCCAGCACGACGTCCGGATCGGCGTGGTCAACATCATGGCGATGGACTTCTTCAATTCCCGAGCGGTGGGCCACATGGGCGAGTCGGCCGTGGAGGCCGCCGAGTCCACCCTTGACCAGCTCGCCGCGCTCATGCCGGGAACGCCGCGGCCTCAGCTCGCGGCCAAGCTGGGGATGACGGTGCTGATCGGCGTCAACGACGACCCGAAGGAGATCTTCACCTTCGACGACGCTCACACGGTCGGTGCCTACGCGCGGAGCACTGGGATCGGGCGCCTGTCGATCTGGTCCGCGAAACGCGACAAGCCCTGTGGCTCCGATGAGGACCCCGCGCGCCCGCACGAGGACTGCCACGGCCTCAAGGAGCCTGCGGGAGCGTTCTCGTCGTACTTCGCCTCGCTGGACTGAGCCAAGTCAGCCATCGGCAGGGCGAACCGGCGCGACGGCGCGTGGCCGCGCCTAGACTCGCCGCCGATGAGGGCTTGGGGGCGGATCGGCGCGACGGCGCTCGCGGCTTGCGCCATCGCAGGGCTGGTTCCGTCGGGAGCCTCCGCCCATGACTACAGCGCGACGATCCGCGAGACGAGCTACGGGATCCCGCGCATCCTTGCGCGCGACTGGGGCGACCTCGGGTACGGATACGGCTACGCCTTGGCGAGCCAGCAGATCTGCACGATCGCGGACGCCTATGTGACCGTCGACGCGAAGCGCTCGCGCTACTTCGGCCCGGACGGGAGCTGGGTCTTCCAGGGCAACGGGTTCCGCTTCAACAACCTCGACTCGGACTTCTTCTTCCAGAAGGTGATCGACGACCGCACGATCCCGAAGCTCTCGCGAAAGAAGCCGCCGCTCGGCCCCAGGCCCCAGATCATCCGGGCCGCCCGCGGATACGCCGCCGGGTACAACGACTACCTCCGCAAGACGGGCGTCGACAACCTCCCCGATCCTCGGTGCCGTGGCGCCGACTGGGTCCATCCGATCACCACGGCAGAGGTCTTTCGCCGCTTCTATCAGCTCGGTCTGCTCGCGAGCCAGGGGGTCGCAATCGACGGGATCGCGCAGGCCGCGCCGCCGCTGGGAGCTTCCGCGGCCTCGGACGACGTGTCCGGCGAGCCGGCGCTCGCGCCGGCTCAGGTCGCGAAGCTCGGCCGCCGGCTCCACCCGGCAATCGGCTCGAACGCCTACGGGCTCGGGAAGGACGCCACGCAGACGGGCCACGGCATGGTCCTCGGCAACCCCCATTTCCCCTGGGTCGGGTCGGAGCGGTTCTTCGAGTCGCAGCTGACGATCCCCGGGAAGATCAACGTTTCCGGCGCCAGCCTCATCGGCGTGCCGGTCATCAACATCGGCCACACGCGGCATCTGGCCTGGAGTCACACGGTCTCGACCGCCTACCGGTTTACGCCGTTCGAGCTGACCCTCGTGCCGGGCTCTCCAACGACCTACCTCTACGACGGCCAGCCCCGGCAAATGACCCACGAGGACGTCTCGGTCATGGCGCGCGCCCCGGACGGCTCGCTCTCCCGGAGGACGCACACCTTCTACTCCACCCTCCAGGGGCCGGTAATCTCGAGCCTCGTCGGCATTCCGCTGCCGTGGACGCCGGTGACGGCCTTCGTGATGCAGGATGCGAACGCCGACAACTTCCGCTACCTGAACCACTTCTTCGACGTCAACCGCGCCCAGTCGACCGGCCAGCTCTACCGGATCCTGAAGCGCGACCAGGGCGTGCCTTGGGTGAACACGATCGCGGCCGACTCCGAGGGCCGGGCGCTCTACGCGGACATCTCCGTCGTCCCCCACGTCACCAACGCCGCGGCGCAGGCGTGCAACACGGCGCTGGGCGACGTCACCTTCGCGGCTCTGGGGCTGCCGGTCCTCGACGGCTCCCGCTCGGGGTGCGAATGGGGCTCCGACCCCGACGCGGTCAAACCGGGCATCTTCGGCCCCTCGCACCTGCCGCACCTCTTCCGCTCCGACTACGTGACGAACTCGAACGACAGCTACTGGCTCGCCAACCCCGCGCACCCGCTGGGGGGCTACGCGCGGATCATCGGCGACGAGGGAACGCCGCGGACGCTGCGCACCCGGCTCGGCCTGATCATGGTCCAACAACGCCTCGCCGGCACCGACGGCCTGCCGGGGAAGGGATTCACGCTGGCAGACCTGAGAAAGACGGTCTTCAGCGACCGTGTCTACTCGGGCGAGCTGTGGCGCGACGCCCTCGTGAAGTACTGCCAGCAGAACCCGACGATGATCGGCTCGAACGGGCCCGTCGACGTGAGCGCGGCCTGCCCCGCCCTCGCCAACTGGGATCTCCACGCCAACCTCGACTCCCGCGGTGACGTCCTCTTCCAGCGCTTCGCCACCCATCTGCTCGGTGCGGTCCCCGTGGTGGGTACGCCCGGGATCTACTCGACCCCGTTCGCCGTCTCCGACCCGGTGCACACCCCGAGCGGCCTCGACACGTCGAATCCGCTCGTCGGCCAATCGCTCGCCGACGCCGTGACCGACCTGCGGAGCTCCAATATCCCGCTCGACGCCCCCCTCGGCAAGTACCAGTACGTGGTCCGGGACGGAAGGCGGATCCCGATCCACGGAGGGCCGGGCGACCCGAACGGCGTCTTCAACGCGATCAACGCACGCTTCGTCCACGGCGAGGGCTACACCGACATCCCGCACGGCTCGAGCTTCGTGATGGCGGCCAGCATGGCCGGCCGTTGCCCGAAGGTCTCGACGATCCTCACCTACTCGCAGTCGGAGGACCCGAGCTCCCCGCACTACGCCGACCAGACGCGCTTGTTCTCGGGCAAGCGCTGGGTCCGGGACCGGTTCTGCGCGCGCCAGATCGCGCGCGATCCGAACCTGCGGGTGATCAAGGTGGCCGGGGCGGCGCAGACCAGGCGGCGCGACCACCGGTAGTCCCCGCGCGGCGTGCCCGCCAGAATGCGGGGCGATGTCGACGCAGTGGAGGCTGCTCGGAGCGCCGCTCGACTCGTCCGGAGACGGGCGCGGCGAGGAGCGCGCGCCCGCGGAGCTGCGTGCCGCGGGCCTCGCCGACCGCCTCGGCCTCCGCGATACCGGCGACGTCGCTTCCCTGCTGCGCGACCCGCGCCGCGACGCCGCCAGCGGCGTCATCGCGTGCGGCCAGCTCGCCGTCGCCTCCGCCGCGCTGCGCGACGCGGTCGCGGCGACGCTGCGCGACGGCGAGCGGGCGTTCGTGCTGGGCGGCGACTGCAGCCTGCTCCCCGGCGCGCTGGCCGGGGCCCGCATTGCCTCGGGGCCACTCGCCCTTTGGATGGTCGACGGGCATCCCGACGCCCACGACGGGCAGAGCTCCCCGACCGGAGAGGCCGCCGACATGGACCTCGCAGTCGTGCTCGGTCGCGGCGCGCCGGAGCTGACCGAGCTCGCGGGCGCCGCGCCGATCGTCGAGCCCGAGCGGGTGGCGCTGCTCGGACACCGGCCGGCGAGCCTGGGCGCGGAGGTAGCGGCCGAGGTCGCGCTGGTCCCGGCGGCGGTCAGGCGGACGACGGCGCCCGAGGTGCGCGCGCGGGGGGCCTCGGCCGTCGCCGATGCGACCCTCGCCGCCGATGCGGGGCTCCCCGTCTGGCTGCACCTCGACGTCGACGTCCTCGACTCGGCCGAGCTGCCCGCCGTGAGCTATCCCCAAGCCGCCGGCCTGAGCTGGGACGAGCTGGTCGAGCTGATCACACCGATGGTCGCCTGCCCGACGCTTGTCGGCGTAAGCCTCGCCGACCTCGATGCGGACCACCCCGACGCCGCCAAGCACGCCCGGCGAATCGTCGACGCGCTCGACAGCGCCTGGCCGGCTGACAGCTGACGCCCTAGCCGGCCTTGGCCTCGTCGGGCTCGCCCTCGCCCGTCTCGGCCTCCTCGTCCTCGTCCTCGGCGTCCTCGTAGAGGCTCTCGGCCGCGATCTCGCCCAGGCGGCGATCGAAGAGCTTGACCGAGAGGTAGAAGTCGTCCCCGAAGCCGTGTAGCGCGTCGACGGCGACCAGCGTGAACCGTCCCTTGAAGACCGCTGCCTGGTCGACCACCTCGTCGTCGATCTCGGCCGTCACGGCGACGGCGCCGCGGACCAGGGGCAGCCCCCAAACGAGGGTCACGTCGCCGCCCCGGCCGCCGTCGGTCCGCCACGAGCCGATGATGTCGTCGTTCAGATCGATACGCCAGTCGGGGTTGTCGTCGGCCGTCACGTCGGTGAAGTCGGCGCTCGCTCTGATCTCCGAGGGCTCCGCCTCCTCGTTGTCGTCAGCCGGGACGAACGAGACGTGGCCGAAGTACTCGATCGGGTTCCCCTCGGAATCCTCCGTCCTCGCGGTCAACGGCAGGTAGACCCGTCCGCCCCATGCGCGGTCCGGGAACCATTTGACCTCCTCACGGTCGAGCGGGGCGCCCGCCTCGTCAGCCAGCGGCTCGGCCGCCACGGCGAACTCCTCGAGGAGCCGGTCGGCCCAGCGGCCGTAGGGCTCGCCCTCCTGTGGCGCGTCGGCAATGAAGGCGGGGAAGGGGCGCGGGGTCGGTGGCATCGGCGGGCACACTACCCGCCCGGCTCAAAGAGCCTCGAGCGCCGCCCGGAGGTCACCGGCCGCCCGCTCCGGCGGGTAGACGTTGATGTCGACGCCCGTTCCGAGCTCGAAGCCGGCGCGGACGGTGAGCCGCGGCACGAGGTCGACGTGCCAGCAGAACTCCTCGCCTCCGCGCGGAGCGGTCCGCACCCAGAGGTTGAGCTGGGGCGGCGCGCCGAACACGGCCCGCAATGCGCGCAGCGCCCGATGGAGCATCGCCGCGCCGACCTCGCCGTCGTGCTCGAACGCCGGCGCAGGTTGTCGCGGGACGAGCCGAAGCTCGAACGGCGACCGGGAGGCCCAGGGACAAAAGAGCATCGCCTCGTCGTCGATCCCCACGAGGCGATCGCCGCGGCGCACCTCCTGGGCGGCGACGTCGGCGAGCAGGTGGCCGCCCATCGTCCGCTGGTGATAGGCCGCGGCTCGCTCGCGCTCGCGCGCAACCTCCGCCGGGACGAAGCGCATCGCGTAGAGCTGGGCGTGCGTGTGCTCCAGCGATGCCCCTGCCTCGGGGCCCTCGTTGACGATCAGATGGACGTACGAGGTCTCCGCGGCGTGAGCGCGCATCCGCTCCCGCCAGCCTGCGACGGCCGTCCCGAGCTCGGACTCGTCCAGAGCGGCCAGCGAGGTTTCGTGGCGCGGCACGCTGACGATCACCTCGTGCGCCCCCTCGGCGGGCACCGAGCGGAAGAGGTCGGCGTCTGTCTGGCGCGTTGAGGCGCGCAGTGGATCGGCCGAGCTCGCCAGCCCGGTCTCAGGCTCCTCAGCCGCCCCGCCATCCGCCTGCGAGAGAACCGGGTAGAGGTTCGGCACCGCACGAACTCGCCACCCCGGCGTATCGGGCGCGCCGCCCCCCGGCCGATCGGCCCAGACCTCGGGCGGGGTGCGGTCCTCGCGCCCCTCGCAGAACGGGCACTTCTCGAGCGCGTCGGGGCGCGACTCGGCGACCGACGGGGTGAAGGCGTCGGGACGCTCCGCGCGGCCCGGGGCGAGGATCGCCCTCAGGCCGGTGAGCTGGTCGATGCGGACCTCCGGTGCGCTCAGCTCGGGTCGGTCCCGCGGCTCTGCAGGTTCTTGGTCGACTGCGTGAACGCGCTCAGCATGTCGATCGGGAGCGGGAAGATGATCGTCGTGTTCTGTGTGACGCCGAGGTCGAGGAGCGTCTGCAGGTAGCGGAGCTGGAGCGTGGCGGGGTTCTTGGAGATGATCTCGGCCGCCTGGCCGAGCTTCTCGGCCGCCTGGAACTCGCCATCCGCGGCGATCACCTTCGCGCGGCGCTCGCGCTCGGCCTCGGCCTGACGGGCGATCGCGCGCTGCATGTCGCTGGGAAGCTCGACGTCCTTGACCTCGACGGTCGAGACCTTCACGCCCCAGGGCTCGGTCTGCTCGTCGATGATCTGCTGGAGCTCGACGTTCAGGCGTTCGCGCTCGGAGAGCAGCGAGTCGAGCTCGGCCTTGCCCAGCACCGAGCGCAGCGTCGTCTGGGCGATCTGGGTCGTGGCCAGCAGGAAGTTCTCGACCTCGGTCACCGCCTTGTTGGAGTCGACGACCCGGAAGTAGGCGACGGCGTTCACGCGGACCGTGACGTTGTCCTTGGTGATGACCTCCTGCGGCGGCACGGTTAGCGTCACCGTCCGCAGATCTATGCGGACCATCTGGTCGATGAACGGAATCAGGATGATCAGCCCCGGGCCCTTCTGGGCGATCAGGCGGCCAAGCCGGAAGATGACGCCGCGCTCGTACTCGCGCAGGATCCGGATGCTCGCCGCGATGAAGATCACAACGAGGATCACGAGGACGATCACGACACCGAGGGCGACTCCCATTACCTATCTCCTTCGTCGATCGGGCTCACCTGGAGCGTCAGGCCCTCCACGGACTCGACTCGGACTCTACTTCCGATCGCGACCTCTCGGCCGGCGCCGTCCGCGTCGCGCAGGCGAGCCCGCCATAGCGTCCCGCCGAGGAACACCTGACCCGCGGGGTGGAGCGGCTGGCGCACCTCGGCGATGCCGCCGATGAGCTCCTCCCAGCCGGTCCGCTTCGGCAACCGTCGCGCGCGGAGCACGCGCTCGACGGCGACCGCGATGCCGCCACCCAGAACGACGGCGACGGTGATGACGACCCAGGGCGAGATCTCGAAGGCCGACGAGCCCGTGTTGTAGAGCAGGAGGCCCCCGGCTATCAGCGCCGCGACGCCGCTCACCCCCAGGATCCCGTGGGTGCCGAAATGGGCCTCGGCGATCAGCATTCCCACCCCGAGCGCGAGCAGCACCACCCCGACGAAGTTGACCGGGAGCTGGGCGGAGCCGTAGAAGCCGAGGAGAAGCGAGATCGCTCCCAGCGTTCCCGGCAGGATGAGCCCCGGGCTGAAGAGCTCGATGCCGATGCCGAGCAGGCCGGCCAGAATCAGGAGATAGGAGACATTGGGATTGACGATGATCTCGAGCAGCTGGTACTGCAGCGGCAGGTCGTGGTTGGAGATCTGAAGCCCGGCGGTTCGGAGCACCTGGGCCTTCGGCCCCTTCACGTGGAAGCCATCGATCTTTCGAAGCAGAGCCTCTTGCGAGGGAGCGATGACGTCGATGAGGCCCGCGTTAAGCGCCTCGCGCGCGGTGAGGTTGGTCGCCTTGCTCACGAGCTCCTCGGCGAGCTTCGGGTTGCGACCGTGAACGGACGCGAGAGCGCGCATCGAGGCCGCGGCGTCGTTGACGATCTTCCGCTGGAGGTCCTGGCTGCCGCCACCGGCGCCGATCGCGATCGGCGTCGCCGAGCCGATGTTCGTCTCGGGAGCCATCGCGGCGACGTCGGCCGCCTCGGTCATGTAAGCGCCCGCCGAGGCCGCCCTCGCCCCGTTCGGGTACGTGTAAACGACCACGGGCATCGGCGCCGCCTCCATGTCCTGGACGATCGCCCGGAGGGAGTCGACGAGCCCCCCAGGAGTGTCGAGGCGGATGATCGCGATCGCCGCGTGCTGGCTCGCGGCGTCGTCGAGCGCACTCGAGATCCACTTCTCGGTCGCCGGGTCGATCGTCGCCTGCAGCTGGATCGAGTAGGCCGTGCCTTCGAAGGCGCGGCGCGGCACCGAGCGAAGGGAACGCGAGGAGGATGGCCGCCGCCGAGGCGGCAAGCGCGACGAGTGCGCAAGCGGCGCATGCCCCAATTATCCGCCCCAACACCCGAACGTCCGTGAGTACCCCCGTATAGGGCCCGGCTAGCGGGACGTTCGGCGTTAGTTGGCGTAGCGGCGGACGTCCGCCGCGAGCTCCGCGCCGGACGTGTACGGGCCCTGCTTGAGGAAGGCCAGCTTCCCGCGCCGGTCGTAGAAGGCCGTGCGCGGGTAGCCTGCGGCGCCTCCCTGCAACGCCGCGATCGCGCTCGAGTGATCCGAGAAGCTCGGGTAGGGCAGCGGGCGCTCGCGCAGGAACGTCCGCGCCGCCGCCGGGTTGTCCTCCGCGTCGACGCCGAGGAAGGCCACCCGCTTGCCGAAGCGCGCCGCGGCGCGGGAGAACAACGGGATCTCCTCGCGACAGGGCTGGCACCACGAGGCCCAGTCGTTGACGACGACCGGATAGCCGTGGAGCCCTCGCAGGCGCGCCTTGTAGGCGGCGGTGCCGCCCGGCAGCAGGCGGTCGCCGTGGCGGTAGATCGCCGCGAGCGGCGGCGGGGCGCCGCGCAGCGCGGCGCGGTAGTCGGCATGGCTCACCGAGCCGGTGTCAGAGCCCGTACCGCAGGCGCTGAGGAGGCCGGCCACGGCGCTCGCCGCCAGGCACAAAACGAGGCAGAGTCCCGCTTGGGGAGCCGTCTTTCGGAGCGCGGTGCTACCTTTCATACCGGTCCCGCACATCCTCGGGGCCGCGGGGAGCTGCCGGCTCGGCAGAGGGGAAACATCAGGCGAGCCGTCGGAGTCTCAGCACCTTAGCGCGCCCTCCGCGCACTTACTTCTTTTCACCGGCGGGCGCAGGAACAAGGTTCTCGATGTCAGATACCACCGGAGTTGCCGCGGGCGCGTCCACGCGGCTGAGCAGTGAGGAGATCGAACGGGTCTCCGCGTTTTCGCGCGAGCCGATCCTTCTCGACGGCGAGGGTCCCGAGGCCCTTGCGCCCGGGACTGCGCGCCGGATGGCCGTGGACGCCGGTCTCGCCGAGCTCGACGACGGCGCCGACGCGCCGTCGTTCGATTGGCGCCGGAACTACTCGCTCATGCTCGGGCTCGAGCGCCTGCTCGACTCGGAGCGCCCCACGCTCGTGGACGGCACCGAGCTGTCCGAGCACCAGGTCGACGCTCTCTCCGGGACCCTCGCAGCCCTGGTCGCCGACCTCGAGGACCCCGGGTCGAACGGCCGCGCGAACGGCGACGTCACCGCTCGCGCCACCGCGAACGGGGCTCTCCGCCGAGGCCGAGGAGGCGAACGACGCCGCAACGGTGAACGGCGACGAGGAGGCCGAGGACGCGCTCGCGCCCGACGAGGAGGAGCCCGTCGATTGGGAGGAGCCCGAGGCCGAGGACGAGGACGCGATCTCGGAGGCCCCGGACGACCCCGGCGCGGACCGGCGCTTCTGGTTCGAACACGCCACCGGGGCCGGCAAGACGGTCGCCGCGGTGGGCTTCGTCGAGGCGTCGCGCACCGGCGGCATCCTCATCCTCACCCACCGCCGCAACCTCGTCGACCAGTTCATCGGCGAGATCTCCGACCGCGGGTACGCCGACCGCCTCTCGCCGCCGCTCCTGGACGACGCCGACCACCCGTACGGCCCGGTCACCGTGGAGACTTACCAGTGGTTCGTCCGCAACGCGGCACGCGTATCCGACGTCTACTCGATCGTCATCTGCGACGAGGCGCACACCGCGCTCGGCGAGAAGACCAGCGCCTGCATCCGCCAATGGCCCGGTCCCGTCTTCATCGGCATGACCGCGACGGGCGCGCTCATCGCCCGCCACGTCGCCGACCTCTTCCCGACGCAGACCTCCCGCTTCGATCTCGCCCAGGCCGCGCGAAGGGGCGTCATTGCGCCGCTTCGCTGCATCCGCATCCCGCCCGGACCAGGGGTTCGCACCCTCGCCAAGGTCCCGCTGCGGCGCGGCGAGGTCGATCAGGACTTCGACCAGGAGGAGCTGGCCAAGCTCCTCGATCAGGGTCCGTTCAACGTTGCGATCGCTGACCTCTACCGATCGCGCTTCCGCCGGGTCCCCGGCGTGCTGTACACGGCCGGCGTCAAGCACGCGACCAACGTCGCGAAGGCACTCCGAGAGGCGGGAATCAACGCCCGCGCCGTCTCGGGCGAGACGCCGAAGCGCGAGCTCGCCGAGATCCTCGCCGCCTTCGAGCGCGGCGAGGTCGACGTGCTCTGCAACGCGATGCTCCTTGCCGAGGGCTGGAACTCTCCTCGCGCGACCATCTGCATGCACCTCGCGCCCACGGCGTCGCGGCGGATCTACCAGCAGCGCGTGGGTCGCGTGACGCGCCGCAACGCCGGCAAGGAGTCTGGGCTCGTCATCGACTTCGTCCATCCAGCCACGACGCACGACGAGACGATCGTCACCCTCCACAGCCTGCTCGACCGCGACGTCTACCGCGGCGGCGCGGTCGTCGTTGGCCCCGTCCGCAGGGGTCGCGGACGCCGGATCAGGGTCGAGCGCCGCATCGTCCCGGTCTCCGACGATCCCGAGCGGCGCCTCGTCCGTGCTGGAACGCGAGCTCTGGCGGATCGCCGTCGAGAACCTCAACTACTCCGAGCAACACGCATGGGCGGCCCTCGCGGGCGCCCGCGTGACGTCGGCCAACTGGCGCCGCGCGAAGGCCATGCTCCAGCACGACCAGGCGAAGGAGCTGCGCCGCCGCTTCCTCGTCACCTGCGTCCAGCGCAACCGCAACCACCAGTTGCGGTTGAAGGCGCTCGGCGAGATCGCGCTCCTCCGAGAGGCTGAGCCGTTCGACGACGCCGTCGACGTGGTCGCCACCTGGCCGCGCGACGAGCGCCGCGCCGGCGCGAAGGTGCTGCTCCAAGCCCTCGCCGAACGGCGCATCGGGCGCCGCGACCAGGCGCAGGCCTGGGTCTGGCGCCTCGCCGAGACAACCCGCGACCTCCACGAGCAGTACGCGGTGCAGCGCTGGCCCGAGACGAAGCGCCTGCTCGGCCTCTTCGTCAACTCCTCCGGTCGGGCCCACGGCCGCAACGCCCGCCGCCTCGTCCACGCCGCCCGCCAGCAGGACCGCCGCCTCGCGATCGCGCTGCTGGCCGCCGCAGTCGCTCACACCCCGGAGGCCGAGGAGGTCCTGCGCGGGGCGCGGATGCGGATGGCCCGCAAGCCCTCCGCGGTGGCGCGAGAGCTCCTGCGCAACTTCCCCAAGTCCGGCTCGAAGCGTCGCCGGCGGCGCGGCAAGACCGACTCGAGCGGCAACGAGGGCGCCGGCAACGGGCGTGAGAAGCTCGCCGACGCCGAGAGCGCCGTCATCGAGGCGCCCGAGGACTGACCCGCGTGGCGGAGCCGTGCCTCACCGGCGGCTGCCTCTGCGGCGGAGTCCGCTTCGAGCTCAGCGAGCCCGCGCCGGCCGCCGGCTACTGCCATTGCACCCGGTGCCAGCGCCGAACCGGCAATGCCGCATCGGCGCAGGCGCGAATCGACGGCGGAACGTTTCGGCTCCTGCGCGGCGAGAACCTGGTCAAGGCCTGGCGGCACCGGGACGGCGGGTTCGAGAAGTGCTTCTGCCGCGAGTGTGGCGCTCACCTCTTCAGCCGCAACCCGGACGACCCGCACGAGATGAGCATCCGCATGGGCGCCTTCGATCGCGACCCGGGCGTGCGGCCGAGCTGGCGCACGTTCGTCGCCTACGCGGCACCGTGGGAGCCGATTCCGGACGACGGGCTCGAGCGGTACGAGGAGGGCAAGCCGCGCTGACCGCGCTCGATGAGCAGCTGGACCTCGCCGGCTCCGAGCGCGACGACGTCGCCGGCGTCGGCATCGACGAGCAGGTTGCCCCTGCTCATCGATTCCCGCAGCCAGGCCAGCGCCGGACGCGGTGGCGCCGCCGGCTCCTTCCCAGCCAACTCGCCGACCCCGCAGCGCATCTCGTCGGTTGAAGGCGGACACGACGTCCTCGGACGGCGCGCGACCCAAGCCTCGAGGCGCTCGCAGAGCGATGCGAGCATCGCCCCCGGTCGCGACCGTGTGCCGACCGAGGTCGCCGGCCAGCGCAGGTCGTCGGGGAAGGCGTCGTCGGGATCGCGAGGTTGACCCCCACGCCGATCACGGCCCAATCCGGCGGCCGAGCCTCGATGAGGACGCCGGAGACCTTCCGTTCGTCGATCCAGACGTCGTTTGGCCACTTGACCCGGCATTGACCGGCGCGAGCGCCTCGATCGCCTCGCAGACGGCGAGCGGGATGGCAGCGGCAGGAGGGAGTGCCGCTCGTCCAGCGGGCGCAGGATCCCGCTCGCCAGCAGCGCCGTTCCCGCCGGCGCGCTCCAGCGACGGCCCGAGCGGCCGCGGCCGGCGGTCTGCTCGTCGGCGGTGACGACGGTGCCGGACGGCGCGCCGGCAACCGCGAGCTCGCGCGCGACGTCGTTGGTGGACCCGGCGACGCGGAGGTGCCGGCGCGGCTGGCCGAAGGCGCTCATCTCATGCAGATGAGATCGAGCCGAACGGACGCGAAGCGGAGGATTGCGAAATCGTCCCCGCAGGACGACCTCGTCAAGCGTCCCGAGCCCCAGGTCGGCGGCCGCGCTCCCGCGGTTGACGGCGAGCGCGGCGCTCCCGGACGAGTCGACGTAGAGGAGCAGCTCCCCGTCGGGGGCTTCGGCGAAGGTGCGTGTGAAGATCGCCTCGCGCTCCACGCCCGCCGGCCGCGACGCGCAGCGGGCGACCGAGCCTGAGCCCGGATTCCGGAAGCCGGGCCTCGGCCAGGTCGAGGATCAGGTTCCCGAAGCCGTCGATCCGCTCAACGCGGGCGCGCACCACCGGCCCCTCCTCGATCAGCGCCGCCGACGCCTCCATCCGCACGAGGTCCGCGGGGTCGAGCGCCTCCCCCGCCTCGGCGAGCGATGCCCCGGCGGCGAGGTGCGCGGCGACGGGGGCGAAGACGTCGCGGCCATGGAAGGTTGCCGAGATCGGCTCGAGGCGGAACCGCGAGAGCGTCACGTCGGCCGCCTCGACGCGCCGCCAAGGCGCTCGACCGCAGGCCACAGGAGGCCGTTGTCCGGGCCGACGAGGACGCGGTCGCCCTCGGCGACCCGCACTGCGACCGCCCGGCGCGGGGTGCCGACGCCGGGATCGACGATCGCGAGGTGCACGCCGGCCGGGGCGTAGGGAAGGGCCGCGGCGAGCGACGAGGCCTGCCCCGCGGACGTCGTGGCGGTCGATCCCATGGGTGAGGTCGATGACGCTCGCCTCGGGAGCGATCCGCGCGATGACAGCGCGGCAGACGCCCGCGAACTCGTCGCGATAGCCGTAGTCGCTCAGGAAGGTGATCGGGCGCGCCACCGGCCCAGTTGTAGCGGGCGGCGACTCAGGCTGCGATCGGTGCCGGGCGGCCCAGGAGGTAGCCCTGGCAGTAGTCGACGCCGGACTCGTGGAGGAGCTGCAAGCGTCGTCGGCGTCCTCGATGCCCTCGGCGACCGTCCGGGCGCCCATCTCCCCGCCATCGCCACGATCGCCCGGATGATCGCCAGGTCCTCGGGCCGCTCCCGCGCGCCGCGCACGAAGGTCGTGTCGATCTTCAGGTAGTCGACCGGCAGGTGGCGCAGGTAGGTGATCGAGCCGTAGCCCGTGCCGAAGTCGTCGAGCGCGAAGCGGCAGCCCAGAGCCGGCGAGCCGGTCTGCGAACGCCATCGCCGCGTCGAGGTTCTCGATCGCCGCCGTCTCGGTGATCTCGAAGATCACCCGGTCTGCGCTCCGTCGCCGGCGAACTCGAGGTCGTCGGCGAGCTCGGCCGTGAGCAGCTCGTCGCCGAGCGAGGCGGCCGAGAGGTTGACCTCGGCGACCCGTCCGCTCTCGGCGAGCCTTATTCCCTGCTTCGCCATCCAGCGATCGACGATCCCGATCAGCCCGGTCCGCTCGGCGTCGGGGACGAACTCCTCGGCGGCGATGACCTCCCCGTCGCCTCCGGGGCCGCGCAGGCGGACGAGGAGCTCCTCCTGGGCGAGCACGCCGAGCTGGTCGAGGATCGGCTGGCTGTAGGCGAGGAGGAACTCCTCGGTCAGGACCCCTCGCAGGTGCTCCTCGGTCTCCTTGCGCTCGGTGACGTCGAACGCAACCGCGAACCAGGTGGTCCCGTCCGAGCGGGCGCTCCAGTGAAGCCAGCGCCAGCCGCCGTCGCGACAGCGATAGCGGTTCTCGAAGTCGACCAGCTCCTGGTCGGGGTTGGTGACCTTCGCCGATTCGGCGGCCGTCCGCTCGACGTCGTCGGGATGCACGAACTCGATGAACGGGCGCGACATGAGCTCCTCGCGGCGTCCAGCCGAGGAGACGCTCCCAGCCGACGTTCAGCGAAGTGAAGTACCCCCTCGAATCGGAGGTACAGAGGAGGTCGCGGCCGATGTCGAAGTCGCGGCCCGCGGCCCGCGCCGCGCCCACGACCTCCTCGGGCCCGAGCGATTCAGATTCGGGTTCCACCCGCGCTACCCATTCCCCAGGTACCTGGTTTCAAGTAAACCCTACGCACTCGGATCCTAGGCGTCAACGGACTTCCGCGCAGCCACGTCCGCAAGCAGCGCGTCGACCAGGCCGCCGACGTCGTGACTGCGCCGCCTCCACCGCGACCTCGAGGCCCGCCGTCACGCGCCGTCTCGCTCGTGATCGGGCCGATCGAGACCACCCGGGCCCCGCCGGGCATCTCGTCATTCAGCGCTCCGACCAGTTTGCGCACGGTCGAGGACGACGTGAAGGTGACGTAGTCGGCGTCCCGCGCCGCCTCGACGGCTGCCGGGTCCGGCGGCTCGGCCACCGTCTCGTAGAGCGCGACGACGTCGACCTCGGCGCCGCGCTCGCGGAGCGCGTCCGGGAGAACGTCGCGAGCCTCGGCGGCGCGGGCGACGAGCACCGGCTTGCCGCGAACCGGCACGTGCTCGAGCGCCTCCGCGAGCGCCTCCGCCACGGCGCGCTCGGGCACCACGTCGGCGATCACGCCGCGCTCGCGCAGCGCCGACGCGGTCCCGGGGCCGATCGCGGCGACGGTCGCGCTCGCGAGGGCGCGCGCGTCGCGGCCCTGGGCCGCCATCGCGTCGAAGAGCAGGCGCACCCCGTTCGGGCTCGTGAGGCACACGAGAGCGTAGGAGTGGATGCTCGCGACGGCCGAGCGCACCTCCTCGGAGTCGATTCGCGGCTCGATCCGGATCGCCGGGAGCTCGACAACGTCGGCGCCGAGCGAGCGCAGGCGGGCCGCGAGGCCGCTCGCCTGCGCGCGTGCGCGGGTCACGACGACCTTGCGCGCATGGAGGGGACGGCGCTCGAGCCACGCGATCTGCTCGCGCCGCGCCGCGACCGGGCCGATGACGACGATGGCGGGCGCCTTGAGCCCCGCGCGCTCGACCTCGCCCGGAAGCTCTGCCAGGGTGGAGGCGACCGCGCGCTGCCCGGGCAGGGTCCCCCGCTCGACCGCCGCGGCCGGCTCGCCTCGATCGCGCCCCGCCGCGATCAGGCGCTCGGCGATTTCGCCGAGGCGCTTCACGCCCATGTAGAGGACGAGCGTGCCGGGAAACCGCGCCAGAGCGTCCCAGTCGAGCGCCGAGGATTCCTTCTCCGGATCCTCGTGGCCGGTGACGAAGGCGACCGCGGAGGCGTCATCGCGATGGGTGACGGGGACCCCCGCGTAGGCCGGCGCGGCGACCCCGGCGGTCACGCCTGGGACCACCTCGAACGGAACGCCCGCCGAGGCGAGCGCCTCCGCCTCCTCGCCGCCCCGGCCGAAGACGAACGGGTCGCCCCCCTTGAGGCGCACGACGCTGCGACCCGCCCTCGCGAGGTCGACGAGCCTCGAGCCGATCTCCTCCTGGGGGACCTCGGCGCTCCCCGGCCGCTTGCCGACGTCCACCACGCTCGGCGTCGGCGCGGGCCGCGTCGAGGAGACCGGGCGGGATCAGGCGATCGTGGAGGATCGCGTCGGCGCTCGCGACGAGCTCGAGCGCGCGGACCGTCACCAGGCCCGGGTCCCCGGGCCCGGCTCCGACGAGGTAGACGACGCCGGGCACGCGCGGCGAGCTCGATCGAGACGGATTCCTCGCCGGCCCGTTCGAGGATGTCGCGGGCGCCCGCCGCCAGCATCCGGTCGGCCAAGTGCCTCGCCGAGGGCGGCGGGCTGGTCGGAATCACCCTCCACCCGGTCGCGGACCCACTCGGACCCGTCGGGCAGGCCGGCGAACCCGTGGACGGTGAGAGTCCCGTCGCCGAGGCGCGCGCAGACGCCGACGGGTGTGTCGCAGGTCGCCTCGAGGGCCGCCACCGCCGCGCGCTCGGCCGTCAGCTCCACGAGGGCGGAGCGGTCGGTGATCGAAGCCGCGGAGGCGGCCGCCTCCGCGTCGCCCTCGCGCGCCTGCAGCGCGAGCGCCCCCTGGCCCGCGGCCGGGGTCATCTCCTCGATCCCGAATGCGAACGCCACCTCGCCGTCGCGACCGAGCCGCCGCAGGCCCGCCAGCGCCAGCACCAGCCCGTCGCAGTCCCCCTCGGACAGCTTGCGAAGACGCGTATCGACGTTGCCCCGGAGCTCGAGGATCTCGAGGTCCGGGCGTGCGGCCGCGAGCTGTGCACGGCGGCGCAGGCTCGCGGTGCCGATGCGCGCGCCCTCGGGGACGTCGGCGAGCGAGCTCGCCGCTCCTATATAGGCGTCTGAGGGGTCCTCGCGCGCGGGCACCCCGGCCAGGGCTAGCCCGCGGGTGCCATCGCCGGGGAGGTCCTTCGCCGAATGCACCCCGATTTCCGCGTCGCCGGCCAGCAGGGCCGACTCGACGCCGCGCACGAAGCGCGACTTGTCCCCGGGCTCGCTGTCGGTCGACCGCACCGGCGCCAGCTCGGCGCCCCCGAGCTGCGTCGCCACCGCCTCCGCCTGAGCCATCGCCAGGGCGCTGCCTCGCGTGGCGATGCGAAGCCCGGCGCCGCCCGGCGCCACTAGCGCGAGGCGTCGCGCCGGCGCCGCTCGGATCCGATCGAGCGGACCTCGGCGTCGGCGTCGGCGAGCGGAGCCTCCTCGGGATCGAGCCCGAACAGCTCGCGCATGGCGTGGACGTAGACGTGGGAGTCCTCGTCGGTGCCGCGCTTCAGCCGCAGCGTCGGCTCGTGGAGGAGCCGGCTGGCGACCGCGCGGGCAAGTGCCTCGACGCGAGCGCGGTCCGCGTCGCTGAGCGAGTCCCACCGGGACTCGTTCTCGGCCAGGACCGAGGCGACGACCTGGTCGGCGCGGCGCCGCAGCGCGGCGACCGTGGGAAGGGCGTCCTGCGTGCCGAGCCAGCGCTCGAACCGGGCGGCCTCGGAGCGAAGGAGCGCCTCAGCACGCCTTGCCTCGCCCTCGCGGCCACTCGCGTTGCGCTCCACGACCGCCTGGAGGTCATCCATGTCGTGCACGCTCACGCCGGTGAGCTCGCGGCACGCCGGGTGAATGTCGCGCGGGACCGCGAGATCGATCAAGAGAAGCGGCTTGCCGTCGCGGGACGCGATGACCTCGGCGAGGGCGTCGTGCTCGATCACGTGATGTGGCGAGCTGGTCGACGCGACGACGATGTCGGCCGCCTCCATCTGCTCCGGCAGGTCCTCGAAGCGGACCGCGCGGCCGCCGAACCGCTGGGCCAGCCCGATCGCGCGGTCATAGCGGCGGTTTGCGATGAACACCGCCTCCACCCCGCGGGCCGCGAGAGCCCGGGCGGTGAGCTCGGCCGTCTCCCCTGCGCCCACGACGAGCACCCGCCGCGCTGCCAGGTCGCCGAGCGTGCGCTGGGCCAGCTCGACGGCGACTTGGGGAACGGACAGCGCGCCCACGCTGACTCGGGTCTCCGAGCGAGCCCGCTTGCCGGCCGCGAGGGCTCCGCGGAAGAGGCGGTTGAGCACCGGCCCGGTGACGCCCTCCACGAGCGCCAGCTCGTAGGCGCGCTTCACCTGGCCCTGCACCTCGGCCTCGCCGAGGATCATCGAGTCGAGGCCGGCGGCGACGCGGAAGAGCTGCATCGCCGCGTCCGCCCCGCGCAGCGAGTAGAGGTGGCCGACCAGCTCCGTCGGCCTGGTGTCGGCCTCGCGCGCGAGGACCGTGAGCGCCTGCGACTCGGCGCCCACCGGGTCCGCCGCGAAGAGGTACAGCTCGGTGCGGTTGCAGGTGGAGATCGCGGCCGCCTCGTGGACCTCGCCGGTCTCGGCGAGCTCTCGGATCACGCCGGCCGCGCGGCCCTCCGGAAGCGCCAGACGCTCGCGGAGCTCGAGCGGGGCGGTCTTGTGTGAGACGCCGAGGGCGAGCAGCTCGCTCACGCGGGCACCTCCTCACGATCGGGCTCGGGCTGCGGCTCCGCGCTGCGGCGCTCCGCGAGGTCGGCCAGCTCGCCCAATTCGCGATCGATGCGGGAGAGCCTCGCCGCCATGATCGAGACGTAGATCAAGAGCAGCACGAGGAAGACGAGGTAGGCGGCGGCGACGTACTTGCCGGCCTCGTCGAGGGGCAGGGCGGGCATCAGCTACCAGCCGTCCCGCTCGGCACCGGCGGGGCGATCCTCGATCCGCCCCCGGCCACGCCTTCGGTGCCCTCGATCGCGCGCCGAAGGCGCCGCAGCCGGCCCCGGGCCGCCTTGGCGGCGAGCTCGAAGCGGACGAGCGTCACCCAGAGCAGCGCCGCACCCGCGAGGCAGACTCCAAACGTGAGCATCATCGACCCCGGGAGGCCGCCGTTCGCCGTGGCGAACACCCGCGGGTGGACGAGCGGCGCCGCCGCCCGCACGGCGAGGAAGTTGAGGGGGACGAAGGCGCCGGCGGTGATCGCGAAGACGGAGGCGTAGCGGGCCTGCCGGTCGCGGTCCGCGATCGCGTAGCGGAGCGGGTAGTAGGTGCAGTAGAGAAGGAAGACGATCAGGAAGCTGACGAGCGTCGGCTCGTCCCACACCCACCACTTGCCCCACGAGGCACGGGCCCAGATGGCCCCGGTGAGCAGCACGGCGACGCCGAAGATGACCGACATGTGGATCGCGACGTAGGAACGGGCGTCCCATTTCGCATCGCCGCTTCGCAGATGCAGGATCGCGAAGACCGCGGCCACGATGAACCCGACGAGAGCCGTGATCGCCAGCGGCACGTGGAGGTAGAAGATCTTCTGGATGAAGCCCTGGTCGGCGTCGTTCGGCGCGTAGAAGAACGCGAGGGCGTAGCCCGTGCCGAGGAGGGCGACGGCGCCGAGCGCGGTGTACTTGAGGCTTGGCAGCTTCATCTGTGCGGGTTGATCGGCCTCAGTCCTCGACGATGAAGTCGAACACCGCGTAGCCGATCGCGGCGAACGTCAAATCGTAGAGAGCGAGAACGCCCAGCCACTTGCCCAGGTCGCCGTACGAAGGACCTCCTGCGGCCAGGAGCGGCGCGGCCGCCTTGGCCGCGGCGATCATGAGCGGGACGAGCAGGGGCAGCAGCACGAGCGGCGCGACCAGGTCGCGGGCGCGCGAGCTGGCCGCGAGCGAGGAGACCAGCGCGCCGACCGCGGCCAGCCCGACGTCCGCCAGGGCGAGCACCGCGACCAGGGGGCCGATGCCCGCCCACGAGTCGAGGAAGAACGCGGCGAAGACGGGCACCGCGATCAGCTCGAGCGCCGCGAGGTAGACCAAGAGCGCCACCGCCTTCGCTCCCCACATTGCGGTGACGTCGACCGGCGCGAGCCTGACCGCGTCGAACCCGCCCTCCTCCCGCTCGGCCACGAACAGTCGGTTGACCGCGATAAGGGCGGCGAAGAGCACCGTCGCGAGGAGCACGCCGGCGGCGAGGCTGCCCGAGAGCGAGTCGCGGTCGAGCCCGTAGCGAAAGAGGACGAAGGTCGTCACCGCGAACAGCGCCATCGCCGGCACGGACTCGAGCGTGCGGAGCTCGACGCGGAGGTCCTTGGCGAGGATGGCGCGGAAGGCGGCCACGGTCATGCCCGCCCCGCGTAGATCGCCCGTGCGTCGCCCGGAGAAAGATCCCGCGCCGAGCCCTCGTAAGCGACGGTGCCGTCGGGGCGCAGGGCGAGGGCACGATCGGCCTCCGCGAGCGCCGCGTCGACGTCGTGGCTGACCACGACCCGGGTCCGGCCCGGCGCTCGGGCTAGCAGCGAGGAGACCAGGTCGGCGGCCACGGGATCGAGGTGGGCGGTCGGCTCGTCGAGGAGGAGCAGCTCGGGCTCGTGGAGGACCGCCCTGCAGGCCGCCGCGCGCTGGAGCATGCCGGCCGAGAGGTTGCGCACGAGCTCGTCCCCGGCTCGGTCGAGCTTGACCGCGGTGAGGAGGCCGGCAACACGGTCGCTCGTGGCGTCCCCCATGCCGTGCAGGCGGGCATGGAACGTCAATGCCTCGACGAGGGTGAGATCGCGATAGAGGAGGGGCTCGTGCGCCAGGAGGCCCACCTTCCCGCGGACGCGCCAGGCTCCCTTCGGCAACTCGTTGCCGAGGACGCGGGCGGTCCCGGCGGTGGGGCGAAGGAGGGTGGCGAGCATGCGCAGCAGCGTCGACTTGCCCGAGCCGTTGGCGCCGAGGACGGCGAGGGTGGCACCCGGCTCGAGGGACAGCGTGACGTCGCGCAGGACTGGCCGCTCGTTGAACTCGCGGCCGAGGCCGGTCAGCTCGATCGCGTGATCGAGCGTGGGCCCGGCCTCAGGCGTGGTCGCTTCGAGCTGGCTGGGGAGGGTGGTGGACAAGCGTTTGGGATTGTCCACAAATCCCGCCTCGGGATGCGAGTTGTAGTCGGATAGCGACTACAACTCGCCAGCTAGCGGCCCTTGCGCGTCGTGCGGGCCGTCACCCTCATGAGCGGGATGCCGCCATCGCGAAGGGCCTTGACGCGCGCGCCGTTGCGGCCGTAGAGCAGCTTCGCCGAGGCCCTGACCGCCTTGCCGAGCGTCTCGTCGTAGGGCTGCCACCAGAAGTCGCGGGTGAGGCCCGGCTCCCAGGCGACCGTCTTGATGTTCACGCACTCATAGAAGCCGAACTTCGAGTGCGAGCGCCCGATCCCGGAGTCCTTGACGCCGCCCCACGAGCACTGGCACGCGGCGTGCGTGTAGGAGTGGTCGTTGAGCCACACCATCCCCGACTCGATCCTCCGCGCCATCCGCTCGCCCTTGGCCCGGTCGCGCGTCCAGACCGAGGCGCCGAGCCCGAAGTCGGAGTCGTTGGCGCGCTCGATCGCCTCCGCCTCATCGTCGACGACGGTGATCGGCAGGACCGGGCCGAAGATCTCCTCGCGCATGATTCGCATGTCGGGCTCGACGTTGGTCAGCACCGTCGGCGCGATGAACTTGCCGGAGAACCCGGGCACCTCTCGCGGGCCCCCGTAGACGAGCTCGGCTCCGGACTTCACGGCGTCGTCGATGAGGTCCGTGACGACCCCGTACTGGTCCTCGGAGACCATCGGGCCGATCTCGGTGTCCCACCGGGTTGGGTCGCCGACGGTGAGCCGCTCGGTCTCGCGAGCGACGCCCGCCAGGAACTCGTCGGCGGCGTCGCGGACGACGTACGTCCGCTCGATCCCGGAGCAGGTCTGGCCGGCGTTCGAGAACCCGCCCCAGACCGCGCCCGAGATCGCGTTGGCGAGATCCGCGTCGGCGCAGACGATCTGCGGGTCCTTGCCGCCGAGCTCGAGCACCGAGCCCTTCAGGTTCTTTGCGCACACCTCGCCGACGTGCCTGCCCACCTCGACCGAGCCGGTGAAGAAGACCTTCGCGACGCCCTCGGCCTCGCAGAGCGCCTCGCCGATCGCGCCGCCGCCGTGCACGACGCGCACGAGACCCTCGGGGATTCCGGCGCGCTCGAGGACCTCGCGGATCCGCTCGCCGAGGAGCGGCGTGAGGCTCGCCGGCTTCAGCACGACGCCGTTGCCGGCGGCGAGCGCGATCACGACCTCGTCGAACGGGATCGACCAGGGGTAGTTCCACGGCGAGATGATCCCGATGACGCCCATCGGCTCGTAGGTGAGCTTCGCCTTCTTCGTCGCGAAGAGCGGCTGCGACATCGAGAGGGGCTCGTCGGCGAGGATCCTCGGCGCGTTCTTCGCGCACCAGTTGAGGACGTCGATCGTCGGGACGACCTCCATCGTGTAGCTCTCGGTGATCGGCTTGCCCTGCTCGGCGGTGAGGAGCTGGGCCACCTCGTCGACCTCGTCGACGAGCACGTTGGCGGCGCGGCGGAGGTAGCGCGCCCGGTCGGCGAGCGAGAGCTCGGCCCAGAACGGCTGAACCTCGGCAACCTCGGCCACGACTCCGGCGACGTCGCCCGGCCCGATGGTCTCGACCGTCCCGACGAGCTCGCCGGTGGCCGGGTTGAACGACTCGAGGGTGCCCATGCAGGGGCGATTCTATGAGCGTACGGCGGGGGCGGGCTCCCCGTCCGACGGCCTTGCGAGTTCATGGCCGGCGGCCCGGGGTTCCCGGCCCCGCTGCCGAGCGCCCTGGCTAGCGGTTGCTTCCCGGCTCCGGCTCGCCGGTCGGGTCAGCGCGCTCGACCTTCTCGCAGGACCCGTTCGGGTTCTCCGGCGTGGCGTCGGTGATGACGTCCACGTTGTCGAGCTTGGCCCGGTCGCGACCGTCGCCGCAGGTGACGTTGTCCGCCTCGCCATCGCGAGTGTGGATGACGTCGTTGCCGGGACCGCCGTCGACGGTGTCGACGCCCGGCAAGCGCCACATCGGCCTTCGCCAGCGCCCACATGCGGTCGTTGCCGATCCCGCCATATTCGGTGTCGACGCCGACCCCGACCCCCATCCGGTCGTTGCCGCTGCTGCCGTGCTCGATGTCGTCGCCCGCTTCCGTAGATGGCATCGCCCTCGGTGCCGCCGTCGATCTGGTCGTCGCCGGCTCGCCGCCGACGAGCAGGTCGCGGCCGCTCGAGCGCCCGCGAGCATGTCATTGCCGTCCTCCCCGATGACCCTGTCGCGGCCGAAGCACGGCGGCCTGCAGATCGTGCGCTTCGAGTACGGCGCCTGACGCCGGTCCCTGTAGGGCCGTCCTGGTTAGACCCGCTCCCGAGATGGTGTGCGCAGGCCGCTCCCGATCGCACCGCTTAGTTGCGGTCTTTGCGCCGGCCGCGCAGCTCGTCCAGGCGCCTGCCGAGCTCCGCTTCGAGACCTCGGTCGGTCGGCTCGTAGAAGCGCTCGTCCTCGACGCTCGGAGGGGCGAGCGGCTGGTCGGCGACGCCCCCGGGCTCGTCGTGCGGGTAGACGTAGCCCTCCCCGCGCCCGAGCTTCTTTGCTCCGGAGTAGTGCGCGTCGCGGAGGTGGTCGGGCGGCAGCGCCGCGCCCTCCTTGCGGATGTGGGCGCTCGCCCGCCAGATGCCGACCGCGGAGGCGTTCGACTTCGGCGCCAGCGAGAAGTAGGTGGCCGCCTGGGCGAGGTTGAGCGCGCATTCCGGAAGGCCGACCCGGTCGACCGCGGCGCGCGGCCGCGGTCGCGACCACCAGGGCGTTCGGGTCCGCGTTGCCGACGTCCTCCGAGGCGAGGATGACCATCCGGCGCGCGATGAACCGCGGGTCCTCCCCGCCCTCGAGCATCGCCGCGAGGTAGTAGAGGGACGCGTCGGGGTCGGAGCCGCGAGTGGCCTTGATCCAGGCGGAGATGTAGTCGTAGTGGCGGTCGCCCTCGCGGTCGTAGAGGATCGCCTTGCGCTGGAGCGCGTCCTCTGCCTCCGCGACGCCGACCGACTGCCGTCGCCCGCCGCGCGCACTGCCTCGACGGCCCGCTCCAACGCGGTCAGCGCGACCCGAGCGTCGCCGCCCGAGCGCTCGGCGATCAGCCGCAGAGCCTCGTCGGTCACCTCGGGCGGCAGAGGAGATGCCGCGCTCGGGATCGGCAAGCGCGCGCCGCAGCAGCCCCTCGAGGTCGGCCGGGCCGAGCTCTTGCAGCTCGTAGATCTGGCACCGCGAGAGCAGCGCCGAGTTCACCTCGAAGTAGGGGTTCTCGGTCGTGGCACCGATCAGCGTCACGAGCCCCTCCTCCACCGCTGGCAGTAGCGCGTCCTGCTGGGCCTTGTTGAACCGGTGGATCTCGTCGAGGAAGAAGATCGTCGCGACGCCCGCCTTGCGCCGCTCGCGCGCGCGTGCGAGCACTTCGCGCACCTCGGGCCTTCCGGCGGCCACAGCCGATAGCTCCTCGAAGGCGCCGTCGGCGGAGGCGGCGATGAGCCGCGCGAGCGTCGTCTTGCCCGAGCCCGGTGGCCCGTAGAGGATCGCCGAGTGCGGCTCGGCCGCCTCGATCGCGGTCCGGAGCGTCGAGCCGGACCCCAGCAGGTGCTCCTGGCCGACGAGCTCATCGAGGGACGCAGGACGCATGCGGGCCGCGAGGGGCGCCGGTGCGAGTGGCACCCCTGTGCGCGGCTGTCCGACGTCGGGATCGCTATCGAACAGTCTCAACGGACACGTGCGGCGGCTTCGCCGCCTGATACACCGCTTTCGGCGCTAAAGCACCTCATGGCACCCCTCCGAGGGTAACCTCAGCCGGGTGGAGGAGATCGCGGTGGAGAGCGGCTCGGCGCTGGGCGCCACCGCCGTCCAGCTCCTGGGCGACCTGATCAGCATCGACACCGTCAATCCTCCGGGCAACGAGGAGGCGGCGACCTCGATGCTCGCCGACCACCTCTCCGGCGCGGGCTTCGAGTGCGAGCTGCTCGGCCCCGAACCAGGTCGTACGAGCCTGCTTGCGCGCCTTCGCGGGGAGGCCGAGGGCCCGACGCTCTGCCTGCTGGGCCACGTCGACACCGTGAAGGCCGACCCCGATGATTGGAGCTTCGACCCGTGGGCCGGCGACGTCGTCGACGGCGAGGTCCGTGGCAGGGGCGCCCAGGACATGAAGGGTCAGGTGGCGGCCGAGGTCGCGGCCGCCGTCGCGCTGGGCCGCGCCGGATGGCGCCCGCCGCGCGGCGAGCTCCTGATCGCCGCGGTCGCCGACGAGGAGACCGGCGGCTACCTCGGCGCGCGATGGCTCTGCTCCGAGCACCCGGAGAAGCTCGCGCCCAACTACGTGCTCAACGAGGGCGGCGGCATCGCCTTCGAGCTCGGCCGCGAGCGGTTCTATCCGCTCTGCGTAGCCGAAAAGGGCGTGATCAGGTTCAAGCTGCGAACACGCGGGCGCGCCGGCCACGCCTCGGTGCCCGGTCTCGGCGACAACGCTCTCCTGAAGCTCGCGCCCCTCATCTCGAGGCTCGAGTCCCAGCCGCCCCTGGAGCCGACACCGGAGGGCCTGGCGTTCCTCGGCGCGCTGGACGGCAGCGATCTCGACGGCGCGGGCGAGGACGAGCTCGAGGCCGCCCTCGGCCGGCTCCGCGAGCGCTCCCCCGAGCTGGCCGCGTTCCTCGCCGAGCCCATGCTTCGGGTGACGATGACGCCCACCCGCACCTCGGCCTCGGAGAAGGCGAACGTGATCCCGGCGCGCGCCGAGGTGCTCGTCGACTGCCGCGTCCCGCCCGGACTCGGCGAGGACCACGTGCGGGGGTTGATCGACGACCTGTTGGCCGCCGGCGAGCTGCCTCCGCACGACGTCGAGTTCACCGAGCGCGACGTCGGCAACCGCTCCGATCCCACCGGCCCGCTCGCCGCCGCGATCGCCGGTTGGATCGACCGAGCCGACCCGGGTGCCCGCGTCGTGCCGATCGCGATGCCCGCCTTCAGCGACTCGAACCTGTTCCGGCGTGCCTTCCCCGGCGCGGCGGTATACGGGTTCTGCCCCCAACGCGAGATGCTGCTCGAGGAGGCCGAGCTGTTGGTGCACGGAGCCGACGAGCGCGTGAAGGCCGCCGATATCGAGTACGCGGCGACGTTCTTCCGCGATGTTGCGGTGGAGGTGCTGGGGTGAGTTCAGACGGTGGCAAGCCGCCGCTCCGGCTCGGCGGCATGGCGCTTCGGAACGGGCTTCTGATCCACGGGCCCACGTCGTGGGCAGCCGCGGCCCGCACGCCCGACGGCCGCATCGAGGTCGCATCCGGGCCGAAGCCGGTCTTCCGCCGGGGCACGCTTGGGAGCTTGCCGCTGCTTCGCGGGCCGCTGAGCCTCGCCGAGGCGTTCGCGGTGCTGCCCGCCGCGCGTCGTGGGTTGCCCTCCGCCCGCCTGCCGTTCGAGGACCGTCGAGTCCTCGCCGCCGCCGCGGCGTCGACGGTGGCGAGCCTCCTCGTGCGCCGCGGGCGCCCGGCGACCGTCGCGCGCGAGGGCCTCGTCTCCGCCCTCGGTGTCCTGCCGGCGCTCGCCGCCCTGCGCGATCGCGACCTCGCCTCCTACCACGGCGTGGAGCACAAGGCGATCGGCGCCTACGAGCACGGCTCGACCGACCCGGCTACCGCGCCGAAGGAGCACGACCGCTGCGGATCCAACCTCATCGCGCCCCTCCTCGTGCTGTCCGCGGCCGGACAGCTCATGGTGGATCGCCTCGTTCCGCATCCGGGCCCGATACCTCGAGCGGCCGCCGGGCTCGGGAGCGTCTCCGGGGCCGTCGAGCTCTTCGCCTACGCCGACCGTCGCCCGGCATCTGCGGTCGGCCGCGCCGTACACGCCACCGGCCGCGAGATCCAGCGCGTCGTCTCGACGCGCGAGCCCACTCCAGAGCAGCTCGAGGTCGGGAAGGCGGCGCTCGATGAGATCCTGCGCGCCGAGGCGGCGGCTGAATCCGTTCAGACAGGGGCGCTCGCTGCCGATACCGTTTAGGTCACCTCATTAGGGGCCTCGCTCGGCATGGGCACTCTCGCGATCTTCAACATCAGCTGGTACGAGTTTCAGAACTACGTGCAGGTGTGGGGGCCGCTGCTCCTCATGGGCCTGCTCGTCTACATCGTCTGGCGGACCTTCAGGCTGATGCCGCGGACGAAGCCGCAGGAGATCACCCCGCGGTCGAAGAGCGCGGTCGGATGGCCGGACGTGGCGGGGATCGACGAGACGAAGGACGAGCTGCGCGAGGTCGTGGAGTTCCTCTCGGACCCGAAGCGCTTCAAGCGCCTCGGCGCGACGGTCCCGAAGGGCATCCTGCTGCACGGGCCGCCCGGCACCGGGAAGACGCTTCTCGCCAAGGCGGTGGCGCACGAGTCCGGGGCCACGTTCTTCAGCCAGTCCGCCTCCTCGTTCATCGAGATGTTCGCGGGCCTCGGCGCGGCGAGGATCCGGCGCCTCTTCAAGGAGGCGCGGGAGAACGCGCCGGCCATCGTCTTCATCGACGAGCTCGATGCGGTCGGCGCGCAGCGCGGCTCGGACATCTCGGGCGAGCGCGATCAGACGCTCAACCAGCTCCTCGTGGAGATGGACGGCTTCGACTCCCGCGACAGCGTCATCGTCATGGCGGCGTCGAACATGCTCGAGAAGCTCGACAAGGCGCTGCTTCGCCCCGGCCGCTTCGACCGCCAGGTCTTCGTGCCGCCGCCCGACATGAAGGGCCGCGGGCAGATCCTCGAGGTCCACACGCGCGGCAAGCCAGTCGCCCAGGACGTCGACCTCGAACGCGTTGCCCGTCACACCGCCGGCCTCACGGGCGCCGACCTAGCCAACCTCACGAACGAGGCCGCGATCCTCGCCGGGCGGGCGCACCGCGAGTTCGTCGGCCCAGGCCGACTTCGAGAACGCCTTCGAGCGCGTCGTGGCCGGGCTCCAGACGCGCAAGGTCATCACCGACCACGAGAAGCGGGTCGTCGCCTGGCACGAGGCCGGCCACGCGCTCGTCTCCGAGCTCCTGCCGACCGTCGACAAGGTCCAGAAGGTCTCGATCGTGCCGCGCGGGAAGGCGCTCGGCTACACGCTCAACCTTCCCCAGGAGGACCGCTATCTCAAGTCCCGCGCCGAGCTGATCGACTACATGAAGGTCCTGCTCGCCGGCCGCGTCTCCGAGCAGATCACCTTCGGCCGGATCACGACTGGTGCCGCCGACGACCTCGCGCGGGTCACGGCGATCGCGCGGTCGATGGTCTACGAGTACGCGATGGGCACCCAGATCCGCTCGCACCAGGTCCCGGCCGATGACATCTCGACCTCGGAGGCCCTGCGCCGCACACGTGACGAGGAGGTGCAGGCCATCGCCGAGGAGGCCTATCGGGGCGCGCACCGACTGCTGGTCGACAACCGCGACCTTCTCGACGAGATCGCGGAGCAACTCATGCGCAACGAGGTCATCGAGCGCGACGAGATCGTGGAGATCCTCTCCCGGCGCCGGGTGGAGCGCGCCAACGAGGAGGAGCCGGACCGCGGCCCCGAGCCCGCTCCCGAGGTGGCGGGCGAGCGGACCGAGGTTCTGGCGTCCAAGCCGCCACCGCCTCCCGAATAGACTTCGCGCCGCATGTTCGGCCTGATCGACCACGTCGGCGTCGCCGTGGGCGACCTCAACGCGGCGATCGCTCTTTACGAGGGCACGTTCGAGATGCCGCTGGTGCATCGCGAGACGGTCGACGAGCAAGGGGTCGAGGCCGCCCTGCTCGACGTCGGCGACGGCCACGTCGAGCTGCTGCGGCCGCTCGCACCCGATACCCCGGTCGGAAAGTTCATGGAGCGCAGCGGGCCGGGGCTTCATCACGTGGCCTACCGGGTCGAGAACATCGACGCGACGCTCCAGCGGCTCACGGACGATGGGATCGAGCTGATCGACAGGACGGCGCGGGTAGGCATCCGCGGCTCGCGCGTGGCGTTCCTTCATCCGCGATCGACCGATCGCGTGCTCACCGAGATCGTCGAGCCGGCGGAGGAGAACTGAAAATGGCTGAGGCGACCAAGGTCGAGATCGGCCTCGGGATCGGCCAAGTCGTTACCGCGCGACTCGACGAGGACGGCCTTCGCAAACTACGTAAGGCGCTCGAGGACGGCGAGTCGTGGCACGAGTTGACGACCGACGAGGAGACCCTCGTTATCAACCTCAAGACGGTGGTCTTCCTCCGCGTCGCGGATCGCTCACACTCGATCGGCTTCGCCGGCAGCTGAGCGATGCGCCGCCTGGCGTTGCTCGCGATCGCCGCGATCGCCGGGGTCGCGCTCTGGTGGCGGAAGAACCCCTCGGCCTGCCCCTACAGCCAGCGGTTCTGGGTCGAGGCTCCGCATCCCCTGATCACCCGCGCGCGCCTGCGGCGCGTGCTCGAGCCGAGCGCCGGCGAGCGCGTGCTCGAGATCGGACCGGGCACGGGCTACTACACGCTCGACCTGGCCGGCTGGATCGGCGGCGAGGGCCGGGTCGACATCTTCGACATCCAGCGCGAGATGCTGGATCACACGATGCGCCGGGCAGATCGAGCGCGGGCTTGAGAACGTCCACCCGACCGAGGGCGACGCCCGCGCGCTGCCCTACGAGGACTCCTCGTTCGACGCCGTCGTCCTGACCACGGTCCTCGGGGAGATCCCGGACCAGGATGCCGCCCTGCGCGAGGTCGCGCGCGTGCTGCGACCGGCCGGTCGCCTCGTCGTCGGCGAGCTTGCGGGCGACCCGCACTTCGTCACCCCCGGCTCCCTCGAGGGACGCGCGAAGGCGGCGGGCCTCGACCTCGTCCGGCGCGACGGGCCCTGGGTCGGATACTTCGCCCGCCTCGAAGGCTGAGATGCCGTCGCTGGATCGCCGCGTCCTTCGAGCCATGCGCACGCGTGGGCACTCGGCCACGGCCGAGGCGGGGATGATCTGGCTGGGGCGACTGGGCGAGTGGGGCGGGGTGTGGGCGGCGATCGGGCTCGCCGGCGCGGCGGCGGACCCCTCGCGGCGCGGCCGCTGGCTCCGCGCCGCCGCGGTGGGCCCCGGGGCGGTCGGGATCAACTACGCCGTCAAGCTCCTCGTGGGACGCCGGCGCCCCCGCCTGCGCGGCCTGCCGCCCCTCGCCGGCGCGCCGAGCTCGCTGTCCTTTCCCTCCGCCCACGCAACCTCGTCGTTCGCGGCCGCCACCGCGTTCGGGCGCGTCGAACCGCGGACGCGGCTGCCGCTCTACGGTCTCGCGAGCGCGATCTGCGCCACCCGGCCCTACCTCGGCCTCCATTACCCCAGCGACGTCCTCGCCGGCGCGGCTCTCGGCCTCGCAATCGGTGGGCTCGTGCCGGGCGTCGGCGAGCGCTCGCTCGAGGAGCGGCTCATCGACCTCGTCGCCGCCAGAGGCGAGCCCGCGTGAGGATCGGCATCGTCGGCCTGCCGAACGCGGGCAAGTCGACCCTCTTCAACGCCCTCACCCAGGCCGGAGCGGAGACGGGTGACTATCCGTTCACGACGATCGACCCGAACGTCGCCGTCGTCGCGGTCCCCGATGAGCGCCTCGAGGCGATCGCCGAGACGCTCGGCTCGTCGAAGGTCGTGCCGGAGACGGTGCAGTTCTGGGACATCGCGGGGCTCGTCCGCGGGGCGTCGGCCGGCGAGGGCCTCGGAAACCGCTTTCTCGGCGCGATTCGCGAGACCGACGCGATCTGCCACGTCGTGCGGGCCCACGACGCCGGCGGCGTCCCGCATCCGGAGGGCCGGATCGACCCGGTCGCCGACGCGGAGCTCGTGGAGACCGAGCTCCTGGCGGCCGACCTCGAGCAGGCGGAGGGGCGGCTCGCCCGGGTCACCAAGGGCGCGCGCTCGGGCGAGGCCGAGGCGGTGGCCGAGCGCGACTGGCTGGAGGCGGTGGTGGAGGCGCTCGCCGGCGGACGCCCGGTACGCGACGTCCCGGTGCCGCAGGCCGCGGCCGACGCGCCTCGCAAGCTCGCGGCGCTGACGTCGAAGCCCGTTCTCTACGTGGCGAACGTCGCCGAGGGCGAGGACGAGCCGCCGGCCGCGCTCGCCAAGCACGCGGCGGAGCGCGCCGCGGGCGTCGTGGCGATCAGCGCCCGGGTCGAGGCGGAGCTCGCAGACCTCGGCGACGACGAGGCGGCGGCCGAGCTGCGGGGCGAGCTCGGGATCGCGGAGGCCGGCCTGGAGCGCGTGATCGCCGCGGCCTGGGAGCTGCTCGACCTCATCGCCTTCTTCACGGCCGATACGGACAAGGAGGCGATGTCCCGGGCGCTGCGCCGTGGTGGCACGGCCTGGGAAGCCGCCGGGAAGGTCCACACCGACATCCAGGCGCGGTTCGTCCGCGCGGAGGTGATCGGCTGGAGCGACCTCGTCGAGGCCGGGGGCTACGCGGCCGCCCGGGACCGGGGACTGCTGCGAATCGAGGGACGCGACTACGTCGTGGCCGACGGCGAGCTGGTCCATGTCCGCTTCTGACGCCGGATAGGGTGCCCGGGATGCGGACGGAGGCACGGTTCCCCGCGATTCGCGAGCGGGCGGGTCACTACGAGAGCTTCTACGTGAAGGCGAACCGGCCCGGTGGCGGCCAGGGCGTGTGGATCCGCTACACGGTCCACAAGCGACCCGGCGAGGATTTCACCGCGTCGCTCTGGTTCGTGTTCTTCGACTCGGCCGGCGACGGGCCCCGGGCCGCGAAGTCCACGGTCGGCGCGTCTGAGCTGGGCGTCCCGGAGGGCGGCTTCATCCGCATCGGCGCAGCGTCGGTCGAGCCGGGGCGGCTCGTCGGCTCGATCTCGCTCCCCGATGTGGAGGCGAGCTGGGACATGCGCTTCGCCGACGGCGCCGAGCCGCTCCACCACCTTCCCTACGAGCGCCTCTATCGCACGCGGCTGCCGAAGACGAAGTTCCTGAGCCCGTATCCGGTGACGAAGTTCGACGGCGAGGTCGCGATCGGCGGCGAGCGCGTGGCGATCGACGGGTGGCCGGGGATGGTGGGCCACAACTGGGGAACGGAGCACGCGGAGCGGTGGGTCTGGATTCAGGGGTCGGGTCTCGGGGGCCGCGAGGGGGACTACATCGACGTCGCCGCCGGGCGGATCAAGGTCGGGCCGTGGACGACGCCCTGGGTGGCAAACGGCCGGCTCGTGCTCGACGGCGAGCCGCTGCGGGTCGGCGGCTTCGACCGCGTCTACGGGACCGAGCTCCACGAGGAGCCGACGGGGTGCGAGTTCACGCTTCCGGGCAAGAACGTCTCCATCAAGGGTCGCGTCGCGGCGCACAAGAAGGACTTCGTCGGGTGGATCTACGCCGACCCGAAGGGGCCCGAGCACAACACGCTCAACTGCTCGATCGCCGACCTGAAGCTCACCGTCGAGCGCCCTCGCCACAAGGCGGCCGTCGTCGAGCTCGACGGCGCGGCGGCCTATGAGTTCGGCTCCCACGACGACACCCGCGGGATCCCGCTGCAGCCCTACCCCGACGGCTGAGGCAGCGCGCCGCTGCCAGGCGGGAGGCTCGGCTGGGGAGTTCCCGCCCCGGGAGGTTGGGCCTTGGCGCGCACCCGCTTGACGTTGATCCAGGTGCTGTAGGCGCCGAGGCGCGATTGAAGCTCGGGGCCCGTGACGCGCGAGCTCGACCGCGAGCCGAGCACGCGCGCGTAGACGATCCGCGGCGAGGTGCCCCGCTTCAGCACCTTGATCCCCCGCAGGCTGCCCGAGAAGAGGCCGCTGAGCTTCGCGGAGAGGCCACTCTGAGTGAGGCGGTGGAGCCGCCATGTGTGAAGCGGCGATGCGCCGTCGAACGGGTCGCGAACCCCCTTCAGGTACGGCACGGGGTGGGCGCCCACGAACGCGAACTGGATGCTCTCGGTGTGGCCCCCGGACGTCGACGAGTAGTAGGTGGTCGCGATCTGCTGGTGGTACTTGACGATCTTGCCGCCGCTCGCGCGGACGGCGCGGTTCGTCGCGGCCATCTCACTCGACTTGCCCTCGTAGACCTGGCTGCGCGTGTCGTCGTAGACGTCGAACGAGCCGCGGTGCTTGCTGGCCAGAGCAAAAGTGCGGGCGGCGACCGCCTCCGCGCGCAGGGCGGGCTGCGGCCAGCTCGGAATCGCCTCGTTCGGGACCACGCCCATCGTGTAGCCCTCGAGCCCGACCCGGTTGACGAGCTGGATCCCGCCCCCGCCGCGCGCCACCAGGCGCCCCCGGTAGGTGCCCAGCCCGGCGACGCGAATCGGCCCGCCGGTCGCGGCCGCCCGGTCGCCGCAGCCGGCGATTCGGCGCCCGGCCGCGGTCGCCAGGGAGACGCCGGAGCCGGCGGCGAGGAACCGATAGGAGCGGCCTGGGCGCAGGCGCCGCCCGCAGGCTGCCGTCGCGCTCGAGAACGTGATTGAGCTTGTTCCGGCCGACAGCAGCACCCTGACCGTCCGGCCCTTGACGCTGTCCGAGATGAGTCCCGCGGTAGTAGTGGGCGAGCATCTGGCCGTAGGTCCGCCCGTGGCGCGCGAAGCCGTAGGACCCGTACGAGCTCATTCCAACGCCGTGCCCCCAACCCCGCCCCTTCACGAGCCACGACCGAGCGCCCCCTCGGCGGGCGAGAGCGACCGCCGCAATGAAGAGCGCGACGGCGCCGACGGCTGCTCTCCTCCCCGGCTTCATCGAGCCGGGCGAGGGTAGTCTGGAGCGAAAGCGGTTTCGGAGGTGAAGATGAGCATTGCCACGGATGAGCACGCGGTTCTGGAGGGCGTCCCCGCCGATCTTTACGTCGGCGGCGAATGGAGGCCGGCGAGCGGAGAGGACAGCTTCGCAGTCGAGGATCCCGCCACCGGCAAGACATTGTGCGAGATCGCCGACGCGACGCCTGAGGACGCGGTCGCAGCTCTCGACGCGGCGGTCGATGCGCAGCCCGGCTGGGCGGCGACGGCGCCCAACGAGCGCGGCGAGATCCTCTGGCGCGCATTCGAGGCGCTTCGCGACCGAGCGGACGAGCTCGCGCTCCTAATGACGCTCGAGATGGGCAAGTCGGTCGCCGAGTCGAAGGCGGAGATCATCTACTCGGCCGAGTTCTTCCGCTGGTTCTCCGGTGAGGCGCTCCGCATCGACGGCAACTACAAGACCGCGGGCAACAACCAGAGCCGGGTGCTGATCATGCGCCAGCCGGTCGGGCCGTCGTTCTTCATCACCCCGTGGAACTTCCCGATGGCGATGGGCACGCGGAAGGTCGGACCCGCGATCGCCGCCGGCTGCACGATGGTCTGGAAGCCTGCCCAGCTCACGCCCCTATCGGCCCTGGCGCTGACGAAGCTCCTCGAGGACGCCGGCCTGCCGCCGGGCGTGCTCAACATCGTCACGAGCTCGTCCTCGGGCTCGGTCGCCGCCCCGGTCATCTCCGATCCCCGCCTTCGCAAGCTGAGCTTCACCGGGTCGACCGAGGTCGGCCGCAAGCTGATCTCCCAATCGGCCGAGAACGTCCTCAACGTCTCGATGGAGCTCGGCGGCAACGCCCCGTTCCTGATCTTCGAGGACGCCGACCTCGACGCCGCGGTCGAGGGCGCGATGATCGCGAAGATGCGGAACATCGGCGAAGCCTGCACCTCGGCCAACCGCTTCCACGTCGCCGGATCGGTCGCCGACGAGTTCACCGAGCGCCTCGCCGAGCGGATGGGGAGCCTGAAGGTGGGGCGCGGCACCGACGACGGCGTCGACGTCGGGCCGCTGATCGACGACGACCAGCGGTCGAAGGTGGCGGAGCTCGTGGACGACGCCGTGAGCAAGGGGGCGAAGGCCATCATTGGCGGCAGCGCCGTCGACGGCGCCGGCTACTTCTACGAGCCGACGGTTCTGGGGAACGTCAGCGACGACGCGCGGGTGCTGAGCGAGGAGATCTTCGGGCCGGTCGCCCCGGTGCGGTCGTTCGACTCCGAGGACGAGGCGATCGCCGCCGCGAACGACACCGAGTACGGCCTCGTCGCCTACGTCTTCACGCGAGACATCAAGCGCGCCCTGCGCGTATGTGAGCGGCTCGACACGGGAATGATCGGCCTCAACCAGGGCATGGTCTCGAACGCCGGCGCCCCGTTCGGCGGGGTGAAGCAGTCGGGCATCGGCCGCGAGGGCGGCAACGAGGGCATCGAGGAGTACCTGGAGACGAAGTACGTCGCCGTCAACCTCTGAGGCGGGGGCTCGCCCTAGCCGCCCACGTTCTTCAGGAACGGGATGAGGTGGGCCACGAAGGCGTTGTGCGGGAAGGCGGAGTTCGGATCGTTGTGCGCGTAGGTCTTGTGGCGGTCGACGAGGGTGAGCTGGCTCTTTGGTAGGCCCGACTGCTGGGCGAGAGCCTTGGTCGCGTCGAGCACGCGTCCGTCTCCAAGCGCCGCGCCGAACGCGTACATCGGGATCTTGACGTCGTCGCCGTGGATCGCGTCGACGCCGAGCACCTTCTGGGCCGGGTTGGGATTCCCGTCTCCGACCGCGCCGGCGTCGATCGTCAGCCGCATCGGGTGGTACCAGGCGTTCCCGTCGACGCTCTGTAGCCCCCACCCGGTGAGCATGCTCGCGTAGCGCTGGATCGGCGTGAGCTCGCCGGCCCGATCCCATGTGCGCGGGTCGCCGCTCGCGGCGAGGTGCCCCACGTGGACCTGGAAGGCGATGAGGCTCGGCGGCGAGGTCGCGGTGTCGGCGGCGTAGCCGAAGCCCGCCTCGTTCGTCACCCGCTCAGGAGACACCAGATCGGGCGGCAGTGCCGGGAAGGTCTGCAGGATCGAGGGGCCGTCGGGATCCATCTTCGCGAGCCCGCCGCCCACGTCGGCGAACAGGCCCGCGAAGGGTGCCGGGATGCCGCCAAACGAGAGCCATGGCGAGCCCTGCTGGAGGTCGGCGAGCGACTGGGTGGCCTGGGCCTCCGTGATCGGAGTCGGGCTGCTGCCGCCGTCGATGAACACGAGCCCCGCAAGACCCTTGGCCCCGGGCCTGCCGTTGAAGTCCCAGGTCGCATATGCGGTGGTGATGCTGCCGCCGAGCGAGTGGCCTCCGACCACCACGTTGCCGCCGAGCTTGCGAGCGTCGACCACGACCCTCCGGAGATCGCCGATCTCGACCTTCATGCCCCAGTCGCGCGCGAACCCGACCTGGCTGTCGGGCACGGGCTGAACGTGCGGCTTGACGCTCGAGTCCGTGAGCCAGCCGAGGTAGTAGTCGAAGAGCTTCTGCGGCGTCACCTTCCCCCGCTTGGCCTCGTTGAGGACCGACTGATCCTCGAGGAGGTTCTCGCGTCGCTCGACCGACCAGACCTGCCAGCCCGGCAGCTTTTTGACGAGCGTGCGCGCGAGCGGCGCGAAGTAGGCCGAGCCCGCGGAGGTCCCGGGGTTGAGCACGAGGACGTTGCGGGCCCTCTTCGGGCCGATCTTCAGGATCCCGACGCGGTCGAAGCGCTTCGGGGTACCGGGCGCAACGTAGCCCTTGATGTACTGGACGGGCCCGCTCGCCGAAGCCGAGGACGCCGTCGCGCAGCCCACTATCGCGGCAATCGCCGCGACGAAGGCCATCGTCCGTGATCGAGGTGCCCGCCTCGAGACGACACAAGGCTAGCGCTCTGGCGTAGGGTCTTGCGCAAGCGATCGAGGAGGAAGTTGATGTACGCGCGGGCCGTGAGATTCACCGATGTGACCCCCGACCGGATCGACGCGATCAAGGCGCGGGTCAGCGAGGCCGGTGGGCCGCCTGAAGGGGTGGACTCAACCGGGATGAAGCTGCTGTACGACTCGTCGCAGGGGACGGCGATCTTCGTCGGCTTCTTCGACAGCGAGGACAAGATGCGCGCGGCGGGCGCCGTGCTCGAGGCAATGGACACGGGCGACACTCCCGGCACCCGCGCGTCGATCGACCAGTGCGAGGTCGCGCTGGAGATGGACGCCTAGCCGCGCTTTGGGCGCTCTCGACCTCGACAGGCTTTCCTGGCCGGAGGTCGAGGCTGAGCTCGAGGGCGGTCGCGATACGGTCGTGATCGCCCTCGGAGCAACAGAGCAGCACGGGCGCCACATGCCGCTCGCCACCGACGCGCTGATCGGCGATCACCTCGCGCGGGAGCTCGCCGAGCGGCTCGACGCGTTCGTCGCGCCGACCGTGCGCGTCGGCTGCTCGAGCCACCATCTCGCCTTCCCGGGGACGCTGTCGGTGGCCGACGAGACCTTCCACGCCGTCGTCGCCGACCTGGTGGCCTCGCTGGCCGGAGGAGGCTTCCGGCGGATCGTGCTCGTCCCGACGCACGGCGGCAACTTCGCGCCGCTCGCTCAGGCGATCGAGAAGCTGCCGGCGGAGCATTGTGACCGCGTGGTCGCGATCACCGACCTCGGCGTCCTCTTCCGGGTCGCCGAGCTGGGTCGCGACGAGTTCGGCGTGCCCATGGAGGAGGGAGGGCTTCACGCCGGCGAGTGGGAGACCTCGATGCTCGCGGCGATCCAGCCCGAGCTCGTCCACATGGACCGCGCCGAGGCCGGCTACGTCGGCGACCTCGAATCGGCGGTCGAGGGGATGTTCGCGGGCGGCGTGCAGTCGATCTCCGAGAACGGCGCCGTGGGCGACCCGAACGCCGCGTCAGCCGATCACGGCCGCCGCTACTGGGAGGCCGCGATCGAGCTGGCCCTGGAGGAGATCGAACGCCAGTCGGGCTAGCGACGGGACGATCCCGGCGAAGACGGGATAGCTCTTCGGCGACTCGGCTCATCGGCGGTACGCGGGCGAGTTGATCACCTCTGGGGTAGCGAACTCGCCCGTGTAACCCGCAGGTCCGCCGCCCGCCCGGCCCACGGCGTCAAGGCTGACGAAACGCCGCTGGCAACTACACCTAGCGCCCCATCAGCATCCGCATCAGCCCGCCCGGCGAGGAGCGCTTCTCGAGGTAGCACTGGTGGTACTCCTCGGCGCGCCAGAAGGTCGCGGCGGGCTCGATGACCGTGACGATGGGGTTGCGGAAGTGCTCCTGAGTGCGCTCGATCACCTTCCACGCGATGTCGGCCTGCTCATCGGAGTGGGCGAAGACGACCGACCGGTACTGGGAGCCCACGTCGGGCCCCTGGCGGTTCATCTGCGTCGGGTCGTGGATGGCGAAGTACTTCGCCACCAGCTCCTCGAAGCTCACCGTGTCGGGGTCGAAGGTGACCTCGCAGACCTCCGTGTGGCCGGTCGTGCCGGTGCAGACCTGCTCGTAGGTGGGGTTGTCGACGTTGCCGCCCTCGTAGCCGACCGCGGTGTCGACGACGCCTCCGAGCTCGCGGAAGCTCTCTTCGACCTGCCAGAAGCAGCCGGCGCCGAAAGTCGCCTTCTCGGTGCGGGTGGGGGCCTGGGGCTCGTTGTTTGGCGCTCCGTTCTCAGTCATGCCATGTAGTCGCTCGAACGGTGCGTTCGTTACTTGTGCGGATGGGCCATCCCGTGGTAGTCGAGGGCCTTTGCCAGGGTCTCCTCGTCGACACCCTTCTCGATCGCGACCTCGCGGAGTGTGCGCCCCGACTCGGCGGCCTCCTTCACGATCTCGGCTCCCTTGTCGTATCCGATGTAGGGGTTGAGCGCGGTGGCTGCCGCGAGCGTCGCCTCGGCGTGGCGCGCGTTGTTCTCGCGGTCGGCCTCGACGCCCCTGATCACCCTCTCGTCGAAGAGCCTCGAGGCGGAGGCCAGCAGCATGACCGACTCGAGCACGTTCGACGCGATCAGCGGCACGCGGACGTTGAGCTCGAACTGGCCCTGCGAGCCGGCGATGGTCGTGGCGACATCGTTTCCCATCACCTGGTTTCCCACCTGGAGCACGACCTCGCAGATCACCGGGTTGACCTTGCCCGGCATGATCGACGAGCCCTTCTGGAGCTCGGGAAGCCGGAGCTCGGCGAGCCCCGCCCGCGGGCCCGAGCCCATCAGCGCGATGTCGTTGGCGATCTTGGTCAGCGATACCGCGATCACCTTGAGGGCCCCCGAGAGCTCCACGAGCGCGTCGCGGTTCGCCTGGGCCTCAAAGGAATCAGCGGCCGGCGAGATCGCGAGGCCCGTGTCCTCGGCGAGCTTCGACCGCACGCGGGACGCGAACTCGGAGTGCGTGTTGAGGCCGGTGCCGGTGGCCGTGCCCCCGAGCGGGATCTGGCCCACGCGGGCGCGCGTGTCCTTCACGCGCTCGGCGCCGAGCCGGATCTGGGTTGCGTAGCCCTTGAACTCCTGGCCGAGGGTCACCGGGACGGCGTCCATCAGGTGCGTACGGCCGGCCTTCACGACGTCAGAGAACTCATCGGCCTTCCGCTCCAGGGAGCTCGCGAGTCCGTCGAGCGCGGGGAGCAGATCGCGGTTCACCTCCTCGAGCGCGGCGAGGTGGACAGCCGACGGGAAGACGTCGTTCGACGACTGGCCCATGTTCACGTGGTCGTTGGGATGCGCGTCGTCGCCGGCGAGGTTCGCGATCACCTCGTTCGCGTTCATGTTCGACGAGGTGCCGGAACCGGTCTGGAAGACGTCGAGCGGGAACTGGTCGTCGTGCTCCCCGCGGGCGATGGCGTCGCCCGCCTCGGCGATGCGGCCGGCGAGGTCGGCGTCGAGGAGACCGAGCTCGGCGTTCACGCGAGCGGCGGCGGCCTTGATCCGCCCGAGCCAGCGCACCACGGGGGTCGGGATCGGCTGGCCCGAGACCGGAAAGTTCTCGATCGCCTTGCGGGTTTCCGGGCCCCAGAGCTCGTTCGCGACCTCGGTCGTTCCCATCGCCGAAGACATTACCGGCGCGGAGCGTCCGGTCGGGGCACCGGCCCGGCTCGCGAGCGCCGACTTCCGTCGTCAGAGTCGACGCAATTCGGCGCTCGGCGGGATTGTGGTGCGCCTGGCCCGGCGGGCCCGTTGCGGTCCGCTCCTAGAATCCGCCGCTCGTGAGCGGATTCCGGCCCGTCGACCCGAAGCAGTCCTTCCCGGAGCTCGAGGAGAGCGTCCTCGAGCGCTGGCGCGAGGACGACGTCTTCGCCCGCTCGCTCTCGAACCGGGCCGGCGCGCCGGTCTGGAGCTTCTACGAGGGCCCGCCGACGGCGAACGGTAGGCCCGGATCGCACCACGTCCTCTCCCGCGTCTTCAAGGACATCTACCCGCGTTACCGGACGATGCGTGGCTATCGGGTCCCGCGGAAGGCTGGCTGGGACTGCCACGGCCTTCCCGTCGAGCTCGAGGTCGAGAAGGAGCTCGGGATCTCGTCGAAGCAGGAGATCGAGGAGCTCGGGGTCGGTGAGTTCAACCGGCACTGCCGCGAGTCGGTGTTCCGCTACGTCGCCGACTGGAACCGCCTGACGGAGCGAATCGCCTTCTGGATCGACCTCGACGACCCGTACGTGACGATGACCAACGACTACATCGAGTCGGTCTGGTGGTCGCTGCGCCACAGCTGGGACCGCGGCCGCCTCTACGAGGCCCACAAGGTCGTGCCGTACTGCCCCCGCGACCAGACCGCGCTATCGAGCCACGAGGTCGCGCTCGGCTACGAAGACGTCACCGATCCGGCGGTCTACGTGAAGCTGCCCATCACCGAGCCGGCGCCGAGCGACCGGATCCCGGAGAGCCCGATCGAGCCCGGCGACAACCTCCTGGTCTGGACGACGACGCCCTGGACCCTGATCTCCAACGCGGCGGTCGCCGTCGGTCCCGAGATCGAGTACGTCCGCGCCCGCAGAGGCGGAGAGGTGTACGTCGTGGCGAGCGCGCTGACCGAGCGCGCTCTCGGCGAGGACGCCGAGGTGATCGCCCACATGCCGGGCTCCGCGCTGGCGGGCACCCGTTACGAGCCGCCGTTCCCCTACATCTCCGACTACGGCCCGCGCGGCCACACCGTGCTGAAGGCCGACTTCGTCACCACCGACGAGGGCACGGGCCTCGTGCACACCGCGATCGCGTTCGGCGAGGACGACTTCGCGCTCGGGGAGCGGTACGGGATCAAGCTCCAGAACCCGGTGCGTCTCGACGGCACGTTCGACGAGCGGGTGACCGACTTCGCCGGGCGATTCGTCAAGGAGGCCGACGACGACATCGTCAAGGCGCTCGAGGCCTCGGGCCGCCTCTACCGGGCCGAGCGCTACGAGCACTCCTACCCGCATTGCTGGCGCTGCGGGACGCCGCTTCTCTACTACGCGAAGTCGAGCTGGTACGTCCGCACGACAGAGGTGCGCGACCGGATGCTGGCCGAAAACGAGGCGACGGGCTGGTACCCGGAGCACATCAAGCACGGCCGGTTCGGAAAGTGGCTCGAGGGGAACGTCGACTGGGCCCTCTCGCGCGAGCGGTACTGGGGTACGCCCCTGCCGGTGTGGGAGTGCACCGCGGACGACTGCGAAGAGCGGTTCTGCGCCGGCTCGGTCGCCGATATTCGCGAGCGCGGCGGCGAGGTGCCCGACGATCTCCACCGCCCATACATCGACGAGGTGACGCTCCGCTGCGACGCCTGCGGAGGCGAGATGCGGCGGGTCGAGGAGGTGATCGACACCTGGTACGACTCGGGATCGATGCCGTTCGCCCAGTTCCACTACCCCTTCGAGGGAGAGGAGGAGTTCAGCGAGCGCTTCCCAGCGGACTTCATCTCCGAGGCGATCGACCAGACACGTGGCTGGTTCTACTCGCTGCTGGCCGTCTCGACGCTCGTTTTCGACCGCTCCTCGTACCGCAACTGCGTCTGTCTCGGCCTGATCCTCGACCCCGAGGGCCAGAAGATGTCGAAGAGCCGCGGCAACGTCGTCGACCCCTGGGAGGTGATCGACCGCCACGGGGCCGACGCCTTCCGCTGGTACCTGCTCACGGCCCAGCAGCCGTGGGCGGGGTATCGGTTCTCGACCGAGACGATCGGCGAGTCGCTCCGTCAGTTCCTCCTCACGCTGTGGAACACGTACTCGTTCCTGGTCCTCTACGCGAACGCCGACGGCGTAACTCCGGAGGAGCTGGGGACGGCGCCGGCGAGCGAGGCCGACCTGGACCGCTGGGCGCTTTCCCGCCTTCAGGCGACGACTGGGGTCGTCAACGAGCGGATGGACGATTTCGACTGCACGACGGCGGGTCGGGCGATCGCCGACTACGTCGAGGAGCTCTCGAATTGGTACGTGCGGCTGTCGAGGCGGCGGTTCTGGGACGGCGACAGGGCGGCGCTCGGAACGCTCCGCCACTGCCTGGTCGAGGTCGCGAAGCTCCTCGCGCCCTTCGTGCCGTTCGTTGCCGACGAGATCCACGACAACCTCGCCGGCGGCGACTCCGTCCACCTGCGGGACTTCCCTCAGCCTGACGAGACGCTCGCGGACCATGCGCTCGAGTCGGCCATGGTCGCGGTGCGGCGGACCGTCGAGCTCGGCCGAACGGCGCGGGGTGACTCTCGTCTGAAGATGCGGCAGCCGCTGCGGCGAGCGATCGTCGTCGCGAGCGAGGCCGAACGCGAGGCGATCTCAGCCCATGGCGACCTCGTTGCCGCCGAGCTCAACGTAAAGGAGATCGAGTTCGTTGCCACCGAATCCGAGCTCGCCGGCTACGAGGTGAAGCCGAACTACCGCGCGCTCGGCCCCCGCTTCGGGAAGGACATGCCCCAGGTCGCCGCGGCCGTCGCCGCGCTCGACGCGGAGGGGGTGGCGGCGGCCGTCCGCGATCGGCGCGAGGTCGGCGTCAACGTCGGCGGGCGCGAGCATTCGCTCGGGCCGGAAGACCTGATGCTCGTCATGAAGCCGCTCGAGGGCTACCAGGTCGAGGCGGCGTCGGGCCACGCCGTTGCGCTGGAGCTCGAGATCGACGAAGAGCTTCGCCGAGAGGGCCTCGCCCGGGAGGTCGTCCACGCGATCCAGAACGCCCGCCGCGAGGCCGGCCTTGAGGTCACCGACCGCATCTCGCTCAGCCTCGGCGGCGACGACGACCTCGTCGAGGCGGCTCGCGCGCACGAGGCTTATGTGGCGGGCGAGACGCTTGCCACCTCCGTTGCCTACGAGGCCGGGGGCGGCAGCGTCACTCAGATCGAGGACCGCGACCTTCGCATCCACATCAGCAAGGCCTGAACGGTCACGCCGGAACCGGAACCGACGCCGATCAAGGCCCCAACACGGCCGACTTCGACGTCTTCGAGCGCGGCCCGCTCGGCTAGCTCGAGCCCGACTCGCCCCGGACGCCGCCCGGTGCGGCGTCCGGGTAGCGGAACCGGTGCTGCATGGCGAGCAGCACTACCACGGAGGCCATCGCGACGGCACCGAGGACGGCGCTGAGGATCAGCGTGCCGGCGCTGAGCACGCCGTCGCTCGACGCGGCGGCGTAGGCCCAGATCCCAATTGGGAGGTAGAGGAGGACGGCAGTGAAGACGCCGGGGTTGGGGCGGTCCTCCATCACCGACGGCAGGGCGTGGAAGAAGATCGCGTTGATGAGGCAGAGGGCGGGAAAGGCGAGCGCGAACGCCGGCGCGCGCCAGCCCACCATCGCCGCCGAGACCCCGAAGACGATCAGCAGGGCGTTGACGGCCCAGAAGTCTGTCCACGTGGGCGCCGTGCCGATCCGCGGGGCGAGGAACCTGGCGGCCCAGCCCTGCCAGCCGAGGCTGTGCTCCTCCACCACATGCAGGGCGCTCGCGGTGACGAGGACCCAGAGGACCCAGTCGTGCGTCATGGCCTAGAACGTGAACGTGTAGTTCGCCGAGCGCGCCGCTCTGCAGATCCTGCCGTCGCCGATTCGCTCCCGGGGCGCCCGAGCGTAGAAGACGTCGCCACTCGCGGGATTCAGGGCGACCGAAAGGAACCACCGGCTTCGGCGGTCGGTGAAATCACTGCCGACCAGGATCCGCCGCCCCGTGACGCTCTGAAACACCTTGACCTTCCGATTGCGCGTGCATTTCCCCTTCGACGACGACACGTCCCCCTTGAATTCCATCGGCGATCCAGCGGCCTTCTTGATGCTGGTGATCTGGACTGCCGTCGAGTACCTCACACGAGCTGATGCGCTTGGCACGACGGCGGCGGCCAGAGCAGCGACGGCGGCCGCGGCCAGCGCGAATCGCTTGATCACGCCAGCGCCGGCTCGAGCTCGGCCTCGAGGCGGCGCTTCGGCATCGCGCCGATCACGCGCTTGGCCTCCTGGCCGTCCTTGAAGAGGATGAGGGTGGGGATCGAGAGCACCTCGTAGCGCGCCGCCGTCTCCTGGTTCTCGTCGACGTTCAGGCTCACGACGTGCAAATCGTCGCGCTCGGTGTCGATCTCCTCGAGGATCGGGTGGACGACGCGGCACGGCCCGCACCACGGAGCCCAGAAGTCGACGAGGACTGCGTTCTCGGACTCGACGACCTCTGACTGGAAGGTGGCGTCGGTTACGTCGGGGAGCTTGCCTGTCAAAGTCGATCTCCTGACTGCGATTAGGTTCCCTGCCAATACTATACATACTGAAGTAAAGGCCGAGGGCCGGACGTTACACCGGCTCGGCAGCATACGCGCCGCGCTGGATTCAGTGCCGGCGCAGCCGCATCGCCGGGACCTTGAGCGCGGCCTCGAGCACGATCTGGCCGCTCATCTTCGACTCCCCCACCCGCCGGTCGCGGAAGGTGATGGGGACCTCTACGACGCGAAACCCGGCCCGGATCGCGCGATAGGTCGTCTCGACCTGGAACGCGTAGCCCGCGGTCGAGATCGAGTCGAGGTCGATCGCCTCGAGCACCTCGCGCCTAAAGGCCTTGAACCCGCCGGTCAGGTCATGGATCCCCACGCCGAGAAGCGCGCGCGCGTAGGCGCTTCCCCCGCGGCTGATCGCGCGCCGCAGCGGGCCCCAATCGGCGACGCCGCCGTCGGCCATGTAGCGCGAGCCGAGCACCACATCATTGTGCTCGAGCCCGTCGAGCAACCTGGGGAGGTCCGCGGGGTCGTGGGAGAAATCAGCATCCATTTGCGCGATCGTCCCCGCGCCGCCGGCGAGGGCCCTCTGGAAGCCCGCCACGTAGGCGGGGCCGATCCCCATCTTCGCCGGGCGGTGGATGACGGCGACGTCAGGGTCTCGCGCCGCCAGGCGGTCGGCGATCTCGCCGGTGCCGTCAGGGGACGAGTCGTCGACGACGAGGACGCGGCGAGAGGGAGGGAGGCGCTCGAGCGCAGCCGTCGCGATCGCCTCGATGTTCTCGGCTTCGTCGTAGGTGGGGATGACGAGCCACGTCTCAGCGGCCGGATCCATCGCGCCAATCTAGACAGGCGAGCCTCTATCTAGAGTGAAGAGCGCCGTGGGAAACCCTGAGATCGCGAGCGCCTTCGCCGACCTGGCGACCCTGTACGAGCTCGACGGCGCCGTCCGCTACCGGGTCCTCGCCTACCGCGAGGCGGCCCGTGTTATCCGCCAGAGCCCGGTCTCCGTCGCCGAGCTCGCACGCGAGGGTCGGGCGACCGAGCTGCCGGGAATCGGCAAGACGCTGGAGACCAAGATCGTCTCGCTGGTCGAGACGGGCGAGATCGCCTCGATGACGAAGCTTCTCGCGAAGTACCCGGCGTCCCTCATCGAGGTCACCCGCGTGCCCGGCCTCGGCGCGAAAACCGCCCGCCGGCTCTACGACGAGCTCGGGGTCGAGTCGCTCGACGACCTGCGGGCGGCCGCGGAGGGGCAGAAGATCAGGGGCCTGCGGGGGCTGGGGCCGAAGGCCGAGGAGAACGTGCTCGCCTCGCTCGAGCGCCTGGGCGGCGAGGGTGCCTCCGAGCGCGTACTGCTCTCGGAGGCGCTTCCGGTCGCCGAGGAGCTCGCCGAGGTCCTGCGCCTCGAACAGACCTGCGAGGAGGTCGAGGTCGCGGGATCCGCCCGCCGCATGGCCGAGACCTGCAAGGACATCGACCTGATCGCCACCGCGTCCGATGCCGTGGCACTCGGGCGGTCCCTCGCCGAGCACCCCCTGATCGCCGGCGCCGGCAAGCCCGGAGCGGCCGGCACCCGCGCGACCACCAACAACGGCATCAACGTCGACCTGCGCGTTGTCCCCCCGGAGGCGTACGGGAATCTCCTTCAGCACTTCACCGGCTCGGCGGAGCACAACGTGAAGCTCCGAGAGCGGGCGGTGAAGATGGGCCTCTCGGTCTCGGAGAACGGGATCGTTGACTCCGAGAGCGGCGCGGTGTCGCGATACCGAACGGAGGCCGAGGTCTACGAGAGGATCGGGCTCCCCTACATTGAGCCCGAGCTGCGCGAGGGCGGCGGCGAGATCGCCGCCGCCGCAACCGGGGAGCTTCCCGACCTCGTCTCGATCGACGACATCCGCGGCGATCTGCATTCCCACACCACGCTCTCCGACGGCAAGGCCTCGCTGGAGGAGATGGCCGAGGCGGCGCGGGGGCGAGGGTACGCCTACCTGGCGATCACCGACCACTCGGCCTCGCACGGGTTCGGCAACCACGTCACGGCCGAGGCCTTGGAGAGCAGGATCGAGGAGATCCGCGATTGGAACGCCCAGGCCCCGCGCGGGTTCCGCCTCCTCGCCGGCTCCGAGGTGAACATCGGCACCGACGGCAAGCTCGACTACCCGGAGGAGCTGCTCGAAGAGCTGGACTGGGTCATGGCAAGCGTGCACACGTCGTTCAGGATCTCGCGCAAGGCGATGACGGAGCGTGTCATCACCGCGATCGAAAACCCGCTCACCGACTGCATCGGCCACCTCACCGGTCGCCTGATCAACCGCCGCGAGCCCTACGACGTCGACGTCGAGGCCGTCGCCGAGGCCGCGGCTCGCACCGGCACGATGCTCGAGATCAACGGCAACCCCAACCGGCGCGACCTCTCCGAGCGCCACGCCCGGCTCGCGGCGGATGCCGGCGTGCTGATCTGCGTCAACACCGACGCGCACCAGGTGCGGACGCTGGGGAACATCACCTATGGCCTGGGGACCGCCCGTCGCGCGTGGCTGACCGCCGCCGAGGTGGGCAACACGCGGCCACTGCGCAGCCTTCAGGCCCTGCGCCCACGCAAGCGCAAGCGCAAGCGCTAGCGCTAGCGCTAGCCGCGCGAGCGCCGAAAACCGTCGACCCTGACGACGGAAGTCGGCGCTCGCGAGCGGATTTCCAGGCGCTCGGTGGCTCGCGGGGGTGGCGGCGGGTGGCCGGCCGGCATCCTGTCGCGGCCCAGCCCCGGTGTGCGCACGAGCCGCAGCGGCTCGAAGGCGTTCGAGGGCTCGACGTAGAAGCGGACCCCGTCGCGCTCCTCGATCGCCGTGACGGCGGCCTCGCGATGGCGCCAAGAGAGCGCGACCCCGATCGCGTACCCAGCGCCGATCGCCGCGATCTGCGGCGCGATCGCGGCGAGGCCGCCGGCGAGGATGGCGAAGACCGCGATCGGCCACAGACGGGCGAACGCGATGCGCCCGGGGCTTTCCACCGGCAGCGAGGTCGTCGTGCGCGCTCCGGCGAGCACCCGCCGAACCTGTTCAGCCGCGCGGGTGCCGCGACCCAGCCAGATGCCCGCGACCGCGGCGATCACCCACCACGCGCCGGCAACGACGAGAGCCGTCTGATCGGCCTCCTGGGCGGCCACGAGGACGGCGATCGCCCCGAGCCCGGTCGCCACGGCGGCGACGAGGAGCACGGTGACGCGGAGAAGGTCGACGAAGGGCACGCTCAGTCCTCCTCGGCAAGGGCCCGCAACACCTCGAGAAAGCCGGTGGTGCCCTGCACGACGATGTCGCCTCGGTAACTGAGTCCCCATGGTGCCTCATCGGAGTCGACACCGACCCTCACCGCCGCTCGCAGCTCGCCGGCGCTCGCCATCTCGCCAAGCGCGTCGAACGCGTCGAGATCGGTCCGGTCGTCGCCCCCGAAGAGCGCGAGGTCGACGCCGCGACCCGCGATCAGCGCGCGCGCAGCCGAGCCCTTGTCGACGGCCTCGGTCGGGCGAAGCTCCAGCACCTGGCGGCCCCAGTGCGGAAAGAGGCCCCGCTTGGCCGCGACGGAGGCGATCTCCTCCACGGCGCGGCGCGCCCGCTCGGCGTCGGGGGCGCCCCGCCAATGGATCGCCTGGATCGGGCCCTTGTCCTCGGTCCGCAGGCCGGCGTCGGAGAGGTCGTGATCGTCCAGCCCTGAGACGAGCTCGCGCGCCAGCTCGGCGCGCTCGGCGAGCTCCTCCGCCACGACGGGGCGATCCGCGCCTGGCTCGAGGAGCTCGAGGCCGTGGTTGCCGGCGTAGACCGCGCCGTCGACTCCCACCATGCGACGCGCCTCGAGCGCGGGCCGGCCGGTGACGAGCGCCACGAGCGCATACCGCTCGCAGAGCTGCGACAGCACCTCGCGCGCCTCCTCGGGAACGGCTGCGTCCTTCGGGTCGGTGACGATCGGCGCGAGCGTGCCGTCCACGTCAGAAAGGACCGCTGAGCGGCGCGGCTCTCGTCGAAGCGGCGCGAGCAGCTCCGCGGCGTCGGCTCCCAGCACCCGTCTAGTATCGCCGCCCATGCCGCGCGAGCGATTGCTGAAGCTCGGGCTTATCGCGACCGCGGCGGGCGCCTTCAGCGCCCTGTTCGGAGTCGGCGGGGGAACCGTGATCGTGCCGCTCCTGATCTTCTGGCTCGGCTATCAGGAGCGGGAGGCGGCGGGCACGAGCCTCGCGGCGATCGTCGTCATCGCCGCCTTCGCGGCGATCGGGCAGGGCATCGAGGGCAACGTGAGCATTCCGAAGGGACTCCTCGTCGCCCTGCCGGCGATCGGCGGCGTGATCGCCGGCACCGCGCTCCAGCAGCGAATCTCGGAACGCCTGGTGGCGCTTCTGTTCGCCGCCCTCATCGTCGCCGTCGCAGTCGAGCTGATCGTCCCCTGATGGAGTACGTGCTGGCGGCGGCATTCGGATTCGCGGGCGGCGCGGTCGGTGGCCTGCTCGGCGTCGGCGGGGGGATCCTGTTCGTTCCCGGCCTGGTGATCTGCCTCGACCAGACCCAGCTCCACGCGGAGTCGACGTCGCTCCTCGCGATCGTGCCGGTGGCGATCGTCGGAGCGTGGCGGCAACACGGCTACGGCAACGTGCGGGTCCGCGACGGCATCGTGATCGGCGTCCTCTCACCGATCGGTGTGCTGATCGGCGTTCTCGTCTCGAACGCCGTATCGCAGCGTGCGCTGGAGCTCGCGTTCGCGGTGCTGCTGCTGTTCGTCGCCGCGCAGCTGATCAGGCGGGCGGTCAGAGCGCCGGCGGCGGTCGAAAAGGGGCAGCGAGGGGGGTTGGACTCGGGCGGCCGCCCGCTCTGATGCGGCTAACACCCCATATACGGTGCATAACCCGCATCACGACCGAGTTGGCCTCTCCCTAGCTGACCCGTCCTCTGACCACGTCGCTCTGAGCCCGTCCCTGTGCCTACGCCCCGTGCTCGAGCGCGTTCTTGACCGTGGCATCCAGCGCGTTCAGCCGGTAGAGCGCCAGCGCCTCCGCCGACGGGAAGCCGCTTCGCGTCGCGCCACCGCTCGGCCGGCCCCGAGCCGGGCCCTGATCGGCGCCGTGATGGCAAAGCACGCATCCGAGCAGAGAGAGGCGTCGGTGCTCGTCCAGGTTGCGCGCAGCGGCGCCGACGATCTCGGCGCCGATCACGAGGTGCCCGAGCGCGCGGCCCTCCTCGCTCAGCTCGATCTCTGCGCCGAGGGTGAACTCCCTCACCTTGCCGACGTCGTGGACGAGAGCGGCGGCCATGAGGAGGTCGGAGTCGAGCTTGGGATGAAGCTGGCAGACCTCGGTGACGAGGGTTCCGACCGAGACCGTGTGCTCCAGCAGGCCGCCGAGGTAGGCGTGATGCCCCGCGCGGCTGCACGGGGCGCGCCGGAACTCACTGCGGACCGGCTCGCTCATCACGGTTCGCTCGACGACGCCGGCGAGCCCCGGGTCGTGCACCTCGCGAGCGAGGTGCTCTAGAAACCCCTCGAGCTCGTCGACCGAGCGGTAGGCGGTGGGCAGGAACTCGGCCGGGTCGTAGCGGCTGGGCTCGATTCGCCGCACGTCGTCGAGCTCGGCAACGAGCTCGCCGCGATACCGCTCTGCCCGGCCGGCGACCGCCACAGCGTCGCCGCGCTCGAAGCGCATGCCGAGCCGGTCGGCCTCGCGGAACACGCGGGCCTGCGCGGTGCCTGTGCGGTCACGGAGCTCGAGAGCCAGATAGGTCGAGCCGTTTCGCGAGGTGAGCCGGTCGCGGCGCACGCAGGCAAAGCGCCCCTCGAACCGACGGCCGGGCCGTAGCTCGGACACCGTCGCGACGGCCCTGTCTCGAACCGCTGTGTCTCGCTCGACGGCCGCAGCTTCCATCGCATCGATGTTGAACCGGCGCTCGGACGATAGATTCGCCCGGTGAACGCGCTCGATGCGCTGATTTGGGAGGGCGAGCCGCCCCCGCTGCGCTCGCCGGTGCTCGTGGCGGCGTTCGCGGGCTGGAACGATGCCGCCAGCGCGGCAACGGCGGCGCTCGAGGCGGTCGCGGCCGCGCTCGAGGCCGAGCCGCTCGCTCGGATCGACCCGGAGGAGTTCTACGACTTCCAGGTCAACAGGCCCACGATCCGCCTCACCGAGGGGCAGGCCCGCCACGTCGACTGGCCGTCGAACGTGATGCTGAGCGCCCGCGTTCCCGGGGCGGAGCGCGACCTCGTGCTGCTGTCCGGAATCGAGCCGAACGTGCGCTGGCGCACGTTCACCGACGCGATCGTCGGCGCGGCTGACCGCCTGGGCGTGGAGATGGTCGTGACGCTCGGCTCGCTGATCGCCGACGTGGCCCACACCCGCCCTGTGCCGATCACGGGCCTCGCCTCGGATCCCGAGCTGGTCGAGCGCCTGGGGCTGTCCCGATCGACCTACGAGGGGCCGACGGGGATCGTGGGGATCGTCCACGACGCCTGCCGCCGCCACGAGATCACCTCGGCGAGCCTCTGGGCCGCCATCCCCCACTACGTCGCGGCGGTGCCGAACCCCAAGGCCGCCCTTGCGCTGCTTAGGCGCCTCGAGGGCTTCACGGGCGTCGCGGTCGAGGCCTCGGAGCTCGAGGATGCCGCGGAGCAGTTCGACGATCAGGTCGACCGCGCCGTGGCGGCAAACCCCGAGATCGCCCAGCTCGTCACGCAGCTCGAGGAGGCGCAGGCCGAGGCGGAGGAGCTCGACCTGGGTGGTGACGTCCCGTCAGGCGACGCGATCGCCCAGGAGTTCCAGCGGTTCCTGCGACAGCAGGGGTCCGAGGACCCGCCGCCCGAGGATTCCTAGGCCTCGCTGGCCGGGCAGATCAGCCGGTAGTCGCACCACGAGCAGATCTCGTAGCTCGGGCGCGGCTCGAAGTCCTGGGCCTCGATCCCAGCCGCGACCTCGAGGACGGTGCGCTCGACCCGTTCCGGGTCGTCGGGCGCCACCGGCACGGAGACGCGCTCGTCGTCGAGGACGTACCAGTAGCTGCCGGACTCGGGGGTCACCTCCCACGCCTCTCGGGCGCCGAGCCGGTAGAGCGCGATCTGCACGTCGTCGGCGAGCGGCGCCTTCGCCTCGCCGGTCTTGTAGTCGATCAGCTCGTAGCCGCCGTCGGGAAGCCGATCGACACGATCGACGCGTCCCCTCAGCTGATGTGGACCGATCGCGAACGCGAAGCTCCGCTCGAGCCACACGGGGCGGGACTCCGCGCGCTCGTGGCGCTCGTGATAGCGGGCGAGCGCCGCCACGGCCCGGTCGCGGTACTGAAGCTCGTCGTCGGACGATCCGAACCCGGTCCGCCGCCACCCGGCCTCGAAGAGCGCGAGCAGGCGATCGAGGCTCCCCGGGGCCGATCCCGGGCCGTCGCCGCCCCGGTGAAGCTCCTCGCTGTGGAAGCGCTCGAGGACCTGGTGGATGAGGATCCCGAACCGCTGGTTGATCGTCGGCTCCTGCGGGATCGCGAAGACGCGAGCGAACTTGTACTTGAGCGGGCAGGTGCGATAGAGGTCGAGGTCCGACGCCGAGAGCGCCAGCCCGTCGCCACGGCGGGGGATGAACTGCTCGAGGCTCGGCTCGCGCTGCGATGCGACGAGCTCGCGCCGCGCGCCGCGGTCGCGCTCCTCGCCGATGACGTACGGATCGAGCGGCGACGCCTCGAGCGCCGCCCGCTGCTCGGGCGTCGCGACGCGGGCGATCAGCTCGTTCAGGGCGGCGAGCGCCTCCGCCGCCGGCTCGGTGCCGGGACGCTGGATGAGGGCAGCGAGCTTCAGGAGCTCGAGGTAGCGCGCGACGGCTGCGTCGACGTCGGCCGGAGTGTCCAGTCGCATCTCCGACAGCGACGAGCCCGCGCGCCACGAGGCCTCCAACACCTCATCGCGCACCATCCGGTAGGTCGCGTGGAGGCCCTCCGCCGGGCCGAAGAGCTCCTCCTCGTGGACCTCGGGCTCGTCGCCGGCCACCTCCGCGATCGCCTCGTAGGTGGGCGACGGGGCCGTCGCCCCGTCGGGGCCGGAGTCGGGCCAGGACGCCACCAGCGCCCGCCGGGCCCGCGTCGCCGCAAGGTAGCCGAGCGCCGGATCGCCGCCGAGCGCCGACCTCGTGAGGCCCAGGAGGTAGACGTGGTCGAACTCGAGCCCCTTGACCTGAGGCGCCTCCGCGATCACCGCGGCGCCCGGCGCCGGTGGCGCGGTCGCCGCGAGATCGAGGTCGCCAGCGTCGGCGATCGCGCTGAGCTGGCGTATGAAGTCACGCACGGACCCGCGCGGCTCGCGCCGCGCCCACTCGCTGGCGCGCTCGGCGAGCCTCGAGAGGCTCTGGAGGCGCTCGGCGGCCTCGGGCGTGGCTGCGAACAGGCGCTGGCGCCGGAGCCCGACGCGCTCGATGAGGCGGCGTACGAACGCGTCGGGCCGCATCTCCTCCATCGCCGCCTCCGCGGCGCTGCGCAGCCGGAGGAACGCCTGAATACGGTCGCGGGCCTCGGGGCCGAGCTGCGGGCTCTCCAGGGCCGCCTCGGCCGCCGAGACCATGTCGAGCTTGCGACGCCGCGCAATCGTCGAGCACCGCGCCAGATCGACTGACCGCAGCTCCACCGGCGGCCGCGTCAGCGCTCGGACGACGGCGGCCGAGTCGGTCGGGTCCGCAAGCAACCGAAGCCAGGCGAGCGCGTCGCGGACCTCAGGGCGGCCGAAGAGCGCCGCGTCGCCGAGAAAGCGCACCGGGACGCCTCGTTCCTCGAAGGCCGCCGCGGTGACGCGGGCCTCGCGCCACCCAGAGCCGGCGATGACGCAGATTCGCTCCGGCCGCACCGTACCGGAGGCGATGAGGTGCTCGACCTCGCGGGCGACCGCCTGCGCCTGGGCGCGCTCGTCGCTGCACCGCCAGAGCCTCAGGCTCGCCGCGCCCCGCTCATCCGGCGGGGGCGGGGCGCCGTCGTGAGCGCCGTCGACGAGCGCGCGCAGGGCGAGGCCGGCTTCGGCGACGGGGCCCGCGGTTCGCATCGATGCCGGGAGCTCGACGAGCTCCGCATCGCTGAAGCGGGTCTTGAAGTCCGATAGGGCCGCCTCGCCCCCGCCCGAGAGCCCGTGGGTGGATTGGGCCGGATCACAGGCCGCAACCACGTTGCGATGGTGCGCGATCGCGTCGATGAGGCGCCGGTCGGCCCCTGCGGCCTCCTCGAGCTCGTCGACGAGGACGAATGGGAAGCGCTCGGCGATCGCGGAGCGAACGTCGTGACGGTCCTCGAGAAGCTGCACGAGGGTCAGGATCGCGTCGGCCGCATCGAGCCCGCCGCTGGAGCGAAGGAGGGCATCGTGGCGCTCGTACAGGTCGGCGAACTCCGCCTCGCGCCGGGCGAGCTCTCGATCCTCCGCGTCCGCATCGCCGCGCTCGAGGGCGCGCGCTCGCTCACGCAGGTCGGAGGGCACGAGCCCCTCGCGCTTGACGGTGTCGATCCGCGCCAGGAGGCGCCTCAGGAGACCGGCCGGATTGCCCCGGATCTCATGGCGACGGAGCGGCAGCTGGTCGAGATGATCGAGCACGAGCGCGAGCCGATCCGCTCGCCCGAGCGTGGCGAAGAACGGATCGAGCCTCGCCTCGAGCGCGTACTCCGCCAGAAGGTGGGCGGCGGCCGCCTCGAAGGTCGTGATCGTGAGCTCCTCGTGAGGGCCCTCGAGCATCTCGTCGACCCGGTCGCGCAGGCGCGATGCTCCGGCGCGCGTGCGCGTCAGGCACAGCACGCGGTCGGGCGGAACGCCTCGGTCCGAGAGCGCGATCAGGCGGGCGGCCAGGGCGTCGGTCCGGCCGCTTCCAGCCGGACCGGTAACAAGCATCGGCCCCTCGCCGTGCTCCGCCACCCGGCGCTGCTCGGGTGTGAGCTCGAACGGCGGAACTGGCCTGCCTTCCTCCACGCCGCCACAACCTAGCGCCGCCCCCAGTCTCATCTAGCCTGGGGGGCATGGCCACCGACCCGGCGCAGATCGCCGATGCCCTGGCGGGTGAGCTCGGAGAGCGCTGGCTCGAGGCCTGCCGGCGAATGGTCGACGGGATGCGGGGGGAGCTCGCGGCTGCTCCGGGGATAGTGGAACGCACGGTGTACGAGGGTGTGGGCGAGGGCGGCGATCGAACGCTCGAGCTCGATCGGCGCTTCGAGGACATCGTGTTCGCCGAGCTGGAGAGCCTTCACTCGCTCGGCGTCGACTTCCGCGCCGTCTCGGAGGAGCGGGGCGAGGTGATCTTCGGCGCCGACAGCGGCGTGGTCGTGGTGATCGACCCGATCGACGGGTCGCTGAACGCGCGGCGTACCATCCCGGCCTTCTGCCTGAGCATCGCTCTCGCCACCGGCCCGACGATGGCGAACGTCGAGCTGGCCTTCGTCCACGACTTCGGCACCGAGGAGGAGTTCACGGCGCGCCGCGGCGCGGGGGCCCGGCTTGGCGACCGGCCAATCGAGGCGCGCGGGCCCGGCTACGGGCTCGAGGTGATCGGGGTCGAGGCGGCGAAGCCCGAGCGGGTCCTCCCTGTCGCACGCGAGCTTTCCGGGGCCGCGTTCCGCCTGCGGTCGGTCGGGTCGATCGCAATAACCGTCTGCTGGGTGGCGACGGGGCGGTTCGACGGCATGCTGACCACGCGCCCCTGCCGGTCCGTCGACGTCGCCGCGGCCCAGCTGATCGCCACCGAAGCCGGCGCCGTGGTCGACCTCCCGCCTACGGGCCTCGCCGGGGCCGACCTGGGACTCGACGCGCGCTACCACGTCCTCGCCGCGCTGGACCCCGAAGGCTTCAAGACGCTCCGGGGCGCGCAGGAAGCCGTCGACGCCGCCTCGATGTGAGCGGTCCCGGCGTCGTCGAATGGGGGCTGGCCGAGCGGATCGCGCTCGGCGTCGCCGGAGAGCCCGACCTCGAGAGTGGGCCGGCGAGCGCCTTCAGCCCACAGAGTGTGCGTGATGCCTGCGAGGACGTGACGGAGCAGGTTCGCGGCTACACGGGCCTCGGAAGCGCGGGCCTGCCGCGAGGCGAATCCGTAGGGCGCGCCGAATGGGCACGCACCGCTCTGCGGACGATGCGAGAGCTTTCCGCCCCGATCGAGGAACGCCTGGCCTCGGGAATCGACCTTCCGGGCCCGCTCGGCGCTGGTGCGCGGCGGGTGGCCGGCGCGGCCGCGGGAGCCGAGGCGGGCGGCGCCGTGGGCCTCGGCGCGCGGCGCGTGCTCGGCCAATTCGACGTCGCCCTCGGCCCGACCGATCGCTCTCCGCGGCTCCTTCTCGTGGGTCCGAACCTGGCGGCAGCACACGCCGAGCTGGGGTGCGACGACGGAGCCTTCCTCAGCTGGATCGCGGCCCACGAGGTCACGCACGCGGTCCAGTTCACCGCGACGCCCTGGCTCCGCGATCACCTTCGCGGAGAGCTCAGGGGCCTGCTCGACGCGGCCGCGCAGGGACTCAGCGGCCAGGAGATCGCCACGCTCGCCCGCAGGCTCCTCACCACCGATCCGCGGCGGACGTTGCGCGGCCTGCTCCGAGGCGAGCTCGCGACCGCGCTGGCGGGCCCATCCCAGAGGGACCGGCTCGAGCGCCTGCAGGCGGCGATGAGCGCTGTCGAGGGCTACGCGGAGCACGTCATGGACGCAGCGGACCCAGCGCGCCTCACCGAGCGCGCCCGACTTCGCGCGAGGCTCGAGGAGCGGCGCCGGTCCCGCGGTGGGCTCGGCGAGGTCGTCGTGCGCCTGCTCGGCCTCGAGCTCAAGCTCCGCCAGTATCGCGTCGGCAAGGAGTTCTGCGACGCGGTCGTCGCCGAGGGCGGGATCGAGCTCCTGAACCGCGTGTGGACCTCACCCGAGGCGCTCCCCAGCACCGCCGAGCTGTCGGCGCCGTCGCGGTGGCTCGAGCGGACCGCGGCGGTCGTCGCCTGAGCGCAGCCCAGGGGCGCTTGGCGTAACCGCGGGCCGGGAATGGTTTACAAACAGACGTTCGGGTACTATCGCCTGGACATCCTTAAAGGTAAGGACATTAGTTCTAAAGAAGCCAACCCAACAGGGGGTTACGAGCAGATGCCAGCCAACGGCACCAAGACCACAAAGACGAGCGGTCAGAGCAGCACCCAGACGAGCGCCAAGACCACCGGCGCCGCGTCCGACAACGCCGCCACCTACGTTCGCCAGACGGCCGAGCGCACGGTCGACGTCCCCGTCGGGGCCGTCCTGTCCGTCGCCGACCGCGTCAACGACGTCGTCGAGCCCTGGACCTCGCGGACGACCGCCGAGCGGGAGCTCAAGAGCATCCGCAGCCAGGTCACGCGCGAGTTCAACAGGCTCGAGCGTCGGGGCACGAGCGCCCGCCGCAAGGCGACGCAGCGCGCCCGGACGACCCGCAACCGGTTCCGCCGCGACCTCACCCAGCGTCGGCGCCAGGTTGAGCGCACGCTGAAGCGCAACCGCACCGAGGTCGAGAAGCGCGTTCGCAAGGCGCAGACCACCGTCCAGGACCGCGTCTCGACGCTGGTCTAGGGCACTCAAGGCCCGCTGCGGCGGGCCAGGCTTAGCCCGGGAGGCGCCGCGCGAGGTTGCCGGCCCCCCCGGAGGGATCTGTCCGCCACGCGGGCAGAAACAGCAACCTCTCCTCCCCGATCGACCGGCCTCAGGGCCGGTCGATCTTTTTGTGCGGCCATGCCCCTGAATCGACTAGGGTCGGGCGAGTCTCGTGGGGAAGGTTCGTGAGTTTCGCTTGTCGGCGCGTCGTTGGTGCGGCGGGCTGATCGCGATCGGCTGCCTCGCCGCGATCCCGCTGGCGTTCGCCCGACCAGCGTCGGCGGCCGTCATCAACTTCGACGATCTCGTCCCGCCAGGGCCAGGCGGAACCGGCCTGCCCGTCAACACGCAATACGCGGGGGGCGCGGGGGGACTGGGAGTCAGCTTCAACAACCCGAGCGCCTTCGATTTCTCGAAGGGCTCGTTCGCGATGCCGAGCTTCCCCCACTCGCCGAACGTCGCCGTCGAGCCGTGCGTGGGCCAGGAGTTCTGCAAGAGCCCTGTGCAGGCGTCGTTCACCGCCGACCAGCGGACGGTCAAGGTCTGGGTCGGCTTCGCGTCGCCCCTCAGCGCCCCGCTCGGCGTCCGCCTCACCGGCTTCAACGCCTCGGGCGGAGTGGCCGGTACCGCCGACGCCACCCTTCCGGCGAGCTCCAGCGCGACGCCGATCAGAACGCCGCTCGCGATCGACCTCGCGACGCCGGCGATTCGCAGAATCGAGGTCTCCGTGACCACCGGCGGCGGCTTCACCGGTGGATTGGGGGTCGACGACGTCGAGTTCTCGTCAGCCGGGCCGCCGCCGACCTGCGGCGCGTCGGGGCCACCGACCGTCGCGCTCGACCAGCCGGTCGACGGCGTCGTCGTCCAAGGCGATTCCTTCTTGCTCGGGGGCTCCGTCGCCGCGAATGGGGCGGATCTCACCGACGCCACGATCCACTCCGAGTCGCAGACCCCACGGACAGGCGCGCTCTTTCCCACCCTGATAGGACCGCTCGGCGGCTCGTTCGGGCCGACGAACTTCGGGGGCCTGCTCAGCCTCGGCGTCAACGAGGTCTCCGTCAGCGCGACCAACTGCGCCGGGACCGGCACGAGCAGCCCACACACGGTCATCAGGACCGTTCCGCACCCGGCGCCGGAGCCGGCGGCGTGCATTCCGCAGACGGACCACCCGGCGATCCATGTGGCAACGAGCGCGGCGGATCTGGACGACGTCCTGCGGACGAGCTTCCAGGGTCAAGTGATCGTCCCGTCTGGGGCGAACTACGACATGACTCCGTTTCACAATCCCGACCCGATACCGCTGCGTTCGGGAGTCCAGCTCGTTGGGGAGCGCGGCGCGCTCGGCCGCCGCCCGCTGATCCACTCTGACGATCTGGGTGACTACTCCCTCTTCCTGGCCCAGGGCCCGGACGTCTGCGTCGAGGGCCTGCACCTCGAGGGCCCGTCGCACAGCCACGCGGCCGGGCTTCCGGACGCGTTCGGGATTCAGGTGACCGAGGATCCCGCCGCGTTCCACATGGGCGACCCGGATCCCGTGGTGATAGCCGACAACGAGCTCGCGGGCTGGACCGGCGGAGCCGCCTACGCCCTGGGAACGGTGGGATGGCCGAACCGCGAGGCGCCGCCCGGCTACGACGGCCCGCGGATGACCCGTGCCGACGCGAAGAAGGTGCGGGTCGAGCGGAACTACATCCATCACAACGCGCGCGACAGCGGGGGCTACGGCGTCGTGGTGGGGGGCTCGTCCTATGCGACTGTCAACGGCAACGTGTTCGAGTTCAACCGCCATGACGTGACCTCGGAGGGGCAGTCGTTCAGCGGTTACTACGCCCGGTTCAACTACGGGCTCGAGGGCGAATTCCGGTACGGCGACAACGGCTACTACGGCACCCACTTCGACGTCCATGGGACCAGGGATCCTGGGCACTGGGTCGGAGGGGGCGCTGGGGAATACCACGAGATCGCCTACAACACGATCCGCGGCGATCAAGAGTACGAGTGCGGCCACACCGGCCTCTTCTGCCACGTCCGCCCGGCGCTCACCCTGCGCGGAAGGCCGAGCGTGGGGCTCGACTTCCTCGGCAACATCCTGGTCCACGACAACGGCGACGCCGTGCTGCTGAAGCCCGGCGACGACGGAAGGCTCGACCCGGACCATCCCGGCACGTTCAACTACCACGACCGCGGCGGCAATCGGCACAACACCGACTATTCCACGCAGCTCGCGACCGGCGACTTCGACGGCGATGGGCGCACCGACGTGTTCCTGAGCAACGGCACCGGGTGGTTCATGTCGCGTGCCGGCATCCGGCCATGGGAGTTCTTGAGGCCTTCGAACAAGCTCGTTCGCAACGACCTCGGCTTCGCCGATATCACGGGCGACGGCAAGACCGACGTCCTGTACCGCGACGGCGCCGGCCACGTCGGCTACGTGAAGAGCGGCGCGGCGGCGAACCTGACTCCGCTCACCACATCCCCGGTGCCGATGAAGGATCTGCGCTTCGGGGACTTCGACGGCGACGGACGCACGGACATCTTCTATACCCGCAACCACCAGTGGCGGGTGTGGTACGGGCGCACGCATACATGGACGGACACCGAGACCTCGTCCGTGCCGATCTCGGGAATGCTCTTCGGCGAGTTCGACGGGGTGCCCGGAACGGACGTCGCGGCGGTCGCAGAGGGCAGATGGTCGTACTCCAGTGGCTCGACCCACCCTTGGGCCCGGCTCAACAACAAGCTCGTCTCCTCGTTCGGGGATGCGGTTGCCGCTGACTTCGATGGGAACGGCAAGACCGACATCGCGTTCGGCAGCGGGAAGGTCTGGCGCTACAGCGCGGACGGGCGCGGCCCGCTCGCGCGCCTACGGGGCAATGGCGACGGCGCGCGGCCCCTGAAGGGGCTCCTGGTCGGCAGCTTCGATGGTCAGCCTCGCGCGACAGTCGTCGCCTATGGCCGTCACGACCGCAACAGCTTCGTGATCTGGCGCGGGCTTGGCTCGCAGAGCGACTTCGTCTCCTACTCAGAGCAGCACATGCGCTAGCCCGACCCGGGCGGCGGGAGCAAAGCCCACTCGCTCTGCTTCAATGGCTACGTGACCGGCCCCACGCAGGAACAGGTAACTGAGGCGCTCCGCGCGGTCATCGACCCCGAGCTGCGGCGCTCGATCGTCGATCTCGGGATGGTCCGCTCGATCGCGATCGGCGACGATGGCGGCGTCGACGTCGTCGTCTCGCTGACGACCCCCGGTTGCCCGATTCGCGCGCACTTCGAGCGGGCCGTGGTCGAGACGGTCAGCTCCCTCGAGGGCGTCTCGCGGGTGGGCGTCAGCTTCGACGTCCTCTCGGACGACGAGAAGGGCGCCCTTCAGCGGTCGCTAGGGCGCAGCGGCCTGCCCGAGGGCGCGCTTGCCCAAGTCAAGAACGTCATCTGCGTGGCGTCGGGCAAGGGCGGCGTCGGAAAGTCGACGATGACGGCCAACCTCGCGACGGCGCTCGCGGCCGAGGGTCACTCGGCCGGGGCCCTGGACGCCGACGTGTACGGCTACTCGATCCCGAGGATGCTCGGCACGGAGGGGCGGCCAGACGTCAACGGCGAGCGCAAGATCATTCCCCTCGACGGCCCGGGCGGCGTGAAGGTGATGTCGATCGGCTTCTTCGTCGAGCGAGACGCCGCCGTGGTCTGGAGAGGTCCCATGCTCCATAAGGCGATCCAACAGTTCCTCGAGGACGTCGCCTGGGGTGAGCTCGAGTACCTCCTGCTCGACCTGCCGCCCGGCACGGGCGACGTCTCGATGACGCTCGCCCAGTTGCTCCCGCAGGCGAAGGTCACGATCGTCACGACGCCTCAACCCGCTGCTCAGGCGGTCGCCGCTCGCGCGGCCGAGATGGCCGCCAAGGTCGACCTCGAGGTCCTCGGCGTGATCGAGAACATGTCCGGCTTCACAACCCCCGACGGCCAGCGCTTCACGATCTTCGGCGAGGGCGGCGGCCAGCTGCTTGCCGACGACCTCGACGTGCCGCTGCTGGGCAAGGTGCCGCTGTCGGAGGACCTTCGCGCGCACGCCGACGCCGGGACGCCCCTCGTGCTCGCGGACCCCGACGCGCCCGCCGCGCAGGCGATCCGCGCCGCGGCTCGCGGCATCGTTGCCGCGACGCCTCAGGAGCTCCCGGTCATGCAGGCCGTGCCGGCGGCGGCGGCGCCCGCCGCGGCGTCGGTCAGCGGGACCGAGCTCCCGATGGCGGGCTAGCGCGCTCGGCGGCCGCTCGCAGCCCGCCGATCGCCTCGTCCAGCCAGCTGCGGAAGAAGCGGCGGCCGGCGGCGACGTCCTTCAAGCGGTCGCTACGGCGAATCGGATCCATGCCGAACTCGGCGTGGACGAAGGTGCCTCCCTGCGCGTCGGTCAGCTGCCAGTGGACGAACATCCCGCTGATCGTGCAGTGCATGCGGATCTCGTGCAGGTCGTCCATCTGATCGATGAGCATGTGGGGCTCATCGCGGCCGATGATCGGGTGGCGCGTGACCATCACGAAGCGACCGCCCTCCTCGTAACGCTCCCCCTGGATCTCGAAGACGCGGGGAAACCATTCCGGGTACCGACGCGGGTCGCCGACGAGCTCCCACACGGCCGAGACGGGCGCGTCGACCTGGGCATCCTCGACGACGACAGACATGTCCCGACCCTACCGCCCCCGGGCGGCCGCGGTTACGCGTTCGAGTAGTACTGAGAGTTGATCTCCGTGTACTTGGACCACTCCTCGGGGAGCTGGTCCTCGGCGAAGCAGGCGTCGACCGGGCACGCCTCGACGCAAGCGTCGCAGTCGATGCACTCGTCCGGGTCGATGTAAAGCTGCTCGACGCCCTCGTAATCGGCCTCGTCGGGCGTGGGATGGATGCAGTCGACCGGGCACACCTCGACGCACGAATTGTCCTTCTGGCCGATACACGGCTCGGCGATGACGTAAGCCACCCTGGGCTCCCTTTCTTCGCTTCCTCGTTCGCTCTCTTTGTGCCCGCCCGAGCCACCTGGCCCCGCGCGGAGCGGACATTCTAGGGAAGACCGAGCCATGGCTAGAGTCCGCTGGGTGATCCTCATTACGGGGGCAACGGGAACGGTGGGTGGGGCGCTCCTCCCGCGACTGCTCGAATCCGGGGAGCCGGTGCGCGCCCTCGTTCGCGACCCGCGGCGACTCGGACGGCATCGGGTCGAGGTCCAGCTCGCCCTGGGCGACCTGGCCCGGCTCGGCGATACGCGGCTGCGCCGCCAAGCCCTGCGCGGCGTCGACACGGTGATCCACCTAGCGGCCGCGATCAGGGACCAGCCCGGCGCCCCGGTCGAGGAGGTGACCGGCCTCGCAACGGCGCGGCTCGTGCGCGCCGCCGAGCAGGCCGGTGTCGAGCGCTTCCTCTTCTTCTCGGCGATCGGCGCGACGCCGTTCCAGCGGACGCGATTCTTCCGCGCCAAGGCGCTTGCGGAGGAGACGGTGGAGGCCTCGCCACTCCCGACCACGGTGTTCGCCCCGTCGATCGTCTACGACCGCGACGACCCCTGGGTGACGACCATGAGGCGCTTGGCCCTTCTGCCGGTTCTGCCGGTCTCCGGGTCCGGCCGGGCGGCCTTCCAGCCGATCTGGGCGGGGGACGTGGCTGCGGCCGTTATGGGCGCCCTCGATCAGGGGACGACGGGCCGCATGGAGCTCGCCGGTCCCGAGACCCTCACCTACAACCAGATCGCGCGAGTGATCGCGGCGGCGAGCGGGCGGCCTCGACGCCTGCTGCACGTGCCGCTCAACGTCGTCCGCCTGACCCTGCGGGGCATGAGGCGGATCTTCGGAGAGGCCGTCTTCGCCACCTGGGAGGAGGCCGAGCTTCTGGAGGTGCCGATGGTGAGCGCCGGCGGGACGACGGATGCCGAAGGGCTTGGGGTCGCTCCCAAATCAATGAGAGAGGTGCTCGAGGGCTAGCGCCGCTATGCGATTCGCCCGGACTCGGCCCTCTAAGCGCCGAGGGCCCGGCAAAGCCGGGCCCTCGTAAGTCGCCTCCTCGCGGAGGCACTCGCCTGTCGAGGCGAACTACATCATGCCGCCCATGTCCGGCATACCGCCACCGGGCATTCCGCCCGCATCCTTCTCCGGCGGCTCGGCGACGATCGCCTCCGTCGTGAGGATGTTCTTGGCGATCGACGCCGCGTTCTGGAGCGCCGAGCGGGTGACCATGGTCGGGTCGATGACGCCGGCCTTGATCAGGTCGCCGTAGTCGCCGGTGTCGGCGTCGAGGCCCTCCCCGGGCTTCAGCCCGCGGATCTTCTCGACCACCACCGAGCCCTCGAGCCCGGAGTTCTCGGCGATCTGGCGGATCGGCTCCTCGAGCGAGCGGCGGATGATCTCGGCGCCCGTCGCCTCGTCGGCGTCGAGCTCCTTCGAATCGATCGCGCCCTGCGCGTTCAGGAGAGCGACTCCACCGCCCGGGACGATGCCCTCCTCGAGGGCAGCCCGGGTGGCCTGCAGCGCGTCCTCGACGCGGTGCTTCTTCTCCTTCATCTCGGTCTCGGTGGCGGCGCCGACCTTGACGACGGCAACGCCTCCGGCGAGCTTCGCGAGGCGCTCCTGGAGCTTCTCGCGATCGAAGTCGGAGTCGGTGTTCTCGATCTCCTGGCGGATCTGGTTGATCCGGCCCTCGATGTCCTTCTTCTCGCCCGCGCCGTCGATGATCGTCGTCGTGTCCTTGGACACCACCACGCGACGGGCGTGGCCGAGCTGATCGACCTGAGTGTTCTCCAACTTCAGGCCCATCTCCTCGGTGATGACCTCGCCGCCGGTGAGGATGGCGATGTCCTCGAGCATCCGCTTGCGCCGGTCACCGAACCCGGGCGCCTTGACGGAGACCCCGGTGAACGTACCCCGGAGCTTGTTGACGACGAGGGTCGCGAGGGACTCGCCCTCCACGTCCTCGGCGACGATGACGAGCGGCTTGCCGCTCTGCATCACCTGCTCGAGTACCGGCAGGATGTCGCGGACCGAGCCGATCTTCTGGTTGGCGATGAGGATGTACGGGTCCTCGAGCACCGCCTCCATCCGATCCTGGTCGGTGATCATGTACGGCGAGATGTAGCCCTTGTCGAACTGCATCCCCTCGGTGAACTCGAGCTCCATCCCGAATGTCTGGCCCTCCTCGACGTTCACCACGCCGTCCTTGCCGACCTTCTCGATCGCATCGGCGATGACGTTCCCGATCTCCTCGTCGGCCGCCGAGATGGCGGCGACGCGGGCGATCTGGTCCTTGCCGCCGACCTCCTTCGACTGCTTGTCGCGGAGGTGGCCGACGACCTGGTCGACGGCGCTCTCGATCCCACGTCGCAGGGCGAGGGGGTTGGCGCCCGCGGCCACGTTCTTGAGGCCGTGGCGGACGATCGTCTGCGCGAGCAGCGTCGCCGTCGTCGTACCGTCGCCGGCGACGTCGTTGGTCGCGGTTGCGACCTCGCGGACGAGCTGCGCGCCCTGGTTCTCGAAGACGTCCTCCAGCTCGATCTCGCGGGCGATGGTCACGCCGTCGTTGGTGATCGTGGGGGCGCCGAACTTCTTGTCGAGGACGACGTACCGGCCCTTCGGGCCGAGCGTCACCTTGACGGCGTCCGCGACGCCGTCAACGCCGGCCTGAAGCGCGGCGCGCGCCTCGGCGTCGTACTTGAGCTCCTTGTGAGCCATTTCTCTATTTCCTCCTTCTAAGCCTCAGGCCTCAAACGACCTTGGCGAGGACATCGGACTCGCGCAGGACGAGGACGTCCTCGCCGTCGAGCTTGATCTCGGTGCCGCCGTACTTGGAGTAGAGGACCTCGTCGCCCTCCGCGACGTCGAGCGGGCGGCGCTCGCCATCCTCGAAAGCGCCATCGCCGACGGCGATGACCTTGCCCTTCTGGGGCTTCTCCTTGGCGGTGTCGGGGAGGACGAGGCCACTCGCGGTCGTCTCCTCCTCCTCGATGGCCTTGACGATCAGGCGATCGCCAAGCGGCTTCAGGTTCATTCGCTACCTCCGTCTTGACTTCAAAGTGCCTGCAGCGGCCTGGCACTCTATAGGGCAGAGTGCCAGGGCCCCGCAAGTGTAGCGGCGGGAATCCTGCTTCTCGCCTTAGGTGACCGCCGTCGAGCCCGTCTCCTCGAAGAGGCGCCAGCGCCCGGTGCCCCCGAGCTCTCCGGACGCATGCCCGACGACGCGCACCGCCCCGCGCCACCATTCCGGCCAGCGCTCCGAATCCCGGATCGCCTCCCAGACCCGCTCGCGCGGCGCGTCGAGCATCCAGGTCGTCAGGAATTCGTATCCGGGCACGTCCGACCGGCGTCAGTTGCGCCGCGGCGTCTCGCCGTTGCCGAACTGCGAGGGGGGCGATTCGACGATCTGCGAGAACCGGATCACGGTGACGGTGTCGTCGTCGGCGATCTCGCGCCCGTAGATCTGAGCGAGGAAGGACTTCGCCTCCTCGAGGCGGCGGAACTCGGGGTTGTCGTGCTCGATATCGCGCGGCGAGAGCTCCTTTGCCCGCTTCACCTCGACGTCGTCGATCACGGCGGAGAAGATCTTTTCGCGCGGCGAGTGCTGGTGGCCCACCGTGACCCAGACCACCTGGCCGCGCTGGTACTTGCGCGACTTGTCGCCGAGGCGGATCGTCGCCGTCTTACGCGCCCTCTTGAGCTGGTCGATGAAGGCCGGCGAGAAGAAGTTGAGGGCAAGGAGGCCGCCGGTCATCGGGTCATCGGCGCCTACTCTATCCCCCGAAACCCTCCTCGCCGATCAACGGGACGAATCGGCAGGGACCGATCAGGCGGCGCACGAGGCGGGGTCCGGCGTCGTCGTCGATTCGCCGCAAGGCGGTCAGCATGTCGGCTCCCCGCTCGGCGATCGGGATCACCATGCGGCCGCCGGGAGCGAGCGCGGCGACGAGCCCCGCGGGCAGCGCGGGAGCGCTCGCGTGAACCGCGATGGCGTCGAACGTCCCGCCGCCTGGAGCGCCGCCGCTCGCGTCGCCGGCGATCACCTCGACGTTGTCGGCCCCGAGCCTGCCCAGCGTCACGCGAGCGCCCTCGGCGAGCTCGCCGATGCGCTCGAAGCTCGTGACGTGGGTCGCGAGTCGCGCCAGGACGGCGGCCGAATATCCCGATCCGGTTCCCACCTCGAGCACGCGCTCGTTCCCGGAGAGCGCGAGGCCCTGGCAGATGGCGGCGACGACCCACGGTTGGGAGATCGTCTGGCCGTACCCGATCGGAAGCGCGCCGTCCTCGTATGCCCGGCGCCGCCATCGATCGGCGACGAACCGCTCGCGAGGCACGGCGGCCATGGCCTCGAGCACCCGCTCGTCGGAGATGCCCCGGTTGCGCAGCTGCCTCTCGACCATCGCCCCCCGCGCGTTCGAAAAGGGGTCGGCCGGCGCCGTCAAAAGATGTAGCTGCGAAGCCGGCGCGGCTCCACCACGGTGACCCGCCCGCGACCGACCGTCACGACTCCCGCCCGCTCCAATGTCGCGAGGAATCTGCTGACGCTCTCCCGCGAGGTTCCGGCGAGCTGCGCCAGGTCAGCCTGGTTCATCCGCACCGTGACGCCGTGGCGGCCCTCGGGAGCCGCCTCCTCCGCGATCAGCTGCAGAAGGACTCCGGCAACGCGGCTGGGGACCGTCTGGAACGACTGGCGGGTTACGCGCTCATTGGTCTCGCGCAGGCGCCTGGTGAGCGCCACGATGAGCTTCGCCGCGATCTCGCCGTGGTCGGAGACGACGCGGCGCATGTCCGGGGCGGGCAGCGCGAGAAGCTCGCACTCGGAGAGCGTCTCGACGCTCGCCGACCTCGTGCCGCCGTCCAGCATCGCCAGCTCGCCGAAGATGTCGCCCGGCCCAAGCGTCGCCAGGGCGATCGCCCGGCCGTCGGGGTGCTCCCGGGTCACTCGGAGGTCGCCGGAGCGCACGATGTAGCAGGCATCGCTCGAGTCGCCCTCGTGGAACACGCGGACGCCCCTCGGAAACGCGCGCGCCACCGTGACGCTCGCCACGCGCTCGAGCTCTCCTTGCGACAGCTCGTCGAAGAGCGGGATCCGGGCGAGGAGGCCAGCGATCTCTCCGGTTGCCCCCATCCGTCGATTATCGCGCCTGCGGGCCCGCGGCCGCTCGGATCAGCTGGGGAGAGGCGAACGTCCCGCGAGCGGGGCTATAGCGCCGAGCGAGGGACGTTCGGGGAAAGGGGCGTCGCGGAGCTGCGCGGCGCGAAGGGCGAGCAGGTCGAGCACCTCCGCGCAGCGGACGAACGGATCGGCGACGGTCCGCCCGCCGTCGATTGCGACTGCCGCGCAGGGCTCTCCGTCGACCTCGGCGACCAGGCAGCGCCCGCGAAGGGGCGGTGAAGAGTCGAGGTGCGCGAGGCGCTTGAGGGCGTCGCCGTCCGCGCCCGCGGCCAGCCGGATGGTCACTGGGTCCCCTGCGGTTGTCACGGGCGTCGCCTCTCGTAGCGCTGAAGGAGGAGCGTGCGGCCCCAGCGGTCGTCCTCGCGCGTTCTCGTCACCTCGAAGCCGAGGCTCCGGTAGATCCTCGCGGCGTATTGGAGGTCGCTGAACGTCTCGAGGTAGATGAGGTCGTACCCGGCCTCGTCGGCCTCCTCAACCGCTTCGGTGACCAATCGGCGCCCGAGGCCGGTGCCGCGAAGCTCTGATCGCAGCAGCACCCAGCGAAGGCACGCGCCGCCCGGGGCCTCCTCGGTGAGGGCCAGCGAGCCCACGAGCGAGCCGTCCAGCTCGACCAGCCAGACGCTCCCGCGCTCGGGCCAGCCGGCCTCGACGGCCGCGGACAGGTTGCGGACGATGTCCGTCACGAAGGCCTGGCCGAGGCGGTACTCGCCCGTGTACACCTCTCCGTGCATCGCCGCGATCGCATCCGTGTCGCCGGGGCGAAGCTCTCGGCGCACGATGATCGATTCACTCAGCGGGTGCATCACGTTGTTCAGCATGCGAATAGTGTCGCGCGCCTCTGCTATCAGTGCAAGATAGATTTGCGCTCTATGTCATCACGAATAGTGATAAGTCGTCCGAGATGGAGTTGAGGCAGCTCCTCTACTTCGTCGCGGTCGCGAATCACGAAAGCTTCACCCGCGCCGCTGAGGAACTGCACCTCGCCCAGTCGGCGGTCTCGCAGCAGGTGAAGCGCCTTGAGCGCGAGCTCGGCACGGACCTCCTGCTGCGGACGACGCGGCGCGTCGAGCTAACGCAGGCCGGCGAGATTGCGCTCACGCGCGCGACTAGGGTCCTGTCCGAGGTCGACGCGCTCCGCAGCGAGCTCGACGAACTGCGCGGGCTGCTCCGTGGCCGCCTGGTGGTCGGCGGCGTCCTGCCGGCCGGGGGGATCGACCTGCCCGCTCTGCTGCTCGAGTTCCGGCAGCTCCACCCCCATATCGAGGTCCAGCTCGTCGAGGGCACCGCCACCGACATGGTGAAGCGCCTCCATGGAGACGAGATCGACGCCGCGATCGCCATGGTGGACCCGGATGAGGCCCCGGAGGACCTCGTGGCGGAGCGCCTGGGCGAGGAGCTTCTCGTGCTCGCGATGGCGCCTGACGATGAGCTCAGCAAACGGAAGCGAGTGCGGTTCGGCGACCTGCACGGCCGCCCCTTCGTCTCCTTCCGCATCGGCTCGGCGGTTCGCGGTGTGGTCGACCGGGCGCTAGCGGACGCCCAGACCGAGCCCCGGATCGCGTTCGAGACCAACGATCTCTCGATGATGCGCGCCGTCGTCGCCCGCGGGCTCGGTGTCGCGGTCGTTCCCGAGACCGTCGCCGAGTGGGGCGGGCCCGGGCTCGCGTGGCGACCCCTGTCGCCGCCGCTCCGGCGGTCGGTGTCGTTCCTCTGGCGCCGCGACCGCCACCAGCCTCCCGCCGCGGCGGCGTTCATCGACTTCGTGCGAGAGAGCGTCGCGGAAACACCACGCGCCTAGCCGAAACGCAAGTGGCCCGCACGCCCGGCTAGAAGGAGGTGCAGGTCCCGAACCGGCAGAAGCTGCCGGGTGGGCACACGTTCCCGCACTCACCGCAGTTGTTGTCGTCGAGCGCGAGGTTGGCGCACCCGCTGCCACAGCAGGTCGAGCCATTGATGTCGCAGCACTTCCCGTGACAGCATTCCCCGGTGTCGAACGGACCCGTGCACTTGGACCCGCACTTGTGGCAGTTGCGCGGGTCCGATTGCACGTCCACGCACCGTCCATGGCAGTTGGTGAGACCGTTGCGGCATCGTCCGCGGCACTCACCCTCCGAGCAGACCCGACCCGAAGCGCACCGCTTCCCACATCGCCCGCAGTTCTTGGGGTCCGCTTCGAGGCTCCGGCACCGGCCCCCGCAGCAGGCCTCCCCGGCCGGGCAGGATTGGCCGCACTTCCCGCAGTGCCGCTCGTTCTCGTTCAGGTCCGTGCATTCCCCCTCGCAGCAGGCCTCGCCGGGCGGGCACTTGCATGGGCCGGACCCGTCAGGCCCCGTCCCGGTGCCGTCGCCGTGGACGCACTCTCCGTCGACGCACGACGTCCCGACGGGGCACTCCTTCCCGCAGCGCCCACAGTGGCGCGGGTCGGTTCCGGCGGGCACGCACCGGCCCGAGCAGACGATGTGGCCTTCGGGACACACGCATCGCCGGCGCCGCCGGCGGCCGACGCGCCGGCACTCGAACGTCTCCGGGCAGCAGCGGTCTCGGCACGCGGGACGGCCGTCCGGGCAGACGCAGACCTTGCGCCCGCCCTGCCTCCGGCACTTCGCCTTCTTGGGGCAGCAGCGGTCCCCGCACCGCTCGTAGCGGCAATGAAGGGTGATCTGATCCGAAGCCCAGGCCGGCGCGGCCGCCAGGCCGGCCAACGCCGCCCAGGCCTCACCCGCCCGCACGAGGAGCTCCCGGCGGGGGAGCGAGGTGGTGGCGGAGGCTACGAGCGCCTCGATGGCCGGCCCGCCGGCGGCCACTTCGCTCGCGACTGCGCCGTCCGGGTCCACCAGGACCGCGTTCGGCGTGCCGGCCGCGCCATAGGCGTCGGCAACGTCCGTGCGCTTCTCGACCACCGCGATCTCGAGCTCGGCCTCATGCGCGCGCTGCCAGGCGGCGATCCGCGGAGCAAGCGCGACACAGGGCCCGCAATCCGGATCGGTGAAGATCACCAGCACCGGATTTCCTCGCCCCAGAAGCCCCTGGAGTGAGACCGCTTCCTTTCCGGGCGCCGTCAGCTCAAAGGGAGGCGCCTTGCTGCCGGGCGGAAGGGCGAGGGAGGTCATCGGGCTTTCACGCTTCGGGGAGAACCGGACTGCCACCACGACGGCCGCGAGGGCGGCCGTCGCCGACGCGGCGGTGAAGGGGGGATTGCCCGCGCTCGCCACGAAGGCCGCGACGCTGAGCAGCGCGCCGTTTCGGAGCAGGGTCCGGGGGCCGGCCTGCGCGGAGTGAAGCTGGCCGAAGCAATGGCAGTCGGGCGTCTCGCCGCGCACGAGGCCGGCGGTGATCGCCGCGCAGAACAGCGCGAGCAGCACGAGAGCGGAGATCGCCCCCGCGAGAATGGCTTCGTCGGACCCCGCAATCCCGACGCCGAGCAGTGCCGCGGTGGCGATCTCCCAGAGGGGCAGAAGCGCCCCGGCGGGGGCGACAAGCCGGGGGCGGACGCCGAAGGCGGCCACGGCGGTTCTCGAACCCTCGAGGTCGGCCAGCTTCGCGACTCCGGCGGTCGCGAACACCGCCGCGAGCAGAAGCGCGGCCAGCGCCGGCGCGGCGCTCATGCCTCACCCGATCCATGCTGCTCCGTCGCGCTCAAAGCGCCTCCCTCAGCAGTCGCCCCAATACTAAGCCGAAAATCCGACCCCGGGCATGGCGCGGGCGTATGATCGCGGCTAGGCCGGGGATCAGCGCTCGGCAAGTAGACCTAATAGGGGGACGACATGCAATCCAACTCACGTTGGCGCCCGTCACCATCATTCGTCATCAGCTGCCTTGCGCTCTTTGTGGCGCTCAGCGGCACGGCCGTGGCGCTTTCAGGCCACAACCGAGTGAAGAGCGACGACATCGCGAAGGGCGCGGTTCATCGCGGCGACATCAAGAATCAGGCGGTCAACGCGAAGAAGGTGGCCAACGACAGCCTCACCGGCGTCCAGATCAACGAGTCGACGCTCGACGGCTCGCAGATTCCGGGCACCACGGGCGGAGGCACGCCGACCGGGCCGGCCGGTGGCGACCTCACGGGCACCTATCCGAATCCGGACATCGCTCCCACGGCGGTCGGCACGAACGAGCTCGCCGACCAGGCCGTGACCTCGGCCAAGATCGCGCCGAACGCGGTGACGACAAGCGACCTCGCTAATCAGGCCGTGACCTCGGCCAAGATCGCGCCGAACGCGGTGGCCTGGGCGGAGATCCAGAGCGGGGCGGTGCGTTCCAACACGCTCGGGACGCTGACGCTCCGCACGAGCACCGAAACGCTCGGGGGAACAGTCGGCGCGACGAGGGGAGTGACGGCGAACTGCAACGCCGGCGAGCGGATGATCTCCGGCGGCGCGGGGCAGCAGACCTTCAACGCCATCATGACCGACAGTCATCCGGTCGGCAGCAGCGGGACGACCAATCCAACCGGCTGGATCGCGTTCTTCAAGAACACGACGACCACCGCGATCCAGGTGTCGTCGTACGCGCTCTGCCTGCAGACCTAGCGCGACGTTACGGCGAACTATTCGAAGGGCGGGGCTCCGGCCCCGCCCTTCGTCGGTTTCGGCTCAGGCCGACGCGACGAGCCGGCGGGGCTGGCGGCTGAAGCCGGCCTCGATCAGAACGTCCTCGAGGCCGGAGCCGATCACGGGCTCGCCGTCGAGGCGCTCGATGCCGAGGCGGGGGACCAGCCCGGACTGGGCGGCGGCCGCGAGCTCGGCGATCGCCTCCGCGAGCTCGGCACCCTCCAGCTCCGCGAGCCGCAGGATCCCGCGGCCGCCGCGTTCCACATAGAGGATCGCCTCACCGTCCCGGATGAGGACGAAGGCGCCGGGAGTGCGACTCGGGCGGCGGGAGTCCTCGCGCTTCGGCCAGGGGAGCACCGCTCCAAACGGGTTGGCCGGGTCCGTGGCGGCGATGACGAGGTACTCGCCCTCGGCGCTCGGGAGGGCCCGCAGCCGCTCGACCGCGCCCGCCAGCGCGAACTGCGCGCCCCCGAGGCCCTCGACGAAGTAACCGCGCCGTGCCGTGCCCAGGACCTCGAGGTTCGTAAGCTCGCCGTAGAGGCTCGCGAAGCCGCCGGGCACGCCCTCGGCGAGCACCGCCTCGCGGGTGACGATGCCGTAGCGCTCGAGCATCAGCTCGGCCTGGGCGCGAAGACGCGGTCCGGACCCCGGCGCCTCGTCGAACAGGGGCGCCGTGAGCGACCAGCGTCCCGCTACGGCCTCACCCGTGCTCCGGCGCCGTGAGGCAAATCGCCTTCCCCGACGCTCGGCCCGGCTGACCGCGCGCAGCCGACGAGCCCGCAGCGGCGCGAAGGCGTCGTTGGTCACCTCACCGGCCCAGGCGAGGTCCCAGAGGGCCTCGTGGAGCTCCTCCGGCGAGGCATCGATCGAGCCGACAAGGTCGAGCCAGAACGAGGGCGAGCCTGCGAGGCGCTCACGGATCGCGTCGTGGAGTGGGCCCTCGGGGGATTCGAGCTTCGAGGCCGCGGGCGGCGGGCCGGCCACCCGTACGTCCTCGCGGAAGTAGATCGCCACGCGCCCCGTGCTGCCCAGGGCGCCGGCGCCGACCCAGGCGAGCTCGCCCGCCGTGCAGAGCTGGTCGATCCAGCCCGGGCTGTAGGCGCCGAGGCGCCGCGGGAACACGTCACGCTCCCAGACCTCCGGCGTTAGGGCGACGCCCTGGAGCGGAACGAGAGCCTCCCGGAGGCGATCCGGTCCCGCGCCGGCGGGGCGATGGGCGTCGACGTTCATCCAGCTCGGAAGAAATCGCGCGAGCTCTCGCTGGTCGACGGCCTCGGCCTCGTGGCGCAGGTGCGCGAGCGAGGCACGACGCACCCTGCGAAGCACCTCGGCGTCGCACCACTCGCGCTCGGTCCCGCCCGGAAGAAGCTCGCCGCGCACAAGGTCGCCGGCGCGCTCCAGCTCGCGAAGGGTCGGTGAGGGGTCGGCGCCGTAGCGCTCGGCGAGGCGCGCCGTCGGGAAGGGGCCGTGAGTGCGCGCGTAGCGGCGGACGAGGGCGACGAGCGGGTCCCCGACGGGCTCGAGGAAGCCGTCTGGAAGCCCGGCGGGGGGCGGCACGCCGAGCGCGTCGCGGTAGAGCCCCGCGTCCTCGGCCGCGATCCAGCGCTCCTCGCCGGCGACCCTGATTCTCGCGGCACGGCGCTCGCGCTCGAGCTTGGCGAGCATCGAGGCGGCGGAGAAGCCCTCGGCCGTGCGCTCCTCGCATTCGGCCTCGGTGAGGTCACCGAGGCGGCGCAGGATCTGCTGGAGCGCGTCGCGGTCGCGGGCTCGCGCCTCCTCGCGCAAGTGCTGGAGTGACCCCTCGACGTCGTCGAGCGCCTCGGGATCGATCAGCTCCCGCAGCTCCTCCTGCCCGAGCAGCTCGCGGAGGAGGTCGCGGTCGAGGGCGAGGGCGGCCGCGCGGCGCTCGGCGTTCGGGGTGTCGCCCTCGTACATGTAGGTGGCGACGTAGTCGAAGAGGAGCGACGACGCGAAGGGCGACGCCGTCGGCGTCTCCACCTCGACGAGCGAGACCTTGCGGGAGGAGAGGTCGCGGAGGAGGTCGACGAGAGCCGGGACGTCGAGGACGTCGCGCAGGCACTCGCGATAGGTCTCGAGGATGACCGGGAAGCGAGGGAAGTCCTTCGCCACCTCCAGCAGGCTCTGAGCCCGGAGACGCTGCTGCCACAAGGGCGTGCGCTTGCCCGGGTAGGCGCGCGGGATCAGAAGCGAGCGCGCGGCGTTCTCGCGGAAGCGGGCGCCGAAGAGCGCCGAGCCGGACAGCTCGGCCACCACCAGGTCCTCGACCTCGTCGGGCTCGATCAGGACGAGGTCGGCCGGGGGTGGCTCGTCGGCGTCGGGCAGATGGACGACGATCCCGTCGTCCGACCAGATCGCGTCGGCCTCGAGGTCGCGCTCGGACCGGATCCGCCGCGACAGCGCGAGCCCCCAGGCGGCATGGACGCGCCCGCCGAACGGCGAGAGGATGCACAGGCGCCAATCGCCGATCTCGTCGCGGAAGCGCTCGACGACGATGGTCTCGTCGGAGGGGACGACCCGCGTCGCGGTCTGCTGCTCGCGCAGGTAGGCCACGAGGTTATCGGCGGCCTGGCGATCGAGGTCGTACTCGCTCGCGAGCGCCTCGGGCTCGGCCCTCACCGCCTCGCGCGCGAAGGCGCCGATCGCCTTCCCGAGCTCTGCCGGGCGGCCGATGCCGTCGCCCTTCCAGAACGGGACCGCGCCCGGGACTCCAGGTGCGGGCGTGACGATGACGCGGTCGCGGGTGATGTCCTCGATGCGCCAGGTCGTCGCGCCGAGCAGGAACGTCTGGCCCGGCCGGGCCTCGTAGACCATCTCCTCGTCGAGCTCCCCGACCCGCCGCCCGTCCGGTAGGTGGACTCCGTAGAGCCCCCGGTCGGGGATCGTGCCGGCGTTCGTGACGGCGAGCTGACGGGCTCCTTTGCGCCCGCGGATCGTCCCGCCCGGGCGGTCCCAGACGAGCCTCGGGCGGAGCTCTGCGAAGCGCTCGGAGGGATATCGGCCGTCCAGCATGTCGAGGACGTTCTCGAGCTGTTCGCGACCGAGCTCGGAGAAGGGCTCGGTGGCGTGGACGATCCGCTCCACCTCGTCGACGTCCCACTCGTCGTCGGCGCACATCGAGACCAGATGCTGCGCAAGGACGTCGAGGGGGTTGTGGGGGATGATCGTCTCCTCGATCTCGCCCTCGCGCATGCGCTTCGCGACCACCGCGCACTCGACGAGATCACCGCGGAACTTCGGGAAGATCCTGCCGGTCGACACCGCGTCCAGCGTGTGGCCGGCGCGCCCGATCCTCTGGAGCCCGCGGGTCACCGACTTGGGCGACTCGATCTGGATCACCAGGTCGATCGCGCCCATGTCGATGCCGAGCTCGAGCGACGAGGTCGCCACCAGGCACGGAAGCTGTCCCGACTTCAGCAGCTCCTCGACGACCAGTCGCTCCTCGTGGGCGAGCGAGCCGTGATGCGCGCGTGCGATCTCGACCAGCCCGCCATCCGCGAGCGACGACTTACTCGCGCTATCCGCGACTTTCTCGCCTTTCGGCGTGGCTGGCGCGCCCTGCCCCAATTGCTCTGTCGCCGGAAGCTCGACGGGCTCCTGATCGTTCGCCAGCTCGTTGAGGCGCTTGGCGATCCGCTCGGAGGCACGGCGGTTGTTGACGAAGATCAGCGTCGAGGTGTGCTGCTGGACGAGCTCGAGCAGCTCCGGGTAGATCGCCGGCCAGATCGAGCGCGGGTTGGAGCCGGGGTCGAGGTTCGGGTCGACGGCGTCGGGATCGGGATCGCCCCCGGGGTTCGCCATGTCCTCGACCGGCACGCGGATCTCGAGGTCGAGCGCCTTGCGCCTGCCCGCGTCGACGATGGAGCAGTCGCGCTTTGGGCCTACGAGGAAGCTCCCGATGCGCTCCAGGGGGCGCTGGGTCGCGGAGAGCCCGATGCGCTGCGGGTCGCCCCCGCCTTCGCTCGTCACCCGGTGGCTGAGCCGCTCCAGCGTCAGCGCCAGGTGCGCGCCGCGCTTCGAGGCCGCAACTGCGTGGATCTCGTCGACGATCACAGCCTCGACCCCGCCGAGAATCTCCCGCGCCCGCGAGGTCATCATCAGGTACAAGGACTCGGGCGTTGTGATGAGGATGTCCGGGGGCTTTCGCAGCATGGCCTGACGCTCACGCTGCGGCGTGTCGCCCGTGCGAAGGCCGACGGTCATGTCGGGCCAGGACCGATCGGTCCTGGCAGAAGCAGGTGCGTTGGTTCTGTCCGGGCCGCCGATGCCGCGCAGGGGGGCGCGCAGGTTCCGCTCGACGTCGTAGGAGAGGGCCTTCAGGGGCGAGACGTAGACGATTCGAACGCCCGAGCCGAGCCGCTCCGGCTCACGTGCGAGGCGGTCGATCCCCCACAGGAACGCCGCGAGCGTCTTCCCCGAGCCCGTCGGGGCGCAGATGATCGTGTTCTCGCCCGCCGCGATCCTTGGCCAGCCGAGCTCCTGCGCCGGCGTGGGCGCCTCGAAGGAGTCCTGGAACCAGCCCCTGACAGGCGCCGAGAAGCGCTCCAGGGGTGATTCCGGGGTCCGTTTCGCGTCAGGGGCCAACCCGCCGATGTTACGCGCCATAGTCCCTGGGCGGTCGCTGTCCGCCTGGACGTTCTCGAAGGCAACGAATGGCAGAATGTCGCCGAGCGAGCGCGCCGCGCTCCTCCGCAAGGCCTGAACGCACACGACCGCCGCAATCCGGAGACCGCGACGGTCGTGTGCTGAGGGCTTTTGAGTGTGCCTAGATGCGGTGCGCGATCGCCCTACGCAGGTGCTTGCTCATGTGGATGCGCCTCTGCGCCTTGTGCCGCACGACGTGGCCGTGCTTGACCTGGCGCTTGGGGGTCGCCGTCGGCGAAAGCACCTGGTTGACGTTCCCATCGCCGAATGTCGACAGGAACGCTGCCCCGAAGCTGCCGACGCCCTCGAGGAGCAGCGACTTCGCACCGGCGACCTGGCCGGGCGTGAACTGCGCGTTAGCCACCACCGGGCCCGCGGGCCCGCCGGCGCCCGCGACCGAGGTCGGGTTGCCGGGGACTCAGCGCACCCGCATCGTCGACGAGGCGGATGCTGCCGGTGGCGAAAGCACCGAACCGCTGATCGAGGCTGATCGACACGACTCCGGTCGAGGTGTTGAACGCGGTCGAGAACGCGTCTGGGCCTGTCGTGAACCCGTTTGCGAACGCACCCGAGTTGCCACCCGTCGGCAGACCTGCCTCGGGGTTGTTGCGCCCCGCCGGGGCGTTGATGCCGGTGACCACGGCGTTGTTCACATAACCGTTGACGAGGTACTCGCCGAGGTTCTGGCACCCCGGGGTCAACGGCACCCGGACGGTGTTAGCGCCGACGATGTTCGCCGCCGTCAGCGCTGCCGCGCTCGAGCAACTGACGACGGGGTCGTCCGACGTCGTAATGACGAAATCGCCAGGGTTGTTGGCGTTCGGGCCGAGCGCCACGTTCTCGTCGAACGTGAAGTCGGCGAACGACTGGTCCGACGCCAGCGTCACCGCGATCAGGTCCGGGTTGTTGCCGAGCCCGCCCGTTCCGGGCGCCGTCGCCGACTCCCGTCCTGGGTTGGTCGTGGTCGCATCCGGCCTACCCTGGACACATCCGGGATCCATGTTCGCGCGCACCACCGGGTTCGGCGGCGGACCGGGTGAGCCGAGGGCGCCCGGCGCCGTGAACTTGACCGCGACGACGTTCCCAGAGAAGGTGACGTTGGCCGGGACGCCGGAGCTCGGGTGGACGACACCGTCTTGCGTCGTCGTGGTCCAGCAGGCGGCACTGGAGCCCGCCACCGCCACCTCCTGGTCCATCACGTAGTTGACCGTCAGCGTCGCCTGGTTGATCGTGATGCCCGTCAGGTCCGGAGCGATCGAGAACCCACGGGTGCCGTTGTGGGTCGAGGATCCGCCGAGCGCCACCGAGTCGGGCAGGTTGCAGTACCCGTTCGCGACGTTCGCGACGGCGCAGGGGCCGCCGACGCCAGCCAGGCCGGGATTGCCGACCTGCACGAACGTGCGCTGCGTGGCGTCGATGTCGGTCGTCGACCACGTCGCGTTGGCGCAGGTCCCGTTCGCATCACGGGTTGCGCTATCGGCCGGAATCAGGGTGAAGAACGAGCTATAGCCACCGACGAAGATCTGAGACGCGGTCGGCACGCTCGCGATCTGCTTGTCGAAGCAGACCTGGATCGTCGTCGCCCCCGTGCTCGAGTCGAAGCTCGTGATGTTGGCCGATCGAAGATCGGGGCGAAGGGTGGTCGTCCCTGGACTGGCTCCGGCCATCGCCGCTTGGGCCGAACCCGCCGCCAAGAGCGGGACCGCGACCGCCGCCACGGCGATCAGCAATCCGAATCGCGCGCTCCTACTTCGTTCCCGCATGTGCAAAACCCCTTCGTTCGTGCCGATACGACGCCTTGAGGTCACTCTTATAACACGAATCGGGGGGTGGAAACCGGCAATTGCTCCCCCGGAATAGCTACGACCGCCGCGATCCGAAGACCGCGGCGGTCGTTTAGCTGTGAGTCGTGTCGCCTAGCGGCCACGGAGGCGGTGGCGCACGGCCTTGTGCCAGACCACGTGGCCGTGCCTCACCTGGCGCTTGGCCGTCGCCGTCGGCGACAGCACCTGGTTGACGTTGTCGTCGCCGAATATCGAGTCGAACGCGGGCACGAAGCCGCTCGTGCCCAGCAGCTGCACCGACTTCGCGCCGGCCACTTGTCCGGGTGTGAACTGCGCGTTCGCCACCACCGGGCCGGCCGGCCCGCCGGCGCCCGCGACCGAGGTCGGGTTGCCGGGGATCAGCGCGCCCGCGTCGTCGACCAGTCGGATCGACCCGGTGTTGAACGCGCTGAACCGCTGGTCGAGGTTGATGGTGACCACTCCGGTCGAGGCGTTGAAGGCGGTCGAGTACGCGTCCGGGCCCGTCGTGAACCCGTTCGCGAACGCGCCCGAGTTGCTGCCCGTCGGCACGCCCGCCTGGGGGTTGGGCCGCCCGGGCGGCCCAACCGTGCTCGTGACCACGGAGTCGTTGACGTAGCCCCAGACGAGGTATTCGCCGCGGTCCGTGCCGCAGGCGCCTGGGCCGATACCGGTGAAGGCGTCCAGCGGCACCCGCACCGTGTTGCCGGCGACGATGTCGGCCCCCGACAGCGCCAGATTGTGGGTGCAGGTAATGACCGGGTCATCAGAGGTCGCGACGATGAAGTCGCCGGGGTTGTTGGCGTTCGGGCCGAGGCTCACGTTCTCATCGAACGTGAAGTCGGCGTAGCTCTGGTCGTCAGCCAAGGTGACGGCGATCAGGTCCGGGTTGTTCGAGACCCCGCCCGTACCGGAGGCCGTCGCCGACTCCCGCGAGGGGTTGAGGGTGCTCGCGTCCGGGCGGCCCTGCACGCACTGCGGGCCGACCTGGGCGCGCACAACCGGGTTCGGCGGCGGACCGGGGTTGCCGAGGGCGCCCGGCGCCGTGAACTTGACCGCGACGACATCCCCCGAGAAGGTGACGTTCGCCGGGACGCCGGAGCTCGGGTGGACGATGCCGTCCAGCGTCGTCGTGGTCCAGCAGGCGGCAGTGGACGTCGCCACCGTCACCTGTTGGTCGAAAACGTAGTTGACGGTAAGGGTCGCCTGGTTGATCGTGATCCCGGTCAGGTCTGGAGCGATCGAGAACCCGCGCGTCCCGTTGTGGGTCGAGGAGCCGCCGAGCGCCACCGAGTCGGGAAGGTTGCAGTACCCGTTCGCGACGTTCGCCACCGCGCACGGACCGCCGATGCCCGCCAGTCCGGGGTTGCCCACCTGGACGAAGGTTCGCTGCGTCGGCTCGATGACGGTCGTCGACCACGTGGCGTCGGCGCAGTTCGGGTTCGAGGCCCGGACCGCGTTGTCGGCGGGGATCAGGGTGAAGAACGAGCTGTATCCGCCGACGAAGATCTGGGATGCGGTCGGAACGCTCGCGATCGGCTTGTCGAAGCAGACCTCGATCGTCGCCACCCCTGTGCTCGGGTCGACGTTGGTGACGTTCGCCGAGCGAAGGTCGGGCCGAAGCGTCGTCGTGCCCGGGGGCGCTCCGGCCATCGCCGCATGGGCCGAGCCCGCCGCCAAGAGCGGGACCGCGATCGCCGCCACGGCGATCAGAAGTCCGAATCGCGCGCTCCTACTTCGTTCCCGCATGTGCCAAATCCCCTTCGTTCGTGCCGATACGACGGCTTCCAGGTGCTTATAACACGAATCGGGGGTGAGAAACGAGCGATCTGGGGCGGATGCCCGGCGCACTAGCGCTCGGGGGCGGAGCGCAGTCGTCCGCGATGGACCGCGCGCGGCGCACTCTGACCCTCATGCGCCTGCTCGTCGCCCGGTGCCTCATGACGCGACCCCGTGCCTCGCCTGTCGCTTCGCCGTCGCAGCTGGCGCCAGGACCTGGTCGATGTTCGGCCAGAAGGCGGGCGTCGCGGACGCGGCGCCCGGATCGGTCAGATCGCCCCCGAGGAACAGCGACTTCGCGCCCGCCACCTGACCGGGCGTGAACTGCGCCCGGGCCCAACCGGGCCCGCGGGTCCGCCTGCGCCCGACACCGTGGTCGGGTTGGCCCCCGCCATCGCCGCATGGGCCGAGGTCGCGGCGACGAGCGCCGTGGGCGCCGCCCGCCAGCACGACAAGCAATTTGGAACGGACTTTATAAAACGAGTCCGGACTCCGAAATCAGGCACTACCCCAAAAAAGAAACGACCGCCGCGATCCGAGGACCGCGGCGGTCGTCAAGAGCTCTGCCGTGGTGGCCGCCGCTCAAGGCGACGACCACCTACGGCTGAGTCGTACTAGCTACGAACGAGCGGCCTTGGCAGCGCGCCTCTGCTGCTTGTTCGCGTGAACCTTGCCGTGCATCTTGTGACGCACAACGTGGCCGTGCTTGTGCTGGCGCTTGGCCGTCGCCGTCGGCGACAGGTCCTGGTCGACGTTGGCGTAGCCAGCGTTCGACGTGAACGCACCCTGGTCGAGCAGCAGCGACTTCGCGCCCGCAACCTGGCCGGGCGTGAACTGCGCGCTGGCGACGACCGGACCCGCAGGACCGCCAGCACCCGACACCGTGGTCGGGTTGCCGGGGATCAGCGCGCCCGCGTCATCGACGAGGTTGATGTCGCCGGTGACGAACGCGGCGAACCGCTGGTCGAGGCGGATGCCCACCACGCCGGTCGACGCGTTGAACGTGGTCGAGAACGCGTCGGGGCCCGCTGTGAACCCGTTCGCGAACGCGCCCGCGTTACCGCCGACCGGAACGCCGGACTCGGCGTTGCAGGCCGTCGTGGGGTCGACGACAGCTGGCGGGCCAGCCGCCGTCTGGGCGCACGCTGTACGCGTGCCCAGGCTCGCCGGTGTGACGACGCCGCGGTTGACGAAGCCCCACACCATGTACTCGTTGTTGTTTGCGCCACCACCAGTGCAGAGGCTGCCGGTGGAGGCAGTAGTGAGCGGCACGCGGACGGTGTTGCCACCGACGATGTCCGCGCCGGTGAGCGCCGCCAGGTGCGTGCACCCGACGAGCGAGTCGGAACCGACCACGGCGAAGTCACTGCCTGTGACCACGCCGTTGGGGGAGACCTTGTTGGCCTCCGGACCGAGGCTCACGTTCTCGTCGAACGTGAAATCGGCCGTCGTGCCGTCGTCCGAGAGCGTCACCGCGATGAGGTCCGGGTTGTTACCGAGTCCGCCGGTGCCCGGAGCGGCCGCGCTCATGATCGTCGTGTTGCCGAAGCCCTGAGTGGCCTCGAACACCGTGAAGAAATGCACGATGCCTTGGACGACAGGATTGCCCGGCGAGCCGAGCTGGCCCGCGCTGTACTTAACGCTGACGACGTTTCCTGAGGTCGTCACCGTGCCGGCACCGCCGGGGTTGGAGTTGATCGCGCCGTTTTGCAGCATCACCGCGAACGCACCCGGTGCGGGGGATGCCGCGGCGACCGGCTCGTCCATGATGTAGTTGACGGTCAGAGTCGCCTGGTTGATTGTGATGCCCTCGAGGTCCGGGGCAACCGCATGCCCGCGGGTCCCGTTGTGGCTGTTCGAGCCGTTGAGGGCGACCGAGTCCTCGAGGTTCAGCTGCCCGTTGGCAACGTTGGCCACCGCGCCGGAATCGGCCGTGACGTACGTCCGCTGCTGCGGGTCGAGGAAGGACGACGACCACACGACGTTCGCGCACGTCCCGTTCGCATCACGGGTCGCGCTATCGGCTGCCCGCTCCGCTGAGTCCCCGGGTACGTTGGGGCGAGGTGGCGAGCCAGTCGAGCGATAGCTGCCCGCGCGGAACAGGCTGGCGGTCGGGACGCTCGCGATCTGCTTGTCGAAGCAGACCTGGATCGTCGTCGCGCCGGTGCTCGAGTCGAACTTCGTGATCTGCGCAGAACGCAGATCGGGCCGGAGGCCCGTTGTCGCCGGGTTCGCACCGGCCATCGCCGCATGGGCCTGGCCCGCTGCTGCCAGCGGAACCGCGACCGCCGCCAAGGCGATCAGCACTCTAAATCGAGCGCCTCTCTTTACTGCTTGCATCTGGGGAATCCCCTTCCAATCGTGCGAGCACGCCCGGGGACCCCGGATGGCACTCGCGGTTTTGCGGACTTATAACACGAATCGGGGCGCGAAAACACACAGCCTGCGCCGAATCCGTTCTCCCTGCTCAACGCTGTAATTCCTCAGCCGAAGTAGTTAGCGGCGGGCATCGAACCTGGACTCCCGCCAGTCCGCCAAAGCGGTTATAGCACATGCGTTCGCCTCGGGGCGGCGGAGCCGACGGCGCTCAGCCCTTCGGAACGAGCGTGATCTTCTGCTTCGCCGTGGCCTTGCCGCCCGCGCCGTCGGTGAGCTTCAGCGTGAGCTTCGTCGCAGTCGGCCCGAGCTTCTTCAGGAGCTTCCGGTTCGCCTTGCTCAGCTTCACCTTCACGACCGTCTTGCCCTTCGCCGCCAGGCTCGCTGAGAAGGAGGCGAACTTGACCTTCTTTTTCTTCGCGGCGACCCTCTTCTGGGAGACGATGCTGCCCTTGGCCTGGACCGCGAACGAGTTCTTGTTGACAAGCTTCAGCTTGCCCTTGCCCTTCTTGATCGTGAGCTTCCTGCCGGCGGCGCTGACCTTCGGATTCTTCGGGTTGAGCGTGGCCGGCGGGCCACCGCACATCGCCTTGCTCGGCTTCGGGGCCGCGCCGAAGCCCTCGTAGCGGCCGACGAGCCCGTCAACGGCGTTGCCGTTCAGGTCGAGGTCGGCGCCGGCGACCAGGATGCGACCGGAGGAGTCGATCGCGAGCCCGCGACCCTCGGCGCCATCGCCCGTGAAGGGCCCGCTCGTGAAGAACGCCTGGGCGCCGTTGGTATTCAATCCCCAGACACCGATCTCGGCCAGGCCCGAGTCCTGATAGCGCCCGGCCCCGATCACCCGGTCGCCGCCGGAGATGCCTACGCCCCTCGCGCCCACCGGCGAACCGATCGAGTTTAGGCTCGCCGAGGGCAGCGTCGCGACGCCACCGGACCCGAATCCGGCCTGCGGCTTTCCGGCGCACGTGAGGCGAACGAAGAGCGCCTGGCGCCGGACGTCCTGGGTGTCCCAGCCGGCGGCGGCGATGCCTCCCGCCGGATCGAGGACGGTGGCGTTGAGAGTGGTGTTGGCGCCGCTGACCGGATGGAAGTACCAGTAGACGCCGGGCGTGTTCGTGCCCGCCGGGGTCGACGCGCCGCCGAAGCTCGTGTCGAGAGCGCCCTTCGAGGTCAGCCGCGCCGCGAACGCGTTCACGACCTGGTGGGCGGCCGGCCCGACGGCGCCCGAGATAACGATCTTCGAGTCCTGCTGCACCGCGACGGACTTGGCGCTCGAGTCTTGCCCGAGGTCCACGATGGCGCCACCGCCCGAGCCGAAGCTGTTGTCGAGCTTGCCCGTTGAGTCGAGGCGAATCACCGCGATACGCCTGAAGGTGTCTGCGCCGCGGACGTCGCCCGCGGCGACGACGGTGCCGTTGGGCCCGAGCCCGACGCCGAGCACGCGCCCGGTCGGCACGGTCTTGAGGACGCCCGCGGACCCGAACCTCGAGTCGGGCTTGCCCTTGTCGGTCAGGCGGGCGACGAGCATTCCGCCGCTGCCACAGAACGACGTCGGCTGGGAGCAATTGTCGCCGGCGACGACGATGCCGCCGTCGCCCTGGATCGCGACCGCGTTGAGCTCTCCCGCGCCAATGCTGGCGACGCCGCCGGAGCCGAAGCTCTTGTCGAGGCTGCCTTTGTCGTCGAACTTAACGACAAGCGTGTTGGCGCCGGCGGTTCCGACTGCGATCGCGCTCCCGTCGGGCTCCGCGGCGACGGCGTTGAGCGCCGTACCCGCGCCGAGCTTCGCGAAGCCGGCCGAGCCGTAGCCGGAGTCGAGTCCGCCCGCTGCCGCGAGGGCGCTCGGCGCCGACCCGAGAAGGGCAGCCGTGACAACGGCCAACGCGACCAGCGCCGGCCGGCGCCGCGACGTCCCGCTTCGGGTCTCCGCCCCCATCGGCGCGGGAGCTTATCGCTCCGCGGCGGGTACGTCAGCCCGACTCGATGACGACGAGCTTCGACGAGGTGTCGCCGCCCTTCTGGTTCGACGCCACGGCCTCGACCTTCAGTCGCCCGTCTCGCTGAAGGGTGGCGGTCGCCGCGGAATCGAGGTTGAGCCCTACGAGCTTCGCGCGGTTGGAGTCGGTCGAGTAGCCCGTGCGGGCAACCCTGGTCCCGTCGGCGAGGAGCCGTAGGTTGCCGTCGCATGGACGAGCGCCCTGGCAGCCCAGCCACACCCTCGCCTTGCCGGCGGGCGTCGCGAACGCGCGGTCAGCGTCGAGGCTCGCGCGCGGCTTCCCGAGCCTCGCGTCGGGCCCGATCATGCGGCCGTCGACGGTCTTGCCCTGGCCGGAATCGTTCTTGACCGCGACGGTCACACCGAGCGCGCCGCTCCTCGAGCGCCGGAGGCGGCGGGCGCCCTCGTGGGTGAGTGGTGCGCCGAGGAGCGTTCCCCTGTTCCGGCCGAGCTTGTAGCTCGCCCTTCTTCGCCAGGAGCGTGTCGTCCGCCTTGGCGCGGATGACGAGGCTCCCCGAGCAGCCATTGCCCCCGAGGCAGCCGACGTAGACCTTCGCCGCCGCTCCCGGACCCGTTGAGGAACACGTCGCCCGCCAGCACCCTGGCCTTGGACTTCTCGGCGGGTGAGCCGTTGGTGGTGAAGGTCAGATCGCCCCCGGGGGTCGTGCCGCTCGCGTTCGCGGCGACGAGGCGGTAGTGATAGGTGGTATCCGGGTCGAGGCCCGAAAGGGACGCCGTGACCGGCACGGCCACCGACCCCGACCCAGCGTCGCTCGAGCTCGTGCTCTGACCGTAGCTCGTGCCGGTGCCGTACTCGAAGTGGTAGTTGGCGTCCTGGCCGTTCGGGTTCACGGTGCCCGAGACCGTCGCCGCGGACCTGGTGACGTCGCTCGCATCGCCGGTGGTGACCGAGGGTGGCTGAGGTGTCGGGCCGCCGCCGCAGACGCTGCTGGCGGCCGGTGGGGGGCCGAACCCGAGGTAACGGGCCACGAAGCCGTTCTGCGGAGCGTCGTTGAGGTCGAGAACGTCGCCGGCGACGAGCAAGCGCCCTGAGGAGTCGATCGCGAGGCCGCGGCCCTCGGCGCCCGAGGGCTGAGTGGTGACGAATGCCTGGGCGCCGTTGGCCTGCAGGCCCCAGACACCGAGGTCCTGAAGGCCGGAGTCCTGGTAGCGCCCGGCGGCGACGATGCGGTCGCCACCGCTTATGCCGACGGCGTTGGCACCAACGGGCTGGCCCGAGCCGGCGGTCGCCGAGGGGATGGTGGCGACGCCGCCCGAGCCGAAGCCGGCCTGCGGCTGGCCGGCGCAGCTGAGGCGGACGAAGAGCGCCTGGCGCTGGAGGTCCTGCGTGTCCCACCCGGCCGCGGCGATGCCGCCGGCCGGGTCGAGGACGGCGTCGTTGAGCGTGGAGTTGGCGCCGCTCACCGGGTGGAAGAACCAGTAGACGCCGGGTGTGTTGGCGCCGGGCGGCGTCGAGACGCCGCCGAAGCTCGAGTCGAAGGCGCCGTTCGTGTTCAGGCGCGCGACGAAGCCGTTCACCACCTGATGCGCGCCCGGGCCCGACGGGCCGGAGAGCACGATCTTGCCGTTCGGCTGCACCTCGATGCCCCTCGCGGCCGAGTCCTCGCCGAGGTCGGCGTGGGCGATTCCGGCCGAGCCGAAGCTCGAGTCGAGGCTGCCGTCGGCGTTGAGGCGGATCGACGACCATGTGCGCGAAGCCGCCCTGCGGCTGGTCGCCGCCGATGACGATCTTGCCGCCCGGGGCGATGGCGACGCTGCAGGCCGCGGATCGCGAACGTGCTGGGCAGGTCGACGATGCTCACGGCGCCGCCGTTGCCGAAGCTCGAGTCGAGGGTGCCGTTGGCGTTGAGCCGCGCCACGAGGAGGCCGCCGCTCGCGCAGAACGACCCAAAGCCCGAGCAGTTGTCGCCGGCGACGACGATCTTGCCATCCGGCTGGATTGCGACCGCGTGCGCGACCCCGCCGGCGACGGCTGTGGCGATGCCGCCGGAGCCGAAGCCGCTCGCGAGCTGGCCAGTCGCCGTGAGCTTGGCGGCGATCATGTTGCCGCCGGCCTGCCCGACGGCGATCGAGCTGCCGTCGGAGAGGGCGGCGACGCCGTTGAGCTCGGTGCCGATTGGGGGGCTCGACGCCGCCGGAGCCGAAGCTCGTGTCGAGCTCGCCGGCGGCGGAGGCGCTCGACGGGGCCGCGGCCGCGGCGAGCGAGACCACCGCGACGACGAGCGCGCCGCGGAGGCGGGTCAACCGAATCCCCGGTAGGCGACGACGACGCCCTTCTTCGGCTTCCCCGTCAGCTCGTAGCTCGCGCCGGCCGCGAGGATCCGCCCGCCGCGGCTGATCGCCAGGGCGTTGGCGCGCGCGGACAGGGCGGTGCCGAACGGCGCGGTGCGCGCCGTGCCGCGCTTGATCGCCTTGCCGTGAGAGTCGAGCGACCAGAGGCCGACCTCGGCGAGGCCGGAGTCCTGGTAGAAGCCGCCAAGGACGGAGACCCCGTGGCGCGCGATGGCGACGCCGTACGCGCCGGGTAGGGGTCGGGGGTGACGAACCCGGTCTCGGACGAGACCGTGGCGATCCCGTGCTTGCCGAAGGAGCCTCGCGGGTTGCCGCCCCCGAGAGCCGCACCGCGAGCGCGAAGGCAGGCGGGCTCGCGCCCCCGGCGGCCGCGCCCCCGGCGAGGATGCCGCCGTGGCCGACCGCGACGGCGCTGAGCTCGGCCGCGCCGCCACCCGCGGCGTTGGCGGGGACGATGAAGCTACCGCCTTTCCCAAAGCCGCGGTCGAGTTTGCCGCTCGGCTTGAAGCGCGCCACGACCCCCTCCGAGTTCTGAAGGTTCGGCCGCCTTCGGCCGGCGACGACGATCTTCTTCCCCTGCATCGCGACGGCCTTCGCGGTCGCGACCCGGCCGAGGTCCTGCGAGCCCTCGGCGACCGTGACGCCCTTGTTGCCGAAGCCCTTCACGAGCTTTCCGCGCTTATCGAGCTCGGCGAGGGCGATGCGGTCGAACCCGTCGGCGGCGAATGCGCTGCCGGCGGCGACGACCTTCCCGCCCTTGGCGAGCGCCACGGCGTTGGCGGCGCCGTGCGAGTCCGTGAGCAGGGTCGCGAGACCGTGCTTGCCGAACGAGCCGTCGAGCTTGCCCCTCTTGGTGAAGCGCACGACAACCATTCCCGAGTTCGCGATGCCCGAGGGGTCCGTCGCGGTCCCCGCGACGACCAGCTTGCCGTCCTTCTGGATGGCCACCCCGTGTCCGACCGAGTTCTTGCTCGCGACCTTGGGGCCGAGCGCGACGCGGCCGTGGTGGAACGAGCGATCGGGCTTGCCCGACTTCGTGAGGCGGGCGACGCCCAGGGTGATGTGTCCGTGCTTGGCGACGTCCCCGGCGACGACGACCTTGCCGTCCCTCTGGACGGCAACGGCCCGCACCTCGAAGCCCTTCGCGAGCGTCGCTGCGCCGTGCTTGCCGAAGGAGCCGTCGAGCGCGGACGGTTTCCCCTTGGCGAGCGCCAAGCCAACCGCGGCGAAGATGACCCCGACCGCGACTATGCCGATCCGCCGTCCCCGCACAGGGGCCGACCCTAGCATCGCTCGCGGGCCGGTGGTCGCGTTGTCCCTATCCCTCGCATCCGACGAAGGTGACCGCCCCGCCCGGCGACAGCCGCAGCTCGATCCGCTCGGCCGCGGTGGGGAACGAAACCTCGTGGTAGGTCGTCGCCCACGGCTCGGCTGAGACCTCGAGCTCCATAGGGCGAGGCGCCGCGGCGCCGGCGTCGACCGTGATCGTGCCGGCGGGCGCATTGAGCGCCACCCCGAGGACGAGGCGGCGGGTGGGCGCGGAGGGCTCCACCCGAAGCCGCGCGAAAGCGGTGGGCAGCGCGAGCGTGCCCTCGCCGGTCCACGCGACGCCCTCGCTCCGCGTCGTCTCCACCGTCCAGGGCCTGATGAACGCCGGCCGGCGCGAGTGCGGCTGGGGGGTGAGGATCAGGTCGAGCCACGCCCGGGAGAAGGCCGGGGCGAGGTCGGGCCGCTCGCGCTCCAGGACGCGCGCGAGGGCGAGCTCGTCGGGGCGGACCGGCCGCTCGCCGAAGAGCACGGGCTCGTAGCTGGACGCCACCACGTGCGCGCCGAGGTCCTCGAACGCCAGCTCGAACTCGTGAAAGCTCACCCCCCGGCCCCAGCGGGCCAGCGCTTCGGCCTCGCGGCCCTCGCGCACCGCCTCCTCCATGGCCTCGCGGAAGTCCGGGCGCTCGGAGCGCCGCCAGTAGCGCCGGGCGAGGTCGTCGGGCAGCATCGTGAAGAACGGGAGCCGGGTGGTGTGGTCATCGAACGGGAAGAGGCGATTCGGGGCCTCGCAGACGACGATCACGCCATCCGGGGCGGTCGCCTCGCGGGCGAGGGCGAGGACCTCGAGGCGCTCGTCGAGGGTCAGGTGCTCGAGCACCGCGTAGAGGAGGAAGACGTCGATCTCGCCGGCTCGAGCGCGGACCGCCTCGACGATCTCGGCGGCCGGGTGGTGGTGGAGCTCGACGTTCTTCGCGCCGTATTCGGTTACGAACCGCCTTCCGTCGGCGACGTACTCCGCCTCGACGTCGACCCCGATCACACGCTCCGCGCGGGTGCCGAAGGCACACCCCACGGGCCCGTGACCGCATCCGTACTCGAGCACGGTCGCGCCCGCGAGGGGGAAGGTCCGTTCGACCCAGGGGACCAGGAAGTCGCGAGCGCGACGCAGGCGACTGATCGAGCTGTTCGGATCCTCGCCCCAGAAGGGGTCGTCCGCTTTCAAGCCGGGTAGCGTAGGCGCTGATCCGCTTGAACCGGGTGCTGAGAGGCGTCGATCGGACGGCGGCGATCGTCGCGGCAGTGTTCGTGGCCGGGGCGCTCGTACGCCTCGCCTTCATGTTCGGATACGCGCCCGCGTTCCTCGGCATCCCCGACTCGGGCTCGTACATCAACTCGGCCGACCACGGGCTGTTCGCGGACGTCTACCACCCGGCCGGCTACCCGCTCTTCGTCCGCGTGCTCCACGGTCTCTACCCGCACCTCGGGCTTTTGACCTTCGTCCAGCACCTGCTCGGGCTCGCGACCGCGGCGCTCTGGTACGCGGCGGTGCGGCGGATCACGGGCGGGCGCCTCCTCGGGCTGATCCCCGCGGCCGTCGTGCTCTTCGACGGGTTCGGGCTCTGGATCGAGCACGCTCCGCTGAGCGACCCGCTGTTCGGCTTCCTCGTCGCGGGGGCGGTGTACGGGGCGGTGCGCGCCTCCCGCGGGCCGTGGTGGGGCCTGGCGCTGGTGGCGGCGGGGATCGTCGCGGCCGGGACGGTGCGGCCCGTGGGCTTCGCCCTCGCCCTCCCAATCGCAGTCTGGCTCGTGTTCGCGCAGAGCAGCGAGGGGAGCCGGCGCTTCCTCCCGGGAGCCGCGGTCTTCGTGGCCGTCATCGCCGGCGCCTTCGGCTACGCGCTCGTCCAGGGCTCCGAGACCGGCGTCACACAGCTCACCGTCAGCTGGGGCCGGCTCGTCTACGCGCGCGCCGCCCAGTTCGCCGACTGCTCCCAGTTCACGCCGCCGGCGGGGACGAGGCGACTGTGCGAGCAGCGCCCAACGGGCTCGCGGGGGAGCGTCAACCAGTACCTGACCGGAGCGCCGGACAAGGCGCGGACCGCTCCCGGCGACCGCTCCATCAGTCCCGCCTGGCGCGTCTTCGGCCCGCCGCCGGCCGGCAACTCGGAGCTGGCCGCGTTCGGCCGCACGGCGATCCTCCATCAGCCGCTCGACTACGTCGGCGCCGTCGCTCGTGACTTCCACTACTTCTGGGTCGACGACCACGCCCGCTTCATCGACGCAGCCGGACGTCTCGACCCGAATGTCCTCGCCGCGGTCTCGGCGTACTACGCGGACACCGCCGTGGACGCCGACGTTCCCGGCGCGCTGAGTTGGTACGGGCGCCAGATCGACCTCAGGGGAATACTCGTGATCGCCCTCCTCGTCGCGTCGATCGCCGCGATCCCGTGCTGCCGCGGTGCGCGAGAGCGCCGCGACGTTGCGCTGCTGGCCGCCGTCGGCTGGCTCCTGCCGCTGGCGTCGGTCGCCACCGCGGGGGCGGACCCCCGCTACCTCCTGCCCGCGTACGGACCCCTGGTCGCCGCGAGCGCGATCGGCCTTAGGCACGCCCCGGAGCGGCTGCGGGCCGCGCGCGGGCCCAGAGCGCCGTTTGGGGATTCATCGGGGCCATAGGGCCGATAGATCCCCAAACGTGGCTCGCCGGGCCACTCGGCGAAGCGTGGTAGCCACGTGGCGTGCCTCGTAGCGCACCTGCGCGTGCGTGAAGCGCAGGACGACGAGCCCGGCGTCCCGTGAGCGTCTGGTCCCGCAGCCGATCCCGGGCCTGCTGCGCGGCCGTTCGGTGGTAGCGAAGGCCATCCGTCTCGACGACCAGGCCGAGCCCGGGCCAGTAGAAGTCGACGCGGAAGCCCTGCAGCCATTGCTGGGTCAGCGGCTTCGGCAGGCCGGCCCTCATTGCCAGCGGGACGAAGCGGCGCTCAAGCTCCGAGTCAGTTAGAGAGAAGGTAGATCGATCGAGTACTCGGCGAAGCCGGGCGACGCCCGGGAGGCCGCTCCTCTCGTTGATTCGACGGCGGAGCGCCTCCGGGTCGATCAGGTCGAGCTTGTCCGCTTGGTTGACCGCGGCCTCGAGGTCGCGCGGCGTCAGCTCGACGGCGAGATCGATGAGCGTGCGGGCCGGTGTCGTCACTGGGATGCCGTCGTGGACCGTCACTTCGGTCGGTTCGAGGGTCGAACGTCGATGGGCAGCTAGGGAGGGCTGACGGATGTCTCGGTTCGGCGGGACGGTCACGTGGATCGTCCGCCCTGTCTCCTCCCTAATTGCCCAGTGCGCCGCCGCGGTCACATGGCTGAGGGCTCCTCCCGCGCCGCAGCTGAGCACAGCGGCCATCCACTCGCCCACGCGGGTTTCGATCGGGCGGCCCACCGAGTACACGCGCGGCCGAGTCGGGTGGAGGCGGCCGCGCGCGATCCGGTGGCGAATCGCCTCCTGGCTATAGCCGAGTGCCAAGAGCTGACCGTGCTCGACCTGGCCATGCTGCGCCCTGACCAGCGCCCAGACACCCCCAGTACGACGACTTTGGGGATTCATCGGGGCCATCACCCCGATGAATCGCCAAACTCCGAATCTCGCCCCGGTGCCGGGGGTGAGCAGGGGGCGAAAGTATGATCGCGGCAATGGCGCTGGCCTTCGCGGAAGACCGGACCTGGCAGATGTCGCCGGGGGAGCGCGCGGCGGTCGAGGGAGCCCTGAGCGAGGTTCGACCCGCGCTCGCGATCGAGATCGGCACCGCCGAGGGCGCCGGGCTGCGGCGGATCGCCGCGTACGCCGAGGAGGTCCACTCCTTCGACCTCGAGCCGCCGACCCTCGAGCCGCCGGAGAACGCCGTACGTTCACACGGGCGACTCGCACGAGCTCCTGCCCGCCTTCCTCGCCGAGCTGGCCGGGGCTGGGCGCAACGTCGACTTCGCGCTCGTCGACGGCGACCACAGCGCCGCCGGGGTGCAGGGCCGACATCGAGGCGCTCCTCGACTCGCCCGCGGTGTCGCAGGACGGTGATCGTGATCCACGACACCGCCAACGAGGACGTGCGGCGGGGGCTCGACGCCGTGCGCTACCGCGCCTTTCCGAAGGTCGTCTACGTCGACCTCGACTTCGTTCCCGGCCGCGTTTGCCGCTATCCCGAGCTGCGACACGAGCTCTGGTACGGGCTCGGCCTGGTGGTCGTCGACGCCAGCCGGCCGGCTACGCGGACCCCGACCGCCGCCGCCGCTGCACGGCTATATGGAGGGGAGGGTGATCGAGCCGCGGTTCTACCCCGCGCCGCCGATGCTCGCGGCGGTGCGCGAGGCGATCGTCGCGCGGGAGGACGGCAACGGCGCCGAGGCCACGCCCGAGGAGATCGCCGCCCTCGGCGCCCAGCTCGTTGGCCTTTGGCCAGAGCTGCTCGCGCGAGCGCGAGCGCAGCCAGCAACTGCAGGCGGCGATCGACGGGGATCACGAGCTCTCCGAGCTGGCGGATTACGGCGCCCCTTCGAAGGGCGAAGGCGCGCGCCGCCGCGCTGGCGGCGCCGCTGCGCGGGCGGCCCTGAAAGCGCAGGCGTGGCGCGGATCGCCTTCGTCTCCCGGGAGGTCTACCCGCTGCGGCCGGGCGGGATCGGGCAGTTCGTCACCGCGGCGGCGACGCTCCTGGCCGACGAGCTCGACGTCCTGATCCTCACGACGGCGATGTGCGAGGACGATTACCGCAGCCTGCGGGACGCCGGCGACGAGCGCTTGCCGCCCGTCCCGATCGAGTTCGTCGCCGAGCCGACGTGGCCGAGCTGCAATCGCACTTCTCGCTCATGCACGCCTACAGCGCCCGCGCCTACGCGCGTCTACGCGAGCTCTACCCCGATGGCGGGCCCGAGGTGATCGAGTTCCCCGACTACATCGGCGAGGGCTTCGTCACCGCGCAGGCGGCGCGGACCCTCGACCCGTTCCTCGCCCGCTCCCTCGTCTGCGTGCGCGCCCACACGACCGGGGAGCTCTCGGCGATCCTCGACGGCCATCGCGACCCCGAGTTCGCCGCCCGCGCCACGTGCGAGCTCGAGCGCTACGCGCTCGCCCACGCCGACCGTCTGATCTGGCAGGGCGGCGACGTGCTCGGCGCCTATCGCCGCTACTACGGGGCCGAATCGCCTGGCGCCGGACGTGCGGATCCGCTACCCGTACCTCGGGCCCGCCGTCGAGCCGGACGCCGACCGCGAGTTCGAGCTCGGCGCCCACGAGCCGTTGCGACTGCTCTACGTCGGCCGGCTCGAGCGGCGCAAGGGGATCCAGGACCTCGTCTGGGCGGTCTCCGCCGCGAGCAGGACGACGTGCGGCTGACGATCGTCGGCTCCGACACCCCGACCGGCGCCGCTCGGCGTCTCGATGCGCGACCAGCTCCTCGCGCCTCGCCGCCGAGACCCGCGGATCGAGCTTCGCGACTCGGTCGATCGCGCCGAGCTGCCGGCGCTCGTGCGCGGCCATCACGCCGTCGCCGTTCCCTCGCTGTGGGAGTGCTGGCCGAACGTCGGCCTCGAGGCGCTGCACCTGAACCGCCCGCTGCTCGCGACGCCGGTCGGCGGGCTCGTGGAGATGGTCGAGCCCGGGACATCGGGCGTGCTCGCTCGCGCCACCGGGGCGCGAGCGCTCGACGACGCCATCACCGGGATCCTGGACGGGCGGGAGGCCTTCGCCGAGATGGTCCGCGGGGGCGGGCCCGTTCGCCGCGCGCGCGCGAGCTCGCCTCGAACGACGAGGTCGTCGGCGCCTATCGCGACCTTGCCGACGAGGCGGCCCGCGGCGCGACTTCGCCCTCGGCCCCGGCGGCGGCCGGGCGAGCGCCCGCCGCTCGTCTCGGCGATCGTCCCCTACCACGGGATGGCGCGCTACGTCGGCGACGACGATCGAGTCGCTCGTTCGCCAGACGTATCCGCGACTCGAGGTGGTGGTCGTCAACGACGGCTCGTTCGAGGAGGCGGACTGGGTGCTCGCGAGCTCGCGACCAAGTACCCGGTGCGGGTCGTCACCCAGCACAACCGCGGCCTCGGAGCCGCCCGTAACCTCGGCGTGACCGTGAGCCGCGGCCGCTACGTCTTCCCGCTCGACGCCGACAACGTCGCCGAGCCCGAGTTCGTCGAGCGCTGCGTTGAGGTGCTCGAGGCGCGGCCCGAGCTCGCCTACGTGACCTCGTGGAGCCTCTACATCGACGAGGGCGGCGAGCCGCGCTGGGGCGGCCGACGCCGGCTGGCAGCCGATCGGCAACGAGTCGTGGATCTCAACGAGGAGCGCAACGTCGCCGGCGACGCCGCGGCCGTCCTTCGCCGGCGGCTCTTCGAGCGCTTCCGCTACAGCGAGGAGCTGACGAGCTACGAGGACTGGCACCTCTACCGCCGGCTCGCGCGCGCGGGCGAGCTCGGGCGCCGTGATCCCGGAGCGGCTGATCCGCTACCGGGTGCGCGCCGACTCGATGCAGGCCGAGGTGGCGGAGCCCAACAGCGAGCGTCTCCTCGCCGAGATGGACGCGCAACTGCGAGAGGAGGAGATGAAGTGGACGTCGTCGAGCGCCTGACGCTCGAGGCGGCGAGCGAGGAGACGCTCATCGCCACCGAGCACCGCCACCGCTACGAGCTGGCGGCGGAGCTCCTCGCGGGCCAGCGGGTCCTCGATCTCTGCTGCGGATCCGGCTACGGGACGCGAGATCCTCGCCGGCGCCGGCTGCCGGGTCGTGGGGGTCGACAACGACGTGGCCACGGTCGACCTCGCGCGCGTGACGGTCGGCAAGCGAACGGGCGCCGAGTTCGAGGCCGCCGACGCGCTCGCCTACCTGCGAGGCGCCGACGTCGCAGGCGCTTCGACGCGATCGTCTGCTTCGAGGGCCTCGAGCACCTGCCGGACGTCGAGGCAGTGCTCGCGCGCCTCCGGGAGCTGGCTGCGGAGGGGATGCGGGAGGTCCTCTCCGTCCCGAACAGCAAGCTGTTCGAGGAGGACAACCCCTACCACCTGACCGACTTCGGCTACGAGGAGGCGCGGGCGGCGTTCGCCGGCTTCCCGGCGACCGTGATGGTGCCCCAGTTCCTCGCGGAGGGCTCGCTGATGGTGGCGCCCGACGCGCCGCCGAGCGCCAACGGCGGGCGACCCGGATGAGCCCGAGCCGGCGCTGTGGCTCGAGGACCGCCGCGAGCCCGAGTACGCAAACCACTTCATCTTCTGCGTCAACTGCGATTTCGAGGCGGTCGCCGCCCGCCACCGCGGCCGGCTTCGCCTCGAGGCCGCGCCGGTCTACAACCGCTACGTCCGCAGCCTCGAGCACACGGTCCAGGAGCTGTGGCGCATGAACAACCAGCTCACGCGCGTGCGGCTCGGGCACCTCGGGCTCCGCCGCGGCCTCGTACCTGGCGAAGCTCGAGAGGGCGAAGGCCGACTACACCGAGGAGCTCAGGAACTGGATCGGCCGCAGCCGGCTCGCCGAGGCGCGCATCGTCGAGCTCGAGGCGGAGCTCGCCGAGGCGCAGAAGGCGCTGGAGGCACCGCGCGAGGAGGGCCTACCAGGGAAGCTCAGGCGCAAGCTCCGCTAGCCGCGGCGCGTTGCGGTCGCGCTCCGACACCTCGGGGTCGGAGACCGGCCACTCGACGCCCACGTCGGGGTCGTTCCAGGCGAATCCCGCCTCGGTCTCCGGGTCGTAGAGGCTCGAGAGCTTGTAGGCGACGTCGGCCACGTCGGAGAGGACGCAGAACCCGTGGGCGAAGCCGACGGGCACGAAGAGCTGGCGGTGACGTTCGTCGTCGAGCTCGTATCCCTCCCATCGCCGGTAGGTCGGCGAATCGCGCCGGAGGTCGACGGCCACGTCCCAGATGCGGCCGCGGGTGCAGCGCACGAGCTTCGCCTGCCCGGGGCTCGTCTGGAAGTGCAGGCCGCGGAGGATTCCCGCCCGCGAACGCGAGTGGTTGTCTTGGACGAACTCGACGTCGATGCCGAGCTCGCGCCATCGATCCGCGCTGTAGGTCTCGACGAGGAAGCCCCGGCTGTCGCCGTGCACCTCCGGCTCGACCAGGACGAGCCCGCCGAGCTCCGTGGGAGCGGCCTTGGGCATCAGCCGAGCGCCCTGCCGTACTGGCGCTCGTAGTACGCGCGGTACTCGCCCGAGCGGATCGGCTCCCACCACCACGGGTTCTCGCGGTACCACTCGACGGTCCGCTCGAGGCCGTCGGCGAAGCTCACCTCCGGCTTCCAGCCGAGCTCGGCCGCGAGCTTGTCGGACGCGAGCGAATAGCGGCGGTCGTGACCCGGGCGATCGCGGACGTGCTCGATGAGGGAGGCATCGCGGCCGGTCAGCTCGAGGATGCGCTCGACGACATCCAGGTTGGGCAGCTCGTCGGGCCCACCGACGTTGTAGGTCTCCCCGGCGCGCCCCTCCACGAGCACGGCGTTGATCGCCGCCGCGAAGTCCTCGACGAAGAGCCAGTTCCGGACCTGCTTCCCGTCGCCGTAGACGGGAAGCGGATCGCCGGCGAGCGCGTTGAGGACGCAGAGCGGGATCAGCTTCTCGGGGTGCTGGCGCGGGCCATAGTTGTTGGACGCCCTGACGAGCAGCGCGTCGGCGCCATAGGTGTGATGGAAGGCGCCGACGAGCAAGTCGCCGCCGGCCTTCGAAGCGGAGTAGGGCGAGGAGGGCTCGAGAGGCGAGGTCTCGGTGAACGACCCCGACTCGATCGAGCCGTAGACCTCGTCGGTGGAGATCTGCAGATGCCGGATCCCGGCCGCGCGGGCGGCGTCGAGCAGGACGAAGGTGCCGAATACGTCCGTCTGGATGAACTCGCCCGGCGATTCGATCGAGCGGTCGACATGCGACTCGGCCGCGAAGTTGACGATCGCGTCGACGCCCTCGACCGCTCCGGCGACGGCGTCACGGTCGGCGATGTCGCCCTTCCACGAGCTCGAGGCGCTCGCCGTCGGCGCCGTCGAGGTTCTCCCAACGGCCCGCGTAGGTGAGCTTGTCGAGAACCCGCACGGCGTCGTCGGGATGGCGGTCGAGCCGCAGGCGCACGTAGGCGGAGCCGATGAAGCCGGCGCCGCCCGCCACCAGCACCTTCACGCGGGAGCTCCGATTCCAACTCGATCGCGCTCGCCCAGGTAGGCCGCGAGCCCCGCTCTCCAGTCGGGGAGGCGGCGCGCGTTGCGGCGCTCGGTGCCGAGCACCGAGTAGGAAGGGCCGGGGGCGGGCCGCGCGAGCATCTCCGTCCTCCCCCCGAGCACCCGGCAGTCGACGTCGGCCTGGTCGAAGATCTCCTGGGCGAAGTCGAACCACGAGGCCTCTCCACCGCCGGCGATGTGGTGGATCCCGAACTCCTCGCTCTCGAGGAGGTCTGCGAGCGCGACCGCCAGGTGCCCGGTGTAGGTCGGGCAGCCCACCTGGTCCGAGACCACGACCACCTCCGGCTGCTCGCCGCCGATCCGCAGCATCGTCTCGACGAAGTTGCGGCCGCCGACCCCGAAGAGCCACGATGCACGAACGACGAAGTGCCGCTGGCTGGCGCTCGCAACGGCGGTCTCGCCGGCCTGCTTCGAGCGACCGTAGGCCGAGATCGCTCCCGTCATGTCGGACTCGACGTACGGACGCCGCTGGCGCCCGTCGAAGACGTAGTCGGAGGAGGGGTAGAGGATCGTCGCGCCGACGCTGGCGGCGGCCCCGGCGAGAAGCCCGGCCCCCACGTCGTTGACCCGCATCGCCGTGGCCTCGTCGCTCTCGGCGCCGTCGACGTCGGTGTAGGCGGCGCTGTTGACCACCGCGTCCGGCCGGTGCCGGGCGAGGGCCGACTCCACGGCGCGCGGCGTCGGTGATGTCGAGGTCGCCGTGGCGCAGCGCGACGACCTCGTGCCCGCGGTCGCGGCAGGCGGCGTCGAGGTCACGGCCGAGCATTCCCCCGGCTCCGGCGATCAGCACCCTCACGGGATCGTGATCTCCGAGTTGTCGCCGACGATCATCCGCATCGTCTTCGGCAGCCCGTCGCCGCGCTCGAGGCTGACGTTGCGGCCCAGAAGGCTCGCCTCCATGCGGGTGCCAAGGCCGGAGACCCGGGCGCCCGAGAGCAGAATCGAGTGCTCGACCTCCGAGCCGGCGATCGTGACCCCCGGGCCGACGGAGGTGTAAGGACCGATATACGCGTCGCGAAGCTCGGCCCCGGCGCCGACGATGGCCGGCCCGCGGACCAGCGTGCGCTCGAGACGCGCGCCCTCGTCGATGACCACCCTGCCCTCGACGCGCGAGTCGATGAGCTCGCCGTCGACCCGCCGCTCGATGTCCTCGAGGACGAGCCGGTTCGCCTCCAGCATGTCGGCGAGCTGGCCCGTGTCCTTCCACCAGCCGGTGACCCTGTGGCTCTCCACCCGGTGGCCGTCGTCGATCAGCCGCTGGATCGCGTCGGTGATCTCGAGCTCGCCTCGGGCGGAGGGCTCGATCGCCCGGGCGGCGTCAAGGATCGCCGACCCGAACATGTAGACGCCGACGAGAGCGAGGTTCGTCGGCGGGTCGGCCGGCTTCTCGACGAGGCGCACCACCGCGTCCCCGGCGAGCTCGGCGACGCCGTAGTTCTCGGGATCGGGGACGCTGGTGAGGAGGATCGAGGCGTCGGGCTCCGAGCGACGGAACGCGTCGACGAGGTCGGAGATGCCGTCCCTGAGCAGGTTGTCGCCGAGGTACATCACGAACGGGTCGCCGCCGAGGAACCCCTCGGCGGTCAGCATCGCGTGGGCGAGCCCTCGCGGCTCGTCCTGGAGCACGTAGGTGATCTCGGCGCCGAAGCGCGAGCCGTCGCCCGCGGCTGACTTGATCTCCTCCCCCGTCTCGGGGGCGATGATGATCCCGACCTGCTCGATCCCGGCGCGGACGAGCGCCTCGATGCCGTAGAAGAGCACGGGCTTGTTCGCGACGGGGACGAGCTGCTTCGCCGAGGTGTGGGTGATCGGCCGAAGCCTGGTCCCCGCGCCCCCCGAGAGGATCAGGCCCTTGAGGTTCTCCATGACGCGGGGAGGCTACCTGCCATCAATACGTGCCCCCGAGCTTGCTGTGGTCCCAGCTCGCGACGCGAACCGCCCGGAAGCGGATCGCGACACGCTTTCTCGCCTGCGCCTCGAGAGCCACCGCGGCGTCGCCCTCGACCGAGTCAAGACCCTCCGCATAGCGCATCGTCAACTGCTTCGCGACGTCGAACACCGTGTCGTGGTCGCGGTGGATCTCGGCCTCGGCCTCGATCTGCACGCCGCGGAGCTCCACGTAGGAGTGCCCGGTCTCGATCATCAGCGTCGCCCGCGGGTCGCGCTCGAGGTTGCGGACCTTCTGCGACTTCGCGTAGGTGTAGATCCAGATCTCGCCGCCCCGCGGCACGAACCACAAGGGCATCACGTGCGGCCAGCCACGCGGCCCGGAGCTGGCGACGATGACCACGCGCTCGGCCGAGATCAGCTCGGCGCGCTCCTCAGGCGTCAGCTCGATCTGCGAGCGCCGGCTCGGCAAACTACTTGCGGGCGCCTCCGGCGCCCTTACCTGCTGCTTTCGGGGCCAAGCCCCTCACCGGCATACCCGGAGGCTACGCTCCGCTGGCTGTGCGCGTCCTCATCACCGGTGGCGCCGGATTCGTCGGCGCAAACCTCGCGATCGCGCTCGCGGAGCGCCACGACGGCTGGGAGCTGGTCGCGCTCGACAACCTCCACCGAAGCGGCTCTGAGCTCAACCTTCCGCGCCTGGCCGACGCGGGAGTCGAGTTCGTTCGCGGCGACGTGCGCGACCGCGATGGCCTGCTGGAGCTCGAGCCGCCCGATGTCATCGTCGAATGCTCGGCCGAGCCCTCGGCGCTCGCCGGGTTCGACGGCGACACCTCCTACGTCTACGACACCAACCTCACGGGCGCCTTCAACTGCCTGGAGCTTGCCCGCCGATCCGCCGCCGGATTCCTGTTCCTGTCGACGAGCCGCGTGTACCCGGTCGCGGGCCTCCGCGACATCGCCCTCTCCGAGGCGCCGACCCGGTTCGAGATCGCGGCCGAGCAGGCGATTCCCGGCGTCTCGCCCAGGGGAGTGTCGGAAGGGTTCCCGCTCGCCGGGGCCCGAACCCTCTACGGCTCGACGAAGCTCGCTGCGGAGCTTCTCGTCGCCGAGTACGCCGACGCGTTCGGCGTGCCGGCCGTGGTCGACCGGTGCAGCGTGATCGCGGGGCCCTGGCAGATGGGCCGGGTGGACCAGGGCGTGTTCACCTACTGGATGCTCGAGCACTACTTCGCCCGGCCGCTGCGGTACATCGGGTTCGGAGGCTCCGGAAAGCAGGTGCGCGACCTGCTGCACGTCGATGACCTGGTCGACCTCGTCGACGAGCAGCTTGCCGACATGCCGGCATGGTCGGGCGAAACCGTGAACGTGGGCGGCGGGGGAGCCTGCAGCCTTTCATTGGTCGAGACGACCGAGCTCTGCCGCGAGCTGACCGGCAACGAGGTCCCCATCGAGCCCGAGCCCGAGACGCGCCCCGGCGACGTGCCGCTCTACGTCTCCGACTGCTCGCGGCTCGAGCGGCGCACGGCTTGGCGGCCGAGGAGGGACGCCAGGCGCATCCTCGCCGACATCCACGCGTTCATCGAGGCGAACGCGGATACCATCGACGCGCGTCCTCGGCCCGGAGTCCGAGGCGTAGCGAGGAGACGAAGGCAGTGCCAGGGGCCATAGTCACGGGATCGGGCGGGCTCGTCGGGTCGGAGTCGGTGCGCCGGCTCATCGGCGCCGGCTACGACGTCGTCGGCATCGAGAACGACATGCGCTCGCGCTTCTTCGGTCCCGAGGCCTCGACCCAGCACGTCACCGACTCGCTCACGGAGGCCCACCCCGAGTTCCGCTCGATCGAGGCCGACATCCGCGACTCCGACGCCGTCGAGCGCGCCTTCGCCGAGGTCTCGGGGCTCGAGCTCGTGATCCACGCCGCCGCCCAGCCCTCCCACGACTGGGCCGCCCGCGAGCCGCACACCGACTTCTCCGTCAACGCGCTCGGGACCCTCAACCTGCTCGAGGCGACGCGCCGCCACGCCCCGGGGGCGAGCTTCGTCCTGATCTCGACCAACAAGGTCTACGGCGACCTGCCGAACTCGCTGCCGCTCGATCGACACCGGCACGCGGCTCGACCTCCCCGCGATCACCCCTACTTCGACGGCATCGACACCTCGATGTCGATCGACCGCTCGACGCACTCGCTGTTCGGGGTCTCGAAGGCCGCCGCCGACCTCCTCACCCAGGAGTACGGGCGCTACTTCGACCTCCCGACCTGCTGCTTTCGCTGCGGCTGCATCACCGGGCCCGTCCACGCCGGGGCCGAGCTCCACGGCTTCCTCGCCTACCTGATGAAGGCGACGGTGACGGCCACGCCCTACACGGTCTTCGGCTACGAGGGGAAGCAGGTGCGCGACAACATCTCAGGCGCCGACCTCGCCGAGGCCTGCCTCGCCTTCCACCGCGACCCGCGCCCGGGCGCCGTCTACAACATGGGCGGAGGGCGGGAGGCGAGCTGCTCGATGCTCGAGGCGATCTCGGCCTGCGAGCGGATCGCCGGGCGCGAGCTCGACTGGACGCCTCTCGGAGAAGGCCCGGATCGGCGATCACCGCTGGTGGATCTCGGACCTCGAGCCGTTTCGGGCCGACTACCCCGGCTGGGGAATCACGGGCCGACGTCGAGGCATTGCTGCGAGAGATCCACGACGCCAACGTCGAGCGGTGGAGCGGGGTGCGGGCGTGATGCTCTCGGTCGTCATCCCGGCCCACGACGAGGCCGACTCGATCGCGGCGACCCTGCGCTCCACGAGCGCAGCGCTCGACGCCGCCGGAATCGACTACGAGCTGCTCGTGATCGACGACCACTCGAGCGACGGCACCTCGGCGGTGGTCGCCTCCGTCGCCGAGACGAATCCCCGGGTGCGCTGCCATCGCAACCGAGCCGACCGTGGCTTCGGGCTCGCGGTCCGCGCCGGGCTCGACGCGTTCGAGGGCGATGCGGTGGCGGTGATGATGGCCGACGGCTCCGACGATCCGGCCGACCTCGTGACCTATCACCGCCTGCTCGAGGAGGGCTACGAGTGCGCGTTCGGATCGCGCTTCATGAGCGGCTCGCGCGTGGTCGGCTACCCGCGGGTGAAGCTGATCGTGAACCGGATCGCGAACTGGGTGATCCGGGTCCTCTTCCGCCACGGCTACAACGACACCACCAACGCGTTCAAGGCCTACCGGCGCGAGGTGATCGAGACCGTCCAGCCGCTGCTCTCGAACCACTTCAACCTCACGGTCGAGCTGCCGCTGAAGGCGATCGTGCGGGGGCACAGCTTCGGCGTCGTGCCGATCGCCTGGCGCAACCGCCACGCCGGCGACTCGAAGCTCTCGATCCAGGAGATGGGCAGCCGCTACCTGTTCATCGTGCTCTACGTCTTCCTCGAGCAGCATCTGAGCCGCGGCGACTACCGGCGGGAGGGATCACCGTCGCCGCCCGCGCCCGGGAGCCGCCGAGGCGCTCGAGGTCGTCGGGAAGCCGTCCCTCCTCGTAGAGCTTCTCCAGGTGGGCCTCCATCGCCAGCGCCGCCGCCGGGCGAAGCTCGGCGGCGGGACGTCGTCCCAGGCGGCGTCGAGCAGGCCGCTCGCGCGAGCGCTCGCCGCGGTCCAGGGCCGCGACCAGCTTGCGCTCGCGGTCGAGCCGGTGGGCGCGGTACTCGGCGAGCTTCGCGGCGGGGTCGGTGATCCACGGCCCATGGCCGGGGCAGAGGAGCTCGAAGCTCCGCTCGCGCAGGCGCTCGAGCGAGTCCAAGTAGGCGGCCAGGCCGCCGCCGCCCGGAAGGACGATGCTCGAGCCCTCTCCGAGCACGAGGTCGCCGCAGAAGCAGACGTCGCCGAGGACGAACGCCACGTGGTCGACGGCGTGGCCCGGGCGTGGCGATGACCTCGAACGGCCCCACGCGCTCGGGCGAACGTCCGTGAGACCCTCGCATATGAGGGTCTGAGGGACGTTCGGCGGGTTGGGGCAGGTCCATCGTCTCGACCGACGCTCCCCCCAGAGGAGCGGCGCGCCCGAGCGCCTCGACGCCCGGCCGAGTGATCGGCGTGGGAGTGGGTGAGGACCACGCCGGCGATCTCTCCGCCGGCGGCCGCGACGACCCTCTCGAGGTGCTCCGGGTCGTCGGGGCCGGGATCGATCACGTACGCGGGGCCGGAGCCTGACCACGTAGGTGTTCGTCCCCGCGAGCGTCATCGGCCCCGGGTTCGGGGCGACGATTCGCCGGATGTCCGGGTGGCGCGGAGCGGCCTCCAACTCGGCCGCTCAGGACCCGCTGCGGACCGCGGCGGCGACCGCCGTGCGCGTCTCCTCGGGCTCGAGGACGACGAGGTCCCCGACGCCCTTGAGGATCTCGCGCACCAGCCACTCCGGCGAGCCGTAGGGGAGCTCGACGACGGCGGCCCCGTCGCTCAGCTCCTCGACCACGGTCCGCTCCTCGCGCAGCCAGCGCGAGCGCTCGGGCGAGACCCACACGCGGGCGACGCCGGCGCTGCCGACCTCGCCGCGGACCAGCCACTCCTGCTCGGCGAGTCGCTCGTCGACGCCCTCGCGGGGCTCGAAGGTCTCACCGGTCGGCGACGCCTCCTTGATCCGGTCGAGCCGGAAGTGGCGGGTGTCGTCGCGGGCCAGGTCGTAGCAGCCGAGGTACCAGCCCTCCGGGCCGCTGACGAGCTGGTACGGCTCGACCCGGCGCTCCGTGAACTCGTCCTCGTTCTCCTTGTAGTAGTGAAGCTCGAGGACCGTGTGCGACCGGATCGCGTCGTTGACGGTGGCGACGACCTCCGAGTCGTCGCTGCCGGGGGCGATCTCGAGCCCCTCCTCGGAGGGGTCGCGGCCGAGGGCGGCGACGATCTTCTCCCGCGCGCTGCCCAGGCCCGCCTGCGGGAGGTGGTCGCCGAAGAGGTCGATCGCGGCGACGAGCGCCTTCGCCTCGAGCGGGAGCAGCCGCGCCGGGCGGGCGAAGTTGTCGCCGTAGGTGTCGGGGTCGACCTCGATCTCGTCGCCGACGATCTCCGCGTAGAGAACGTAGGTGCCGCCGCCGAAGTTGACGACGTTCAGGACCTCGAGGTCCTCGCGAAGCTCCTCCTCGCTGAGGTGGAGGTCGGCCAGGACCTCGTCGATCGGCAGCCGTCTGGCCTCGCGGGCCGCGCCGATCAAGCAGCCCGGCGAGGGTGACGAGGCGGGCGAAGCGCTCCGGGCGGATCACCGACTCGGTGCGGCCGTTCGAGCGCCCGTGGCCGTCGCGGGCGGGGGCGAGGCCCTCGGCGACGGGGCGGGACTCGATCGCCGCCGTCTCGAACTCGCCCGCGTGGCGCGAGCGAAGCAGCGCCAGGCGCTCGCCGGCCTCGGCGGCGAGCTCATCGGGGGTGAGCAGCCGGGCGTTGTCCCGCCAGCCGAGGACCCAGGAGATGAGCTGGCGGCGGGAGGCGTACTCGGTCTCGTAGATCGAGCCCCGCGCCTTGCCGACGCCGTCGGCGGCAGTCGGCTTCCGCAGCGTTCCGTAGGCGCCGAAGTCGCGCTCGACCAGCCAGGCGATCCGCTCGCGGACGAAGATCGCGGCGGTCCCCTCGATCTCGCCCATCTGCCAGTCGGCGCGGGAGGCGTAGTCGCGGCGGTCGAAGTCCTGCGGCGAGGTGAAGTCGTGCTCGGCCTTCGAGGCGTAGGAGACCTTGCCCCGGATGCGCGAGAGCCGGAAGACGCGGACCGCCTCGCGCTCGTGCGAGTGGCCGATCAAATAGAACTGCCCGTCGCGGAAGACGAGGTGGTAGGGGTCGACCTTGCGATCGGCGACGTCGTCGCGCTGCATCGTGTAGTAGCTGAACTCGATCGTCTTGCGGCGGGAGATCGCGGTCTCGATCTTCGCCAGTCGCATCGAGAGCTCGCGACCGCCCGCCGAGGGCTGGAGCTTGACGTCGATCGGGGCGGCGTCGCGCTGGGCGAGCGGGCTCGGCCTCCCCCACGAAACCTGCTGGAGCGCGAGACGCAGCGGCTCCGCATAGGCGAACTCGCCGTCGAGCAGGCCGAGCGCGGTCCGCAGCGCGGCGAGCTCCTCGTCGGTGAACTTGATCTGGGGGAGGTAGTAGTTCTCGGGAGGAAGCGCGTAGAGCTCCGCCTCGAAGAACCCCTCGGCCGGCTTCTGCACCTGCAGCGAGATCCCGAGGCTCTCGAGCTCGGCCCGATCGGCGTAGAAGCGCCGGGCGAAGGCGTCCTCGTTCATCGAGCTGTAGCCCTCGACCTCCTGCTTGATCTCGAGCGCCGAGACGGGACGCCGGTTGGCCATGAGGAACGAGATCAGCGAGAGCTGGCGGATCAGCTTCTCGGTGTCCTTGGCCATCAGACTCTCAATGTAAGCGCGCGGCTCAGAACACTGGCTCCCCGCCACACCCTCCCCTTATGGTGCCGCGCGCTCACGTCGGCAGAATAGCCGCGCCCATGAACCCGCTTTCGGCGGATCGCCGCAATTTGCGATGGCCCGGGATCGCCCTTGGTGCCCTCGTCGTCGTCTCGACGGCCCTGATCCTCTATATGAACCGCGGCACCACGTTCTGGGTCGACGAGCTCTTCTTCTTCCAGAACAGCAAGGGCCTCGATCCGAACACCCTCCTGGCACCCCACAACGGGCAGCTGGTGCTCGTAGCCCGGTTGATCTACGCCGGCCTGTTCGAGGCGTTCGGGCCCGACTACACCGTCTTCCGGATCGTTGCGGCGCTGGGCGTCGCCGCGGTCGGGTGTGCTCGTCTACCTCCTTGCGCGCCCGCGCGTCGGGGGCATCGTCGCCCTCGCACCGGTCGCGGTTCTCCTGCTGTTCGGGTCTGCATGGGGCGAAACCGTGAGCCCGAACGGCATCCTCAACACCTACTGCCTTGCGGCCGCCCTGGGCGCGCTGCTGGCGCTCGACCGAGGCGGGCGCTTCGCGGACCCGCTCGCCTGCGTGTTCCTGACGATCTCGATCGCCTCGTGGTCGTTCGGCGTCGCGGCGTGCGCCGGCATCGGGGCATGGCTCCTCGCCACCGCCCGGTGGCGCCGCCTGTGGGTCGCCGCCCTGCCATTGGTTCTCTACTGCGCCTGGTACGCGGCGCGCTCCAGCTTCGTGCCCCCGGCCCCGACGACGGCCCTGAACGCTGACCTCTCGAACCTGCTCCTGGCGCCGAATTTCGCGGTGCAATCGGCGGGCGCCGCGGCCGCCGGGCTGCTGGGGCTCGACTACGGGTTCGGTCAGGCCGGGCGGCGCAAGCCCGCCCGGACTCGACTCCGCCTGGGCACCTGCTGCGCCGCCGCGGTGGTGATCGCGCTCGCGATCGCGCGCCGCCGCAACGCGCGGGGGCCGAGTCGCCTGGCCGCTGATCGCGGTCGTCGCGTGCTTCTACGTCCTCATCGCGGCCGGAATCACATACGGGCGCCTGCCGGAGGCCGGGCAGTACACCTATCCCGTCGCCGCCCTGGGCGTCCTGATCGCGGTCGAGATGCTGGCCGGCATTCGCTTCGGGGCCGGCGGCCGTGTGGGCGATCCTCGCGGTCTCGGTGTTTGCGGTGGCCGCCAACGTGATGCTCCTGAAGAACGCGGGCGACTATCTGCGGGGGTACTCCGAAGCGGTCCGGGCCGAGCTTGGAGCGATCGAGCTTGCGCGTCCCACGCCGCCGCCCAGGCTGATGCTCTCCACCGGCGTGCTCGGGTCTCCTCTCGTCGCGGGCACCGTCCTCCCGGGTCCCTATCTCGATGCCGTCGATCGAATCGGCTCGTTCGCCGACGCCCCCTCGGCGATCGCCGCCGAGCCCGAGGTCGTGCGGGAGGGCGCCGACGCGGTCCTCGCGCAGGCCGCCGGCGTCCACGCCGCCGCCGCACCCGCGCCGGGACCCGGCCTCGCGTGCCACGTCGCTCAGGGCGGATTTGCGCTCCCGCCGGGAAGGACGCTGCTGTCGGCACGGTCGGCGGCCCGGCTCCAGCTCCGCCGCTTCGGATCCGTCGATACCGTTGCCGCGGGCACGGTGCCCGCAAACGGGTTTGTCGCCGTCCGAACCGCCCGCGACGCCTTCCCGCTTCCATGGCGAGGGCAGGTCGTCCCCTCTGAGCCGATCACGATATGCCGTTAGAGCCTCGATCATCGGCGCGGCGACTCGGGCGCGTGGTCCCCTACCTGGAGGGCAGGGGCGGCTGGGTCGCGCTCGGCGCTGCCTGCGCGTGCTCGATCGCGCTCCTCCTCTACCTCGGTCGCGGGACCACCTTCTACCTCGACGAGATCACGATCTTCTCGGAGAGCAAGGGGTTCGACCTCCGCTATCTCCTCAGCCCGCACGACGGACAGCTGATCCTGCTGGCGCGCCTCGTCTACTCGGGGGTCTTCAAGCTGTTCGGGGCGGATTACGTCCTCCTCCGTGTCATCGACGCCTGTGGAGTCGCGGCCGTCGGAGCCCTGCTCTACGCGCTCGTCCGCAGGCGGGTGGGCGGCGCGCTCGCCCTTCCCGCGGTCCTGGTTGTCCTGTTCTTCGGCACCGGCTGGGAGGTCGTGCTCTCGCCGGTCGGGATCCTCAACGTCTACTGCCTCGCAGCGGGCCTGGGCGCGCTCCTGGCCCTCGACCGAGGCGGGCGCTTCGCGGACCTCCTCGCCTGCGCGCTCCTCGTCGTCGCCGTCTCGAGCTACTCGTTCGGGGTGGCGATGTCGGTCGGGGTCGCCGTGCTCGTCCTCGCCCGGCCCGACCGGTCCCAACGGGCCTGGGTCTTCGGCGTCCCGCTCCTCCTCTACGCGGCCTGGACGATCGCGAAGTCGAGCCTGGCTGGCCCGCTGTCCGGCGCGACCGGCTTCGACCTCGCTGACGTCGCGACGTTCCCTGCCTTCGCGGCGGAGTCCATCGCCCACATCACTGGCGCGGTGTTTGGGCTCAACTACAACTTCGCGCAACAGAACCCCGCGCTCGCGCCGCCCGACGGTTCCTGGGGCGCCGTCCTCGCGGCGGTCATCGCGGCCGCCGGCGGCATGGCGGTTCCGCCGGCGGCGGCTCTCGACGATGGCGTTGGCGCTGATCGCGATCCTCCTCGTCTTCTGGCTCGCGATCACGGTGGCGTCGGGATTCAGCCGGCCGCCGTGGAACGGGCGCTACCTCTACCCGGGCGCGGTCGTCCTGATCCTGCTCGGCGCCGAGATGGCCAGGGGGATCCGCGTGACGCCGCGGCTGGTGGCGGGGGCGTTCGCGGTCGCCGTCGTGGCGCTCGCCGGGAACATCTCGTTCCTCCGCGACGCGTCGACGTTCCTGCGCTCCTACAGCGAGAGCACCCGCGCGGACCTCGCCGCGATCGACATCGCTCGCGATCATGTGTCGCCGCTCTTCATCCCATCAGCCGGCGTTCTATCGGACCCCCGCCTCGCGGCCTCGGTGCAACCCCTGCGGTACCTCCCGGCGATCGCTCGCAACGGTTCGTTCGCGTTCACCCCGGAAGAGCTTCGTGGCGCACCCGAGATCCGATCGCGGCGGACGCCGACGCGATCCTCGGCCAGGCGTACTCGCTGCACGTGGTGCCGGCGGCGGGCCCGCCTGGTCGTCGGGGCTGCGCCCGGGTGGGATCGAACGATTTCGCACTCCCTCGCGGCGGCGCACGGATCCTGGCTCCGCGGGGCGGCGAGCTCGTGCTGCGGCGCTTCGCCGAGGCGCCAACCGTGCAGGTGGGAAGCATCCCCGCCGGGGATTTCGCGGCGATCCGTATCCCCGGCGACCGGGCCCCGGACCCCTGGCGTGGGCAGCTGACGCCAGCTCAGCCGATTACCGTCTGCGCGCTGTGAACTACGAGCGCCTCTACGCGTACCGGTTCCGCGACGTCGACCAGGCCTCCCGCGAGGCCGTCTGGGGGCCGATCTCGCGCTTCATCCACGAGCAGCTCGGCCGGCCCGAGATCGTGCTCGATCCGGCCGCGGGCCGGTGCGAGTTCATCAACGCGGTTCCCGCGAAGGAGCGCTGGGCGGTCGACCAGGTGGAGTTCCCGGAGCGGGCCGTCGCGCACGGAACCCACACGCTCGTCGGGGACATCCTCGAGGTCGAGCTCCCCGACTCGCACTTCGATGGGGTGTTCCTCTCCAACTTCCTCGAGCACCTGACGTCGCAGGAGATGGTCGCCAGCGTCCTCGAGCGGCTCCGCGACAGCATGCGCCCCGGTGGCCGGATCGCGGTGATGGGCCCGAACTACCGCTACTGCCACAGGGAATACTGGGACTGCGCCGACCACACCCTCGCGCTCACGCACGTCGCGGTCGCCGAGCATCTCTACGCGGCCGGCTTCGAGGTCGCGCGGGTCGTGCCGCGGTTCCTCCCGTACTCCTTCCGCGGGCATCTGCCGGCGTCCGAGCGGCTGACGTCGCTGTACCTGAAGGCGCCGATCGCCTGGCGGCTCCTCGGGGCCCAGTTCCTCGTCGTCGGCGAGCGTTGACGTGAAGCGGGCGATCGACGCGCTCGAGACCGAGCAGGGCGGCTGGCTCGCCGCCGGGGCGGCCGCGGTGATCTCAATCGCCCTGACCCTCTGGCTCACCCGGGGGTCGACGTTCTTCATCGACGACCTCTTCTTCTTCAACGCGAACCACGGGTTCGACCTCCAGGTCTTCCTGAGCCAGCACAACGGCCACCTCGTCTTCGTCCCCCGGCTGGTCTGGGCGATCCTCATCAAGCTCTTCGGGGCGGACTTCACGGCCTTCAGGATGGTCCAGGCGCTGATGGTCGCGTCCGTCGGCCTGCTCGTCTTCTCGCTGGCCCGCCGCCGGGTCGGGAACGCCGTCGCCTTCGCCCTGATGCTCCCGCTCCTGTTCTTTGGATCGGGCTGGGACACGACGATGACGGTCATCGGGCTTCCGAACTCGCTCTCGGTGCTGTTCGGGCTCGGCGCGATGTGGATCCTGATCGGCGGGCGGAGATATGCCGCGCCGCTCGCGTGCCTCCTCCTGATCCTGTCGGTCGCGAGCTACGGCGCCGGTCTGGCCTTCGCGGTCGGGGTCGCCGTCGTCGTCCTCGTCGGGCCCGATCGATGGCGCCGCGGCGTGGATCTTCGCGGTGCCGCTCGCGCTCTACGCCGCCTGGTACCTCGTGAAGCCCGGTCTGAGCGGCCCGCTGTTCCACGCGGGTGTCAGCGTGAAGCTCACCAACGCCCTCACCGTCCCGCAATACATCGCGGACGCCGCCGGGGCCACGACGGCGGCCCTCGCGGGCCTCGGCTACAGCTTCTTCCCCTCCTCGACCGGGGCGCCACCGACCGCGATCGACAGCGTCTGGGGGCCCGTGCTTGCCGCCATCGCGGTCGTGGCGCTCGATCCTCGCCCTACGGCGCGCCCGCCGCCCTCAGCGCATGTGGCCGTGGATCGCGATCCTCGTCGCCTTCTGGGCATCGATCGGCCTCGCCTTCTCGGCACTCCGATTCCCCGGGTCGACCCGCTACATGTACCCCGCGGCGGCGGCCGCCCTGGTTCTCGCCGCAGAGGCGTTGGCCGTGCTTTCGCATCAGCCGGCGCACGGTTGCCATCGTCTTCGGCCTCGTCGTCCTCTCGCTGGCAGCCAACCTCGCGACCATGCGCGAGGCGGGGAGCTATCTCAGAGACACAGGAGCGGCCGAGCGCGCCGATTTCGCAGCCATCGAGATCGCCCGGCCACATGAGCGTGCGGACTTCGTTCCCGCCATCGGCGCGCTTGCCGGCCCCCTTACCGAGGGAGGCGTGAGAGCGGGCTCGCATCTCGCCGCGGTCGACCGCAACGGCTCCTTCGCCGACACGATCCCGGAGCTCGCCGCGGCCCCGGAGGGGAAGCGCGAGGAGGCCGACAAGGTGCTCGCGGAGGCCCTCGGGCTGCGGCTTCGGTCCGCCGGTCCGCCGGCCCATCTCGGTGCCTGCACCCGCCTCGACGGCGCTGCCGCCTCGTCGGGCTTCCGGCTGCCGCCCGGTGGCGCCCTCCTTCGCTCGCAGCACGGTGGCGCGATCGCGCTTCGCCGGTTCGCCGACGCCTACACGGTCGATCCGGGAGAGGTCCCGGCGGGCTCGTTCGCCGAGCTGACGATCCCGCACGACCTGGCGCCGCAGCCGTGGTGGGCCCAGATCTCAGGCGCAAAGGCGGTCACCGTCTGCCCTAGGTTTCCGGGATGACCGCCGGCCAGGGCCCGCCATTCCCGCCGCCCAATCTCGTCTACCGGGTCTATCCCGTGGACGAGTGGAGCGACCCGCTCGCCGTCTACGAGCAGATGGGCGCGGAGACGAAGGATGCGATCCTCGAGCTTCTCGGCGATGAATGGTCGTTCACGGGTAAGCGCGTGCTCGACTTCGGCTGCGGCGCCGGGCGGACGCTGCGGCATTTCCTCGCGGAGGCCGAGGGGGCCGACTTCTGGGGGGTCGACGTCGATCCGGCGAGCATCGCCTGGCTGCGGAGGAACCTCTGCCCGCCGGTCTCGGCGCGGCGGATCGCGCACGGGCCTCCCGCCGGGCTCGAGCCCGGTTCGTTCGACCTGATCTGGGCGATCTCGGTGTTCACACACCTGCCCCAGATGACCTCGCTGCAATGGCTGCTCGAGCTGCATCGCCTCCTGAAGCCCGGCGGGCTGCTCATCGCGACCTACTACGGGCGCTGGAACTCGCAGTTCCTGGCCGGCGAGCCGTGGGACGACGACAAGGTCGGGATGAACGTGCTGCAGCACACACGACCGTGGGACGAGGGCGGGCCGGTGGTCCTGATGTCGGACTGGTGGGTGCGCGCGCACTGGGGACGCGCCTTCGAGATCCTCGAGGTGACGCCGCAGTTCCACAACTTCACCTGGCTCCTCATGCGCCGCCGCGACGTCGAGCTCACTACCGAGGATCTCGAGCGACCGGAGGGCGATCCACGCGAGGTCGCCGCCCTTCGCCACAACCTCCGCCAGCTGCAGCGGGAGGTGGAGGAGCTCACGGATCGGATCGGCCAAGTCCGTAGCGGCTACGAGTCGACGCTGAGCTGGCGGCTCACCCGGCCCCTCCGCGCGCGCCGCGGCGGCGGATAGGCTCTCCCGCCATGCTCGGAGCTGACACCTTCGTCAGCGCGCTGTTGCGCATCGTCGCGACGGTCGCCATCCTCGCGGCCGTCTACTTCTTCATCGTGAAGCCCGTGCTGAACACGACCGAGAAGGTCTCGCACGATGTCAACCACAGCTTCAACCAGTCGTTCCACCAGGGCGAAGCGCAGCAGAGGGCGGCTCGAAGGCAGACGAATCGCGCGCTGCGGCAGGCGAACCGCGCCGTTCGCGAGGCGGGGATCCAGGCCTCGCAGGCGACGGTCAAGGTCCAGAAGGCCGTCAAGGGCCAGATCGGCGTCGCGGGGCTGCCGAAGCACGCGCAGAAGGTGATTCGCTGCCTGCAGAACGCGAACGGCGACGTCACCAAGCTCGCGAAGTGCCACTAGCGCCTACGGCGGTTTGAGCTCCGCCGGGCCGGGCGGCCCGCAAGGCCTCGACGAGACCGCCCCGGTCGCCGCGCCGCGTGCTCTCGGCGTCGGCGCCCTGCTCGCCTCCGCGGGCCTGATCGGAGCGTTCGTCGCCCTCGGCATCAACACGATCGCCGTTGCCCGCATCGAAGGGGCGCACGGGACCGGCCTTGTCGCGCTCTCCACCCAGGTCGTCTTGATCACGACGCTGGTCGCCGGCGTCGGCCTGCGCACGAGCGTCGCCTACCGGGTTGGGGCCCGGCTTTGGTCCCCCCGGGGCGCGATCCACGGAGCCATTCGCGCGTCGCTCGCCCTCGGGGCGTTGGGCGCGGTGCTCGGTTTCGGGGTCTACCTCCTTCTTCGCCACTCCGCCATGAGCGACTTCAGCCCGCTGATGGCCGCCTGTCTCATGGGCGTTCTGCCGTTCGTCCTCGTCTGGTGGATCGTGCCGGCCGTCCCGCTGGCGATGGAGCGATTCGAGGAGTACGCCATCGTCACCCTCTCGGCCCCGATCTGCGTGCTGGTGGCGTGCCCGATCGGAGCCGGTCTCGGTGGCTCAACGGGCACGGTGATCGGATTCGCCGCCGGCTACCTCATTGGGGGCTCGCTCACCGCCGCCTGGGCGCTACGGCTCGCGGCCAGGACCGAGGCCGCCGTGGGTCCGGACGAAGGTGTGAGGGCCGCCGGGGGGTTCGGGCTTCGAGCCTGGGTGAACGACCTCTTCCAGTTCATCAACGTGCGTCCCGACCTGTTCGTGCTCAGCGCCTATTTCGGGGCCGCGGTCACGGGCGTTTACGCGATCACCGTCTCGATCACCGCCCTCGTGTGGGTCGTCTCGCAGCCCCTTGCGTCGGTTGTCCTCCCGCGGACCGCCGGGCTCGACTCGCCGATCGCCGAGCCCCGCCTCGAGACGAGCGAGCCGCACATCACGGCCGTCCGCCACGCAGTGTTGGTGTGCGCCCTCGGCGTGGTCGCGCTGATCCCCGCGCTGCTGATCGCTCCGACGGTCTGGGGGCCCGGCTTCGGCCGAATCCCCCAGCTCGGGTTCATCATGCTGCCGGGCGTGGCGCTTCTCGGAGTGGCGCGGGTGATGGTCGCCGCGTTCACGGGGCGAGGCGCCGCCAATCACGCCCTCGCCGTCGGATTCGTGGCCTTCCCCCTGACCTTCGTCGCGTATCTGCTCGTCATCCCGGATCACGGCTCGACCGGCGCGGCCGTGGTGTCGTGCGCGTCCTTCATCGCGGTCTCGGTCCTCTCCGCCGTCCTGTTCTTCCGCTCGACGGGCGCCCGCCTCCGCGACGCGCTGATCCCCCGGCAGGGCGACCTGCACTCCTACTTCGTCCTGGCTCGGCGCGTCAGGAGCGGCCGCCTCGGCCGCCGCCACGACTAGCCGGCCGATGTCGGCTGTCTAGGCCGCGCGGGAGGCGAAGTAGGCGGAGCCGTCGATACCGCGGTCGAAGCGCGACCAGGTCTCGCCGTCAGCGAGCTCCCGCTCGATGCGATCGAAGCTGCCGAGCCGGCCGCCGAGGTTGTCGACCATGTGGACCAGGGTCGCCTCGCGGGTGCACGGGACGACCGGCGAGCCGTTCTCGAGGCTGCCGTGGTGGGAGAGGATGATGTGGAGAAGCCCCCGGGCCAGGGCCGGGTCGAACCCGTCCAAGGTCTCGATGGCGCGCCGCACCAGGTAGTAGCCGAGCGGGATCTCGCCGTGGAGGCGCCCGAGGTCCGTCAGGTCGATCGCGAGCGGGTCGCCGTTGTAGGCCTGGGTCTTGCCGATGTCGTGGAGCAGCGCGCCGGTCACGGCCAGGTCGCGGTCGATCCCGCCGAACGCCGACGCGCAGGCGTTCACCGCCTGCGCGACCGAAAGCGTGTGGTCGAGGAGGCCGTGGCGGTAAGCCTGGTGATAGTGCTTGGCCGCGGGGGCATCGCGGAAGCGCTTCCAGATCCGTGACTCCTCGGCAAAGAACTGGTCGAGCAGGCGCCGAAGATCCGGGCTCTGGACCGTCGCGATGAGGTCGCGCAGATCCGATTCGAGCCGCTCGGGCGGCACCTCGGGGCGCTCCGCCAGGTCAGCGGCCGCGAACTCGCCGGCGCCGGCGACCCGCATCGACTCGATCGTCACCTTGGGGCCGTAGCGGGCGTGGATGCTGAAGCGTCCCGCGATCCGCACGGCGGTGCCGGGGACGGCCGCCTCGAAGAGCTCGTCGATTCCATCCCAGGCGACCGCCTCGACGGTGCCCGTGCGATCGCCGACGAGCAGGCGCAGCCACTCGCCGCCGTCGCGCTTGGAGCGGCGCTCGCGCTCACGGACGGCGAAGATCCCGTCGATCCGCTGGCCGTCGGCGAGCTCACGGACGGTCGCCGGCGCGGCGTCGGAGCCGTTGACGGCGGCGGGGATCGCGAGTGTGGGCTGATCGCTCATCTGCGGCCAAGTTAATGACGGGACCGGACGGCGCCGTCTCGCTCTAAAGAGGCCTCACGGCACCTCTTCTCTCCCTTCGGCGAGCCTGTAGCCGACGCCCGGCTCAGTCGTCACGAACCGAGGCCGGGCCGGGTCCGGCTCGATCTTCGAGCGGATGTGAGCGACGTGCACGCGCAGGTAGTGCGTCTCGGTCTCGTACCCCGGGCCCCAGACCTCGTGGAGGAGCTGGCGGTGGGTCACGAGGCGCCCCTGGTGCTCGGCGAGCACCCGAAGGATGTCGAACTCGATCGGCGTGAGGTGGACTGCCTCGCCACCGCTCGACACCGACCGGGCCGCCAGGTCCACCTCGAGCTCTCCGACGCGAACGACGGGATCAGCGCCCTCAGGCCGGCGGCGCATCACGGCCCTGAGGCGGGCTAGGAGCTCGTCGACGCCGAACGGCTTGGTCACGTAGTCGTCGGCGCCGGCGTCGAGGGCCCGCACCTTCTCGCGCTCGTCGCCCACCGCCGACAGGACCACGATCGGAAGGTCCGACCAGCGCCGCACCTCCCGACAGACCTCCACCCCGGTTCCGTCGGGCAGGACGAGGTCGAGGACCATCGCGTCCGCCGGCCGCACTGCGAGCGCGTCGAGGGCCTCCGCCTTGGTCTCCACCGTCTGCACGCGGTAGCCGGCGTTCGACAGGATCACGCGAAGACCTCGCAGGATCTGAGGCTCGTCGTCGACGACGAGCACCTCTTGGGCCGTGGAGGTCACGAGCTATTTGCGGCGGCTTCGCCGGCTGCCACGGCTCTGTCGGTGCTACAGCACCTCATCCCACACCTTCACGGGCTGCTCGACGAGCGGGAAGCGAACCGCGAACGCCGTACCGGCGCCGCTGTCGCTCTGGAGCGAAATCTCGCCGCCGTTCGCGTCGACGAAGCCGCGGCAGATCGCAAGGCCGAGACCGGAGCCCTCACCGGCGCGGCGGCGGCCGCGGAAGAACGGCTCGAAGACCGCTTCGCGCTGCGACGTCGGGACGCCGGGCCCCCGATCGATGACGCGAATCGTCACCTTGCCGGCCCCCGCACCGGCGGTGACCCGCGCCGGGGCGCCTTCGGGCGAGAAGCGCACCGCGTTGTCGAGGAGATTCGCGAACACGCGCTCGAGCTGTGCGGGATCCGCCTGGATCAGGGGGAGGTCCGAAGGGAGGTCGATGTCGATCGGCCCCTCGCGGCGCCGTTGCACCGCCTCGGCCGCGCGGCCCACGACCTCCGCAACGTCGCACCAGTCCAGTCGCGGCTCCACAGCCCCCGCCTCGATCCGCGAGAGGTCGAGCAGGTCGTCGACGAGGCGGCCGAGCCGGCTTGACTCGTCCTCGATTACGTCGACGAGCTCCTCGGTGGTCTCGGCGGAAACGCCGCCGCGAAGGGCGCTCGCCGCCGTGTGTATCCCGGTAAGAGGCGAGCGCAGGTCGTGCGAGATCGCGTGGAGGACCGCGGTCTTGGCCGCGTCGGCGCGGGTCGCCGCTTCCGCCTCCGCAGCTCGCGTCACCGCACGGGCTCCCTCGACGGTCACGTCGAGAAGCCGGGCGAGCGGAACAGCGAACTGCTCCAGCGCGTCGCGGGCCCATTCGTCCGACCGGCCGTAGACCCAGGCGGGCCTGGTCTCAGAGGGCACCGTGATCGCGATCTCGCCGTTGCGCGTTCCCGGGCTCGACGTGAGGCCGAGGCGCAGCGTGCCGTCGGCGCTCACTTCGACCGCCGCCGCGAGGCTTTCGAGGCGGGAGCCCAGATCGCCGCCCCGGAGCACCGAGGCGGCGGCGGCCGCGAGGATTCTGGACTCCCGCTCCCGGGTGCGCGCCTCGGTCTCTCGCCGCGCCGCCTCGGCCGCACGTCCCCTCGCCAGGGCGGCGAGCCTTCCGACGACGAGCGCCGCGATCACCAACACGGCGAGGGCCACCACGTCCTCGGAGCGGCTGATCGTCAGCCGATGGAGGGGCTCGATGAAGAAGAAGTTGAAGGCGAGGCCTCCGAGAACGGCAGCGGCGAGGGCGGGCACCAGGCCGCGCCGGATCGCGACGAACAGGACGGCGAGGAGGTAGATGACGCCGAGGCCCGTCGCCGGAGTGACTGGCTTCAGGAGGGCAACGAGGCCCGTCGCCACAGCGACCGAGGCCACCACCTCGATCGACGCTTGGGGACCGCGGCGCGATGATCCTTCGCGCGATGAGCCTTCGTGCCAACCCATCCACAGCGAGTCTACGCGGGTCAACGCCCGCCGAACGGGGGGCGGGGCAGAACCTGACGTTTACGTTAGGATGACGTTGTGAGCTCCATCAACTGGCGTCCGGGCGTCCACAAGGACCATCGCCACTACCGGTGGTGGGCCCTCTCATGCACGAGCCTCGGGATGCTGCTCGCGACGATCAACTCCGGCACGCTGATCATCGCCCTCCCCAACCTCGAGCGCTCGCTGGGCACCACCCTGCTCCAGCTGGTCTGGGTGATCCTCGCCTACATGATCGCCTCGACGGTGCTGGTGCTCACGGCCGGGCGCCTATCGGACCTCTTCGGCCGCAAACGCGCCTACGTGGCGGGCTTCGTCGTCTTCGCGGCCGCTTCGCTGGGCGCCGGCTTCTCGGCCAACGGCACCGAGCTGATCCTGTGGCGCGTCGTCCAGGGCGTCGGGGGCGCCTTCCTCTTCGCGAACGCCGCGGCGCTCGTGACCGACGCATTCCCGCGCGAGCAGCTCGGGCTCGCGATGGGGACGAACACCATGGTCGCGGCGGTCGGGCTCGTCCTGGGCCCGGTGCTCGGCGGCGTGCTCGTGTCGATCTCGTGGCATTGGGTCTTCTGGTTCAACGTCCCGCTCGGCCTCGCCGGAGCCGCTTGGGGCGCCCTCGTGCTCCGCGAGCTCGCGCAGCGCGACCCGGTCCGCGGCCTTGACATCGGCGGGACGCTCCTCTTCGTCACCGGCCTCACGGGCCTCGTCTACGGCATCTCGCGCGGGGGCATCTCGGGCTGGAACGACGCCCTCGTGATCGGCAGCCTCGTCGTCGCGGCTGTGCTTCTGCCGACCTGGGTCCTCGTGGAGCGCTACGGCCGCGCGCCGATGCTCGACCTCACGATCTTCCGCAACCGCATGTTCGCCGCGGCCAGCGGCGCCGCGTTCATCAACGGGCTCTCGCGGTTTGCGCTGCTGTTCGTCTTCGTCTTCTACTTCCAGGGCGCGCAGGGGGACGACCCGATCACGGCGGGGGTCAAGCTCGCGCCGCTTGCGATCGGCATGCTCGTCTCCTCACCCCTCGCCGGGCTGTGGGCCGACCGGCACGGCTCGCGGGCGCTCGCCGCGCTCGGGATGCTGGTCAGCGCGGCGGGCCTCGCGGCGATGACGACGCTCGAGGCCCACAGCCCCTACTGGCAGAGCACTCTGTGGCTGCTGCTCGTCGGCATCGGCTCCGGGATGTTCAACTCGCCGAACACCGCGGCAATGATGGGCACGGTCCCGACTCATCGGCGCGGCATCGCCGCCGGCGCGCGGACGATGCTCCAGAACACGGGCGCGGTGATCTCGATCGCGTTCGTGCTCGCCATAGTCACCGCGGCCGTGCCGAAGGAGGTGCTCTTCCGCATCTTCTCCGGGCTCGCCGGCGGGCTCTCCGACGCAAGGCTCGAGCCGTTCATCCACAACATGCACGTCGCCCTCTGGGCGCTGGCCGCCACGTCTGTGCTGGGGGCCGGAGTCTCGCTGATGCGGCCGAGGCACGTGGGGGCCGTGGAGCACGGACGCGAGGCCGAGGCGATGCTGAGCGGATCGGCGGGCTGAGCATGGCGGCCGAGCGCCTGATGCGGATCGGGGAGGTCGCCGAGGCGGCAGGGACGACGCCGCGGACGATTCGCTACTACGAGGAGATCGGCCTCCTCCCCGCAGCGGCCGGGCGCGAGCCCGGCTCACACCGGCTCTACGCGCCCGACGACGTGGAGCGGCTGAAGGAGCTGCTCGACCTCAAGCAGCTGCTGGGCGTCTCGCTCGACGAGCTGCGCGAGATCGCCGCCGCGGAGAGCGCGCGCTCGGCCCTTCGGCGCGAGTGGAACGAGGGCGTCGACGACCCCGTTCGGCGGCGCCGCATACTCGAGGAAGCGCGGGGGCATATCGATCGCCAGCTGGCCCTCATCCGCCACCGCCGCGACGAGATGCACCGCCTCGAGCGCGAGCTTGCCGCGCGCCGCCGCCGGGTAGTGCGACGACTGCGCGAAGCCACCAGGGAGACCAGGACGACCGGATAATCGAGAAGGAGGAAGTCGATGCAGATGCGCAAGCTCGGAACCCAAGGTCTCGAGGTCTCAGCGGAAGGCCTCGGCTGCATGGGAATGTCGGCCTTCTACGGGTCGACCGACGAGGGTGAGGCGATCGCGACGATTCAGCGGGCGCTGGAGCTCGGCGTCACCTTCCTCGACACCGCCCAGCTCTACGGCCCGTTGACGAACGAGGAGCTGGTGGGCCGAGCGATCGGAGGGCGCCGCGAGGAGTGCGTGATCGCCACCAAGTTCTCCCGGCGCATGGACAAGGCGACGGCCGGCGACATGACCAGCGTCGGGCCCCTCGACGGCTCTGCGGAGCACGTGCGCTCGTCGATCGACGTTTCCCTCGAGCGGCTCGGGACCGACTACGTCGATCTCTACTACCAGCACCGGGTCGACCCGGACGTGCCGATCGAGGAGACCGTCGGCGCGATGGCGGCGCTCGTGGAGGCCGGCAAGGTGCGCTACATCGGGCTGTCCGAGGCGGCGCCGGAGACGCTGCGCCGCGCAAACGCCGTGCACCCGATCAGCGCCGTCCAGACCGAGTACTCGCTCTGGAGCCGCGACCCCGAGGCCGAGGTCCTGCCGACCTGCCGCGAGCTCGGGATTGGGTTCGTCGCCTACAGCCCGCTCGGCCGCGGCTTCCTCGCCGGCCGCTTCGACTCGCGCGAGGACATCGAGGAGGGCGACTTCCGCCGCGAGAATCCGCGCTTTTCCGACGAGAACTTCGACCGCAACCTGCGGATCGTCGAGCGCGTGCGCTCAATCGCCGAGGAGAGGGGCGTGAAGCCGGGCCAGCTCGCGCTCGCCTGGGTGCTTCACCGCGGTGCCGACGTCGTCCCGATCCCAGGGACGAAGCGGCGGTCGTACCTCGAGGAGAACGCGGCGGCCGCGGAGATGGAGCTCTCCGACGCCGAGCTCGCGGCGCTCGACGAGGCCGCCCCGGTCGGCACCGCCGCCGGCGAGCGCTACGCAGACATGTCGAGCGTCGACGGCTAGGAGCGCGGCGGCGGGCGCGGCGGCGGGCCCGCCGTGGATGGGTAGCCTTGACGCCGTGCGCCTCGCCCGGACGGCAGTGCCGCTCATCGTCCTCGTCAGCGCCTGCTTCGCCGCGTGCGGTGCCGGCGGCAACGACTCCGCGCCCAGCTCCGCCTCGACGGCCACCAACGGCGGGACTACGCACGCGACCAGGTCGGCAGCGCCGAGCAAGGCTGGAGCGTCATTCGACTGGACCCGCTTCGGGTTCGACATCGCGCGCTACAACGCGGCGCCCCGCGGGATCGGCGCCGCGGCCGTGGGCGAGCTCGGCGTGCGCCAGATCATCGCTTCCGGGGACGGTCGACTCCTCCCCGATTTACCTGAAGGGCGTCACGGCGGGCGGCGCGAGCCGCGACCTCCTCGTGATGACCACGACCTACGGGCGCGTAATCGGTCTCGATGCGACCACCGGCAAGACCGTCTGGACCTTCACCCCGAACGGCTACTCCTCGGTCGCCGGGTCGGCGCAGATCAGCACGGCGAGCCCGGTGGCCGACCCAAGCCGCAGGTTCGTCTTCTCGGCCTCGCCGGATGGCCAGATCCACAAGGTGTCGGTGAGCGACGGGTCCGAGGTCACCTCCGGTGACTGGCCGACCGTGATCACGCGCGACGCCACGCACGAGAAGATCGGCCCGGCGCTGAACATCCAGGGACCCGACGTGCTGGTTGCGACCGGCGGCTACATCGGTGACGCGCCGCCCTACCAGGGTCACGTCGTTTCGATCGATAGGGACACCGGGGCGATCGACCACGTGTTCAACTCGCTGTGCTCGAACCGGCGGTCGATAATCCAGCCGTCGAGCTGCCCTTCGTCGGACTCCGCGATCTTCGGCCGCGCCAGCCCGGTGGTCGATCCGACGACGGGGCGCATCTATGTCGCCACCGGGAACGCGCCGTGGAACGGCAGCGACGACTGGGGGGATTCCGTGCTCGAGCTGAGCGCGCGGGCCAAGAACCTGCGCCGGCACTTCACGCCGAGCAATCAGGCTCTGCTCGAGTCGGCGGACCTCGACCTGGGCTCGGCATCGCCGGCCCTGCTGCCCCAGGGCTCCGCGAAGCCGCGCTTCCTCCTCCAGGGAGGAAAGGACCAAAAGCTCCGCCTCCTCAGCCTCCGCAAGAGCCTCTACGGCGTCAAGGGCGCCGCGGGCAAGCGGCTCGGCGGGCAGGTGCAGACGCTGCCGACGCCCGGCAGCACGGCGATGTTCACGGCGCCGGCGGTCCTGCGCACCGGCAAGACGACACTCGTCTTCGTCGCCACCGGTGGCGGCACGACCGCCTACCGCCTGAAGGGCGGCCGCCTGCACACCGTGTGGTCGAAGGACACCGCGGGCACGAGCCCGGTGATCGCGGGTGGCCTCGTGTGGGTCTACGACCCGAACGGGGGCCTCGACGTGTACGGATCCCGCAGCGGCAAGCTCGTTCGCAGCCTCCCCGCGCCGTCCGGCCACTGGAACAGCCCGATCATCGACGGCGGCCGCGTCTACCTGCCGAGCGGCGACTCGAACAGCCACGACACCACGGGCACGCTGAGCATCTACGAGCCGTGACGACGCCGCTGTCGGGCGGGCGGCGGGCTGTCGCATGGTGATCGGGGAGCGCTTCGCCTGGGCGCACCTGCCGAAGACCGGGGGAGACGCGACGCAGGCGATGCTCGCTGTGGCCCCGAAACTGGTGCGCTTCGCCGATCCGGTCGACTCCCACGACAAGCACGTGCCGTTCTTCGCCCGCGCCGACGACGTGCGCGGCAAGCTGCTGGCGATGAACATCCGCCGGCTCCCCGACTGGACGCTCAGCGTGGCCCGTCACAAGGCCAGGGTTGGCGAGCACCCCGATTACCGACCGGTGCCCATGCTTTCGGCCGAAGCACTCGCCGAGAGCACCGAGGGCGACGACACCCTGCGCTGGATGACCGGCGGCGGCCAGTTCGCAGTCGACCGATGGCTCCGCACCGAGCACCTCGCCGACGACGTCATCTCGCTCCTCGGCGAGCTGGGGGCGCTCGACGATCGGGTCGAGGCGGCGGTGCGTTCGGTCGGCCGGGTCAACGAGGCGCCGGCGGAACCCGCGTTGGAGCTCACCGAGGACCAGGTGTCCGGCCTCTACGAGCGCAACCCGACCTGGGCCGAGATCGAGCGCGCAGCGTTTGGGGATTTATCCGCGCCATAGCCCGGTCAAATCCCCAAGCGTCGTCGCAGGGCCGGCGCTAGCCTTACCGGCCGCGGCGAGGTAGCTCAGTTGGTAGAGCACACGACTGAAAATCGTGGTGTCGCCAGTTCGATTCTGGCCCTCGCCATCGCATAGCCAAGCGGGATGCGGCTGTGAACGCCAACCAGCTCACCCCGGCGTGAGAGTGCCCGCGTGGGCAGACCACACGGGCTGCCCACTGCCGTCCGGTCGTGTCCGCAGTGCGAACGACAAGAGACGGCCGCGCCACCGTCCGTCTCACAACCGCATTCCCGGCCGTGATCCGCCGCGCCAGCTCGACCGCTCGCGCCAAACCTACCGCGGTTTGGCGGAACCCGCGGGCGAAGCGCCCTGGGCCTGGACTAGGTGTCCGCGCGGGCGCACCCGGAATTCCGGCCAAGGCTTTCGCCGACACGCGCTCGGCCCAGCCAGCCTGGACCCTCGATAAGCCGAACGTTTTCGGTGGGCTAGGCGCGCAGCTCCGGGATCTGCTCGACGATCGCGTTGGTGCTCGCCTCGAGGGCGGTCTCCCACTCCGGGCCCACCTGCGCGAGCTGGATCAGGACGCCACTTCCGTTCCGCGGGTGGATGAAGAGCTCGTTCCAGATCGGGTCGCCCACCCGCAGGCCGAAATAGGGAACGCCGCGTCGGTCGAGCTCGGCGTGGCTCGCGACCAGGTCCGGGACGCGAAAGGTGATGTGGTGCAGGCCGCCGGCGCCGCCGGTGCGACGAAGGAAGCTGTCGAGGAAGGTGGAGCCCGGCGTGGGGTCGAGGAGCTCGATCTTCCCACCGTCCGGGTAGGCGAACGTCGCGGTGCGGAAGCCCGGGTCGTCGTCGATTCCGCCGTAGAGGAACCGACCGCCCAGCGCGTCCCGGTAGAGCGGCAGGAGGTCGGCGATCGCCGGTCCCGCCACCGCGACGTGATCGAGCACGGCGTCGCGCACCGGAGCTCGCTCAGCCATCCCGGCCCTTCTCCTCCCTCGCCAGCCTCAACGCGGTCTCGACAGCCTCGGCCGCCGAGGCAGCCTCTACCACGCCGGGCCCCATTTTCATCTCGCCGGCACCGCTGACGGACCAGCTCTCGAGCGTCACGACCGGGCGGCCCAGCATGCGCGCGAACGCGATCTCGGCGAGCGTTCCCCACTCGCCGCCAAGCGCGATGACCGCCGATCCCGATCCCGCGACGGCCAGGTTCCGGGCGTGGCCGATGCCCGTCGCGACGACGTGCGTCACGTGCTCGTTGGCCTCGTCTGGGTCCTCTCCCGGCAGTACTCCGATCACCTCGCCGCCGGCCCCGCGCGCTCCTCGCGCCGCGGCCTCCATCACCCCTCCGCGTCCACCGCAGACGACGACCGCGCCGGCCTCGGCGAGGCGGCGACCGACCTCCTCCGCGAGGGGCGCGAGCTCGGCGTCGGGCGAGCCCGTGCCGATCACGGAGATCTGGCGTCCCCGCGTCATCGAGCCGGTTCGGGCCGGCGGCCGAGCATCGATCTCATCAGCTTCAGGGCGCCGCGCCTTGTGCAGCGGCTCGTTGAGGTTGCCGCACTTCGGGCTCTGCACGCACGACGGGCACCCGTCGGCGCAGGGGCACTCGGCCACGAGGCGCGCCGCGTCGCCGACGAGCTGCTCGAAGAGGTCGAAGCCACGGCGAGTGATGCCGACGCCGCCCGGATGGCCGTCGTAGACGAAGATCGTCGGGCCGCCGGTCTGGAAGTGGACGTTGGTCGAGAGGCCGCCGATGTCCCAGCGATCGCACATCGCGATCAGCGGCAGCACGGCGATCTGCGAGTGCTCGCTCGCGTGGAGCGCGCCGAGGAGCGCCTCCGGCGCCAGCACATCGGCCCCCGCGAGCTCGTCGCCGAGGAGGTACCAGAGGGCCTGGGTCGGGAAGTTCGTCTCCGGAAGGTCGAGGCCCAGCAGGTCCACGACGGCGTGGTCGGCGAGGCGCTTCCGCTGGAATCCGATCACCTGATGCGTCACCGAGACCTCCCCGAAGGTGAGGTCGACGCCGCAGCTCGATCGCCGTTCCGTCATGGCCTCGACGAACACCTCCGTTTCGATTTTGGGCTGCGTGTACCAGTCGCCGTCGAACGCCTCCACGATCGCCCGGCGCCCATCGATGTCGAGCTCTCGCACCTCGTAGGAGCGCCCCAGGTGGAGGTAGACCGCGCCGGGGTGCACGGTGGTAAAGGCCCGCTCGGCCTCGACGGCGCCGATCAGCTCGCCCGAGTCGCGGTCGACCACGGCGACCGAGTCCAGCGAGGCCGAGCGGAGCGCGATGTCGCCGGCGGGAAAGCCGGGACCGCGGGGCAGGTAGCGGCCGTCGCGCCCGCGCCGAAGCCGCCCCGCGCCCACCAGCGCGTCGGCTCGCTCGCTCCAGCGCTCGCCGAGGATCTCGTCGTCGGCCTTCGACAGCGGCGCCTCGTAGGCCGCGGCGAGTAGGTGTGCGCTCTGGATCCGATCGTTCGCGTGGTCGAGAATGGCCGCCTCGACGGGCCGGGCGAGGAACTCGTCCGGGTGACGGCAGAAGAACTGGTCAAGGCCGTCCTCTCCGGCGATGTAGACGGCCAGGCCCTCGGTCCGCCGCCCCGCCCGGCCCCACATCTGGCGCAGGCTGGCGACGGTGCCTGGGAAGGTGGCGCAAACCGCGGCGTCGAGCTCGCCGATGTCGATGCCGAGCTCGAGGGCATCGGTCGCGATGACCGCGAGCAGCTCCCCGCCGGCGAGGCGGCGCTCGATGTCGCGCCGCTGAGACGGCGTGTACCCGGCTCGGTACGGTGCGATCCGATCGGAGAGCTCGCCTCGATCAAGCTCGCCCAGGCGCATCCGGACGAATCGCTGGATCAGCTCCACGCCCCGGCGGCTGCGCAGGAAGCAGATCGTGCGCAACCCTCCGACCACCAGGTCGGCGACCAGGTCGGCGGTCTCCGAGAGGACCGACCGGCGGCGCATCGTCCTCTGGTCCAGCACCGGGGGATTCCACATCGCGATCCGCCGGCCGGCGTGGGGCGCGCCGTCTGCGTCGACCAGCCGAAAGTCGAGGCCGGTCAGCCGCTCCGCGAGCTCCATGGGGTTCGCGATCGTCGCCGACGCAAGGACAAAGCGCGGCTCGGAGCCGTAGATGCGAGCGACGCGCCGCAGGCGCCGCAGAACGTTGGCGACGTGCGAGCCGAAGACGCCGCGGTAGGTGTGCGCCTCGTCGACGACCACCCAGCCGAGGCCGGCGAACACGTCCCCCCAGCCCTTGTGGTGGGGGAGAACGCCCATGCTGAGCATGTCCGGGTTGGTGAGGATGAGGTTCGACCGGCGCCGGATCGCGGGACGGTCCTCCCTCGGCGTGTCGCCGTCGTAGATCGCCGGACGCAGGCTCGAAAGGCGGAGCTCGGAGAGCTTTCGGGCCTGGTCCTGCGCCAGCGCCTTGGTCGGATAGAGGTAGAGCGCCCGGGAGCGCGGGTCGCGGCAGAGCTGGTCGAGCACAGGGAGGTTGAACGAGAGCGACTTCCCCGACGCCGTTCCGCTCGTGACGACGACGCTGCCGCGAGCCGCGGCCTCCAGGGCCTCCGCCTGGTGCGAGTAGAGCTCGCCGATACCGGCCTCGCGCAGGCCGGCCGAGAGCTCCGGCGCGATCGTCCTCGGGATCGCGACGGGCTCGGCGTCGCGCGGCTCCTCGGCGCTCACGGCGACGAGGCGGCCGTCCGCCCCAGCCTCGCCGAGCGCGCCCCACGCCGCGTCGAGCGCGGAGCTGGCAACGGGAGCGCTAGCCAACGGTGGTCTCCCCTGAGCCGGGCGATCGCTCCGGCGACGCGCAGCGCGTCGAGCGCGCTCGCGTCGTGAAGTCGCATCATCTCGGCGCCCGACGCAGCGGCGAGCGCGGTCGCCGCCGCCGTGGCCCACTCGCGGCGCTCGGGAGGCACGCGGTCCTCCCACGAGCCGGCGAGCACGGCACCGAGGAAGTCCTTGCGCGAAAGCGCCAGGTAGAGGGGGCGCTCGATCGCGCGAAGCTCGGAGAGGCGCCGGAGGACCTCGAGGTCGTCGTCGACCGAGAGGTCGAAGTCGAGGCCGGGGTCGAGTGCGATCTGCTCGGGCGCGACCCCGAGCGCCATCGCGCGATCGATTCCCGCCTCGAACCAGACGCGCAGGTGGTCGACCGGGTCGTCGTAGCGGCGGGTCTCCCGCTCGACCCGCGGCGGTCCTTCGATGTGCATCAGCACGTAGCCGCAGCGGCGCTCGGCCACGAGCTCGAGCATCCGCTCGTCGCGACCCCCGGAGATGTCGTTGATCGCCGCCGCTCCGGCGTCGAGCGCCGCGACCGCGACCTCCGGGGAGAACGTGTCGGCGATCACGGGGACGCCTGCCTCAGCCGCGAGCCGCTCGATCGCCGGGACGAGCCGCGCCGCCTCGTCCGCGGGCGGAACCGCCGGGCCGCTCCGCGCAGCCACGGCGCCGACGTCGAGCATGTCGAACCCGGCCTCGACGAGCGCCAGGCCGTCGGCAACGGCGCGTTCCGGGGTCGCGCTTCGGGCGTCCGCGAAGAACGAGTCGTCGGTGACGTTCACGATCCCGACCGCCCGCGGCGGCGGGAAGGCGGCCTCGGAGCCGGCGAGGCGCCATGCGCGTGAGCCGCAGCTGCCCATCCGGCTGAGAGGACCTCGACCCGTCCGGAATCGAGGTCGTACTCGGCTCCGACGACCGTAAGGGTGCGGCGGCGGACCAGCTCGGCAAGGCCCGGGCTCTCCGCGATCGCGGCGGCCGTCGCCTCGACGTTGGCTCGCACCGCGCGCTCCGCGAGCTCCTCGTGCGAAGCGTCCGGCTCGAGGCGGGCCAGCCGCTCCACGACGGGGACGATGGGCGCCACCGCACCGGCGATGCCGTCGCCGGCGCGCTCGTCCGCCACGGCCTGGCAAGTCGCGGCGGCGACCGCGGCGCAGCGACGGTGTCCGAGGACCACGAGCAGCGGGGTCTCGAGGTGCGTTGCAGCGAACGCGATGCTGGCCAGGACCGCAGGATCGGACCCTGTGTTCCCGGCCACCCGCACCGTGAAGAGGTGGCCGAGGCCCTGGTCGAAGACGATCTCGGGGGGCACACGGGAGTCGGAGCACGAGAGCACGATCGTGTGCGGCCGCTGTTCGCACGCAACGGCAGCGCGCCGCGCGGGATCGATGCCGTCCCGGGCGGGCGTCCCCTTGGCGAAGCGCTCGTTGCCCGCGAGCAGGCTGGCCAGCGCCTCGTCCGCCGCGCTCACGACGGCTACGGTAGCGGCCGCGCCGATGCCGCTGCGCTGCGTCTACACCGACCTCGACGGGACCCTCCTCGGGCGGGGCGGCTCGCTCTTCCGGGACGCCGAGGGCGCCTTCTCGATGGCGCAGGCCCGGGCCCTCGAAGCCTGCCACCGCGCCGGCGTCGAGGTCGTGATCATGTCCGGACGCCGGGAGGCCCAGGTCATGGCCGACTCGAGGCTGATCGGGCAGACCTCGTACGTCTACGAAGCAGGGTGCGGCGTCGTGATCGACGGCGAGCGCACCTACCTCACCGGGGACTGGACGGTCGACGACGGCGCGACGCCCGCCCAGCGGATGCTCGACGAAGGCATCCCCGACCTGCTCTTCGAGCGCTTCCCGGGAAGGCTCGAGTGGCACGCGCCCTGGCACCACGACCGGGTCCTGTCGCACCTCTTCCGCGGCAGCGTCGACGTGCGCGAGGCGAATCGGGCCCTCGCCGACGGCGGGCCACGACGACCTCCGGTTCCTCGACAACGGGGCCATCTCGACGCCCGTCGCCGGGGTCGAGGTGCCGCACGCCTACCACCTCGTCCCGGGCGGCGCGAGCAAGGCGAAGGGCGTGGCCTTCCACGTTCGCGCGCGGGGCTACGAGGAATCGGAGTGCATCGCCGTCGGGGACTCGCTCGAGGACCTCGACTGCGCCGCCGCGGTCGGGCGGTTCTTCGCGGTGGCGAACGGGCCGGCGCGGGATCCGGGCATGCGCGAGGCGATCGCGCGCTTCCCCAACGCCGTGGTCACCGAGGCGCGCGATGGGCGACGGGTTCTACGAGGCCGTCGTCTCCACGCTCATGGACCGCGGCTGACGCCCACTACCATCGCTCAGGTGTCCAGCGAGGCCGTAACGGTCGCCGAGGAGGAGTACCTCCAGATCATGTTCTGGCTGGAGGAGGCGGGCCTGCCGATCACCGGCGCGAACATCGCCCGCGCGATGCAGCTCTCGGCGCCCACGGTGCACGAGATGATCGGCCGCCTCGAGGGCGACGGCTACGTCGTCCGCGCCGACGACAAGTCGCTGTCGTTCACCGACGAGGGGCGCCGCCACGCCGCCGCGATCGTTCGGCGCCACAGGCTGATCGAGCGCTTCCTCACCGACGTCCTGGGCATCCCCTGGGACGAGGTCCACGAGGAGGCCGAGCGGCTGGAGCACGCGATGTCACCGGTGCTCGAGGAGCGGATGCTCGCGGCGATCGGCGACGCGAAGACCTGCCCGCACGGGCATCCGCTCGTCGAGGGCGAGCGCGAGCGCGGCGCACTGCTCGCCGACGTCGAGCCCGGCGCGAGCGTCGTCGTCCTGCGGTTCGAGAACGAGGCCGAGGAGCTCCTGCACTACCTGAAGGAGTCGGGCCTCCACCCGGGGCTCGAAGGGCTCCCTCGAGAGCTCGGACGACGAGCAGGTCGTCGTCGCGTCAGGCGGTGGCACGCACGCGATCTCGCGCAGCGTCGCGGAGACCGTTTCGGTGCGCGCCGACCCGTCGCCGCCGCCGCGCCCGCCGCTCCCCGAGCAGCTCGTGCTCAGCTCGGATCGCTACGGGCGCTGACGGGGCCGGCGAGGGCTACGGCTCGCCGCAGATCTGACGCAGGCGCCGGTAGAGCGCGGCGTCCTGAGGGCGCATCAGGTACTCGCGCCGACGGACCTTGGCCTCGTGCTCCCGGATCGCGGCCGCCAGGGCCGAGAAGCGGCGCTCGGCCAGGTTGCGCTCGCCCACCGGGTCGAGCTCGCGCGTTCCTTCCACCATCGTAATCGGGCTCATCCCCCACTCCTCCGTGGTCTTCCTTCTGGCAATCGCTGGCGAGAGTAGGCCGCTCGGATAAACCTCGTGTGAACGGCTGGTAAGGAGATTGCGAAAGCCCTACGCGGGGCTCGCCGCGCGGACGCGGTCGAGCGCGCGGGCGATCCGGGCGACCCCCTCGTCGACCTGCTCGACGGGCACGCTGGCGAACGAGAGGCGCAGGCTCGACGCTCCGCCCTCGAGCATGAAGTCGGCGCCCGGGACGAAGGCGACGCCCTCGTCCTTGGCTGCGCCGAGCAGCTCGGTGCAGTCGACGTCGTCGGCGAGCGTGAGCCAGAGGAAGTAACCGCCGCCGGGGATCACGAAGTCCGCCTCCGGGATCCGCTCGGAGAGCGCGGCGACGAGCGCGTCGCGCCGCTCCCGCAGAGCGTGGCGGACGACGTCGATGTTCGTTGCCAGGCCGCCCGAGCGGCAGAGCTCGAAAACGATCGACTCGGCGAGCATGTTCGGCGAGATGTAGTTCTCGTTGGCGCGCTTGGCGAGCGCTGCGATCTCCTCGGCGGGCCCGACCAGGTATCCGACGCGCACGCCAGGGCTAACCGTCTTCGAGAACGAGGAGGCGTAGATGATCCGCCCGCCCTCGTCCATCGAGAGCATCGTCGGCATCGCCTCGACCGCCTCGAAGTAGATCTCCGCGTAGGGGTCGTCCTCGAAGATCCGCAGGTCGTAGTCGGCCGCGAGCTCGACGACGCGGTGGCGCTTCTCGTCCGGAGAGCGTGCAGCCGGCCGGGTTGTGGAAGGTGGGGATGAGGTGGACGAGCTTCGGCGCCGGGCCGATCTCGAGCGTCTCCTCGAGGTAGCTCAGGTTGATCCCGTCGGCGTCGAGCGGCACCCCGGTGAGGGTCGCGCCGCGGCGATGGAGGAGCAGGAGCGTGCGGTCATACGAGGGCTGCTCGACGATCACCCGGTCGCCGGGCTCGACGGCGTGCTCGAAGAGCAGGACGCCGGCCTCGAGCGAGCCGTTCGTGACCATCACCTGGGAGGCGTCGACGCCGTGGAACTCCGCGAGCCACTCGCAGAGCTCCGGATGGCCCCGTCCCGGTCCCGTAGGACAGCGCCCGCTCCCAATCGGATTCGAGCGCCCGCGCGGCGGCCTCGCGCACGAGCTCGCGCGGCAGGATGTCGGCGCTCGGAGCGCCGCGGGCGAAGCTGATCACATCGGTGGGCATGGACTGCGAGTCTAGATATGTGAACGCCCGCCTGGTCATCGCCGCTCTCGTTGCGGCGGCGCTCATCGCCGGAACAGCCAGCTCCGCGGCGCGAGCCCGCCGGATTCGCGGTGCCGAAGCCGCGGATCAAGGACGACCGGATTCCGTTCGGAAAGGAGCGGAAGCGGCGAGACGGCGGCGTACTCGCAGCGACACTACGGCCAGCGCACATGGCGCCTCCGCGACCCGCGCGTGATCGTCCTTCACTACACGACCTCGGCCACCTACGCGCCCGCCCGGAACACGTTCGCGTCGAACGCCCCCGTCCTCGGCGAGCTGCCGGGGAGCTGCGCCCATTTCATCATCGGCAAGAGCGGCGGGATCCACCGCATCGTGCCGCTGGGCATCCGGTGCCGCCACACGATCGGCCTCAACTGGACGGCGATCGGGATCGAGATGGTCCAGGAGCAGCTCTCGAGCTCGCATCGCCTCCGACCGCGCGATCCTCAACCGGCCGCCGCAGATCAACGCGGCGCTTGCATCTCGTGCGCTGGCTCAAGGCGCGGTACGGCGATCAAGGCCCGGAACGTCATCGGCCACGCGATGGCGAACGACAGCCCGCTACTTCAAGGACCGCGAGGGGTGGCGAAACGACCACACCGACTGGCAGCGGCGCGACGTCGAGACGTTCCGTCGCCGCCTTCGTCGGCTCACCCACGAAGGCCAGCAACGAAGGCGGCTGCCGCCGATCCGCATCCGCTTCGGGACGAGCGTCCGCGGCCGCCCGCTGGTCGCGATCCGCGTCGGAGCCATCCCGAGTGCGCGGCGCACCGCGCTCGTGGTCGGCCAGATCCACGGTGACGAGCCCGCGGGGCGGAAGGTCGTCCGCCTGCTGCGCGACCGCGCCGCGGCTCCCGCCCAGCCTCGCGCTGTGGACCGTGAAGACCGTGAACCCCGACGGCAACCGCGCCGAGCACGCGCCAGAACGCCCACGGCGTCGACCTCAACCGGAACTTCTCGTTCGGCTGGGCGCCCTCGAGCCCCGGCCAGCCGCTACTACGGCGGCCGCACCCGTTCTCGGAGCCGGAGCCCGGGCGGTGCGCCGGCTCGTGCGCCGGGTCCGGCCGGACGTCTCGATCTGGTACCACCAGCCGTGGGGCGCCGTGTTGAGGGACCCGTGCCACGGCCCGAACCGGATCCAGCGCCGCTACGCCGCATCGCGCGGATGCCGCTCTCGTGCCGCGGCGCCGGGCTCCCGGGCACGGCGATCGATTGGGAGAACCACCGCCCGGGCGGCACGGCGATCGTCGTCGAGCTCGGGCCGGGAGGGCTCCCGAGCCACTGTCGCGAGGCGGAACGCGCGCGCAGCGCTCCGCGTCGCGGCCGGCTGAGCGCGCAGCCCGCTAGCTCACGACGACGAGCTTCTTCGTCTTCGAGGACCTGTTGCGCGCGCGGTCGGTGGCAGTGACTCGGACCTTGTGCCTGCCGATCCGAAGCTTCGGCTCGGAATGTCGTCCGGCAGGGCTTGGCCTTCTTGCGGTCGACCTTGCACCTGAACGTCGCCGGCTCGTTCGATTTCAGCTTCAGGCTCGCCTGCCCCCTGCGCCCCGTGGCCTGGATCCGCTTCTTCCCCCTGATCTTCAGCTCCGGCTTCCGTCGTGTCGACCGTGAAGGTCCGCTTAACCGCGGCCGAGGGGTTTCCGGCCTTGTCCGTCGCGACGATCGAGACCGAGTGGGCACCGTCGGCGAGCGCGGTACCGACGGTGAACGGCGAGCTGCATGCCGTGGGCGGGATCGCATCGATGCCGCACGCGAATGTCGACCCGCTCTCCGAACTCGAGAACGTGAAGGTCGGGGTCGGGTCGTTCGTGAAGCTCCCAGGGGGTGGGCCGCCGCCGCCGAACGTAACCTTCGGCGGAACGGTGTCGCCGATGTAGCGGGCGAGGGCGAAGTCGTTGCCGGTGTCACCGGCCGCGACGATCCGCTCCCGCTGGTCGATCGCCACGCCGCGAATAACGTCGTTTCCCGCGGTCAGCGATGTCGTCACCTTGCCGACGCCGTTGAAGCTCGTGTCGAGGGTGCCGTCGGGCCTATAGCGGGCGAGGCCGAAGTCCGCGCTCGGGTTGAATACGGTGCCGCCGACGACAATCCGCCCCGCCCCGTCGATCGCCACGGCATTGGCCTCGTCGTCGCCCGTGCCGATCGACGTCGTCACCTTGCCCGTGCCGTTGAAGCCGGTGTCGAGCGTGCCGTTCGGGGCGTAGCGAGCGACGGCGAAGTCGTCATTCGTGCCGTTGAAGCTCCGCCCGGCGGCGACGATCCGGCCCTGATCAGTCGAGCGCGACGCCGGCGGCCCTGTCGAACCCACCCGGCGTAAACGCCGTCACGGCTTTTCCGGTGGCGTTGAAGGTGGTGTCCAGGGTCCCGTTCGGGTTGTAGCGGGCCAGGGCGAAGTCATTCTCGGTGCCGTTGGACGCCTTGCCCGCGACGACGATGCGCCCCTGGGCGTCGATCGCGACCGCGCTCGCGGCGTCTGACCCCGTGCCGAATGACGTGATGACCTTCCCGCTCCCGTTGAACGAGGTGTCCAGGCTGCCGTTCGGGTTGAAGCGGGCGAGGGCAAAGTCGTTGTTCGGGTTGCTGTTCGAGCCGGTGTCACTGACACCCGCGACCACGATCCGGTCCTGGGCGTCGATCGCGACGGCGCCGGCATTGTCCGCGCGGGTGCCGATCGGCTGCGTCACCTTCCCGGTCCCGTTGAAGCTCGTGTCCAGAGTCCCGTCCGGGGTGTAGCGAGCTATCGCGAAGTTCTCGGTGGCGAAGTCGGCGCCGTCGAAGGTCAGTCCAACCACGACGATCCGCCCCTGGGAGTCGATCGCGACGCCGCGGCCCGAGTCGTCGGTTTTCGTACCGAATCCGGTGATCACCGTTCCTCCGCTCCCGAAGCCGGCGTCGAGGCTGCCGTTCTCCTCGTAGCGAGCGAGCGCGAAGTCGGTGAGAGCGGTCGTGCCATTGAAGGCCTGGCCCGCGACGACGATTCGCCCCTGCGAGTCGATCGCCATGGCGTTCGCCTGGTCCGTCGACGGCCCGATCGGGGTGATCACCTTCCCGCCCGCCCCGAAGCTCTGGTCGAGGTCGCCCTCGGCGCCCTGCGCCGCCGCGGGGAGAAGCAGCACGACGGTCGCGGCCAGGCCCAGCGCGATGCTTCTTCGATTGAGCTCGATGCACCCTCCCTTTCCGCGCGAGTCTACGCCCACCCGAGGGCCGCGCGCAAGTCCTCGCTACGCGGAGAGCGTCTCGACCGCGATGCTGCGCGGCCTCGGTGGGGCTCGTGCCCACCCGCACGCCCTTCGCCTCGAGCGCGTCCTTCTTCGCCTGGGCGGTCCCCGAGGAGCCGGAGATGATCGCCCCCGCGTGGCCCATCTGCTTGCCCTCGGGGGCGGTGAAGCCCGCGATGTAGCCGACGACGGGCTTCGAGACCGACTCGGCGATGAAGTCGGCGGCCCGCTCCTCGGCGTCGCCTCCGATCTCCCCCACCATCACGATCAGCTCGGTCTCGTCGTCGGCCTCGAACAGGGTGAGAACGTCGATGAAGTCGGAGCCGATGATCGGGTCGCCGCCGATGCCGACGATCGTCGAGTTTCCGAGGCCCGCCTGCTTCAGCTCGTTGCCGATCTGGTAGGTCAGCGTGCCCGACTTGGAGACGACCCCGATCGACCCGCCGTCGAAGAACTGGGCCGGGATGATGCCGACGTTGGCCTTCCCCGGTGAGAGCACGCCGGGGCAGTTCGGCCCGATCAGCCGCACGCCCGCGTCGCGTGCCTTCCAGTAGGTCCTCAGCATGTCGAGAACGGGGATGCCCTCGGTGATCGCGATAACCGTCTCGACGCCCGCGTCGATGGCCTCGTCGATTGCCGCGGCGGCGAAGCGGGCGGGGACGAAGACCATCGACGTGTTGGCGCCCCGCTCGTCTACCGCCTCGGAGATCGAGTCGAACACGGGGACGCCGTCGACGTCCTGACCACCCTTGCCCGGCGTGACGCCGGCCACGAGCTCGGTGCCGTAGTCGCGGTTGCGCAGGCCGTGGAAGGTCCCCTCGCGGCCGGTCAGCCCGCTGACGACGAGCTTGGTGCCCTCGCCGACGATGATGCTCATGCCGCCGCCTTCGCGAGCTCCACGACCTTCTCGGCCGCCCCGAGCATCGTCTTCTCCTGATGCAGGCCCGGCAGGCCGGCCTCGTCGAGCAGGCTCAGCCCCTCCTCGGAGTTGGTCCCGTCGAGGCGCACCACGAGCGGCACGTCGAGGCTCACCTGCTTCGAGGCCTCGATGATCCCCTTCGCCACCTCGTCGCAGCGGGTGATGCCGCCGAAGATGTTGAAGAGGATCGCTCTGACCTTCTCGTCGGAGGTGATGACCTCGAGCGCGTCGACGATCGCCTCCGCTTTCGAGCCGCCGCCGGCGTCGAGGAAGTTGGCCGGCAAGCCGCCTGCCTGCGCGACGACGTCGAGGGTCGACATACAAAGTCCGGCGCCGTTGCCGAGGATGCCGATGTCGCCGTCGAGCTTGACGTAGGTGATGCCCTTCTCTCTCGCCATCCGCTCTTGCGGGTCCTCGGCGGCGTCGTCGCGGAGCTCCGCGAACTCGGGGTGGCGAAAGAGGGCGTTGCCGTCGAGGGTGACCTTCGCGTCGAGAGCGAGCACCTCCCGCTCCCGCGTGACGATCAGGGGGTTGACCTCGATCAGGGTGGCGTCCTCCTCGATGGCAACCTCGTAGAGCTTCGCGAGAAGGTCGCCGACCGCCCCCTGAACGTCCTCGTCGATCCCCGCCCCGGCGGCCAGCTCGGTCCCGATCTCGGCGGTCATCCCCTCGGCGGGATCCAGGTGGCGGCGCACGAGCGCGTCCGGGTCGCTCTCGGCGACCTCCTCGACGTCCATGCCACCCATTCGAGTCACCATCGCCAGGAGCTTCTTCTCCCCGCGGTCGAGAATGATCGACGCGTAGTGCTCGGCCACGATGTCGCTCGCTTCCTCGATCCACACCTCGTGGACCGTGAAGCCACTGATCTCCATCCCGAGGATGGCGCTGGCGTGGCTGCGCGACTGATCGGCGTCGCCGGCGACCTTGATCCCGCCCGCCTTGCCGCGCTTGCCGATCCGCACCTGCGCCTTGACGACGTGCGGGTAACCGACCTCCTCGCCTGCCTCCATGGCCTCGTCCACGGTCGTGGCGTGACGCCCGCTCGGCACGGGAACACCGTGCCTGGCGAACAGCTGCTTTCCCTGGTACTCAAGTAGGTCCACGAAGCCGCGGCAGCCTATCGGGGATGTAAATGAGGGGCTTTAGCCCCGAAAGAAGCGTGTACGGGCGCCGTCAGGCGGCCGCAGGTATGAGGAACTCGCGAACCCCTTGGCATAATGCCGCGTCCGCCTTATGGCCCTTCCTGCCCTGAAAACGATCAAGTGGGTTACCACTGACTGCTACGGGACCCTGATCGACTGGGAGAAGGGGATCATCGACGCGTTCAAGGCCGAGGCGGCCGAGGACGGCCTCAGTTTCGACGAGGGTGAGCTCATCAAGCGCTTTCTCGAGATCCAGGCCGAGGTGATGAGCGGCTCCTACGAGCTCTACGCGGAGGTGCTTCGCCGCACCGGGGTGAAGGTCGCGGAGGAGATCGGCTGGCAGCTGGAGCCCTCCCGGGCACAGTTCCTTCCCGACAGCGTCGGCATTTGGCAGCCTTTCCGCGAGGCAAATGCGGCGATGGACCGCCTCGGCGGCCGCTACGACGTCGGCATCGTCTCCAACGTCGACGACAAGCTGCTCGGCATCTCGAGGCGGCACCTGCGAACCGAGCTCGACCTGGTCGTCACCGCGCAGCAGGTGCGCAGCTACAAGCCCGATCCCGCGCATTTCAAGGAAGCCGCCCGTCGGATTGGCGGCAAGAAGGGGTGGGTCCACATCGCGTCCGGTTACGACGCGGACGTGGCGCCCCTGCTGAAGATGAACGTTCCCGTCATCTGGGTCAATCGCCACGGCGAGAAGCTCGAGGGCCGCAAGGCCCCTTCGGCCACGGTCAAGAACTTCCGCGAGGCGGCGAAGAAGCTCGGCGCCTAGCCATCGTGGCCTTCCGCGATCTCGCGGACGAGGCGATGACGGCCCGCGCGCACGAGCGGTTCGCGGCCGACCGGCGCCGGGCCGGGAGGCAGTCCTGGGGTTCCGGCGCGCCGCCGACCTTCGTGGTCATCGGCGGCCTGAAGTGCGGCACCACGAGCCTCCACCACTACCTCGCGCTGCACCCCGAGGTCGCTATGTCGCGGCCCAAGGAGCTCAACTTCTTCGTCGCCGAGCTCAACTGGGAGCTCGGGCCCGATTGGTACGCCTCGCATTTCGACCCGGCCGCGCGGGCACGAGGCGAGACCTCGCCGCACTACACGAACCTCCCGCGCTTCGAGGGGGTTGTCGAGCGAATGCAGGAGACGGCGCCCACCGCCAGCCTCGTCTACATGGTGCGGGATCCCGTCGAGCGGATGCTCTCGCACTACCTCCACAACCTCGGCGGCGGCTACGACGACCGCCCGCTCGCCGAGGCGCTCGCCGATGAGCGGAGCGCCTACTGGCAGCGAAGCCGCTACGCCTTCCAGCTCGAGCCCTTCCTCGAGCGCTTTGGCCGCGATGCGATCGCGGTCTTCTCGAGCGAGGAGCTGGCGAGCGACCGCGGCAGGACGATGCGGCGCGTCTACGGGTTCCTGGGCGTGGATCCCGGGTTCACGTCGCCCGACTTCGAGCGCCAATGGGAGACGGGCAGCGCGAAGGGCTCGGGTAGCTTCCGCGTCATGGACCGCGCGGTACGGCTGCCGGGCCTGCGGGCGCTCGATCGCAACTTCGACCGGCTGCCCGAGCGGCTTCGCTGGGTGGTGGAGCGGCTCGTCCACGACCCGGGCGCCGGCGCGGCCCCCAAGCCCGAGCTGCCCCCCGAGCTTCGCGAGCGCACTCGCGCCTTCTTCGCGCCCGAGGTCGAGCGGCTCGAGGCAGTCGCGGGCCGCAGCTTCGGCTGGGAGAGCGTGGGGTGAGCGACGCGATCGACAACGTCGAGGTCATGCGCCGCGGATACGAGGCCTTCGCGGCGCGGGGGGTCGATGGCTTCCTGGACTTCATCCACCCCGAGTTCGAGCTCGTCACGCCGCCGGGACTCGCCCTCGAGCCCCAGACCTATCGGGGCCACGAGGGAGTGCGGCGCTATTTCGACTCCTTCTACGACGCCGTCGACGAGATCCGTCTCGAGGCAGACGACTTCATGCCGGTGGGCGGCAAGGTCATCGTCCCGTTCCGGATGACGACCCGCGGGCGGACCTCGGGCATCGAGGCGAGCATGAAGGCGGTGCAGGTGTGGGAGATCCGCGACGGCAGGGCCCTTCGTGCCGAGATCTACCCCACGCTGGAGAAGGCGCGCGAAGCCGTAGGCTGATCTCGATGCGGATCGCGGTCGCAGCGGACGAACGAGTGGGGGTCGCCGAGGCCGTCATCGAGGAACTGCGCCGGCGCGGGCATGAGCCCCTCGTTCACGGCGCGCTCTCCGACGACGAGCGGGACGACTGGGCTTGGGCGAGCGAGGCGGCCGCGCGCGACGTCGTCGAGGAGCGCGCCGAGCAGGCGATCGTCTGCTGCTGGACGGGGACGGGCGCGTCGATCGCAGCCAACAAGGTGCCGGGCGTCAGGGCGGCGCTCTGCGGGGACGCAGCCACCGCCTCGGGGGCCCGGCGCTGGAACGACGCGAACGCGCTCGCGCTGAGCCTGCGCTCGACCTCGGAGGCCGAGCTGGCGGAGATCCTCGACGCCTGGTTCGATGCCGGTCCGAGCGAGGACGCCGAGGATCGCCGGAACGTCGAGCACCTCGCCGAGATCGAGGGCGCCTGAGCGGTGCGCAGGCTCGTCCCGGACTGCGGCGAGGTGTCGCTCGATGAGGCCGTCGGGTCCCTCGACTTCGCCTCCGAGGTACGAGCCGACCGCCCGTACCTGGTCACGAACTTCGCCCTGACACTCGACGGGCACGCGACGATCGAGGGGCGGTCGGGAGAGATCGGCAGCGACAGCGACACGGCGATGCTCGTCGGGCTGCGCGCTCGAGTCGACGCCCTGATGATCGGGGCCGGCACGATGCGCGCCGAGCGCTACGGGCCGGTCGACCCGCTGATGGTGATCGTCTCAGGGCGCTTAAACCTGCCCTGGGACGCGCGCCTGTTCACCGAGGGCCGCGGGGAGGTGGTGATCTTCACCTCGTCCGACGCCGAGCCGCCGGAGACGGAGGCCTCGGTCCACGTCGAGCGCCACGAGGACGCCGTCGATCTGTCGCGGGCGCTCGCCTACCTGCGCGCTGAGCGCGGCGTGCGCTCGGTCCTCTGCGAGGGCGGCCCGCGCCTGCACGCACAGCTTCTCGACGGCGGCCTGGTCGACGAGCTGTTCGTGACGCACGCCCCGAAGGTCGCGGGTGGCGTCGGCCCAGGTCTCATGGTCGACCTCGACGAGGTGGAGCGCCCGCTCGAGGTGGCGTGGCTTCTCTACGAGGACGCGACGGGCGAGGTCTTCGCGCGGTACCGGACCTAGGCGGGAACGGGAACGTGCGTCGCGATCTCGCCCCGCTCGGTGGGGATGATCCCCTGCTGCTCGCCCCGCTCCTCGCCGCGGTGCAGGATGCGAAGGCCGAGGATCGTGGCGCCGAGGAGCGCCGAGGTCCCGAGGCTGATCTGCACGCTGAGGAGGCCCTCGCGGCTCCAGTAGACGTCGCGGAGGTCGAGCAGCAACGCCGCCTCGTCGAACGTGAGGCCCATGCCGGCGCCGAACGGGACCGCGAGAGCTCGCTCGATGCGCTCCTCACCCGTGACCAGCGCGCCCGTGCCGCACCCGAATGCGAGCAGGATGCCGGGGACGAAATGGTGAATGTGGTGCCCGCCGAGTCGGATGTTCCCGAACGGCCACCAGCCGCCGCGGATCCCCGAGGTCGAGAGCCGCACGAGGGCGAACGCGCCCACGAACCCGGAGAGGATGTTGAAGAGCACGAGCTCGCCGCGAGTGGCGGCGCCGTAGCCCTCGATCACGACGGCCACCGTGTCCTGGGTGGCCTGCCCCGCGGCGCCGAGCGCGGCCGCCGGCGTCGGCTCGTGCCTGGCCTGCCGGGCACGACGGCGCCCGAGCCGGATGACCTCCCCGGCGATCACGCTCCCAGCGGTCGCGACCGCGACGCCGGCGAGACCGAGGGTGATCCGGTCAGCGCGGCGGGAGTTGCCGCTGCGGACGAGGGCGACGCCAGGGAAGCTTCACGCCCCCATGATCGCGGCGGCTAAAGACGGACCAGGTTGGGCGCCTCGATGCCGCGCGTGACGCCCCTGAGGTCGAGCACCAGCGCCGCGCGCTCGACGACCCGCTCGTAGTCGACGTCGGCATGGGCCGTGACGACGCAGGCGAGGTCCGCCTCGGCCAGGGCATCGCCGAGGGCCTGCGAGGAGAGCCCGAGCTCGCCGATCTCGCCAACGTGCGGGTCGTGATAGACGACGGTCGCCCCGAGCTCGCGCAGCAGCCGGATCATCTTCAGCGCCGGCGACTCGCGAAGGTCCCCGACGCCCGCCTTGTAGGCGACTCCGAGGAGGAGGACGGTCGAGCCGCGCACGGGCTTGCGCGCGTCGTTCAGCGCCCGCGTGATGCGGTCGACGCAGAAGTGCGGCTGCGCCTGGTTGATCTTCCCCGCGAGCTCCACGAACTCGGTGTAGAAGTCGTGCTCACGGGCCTTGTAGGCGAGGTAGAACGGGTCGACCGGCAGGCAGTGGCCGCCCATGCCGGGCCCCGGCTCGAAGCGCATGAAGCCGAACGGCTTCGTCGCCGCGGCGTCGATGACCTCCCATACGTCGACGTCGAGGCGGTCGCAGAGCTGCGCGAGCTCGTTCACAAGGGCGATGTTCACCGAACGGAATACGTTCTCGAGCAGCTTCGCGAGCTCGGCGGCCTCGAGGGTGGAGACCGGCACGACCTCGTCGCAGATGTCCTCGTAGAGGGCGGCGGCGCGATCGCGACAGGCGTCCGTGAAGCCCCCGACGAGCTTCGGCGTCGTCTTGATCGAGCCCGGCCCGCGGCCGGGATCGATGCGCTCAGGCGAGTAGGCGAGGTTGAAGTCGCGGCCCGCGGCGAGGCCGGACTCCTCGAGGATCGGGGCGAGGCGCTCGCGGGTGGTACCGGGATAGGTCGTCGACTCCACCACGACGAGGCGGCCCTCACGAAGGACGGGGGAGAGGCCGGTCGCGGCGGCCACGAGGTAGGAGAGGTCCGGCTCGCGATGCTCGGTCAGCGGCGTCGGCACGCAGACGAGGAGCGCCTCGCACGACGCGAGCGCCTTGTAGTCGTCTGAAGCCGTGAACGAGGGGGCGATCGCTCGCAGCCGCTCGGACGGGACGTCCTCGATGTCGCTCTCGGAGCGACGCAGGCGCTCGACTCGGCTCGCGCTGGTGTCGACACCGACCACCTCGTGCCCGGCCTCGGCGAAGGCCGCGGCAAGCGGAAGGCCGACATAGCCCAGACCCACGATTCCGACCTTCATGCGCTCAGTGTAGGCGCGGGTGCCGCGCACGGCACGACGTGTTCTTCCCGCAAATTGCGCGTACACGCCAGGGACTGGTCCTCAAGGCCCTGGGGTCCGGCGTCGATAGGCCAAACGTAGGACCGCCGTACCAATTAGGATGCCCATTCAGATGAAGCGCCTATTCGCGCCCGTGACCCTCGGCGTCAGCGCCGCCCGGCACATCGCCTGGTACGTGAGCTACCAGGTCACCGGCGAAGCCCGCGAACGGAGCTAGCAACGGGCTCGAAGTGGGCCGTGAAGGGCTCGAACCTTCGACCTTGAGATTAAGAGTCTCCTGCTCTACCAACTGAGCTAACGGCCCCGGTTTTGCGGATGGTAGCGAGCGCCTAGCCGCCGTCTAGGGCGCCGGCGGAGGCGTCGTTGGTGCTATGCCGCTGAAGGGATTCTGGAGCTCGCTCGAGCCCGACGAGCTCCCGCCGGAGGCCTTCGCCGCCGCCTTCTGCTGCTGGGCGAACTTCACCGCGCGCTTCTTGATCGCCGCCAGCTGCTTCTTGATCTGCTTCGCCTGCGCCTTCGGCGCCTTCGCGACAGCCTGCTTCGACGCTGCGTCGCCCGCCTTGAAGTCGCCGGCCGCGTAGTTGGTAGAGCGCGAGCTGGCCGATCGTGTTCGCGCTCGGCTGGGCCTCGGCGTAGATGCGCTGCGCCTGGACGGCCCCGTTCGGGTCGTCGAGGTAGACGTAGGCCTGCGCCATCTCGCTGGCAAGGATCGCGTCCGGCTTCTTCGCCACCTTCAGGTAGCGGGTCCAGGCGTCGACCGAGGCGCCGAATTCGTTCTGCGCGTCGGTGCTCACCTTCGGGGGCGCCGTCGGCGATGACTGGGTGACGCCGGTGCGAGCCGACTGGTACTCGTAGCTCGCCAGGTTCGAGAGCGCCTGCTCGTTCTGCGGATCCTTCTTCAGGGCCTCCTTGGCGTTGTTGATCTGGGGGTCGAACGCTGAGGAGGTCGAGCCGCCGCTGCTTCCGCCCCCGAAGAGGTCGGAGATGCTGCCGATGCCGCCGCTGCCGACGCCGAAGAATACGAAGCCGATCAGGAACGATGCGGCCAGGAAGCCGTAGACCACCTGCACGACGCGCCGCCGCCTGCCGCTGCGAAGGTCGAAGAGCACCGGTGGAGCTTAGTGAGGCGGGTTACCGCGCTTGGCCGGTGCTAGCCGGCCTCGCCCGCCGCCGGGTCGGTGGGCGTGACCGGATTGCCGAAGACCCTGGCGAGCACGATGGACAGCTCGTAGAGGACGAGCAGGGGGGCGAGCTCGATCAGCATCGTGATCGGATCGGTGCCGGGGAGGAGCATTGCCACGATGGCCAGGATGAGGTAGGCGTAGCGGCGGTTCTTCCGCAGCTGGTCGACGCTGACGATGCCCAGGCGGGTCACTGCCAGTATTCCCATCGGGACCTGGAAGACGAGGCCCATCGCGACAAGGGTGAGGGTCGCGAAGCCGTAGTACTCACTCGCGCGCACCTGGATGTGGAACTGGGTGTCGTTGAAGTTCAGGAGGAACTTGATCGCCGCCGGCAGGACGACGAGGTAGCCGAAGACGACACCGCCCACGAACAGCACGGGAACGAGGATCAGGAACGGGACGATCACCCGCTTCTCCATCGGGCTCAGCGCCGGGAGAAAGAAGGCGTAGAGCTGATAGAGGAGGACCGGCAGGGCCAGGATGATGCCGGCGTAGGCGGAAATCTTGAATGTGGTGAGGAACGGCTCGGTCGGGCTCAGCGTGATCGGCTGCTTGCCCGGCGGTAGGGGGTTGTTCATCAGGTCCAGGAGCAGGTGGTTCTGCCAGAAGCAGAGGCAGATCGCCACCACGAGCACGGCGACGCAGACGATGATGCGCGTCCGCAGCTCGTCGAGGTGCTCGACCAGGGTCAGCCGCTCGTCGAACCGAGCGGTCCGCAGCCGAGCCATGCGCTAGGGGCGGTTCTCGGTGACCACTTCGCCCTGAACGGGCTCACCGGTCGCGCTGCCGCTCTCGATCTCTGGCTTGTCGTCCTCGTCGTCGTCGTTTTCACCCGAGATCGAGCCGCGGAACTCGCGGATCCCCTTCCCGAGCGATTTCCCGAGCTCCGGAAGCCTCTTCGGCCCGAAGATGATGAGGGCGATGACGAGGACCACCAGGATCTCTGGAAGTCCGATGTTGCCTGGCATCTCTTCAGATGGTAACGCGGGCGCGGACCGGCTGGATCACCCTGGGTCGTCCCGTTCAAAGTTGAGGTAGTACCGGGACGGCGTTGGGCCCTTCTGCCCCTGGTACTTCGAGCCGGTCGAGGCGCTGCCGTAGGGAGCCTCGGCAGGAGTCGTCATCCGCAGGAACGAGATCTGGCCGATTCGCATCCCCGGGTAGATCGCAATCGGCAGGTTGGCGACGTTCGACAGCTCGAGCGTCAGGTGCCCGTCCCATGAAGCGTCGACGAACCCCGCGGTCGAATGGATGAGAAGGCCGAGCCTCCCAAGAGAGCTCTTGCCCTCCAGGCGAGCCACGACATCGTCGGGCAGCTTCACCCGCTCGAGCGTCGAGCCCAGCACGAACTCCCCCGGGTGCAGGATGAACGCGCCGTCCTCGGCCACCTCCACCAGCTCGGTCAGGTCCTCCTGGTTGCGCTTCGGGTCGATGTAGGGGGTCGTGTCGTTGCGGAAGACGCGGAAGAACCGGTCAACGCGCAGGTCCACCGACGAGGGCTGGATGCCGCCGTCGAGCAGCGGGTCGATGACGATGCCGCCCTCGTCGAGGGCCTCGCGGATGGACCGATCGGAAAGGATCACGAGGGGCCGCAGCCTAGTCGACGCCCAGGCGTGGAGATCAGGGGTCGATCACCCGTCCAGGGGTTAGGGGTTCACCCCTAAAGCAGACCAGGGGTCTGGTCGATACGCCTCCCGAGATGGAGGATCGTCTCGACAGCCGCCAACCCTCGCGCAGTCGCGCGTTGGCCCTTTCGAAAGTCGACCCGGGCGCCTTCGCCATGCGGTCGGCCGAGAGGGCTCCGCGGCGGGCCGAGGACCTGCACGTCTGTCCCGAGTGCGGGTCCGAGCTCGTCCTTCCGATCGACTGGGCGCCGTCCGGAACCGCCCGGTGGCGCGTCGACCTGCGCTGCCCCGACTGCGAATGGATCGGCGGCGGGGTCTACTCGCAGGCGGTCGTCGATCGCTTCGACGAGGTGCTCGACCTCGGCACCGAGGCGCTCCTGAACGACCTCACCCTCCTGGCTCGGGCAAACATGGAGGAGGAGGTCGACCGCTTCGTCGTCGCCCTCAACGGCGGCCACGTCGTCCCGTCCGACTTCTAGCTGTAGCGCTCGACCACGCCGTCCGCGACGAGGTCGAGCAGCTTCCGCTGCTCAGGGTCGATCGGGGCTTCGCCCAGAGCGCGCTTCGCCGCATCGACGCGCGCCCGGGCATCCGCGCGCACTTCCTCCAGCGCTCCGGTGGCGTCGATGCGGTCGCAGATCTCCGCTGCGGCGTCCGGCTCGATGCCGCGGAGCTCCAGGCTTCCGAGAACGGGGTCGCGGTCGCGGGCGACGATCAGGGGAAGGGTCACCGTCCCGTCGAGGAGGTCGGTGCCTCGGGCCTTGCCCGTGCGCTCGGGCGGTCCCGAGACGTCCAACACGTCGTCGAGGAGCTGGAAGGCGAGGCCGATCTCGCGCCCAAACTCCCGCAACGCCCCATCCGCAGCCGCGTCGGGTTGCCGCCCGATCACGCAGGCGCACTCGAACAGCCACGCCGTCTTGAGCTCGCAGCGGCGCAGGTAGCGCTCCGCCGGGATCCCGACGTCAAACGTGTCACGGCGCTGGGCGAGCTCGCCCAGCGCGAGGCCGACCGATGCGGACGAGAGCAGGGCCACCTGCCGCTCGCCGCCCTCGGCCGCGAGCTCTGCGAAGGCGCGAGAGAACAGCAGGTCGCCCACGGCCGTCGCCGCGCTCCGGCCCGACGTCGCATAGACGGTGGGACGACCGCGCCGGAGGGGGGCAGCGTCGAGCACGTCGTCGTGTACCAGGGTCGCCATGTGGACCAGCTCGAGCGCGGTCGCCGCCCGCAGCGCCTCCTCTCCGGCTCCCGGGCCGGCGCAGAGGAGCACCAGGATCGGACGCAAGCGCTTGCCTCCGGCGTCGAGGGTGGTTCGCGCGGCACCGCCCAGCGCCGCGCCGTGGTCGCCGACCCGCTCGGAGATGCGGCGCTCCACGGCGGCCATCCTGCCCGGGAGCCAGGCCTCCGAGGCGTCGAGCACCACGGTGACCGGAGGTGGGACGGACGAACGACTCATCTCACTTGACATCTCCTGAGGCGGCTTCGCCGCCTGACGCGCTGCTTTCGGTGCTGAAGCACCTCATTTCACACCCGAGTGGATCGCGATGATGCCGCCCGCCAGGATGAGGCAGCGGACCGGCTCGATCCCCGCTTCGGCGATCATCGCGGCCAGCCGCTCGGGGTCCGGGAACCGCTTCACCGACTGCGGTAGGTAGGTGTAGGCGTCGCGGTCTCCCGCGATCGTGCCGAGCACCGGGATCAGCCGATCGAACCAGAGCGAGAAGAACCACGACAGCGGCGGTCGGCGAGGCTGGGTGATCTCGAGGACCACAAGCCGCCCGCCCGGGCGAAGGACCCTGACGAGCTCGCCGAGGCCGCGCTCGAGGTCGGCGAAGTTGCGCACGCCGAAGCCCACCGTCACCGCGTCGAACGTCGCGTCGTCGTAGGGAAGGTCGAGGGCGTCGGCCCATTCGAAACGCACCCCGGGCATGGAGGCCGCGTCGGCCTTGCGCCGCGCGATGTCGAGCATCGGCTCGGAGAAGTCGCAGCCGACGACGCTCCCGCCGGGCCCGACTCGACGGGAGAGCTCGAGCGCGAGGTCGCCGGTACCGCAGCACACGTCGAGCGCTCGGTCACCGGAGCCGGCTGCCGCCAGGTCGACGGCCCGCTCGCGCCAGCGCCGGTCGAGGCCCGCCGTCATGGCGCGGTTCATGCCGTCGTAAACGCCGGCGATCCGGTCGAACATGCGGTTCACGCCGGATGCGAAGTCAGCCTGCTCGTCGAGGCCGGTGCTCGGCCCCGGCGCGGATTCGGGCATCAGAGAAGCGAGGCTAGTTCAGCGTCGCCAGGTAGTCGGCGATCTGCTGCAGCTTCTCGGGCGGCAGGCTGTTGAACGAGGGCATGATGCCCGGGCCGGCACGGAGGGAGCGGAGGATTCCGTTACGCGGGATCCGCGCCGCGATGTGCGTCAGGTTGGGCCCGAGCGTGCCGCCGTTGTCGCCGATCTTGTGGCAGGCCAGGCAGCCCGACTGGGCGACGATCTCCTTCCCGGCTTCGACGGATTTCGACGCCGGCTGCTCGATCGCGCTCGGCGGCCCCGTGTTCGCGCCCTCGTAGGTGAGGAACGCCATCGCGATGATCGTCAGGCTCATCGCGGTCATGGCAACCGGTCGCCGTTCCGGTCGCCGTTCCGGGTTGCGGTCGTAGAACGGGAGCAACAGCAACAGGACCATGCACGCCGTCGGGATGATGATCGTCGCGAACAGGACGAGGTCCGGGCCCTTCAGCACGCGCAGCAGCTCGAACAGGAAGAAGAAGTACCACTCGGGCCGCGGCGTGTACGTCGTCGTCGTCGGGTCGACCTTGGGGCCCTGCTCAGCCCCGAGGACGATCGCCATCACGACGATCACGAGCACGACTACGAGCGCCATCGCCGAGTCCTTCGCGACCGCGTAGGGGAAGAAGGGCTTGCCCTTCTTCTTCAGCACTTCGTACTCGCGGAGGTACTGCTCCTTGTCGGCCTGCTTCACGGCCTCACACCTTCTCCGTCCGCAAGGACTTCGGCTTGACGTCCGCCTTGAGCCACGGCGGCGCGGTGGTCCCGAGCTTCACCACGAGGTAGAGGTGCGCCCCGATGAGGCCGATGATGGCCCCTGGTATCAGGAGCATGTGGATCGAATAGAACCGGGAGAGCGTGGTGGGACCGAACTCGGCGCCGGCTCTCAGGAAGTCGGCCAGGTAGGGCCCGACGAACGGACCGGTCGCGGTGATGTTGTTGGCCACCGTCGTCGCCCAGAACGAGCGCTGGTCGAACGGGAGCAGGTAGCCCGTCAGCGCCATCATCATCGTGAGGATCAGGAGCACGACGCCGATCACCCAGTTGAGCTCGCGCGGGTACTTGTAAGCGCCGAAGATGAAGGTGCGCGCCATGTGCAGGAAGACCAGGATCACCATCACGGTGGCGCCCCACTTGTGCATCCCGCGGACGAACTCGCCGAGGAAGACGTCGTTGGTGAGGTGGGTGATCGAGGCGTAGGCCTGCGTGGCCGACGGCGTGTAGTACATCGCCAGGAAGACACCGGTCGTCGCCTGGACGACGAACGCGAACAGCGTTGCCGACCCGAGCGTGTAGAACCAGTTGGTCCCCTTCGGGACCTTCCGGTAGAGCATTCCCGTGAGGAAGGTCGCTCCGCCCGTGCGCTCGTCCAGCCAGCCGAGGAGGTCGGCACCGCCCTCCTTGGCGCGATCCGAGACCGAGGGCGCGGCGCCGTTGCCGGTGCCGTTCGTCTCGCCGGGCTTCGCGGGCTTTCGCAGGCCGGCCGGCAGTGGGAGCTTCATCCCGCGCACCTCATGATCACGGCGGCGGGAAGGTCGATGGACGCGGCGGGTAGATGACGTTCCAGATCCCGCCGGTGTACTCGCCCGGGTCGCGAGCGCGCACCGGATCGAGCGAGTTGGTCACGCTGTACCGCGGGCCCAGCTCCACCTGGCCGCCGCGGACGCGCGTCTGGAAGCGATCGAGCGGACGCACCGGGGGACCGCCGATCACCTTGCCCTCGAAGTCGTAGACGCCGCCGTGGCAGGGGCAGATGAAGTTCCCCGCCGCAGCCACGAACTTCACCGGGCAGCCGAGGTGCGCGCAGCGCGTGGAGAGCGCCACGTACGTGCCCTCCTGCTCGTTGAAGGGCGGGTTCGGGTCGGCGGCGCGGACATAGGCGGTGGTCTTTCCGGCCTCGCCGATCCCCGGCACGATCGTGAAGACGACCGGGCGATAGGTGTCGACGACGAACCGGTCGGTGGGGCCAACGGGTTCCCACGTCTCGTCCGGGCGCTCGAAGATCGGCGCCACCGCGAAGCCGATGGCCGGGAGAACGATGAGCGCGCCGGCAGCCGCCCCGAGCCCCTGGCCCATGAGGGTCAGCGACCGGCGGCGGGTCATCGACTCGCCCTCGAAGTAGCCGGCTGGAGGCGGGTCGGGAACGGCCCCGTCGCCGTTGCCGGTTCCGTTGCTGGTGTCGGCGGCGTCTGCCAAGTTCCTGGATGGTCCGCCCGGCCCCGGCGCGAGGTGCGCTCAGGCCGAGCCGTCGAGGCGGGATTCTATTGCCTCGGCGGCCTCGTCAAGGGCCGCCTCGATGCCCGCAGCCGCTGCCTGGGCACGCGCCGCCGCCAGGAGCAGCGAGGGGGCGGCGGGGTCGGTACCGCGAAGGCCCTCCTTTGCTGTCTCGTGCTCGGGGCCGGCGCCTGCTGCCACCGCGATTGCGGTCGCGAGCCAGAGCGCGTCGGCCGCGTCGCCCGTCCCGCGGCCCTCAGCGGAGAGCTGCGCGGATAACGAGATAAGGTCGGCGAGCTCCCGGACCGCCCCGAGGTCGCCAAGGCGGGCCAGGCGGTCGAGCCCGAGCGCGTAGAGGTGGTCGCCGGCGAGGAGCGAGAGGTCTTCGTCGACTCCATCCAGGAGGCGCGGCTCCCCGTAATGGAGGAGGTAGCCCTCGCGGATCGATTCGATGACGATGGCGTAGTCGCCCGGGGCCGATGCGCACCGCGGGCCGGAAGCAGCGAGGGAACCGAGTATCGGCCGCTCAGTTGGCTCCACGACGTGGCTGGAGATGACCGTATCCTCCTCGCGCAAGGCCGCGGCGATGTCGGTGAGTGCAGTCGCGCCCTCCGATGCGCCTTTTCTACCTATACGCGGCATGAGCCGCATCAGTCCGCCTCGACGGCCTCGCGCATGGCCTCCCTCGCCGCCTCGACCGTGCGCTCGATGGCAGCCGAGTCGTGCGCGAGCGACACGAACCAGGCCTCGAACTGCGACGGAGGAGCGTAGATGCCGCGCTCGAGCAGGCCCCGGCAGAAGCGGCCGTAGGCCTCGAGGTCACAGGCGGCGGCCCCGGCGAAATCGGTGATCGGCTCGGCGCTGAAGAAGGCCGTCACGAGCCCGCGCTCGGAGGCGACATGGATCGGCAGCCCGCCGGCCGCCTCGCGGAGCCCGCGGGCGAGCATCGTGGTCAGCTCTCCGAGCCGCTCGTAGGCGTCGGAGTCCAGGCGGTCGAGCGTCGCGAGGCCTGCGGCGACCGCCAGCGGGTTGCCCGACAGGGTCCCCGCCTGGTAGACGTCGCCCGCCGGGGCCACCATCGACATCAGCTCGCGCCTGCCGCCGTAGGCGGCCGCCGGTAGGCCGCCGCCCAGAATCTTGCCGAGGATCGTGAGGTCGGCATCGACGCCGTAGAGCTCCTGTGCCCCACCCCTGGCGACGCGAAAGCCGGTGATCACCTCGTCGAGGACGAGGAGCGCGCCGTGCGCGTCGGCGGCGCCGCGAAGGTGCTCGAGGAAGCCCGGAGCCGGGGAGACGACGCCCATGTTCGCGGGGATCGGCTCGGCGAGGATCGCCGCGAAGTCGCGCTCGCCCAGCGCCGCGTCAAGGGCATCGGCGTCGTTCCAGGGCACCACGATCGTGTCCGCCGCCTGCGCGGCGGTGACCCCGGGGCTGGCCGGGATCCCCTCGGTGGCGAGGCCCGACCCCGCCTCGGCAAGCAGGCCGTCGACGTGGCCGTGGTAGGCGCCGGCGAACTTCAGGATCGCGTCGCGCCCCGTGGCGGCGCGGGCGAGGCGCACGGCGCTCATCGTCGCCTCGGTGCCCGAGCTCACCATCCGCACCATCTCGACCGACGCGAAGCGGTCGACCACCTCCGCGGCGAGCGCGGCCTCGCCGCGGGTGGGGGCCCCGTAGCTCGTCCCGCGGGCGGCCGCGGCCCGCACGGCGAGGACCACGCTCGGGCGCGCGTGGCCGAGGATCAGCGGGCCCCAGGAGCACACCCAGTCGATGTAGCGGTGGCCGTCGACGTCGATGAGCTCGAAGCCCTCGGCCCGCTCGACGTAGATCGGATGGTCACGTCCGATCGCTCGCATCGCGCGAACGGGCGAGTTGACCCCGCCGGGGATCAGCCCGACGGCGCGGGCGTGCGCCGCGGCGGACTGACGCGTGTCGAGGCCGTTCAAATCCGCTCCCGGCGCCGCGAGGTCAGCGAGGGGAGGCGCCGCCGTGCCGCTCTTCCCACTCCGCGTAGTCGGCAGTGAAGTAGTGGAGGCGGATCTTCTTGAACTCGGTGGAGGAGTAGAGGGTCGCGCGGTCGGGCCCGTGCAGGTCGTGCGCATCGGCGATCGAGTCGAGGACGGCGTCGCACTCCTCCTTCGAGCGGCCGTGGGCCATGGTGAAGACGGAGTACGGCCAGTCCGCGTACGTCGGCCGCTGGTAGCAGTGGGAGATGCCCCGCACCGCGGCCATCCTCCGGCCGGTCTCGAGGACCCGGTCCTCGGGCACCTGCCACACCCCCATCCCGTTGGCCGAGAACCCGGCCCGGCGGTGGAACAGAATCGCGGCGACGCGCCGAAGCAGCTTGCGCTCGGTCATGCCCTGAAGGTGCTCGAGGAAGCTCGCGGTCGGCATGCCGACCGCGCTCGCAGCCTGGTCATAGGGCCGATCCGTGACGGCCATCGGGCCCTGGAGGGCGCGGATCACCTCGACGTCGCGATCGTCGTAGGGCTGGCGCTCGAGCTCGCGCGGCGGCGCCACGTCCACAGCCGTCGCCAGCGCCTCCGTGCCCTTCTCCATCTCCAGGTTCATATTGATCTTGAAGAGGGTGAGCGTCGGGAGCTGGCGGATCGACTCCGCTCCCGTCATGCGCCGAAGCACCTCGAGCGTGCCCTCCAGACCGAGCTCGGACTCAGGCGGCGTCGCGATCGTGAACCAGAGGTTGAACTCGTGGGTTCGCAGGTAGTTGTGGGACACGCCGGGGTGCTCGTTGATGATCGCGGCCGCGCGGTGCGGGTTCTCGGTGTCCACCTTTGCGGCCACGAGCATCGAGGCGTAGCCAAGCGCGCGGGTGTCGAAGATCGGCGTGATCTCGCGGATGATCCGTTCGCGCAGGAGGCGGTCGGTGCGCGCCATCACCTCCTCGGTCGGAAGCTCCGCCGCCTCGGCGACGCGCGCGTAGGGCTCCGCGTCGAGTGGGAAGCTCGACTGCAGGAGGTTCATGAGCCGCTTGTCGGTCTCGTCCAGCGGGATCGCGGCGCCGCCGGAGCGCGAGCGCGCCTTCGGGCGCGGCGCCTTGGGCGCTACCGAAGCCACTCGGCGGCCTCCTTCGCGAAGTAGGTGACGATCGCGTCGGCGCCCGCCCGCCGGATCCCGAGCAGGGTCTCGAGCGCGGCGGCCTCGCCGTCGATCCAGCCCTTTTCGGCCGCGGCCTTCAACATCGAGTACTCGCCGGAGACGTGGTAGGCCGCGACCGGGGCGCCGGTGGCGTCCTTGACCCGCCGGATGACGTCGAGGTAGGGCGTGGCGGGCTTCACCATGACCATGTCGGCCCCCTCGGAGAGGTCGAGCTCCGCCTCGCGGACGGCCTCGAGCGCGTTGCGCGGGTTCATCTGGTAGCCGCGGCGATCGCCGAACTCCGGCGTCGACTCCGCCGCCTCCCGGAACGGCCCGTAGAACGCGGACGAGTACTTCGCGCTGTAGGCGATGATCGGCGTGTCCGAATGGCCCTCCTCGTCGAGCTGATGGCGGATGGTCCCGATCCGCCCGTCCATCATGTCGGAGGGCGCGACGGCGTCGGCGCCGGCCTCGGCGTGGGAGATCGCAGTCTTCGCAAGCAGCTCGACCGTGAGGTCGTTGTCGACCTCACCGTCACGGACGAACCCGCAGTGCCCGTGGGAGGTGTACTCGCAGAGGCACACATCGGTGATCACGACCAGCTCGGGGTGCGCCTCCTTCAGCGCCCGCACGGCCATCTGCACCACGCCCTCGTCGTCGTACGCGCCGCTCCCCACCTCGTCCTTCTCGGCGGGGACCCCGAACAGCAGCACCGCGCGGATCCCGGCGCTCATCACCTCGGTCGCCTCCCCGACGAGCTCGGAGATCGAGAACCGCTCCACGCCGGGCATCGAGTCAACCTCCTCGCGAACGGCCTCGCCGGCCACCACGAAAAGAGGCTGGATGAGATGGCGCGCCGAAAGCTCGGTCTCGGCGACAAGGTCGCGAAGGGCCTGCGTGCGCCGCATACGCCGCATGCGGGTGGCGGGGAAGCTCACGCCGAGGATTCTAGGCGGGAGCCGACCCTAGTCGGCGAAGCGGCGCAGCCCGACGCGAGCCAGGACCCCGTAGGCGGCCGCGAGGATCGCCAGGTGGAGGATCGCGATCCCGAGCCCGCCCGCCGATGCGTCGAGCGCGCCGGAGAGCGCGTCGAGCGCGGGATGGAACGGGAAGACGTCTCGCACCGCCTTGAGAGCGTCGAAGAGGCCGGGGCTAACCGTGCCGGAGGGCACGAGTGACAGGAAGGCGATCGGCAGCGAGATCATGAACGCGAGCAGGGAGCTCGCCCGAACCTCGCCCGCTAGCGCGCCGATCGCCGCCCCGAAGGCGGCGAACGCGGCTCCCGCGGCCACGATCGCGGCAAGTATCGCGAGGATCCGGCTCCAGTCGATCGAGACGAAGAGCGACAGCCCCGCGAGCATGAGCAACGTCACCGCGAGCGAGGCGACGATGCCTAGGGCGATCTTCTCGCCGAGCAGCGCCGTGCGCCCGACGAGCCCCCGGGTGATTCGCGCAAACGCGTTCTCCTCCCGCTCGAGGGCGAGCGAACCGGCGACCAGGAGGACGGTGACGAACATCAGCGTGAGGGTCGCCGACACCGAGATCGCGAACGCGTCGAGGCTCGGCGGCGAGCCCGAGATGACCTGGGTGTCGACCTCGATCGGGTGTGAGATCGAGGCGAGCAGCGGCTTCGCGAAGTCGAGGTTCTGCCGCGCGAGGTTGGCGAAGTGGCTCACCTGCCGGACGTCGCTGCGAAGCGGGCTCTTCGCGGGGAGCTGGTCCTCCACGTTGCCCAGGATCTCGGCGCTTCGCGCCAGGCCGAGGATGCCGAAGGACTGGCCGAGGAACGACAGCTGTCCGCCGTGAACGATCAGGCCGATGTAGCCCGCGGCCGACCGCACCACCTTCTTCGAGATCTTCAGGTTCGCCTGCGTGACCAGGCTGTTGATCCGGTCGGAGACGAGGCGCGCCTTGACCGGGTCCTCCTCGTTGACGAGGACCTTCACCTGCGGTTGCACCGGGTTCAAGCCGGCCAGCGACTCGAGGTTCTGCACCAGGTCCTTCGGCAGGATCAGCGCGGCGAGGACGTCGCCGGATTGGACCTTCTCACGCGCGGCCTTCCCGGAGTAGACGCGCACGCAATCGATCCGCAGGCAGAGCTCGTTGCGGGCTCCCACGATGTCGAAGTGGCGCCCGCCGAGAACCAGCGGCGTTCCCACCGGCACCTTGTTGTAGAAGGCGACGCGCGGCTTCTCCGGCCCGCGAGAGAGCGCGAAGCCGATCAGAACCGCGATCGCGATCGGGTAGACGACCAGCAGCGCCGTCACAAGCGGCGAGCGGCGGAGGATCTGGAGGTCCTTGACCAGCAGCCAGCGCATTGCTCGTCCCTAATGTCCCCGCTGGCGCAGGAACGACACGAAGGCGTGCTCGAAGCTCGCGATCGTCTCCTCGCCGCCCTCGCCGGGGCCCTCCACCACCGCCTCGTGAAGCTCGCGCGGCGAGCCGTGGAAGAGCACCTCGCCGTCGGCGATCACGAGGAGTCGCTGGCCGTAGCGCTCGGCCTCGGCGATGTTGTGGGTGGAGAACAGCACGGTCGTGCCCGCGCCGGCGAGGCCGAGCACGAACTCCCACAGGCGCTCGCGCTGTCCCGGGTCGAGCCCTGCGCTCGGCTCATCGAGGAGCATCGCCACGGGCTGCGCGATCAGGCCGATCGCGATGTTCACGCGCTGCTGCGTCCCCCCTGAGAGCTTCGAGACCGGATCGCCGCGTCGGTCGGTGAGCCCGGTCTGCTCGAGCATTCGCTGCACGGTGGCGTCCACGTCGTCGACCTCCTCCAGGCGGGCGAACAGGCGCAGGTTCTCCTCGACCGTGAGCCGCCGGTAGAGCGCCGCCTGCTGCGGGACCCACCCGATCTCCCCCGGTGCACGGCTGACCTCCCCGCCGTCCGGCGCTCGGATCCCGGCGAGGATCGAGAGAAGGGTGGTCTTGCCCGCTCCGTTCGGCCCGATCACCGCCAGCAGCTCGCCCTTCTCGGCGCCGAACGTCACGCCGCGAAGCGCCTCGCGGTCGCCGAAGCGCTTGCGCAGGTCGCGCACCTCGATGACCGGCTCCGCGCTCACACACCCATCCTCGCGCTCCGCGTCGAATCACCCTTCCTTGTTCGTCGCTCCGCGCTCAGACACCCATCCTCGCGCGGGAACGCTAGCTGGGCCCGATTAGTTTTCCGCTACCGGCCTGTCCTTGGAAGGGAAGCGCAAGAACGAAGGAGGAATCGAGATGGGAAAGATCGTCGTATCGCAGTTCGTCACCGTTGACGGCGTGATCGAGGACCCGGGAGGGTCCGAGGGCGTCGAGCACGGAGGATGGGCCTTCAAGTACGACCGCGGCGAAGAGGGCGACAAGTTCAAGCTCGACGAGGTGATGGGCTCGGAGGCGCTGCTCCTGGGCCGCACGACGTACGAGGGGTTCGCGTCGGCCTGGCCGTCGCGCGAGGGTGAGTTCGCCGACAAGTTCAACACGATGCCCAAGTACGTGGTCAGCTCAACGCTGGGCGACCCGGACTGGAACAACACGACGGTGATCTCGGGCGACGTTGCGAGCGAGGTGGCGAAGGTCAAGGACGCTCACGATGGCGACATCCTCGTCAACGGGAGCGCGCAGCTCGTGGAGGCCCTGGCGGCGAACGACCTCGTCGACGAGTATCGCCTGATGGTCTTCCCGACCGTCCTCGGGGCGGGCAAGCGGATGTTCGGCGACTCGGGCGAGCCGTTGTCGCTGCGGCTCACCGAGTCGAGGCCGGCGGCAGACACCCTGATCCTCATCTACGAGCCCGAACGCGAGGACGCATAGGCTCACCGTGTGAAGGTCCTCTTCTTCGGCGACGTCTGCGGCAAGCCCGGCCGGGGGGGGCTTGCCGCGGCGCTGCCCCGGCTGCGCGACAGCTTGGCGCCCGATCTGGTGATCGCGAACGGGGAGAATACCGCCGGCGGCGTGGGCATCACGGAGCGCACGGCCAACGACCTCTTCGGCGCGGGCGTCGACGTCATCACGACCGGCAACCACGTCTATCGCCACCGCGAGGTCTACGAGTTTCTGGACCGGTGCGACCGGATCGTACGGCCCTCGAACTACCCGGCCGGCAACCCCGGCCACGGTCACGTGATCGTCGAGGCGGGGGGGCAGCGCGTCGCCGTCATCAACCTGAGTGGGGTGGTCATGCTCAAGGTCGCCCGCTCCCCCTTCGTCGAAGCCGACGCCCTGCTCGATCGGCTCGAGGGCGAGTTCGACTCCGCGATCGTCGACTTTCACGCCGAGATCACGAGCGAGAAGGTGGCGATGGGCTGGCATCTCGACGGCCGCGTCGCGGCCGTCCTGGGCACTCACACGCACGTGCCGACGGCCGATGCCCGCGTTCTATCGGGCGGCACGGCGCACATCTCCGACGTCGGCATGACGGGGTCGCGCGAGGGCGTCCTCGGGGCGCGGCGCGACCAGGTGCTGGAGTCGTTTCGCACCCAGATGCCGGTTCGGTTCGACGGCGCGGAGGGCGACGTCTGGGTCAACGCCGTGGTCATTGACGTCGGCGACGACGGGCTCGCGCGGTCGATCGAGCAGATCCTCGAGCCGGCCGCCCCCTAGCGCGCCGAGCTAGGGAACCGGCACCGCCACGCGGCGCTCCACCGCGCCCGCAGCCGGGGCGTCCTGTCGACGAGGGCCGCCGATTGCGAGCGCGAGGAGCAGCAACGGGAAGAACCAAGGGATGTAGAGGTAGAACCAGTGGTGGAGGCAGAGCTCCACCGCGATCGTGACCGCTGCGCCGAGCGCGGCGACCTGCCGGAGCGTTCGGCGGCGGGGGGTGAAGGCGACCGCGACGGCGAGGAGCAACGTGAGGCCCTCGACCACGACGTGGAGCCCTCCGAGGCTCGCCTGCCCCCAAATGCTGAACGGGGAGTCGCGGTTGGCCTGGCTCGAGAAGGTGCGGTGCCAGAACGTCCCGAGCCCGGGATCGACGGCAGGGCCCGCGAGCACAAGGACCGTTACCGCCCCGAACGCGATTGCGAACAGCGCCACCGCGCGCGCCGGCGGGGCCCCGAACCATCGCCGCCAGCCGTCGGGGACAGGCTCGCCGGGCTCGGGCTCCCGCACTCCGACGGCGAACAGCGGCGCCAGGGCCAGCGCCGCGAACTTTGTCCAGCCGGCGAGGGCCGTCATCGCTCCGCGGCCGGCCGGCGACGCGATGAGGAGCAGGGCGCCAATGACGAGAGCCGCGACGAGCGTGTCATTGGAGTTCGACTCCAGCGCGTAGGCCGTATACGGGTAGGAGGCCCAGCCATAGGCGAGGATCACGCCGAGGCGGTTGCCGGTTGGGCCGGGCCGGATTCGCCGGCCGAGGAAGAGGAGCCCGGCCACGGCAAGCAGGTCGAACGCGACCGAGGCGCCGTGGGCGGCGGGCAGGTCATCCCAGCTTCCCGACCAAGGGAAGGCGAGCTCAAATGGCACGTAGGCGTAGTAGTTGACCGGGCCGTAGGTGTCGCCGGACCGGTTGTCCGCGGGAAAGGCGCTGTCGCCCCAGATCGGCTTCCCGTGAGTGGCTCGGTCGGCGCCGATGACGCCGGCGTAGCCGACGTCGATCACGTTCGAGTCGGCGAGGTTGAGCGCGACCCGAAACGAAAGCAGGAAGATCACCCCGAGCGCCAGCCAGCCGGTGGACAGGGTCGGGCGAAGCCCTTCGCCGCGGCCCCTGAACCCGATCCACAGCATGCGCGCGAGCAGGTAAAGGAGGACCGGGTAGGCGAGCGGCACGGAGACGCCGATGTCGCCGTTGTTGAAGAAGTAGTTGGACACGCCGAAGGACAGAAGAACCGCGAGGTCGAGGTGGACGATCCGCCGCCATCGCCGCCAGTCGAGGAGGCCGAGCAGGAAAAAGCCGCACAGCGGGAGCCACACGTAGGGCGCGTTCACCTTGCGACCGAAGGCGCCGGGGTAGCCGCGCGCCATCTGCCACGCGACCTGGTAGCCCGTCCACGACTCGGTGATCTCGTGGGTCGCATCGTCGACCATCACGAGGGCGAGCTCCCTCTGGCCCTTGTAGAAGCCGACCTCCCAGTGCGAGTCCTTCGTCTGCGCCGACGGGTCGAGGCGGCCCCACCTGCGCTCCTCGGCGGCGACCTTCGGGTCCCCCTTGGCGATCTCGATCGCCTCGCCGGAGGAGAGCGTGTAGCCGCCCTCAGGGGGCCCCGAGGCCTGCGCGGGGGACGCGACGACCAGCGCCGCGAGCGCGCTCAGGGCCGTCGCGAGCGCGAGGCGGTTCTTCCGAAGGTCCACAGCTTGTTGCCGATGAAGTTGAACGGCATCGCGACGGCCACGGCGATCGCCTGCGAGGCGACGACCGGGGCGCTCGCCAGATCGACCAGACCGTAGAGCACGGCGAGGTTGACCCCGAGGGCCCCGACGCTCACGGCGAAGAACCGCGCCGCCTCGAACCCGGCATGGCCGCCGCGTGCGTCGCGGAACGTCCATGCGCGGTTGAGCAGGTAATTGTTCGTGACCGCGAGGCCGAACGACAGCACGGCTGCGGCGATGTGGTGCACGCCCGCGGCCTGCACGAGGACCGTGAAGGCGATGAGGTTGATGACGTAGCCGCTGCCGCCGACGAGCCCGAACTTGAAGAGCTGGACCCAGTTGGCGGGCTGCCTCGTCCCGAGGTGCACGCGACGGACAACCGCCCAGGCGAGCGCCGCGAGACGGCCGACCGCGCCCCGCTCCTCGCCTGCCGGCGGCGCCTCAGCGGGTGCTCGCGAGGGTGCGGCCATGGTGCGCCTCCGTGGCTCCGATCTCGAAATGCCCGTCCACGAGTGCCGCGATGTCGCCGATCGACCACCGCGCTTGGGCGCCGGAGTCGAACCCGTCCAGGCCGCAGGCCAGGAGCGGCCCGAGCGAGTCGCCTGCCGTGAGGCTGCCGTGGCTGCCACCGCCGATGTGCGAGGCCCCGCCCCAATCGACGCATTCGTATCGCTCGGCGAGCGACACCAGGAGGTCGCCGGCGTTCGGCGCGGAGAGCGCCGCCCAAAGGCGGGCCAGCACGTCCGGGTAGGCGCTCGAGCGGAAGCGGCCGTCCTCGACCCTCGCGTCGAGCGCGCGCAGGTCGCCGTCGAGGTCCCATGCGGCCTCGCGTTCGTCGCGCACAGCTGAGCCGGGCCGGAAGCGGAGCTGGCGGCCCCTGCGCTCCACCACCGCCTCCGCGGCCTCCGCGGCCGGACGGGCGTCGGCCCGGAGCAGCGGAGCGCCGTCGGCGTCGGCGAGCCAGCCCACCACATCGGCCCCCTCAAGCGTCGCCAGCAGGCCCCGGGAGCCCTCGTGGACCCGCCGGCCGTGGGGGCCGTCGGCGAGGATGTACACGCCCGCCGCACGAGCGCACGGGCTCACCGCGACCTCGGCCTCGAGCTCGGCCTCCCGGTCGGGGCTCGGCCGAAGCACTCGCCAGCGCTCGGCAAACGCCTTGATCAGGTCCAGCTCGGCGGAGACCTCCGTCTGCGAATGGTCGGCGCAGACGATCACGGCGTGCTCCTCGCAGAATTTCTCCATCCCGCCGCACGCGTCGACGAGCTCGCCCAGGCACGAGTCGGCGCGGGCGATGGACTCGGTGGTCGCGAGCGGCCCGAAGCGGTGCGAGTGATGATCATTGTCGGGGAGCGAGAAGAGGAGGAAGTCGTAGGCGTCATCCCGGGCAAGCTCGCGGCCAACGCACGCCGTGTAGGGGTCGCGAGTTCCCGGGCGGGCCAGCGTCGGCCTGCACGGGACTCGTCGGCTTGCGTAGAGCTCGCCGTAGAAGAGCTCCTCCGGCCCCCACACGGCGTGGCGGAAGCTTGCCGCGAGCGCCACGCGGCGCAGGACGCCCTCCAGGCCGAGCTCGTGGCGTCGCCTCCCGCGGTAGATCAGGAACGGCGTGCAGGCGGTCCGCACGCCCACATCGGCGAGCCGCTCGAACGCGGTGCTCACCTCGGGCGAGAGGTGAGCCATGTTCATGTCGTAGACGATGTCGTAGAGCGTCCGCACGAGCCCGACGGCGCGAGTCGCCTCGAACGAGGAGCCGTACTCCACGTAGCGGCGCTCGACGCGGTGAAACCAGTTGACGCCGCTGATCGCATGCAGGTCCGGGCGCACGCCGGTGGTGATCTCGGCCGTGGCGACGGGCGTCACCGACGGGAAGCTCGAGACGCAGTCTTCGACCAGCTGGCCGCGATCCAGAAGCGCCCCCATGCTCGGCGCGAGACCCTCCGCGACGCACCGCCGGAGCATGTCCGTGCGGAGCGAGTCGATGACGACGAGGACGAGTTTGCGGCCGCTCCGGCCGCTGCTCACCGAAGCACCCTCAAGCCCTCGTGCTTCCGCGAGGCCCTGCGGCGCCGGCCCGCGGCGAGCACGACGAGCCCGGCGAGCCCGATGAGGCTGAGGGGCCCGAACAGGATCGAGAGACCCGCGAGGATCAGCGCGAAGATGCCGATGAAGGCCGAGACCGCGAGCGGCGAGCCGGCCGAAGAGCGAGAGGCAGCGCCCATCGCGACGTCCCGCGCCACGACGTAGGCGCCGACGGCGCATGCCGCGCCGGCGAAGTACCCGGGCCATTCGGCGTGGCCGTTGTCGCCGAGCGAGATCCCGAACAGGAAGCCACCGGCGGCGGCGGCGGCGACTTCGAGGGCGATTCCGAGCGCATCGGAGCGCCCCGGGGCGCCGGCGAGGATGCCGGCGGCGAGGGCTAGGCCAAGCCCCTGACAGGCGGCGACGAGCAGTGAGTCCATGAGCCGGCCAAGGCTAGCGAGCGGGCCGGCTCCGGTCGGCGGCTATCCGAAGTGGAGCGAGCGCCCGCAGCCGGCGAGCCGGACGGTGACCGGGCCGTCCGTCCTGACGTCGAGCTTCGGGTGGCAGTCGAGCCGGGCCCGCGCCGGGTTGACGGTCACCCGTGAGAGGTTCGTGAGGTTGAGCCGCAGGGCATCGCGCTTCCGCGCCCTCCGAGCCGAGCCCCAGTCCTTCGACGTCTCGGCGTAGGTGAGCGGGCCGATGTTGCCACCGGTCAGGACGCCGGCGGTGCGCTGGGTGGGGTTGGGATTTGGATCGGCACGGCCAAAGGCCTCGGAGACCGCGTCGGCCTTCCCGAGCGGCCCCACCCCGCTCTTGTCCCGGAGCTTCAGGCCTGAGAGCCAGTAGGCGTGGTCCGCGACCGTGCCGTCGCTGGCGAAGTTCATGCGCGGGTTGACGACGTAGGTGACGTGGAACGGGTTGCGGTCCACGTTCGCGGTCCCGAGGAACGCCGCCGCGGGTTTGTACTGATCGTTGACGGCGAGGAGGAAGTGGTCGACCGGCGGCGCGAAGAGGTCGTAGCGGTAGCGGTAGCCCAGGTCATCGAAGGTCTGCGCCTGAGCGGTCGGGCCCGGGACCGGGACGAGCTCGTCGTTGGTGCCATCCCAGAGGAGGAAGGGGATGTTGCGCACCGATGCCAGCATCCGATTGGTGTTCGAGGAGAGGCCGCCCGGCACCGGCGGGTTCGGCGGGACCCAGATCCCGAGCCCCGGCGGACCGACCGTCGGCTGGGCGCGGGCGAAGAGGTCGGGGAACTGCGTGGCGAACTTGTACGTGCCGTACCCGCCCATCGAGTAGCCGGCGATCGCCGTCCAGCGCGGGTCGAGCCTGTAGCGACGGGCAATGTCCGCCCACCCCTCGAATGTGTCGGCGCCGGCCTGCCCGTAGTACCAGCCGTCGGGGCCACGGCCCTCGGGCGTGATCACGATCGAGCCCCGCCCGCGATCACCGAACTCCGATTGATTGCGGCTGTCGCCGAACTGGTTGTAGCTCGCGCCGAGCGAATGCAGGAGCAGCGTGAGCCCATAGCCGTGCTTTGGCCGCGGCTTGGGCGGGACGTAGATTGCGTACGGCTGGAGCTGGCCCCGCAGCTCCCCGAGGCAGTCGGTCGGGGCCCCACACGGCGCGGAGTAGTCGGCGCCCTGTTCGGTGTGGAAGTGGCTCGCGAGGATGCGGTCCATAGGGCCGGTCCGTGGAACCCCCCAGGGCTTCCGGGCGCCGTCGTCGCGCCGGCCGCCTGCGAGCTTCCCGAAGTCGAGGGTGGCGCTGAAGGGCGACATGTCACCCGCTGCCAGCGCCGCCGCCTGCTGCTTGTCACGCCACCAGGCGGGGTCCGTCACAGCGCCGAGACCGCCGCCCGCGCCGATCGCCGGCCAGGGCTCGTGGTAGCGGAAGCCCACGTTGAAGAAGGCGGGCGGGTTCACCAGCGTGCCCGCCCCGCCGGGATGGGTCGCGTCGGCGGATGCGCCCGGCAGCAGGTACTTCCCGGCGGCGGAATCCCAGAGGCCGACGCCCGCGGCGAGACGGACCTTCCCGTGGCCCGGGTTCCAAGCGCTGTGCGGCACCGTCACCTGGATCTGCCGGCGCGCCTTGGAGATCGACACCTTCGGCGGCGGGCCGACGCGCTTGCCCGACGCCGCCCTCTCGAGGTCGGCCGCGCTGCCGTGGACCGTTAGGAAGAGCCTCGCGGGGCCCGATACGTTGGCGCCGAACGGGTACGTCTGAGGCGTGGTCGAGCTTCCGATCGCAATCGTCGTGGCGGCCAGCGACGGGTCCTTGAGCGTGTTCAGCGTGATGCGGAAGGCGGTGGCGTCGGGCAGCGGCTTCACGCGAAGCTCGACGAGGTCCGCGGCGTTGTTCGAGTAGGCCGGGTCGGTCGGGTACGTGTACGTTCCGTTCGGAGCGGAGAAGGTGTTCCCGCTCGTACGCGGGTCCCCGGGGTCGGGTGCGCCCCGTGCCCCGTGGTCGTCGTACAGGAAGTCCTGGTAGAGGAACTCGCCGTCGCGGTACGCGCTCGTACCCGAGACGAGGATCGGCTTCGCCCGCCAGATACCGGCGTTGGCGAGCTGTGGTGCCTGGGCGGACTTCGAGTAGAGGATGTCGGGGCCGGGCCGGGGGGCCGGGCCGCGGTAGAGGGACGAGCTCGCGGACTGCGCGGCAGCCGGAAACGAGGCCGCGACGCCGGCGAGCGCGATGGCGACCCGGACCCTCCTCACGCGCAGGAGGGTAATGCCGAGGGCGCGAGGAAGCGCCGATCGGGCGACGGCCTGCGCGCACGGGCACTCGTTCATGCACACTTGCCCGATGGCCGAGCCCGAGGACCTCTCGCCACCCCCTGTGCCGCAGGCGCAGCCGAGCCGGCGCGCGCACACCTCGGCCCGCGACCTCGAGCGCTACGCCGGCCTGTTCGCCGCGCGCACCCGCGTGATGCGCTCCTCGGCAATGCGCGACCTGATGGCGGTGACGGCACGGCCCGAGGTGATCTCCCTCGCCGGCGGGCTCCCCGATACCTCCACGTTCCCGCCCGCGAGCTTCGCCGCCCAGATGACCCGCATCGCGCAGGAGTCCTCGGCGCAGGCGCTGCAGTACGGCCCGACGGAGGGCTTCGACCGCACCAAGGAATGCATCGCTAGCGTGATGGCGGCCGAGGGGATGGCCCCGGACCCCGCGGACATCATCGTCACCACCGGCGGTCAGCAGGCGATCGACCTCGTCGCCAAGACGCTGCTCGATCCCGACGACCCGGTGATCTGCGAGGCGCCCACCTACCCCGGCGCGGTCCCCGTGTTCTGCAGCTACCAGGCGGAAACGATCCAGATCCCGATGGACTCAGAGGGGATGCGCATCGACGAGCTCGAGTCCACGCTCGACGGGCTTTCCTCGCAGGGACGCCGTGCCAAGTTCATCTACACCGTGCCCAGCTTCCAGAACCCGGCAGGGGTCACGCTTTCGGCCGAGCGCCGGCGGCGCCTCGTCGACATCGCGCGGGAGCGGGAGGTGCTCGTTGTGGAGGACAATCCGTACGGCCTCCTGCGGTACGAGGGCGAGCCGCTCGAGCCGCTCTACAAGCTCGACGGCGGGGACTACGTGCTCTACCTCGGCACGTTCTCGAAGATCCTCTCCCCCGGGATCCGCCTCGGCTGGGCGGTCGCGCCCCCGCCGGTCATGGAGAAGATCGTCCTCGGCAAGCAGGCCACCGACCTCTGCACCTCCACCCTCACGCAGTACTTCGTCGCCGAGTACTTCGCGGCGGAGCGGTGGGAGGCGTACGTGGCGAGCCTCATCGACATCTACCGCGACCGCCGCGACGCCATGGTCGACGCGCTGGAGCGCCACTTCCCGCCCTCCGCGAGCTGGTCGGTGCCGGAGGGGGGGCTGTTCCTGTGGGCCACGCTCCCCGACTACATCGACACGACCGACCTCTTGGCGCGGGCACTGCGCGAGAACGTCGCGTTCGTCCCCGGCGCCGCCGCTTTCGTCGATGGCGGCGGCTCGAGCTCGATGCGCCTCAACTTCTCGGGCTCCTCCGCGGAGGAGATCGTCGAGGGAGTCCGCCGGATCGGCGAGGTGACCGCCGAGCAGGTCGAGCTCTACGAGTCGATCACCCGCGAGAGCCCGGTGGCCTCGCCGGCCGCGGTCGAGGGGGGCGGCGACGTACTTCCGTTCGCGAGGGGCTGATGAAGGTCGCCGTTCTCAAGGGCGGGCGGTCCCTCGAGCGTCAGGTCTCGCTCCACTCGGGTGCCCGCGTCCAAGACGCGCTTGAGCGGCTCGGTCACGACGTCGTCGCCGTCGACGCGGGAGGCGACCTCGTGAAGCGCTTGAAGGGGGCTCGGCCCGAGGTCGCATTCGTCGCCCTGCACGGGGCCGGAGGCGAGGATGGCACGGCGCAGGAGCTGCTCGAGATCCTCGGCATCCCGTATACCGGGCCGGGGGTCGCTGCCTGCGGGCGTTCCGCCGACAAGGTGGCCGCCAAGCACGAGCTGCGCGCCGCCGGCGTGCGAACGCCGGACTGGGTCGCGTTCAACGCCACGGCGTTTCGCGAGCTTGGCGCGGCCGACGCGCTGGAGGAGATTGAGGCTCGGCTTGGCTTTCCGCTCGTTGTGAAGCCCGCGCGCGGCGGGTCGGCGCTCGGCGTGCGGTTCGCGGCGAAGCGCGCCGACATCCCCGAGGCGCTCCTGGCGGCCTTCAGCTACGACGATCGGGTCATGCTGGAGCGCCACGTCTCGGGACGGGAGCTCACGGTCGGGCTGCTCGACGGCGAGCCCCTCCCCATCGTCGAGGTGCTGCCCAAGGAGGAGGACGCGTTCAGCTACGAGGCGCGCTACGAGATCGGCCGCACGGAGTACGTCTGCCCCGCGGAGCTCGATCAGGCGACGGCGGACGCGGCCGCCGATGCCGCCCGCGCCACCTGGAACGCGCTCGGATGCGAGGGCTTCGCGCGCGTCGACGTGCTGCTCGGCGACGCGGGCCCCGAGGTCATCGAGGTGAACGCCGTTCCCGGCCTCACCGACACGAGCCTCTTCCCGATGGCCGCGGAGGCCGCTGGCCTCGCCTTCGAGGACGCCGTCGAGCGGATCGTCGAGCTCGCCATGCGGCGATCCGGCGCGCCCGCCTAGCCGCGTCAGCCGGTCGCGGCGACCATCCTCGTCATCAGCTCGACCGCCTCAGCGGGCTCCAGCCCGTTCACGCGGACGAGGGACTGCCAGGTCGGAAACGACACGGCGTGGCCGATCGCTCCGGCGACGCGGGCTCGCGGGCGCCCCCGCTCGGCGCGGCCGCGAACGAGAGTCGCGACCGCGAGCTCGAAGTAGGCGCTGAACCGCCCGATCGCCTTAGCCATTGCCGGGACCTTCCCGCGGTCGCGGCCGGTCCGGTCGAACATCTCCTCGGTCTCGTCGAAGTAGGCATACATCTCGGTGAGCGCGCGCCGCAGGCGGGCGTCGGGGTCGCGGACGGCCGCCCATGCCTCGACGTCGGGCATGGGGTGGCGCGCGTAGAAGTGCGCCGTGCAGGCCTCGAATAGAGACTCCTCCGACGGGAAGTGGCGGTAGACGGTGGCACGCTGCACCCCCGCCTCCTTTGCCACTCCGCTCACCGTGGTTCTCGCCGGGCCAACGGTCTGATGGAGCCTGACGGTCGCGGCGGCGATCCGCTCACGGGTTTCGGCCTCCTGCTCGGCCCGAAGGCGCTTGCGGTAGGCCCGGCCACTCCGCTTCTTGGCTTCGATAGACATCGGTGTTTAACCAACTTTGACAGAACTGCCGGATCTGTGCTAGGTTCGCGATACACCCTTGTTCAACGATTCAGCGGAGGAGATCAGGTGAGCGACACAGCACAGGCACCGCGGACGCTCAAGCGCTTCGACGCATCACAGGGGCCACGGATCCTCGGGGCGAACGACGGCAAGGCCGTCGACCTCCAGTCGGTGGGCGTGCGGTTCATGACCTACACCGAGGAAACGGGGGGCGGGTTCTCCCTCGTCGAGCACCCGATCCCGCCCAAGACGCTCGTCGCGCCGCTTCACAAGCACTCGCGCGAGGACGAGTACAGCTTCGTTGTCGAAGGCCGCATGGGCGCCCTGCTGGGCGACGACGTCGTCCACGCCGAGGAGGGCGACCTCGCGTTCAAGCCGCGCGGCCAGTGGCACACGTTCTGGAACCCGGAGGACCGCCCGTGCCGGATCCTCGAGATCATCTCGCCCGGAGGGTTCGAGCACTACTTCGAGGAGCTCGCGGAGGTATTCGCCACCGCTTTCTCCCCGGAGCAGATCGGCCAGGTCGGGGCGCGCTACGGGTTGGAGGCCGACCCGATGAGCATCCCCAGGCTCTGCGAGGAGCACGGGCTCGACCACCCCATGCTCCACTCGGGCTGACCGAGGGAGTAGCCTGACAAGAGGCCGATCGCTGACCCGGGCTCGACGGCATCACAGCCAGCCCGCCCGAGACGTGGAGGTCTCCGACTTCGAGCGTCGGGACGAACGGCGGACCGAAGAGAGTCGCCGCTCGGACCGCGAGAAGGTAGAGCAGTCAGTTGATTCGGTCTCCAGGTCGCCCGCGCAGGGGGGGATGACCTTTGTTGGCATCGCTGCGGCGATCGCCGCAGCCATCGCCTTCAGCCTCGGGATAGCGCTTCAGGCTCTCGACGCACGTGAGGCGCCTCCGGAGGAGGGCCTGCGTCTCTCGTTGCTCGCGAGACTGGCTCGCAGGCGTCGCTGGGTCGCGGGCCTCCTGCTCGGCCTTCTCGGCTTCGGGCTCCAGGTCGTGGCGCTCGCCTTCGCGGCCTTCGTCGTCGTCCAGCCCCTCCTCGCCGCCGGGCTCCTCCTCCTCCTCTACCTCGGCGTACGCCTTCTGGGCGAGCGCGTGGGCAAGACGGAGATCGCGGGGGCGATCGGCATCACGGTCGGTATCGCGCTGCTCACATGGGGCAGCCCGACCGAGGCCGAGGGCGTCGCGAGCCCGGCCGCGGTGATCGCCGTCACGGCGACGCTCTCCCTCGCCGCACTCACGCCGTTCGCGCTCCGCGGTCGCGCTCGCCGCGACTCGGCGATGCTCGTGGTCGTAGCGTCGGCCCTCGCGTTCGGCGCGGCGAACATCGCGACCAAGGTCGTCAGCGTCGCCGCGAGCGACGCGCATTGGCTCGCGGTCGGCATCTGGCTGGCGGTGGCCGGGGCCATCGCCGTGGTCGCCATCCTGACGGAGATGACGGCGCTCCAGCGCCGTCCCGCGACGATCGTCGTCCCGGTGTCGTTCGCTGTGCAGACCTTTCTGCCCGTTGTCCTCGCGCCGATCTACCTCAGCGAGCATTGGGACACCGCCGCCCTCGGCGGTGTCCCACTAGTCGCGGGGCTGGCGATCATGCTCTTCGGCGCGCTCGCGCTGGCGCGATCGCCTGCAGTCGGCCGCCTGGCGGTGGCGACGTGAGCAGTGGCGGCGACGCTGCGGGCAGGGATGTCCGCGCCGTAGACCATCTGGCGATCGACCGTGCCGCGAGCGCCTTCGTCACCGCCGCGCCATTGGCGCTCCTCGTCCTCGGGATCGTCTTCAGCTGGGGCAGCCTGCTGCATCTCAGCGACCTCGTGGTCTTCGTTGTCACCTACATGCTGACCGGCCTGGGCGTGACGGTCGGGTTCCATCGGCTTCTCACACATCGGAGCTTCAGGACCTACCACTGGGTCCGGGTCGTGGCTGCGATCCTCGGGTCGGCCGCCGTCGAGGGACCGGTCATCGAGTGGGTGGCCACCCACCGCAAGCATCATCGGTTTTCCGACGCGGAGGGCGATCCACACAGCCCCCACGTCGGCCGCCGCCGCGGCCTGATCGGAGCGCTCGCGGGCCTTGCGCACGCGCACATAGGGTGGGTCTTCAGCGACGCCGAGGTCGCTGACGAGTCCCGCTATGCGAAGGACCTTCTCGATGACCGCGCGATCGTCTTCGTCGATCGGACATTCGTGGTCTGGGCCCTGGCCGGGCTCGCCTTCCCGTTCGGCCTCGGGGTCGCTCTGACGGGGTCGGTGATCGGCGGCCTGACCGGGATGCTCTGGGGCGGCGCGGCGCGGCTCTTCGTCCTCCACCACGCGACCTTCAGCATCAACTCGTTGTGCCACTTCTTCGGCCGCCAGCCGTTCGCCACCGGGGACGAGTCACGGAACCTCGCCTGGCTCGCACCGCTCACCTTCGGGGAGTCCTGGCACAACGGCCATCACGCGTTTCCGACCTCCGCCAGGCACGGTCTCGAGCGCGGCCAGCTCGACCTTTCCTCGGCCGTGATCAGCGGCCTCGAGCGAGTGGGCCTTGCCTGGGACGTCGTGCGAATCGGGCCCGCGAGGATTGACGGGCGCCGGGCGCCCGCGAGCTAGTCGTCCTCGCCGGCGGCGAAGTCCTCAGGGCTCACCTGGTCGAGGAAGTCCTTGAACTTCTCGACGACCTCTTCGGTGTCCTCGACCTCGTGCTCGAACTCGATCGAGGACTCCTCGATCACGTCATCGGCGGCGAAGATCGGCGCCGAGGTCCGCACGGCGAGGGCGATGGCGTCGGACGGGCGGGAGTCGACGTCGATCGACGAGCCGTTCACCGAGATCGTGATCTGGGCGTAGAACGTGTTGTCGCGAAGCTCGGTGACGGCGACGCGCTCGCATTTCGCGTCGAGTTGCTCGAGCATCTCCGAGAGCAGGTCGTGCGTCATCGGGCGGGGCGTTGAGGCCCCCTGAAGCTTCATCAGGATCGCCGCAGCCTCAGGGTGACCGATCCAGATCGGCAGGAAGCGGTTGCCGTCGACCGTCTTCAGCAGCACGATCGGCTGCTTGCCGACCATGTCGAAGCTGACGCCGTAGATTTGCATCTGCTGCACGTGCCAAGCCCTCCAGGCCGGTCGTTCAGTGGCCTCGCGCCATTATAGGTTCGGGGCGGGCCCGGCCCCTCGCCGCCAGGGGTGGAAAAATCAGGCTGTGTCCCGCGTTCGTCAGCAGACATTCATCGAAGCGCCGCGCGAAGTCGTCTGGCGGCTCATAGCCGATATCGAGCACCATCCCGACTGGTGGCCCGACGTCGTCGAGGTCGACTTCGATCAGGTCGCGGAGGGCTGCGAGTACCGCGAGGTTCTGAAGGTCCCGATGGGAAAGGCCGAGCGGCAGTTCCGCATCAACTCGTTCGACGACCCGGAGCGCTTCCACATCAAGTGCGTGAATACCGGCGGCTTCGTCGAGCTCGAGCTGACCGCCGCGCAGGACGGGACCTTCGTCCAGGGTGAGGTCGGGATGGAGCCGAAGACCCTCGGCTTCAAGATCTTCGACGCCGTGGCTGGGCGCCGCTATTTCACTGCCTGGCTCGAGAAATCGCTCGAGGCGATGCGGCGAACGGCGGTCGATCGCGCCGCCGGCCCCGCGCCTCCTCGCTGAGATCGATTGCGTCGCCGTCAGGCGGCGCAGGCTGTGCCGTGGGCGAGGAGGGCGATGACGTTGGCGGACGTAATCCGTCGCTGAAATGAATGCAACAGCCTCGCTGCCGCTCTGGCATCTCGATCATCTACCGGCCTGTGCCACGGATCCCGAGAGCATCGGTTGACCGAGCGCCGTCAGTCCCAGGCGGCCTGAACGTCCCAGCGCACGGTCAGCTGGTAGATGATCGTGACGTCGAGGAGGATCAGGAGGAAGGCCCAGAGCGGGGCCGCCGGAAACCAGACGATCTGAGAGATCGCGTTGAGAGACACGAAGAAGATCCCGGCCCAGCGCGCGGCTGTGTTGCCCGTGAGCAGGCCGACACCGGTCAGGGCGATGACCGATCCCATGATCAGGTGCACCCAGCCCCATGTCGTGATGTCGGCGATGATCACGCCGTGGCCGCCGACCACGGCGACGTTGTCATTGAGGACCGCGCCGAGGCCCCAAAGGGCGTCGAGGGAGCCGACGACGAACATGATCACGCCCGCGAAGGCCGCCCATCCAGAGTCGCTCTTTCGCCCTCGATTCGCTGCTTCCATTTTCCCTCTCCTTGGTTAGCGGGTTGGAGCCCGGCAAGGGTTTCGGCGCCGAGGGGCGGAACCCTGCCGCGAGGGGAGAGGACCAACGAGTTGATGGGCGATCCAGGACTCGAACCTGGGACCTCCTCCTTATCAGAGAGGCGCTCTAACCGACTGAGCTAATCGCCCCGAGGCGCGCATTGTAGAAGCGGCCGGTGGAGCGCCGCTAGGGTGGCCGGCGATGCCGCGAAGGCCCGACATGCCGCCGCTCGAGCGGTCGATGCTGGCCGCCGATCCCATCGCGCAGTTCGCCGATTGGTTCGCCCGGGCGGAGGCGGAGGTGCCGCTCCCGGACGCGATGTGCCTCGCCACCGTCGACGCCGACGGGGCGCCTGACGCGCGAATGGTGCTGCTGAAGGGCTTCGACTCCGAGGGCTTTCGCTTCCACACCAACTACGAGTCGCCGAAGGCTCGCCAGCTCGACGCCGCGGGCCGCGCGGCGATCGTCTTCTACTGGCGCGAGCTGGATCGCCAGGTCCGAGTTCGCGGAGCCGTCGAGCGGCTGCGCGGCGCCGGAATCCGACCGCTACTTCGCGACCCGACCGCGTGAGCGCCAGCTCTCGGCCTGGGCCTCGCCGCAGAGCCGCCCGCTCGCTGACCGCGCCGAGCTCGACGCGCTGGTCGAGGACTGCGTCCCGGCGCTTTCCGGAGGACGTGCCGCGGCCGGAGCGGTGGGGCGGCTACCTGGTGCGCCCCGAGGTGGTCGAGTTCTGGCAGGGCCAGGTCGGCCGCCTCCACGACCGCTTCCGCTACACGACGAGAACGGGGGCGAGCGCTGGCGGATCGAGCGCCTGGCGCCCTAGCGCTCGCGGAGGCGTGCGGCCAGGGCCTCGAGCTCGTCGAGGTCGTCGAAGTGGAGCTCGGCGCTAATGCCGCGGCGGGCCGCGCGGACGCGGACGCCGTGCCCGATCGCGGACTCGAGCTGTTCCTCGGCGCGGGCGAGCATCGCCGCCTGGTCGGGGTGCTGGACGACCTTCGCGCGCCGCGGCCTCCCCTCCCCCTTCGCCCGGCGCTCGGTCTCGCGGACCGACCATCCGGCCCGTGCGGCGTCGCGGGCGAGCTGGCGGCGGACGTCGACGCCGCGCGCCTGGAGGATCGCGCGGCCATGGCCCTCGCTGAGGGCACCGGACTCGATCAGCTCGAGCGCCTCCGGCGGCAGGTCGAGGAGGCGGATCAGGTTCGAGATCGCGGGGCGGCTGCGGCCGAGGCGGCGCGCGAGCTCCTCCTTCGAGATCCCTAGGTCCTCGACCAGCGTGGCGCAGGCGCGCGCCTCCTCCACGGCGTTCAGGTCCTCCCTGGCGACGTTCTCGATCAGCGCCGTCTCGAGCCGGCGCGGCTCGTCCTGGTCGCGGATCAGCGCCGGCGACCGTCTCGAGACCGGCGCTCTGCGCCGCCCGCCAGCGCCGCTCGCCGGCAACCAGCTCGTAGCGCCCGTCGCCGAGCGGCCGGACGATGAGCGGCTGGACGACGCCGACGGCGGCGATCGACTCGGCGAGGGCGGCGAGCGAGTCGGCGTCGAAGCGCGTGCGCGGCTGGGCCGGGTTGGCGCCGGATGAGCACGATCGGCACCTCGCGAAGCTCGGGCTCGCCCACATCGTCGGGCGCCGGCAGGATCGCGGCCAGGCCCCTGCCCCATACCCCTAGCCATTAGACTCACCCTCTAGCTGAGCCTTAGATTCCTCGCCGTCGCCGAGGTGGCTCACCGCCACATGCGTGGCCTCCTCGCGCTCGGGCGAGCTCGCGGGTAGCTCGCGGTAGGCGGCGAGCCGGTGGATGCGGGCGCGTGCTCGGTCACCGGCAGGCCGTAGCTCGGGGCCTCGGCGACCCTGACGCTGCGGGGGATGACGGTCTTGAACACGAGCTGGGGGAGGTGGTCGCGAAGCTCGCGCTCGACGTCCTGGGCGAGCCTCGTCCGCTCGTCGTGCATGGTGATGACGACGCCGGTCAGAACCAGCGAGGGGTTGAGCTCGCGGCGGATCAGCTCGAGGGTGCCGAGGAACTCGACCAGGCCCTCGAGCGCCAGGTACTCGGCCTGGACCGGCACGACGACGCGGTCGGCGGCCGCGAGCGCGTTGACGGCGACGGGGCCGAGCGATGGGGGGCAGTCGAGAAGCGTGAGCGCGAACCGCTCCCGGATCGGGCCGAGCCGCTCGCCGCAGCCGCGTCTCGTAGCCATCGATGCGCGGTAGCTCGACCGCGGCGCCCGCGAGGTCGCGCGTGGCGGGCACGATCCACAGGTTGTCCGGGCCCGCCGGTCGCGCCGCCTCGGCGACCGAGGCGTCGCCGACGAGGCAGTCGTAGGCCGATGGGGCCTCGTCACGGCCGATCCCGAGGCCGACCGTCGCGTTGCACTGCTGGTCGAGGTCGACGAGCAGCACCTGCTCGCCCGCGGCCGCCGCGCAGGCGGCGAGGTTGACGGCCGTCGTCGTCTTGCCGACGCCGCCCTTCTGGTTCGCGACCGCGTAGACGGCTCCCATCGCCGCGCGACGATAGCGAGGGGGGCGGGCGGCGCCGTAAACCTCCGCGACCTATGCCCGGATGCCGGGAATCGATTGCGCTAGTTCGGCTTTTGGGCTCGGCCCGGGCGGCGCGGGAGGTTGGCCGGCGTCGGACCCGCCTTCGTGATCACGTGGAGGTGGCGGTTGCGGCTCGCCGGGTAGGGGCGGACCGGGAGGACGGCGCGGGTCCGCATCGCCAAGCGCTCTTCCGCACGCCGCCAGCTCCGCCTCCTCGTCGCTGTCGCGGGTCGCCTTTCCACGCGACGAGCGACGCCGCCCTCTCGCAGCAGCGGCGACGCCAGCTCCGCGATGGTGGCCAAGGCGCCGACCGCTCGCGCCGTCACCGCGTCATAGGCCTCCCGCCCGCCGTCGGGAGGCTCCCTCGCCGCCCACTCCTCCGATCGAGCGTGAATGGCTCGCGCATTCGCGATCCCGGCCGCGGTCGCGGCCTCGTCGATGAAGGACGCCTTCCGGCGCGACGGACTCGATCAGATCGACCCGCGCATCAGGCAATGCGGCGGCGAGGGCGAGGCCCGGAAACCCGGCGCCCGCGCCGAGATCGGCGATCGAGCCCGCCGCCGCGAGCTCGGGGACCTCGAGGCCCGCCAGCGAGTCGGCAACGTGCACGTCCCACGCCTTCGCCGGGTCGCGCACCGAGCGTCAGCGAGCGCGGATCGGCCGCCAGGAGCTCCAGGACGCGCTCCAGCGACCGGCGGGCAGCCGGATCGAGCGCGGACTCGGACGAGGTCAATCGGAGACCAGAGGGGCGACCACGACGCAGCGCTCGGGCTCCGTGCCCTCGCTGAAGGTCTCGATCCCGCTGCGGTCCTTCAGGTGCTGGTGAACGATCCGGCGCTCGGTCGGGCTCATCGCCTCGAGCTCGATCTCCTTGCCGCTCTCGAGCGCCCGCTCGGCCGCGCGGTCGGCCTGGCGCTCCACGGCCTCACGGCGCTCCTCGCGGTAGCCGGCAGCGTCGACGGAAACCCGCTTGCGGTCCCCGCCTCCGGCGAAAGCCGCCCGGTAGCAGACGAGCTGGATCGCGTCGATGGTGTGGCCGCGGCGGCCGATGACGACGCCGAGGTCCTCGCCCTCGATCCGGCCGGTGATCTCGTCGGCGTCCTCGCTCACGTCGACCTCGGCATCGAGGTCGAGCGCCTCGACGACGCGCTCGAGGATCGCGCGCACGCGCTCGGCGGGCTCGGCCGGTAGGGCGACGGCGTCAGGGGTCATCGCGGCGAGTCTATTCGCGCGGGTTCAGCGACGGCGCTTCTTCTTGCGCGGCGGGGGCGGGGGCTTCTTCATCGCCGCCTGCTCCTCGGGCGTCGGGTTTGTCGGGCGCCGGGATGATCTTCTTGACCACCGCCTGCTGGCCCATCGTCCACAGGTTGGTCGTGATCCAGTAGACGACGAGCCCGGCCGGGAAGTTGATGATCAGCGGGGTGAAGATGACCGGAAGCGCGAACATCATGACCCGCTGCGCGCCCTCGGCCGAGGAGGCCATGATCGACGTCGAGCCGACCATCGTCACGAAGTAGAGGGCGAGGAGGATGATCAGCGTGGCGCCGGTCGCCGGATCGGAGAGGTTCTCGATGCCGAGCCAGCCCGCGCCGTGGATCTCAGTGGTGAACTGATCGCCTCGCAGCAGGTAGAAGAGGGCGATGAAGATCGGAAGCTGCAGCAGCAGCGGGAAGCACGACGCGAGCGGGTTGATCTGGTTCTTCTTGTAGAAGTCCATCATCTCCCGCTGCTGGCGCTGCTTGTCGTCCTTGTAGCGTTGCTGGATCGCCTTGATCTGCGGCTGTAGCGCCTGTAGCGCGCGCATCGACCGGATCTGCTTCAGCGAAAGCGGCAGGATCGCGAGCCGGGTCACGATCGTCAGGCAGACGATCGCGAGGCCCCACGAGAGGCCGACGTTGTCGTGGAAGAAGGTGACGACCGCGTTCGCGATCGTCACGAACGGGCGCAGGATGACGAGCGGCTCGTTCCGGGTCCGAATCTCGAGCTTGAACGCGCCCTGCTTGCCGTGGGCCCCGTCGACCTGGATGTAGTAGGTCTTGCCCTTGCCCGCGGTGAAGCCGACCTTGCTCTGCGTCCCGCAGGCGTTGTCATCGCTCGCCACCTCCTGAAGCGAGGTGAGCGAATTGCCCGTGTAAACGCCGAGCGTCGTGTCGAGGGTGCTTCCACAGGTCTCGATCACCACGTCGCTGGTGCTCGACGAATCCCAGCGATACCAGGCGGATGACCCGCCCGGAGTGCCGGCCGGGGTCGGCTCGCCTGGCTCCTTCGTAAAGCCCTTGTTGCTCCCGGTCACGTTGATCGGGAGGTCGCCCTTGAGGACCTGGGCCTTCGCGAAGGAGTCGTTCTTCGAGGCGGGGCCGCCCGACTGGCCGAACGCCATCGCGGCGCTCAACAGCCAGACGACGACCATCGCCGAGGCGATCCAGACCATGGGCCCGGGGAGCGCGTCGCGCTTGCGGCTTGTGGCGAGGCGACGCATCAGAGGAGCCCACCGGGTGCTGCGCGGGTGGCTCGGCGATGGATCAGTTCCGGTCGCGGGCGTCCCGGAACGAGCGTCCTCGCCTCCACCGGGTCGTAGCCCCCGTGGCTCCACGGGTTGCAGCGGACGACGCGCCACGCGGCGACCACGGTGCCGCGCAGGATGCCGAGCTCGCGGATCGCCTCCTCGGCGTACGCGGAGCAGGTCGGCTCGTACTTGCAGCGGCGGGGAGCGCCGGCGAGATCAGTCGCCTGTAGGCGAGGAGCGGCAGGAGGAGGAGCGTCGTCAGGCCAGCGCGGGCGCGCTGTGCGAGGCGTTTCACGTCGAACGGTCCTTCGGCGTCGTCGATCAGCTCCCGCAGCGCGTCGGTCACGCCCGCCGTGCGGCCACGTGCCACGAGCCCGGCCGCCTCCGGGCGGGCGACGACCACGAAGTCGCCGCCGTCGCCGAGCGAGTCGCCGAGCGACCAGAACGCCTCTCGCACGGCCCGCTTGACGGCGTTTCGCTCGACGGCGCCTCCCACCTTCCGCCCGACCGACACGCCGAGCCGCACATCGTCCGCGGCCTCGGCGTCCGCCTCGCGCGGAAACGCGTAGAGGACGAAGAACCGGTTGCCGCGTGAGGCGCCCTGGCGGAACACGCGGTCGAAGTCGCCGCTGCGGGTCAGCCGCTGGCGACGGCGCGAGGCGCCGCTGCGGGCCATCAGGGGGTGAGCCGCTTGCGGCCCTTGCGGCGGCGGCGGCGGATCACCTCGCGGCCCGCGCGGGTCCGCATGCGTGCGCGAAACCCGTGGGTGCGGGCGCGCTTGCGCTTCTTGGGCTGGTAGGTCCGCTTCACAGTCGACGGGGCTCGGGGCTCGCGGTGGTTCGGCCGCGGCGCGCCAGTATAGGGGCACGACCCGGACCCGCCACCCGGCGGCGGGGCGGCCACGGCGGTGCGTTTTTCGCGCGTTATGCGCGGGCCACTCGGCGAGGCCCGGTGGCCGTCGGGTGGCAGCTCCTATGATCGCCCGCCGTGCCTCTTCCTCCGCCCTCCGACCTCGATTCGATCTGGGCGGAGGTGCGGGAGGCGCTCGCTGACACCCTGCCGGCTTCGACGTTCGAGCTCTGGCTCGAGGCCCTGCGGCCCGTCTCGCTCCGCGCCGGGACGCTCGAGCTCGAGGCGCCGTCGTCGAGCCGGGAGTGGGTCGAACGTCGCTACGGCGCGCTGATCGAGCGCGTTGCGCGCGATCGATCAGCTGAGATCGAGCGCGTGGAGCTGCTCGGCGCGAAGCGCGCTGAGGAGCCCGATGGCGGCGTCGAGCCGCTGAAGCCGAACCCACTTCACACGTTCGACCGCTTCGTGATCGGGCCCGGAAACCGGCTTGCGCACTCGGCCGCCCTCGCCGTCGCCGAATCGCCGGGCGAGGCCTACAACCCGCTCTTTCTCCACGGCCCGCCCGGGCTCGGGAAGACCCACCTCCTCGGCGCCGTCGCCAACTACCTCGGTGAGCGCAGGCCGGACCTCGCCGTCCACGGCACGACGGCGGAGCGCTTCACGACCGAGTTCGTGACCTGCCTCCGACAGGACGGGCCCGCCGCCTTCAAGCGCCGGCACCGCGACGTCGACGCGCTCCTGATCGACGACGTCCAGGCGCTGGAGGGCAAGCCGAAGACCGAGGAGGAGTTCGTCGACACCTTCAACGCCCTCCATCTCGCCGGCAAACAGATCGTTCTCTCGAGCGACCGCCCACCCGAGGCACTCGAGCATCTCGCCGAGCGCCTGCGCGACCGCTTCCACTGGGGCCTCACGGTGGAGCTGGCTCCGCCCGACGTCCGGACCCGCGTCGCGCTTCTCTGGCGGATGACGACCTCACTCCCCCTCTCTCTCGACGATCCGGGTGCGCTCGCGTCCATCGCCGCGTCGGTGCCCGACAACGTCCGCCGCCTCGAGGGCGCGATGACCCGCGTCGCGGCGCTCGGCTCGATGCTGAGCGAGCCGCTGACCCATGGGCTGGTCGAACGCGCGCTCGGCGCCTCCTCCAAGCGTGATCCCGCTGCCGCCGACTCCGCGCCGAAGACGAACGCGATCAAGGAGGCCGTAGCCGAGGCGAGCGGCGTCGACCCGCAGCAGCTCAGCTCCTCCTCCCGCGCTCCACGGATCGCGCAGGCGCGCCAGGTCGCCATCTACCTCAGCCGCGAGCTCACGAACGCGAGCCTTGCCGGCCTCGCCCGCGACTTCAACCGCGACCACGCGACGATCCGTCACGCCATCCGCGCCGTCGAGGGCCGGCTTGAGGCCGGCTCACCCACCGCCCGCACCGTTGAGCGCGCTCGGGAGATACTCGGGGTCGCCAGAGCACCGAAGGCTCCCGCGCTCCCGCTCGGCGCTGACAATCCCCACTCTCATCCCACCTCCGCCAGCCCGCATGAACGCTCGTGAAGACACCTTTGCCCCCACCCATCCCCATCATCAATACATCTGACCCAAGTAGTTAGATCAGGAACTCACAATGAAGCTTTCCCTCACCCGCGACGATCTCGTCTCCAGCCTCTCGCTCGTTAGCCGAGCCGTCTCGTCACGTACCACGCTCCCCGCCCTCGGCGGTGTCCACCTCGACGCGGATGCCGACGGCCTCACGCTTCGCGCCACCGACCTTGAGCTCTCGCTCACGTGCAAGACCGACGCCGCCGTCGAGACGGCCGGCGAGGTGCTGCTGCCGGCTCGCCTCCTCGGTGACGTGGCTCGAAGCCTTCCCGGCGGCTCCGTTGAGGTCGGCATTGCGGCCGGACCAGCGCGACGTGGAGATCGTCGCCGGCTCGGCGCGCTTCCACCTCAAGACGCTGGCGTCGGAGGACTTCCCGAAGCTGCCGGAGCCCGGCGATGACGTCGTGACCCTCCCGGCCGCGCCACTCGCCGAAACCATCGACCTCGTCGCCCGCGCCGCATCGCGCGACGAGGTGCGCCCGATCCTCACCGGCGTCCTCGTCTCGGGCGAGGGCGACACGCTGACGATGGTCGCCACGGACTCCTACCGCCTCAGCGTCAAGCACACGACGCTCGAGACTCCGCTCAGTGCGAAGGTCGAGGCGAACGTCCCGGCGAAGGCACTGCGGGAGCTCGCTCGCGTCATCGGCCAGGAGGGCGCCGACGAGGTCGACCTGTCGCTGGCACGCAATCAGGTGGTGTGCCGCACCGCCGGCGTCACCATCGCGTCGCGGCTGATCGAGGGCCAGTTCCCGAGCTGGCGCCAGCTCATCCCCGAATCATTCGAGCACGAGGTGAGGCTCCCGCGCTCGGAGCTTCTGGACGTCACCCGGCGGATCGGACAGCTCGCGCAGCGGAACGCTCCGCTCCGCCTCGCCTTCTCCGAGGGAGAGCTGACGGTCGCCGCCGAGACCCCGGAGATCGGCGACGCGAGCGAGGGGATGCCCGCTCCCTACAGCGGCGATGCGATGGAGATTGCCTTCAACCCCCAGTTCGTCATCGAGGGCATCGAGAGCGTCGCAACGGAGGAGCTCGTCCTCAAGCTGAGCTCGCCGCTTCGCCCGGGGCTGCTCCAGGCCTCCGGCAGCGACGACTTCAGCTATTTGGTCATGCCGATTCGGCTCAACGTCTAGCGGTGATGCCTTGGAGGGGCGCGCAGCCACCGTCGTCTCCTCGCTCGAGGTCTCGGGCCTGCGGAACCTCGCCACCGCGAGATTCGACCTCTCCTCGAGCCTGACCCTCGTCCACGGGCCGAACGGCGTCGGGAAGTCGTCGCTGCTCGAGGGGATCTGCCTCGCGCTCACGGGCCGCTCGCCCCGCACGGCCCGGCGCCGCGAGACGATTGCCTTCGGCTCCGACCTGGCCCGAGCCGAGGCGCTCGTCGCCGGTGCTGGCGACCGCTTCCGCTTCCTATGGTCCGCTGACCGTTCGGGCGAGACACGCCACCTTCTTGACGGCAAGGCGATCGGCTCGGAGGCGGCGGCGATCCGCCCGTCACTCGGTGTGTTCGTCCCGGATCGGCTCGACCTCATCAAGGGCGGACCGGGCCCGCGGCGCGCCCGGCTGGACAGGCTTGCGGCGGCCCTGCGGCCGGCGCGCGCAGCGACGCGTGACCGCTACCGCGCCGCTCTCGCCCAGCGCAACGCGCTCCTCGCGGGCGCCCGTGGCGCGGAGCCGGCGGGTCTCGACGCCTGGGATGCCGAGCTGGCCGACGCGGGCGCCGATCTCATGCAGGCCCGGGCCGAGGTCGCGGAGAGCATCGCCGCCGAGTTCGCCTCCGCGGCCGATGACCTGGGCCTCGGGGAGGACGCAATCGTCCGCTATCGACCCCGGAGCTCCGCGACCTCCGCGGCGGAGCTCGCGGCGGAGCTCGCCGAGCGCCGCGGCTCCGACCTCGCCCGCGGATGGAGCGGGCACGGGCCCCACCTCGACGAGCTCGAGGTGACCATCGACGGGCGCGCGGCGCGCCGTTACGCGTCGCAGGGCGAACAGCGAGCCGCGCTCCTCGCGCTCCTGTTCGCCGAGCGGCGGGTGCTGCTCGACGCGCGACTGGTCCCGCCGCTGATGCTTCTCGACGACGTGATGAGCGAGCTCGACCCAGAGCGGCGTCTCCGCCTCGCAAGCCGGCTCAAGGAGGGCGGCGGGCAGGCCCTCATCACCGCGACGGAGTCGGCACACATGCCGGCCGAGATCGACCGTGAGGAGCTCGCGCTTTGGGACGGGCGCGCGCAACCGCGCGGTCTCGGCGAGGCGGCGTGACGAGGCGCGCCCGGCCCCGCGAGGTCGGTTCGGCGCTCGGCGCGCTGAAGAGCCGGACGGCGCCGCCGACCCCCCTTGCCGCGGTACAGCTTCACTGGCCCGACGTCGCCGGCGCTGCGATCGCCGCGGAGGCGACTCCGGTCGCCGAGCGGGAGGGGGTCGTCACCGTGGCCTGCCGCTCGGCGGTGTGGGCCCAGGAGCTCGACCTGATGGGGCCCGAGCTCCTCCGCCGTCTCAACGATCGCCTCGACGACCCGATCGACGGCCTCAGGTTCACGGCCGACGCGGCCAGACACGAGTAGGCGCGAGGGCTAGCGCCGGGCCGGGCGGCTCAGCACCACGTGCCTCGAGCGGAGGACCGTGGGCCTCGAGGCGCCGGGCGAGACGGCGGACGAAGGGCTCGGCGCCACGAGGCTCAGACCGAGAGCCAGGAGCCCTGGGAGGACGCGGCCGATCCGCACCGTGGTATCCCTAGCACGGTCGCGGGGCCGCTCAGGGGCCCCCGCGCTCCCTCCTCCGATGGCGCGATGCACATTTTGTCCGCGATTTGCAGGGCTTTTGTGGCAAACGTCGCGGTTTGGCGAGGGCCGTTCCTGATAGACTTACGTCCACTACTTGAGCACCCCGAGTCGTCTGGCGCAACGGTCAGAATTCGCGTCAGCCGGTCCGGGGTTTCCTCTGATCGGAGCGGGTAGGCCTGTCCACCAGCGCGTGCCGCCCGCCAGCGAAAGGACTTAGTGGCAAAAAGCGCTAGCAAGCCCTCGCCCAGGGCGACCAACGCGAAGAACGCGACCGGCGACGGCGCCTATACCTCGGACGAGATCACCGTACTGCGCGGGCTCGACCCGGTCCGCAAGCGCCCGGGGATGTACATCGGCTCGACCGGGCCGCGCGGCCTTCACCACCTCGTCTACGAAGTCGTCGACAACTCGGTCGACGAGGCGATCGCGGGCCACTGCGACCGCATCGACGTGACGCTCCACCCCGATAACAGCGTCACGGTCATCGACGACGGCCGCGGTATCCCGGTCGATGAGCATCCGGAGGAGAAGCGGCCGGCGGCGGAGGTGGTGCTGACGACGCTCCACGCCGGCGGCAAGTTCGGCGACGGGGGCGGCTACAAGGTGTCGGGCGGCCTCCACGGCGTCGGCGTCTCGGTCGTGAACGCCCTCTCGGAGCGGCTCCACCTCGAGGTGAGCCGCGACGGCTACGTCTGGACCCAGGACTACGAGCGCGGCGAGCCGCAGGGCGACCTGAAGCGCGGGGCGGCCAGCAAGAAGACCGGGACGACGATCACGTTTCTCCCCGACGCCGCGGTGTTCGAGGAGGTGAGCTTCGACTACGCAACGCTCGCGGAGCGGCTGCGCGAGACCGCGTTCCTGACGCGGAACCTGAGGATCGATCTCGTCGACGAGCGCGGCGCCGGCCAGCGCGAGACCTTCCAGTACGAGGGCGGCATCGTCGACTTCGTCGCCCACCTGAACGAGAACAAGGACGCCCTGCACCGCAAGGCGATCTTCTTCGAGAACGAGACCGAGGACGGGCAGGTCGAGGTCGCGATGCAGTGGAACTCGAGCTACCAGGAGTCGGTCTTCAGCTTCGCGAACAACATCAACACCCATGAAGGGGGCTCGCACCTCTCGGGCTTCCGGTCGGCGCTCACGCGCACGATCAACGCCTACGCCCGGCAGAAGGGCCTGCTCAAGGAGAAGGACGAGAACCTCACGGGCGACGACGTCCGCGAGGGCCTCACCGCCGTCATCTCCGTGAAGCTCCGCGAGCCGCAGTTCGAGGGCCAGACGAAGACGAAGCTCGGCAACCCGCCTGTGGAGGGCCTCGTCAAGGAGACGGTCAACCGGAAGCTGGGCGAGTTCCTCGAGGAGACCCCTGCCGACGCGCGCCGCATCGCGTCGAAGGCGGTCGACGCCGCCCGGGCCCGGCAGGCCGCTCGCAAGGCCCGCGACCTCACCCGCCGCAAGTCCGCGCTCGAGAACTCCACGTTGCCGGGCAAGCTGGCGGACTGCACCGTCCGCGACCCGGCGCTCGCCGAGCTCTTCATCGTCGAGGGCGACTCGGCCGGCGGCTCGGCAAAGCAGGGCCGCGATCGCAACACGCAGGCCATCCTTCCGCTGCGCGGGAAGATCATCAACGTCGAGAAGGCGCGGATCGACAAGGTCCTGATGAACCAGGAGATTCAGAACCTGATCACCGCGGTCGGTACCGGCGTGCGCGAGGAGTTCAACATCGAAGACGCGCGCTACCACAAGGTGATCCTGATGACCGACGCCGACGTGGACGGCGCCCACATCCGCACTCTCGCCCTCACGTTCATCTACCGCGAAATGCGTGAGCTGATCGACGCGGGCTTCGTCTATATCGCGACGCCCCCGCTCTACAGGATGCGCAACGGCAAGCAGGACACCTACATCGAGAAGGAGTCCGAGCTCGAGGAGATCCTCCTTCGCGACAAGGTCGAGCGGTTCGCGATCGTCGACGGCAAGAGCAAGGGGCACAAGCTGTCGGGCGCCCGGTGGCAGCGGTTCAACCGGCGCCTCAACGAGTACGAGGGCTGGTCCGAGTCGCTGCGGGCGGAGTTCGGCCACGACCTCGTCGCCTTCCTGTCCGAGTCCCGGCTGCTGGACGAAGGGGCGGCCACCCTCGCCGGCGCCAAGAAGGTGATCGAGGCCGCGGATCCGAAGGGAGAGCCGTTCGAGACGGAGCTCACCGGCTCGTCTGCCGACGAGCTCACCGTTCGGGCGGTGCACCGCGCCAGCGGGCTCGCGCGGACACACAGGCTGACCGCGGCACTCTTCGGCTCGACCGAGTACCGCCACCTGGTCGAGGTCCATGCGGAGTTGCTGAAGCAGGTGGGCCAGCCGCCGTTTGCGATCACGCTCGGGGAGCGGACGGGCGACGCCGATTCGTTCGGCGAGCTTCGCCGCTGCGTCCTCGAGCTCGCGCGCCACGGGGTGCAGATGCAGCGCTTCAAGGGTCTCGGCGAGATGAACGCCGAGCAGCTTCGCGAGACGACGATGGACCCGCAGACGCGGACGCTCCAGCGGGTGACCATCGACGACGCCGCCCTCGCCGAGCGCATCTTCACCGACCTCATGGGCGACAAGGTCGAGCCCCGCAAGGCGTTCATCGAGAACCACGCGAAGGAGGTCCGGTTCCTCGACGTGTAGTCGGGGGCCGGTGAGAGATGGAAGCTGGACTCGACGCCCTGACCGGTCGTATCGAGGAGCGCGAGCTCACCACCGAGATGCGGTCGTCGTACCTCGATTACGCGATGAGCGTGATCGTCGGTCGGGCGCTGCCCGACGCGCGTGACGGACTGAAGCCCGTCCACCGCAGGGTGCTGTACGCGATGCACGATCTCGGGCTGCAGCCGAACCGCGCGTACCGCAAGTGCGCCTTCATCGTCGGCGAGGTGATGGGCAAGTACCACCCACATGGCGACACGGCGATCTACGACACGCTCGCCCGGATGGCGCAGGAGTTTTCCCTGCGCAACCCGCTCGTCGACGGCCAGGGCAACTTCGGCTCGATCGACGACGACCCGCCGGCGGCCATGCGCTACACCGAGGCCCGCCTCTCACGGCTCGCGACCGAGATGCTGCGCGACATCGAGGCCGAGACGGTCGACTTCGGCCCGAACTACGACGAGTCCCAACAGGAGCCGCTCGTCATGCCGGCGCGCTTCCCGAACCTGCTCGTCAACGGCGCCGCCGGCATCGCCGTCGGCATGGCGACCAACATCCCGCCGCACAATCTGCGCGAGACCATCGGCGCCGTAAAGGCCTACATCGAGAACCCCGAGATCGACCTGGCCGGCTTGATGGAGCACGTCAAGGGCCCCGACTTCCCCGGCGGCGGCCTGATGAGCATGGAGGGCATCCGCGACGCCTACGCCTCCGGCCGCGCCTCGATCAAGGTCCGCGCCCGGGCGCACGTAGAGCCTCTGAAGGGCGGCAAGGAGGCGATCATCGTCTCCGAGCTGCCGTTCATGGTGAAGAAGGGCGGCGACGGCGGCCTGATCACCAAGATCGCCGACCTGGTCCGCGAGAAGAAGATCACCGGCATCTCCGACCTCCGGGACGAGACCGATCGGTCGGGAATGCGCCTCGTGATCGAGCTGAAGCGGGGCGGCGACCCGGCAGCCGTCGTGCTGAACCAGCTCTACAAGCACACGGCCATGCAGACCTCGTTCGGCGTCAACATGGTGGCCCTCGTCGACGGCGTGCCGCGCACCCTCAGCCTCAAGGAGTGCATCCAGCACTACGTCGGCCACCAGCGCGAGGTCATCGTGCGCCGCACCCAGCACGAGCTGCGCCGCGCGGAGGCGCGGGCGCACGTGCTCGAGGGGCTACTCATCGCGCTCGACAACCTCGACGCGGTGATCGCGCTGATCCGCGGCTCCGCCGATCCCGACGAGGCCCGAGCGGGCCTGATCGAGAGGTTCGAGCTCAGCGACACGCAGGCGCAGGCGATCCTCGACATGCGCCTGCAGCGCCTGACCGCGCTCGAGTCCGACAAGGTCCGCGCCGAGCACGCCGAGCTCTTGAAGACGATCGCCGAGCTGCGGGCGATCCTCGGCGAGCCGGCCCGGATCGACGCCCTGGTCACCGAGGAGATCAGCGAGATCGGCGAGCGCTACGGCGACGAGCGCCGCACCGAGATCACCCACTTCGAGGGCGACATGAACGTCGAGGACATCATCGCCGACCAGCAGATGGTGATCTCGATCACCCACTCGGGCTACGCGAAGCGCCTGCCGCTAGTGACCTACCGCCAGCAGCGGCGCGGCGGCATCGGCGTCACCGGGATGGACCTCAAGGAGGACGACTACATCGAGCACCTCCACATCTGCTCGACGCACGACTTCCTGCTCTTTTTCACCAACCGCGGGAAGGTCTACCGGCTCAAGGTCTACGAGCTCCCGGAGGGGTCGCGCAACTCAAAGGGCCGAGCCCTCGTGAACGTCCTGCCGCTTCGTGAGGGGGAGAAGGTGATGGCGGTGATCCCCACCAGGGACTTCAAGGAGAACAAGTTCCTCGTCTTCGCCACCTCCAAGGGCCTCGTGAAGAAGACCCAGTTCACCGACTACAACACGAAGATCAAGGCCGACGGCATCATCGCGATCAAGGTCCGCGACGGCGACGAGCTCGTGCAGGTGCGCCTCACCTCGGGCGATGACGACATCCTCCTCGTATCGAAGTCGGGGCACGCCTCGCGCTTTTCGGAGAAGGCCGTCCGGGCGATGGGCCGCGACACCTCCGGCGTCAAGGGCATGAACGTCTCGGGCAAGATCGGCCGCGAGGCGAACCGCGTGCTGGCGATGGATATCGCCCGCGACGAGTCGGAGCTCTTCGTGGTGACGGAGAATGGCTACGGCAAGCGGACCCAGGTCTCCGAATACCCGGTGAAGGGGCGAGGGACCAAGGGTGTGCTGACCGCGAAGCTGACCGCGAAGAAGGGCGGACTTGCCGGCGCGCTCATCGTGCGCGAGCACCAGGACCTGCTCTTCATCTCGCAGAACGGCATGGTTCAGCGCACGCAGGCGGGCGGCATCTCGCAGATGGGCCGTGCGACGCAGGGCGTGAAGGTCATGAACATCCGAGACGACGACCGCCTCGTGGCGGTCGCCCTCGTCGTGGAGTCCGGCGGCGCGATCAACGGCGCCATCGCGGAGCCCGCGGCCGAGGCGGCGGACGCCGCTTAGCCGGGCCCACCGTCAGGCAGCCGCCAGGTACGGCTCCCAGGCCAGCGGGACCGTGGGGCTCGCGATGCGGATGAAGATCGTCGGGCCCGGCGCCTTCGGCCGGTTGCGCGGGTGCATCGAGACCTCGCGCGGGAGCCGGTTGCCCTTCTTGCGGTTGCACGGCGCGCAGGAGGCGACGATGTTCTCCCACACCGACTGACCGCCCCGGCTCCTCGGAATCACGTGGTCGACGGTGAGGCCGGCGTGCGCCTCGCGGCCGCAGTACTGGCACGTCCAGGCGTCGCGCGCCAGGACGGCCTTGCGGGTGATCTTGCGTCGATGGACGTCGCGTGGGACGCGGACATAGCGGATCAGCCTGATCACGCACGGCCGGGCGAAGACCAGGCGCTCCGAATGGAGAGCCCCCGCGCCCTCCTCGAGCACCTCGGCCCGCGATTTGAGCACGAGCACCGCCGCGCGCCTGACCGTGCACACGTTGATGGGCTCGTGGCTTGCGTTGAGGACGAGAACGCGGCTGGACGCGACGCCGGGCCGCCTCACTACCTCGGGGTCGCCATCGTCGGCGTCCCGCACACCCCGTTCAGCTACCGCGAGGCTCGCCATGGTGCGGAAAGGATACGGATTGCGTCCGGCGGCCCCACCGGCCGACGGACTCAGCCGGAACGGAGCCCGAGCTCGCCGACCGGGTAGCTCCCGAGGATCCGAACCGATTCGGCCTTGCGGCGGAGGCCGTCGATCGCCTCGGCCACCGCAGCGTCGTCCTCGCGGCCCTCCAGGTCGACGAAGAACATGTACCGGCCAAGCCCCTGGCGGAGCGGCCGCGACTCGATCCGCGTCAGGTTGACCGAGCGCCGGGAGAACTCCGTGAGCGCCTCCACGAGCGCCCCGGGGTGGTCCTGGCCGAGCTCCGAGAACACGAGCGTCGTCCGCCAGTCCCCTGAGCCGTCGATGGCGGTCGCCTCGGGGGCGATCCAGATGAACCTGGTTACGTTGCCGGCCTCGTCCTCGATCCCGCTGCGCAGGACCTCGCAGCCGTAGAGGTCGGCGGCCGAGGCCGCGCCGATCGCCGCCCACGGCTCAGAGGTAAGGCCCACGCTCCTGATGGCTTCCGCGCTCGAGGTCGTCGCGACCACCTCGGACCCCGGCAGCTCCGTGCGCAGGAAGCGCGCACACTGTGCAAGCACTTGCGGATGGGAGAGCACGCGCTCGATCGCGCCGAGCGCAATGGCCTCTCGCGCCACGAGGCTGTGCCGGATGGGCTGATCGTGCTCGCCGGCGATCATCACTCCCTCGACGTCGAATGCCAGCGCGTCGAGAGTAGGGCGGACGGAGCCCTCGATCGAGTTCTCGAACGGGACGAGCGCCAGGTCGGCGGCACCCTCGGCGACGGCCGAGATCGCTGCGTGGACCGTCTCCAGCGGGACCCGCTCCACGTCGCGCCCGGCCGCCGCGGCCTGGACCGCGTCGTCGGAGAAGGTTCCGGCTGGGCCGAGATAGGCGACCTTCATGGGTGCGAAAGGTATCCGGCGCCTACGCGAAGGTGACGTTATAGGTGGCGTTGTTGTTGGTGGTGACGTGTTCGCCGAGCACGGGCGCCACCTTCACCTGGATCGTAAGCGCGGCTCCGCTCGAAACGGATCCGAGCGCGACGTTCGCCGTCCCCGTGCCCCCGGCGGCAATGCTCCCGATCGTCGTCTGCTTGGTCTTGTTCGTGCCCCCGCCGGACACCTTGACGCTCACCTGGATGTTGCGCTCGGTCGAGTCGCCCTGGTTTTGGACGGCGACGTCCAGGGTGTTCGGCGGCGCGGAGGTGACGGCGGTGGTCCCGTTGGGCGTCAGTGTCGAGCCGTTGAGGGTCGCCGTCGAGAGCCCGGTTCCGTGCACGCCGCTGACGGAGCCACCACCGCCTCCGCCGGAGACCCCGATCCCGGAGAGGATCCCCGCGATCGTCGTCACGTCTAGCCACTTGGTCTGGGGATCGGGGAGGAACTGGCTCGGGGGCGCGTGCTCCGAGATCCCCTGGTCGGCGAGCGCGTTGTCGATCTCGCTCTGGGCACGGGCGTAAACGACGTCGCTCGCCAGCAGCTGCTTCATCTGCGCGACGACATGCTTCGCGGTCGCCTCTCCGGACCCGCCGCCGGCGAGCTCCTCGGCGATCCCGTTGAGTGCGTTGGCGCGGAGCTCGTAGGCGAGCGCGAGATCGGCGTGCGCTGCGCCCAGCTCGTCGGGCGTCGAGAGGTCCTGCGCACGGGCCGAGAGGGAGGACGCGGTGCCCGCGTCGGTCTTGAGCTCGGTCTGGAAGGTGAGCTTCGAGCCGGACGGGTTCTCGAGGTGCTGGAAGAAGCCCTTCGAGAGCTGGTCCGTCTGCGCGACGAGCGACTTCAGGTCGGCGTCGAAGTTCTCGAAGCTCCGCGTCTTCCGCGCGTCAAGGCACCCCTTCACGCCCAGCACGACCAGGATCAGCACGACGAGCCCCATGACGGCCGCGACGCCGCGCCGCGCCATGACCTGGCGGTGGCGCTCGGCGGGGTCTCTGCGCTCGGGCCGGGATCGGCGGGCGGCGTAGGGTGATTCGTCTTCGATGGACATTGTCGAAAGCGCCCGATTGCAGGCGCCTTTCGTGCCGAGAGTATTACCGCTGGGCACCCGGGGACCTCGCCGCGCGCTGGCGGGCAGGAGGGCGCCCGCCGGCCGCGAACGTGAAGGTTGGTGGCGTCTGACCTCGTTCTCGGCCGGTTCCGCATCCTCGAGCGCATCGGCTCGGGAGGGATGGGCGTGGTCTACCGCGCATTCGACGAGCGCCTCCAGCGCGAGGTCGCCGTGAAGGAGATCCCCGGCGCCGACTCGGAGCGCGTGCTGCGCGAGGCGAAGGCGGCAGCCCGGCTCAACCACCCCGGCGTCGTCACTCTCTATGAGTTCGGCGCCGAAGCGGAGAGCGCGATCCTCGTGAGCGAGCTCGCCGCGGGGGCTCCGTTGGGGGAGCTGGCCGCGTCTGGGGAGCTCACCGACCGCGACGTCGCCGAGGTCGGAATCGACGTCTGCGGCGCGCTCGGCCATGCCCACTCGCGCGGCGTCGTCCATCGCGACGTCAAGCCGGCGAACGTCGTCGTGAACCGCAAGGGATCGGGGACGGCCGCGAAGCTCATGGACTTCGGCATCGCGTCCATGGCCGGCGAGGCGCGGCTCACCGGAACCGGCGAGGTCGTCGGGACCCTCGCCTACATGGCCCCCGAGCAGGCCGACGGCGGCGACGTCGGCGAGGCCGCCGACGTGTACTCCCTGGCCCTGACGCTCTATGAGTGCTGGGCCGGGCTCAACCCCGTCGCCGGCGGCACGCCGGCCGCGACCGCGCGGAGAATCGGCTCGCCGGTGCCGCCCCTCGGGGGTGAGCGCCCGGACCTTCCCGCGGACCTCTGCGCCCTCATAGATGACTGCCTCGTGCCCGAGCCCGCGATGCGGCCCGAGCTCGCCGGCCTCGCCGACACGCTGTCCGATGAGCTCGACGAGCTCGATGACGAGCGCCAACTACCTGCGGGGGCGCCGGGGGAGCCGGCGCGCGGCCGGAGCGGCCGGGTCGCGCGCCTCGCGGCCGCGGTCGGGCTCATGGCCGCTGTGTGGGCCCTCGGCGGACCGGCCAACCTGCCCGGCCTCGCGCTCGTGCTTGGCCTGCTGTGCGCGCCGGCGATGATCTTCGCCGCGGCGATCGAGCGTGCCGTGATCCCCGTACTCGCACCCGCGCTCGGCGCCGCCACCCTCGCCATCGCCTACCCCGCGTTCGCCGGACGGCAGGGCGAAGGGGTCGAGCGGGCGGCGCTCGGGGCACTCGGATGGTTCTGGCTGGCCGCCGGGGCCGTCGTTTTGGGAATCGGCCGGCACATCGCACCGGTCGCGGGCGCCGGATGGACGCACTCCGCCTCGGCGGCTTACCACCAGGTCCTGGTGCCGCTCGGAAGCCTCCACTCGCTCGGCGCGGCAGCGGCGTTCGGTCTCGCGGCCTGGGCGATCGGGCCGATTCTGCGCGCGAGCCACCTGGCGCTGTCGCTCGTCGGGGCGGTGCTGTGGGCGGCGGCCCTGACGGCTGCGATTCGAGCGCTGGAGCCCGCCGCAGCCGCGACTCCGATCGTCGCGTTCGCCGCAATCCTGCTCGTGATCTGGCTCGATCGCCGCGCGCCGGGAGCCGAGCCAGGCTGGCGGCGGTTCGTACTCGCACCACTAGGATTCTCCGGGGTCGCCCCCACGTTGCCGGCGCCCCAGGAGAGAAGCCATCAGCGTCCTTAGAAACCTTGAAGCGCGCATTGAAGGCCTGGTCGAGGGCGTCTTCAGCCGCGCTTTCTCCTCCCAGGTCCAGCCGGTGGAGATCGCCCGGAAGCTGGCGAAGGAGATGGACGCGCACAGGACCGCCTCGGTGTCGCGGGTATACGTGCCGAACCAGTACACGGTCTGGCTCTCGCCCGAGGACCACGGGCGGATCGAGGGGTACGAGCGCTCGCTCGGCCAAGAGCTCTCCGGCTACCTGCTGGAGCACGCTCGGCGCAACGACTATGCCCTTCTCACGCGACCCGAGGTCGAGCTCAAGGTCGACGAAAGGCTGCGGCTCGGAGAGTTCGGAATCCAGACCCGCCTCGTGAAGCCCCCGGCGCGCCAGGGCGAGGCGCCGGCGCAGGGGGAGGAGGGCCACACGATGGTCTACACGGTCCCTCCGAAGGCCTCGCGGGCGAGCGTCAGCCGGCCGGCGGAGCGCCTCGTCGACACCAAGGCGATCGTTTCCCTCGACGATCGTCGCTACGTGCTGGATGGCCCCGTCGCGGTGCTTGGCCGCTCGCGCGAGTGCGATTGCGTCCTGAACGATCCAAACGTGTCGCGCCGGCACGCGGAGCTTCGCCGCTCCTCGAACGGCGACTGGCAGGTCGTCGACCTCGGCTCGACAAACGGCGTGAAGGTCAACGACCGCCTCGTGGACCGCTCCCGCCTCTCGCCTGGCGACCACGTCACGCTCGGAACGACCCACTTCACGTTCGACATCGAGCAGTAGGGAAGAACTCCGCCGGCTCCTCCGCTTCCGCTGGAACATATTGCTCGCGGCTTGCGCCGCGAGATTCCCTTCTGCTCTCGCGTCCGGGGCCGGCGGGTGGCGCCCCGGCCGCTGGTAACACCTTTAGCCTCTCGGTCTCGCCCGCCGCGCCCGCACGCCATGAACACCGATCCGATCGCAGTCGGCCTCAAGTTCGCCTTCCTGGCGGTCCTCTACCTGTTCCTGCTGTGGGTGGCGCGCAGCGCTCTCCGGGAGCTTCGGACCACGGCGCGGCCCGGCGCCGGAGGCGACGGGCGTCCACCCGATCGGCCCCGGGGGGCGCGCGGCGCCGACCGACGCGTGGCTCGTGGTACAGACCGGCGGCGGGCTCCAGCCCGGCGAGCGGTTCGACCTCTTCGGCGGCCTCGCGATCGGCCGCTCGAGCGAGGCCGACGTGAGGATCGAGGACCGCTTCGCATCGGGCATCCACGCGCGTTTCTACTCTCGCGGCGGCAGCTATTACGTTGAGGACATGAACTCCACGAACGGCACGTTCCTGAACGGCGCCCGCCTCGACGGGGAGGCGCGCATGGGGGACCTCGACGAGATCCGGATCGGCGACACCGAGCTCCGGTTCGAGCTCGACGTCCCCGGGATGGACTAGCCCGTGGACCCCGGAGCGCCGTAGATGCTCGCCGTCGTCGAGGAGGCCTACCGATCCGACGTCGGCAGGCAGCGAAGCGCGAACGAGGACTCCTACTACGCGCGCGCGCCCGCTGTTCGCCGTCGCCGACGGGATGGGCGGGGCCCAGGCCGGGGAGGTCGCCTCGCGCATCGCGGCCGAGTCGTTCTCTCCCGACGCCAAGATCGAGACCTCGCCCGAGACCTACCTGCGCGGGATCGCCGAGGACGCCAACGCGCGGATCCACCGGCTCGCGCAGGCCGACTCCTCACGATCGGGGATGGGCACGACCCTGACCGCGGCCCTCCTCGACGGCGACGAGCTGAGCCTGGCCCACGTCGGCGACAGCCGCGCGTACCGGTGGCGCGACGGCGAGCTGAAGCTCCTCACCTCCGACCATTCGCTGGTCGAGGAGCTGCGCCGGCAGGGCCGGCTCACCGACGCGCAGGCCGAGGACCATCCGCAGCGCTCGATCATCACCCGCGCGCTCGGGCCCCGAGCCTCAGGTCGAGGTCGACACGATGACCTACCGCGCCCGGCCCGACGACGTGTACCTGATCTGCTCCGACGGCCTCACGACGATGATCAAGGAGGCGAGGATCGCGCGAGATCCTCGCCGAGTCCGACACGCTCGAGCAGGCGGTCGATCGCCTCGTCGCCGACGCCAACGCGGCGGGCGGGCGCGACAACATCACCGTCGTCGCGTTCCGCCTGGCCGAGGGGGACCCGTCGCGGGCGGCCGACGGCGCCACCCTCGTCGGGCCGGCCGCCGAGGAGGCGGGCCTCACGGGCGAGGCGGTCCGCGCCGGCGCCGCGCAGCACGAGGCCCGGCGCCGCGCCGCGCTCGGCGGCGCCGCGGCCGAGCCGGCAGCCCCAGAGCGGCGGAGCAGGCGTCGCGGCGTGCTGGTCGCGCTCGCCACGATCGCGGTCTCGGCGGGCCTCGCGGTCTTCGCGGTCTGGGGCGTGCGCCAGATCTACTTCCTCGGGACCGACCCGGGCGGCCGACTCGCCCTGTACCGCGGGCTGCCCTACGAGCTTCCGTTCGGCCTCAAGCTCTACTCGGAGCAGTACGCGGCGCCCGTCCAGGTCTCGAGCCTGCCGAAGTCCGAGCGCGGCGGCGCGACCGACCACACGCTGCGCTTCCACGACGACGCGGCGAGCCTCATCAAGCACCTCACGGCGGTGGCCAACCCGCCGAAGCCGGTGCGCGTTCCGAAGCCGCCGCCGCCGAAGCCAAAGCCGAAGCCGAAGCGCGCAGCAAGCCGCCCACCCGAAGAAGGCGGCGAACGCAGAAGCGGCGCAGAAGACGCACGCAGAACGGGGCGGAAGCCAGTGAGCGCCCGCAACCGCGAGCTCCTCGCGCTCATTCCGGTGGCGCTCCTGGTCGCCGCCGGCTTCGCGGCCGTGCTCATCGTCGAGAGCAACAAGATCAGCGACGTCAGCCTCATCTACGGCGGCTACTTCCTCGCCGTCTGCGTGGGCGTCCACATCTTCCTGCGCATCCGCGTGCCCCACGCCGACCCGTACCTGTTCCCGCTCTGCGCCCTCCTCGCCGCGGTCGGCCTCGTCGTGCTCTTCCGGATCAACGACACGCTCGCGCTCCGGCAGGCGTCGATCTTCGTCGCCGGCGCGGTTCTCTTCGCCGCGACGGTCGTCTTCCTTCGCGACTACACGAAGCTCGAGCGCTACCGCTACCTGATCGCGATCCTCGGGATCCTGCTGCTCCTGGCCCCGCGCCTGCCCGGGGTCGGCGGGCTCGTGAACGGCGCCTACCTCGAGATCAAGCTCGGGCCCGCTGTCGTTCCAGCCCGCCGAGCTCTCGAAGATCTGCATCGTCATCTTCCTCGCGAGCTACCTGCACGAGCACCGCGAGCTCCTGAGCGTGGGCGCCCGGCAGGATCTTCGGGCTCACCATCCCGCCGCTGAAGCACTTCGGGCCGCTGCTCGTGGTCTGGGGCGCGGCGATGCTGATGCTGTTCGTCATCCGCGACATCGGCAGCTCGCTGATGTTCTTCGGCGCCTTCCTGGCGCTGCTCTACATCGCCACCAACCGCCTCAGCTACGTCGTCATCGGCCTGGCGCTGTTCCTCGTCGGCGCAGTGCTCATCGCCGGGCAGATCTCCCACATCCACGACCGGGTCGAGATCTGGCTGCATCCGTTCGCGAAGCCGGAGCCCTTCGGCGCCGGCCAGATCCAGCAGTCGCTCTTCGCGCAGGCGGACGGCGGGCTCTTCGGCGCCGGGCTCGGCGACTCGCTGCTCGAAGCTTCCGGGCCCGTTCGCCCCGCACTGCTCGGTGCCGTTCCCCGACTGCGGCAGCATCCTGCCGGCGCCGCACACCGACTAGATCTACGCGGTGATCGTCTCCGAGCTCGGCCTCTTCGGCGGCGTCGGCCTCGTCGCCGTCTACGCCTTGATCGGCGCCCGCGGCTTCAAGACCGCCGTGATGGCGCCCGACGGCTTCTCGAAGCTGCTCGCGGCCGGCCTCAGCACGGTCTTCATGCTCCAGGCGTTCGTGATCGTCGGCGGCGTCGTAAAGCTGATCCCGCTGACCGGGGTGACGCTGCCCTTCGTCAGCTACGGCGGCAGCTCGGTCATCGCCAACTTCATCCTGCTCGGGCTGCTGCTCGTGATCTCCGAGCGCGCGCGCCGCCCACAGCGCTCGCTCGGCGACCCGGTCGTTGGGGGCGTGCCGTGAACGCGCCGATCGTGCGCGTCTACGCGCTCCTGCTCCTGCTCCTGGCGCTGCTCGTCTGGAAGACCTCGCAGTGGGCGGTGTTCGACGCCGAGGCGCTCAAGGACAACTCGGCGAACCGCCGGCCCCTGATCGAGGCGCAGACGATCCACCGCGGCGACATCAAGACCGCCGACGGAACCGTTGTCGCGGAGAGCTCGCCGGAGGGCGGCGGGCCGAACCCCGTCTACGTGCGCCAGTACCCGACGGGGTCGCTGTTCGGAAACCCCGTCGGCTACAGCTTCATCCAGGCGGGGCAGACCGGAATCGAGCGCTCGGAGAACGACGCGCTCGTCGGCAACCAGAACGAGTTCTCCTCGATCATCGACCAGCTGCGTGGCATCACGCAGCAGGGCGCAAACGTCACGCTGACGATCGACGCGAACGTGCAGCGCCTCGCAACCGACGAGCTCAACTCGGCGATCGCGAGCACGCCCGGCGCGTCGGGCTTCGGCGGGTCGGCGGTGGCGCTCGACCCGACGACGGGCGCCGTCAAGGCGATGGTCTCGGTGCCGGGCTTCGACCCGAACAAGGCGAGGACGTCGGCGGGCCTCGACGAGCTGAACCACGCAAAGGGCCCGTCGGCGATCGTCAACCGGGCGACGCAGGGCACCTACCCGCCGGGGTCGACGATGAAGGTCGTCACCGCGGCCGCGGCGCTCGACTCGGGCCAGTTCACGCCCGCAACGGTGCTGAGCGGCGCCTCGCCGCAGACGATCGGCGGCGTGCCGCTCTCGAACGCCGGCGGTGAGCAGTTCGGCGACATCGACATGTCGACCGCCCTCACCTACTCCGTCAACACCTACTTCGCCCAGGTCGGTGAGAAGCTCGGCCCCGCGACGATGTTCAAGTACATGGACCGCTTCGGGTTCTTCCACGACCCGCAGCTCGACTACCCGACACAGCAGATGGTCCCGAGCGGCGTCTATTCCACCGACGGGTCCCACCTCCTGACCGCTAACCGGCCGATCGACATCGGGCGCGTCGCGATCGGGCAGGGCCAGCTCCTCACGACACCGATACAGATGGCGGAGGTCGCCGCCGCCGTCGCCAACAGGGGCGTCCTCGACAAGCCGACGTTCGTCCAGGAGGTCACGGACGCCGACGGGCGAACGATCAGCTCGCTCCATCCGGAGGCCCAGTCGACGGTGATGAGCACGAAGACGGCCGACGAGCTGACGAGCATGATGACCAAGGTGACCCAGGAGGGAACAGCCGCCGGGCTGACCGTCGAGGGCCTGCCGTTCGCGGGCAAGACCGGAACGGCCGAGATCGGCGACCCGGCAAACGGACTCCATCAGCCGTGGTTCATCGGCTTCGCCCCGGCGACCGATCCGAAGGTCGCCGTCGCCGTGACGCTCGAGCGCTGCCAGGGATGCTTCGGCGGCGAGGTCGCGGGGCCGGTCGCGACGAAGATCATGGACGCGGTCCTCAACGAGGGAGGCTGAGGGATGGCCCCACTCGCCACGGACACGCTCGTCGCCGGCCGGTATCGGCTTCTTCACCGCATCGGCGCCGGGGGCATGGCCGACGTCTGGGCGGCCGACGATCAGATGCTCGATCGGCGCGTGGCGCTCAAGTTCCTGCTTCCTCGCTACGCCGAGGACCAGCAGTTCGTCGAGCGGTTCCGCCGCGAGGCGGCAGCCGCCGCGGGGCTTCAGCATCCGAACGTCGTCAGCGTCTACGACCGCGGCGAGCACGAGGGCGTCCCCTTCATCGCCATGGAGTACGTCGAGGGGGCCTCCCTGAAGGACCTCGTCGAGCGCGGCCTCTCGGTCGGCGAGGCGATCGAGATCACGCGCCAGGTCCTGGCGGGGGTCCGGTTCGCCCACTCCAAGGGCATCATCCATCGCGATCTGAAGCCGCAGAACATCCTCGTCGACGGCGAGGGGAGGGCGCGGGTCGCCGACTTCGGGATCGCGCGAGCAGGCGCCTCCGAGATCACCCAGACGGGGTCGGTCCTCGGCACGGCGCAGTACCTGTCTCCCGAGCAGGCGCAGGGCCTTCCGGTCACGGCGGCCTCCGACCTCTACTCGGTCGGCGCGATGCTCTACGAGTGCCTTACGGGCCAGGTCCCGTTCGACGCCGACACGCCGGTGGCGGTTGCGCTGAAGCAGGTGTCGGAGCAGCCGCGGGCGCCGAGCCAGCTCAACCCGCAGGTCTCACCGGCCCTCGACGCAATCGTGCTGCGCGCGTTGGCGAAGGACCCGGAGAACCGGTTCAGCTCCGCCGACGAGTTCCTCCGCGCGCTCGATTCCGCCGAGGCGGATCCCTCAGGGCGCGGCCTGGGCGACACGGCCTCCTACACAGCGGCCACCGCGGCAGCGGGAGCGGCGGCAGTCGGAGCGGCTGCGGGGGCCGCGCTCGCCGACGCCGACACGCAGCCTCCGCCCGGCGAGGGTGAGCCGTCCGACCAGGGCTTCTGGACCCGCAACCGCAAGATCGCCGCGGGTGTGATCGCCGCGCTGCTCATCGCGGGGGCACTGGTGTGGTTCTTCGTCCTGCGAGACACGACAACGCAGGTGCCGGTGCCGAGGGTCACCGACCTGCTCCAGCAGCAGGCGGAGCGCAAGCTGAAGAACAAGGGCTTCGACGTGCAGACCGCGCTCGCCCCCAACCCGCGCCCGCCGGGGACGGTCCTCGAGCAGGACCCGCGCGCGGGCACGGTGGTCGACGAAGGGTCAACGGTGACCGTCACGGTCTCGAGCGGGCCCGGGGTGGGCACGGTGCCGAACGTCGTCGGAAAGCAGGCCAACGCGGCGACGAAGATCCTGGAGAAATCGCGGTTCAAGGTCAAGATCGAGCGCCAGCACTCGGACCAGCCGGTCGGGCGGGTGATCGCCCAGGACCCGGCACCGGACTCGCACAGCCCACGCGGCACGTCGGTGACGCTCACCGTCTCGCTCGGCCCGAACCTCGTCACCGTGCCCTCGGTCGTCGGACAGCAGGCCGCCGCTGCCGAGACTGCGATCCGGCAGGCCGGACTCAAGCCGCGCTCCGTGAACCAGAACGCCGATGAGCCGGCGGGCACGGTGACCGACGAGAGCCCGGCGGCCGGCAACTCGGTCGACAAGGGAAGCGTGGTCACGATCACGGTCTCGAACGGCGCCGGGTCGGTCGTGGTACCGAACGTGGTCGGCCAAACCGAGTCCTCGGCTCGGAGCACGCTGAGCTCGAACGGCGTCGGCAAGGTCACCGTTCAGCATCAGACGACGACGGATTCCTCACAGGACGGGCGGGTGACGAGCCAGTCGCCGACCGCCGGCACGCGCATCCGCTCGAGCGACAGCGTGACGATCTTCGTGGCGGTGTTCAAGCAGCCGCCGACGACCACGACCACGCCGACGACCACGACCACGCCGACGACCACTACGACACCCCGGCGGCGGCGGGACCGGGCCGTAGCGTGAGGGTCGCGGTCCTCCGCGGCGGGCGCTCGAGCGAGCATGAGGTGTCGCTCAGCTCGGGCGAGTCGGTCGCCGCGGGCCTGCGCGAAGCCGGCCACGATGTGATCGATGTCGTCATCGCCCGCGACGGCCGCTGGGCCGCCGACGGCGCCGAGGTCGAGCTTCGCCCCGGCGACGGGCTCCTCGGCTGCGACGTCGCCTTTCCGGTGCTTCACGGCCCCTTCGGCGAGGACGGGACGGTCCAGGGACTCCTCGAATGCCTCGACGTCGCCTACGCGGGCCCGGGCGTCCTGGCCGCCGCGCTGACGATCGACAAGCTCACCTTCAAGCGCGTCCTCGCCTACGAGGGCATCCCTCAGGTCGAGTTCTGCGAGGCGGGGGAGGAGCGCTGGCGGGAGCGAGCGGCAGCCATGACCCGGCCGCTCTGGGTCAAGCCGGCGAGGCTCGGCTCGAGCGTGGGCATCTCGAGGGTGTCGAACCCGGAGGCAGAGCTCGACGAGGCGGTCGCCGAGGCCGCGGACCACGACCCTCGGGTCATCATCGAGGCCGACGCGCAGGCACGCGAGGTGGAGTGCTCGGTGATCGGCAACGCGGACCCCGAGGCCTCCCAGCCCGGCGAGATCGTGGTCCACGGGGACTGGTACGACTACGAGCGCAAGTACGAGGAAGGCGGGATGGAGCTCGTGGTCCCCGCCCCGATCGGCGACGACGCGGTCGCCAAGGTGCGCGAGCTGGCGGTGCGCGTCTTCAAGGCGACCGGGTGCACCGGCCTGGCGCGATGCGACTTCTTCGTCCGCGAGGACGGCGAGGTGCTCGTTAACGAGCTCAATACGATCCCCGGGTTCACCTCGACGAGCGTGTTCGCAAAGCTCTTCGAGGCGGGCGGGATCTCGTACCCGGACCTCTGCGACCGTCTGGTGAACCTTGGAATTGAGCGGTACGAGCGCGAGCGGTCCTACCGCTACTGATACAGCTTCGCGTCGTCGATCTCGACGCTGTAGTTGCCCGGGTCGCCGGCCAGGCTCGTGATCCAGATCAGGTAGTAGCGTGACTCCTGCGTCGCATCGAGCTGGAACGTCTGGGCCGGGTCGTTGACGTCGACCGGCCCGGTCAGGCCAGCCCAGCCGCCGCCGGGCGGCGCCCCGCTCGGCGGGCCCGTCACCGCGCCGTAGATCTTCGCCGTCCAGCCGCTCTTCGCGGTGCGGACTTGAAGGCTGCGGGCGGCGACCGGGCCGCCGGCGTCGAGGATCAGGCCGACGCCGGGCTTCCCCGAGAGGCTGACCGCGGGGCCGGTGTCGTAGGTCTCGGTGCTCCAGCCTGTGCCCGTGGGGTTGCCGTCGGTCGCGAGCCCGACGTCCTCGTCGTGCTCGCCGCCGGTGCCGTCGGGATCGAAGGCGATGGCCTTGTCGACGGTGATCTCCTGGCCCGAGACGACTCCGCCACCGCCACCTCCTCCGGCATTGCCGTGGTTGCCCCCGCCGCCGGTCGCGGCGGCGATGATGAGCGCCGCAGCCGTCGCGGCGAGCACGAGGAGGATGCCGACCACGGAAACGCGGCGGCTCGTCAGCAGCTTCCGCCGCTCGGTCGGCACCGACTCCAGCACGGTCGTCGCCTCGCCGTGGGAGCCGCCGGCGCGGGAGACCTCGACCTCGAGGGCTCCCTCGAGGTCGGCGAGCATGTCGTTCATGTCGTCGTAGCGCCTGTCGGGGTCCTTGCTGGTCGACCGCTCGACGACCCGTGCGAGGGCGGCCGACGCGTCCGGGCGCATCTCCTGCGTCTCGGGCATCGGGTCGTTCACGTGCTTCATGGCGACGCCGACCACCGTCTCCGCCTTGAACGGCGGCTCGCCGGTGAGCATCTCGTAGAGCAGGACGCCGAGCGAGTAGATGTCCGACCGCTGGTCGACGTCGTGGCCCATCGCCTGCTCGGGCGAGACGTAGTCGGTGGTGCCGAGGACGCGGCCCGTCTTCGTGAGGCCGTCCGACTCCAGCGAGCGGGCGATGCCGAAGTCGGTGACCTTCGCGCGCCCCTCGGCGTCGATGAGGACGTTCTGCGGCTTGACGTCGCGATGGATCAGCTTGTGGGCGTGCGCCGCAGCGAGCCCGCGACCGATCTCGATCGCGTAGGCGGCCGCCTCGTCGAGCGGCAGCTTCCCGACGGCATCGATCCGGGCCTTCAGCGTCTCGCCCGGCACGTACTCGAAGACGATGTAGGGGTAGCCGCCGTCCTCACCCGCGTCGATCACGGCGACGACGTTGGGGTGCGAGAGCTGCGCGACGGCGCGAGCCTCGCGGCGGAACCGCTCGAGCTGGTCAGGCTGGTCGGAGATCTCCTGGTGGAGGACCTTCACCGCCACCGAGCGCTCGAGCGTTTCGTCGCGAGCGAGGTAGACGGTCGACATCCCGCCGCTCCCGAGCTTCGACTCGAGCCGGTAGCGGCCCGAAAGGACCGCGCCTATCAGCCCGCCCCGAAGCGTGAAGCCCGTCTCGTTCGACATCCCGTCCTATTTTCGACAACAGTGCCGATGCTCGGCGTCAAGCCGGATTCTGGGCGTCGGGATTCAAGCGCGCGTGAACGGCCCTAGCTCACGCGGCGCACCAGCTCTACGAGCTCCGGCGGGGCCTTGTGGGGGGCGCCGGAGTCGAACGGCGGCTGCGGGTCGTATTCGATTCCGAGCTGCACGGCCTTGGCGAAGTCCTCGCCCGCGAGCCTGGCAGCGAGCGTGAGGGCCATGTCGATCCCGGACGAGACGCCGGCGGCGGTCATCACCTTCCCGTCCTCGACCACGCGCTCGGACACCGGTGTGGCGCCAAGGCCGGCGAGCTCGTCGAGGTACGCCCAATGGGTCGTGGCACGCACGCCGTCGAGGATGCCCGCGGCCGCGAGGACGAGCGAACCGGTGCACACCGACGTAGTCCAGGTCGAGGCCTCGTGCGCGCCGCGGACCCAGTCGAGCACGCGATCGTCCTTCAGCAACGGCCGGTTCCCCTGGCCGCCCGGCACCAGCAGGACATCCGGCGTCGGAAGATCTTCCAGCGACGCATCGGCGCTGAGGCCCGAGGGCGCCGGTGTCGGTGCGCTTGAGGCCGGGCTCGGTCGCGACGAACGTGAGCTCAGCGTCCGGAAGCCGCGAGAGCACCTCGTATGGCCCCACGGCGTCGAGCGCGGTGAGCTCGTCGAAGATCAGGATGGCGACCTTCACCTCCGGACCGTCCCCGAGGCCGGCGACGGCCCGCCCCACGCGCTTGGCCTCCGGATAGGCGCCGCGCAGAAGATCGAGCGCCGCAGCCTCGTCCCCGGCGGCCACGACGCAGCAGAAGCCGCATCCCATGTTGAAGACCTCGTCCATCTCGGCGTCCGAGACCTCGCCCAGCTCCTGGATCAGGTCGAACACCGGGTGGGCCGGCAGCGGGTCGTCGATCTCGAACCCGACGTCGTCGCCCAGACGAAGGAGGTTGTCCAGGCCGCCACCGGTGATGTGGGCGAGCCCGCGAACGTCGACCGCCGAGCGCAGCAGCTCGAGGACGGCCGGGACGTAGATCTCGGTCGGCTCGAGGAGCACGTCCCCGAGCGGCCGGCCGAGGCGCTCGTCGTCGTAGGGGACGCCGGCGAGCGCCTTGCGCGCCAGCGTGTAGCCGTTCGAGTGAAGGCCGGAGGAGGGGAGCCCGATCACCGGATCGCCGTCCTCGATGGCGGCCCCGGTGACGATGGCATCGAGCGACACGGTGCCGACGCAGGTGCCGCCGAGCTCGTGGCCGCTCACGATCTCGCCGATCTGCGCGACCTCCCCGCCGGTGATCTCGATCCCGGCGAGCTCCGCTCCCCGGGCGAGGCCCTCTCCCAGCGCCGCGAAGGTCTCGGGGTCGGTCTCGCCGCACAGCACGAAGTCGAGCATCGCGAGCGGCTCGGAGCCAACGCACACGATGTCGTTCGCGTTCATCGCGACGCAGTCGATGCCGATCGTGTCGAACCGCTCCAGCTGCTCGGCGACGACCATCTTCGTGCCCACGGTGTCGGTGGACATCGCGAGGCCGGTCCGCTCGTCGAGGCGGATCACGCTCGCGTAATGGCCGGGGAGGGAGACCTGGCGAGATTCGCGGTCGAGACGCGCGCGCTTCAGGGAGGCAACGAGCGCGGCGACGGCGGCGTCCCCGGCGCCCTGGTCGACCCCTGAGTCGGCGTATCGCGGAGCCGCGGTCACGATTGGTCGCTTGAGGCCCCTACGAGGGCACTAAGTGTCCACTCGTCGCTTAGCACTCTCCGAATTCAATCGCACCGCCCGGTCTTCCCCCTCGCTGCCCTGTTTGTGGCAAACCGGGCGCGGGTATTTCTGTGGCGTATAGGCAACGCCGCCGGCGTTGGCCGGCGGAGGAGGCAGAGATGGAAGCTGGAACCGTTTCCCAGCGCGATCACACTGCCGGCAACGGGGCTCGGACTGCCGACGCTGCGCAGGCGGCGGTACAGGAGATCGCGAAGCAGCGCTGGGTGCCGGCGGACCCGGGTCCCCTCGGGCTCGCGGCGTTCGCGCTGACGACCTTCGTGCTGAGCATGTTCAACGCCGATCTCGTCGGGCGCTCCGGCGAGCCCGTGGTACTGGGGCTCGCGCTCGCCTACGGCGGAGTTGCGCAGCTGCTCGCCGGCATGTGGGAGTTCCGCACGGGGAACACGTTCGGGGCCGTCGCGTTCAGCTCGTTTGGCGCGTTCTGGCTCTCGTACTGGGCCCTGGTGACGTTCTTCGCGGCGGACCTGCCGGCGACCCACGCCGGCGCGGCGATCGGGCTCTACCTGTGGGCGTGGGCGATCTTCACCACGTACATGTTCGTGGCGTCGCTGCGGACGACCGGCGCGGTCGCGCTGGTCTTCTTCCTGCTGGCGATCACCTTCGTCCTGCTCGGCATCGGAAACTCCGGGGCCGACGACAGCATCGTCAAGGCCGGCGGATGGGTGGGACTCGCCACGGCGCTCGCCGCGTGGTACGCATCGTTCGCGGCGGTAACGAACTCGACCTTCGGTCGAACGGTCCTGCCGGTGGTGCCGCTGAAGCGCTGACGAGTCCGGGAGAGTGATAAGACGGGTGGCGGCCGGCGCCCGCGCGGCGGCCGGCCGCTTCCCGCGACCCACGGAGGAGACGAGATGACCACAGCAGAGACATTGACCGCGGAAACCGTCGAGCGCGACCTCGCGGAGCTCCTCGAGCAGGAGCGATTCGAGCCGTCGGAGGACTTCGTCGACGCAGGCGAACATCAAGGACGACTCTGTCCACGCGGAGGCCGAGCGGGACCCGGCGGCGTTCTGGCTGCGGCAGGCGACCGAGCTTCTCGACTGGGACACCGAGCCGACCGAGGCGCTCGACGACTCCAACCCGCCCTTCTACAAGTGGTTCTCCGACGGCAGGCTGAACGCCTCGTACAACTGCCTCGATCGCCACGTCGAGGCCGGGCGCGGCGACCGCGTCGCGATCCACTGGCGCGGCGAGGAGGGCGAGGAGCGGGAGGTCACCTACGCCGATCTTCACCGCGACGTCCAGCGGCTCGCCAACGCGCTGAACGAGCGCGGGATCGGGGCCGGTGACGTGGTCGGCATCTACCTGCCGATGATCCCCGAGGTCGTCGTCGCGATGCTGGCCTGCGCGCGCATCGGAGCCCCTCACAACGTCGTCTTCGGAGGCTTCTCGGCCGAGGCCGTCCGGGAGCGCATGGAGTTCTCCGATGCGAAGGCGCTCATCACCGCCGATGCCGCCCGGCGCGGCGGTAAGACCGCGCCGGTCAAGGCGAACGTCGACGAGGAGATGGGCGATCTGGCGTCGCTCGAGACGATCATCGTCGTGCGGAACACCGGCGCCGACTGCCCGATGACGGAGGGCAGGGACGTCTGGTACCACGACGCGATCGAGGCGGCGGCCGACGAGTGTCCCGCGGAGCCCCTCGACGCCGAGCACCCCCTCTACATCCTCTACACGTCCGGGTCGACCGCCAAGCCGAAGGGCATTCTCCACACCACGGGCGGCTACCTGACGCACGTCGCGTGGACGCACCGCAACGTATTCGACCTGAAGCCGGACTCCGACGTGTACTGGTGCGCCGCCGACGTCGGCTGGGTCACCGGTCACAGCTACATCGTCTACGGGCCGCTCGCGAACGGCGCAACCTCGGTGATGTTCGAGGGGGCGCCGGCCTATCCGGACAAGGACATCTGGTGGGAGATCGTCGAGCGTTATGGAGTCACGATCCTCTACTGCGCGCCGACGGCGATTCGCACCCACGTCAAGTGGGGCCCCGAGCACGCTGGAAAGCACGACCTTTCGTCGCTGCGTCTGCTCGGGACCGTCGGCGAGCCGATCAACCCAAAGGCCTGGCTCTGGTACTACAAGGTGATCGGTGGCGAGCGCTGCCCGATCGTCGACACCTGGTGGCAGACCGAGACTGGCGGCATCATGATCACGACCCTTCCGGGCGCCCAGGAGATGAAGCCCGGATCGGCTGGGACTCCGCTGCCGGGGTTCACGGCGGCCGTACTCGGCGAGGAGGGCGACGAGGCGGAGCGCGACAGCCAGGGGCTCCTGACCCTTCAGCGCCCCTGGCCGGGGATGCTCCGCACCCTCTACCGCGAGGAGGAGCGCTTCGTCGAGACCTATTTCGAGAAGTTCGGCAACGACACGTACCTGGTCGGCGATGCGTCGCGCCAGGACTCAGACGGCTACTTCTGGGTCATCGGCCGCGTCGACGACGTCATCAACGTCTCCGGCCACCGGCTCTCCACCGCCGAGGTCGAGTCGGCCGTCGTCTCGCACCCGAAGGTCGCCGAGTGCGCCGTGATCGGCCAGGCCGACGAGGACACGGGTCAGGCGATCTGCGCCTTCGTGACGCTAGAGGGCGACCTCGAGGGCTCCGACGAGCTGATCGGCGAGATCCGCGACCACGTCGCGCAGCGCATCGGCAAGCTCGCGCGGCCGAAGCGCGTGATCTGGGCCAACGAGCTGCCGAAGACGCGCTCGGGCAAGATCATGCGGCGGCTCCTGCGCGACATCGCGGAGGGCCGCGAGCTGGGCGACGTCACGACGCTCGCCGACCCGGCGGTGATGGGCAAGCTCGAGGAGAAGATCGCGGAGCGCCAGGCGGACGAGGACTAGCGGCGCCGCAGGCGCGCCAGGACTATCCCCGCGAGCGCCACGCGGTAGGCGGCGTAGGGCCACAGCGCCCGGTCGCGCTCGACCAGCTCGATCAGCCGCTGTGAGGCGAGCGTGGAGGCGAACGACGCGGCCACACCCGCGCCCATCGCGCGTCGAAGCCGCGGCTCGACGCCCCGCCGGCGCAGGCGCACGCCCTTCAGGACCGCGGCGCCGACGATCACCGGGAGGGCGACGGTGCGCGAGAGGAGGTTCGCCTGCTCGCGCGTGAACTCGCGAGCGCGGGCCGCCGTCAGCGTGGCGCCGTTTCGCGATACGCCGGGGACCAGCGCGGCGGCCTGCGCGACACCCAGCGCCAAGCCGTCGAGCGCACCGGCGTCGCCCGGCCCCCGCCGCTGCGGGCGGCGATCGGCGAGCACCATCGCAGCGGAGCCGGCAACGAGACCCGCCGCCGTGACCCGCGGCCCCCCAAGGCGGCCCTCGATCGGGCGCTCGAACCGGTAGCCGGCTATCGCCGGCGGAACGAAGGAGAGGCCGACGACAAGCGCGCGGCGCCGATCGAACGCGAGCAGCTCCTCGGCGATGCGGCTCCGCTGGCCTATGAGCAATGCCGCTGCGGCACCGGCGTGGACGGCCACCTCGAAGCTCTTCCGCGTCTCGGCGTCGAGCTCGTCCCAGCGCCAGCCGGCGAGCCAGGGAACGAGCGACAGGTGGGCCGAGCTCGATACCGGCAGCAGCTCCGCCGGCCCCTGGATCGTCCCGAGCGCGGCGGCGCGACCGGTGCTCAGGGCCTCGGCGTCGGCTCCCAAGAGGCTCGGGCGGCGCGGCGGCGGCGAACCACCAGGTAGACGATGCCGGCGACGATCGCCGCGAGCACTGCGTAGTCGAGGTAGTGCAGGTTGTCGCGCCAGTCGTCCCAGTTGTCCCCGACCTCGCGGCCGATCAGGGCGAGCATCAGCACCCAGGGAAGCGAACCGGCCGCGGTCAGCAGGGTGAACCGGCCGATGGGCATCCGGGCGACCCCAGCCGGCAGCGAGATGAACGTGCGAACGATCGGCATCATCCGCGTGAAGAAGACGGTCGCCGAGCCGTACCGCTCGAACCACCGATCGGCGCGCTCGAGCTGCGCGGCGCTCACGTGGATCAGCCGGTTCCGCTCGAGCAGCTCGACCCGGCCGAGGTAGCCGACGCCGTAGGCGATCAGCGACCCGACGACGTTGCCGAGGACGCCGGCGGCGACGACGCCCACCAGCGTGAGGTCCCCCTTCGACACGCTGAAGCCGGCGAACAGCATGATCGCCTCGCTCGGCACGGGGATGCAGGCACTCTCCAGGACCATGAGCACGAAAACGCCGGCGAGCCCTGCCGACCCGATGAAGTCGGTGGCGGCGTTGACGATGGGCGCGAGGACGTCGGCGGTGGGGATCATCAGGGCGAGGGTTGCGCGCGGCGGCGCCGCGAAGGGCGGCGCCCAATCTTAGGGACGCGACCCCTGAGCCCCGCCAGCCCGCCCTAAACTCGTGTCGATGTCGCGCCTGCGTGATCCCGTTTACGCGCGGCGGGCGCTTCGGTTGGGGGCCGATGCCCTGCTCGCGGCGCTGGCCTTCGGCCTCGCCTTCCGCCTGCGGTTCCTCGATACCGCGGGCGGCATTCCCGAGCGCTACTGGACGATGCTCTGGGGCACGATCGCCGTCGTCGCGGTCGTCAAGTCGCTGGTGTTCGAGGTGCTCGGCCTGCACCGCGAGTGGTGGCGGTACTTCCGGCTACCCGAGCTGTGGCCATTGCTCCGCGGGGTGGCGATCTCGAGCGCGCTCGTGGTCGGCGGCTTCGTCCTCCTGCGCCCCTACTCCTACGGCCTCCCGCGCTCGGTCATCGTCTACGACTTCCTCCTCACGTTCATGTTCACCGGCGGCGCGCGCCTCGCGACGCGGATGATCGCCGAGCGCCCGCAGCGGCTCTCGCGCTCGCGCAACGTGAGGGGCGTGCTCGTCGTCGGCGCCGGATCCGGCGGCCAGATGGTGGTGCGCGAGCTTCAGCTCAATCCGAGCGTGGGCGCGCGGGCGATCGGCTTCCTCGACGACGACCCGCGCAAGCGGGGGATGAGCGCGCTTGGCCTGCGCGTCCTCGGCTCGACCGACGATATCGGCGCCATCCTCGACCGCAAGGCGCCCGACGAGGTGGTGATCGCGATCCCCTCCGCGCCGGGAACGCTGCGCGCGAAGGTGGTGAGTGCCTGCCGGGAGCGCGACATCCCGGTGCGGACGCTGCCGACCGTGTTCGAGCTGCTGCGCGGCGGCGTCCAGCTCACTCGCCAGCTGCGCGAGGTGCGGGTAGAGGACGTTCTGGGGCGGGACCCGGTCGTGATGGAGCTCGATCGCGTCGGCGCCTACCTCGAGGACAAGATCGTGCTGGTCACCGGGGCGGGAGGCTCGATCGGATCGGAGCTCTCGCGCCAGATCGCCCGTGTGCGGCCGCGGCTGCTCGTCCTCCTCGATCACGCCGAGGACAACCTGTTCGAGATCGACCGCGAGATGGCCGAGCACTGGCACTTCACGCGCGTCGAGTCGGTGCTTGCCGACTGCCGCGAGGGCGATCGGATGCTGGAGGTGATGCAGAGATTCAGGCCCGACGTGGTCTTCCACGCCGCGGCGTACAAGCACGTTCCTCTCATGGAGGACAACCCGCTCGAGGCCGTGCGGAACAACGCGCTCGCGACGCGGGTGGCGGCGGAGACGGCCGCCGTCGCCGGCTGCTCGCGCTTCGTCCTCGTCTCGACCGACAAGGCCGTCAACCCGCGAACCGTCATGGGCGCCTCGAAGGCCCTCGCCGAGTGGATCGTCGAGTCGGCCGGGCGGCGGCACCCGAGCACGCGCTTTGTGATCGTGCGCTTCGGCAACGTCCTCGCTTCGTCGGGGAGCGTCGTCCCGATCTTCCGCGCCCAGATCGAGCGCGGAGGGCCGGTCACGGTCACTCACGAGGAGATGACCCGCTACTTCATGACGATCCCGGAGGCGGTCCAGCTCGTCATCCAGGCCGGTGACCTCGGGTCGGAGTCGGGCGCGGTGTTCGTGCTCGAGATGGGGGAGCCGGTGCGGATCCTCGAGCTGGCGCGCCACATGATCGAGCTCGCCGGCTACGAGCCCGAGGTCGACATCGCGATCGAGCTGACGGGGCCGCGGCCCGGCGAGAAGCTGCGCGAGGAGCTCTTCAACCCCGGCGAGCGAGCCGAGCGCACCAGCGCCGAGCGGATCGTTCGCGCGGTCCGCGCCGAGCCGCTCGACCCGGACCGCATCCAGCGCACGCTGGAGAGCCTCGAGGGCATGCTCGCGGGCGGCGACGAGGCGGGCTTGGCCCAGCGAATCGTCGCGCTGGTGACGACGGAGGCTGGAGAGCGGGCGGAGCCAGCCGAGGTGGGCGACTCCTAGGACCCCTAAGATTCCGCGGCGCCGGGGCGTCCGCCCGCGCACGAAACCTATGCACCACATCGACCGACTCGGGCCGGCACTCGGCAGCGTCCACGCCCTCGTCGAGCGCATCGGCCCGATCCTCGGCATCGTCGCGTTCGTCGGGCTGGCGGTCCTCGCGTTCTTGCTCTTTCAGGAGGCGCGCGAGATCCGGCGGCTTCGCGAATGGGCGGGCCAGGCACCCGAGCGCGCGGCGGAGGCCGGCGAGGCCCAGCTCGCGGCGAGCGAGGCCCGTGAGGTGGCCGAGTCCGGACCGCCACCGGGAGCCTGGCAGCGCTTCAGGGGCCGCGTCGGCGCCGCTTGGGACCGGGTGGCCACGGGCTTCGGCGCGCGCTGGGAGGAGCTGGACCGCCGCTCGCCCGTCGATCCCCGGATCCTGCTCGTGGTGCTGGTCGGCGTCATCGTCGCGGCGGTGGTGACGAGCGGCTTCGGCCTGCTCTCGTCGGAGGGCGGGGGCGGCAAGGCGAAGGCCGACAAGGGCCCGTCGCACGTCAAGGTCGCCGTCCTGAATGGCACCGCGGAGCCGGGCGTGCCGGCCGTCGCCCATCTCGCCTCCGAAGTCGAGAAGCAGGTGGTGAAGCCGGCGGGCTACGGCGTCGGCCCGGTCACGAACGCTCCGGGCTCCTTCACCAAGACCGTCGTGATGTTCCGGTCGGGCCACGAGGGCGACGCGAAGGCGCTTGCCACCGCGGTTCGCCCGAAGCTCGGGACGACGAAGACACAGCCGATGACCGCCCCGGTGCAGTCGACCGCCAAGCCGGCTCGCCTGGCCCTCGTCATCGGCCTCGACGACTCGAGCTTCGGACAGTGAGGCCGTGGCTCACCTGATCGACACCGTGGGCGCGTACGTCGCCGTGCCCGCGGTACTCGGGCTTCTGCTCCTGCTCCCGCTCTACCTCTCGCAGCACCGCGACCTCGTGCGGCTGCGGTGGCTGATGGAGACGAAGCCCGACTTTCCGGGGAAGGACCTCGCCGCAAGCGAGGCGATGCTCGACCGCGCCGAGACCGAGCTCGAATCGATCCTCGGGACGGCGCCGGTCACCGCTGCGCCGGGCCCCCCGACGCTCGTGGCGCCGCCTCAGCACACGCCCGCCGCCGCCGGAGCCACGGGGCGCGGCGCGCCGATGCCGCCCGCGCAGCGCGTCACGTCCGAGCGGCCGGCTCTCGAGCGCATCACGATGGAGCGCGCCGCGCTCGAGCCTCACCCGCGGTGGCGGCGGCTCGCGTCGGGGCTGACGCGGCCGCGAAACCTCGTGCTGATCGCGATCGTGGCCTTGGCCCTCGGCGTCGTGGCGCTGGTTGGCTCGCACGAGCTTCTGCACAACGACACCGGCGCCGGCGGCAAGCGGCAGGGCGGGGCCCCGACGAGCTCGGGGGGCGTGACGGTCGCCGTCCTCAATGGAACGTCGAGGCCCGGCCTCGCGGGCCCGGTGAGCGCGACGCTGCGTGAGAACGGGTTCGAGGAGGGAGCGATCTCGACGACCCGAAAGCCGTACCAGCAGACCGTGGTGATGTACGCGGGCGGGGAGAAGAAGGCGGCCGAGCGCGTGGCGCGGGTGCTCGGCGTGACGCCGATCCAGAGGATCGATCAAACGACGCGGGCGATCGCCGGGGCGGCCGACGTCGTCGTCATCGCCGGGGCGGACAGGACCAGGCATTGAGGCTCCGGCACGCCGCCGGCGCCACCCTCTTCGCAGTTCTCACCGCGGCCTCGCTCGCCGTCGCCGCGATCGTCCTCCACGCGAAGACGTCGAACCTCGAGCTCGAGGTGAAGACGCTCACCCGGTGCTTCGAGCCCGCGCACAGGGCCCGCTCGCCGAGAAACCCTGCCAGGTGCGCCCGGGGCGCAGCGCGCCCAAGGTCGCTCGCTTCTCGTTCTACGTGCGCGACTCCGTGCCGTCGGCGACGGTGGAGCTTCTCGGCGCCGACCCGCGCCACCACCGGACGTTCCTCCGGGGCAGGCCGCTCGTGGCCGGCCGGGTCTACTCCTTCATCTGGACTGGCCGCGCGGATGGCGGGAAACGCGCGCCCGCAGGGAAGTACCGCGTCCGCGTCGATATGCCGGACCTCGGGCGAAACATCATCTATCCGCCTCCGATTCGCCTGGTGCGCTGATGGCGTCCGCGGGCCAGCTCGTCGGCATCTTCATCGCCTGCGGCGCGGCGGCGGCCGCGCTCCTGACGCCGAACCCGCGGTGGCGGTACCGGGCCATCGCGATCGCCCTGATGGCGGCGGTGGCTCTGATCTTCGGCCAGGTCTGGAACACACCCCGGTTCGCGGACCTCCGCGGGAGCCCGGCCGAGGCCGCCGCCGTCGTGGTCGGGGCGGCTGTGCTCGTGATCCTGCTGGCGTGGGTCTTCCACCGCTGGCGCTGGGCGTTCCCGCTCTGCGCGTTCGCGGTGATCGGGCTTCGGGTCTCGATCACGGTCGGCGGGCAGAGCTCGAGCCTTCTGATCCCGCTCTACGGCGTCACGGCGTCCGCCGCGCTCGCCATGGGCGCGGTCGCCTGGCGGCGCGGCCCGGACCCCACGATGGCGATCTCCGACGCCGGGCGCTGGCGCGGCCTTGCGCTCCCGTGGCTTCCCCGAATTCTGGCGGCCTACCTCGTCCTCTACGCGCTTCAGGCCACGTACTCCGAGGACCCGTCGAACGCGGTCGAGAATGCCGCCTTCTTCCTCGTGCCCTTCGCGGTGCTCTTCGTCCTCCTCATCGAGGTCAAGTGGACGCCGTGGCTCCTGGCGAGGGTCCTGGCGGTCACCGCGGCCGTCGCCCTCGCCCTCGTCGCCCTCGCGATCGGCGAGTACGCCAGCAGGCATCTCATCCTCAACCCGGACCTGGTGCAGGAGAACGCGATCCACCTCTACTACCGGGTTAACTCGCTCTTCCGCGATCCGAACGTGTTCGGCCGCTACGTCGCGCTCGCGATGGTCGCCCTGGGCGACCTACCTGGCCTGGGAACGGCGCGCGCGCCTGGGCATGGGGAACGGCGCTTCTCTTCGGCGTCCTGCTGGCCGGGCTGGCGTTCAGCTTCTCGCTCACGAGCTTCGCCGCCCTTCTCGCCGGGCTGCTCGTCGTCGTCTGGAAGCGTTTCGGGCTCGCGTGGGGCGCGGGCGCGCTCGTGGCGATGGCCCTGGCCGGAGGCCTCTTCCTCGTGGCCTCGGGGACGGGCGGTGCCGACCTCTCGAACCAGAAGGACGTGAACAGCACCGTCAGCGGCCGCGTCCCACTCGTGAGCGGCGGCCTGCGCCTCGCACGCGCACATGCCGTCTGGGGATGGGGGTCGGGCTCGTTCGGCGCCGCCTTCTCCCGCCACATCCAGCGCGCGAAGACCACGGCATCCCACTCCGAGCCGATCACCGTCGCCGCCGAGCAGGGTGCGATCGGCCTCCTCGTCTACGCCGCGCTGATCGTCGCCTCGCTCCTCGTCCTTCTCGGCGGCCCGATGCGCGCTTCGCCGGCCCGCGTCGCGGTGGGCGCCTGTTACGTCGCCCTCATCGTCCACAGCCTCGGCTACGCCGACTTCGCGACCGATCCGGCGAGCTGGGCGCTGCTGGCGGTCGGCCTCGCTCTCGCCAGGTCGCAGCTGCGCGCTGACGCTCCCTCGCCGGCCGGAGCCTGATGTTCAACTACCTGCGCCGCCTTGCCACCACGGGCGCGGCCTACACGGCCTCGAGCGTCGTCTCGAAGCTCCTCGCGGTCTTCCTCCTGCCGCTCTACACGCGCTACCTCTCGCCCACCGAGTACGGCGCGGCCGAGGTGCTGCTCTCGGGTGTCATCGCGGCCAGCATCGTCATCCGGTTCGGGATGATCGAGGCGATCCTGCGCTTCTACTACCTACCCGACGTCTCGCGCGACGCCGTGGTGGGAACGGGGTTCGCGGCGCTGCTGTGGACCGCCACCGCCGGCGCGGCGGTGGGCCTCGCTCTCGCCGAGCCGATCTCGCAGGTTCTGCTCGGACACGCGGACGCGGGCCTGGTGCGGATCGCGATCGGAGGCCTGTGGGCGCTGACGCTGTGGGAGTACGTGCTTGCGCTTCTGCGCCTCGAGGAGCGCGCCCGCGCGTACTTCGCGATCACGGTCGCGAACGTGCTGGTGACGATCCCGCTCACCGTGCTGCTCGTGGTCGTGCTCGGCGACGGCGCCGAGGGCCTGCTGATCGCCACCTACGCCACGGTCCTTCCCGTTCATCGCCCTCCGCCTGTGGGAGGAGCGCCGGCGGCTGCCGCCTCCTCCCCGATCGCCCCCTGCTTCGGCGGATGACCCGCTTCGGGCTGCCGACGATGCCCGCGGAGCTCTCGCTCTACTCCCTCAACTTCATCGATCGCATCGTGTTGGCGAGGACGGCGGGCCTCGCGGCGGCGGGGCTCTACGCCCTCGCAGTGAAGTTCGCTCAGGGGATGAACGTGATCGCGCGCGCGTTCCAGCTCGCCTGGCCGCCGCTCGCCTACTCGATCAAGGATGACGACGAGGCCCGCGTGGCCTACGCGCTGGTCTTCACATGGTTCACGGCCGTGTGCGCGTTCGCGGTCGCCGGCTTCTGGCTGCTCGGCCCCTGGATCGTCCGCCTCCTCGCCGCCCCGGATTTCTTCGGCGCCCATCGTGCGCTGCCGCTTCTGGCCACCGGCATCGCGCTGTACGCCCTGTACCTGGTGCAGGTTGATCATCCTCGGCCGCACTGGCCGCACCGAGCTGAGCTTTCCGGCGACGGTCGCCGGCACGATCGTCAACGTCGTGCTGAACCTCGCGCTCGTTCCCTCGATGGGAATCGTCGGCGCCGGCATCGCGCTCGTCGCCTCCTACCTCCTCATCCTCGCGATCACCTACGTGCTGACGCAGCGCCTGTTCGCGGTTCCGTATGAGTGGCGCCGACTGGCGCTCGTCGGTCGGGCCTCGCCGGCGGCGGTGTCGGCGGCGGGCGTCCTTGGGCTTCCCGGATCACGGCATCGCGGGCCTCGGCCCGCGGGTGATCCTCTGGATCGCCTTCCCGGCGCTGCTCGCCGCCGCCGGGTTCCTGACCGCCGAGGAGCGCCGCGAGCTCCGGGCGTTGCTGCGCCCCCGGGCGGTGCTCCGAAGGCTTCGCGCGCTGCGGGGCCGCCCGGCGCCGGAGGGCGCCTCGCCTCCCTACGGGCGGCGAGGTCTACGAGGTCGCGATCCGCGACGAGGACTCGCGCTAGTCAAACTGCGGCACCGTGGCGAAGCGCAGGCGGCCCCGCAAGCAGGCCGAGAAGGCGCCGACGAGCGAGTACACCGACGGCGAGGGAAACGTCCTCGAGCTTCGGCAGTCGCTGAGCTCAGGGACGGTCCGGAAGATCGTCCGGCTCTCGGGCCGGGGAGGAGTCCACGGCCGAGGACGTCTGGCAGCGAAGGGAGGAGATGCTCTTCGAGCGGCTCGCCGTCAGGTGGGAGATCGCCGGGCTCCCGCTCGACGACCAGAAGATGCTGCTCGGCCGCTACCGGATGGCGGGCTCCGAGGAGCGGCAGTGGGTGCAGCGCACGATCTCGGCCCACCTCGAGCGCTTCATCCCGGAGCTCGCGGACCGCGACTAGCGGCCCGCTCGCGCGGCGACGGCCCGCTGGCTCGTGAGGCGGCGGTTGTACGCCTCGGCGGCCTCCGCCATCCCCTCGCCGCCGCCGCGTGGGCGCAGCGCGCGCCGTGCGTGGAGCCAGAAGTAGGCGGGGCTCCGGCCTCCGATGAAGATCGCGCCGACCGCCCTCGGCACGTAGGACCACGCCCAGAGCACCCGGCAGGCGAGCGCCACGGGCGCGGAGTGGTGCTTTCGCATGTACTGGTCGCGGCTGCGGTGGAACTGCACCACGCGGCGCGCGCTGCCGGCGCGGTCGGTGGCGAGCTGCTCGTGGTGGACGGCCCGCGCGGCAGGGACATGGAGGATCCGCCAGCCGGCGTCGTGAAGGCGCTTTTGGAAGTCGACCTCCTCCGAGTAGAGGAAGAAGTCAGGGTCGTAGTAGCCGACCTCGACCGCTGACCCGCGGCGCACGAGCATGGCCGCCGACTGCACCCAGCCCACCTCGCGCACCTCGTCGCCGTGGCCGCTCTGCGGTGACGAGGCGCCGGTGCAGGAAGAGGGCCTGGGCGAGGGCGGCGCCAAGGGACGGGAAGCGCCACGCGCACGGGATCGGCTCGCCGTCGGGGTCGAGGAGCTGCGCGCCGGCGATCGCCGCCTCGGGATCGCCCCGAAGCGCCTCGAGGAGCGCCGCAGCTGCACCGGGCTGGATCTCGGAGTCCTCGTTCAGGAGCAGGCAGAACTCGCCGCTCGCCTCCCGCAGGACGAGCGAGTTGTTCTCGGCCAGGCCGGCGCGTCGGTCGCGCGCGACAAGGCGGACGCCGGCCTGGGCGCGCACCGCGTCGGCCGAGCCGTCGGCGGAGGCGTTGTCGAGCACGATCACCTCGTGCTCGATCTCGGCCGGATGGGTACGCCGAATCGCGTCGAGGCACGCGAGCAGGTGCTCGCGCGCGTTGGTGTTGACCACGCAATAGGAGAGCTCCACCGCGAGAATCCTTGCCGATGCGTATCGCGCTCGTCGATCCGCCGGCCTACACGCCGCCCTACGACCGCTCCCTGGCGGGCGCGCTGGCGCGCGCCGGCGCGGACGTGGAGCTCCTCACGAGCCACTTCGTTCATGGCCCCGTGCCGCCGGCCGAGGGGTACCGCGTGACCGATGCGTTCTACCGCCGGTCCGTCGGAGCGCATGGACCAGCGCGGGCGCCGCGCCGTGAAGGGGGCAGAGCACCTCGGCGACATGCTGCGCCTCCGCCGCACGCTCGAGGCCGACGTCGCGCACTACCAGTGGCTGACGTTCCCCGGGCTCGACGCCCACCTGCTGCCGCGCGTCGCGCCCCCGGGTCCTGACGCCGCATGGCTGGCTTCGGCGGGAGGCCTGGCACGGTCGCGCCGCTCGAGGCATCCGCCGCCTGATCGCGCGGATGGACGCGGTCGTCGCGCTCTCGGAGTACGGCGCCGGAATCCTTCGCGAGAAGGCCGGGGTCGACCCCGATCGGGTCCACGTGATCCCGCACGGCGCCTTCGACTACCTGACGAGCCTTCCCGAGGAGGCGCCGCTGCCCGCCGAGCTCGCGGCGGTCGAGGGGCCGGTCGTGCTCTTCTTCGGACTCGTGCGTCCCTACAAGGGCGTCGACGTCCTCCTCGACGCGTTCGCGGGGATCGAGGGCGCCGAGCTGTGGGTGGTCGGCCGGCCCCTCGGCATGGAGGTCGAGCCGCTCCGGGAGCTGGCGGAGCGGGTGAGGGGGCGCGTGAGGTTCGTCTCGCGCTTCGTCGCCGACAAGGAGCTGCCCGCGTTCTTCCGCCGCGCGGACGTCGTTGCCCTCCCGTACCGCGACGCGGAGCAGTCCGGCGTGCTGTTCACGGCCCTCGCCTTCGGCAAGCCGGTCGTGTTGAGCGACGTCGGCGGGTTCGGCGAGGTGGCCGCCACGGGCGCCGCGCGGCTCGTCCCGGCCGGCGACGCCATGGCGCTGCGCGCAGCGATCGCCGAGCTCCTGACGGACGATGGCGCCCGAGTCGGAGCTCGCGGCCGCGGCCGCGGCGGCCGCGGCCGGGCCGTACTCGTGGGACGCCGTGGCGGCGCAGACGCTCGACCTCTACCGCGCACTCGCCCCTTGACGGCCGTCGCGATCGCCTTCTGGGCCGCCGCCGGGCTGCTCGTCTACACGCACCTCGGCTATCCGCTCGTGCTGTGGGCGCTGACGAGAGGCCGCTCGGGCGCGCCCGCCGCGGAGCCGAGCGAGCTCCCGTTCGTGTCGCTGATCGTCGCGGCGCGCGACGAGGAGGCGAGCGTGCCGGGCTGGATGGACTCCGCCCTCGCGATGGACTACCCGCGAGACCGGCTCGAGGTGATCATCGTGTCCGACGGCTCCTCCGACGGCACGGCCGATGCTGCGCGGCGGGCCGGGGCGGACGTCGTCTTGAGCCCTGGAACCGGGCGGCAAGGTGGCGGCTCTGAACGCCGGCGTTGAGAGGGCGCGCGGCGACGTCCTCGCCTTCGCCGACGCTAACTCGCGATGGTCGCCGAGGCGCTGCGACAGCCTCGTCGCCCGTCTCGCCGAGGATCGGGTCGGCTACGTGTGCGGCCAGCTTCGTCTCCGTGGGGGCGACGGCTCGAACCAGGAGGGCCTTTACTGGCACTACGAGATGGCGGTCCGCGCCCTCGAGTCGAGCCTCGCGGGCGTCACGGCGGGCAACGGGGCCATCAACGCGGTTCGCCGTGAGGCCTACATCGCGCTCGAGCCCACCCGCGGCCAGGACATCTCGCTCCCCTACGAGCTCACCAAGCGAGGCTGGCGCGCCGTCTACGAGCAGGCGGCGATCGCCGAGGAGCCGATGGCGGCGACGCTGGGCTCGGAGCTCGGCCGCAAGCGGCGCATGCTCACCGGAGCCTGGGCGACGCTCCTGCGTCACGGGATGCTCTCGCCCCGCGGCTACGGGCCCGCCTACGCCTTCGAGATCTACTCCCACCGGCTGCTTCGCTACGCCTCGCCGATCCTGCATGTCGATCGCGCTCGCGGCCAACGTGGCGCTGCTCGGCGAGGGGGTCATCTACGCGGTGACCCTCGCGGTCCAGGCCGCGGTGCTCCTCGCCGCGGCGCTGGCGCCGATCGTGCCCCTCCGGCCCGTTCCAGGTCGCGCGCTATTACGTCGTCATGACCGCGGCCAGCGCTCTCGGGCTCTGGGACTACCTCCGGCGCGGCGTGCCGACGACGTGGGAGAAGGCGGAGGGGACCCGATGAGGCGCGGGCTACCTCGCGCCGTCGACGCCCTCCTCGCGAGCGTGGGCCTGGTCCTCGCCTCGCCGCTCCTCGCGGTTGCGGCGGTCGCGATCAAGTTGACGTCGCGCGGCCCGGTGATCTATCGCCAGCGCCGCGCGGGCCGCGACGGGCGCGACTTCGATCTCTACAAGCTGCGGACGATGCGCCTCGGCGCCGATCCGGTTGGGGTGGGTACTCCGGTTTTGGAGGGTGATCCCAGGGTCACCAGCGTCGGGCACGCCCTCCGGCGGCTCTCGATCGATGAGCTGCCGAACCTGGTCAACGTCCTCCGCGGGGAGATGGCGATAGTCGGCCCGCGGCCGACGTTGCCGGCTCAAGCCGAGCTCTACTCCCGCGAGCAGCGGCGACGGCTCGAGGTGAAGCCCGGGCTGACGGGCTGGGCGCAGGTCAACGGCCGGGCCGGCATCCCGTGGAGCGCGAGGATCGAGCTCGACGTCTGGTACGTCGACAATCGCAGCGTCCGGCTCGACCTCAGGATCCTCGGCCGAACGGCGCGGCTGCTCGTGACCGGCCACGGCCTCTACGGCTAGAGATCATCTAGCCTCACCGCGCCGATGACCCCGACGGTCGAGCTCCGCGATTTCGCGCCGGAGACGCCCCCGCAGTCCTCCGCTGGTTCAACGACGAGCGAGTCACCGCCGACCTGGTCGGAAGGCGGGAGTCGTTCACGGCCGAGGGCGCGCGTGGCTGGGTCGAGCGGGCGATGGACCGCAGCCGCGACCGCAAGTGGGCGATCGTGCTCGACGGCGGGACCGAGCCGGTCGGCTTCGTCGCGCTGTTCGGGCTCGGGCGCGAGACGGGTCCGGAGCTCGCGGTGCTGGTCGGCGACCCTTCGGCCTGGGGGCAGGGCGTGGCGGGGGAGGCTGAGCGGCAGGCCTGCGTCGCAGCCTTCCGGGATCACGGCGCGCACAGGATCCACGCCGAGATCCCGGCGACGAACGTACCCGCGCAGCACGTCGTGACCCGCCTCGGCTTCCGCCAGGAGGGAGCGATGCGCGCCGCGATCATCCGCGGTGAAGAGCGTGTCGATAATCAGATCTGGGGCCTTCTGCCGGAGGAGTTCACCGGGTGGGAGCAACGGCCGAGCTGAATGCCGACGGCGGCGCCCTCGCCGCCTCCGACGACGACTTCTTCCGCTCGCCCGCGTTCCATCGGGCCGAGGGGGTCACACACACCCTGCGCGTCCGCTCCGCCGCGCGCACCACCTCGCTTGGGGTGGTTGTGAGGGACATCCCCGGGTCGGACCGGCTCGACGCGATTTCCGCCTACGGGTATCCGGGCGCGACGGTCGAGGGCAGCGCGGGTGCGCCCGCAAGCGGTGAGGTCGATTGGGACGGCGCCGGCGTCGTCAGCCTCTTCGGGCGAGAGCGCCTCGCGGGCGACCCCTTCCTCTCCGACCACACCGAGCGCGGCCGCGTCCTCGTCCACGACCCCGCCAACGCCCGGGGCGTGAGGCGGCGCCTCGCCGAGCAGATCCGGCAGAACGAGCGCCGGGGCTATGCGGTGGAGGCGACGGCGGGGCCCATGAGCGCCCCGGCCGACCGCGAGGCCTTCCTCGCCGCCTACACAGAGACGATGCGAGCCGCGGGCGCCGGCGAGCGCTATCTCTTTGATCGCGGCTACATCGACGGCGTCCTCGAGTTCGAGCGCAGCTGGCTGCTGATCGCGCGCCAGGACGGCGGCGGGGCGGCGGGCGCGATTGCCGCGGCGTCCGACGGCCACCTTCACTACTTCCTCGGCGGCACGGCCGACGCCGCACGCGGCGACTCGCCGTTCAAGAACGTGGTCTCGGCGATGCTCGACCTCGCCGACGAGCTCGCCCTCCCGCTCAACCTCGGTGGAGGCCTCGAGCCCGGCGACGGCCTCGAGCGCTTCAAGCGCGGCTTCGCGAACGCCGAGGCGCCGTTCCGCACGCACGAGGTGGTGTGCGATCCCGACGCGTATCGGACGCTCGCCGCCGCGGCGGAAGGGGGCGGCGAAGGGCGGCGGCCCGATGCGTTCTTCCCCGCCTATCGGCGAAGGTGACCGTACGCGGGCGAGTTGACCACCTCTGCGGTGGCGAACTCGCCCGCCTAGCCGATTGCGGCCCCAATCTGCCTCCTCAGCTGATTACTCGTCCCTCGCGACCATCGTGGCGCTCGCCTGGGCCGTCGGCATGACGCCGATGAAGTCGAGGTCGACGTGCCGGGGGCGGGTCACGGCAAAGGCGATCACATCGGCAACGTCCCCGGCGCTCAGGGGCTTCATGCCCTTGTAGACGTCCGCGGCGCGCTGCTCATCGCCACCGAACCGGACCAGGGAAAACTCCGTCTCCACCAAACCCGGGGCCACCTCGGTGACGCGGATGCGGTCGGCCAGGAGCTCGAGGCGGAGCGTGCGCGCAAGGGCGTTGACGGCGTGCTTCGCGGCGGTGTAGCCGGCGCCGCCCTCGTAGACCTCCTGGCCGGCCACTGAGCCGACGATCACGATGTGCCCGCCCTCGCTCGCCCGGAGCGCGGGCAGGAGCGCACGGGTGACGCGCATGACGCCCAGCACGTTCGACTCGTACATCGTCTGCCAGCGCTCCTCGACCGTGTCCTCGAGGCGATCGAGCCCGTGAGCGCCCCCGGCGGAGTGGACGACGACGTCGACTCGCCCGAGCCCGGGCGCCAGCGCGTCCACCGAGGCCGGATCGGCGACGTCGAGCCGAGCGGCCTGGCCGCCCACCTCTCGCGCGAGCTCCTCGCAGCGCTCGATGCGCCGCGCCGCGGCAATCGTGTCGAACCCGGCGGCGGCCAGGGCGCGGACCGTTGCCTCGCCGATGCCGCTCGACGCGCCGGTGACGAGCGCGACCCGCCGGTCTGGGTGCTCGGTCACGGCGCCACCAAGCCGGCCTCTACGGGTTGATCGGGAAGCCGAACTCGCGCCCGGCGACCCCGCGGAACCGATCGCGGAAGTCGGCGAGCGCGTCAAGGGTCTTCGAGCCCGCGTACTTGGGGCAGTTCATCCGGTTGCGCCAGGCGGCTGCCGCGACCTGGTCGGGAAGCTGCTTGTTCGGGAACATCAGGACCCCGCTCGGGCTCTTGTCGAAGACGCCCTTGATCGCGAGCTGGTCGGACTCGGGCAGGTCGGGCGCGTACTCGAACTCGACGCGGCTGTGCTCGAGGGAGTGGACGAAGTCGAGCGGGTCGGGCTCCTCCGCGTATGCGCCGTCGGCCTGTTGGAAGGGCGGGAACACGTGGTTGCCGGAGGTCGGCGGCTCGCCCTTGTACTTGATCGTCGTCCCGGGCTTCACGTGGCGGTGCCCGTAGTCGGGAAGGTTCAGCGTCAGCGTGCAGCCGGCGGCCGTCGCAGCGGCGCCGAGGTTCGCGATCCGGAGGCCGGGCGAGGGCGTCCCCTCGCGGTCGTCGGGACTAACGCCGTTGAGGCTGCCGACGGAGAGGTCGATGTGGGCGTTTGCGGGCGTGCCGCTGGACGAGCCGCCCCCGCCGGAGCTCGTGATCGCGATCACTCCGCCCACGAGGATGAGCGCCGCGAGGACGCCCGCGGAGGCGTACCCGATGATGAGCCGCCTGTGTTGATGGGCCTGGTCGCGGCGCTCGGCGTCGAGCCGCTCCTGACGCAGGCGCTCCTTCTCTTCCTTTCGTGAAGCCATTTCAGGAGTTGGCGAGGGTAGCGGCTCGGCGTAACGCCGCGCTCAGGCCGCCGAGGAGGAGCGTCGCTCGGCTCGCTCGGCTCCCGGCTGCGCATATGCCTCGTCGAGGAACCCGGCGAGCTCCTCGTTCAGCCGGCCCGGGTTGAGCCGCCACTCGAGGATCGACGTCGCCTCGACGAGGCGCGCTCCCGGCATCTCCTCAACGACCATGCCCGAGTCGGAGAACGGGTGCAGCGGGTCGTTGTGGTGCCCGATCACGAGGGCGGGGTGGGCTATCTCCTTGCGCTGCCTGCGGGTTGGCCCGATCTCGCCGAACATGAGGCCGCGGAGGACCGCCAGCGACGGCTCCGGGTCCTGGCGGATCCAGTCGAGGCCGATGTCGACGAGGTAATTGGAGCGCGGAACGCGCCTGGCCCCCGCCGCGACGAGCTTCAGCACCGGCCGGCCGAGCTGGAGGCCGAGCATGACCGGCAGGAAAATCAGCCCGACCGCGGTCAGCGCATGCTCGAGCACGGGCATCTCGATGAGCAGCGCGCGCGTGGACTCGGGGTGGCAGTAGGCGAGCTCCAGGGTCACGTTCGCCCCGAGGGACGTTCCGCCGACGACCGGACGGTCGAGCTGCAGGTGCTCGACGAGCTCGGCCACGAGGTCGGCGTAGATCATCATCGAGTGGGCCCTCACGTCGTCGGGCCGGCTCGACGCGCCGTGTCCAACGAGGTCGACCGTGACGACCCTGAAGCCGCGCGAGGCGATCTCGGGCGCGAGCGTGTCGTACATCCGCCTGTTCATCAGCAGCCCGTGGATGAGCACGAGCGCGCGGTCGCCCTCGCCGTGCACGTCGTATTCGACCCGCTGACCGCGGAACCGGAACTCCCCCGTCTGCATCATCTGGGACGGAAGTCTATGAAGCGGGCAGGACCGCTCGCGGTGCCTGCGCGCGCTCCCACGGTCGCGAGGCGCGCAGGGCGGCGAGCACGGCGCGGGTACCGGGTGCCCGGTTCAGGGCGTAGAAGTGGATCCCCGGCGCGCCGGCCGCGAGCAGCTCCTCGCATTGCCGGGCGGCGTAGGCGGCCCCGAGCAGGGCCTCGGCCTCGGCGTCTCCGCCGAGCTCGCGCATGGCCTGGTCGAGCTCGGGCGGGATCGAGGCGTCGCAGAGGTCGCAGATCCGCGCGACCTGGGCGTAGGTGGCGATCGGGATCACGCCAGGGATGATCGGGACGTCGATGCCCCTCTCACGGGCCGCGGCGACGAAGTTGAAGTAGGCGCCGTTGTCGAAGAAGAGCTGCGTGATCAGAAACCGCGCGCCAGCGTCGACCTTGGTCTTGAGGTAGGCGAGGTCGGCCTCAGGGCTCGGCGCCTCGGGATGCACCTCCGGGAAGCACGCCCCGCCAATCGAGAAGTCGTAGGCCTCAGCGATGAAGGCCGTCAGCTCGGCGGCGCTCTCCAGGCCGCCCTCGGGCGTCTGGAAGTTGGTTTCGCCGCGGGGCGGGTCACCGCGGAGAGCGAGGACGTTGTCCACCCCGATCGAGGCGAAGCGATCGAGGATCGCGGCGAGGCCCTCGCGAGTTTCCCCCACGCACGATAGGTGGGCCATGGTCTCGAGGCCGTGCTCGCGGTGGACGCGGTCGGCGATCTCGACCGTCCCGTCGCGAGTGGCGCCCCCCGCGCCGTAGGTGACCGATACGAAGTCTGGCTCCAGCGGCTTGAGTGCCTCGACCGTCGCGAAGAGCTGCTCGACGCCCTCCGGTGTCTTCGGGGGGAAGAGCTCGACCGAGAAGCAGGGCTCGTCGCCGGCGAGGATCTCGTCGATGCGCATGGTGCGGGATGGTAGACACGAGCCGCCGGGCCGCTCACCCTCCCTGGCTGACAGTCGCGGCCCATGCCGCGACCGCCGCATAGGCGTTCGCCTAGGCCGAGCGCTCGGCGCTTCGCATCCCGCGGACCGCCCACACGCAGAACACGGCCGCGAGGCCCAGCGCGAGGGCGAAGGCACCGAGGACCACCGTCGGGTCGCCGGCGATGAAGCCCCGGCCCGTCTCCAGAAGGCGCGTGATCGGGTTGAGCGGGGCGACGGTGCTGATCCAGCCCTTCAGCAGGCCTAGGGGCACGAACACCGGCGCCGTGAAGAGGATGAGGAAGACCGGGATCTGCATCAGCGGCCCGGCCTGGATGGTCCTGAGTCGCATCGCGATACCGGCCGCGAACAATCCCGCGGAGATGTTGACGAGCAGAGCCAGGATGACCAGGCCGCCGAGGTCGACGCCGTCGCCCCCGACCTGCATGCCGACGATGAGCGCGACGCAGAAGAGGATCGTGATCGTGATGCAAGCGCGGATGAGCGCCGCGAGCGAGTAGCCGGCGACGATCGCGAGGCGGTTCGACGCCGCCAGCATCAGCCGCCGGGCGAAGCCCGACTCGAAGTCGGCGGCGATCCCGAAGCCCGTGAACACACCGCCGAAGGCCGACGCCTGGAGTAGCACGAACACGAACTGGAAAGCGGTGTAGCCGCTCGGGAAGTCGAACCCGGGGACCCTCGAGATCGCGGAAAGTCCGCCGGCGAAGGCCGTGAAGAAGAACAGCGGGAAGATCAGCGACGGCAGCAGAAGCGCCGGGTTCGTGTACATCCGGTGGAGGGTTCGCCACGCGACGATGCCGATGATGGATCGCGTGCGCGAGCTCACGTCCGCACCAGTCTCGTGCGCAGGGCTGCGCTCGCCGCTGTGAGGCCGGCGACCACCACGAACAGCGCGACGCCGAACGCGAGCGCCAGCGCCTCGCCGTCCCATCCGGTCACGAGGAGCGACCGGATCCCCTCGACGAGATACGAGACCGGGTTGTAGGTGGCGATCGTGCGGAACCAGTCGGTCTCGATCAGGTTCCGCGGCAGGTTCATCGAGCTCAGGAAGAGCAGGACGAAGAAGAGGGGAAACATGCCCTGGACCGCCTCGCCGGAGCCGGTGCGCAGGGCGATAAAGGCGCCCAGCCCGCCGAAGCCGATCGACATCAGCACCGAGATGGCGACGATCACCGCGATCCCTCCGGCCCCCGCGGCAAGGTCGGCCCCCGCCGCGAGGCCGACGATGAGGTACGCCGCCGCCTGGAGCAGGCCGAGCACCACGACCCCGGCCAGGAGGCCAGTCAGCAGCGAGACCCCGCTCAGCGGCGTGAGCGCGAGGCGGTTGAGAAAGCCGGTCTCGACGTCGTTCGCCAGGTCGGTGCCGGCGTTCAGCACCGAGAACAGCGCCCCCTGCATGAACGGAATCGCAAGGGCGAACGTCAGATAGGAGTTGGTCGGAAAACCGGGCAGGTTGGTGGCGTCGGCGAGCCCGCTGGAGTTGACCGCGAGCAGGAACAGCGGGAACACAAGGGCCGGGATGATCTGCGCCGGACGCCGCAGAGTCCTGATTACCGAGCGCCTCGCGAGCATGCCCATCTGGGTGAGCGACTCGCGCCGGATCATGCGGGGGCCGCCTCCGGCTCGGGCGGCCCCGCGGTCTCCGCGTCGGCGCCCTGTGGTGCACCACCCGCCCCCTCGAGGGAGCGGCCGGTCTTGGCGAGGAACACGTCGTCGAGCGTGGGGGCATGAAGTTGGAGATGCTCGACGTGGATGCCCTCGCCGTCGAGCGCCCTCACGACGTCCGCGAGATCTCCCTCGCCGCCCGCGAGCCGCACGGCGACCCCGCGGGGCGGCGCCGTGACGCGTTGGCCGAACCGTTCGAGCACGGTCCCGGCCGGCCCGCGCTCGCTCTGATCGGCCGGGATCACCTCGACGGTGGGGCGCCCGATCTCGGCCTTCAGTGTCTCGGGCGTGCCGCTCGCGACGATTCGGCCGCGGTCGATGATCCCCAGCCGGTCGGCGAGGACGTCCGCCTCCTCCAGGTACTGGGTCGTCAGGAATACCGTCACTCCGTCCTCCGCGGCGAGGCGGGCGACCTCGTCCCACAGCGCCGTTCGGCTCTGGATGTCGAGCCCGGTCGTCGGCTCGTCGAGGAAGAGGATGCGCGGGCGGTGCACCAACGCGAGCGCGAGGTCGAGGCGGCGCTTCATCCCGCCCGAGTAGCCACCCACACGGCGGTCGGCAGCCTCGGCGAGGCCGACCCGGGAGAGCAGCTCGGTTCCGCGAGCCTCCCGCTCGGCCTTCGCCAGGCCGTGCAGGGCGGTCTGAAGCCGCATGTGCTCGCTGCCGGTGAGAAACGGGTCGAGGGCGGCCTCCTGAAGCGCCGCGCCGATCTCCGCGCGCACCCGAGGACCCTCCCGTACGACGTCATAGCCGGCGACCCTCGCGGTTCCCGCCGTGGGGGGCAGCAGGGTCGTGAGCATGAGGACGGTGGTCGACTTGCCGGCACCGTTGGGTCCGAGGAACCCGTAGATCTCTCCGGGGTCGACGCGAAGATCGATGCCGTCGACGGCCCGGGGCCCCTTGCGAAACTCGCGCACGAGGCCCTCGGCTTCGATGCTCGCGTCGCGCTGCATTGCCATGCTCGCAGGATACCAACCGTTGAATGATTAAACAGTTGGTTAAGCCAATGAAATAGGGGGATTCCGGGCTCGCGGTCGCTGGTACGCTCCTCGCGATGGGGCACGCAGGGAAGCGAGGTCGAATCGTCGCGGGCGCAGCGCTGTTCGCGGCCGTCGCCGTGATGTTCGTACCCGCGGCCGCCCAGGCCAAGGAGAAGACGGTTTGGCTCTGCAAGCCCGGCCTCGCGAACGATCCGTGCACGCCGAGCCTCAAGACCGCGAAGTACGCGAACGACGGCAGCTCGCTGGGGAGCTACACGCCGAGGACGGACAAGAGGCCGAAGATCGACTGCTTCTACATCTACCCGACGGTCAGCGACGACAAGACGGACAACGCCGACCTCTCGATCGATCCCGAGGAGCGCTCGATCGCCCTCTACCAGGCAGCCCGTTACTCGCAGGAGTGCCGGGTCTTCGCTCCCATGTACCGGCAGGTGACGATCACGCGGCTGCTGCAGGGCCCCGACACGATCACCCCGAAGATGCGCAAGATCGCCTACCAGAGCGCCCTTCAGGGCTGGAAGACCTACCTGAGGAAGTACAACGACGGCCGGCCCTTCGTCCTCATCGGGCACTCCCAGGGCAGCTTCACCCTCCGGAAGCTGATCGCCGATCAGATCGACGCAAACAGGACCCTGCGAAAGCGGCTCGTGTCCGCGATCCTGCTCGGCGGCAACGTCGTGGTGAAGAAGGGCAAGGACTCACGCGGGGACTTCAAGCACGTGGAGGCCTGCGGCTCTCAGACCCAGACCGGCTGCGTCGTCGCGTGGTCGACGTTCAACGCGCCGGTGCCGGCCGACTCGCTCTTCGGGCGCACGAACGGCCAACTCGACACCCCGACCGACCCGAAGCTGGCGATCCTTTGCGCGTATCCCGGCTCCAGGTCGCTCCAGACGATCATCCCGACCGCCCCGTTCGCGCCCGGCACGACGATCGGCCTCGCCACGATGCTCGTCGGGTTCCCGACGCCGCCCACGACCACCGCGTGGGCCGAGTACGACCAGGCCTACCGCGGCGCGTGCTCGAGCGCGGACAACGCCAACGTCCTGCAGATCACCGACCAGCCCGGCGCTCCGCACCTGAACGCGATCCCGGACCCGACCTGGGGCCTGCACCTCGCCGACGCGAACATCGCGCTCGGCAACCTCACCGGCATGGTCCGCAAGCAGACGAAGGCGTACTTCAGGCCGTAAGGGCCCGCCGAAGCGCGCCCGCGACCTCGCGCATCGCGGCCGGCGCCGCGCGACCCAGCCCGGCGGCGTTCGCAAATCCGTGCGGTAGCCCCGGCGCGCGCTGTAGCTCCACCTCGACGCCGGCCTCCCGCAAGCGCTCCGGCATACTCGATGCCCTCGTCGCGCAGCGGGTCGTAGCCCGCGACGACGACGAGCGCGGGCGGCAGGCCCGAGAGGTCCTCGGCGCGGAGGGGCGCCGCGCGGGGATCGCGTGCGGCCGATTCAGGGTCGGGCCCGAGGTAGTTGGCGTCGAACCAGTCCATCTCGGCGGTGGTGAGGAAGAAGCCCTCCCCGAAGAGCGTGTACGACGGCCGCTCCCGGTCGCCGAACTGCACAGCGGGGTAGATCAGGAGCTGGAAGCACGGCTCGGGGCCCTGCCTCCCACGGGCATCCAGGCAGCACACCGCCGCGAGGTTGCCCCCCGCGCTGTCGCCGCCGACCGCGACGCGCTCGGGATCGGCGCCGAGCCCCGCCGCACGCGCCGCCGCGTCGCGGAAGCTCGCGGTCGCGTCGTCGGCGGCGGCGGGAAAGCGGCTCTCCGGCGCGAGCCGGTAGCCGATCGACAGGACGCGGATGCGGGCCTCGGTCGCGAGGAACCGGCAGACGTTGTCGTGGCTCTCGATGCTCCCGAGCGTCCATCCGCCGCCGTGGAAGTAGACGAGCAGCGGCGAGGGCGTCGGCGCCCCGGAGCCGACGTAGAGGCGAGCGGGAAGGCGTCCGTCGCCGCCCGCGATCTCGAGGTCCCGCACCTCGGCGACCTGAAATCGGGCGCCGGCGAACACGCGCGCGTCATGCTCGAGACGCTCGCGCGCCGCGGCGACCGGAAGCTCCTCGACCGGAGGTGAGGGGTTGAGGTCGTCGAGGCGCGTGCCGAGCTGCATCTCCGGATCCATCGGCTGGCCATCGATCTCGATCGGGCCTGCCGGCGAGCGCGCGGATCACCGGGCGGGGGAGCGCCACGAGCGAACGCAGCGCCAGCGCCTCGACGGCCGCAGGCCGTTTCACCCGCGGGTGAGCTCCTCGAGAAGCTCCACGGGCGAGCGCCAGCTCTTGCCGGTCGCTCGCCGGAGGCCCACCTCGCACGTCCGGTTGCCGCACAGGTAGGCGTCGAACGCCTCGCCGGCAAGCTCGACTGCCTCGGGCGCGGTCGCGGCGGCGGTCAGCTCCGGATGGAGGAAGCCGCGGTCGCCGGCGAACCCGCAGCAGCGCGCGCTCGGAGGCTCGACCACCTCCTCGGCGAGCGCAGCGGCAACCCGCGGCCAGGCGGCGGGTGAGTCCGAGGTGCCTCGTCGAGCAGGTGGGATGCGATCGCGACGCGCGCGACCCGGCGCGGCTCGAGCCCGTCGAGCAGCCGCGCGCACCACTCCACGCCGTCGAGCACCTCCAGCTCGAGGTGGCGCTCGGCGGCATCGGGGGCGAGCTCGCCACGAATCTCCCGCGCGATTCCGTAGGTGCAGGAGGAGGCGTCGACCACGACCGGGAGCTCGCCCTCGTCGCTCCAGCGCCAGAGCGCGCCGAACGTCTCCCTCGCCATCCACTCGTGTCCGCGCTGGAAGCCCTTCGAGCTCCAGGGCGTCGCGCAGCACCGCCCCGCGACGTCGGGCGGGATCCACACCGGCTTCCCGGCCCGCCGCGAGACCTCGACCATCGCTGAGACCACCCCGGCCCCGGCCCCGGCGGGCCCGAAGATGCGGTTGATGCACGCGGGCAGGTACACGGCGGCGGCACCCTCCCGCCGCGTCACCGGCAGCGAGGCTTCGGCGGCCGGCGGCATCCCCGCGCTCCATTCCGGGACCAGCTCCTGGCCGACCGCGCGGCGGGCGGCTCGGCTGACGCCGCGGACCGGCGCGTCGCCGGCGACCGAGCTGATCGCATGGCCGAGCCGCAGGCCCCCCCGCGCCGCTCGCTCGACCGCCTTCCAGCGCCGGGCGACCTCGAGCGCCACCGCCTCCGAGCGCCAGCTCTGCTGGCGGCCGCGCAGCTCCTTCACGAGCCTGCCCGTGTCGATGCCGACCGGGCACGCGAGCGCGCAGCTTCCATCGGCTGCGCAGGTGTCGATCGCGTCGTACGAGTAGTCGCGGAGGAGCGCCTCGGCGACGGGCGAGCCGGCCGGCTGGCGCGCGATCTCCCGCCGGATGACGATCCGCTGGCGCGGCGTCGTCGTGAGGTTCCGGCTCGGGCATACCGGCTCGCAGAAGCCGCATTCGACGCAGGACGTGGCGACCTCCTCGATCGCCGGGTTCGTGTGCAGGTTGCGGAGGTGCACGCCGAGATCGCGATTCAGGACGACGCCCGGGTTGAGCGACGCCATCGGGGTCGGCGAGCTCCTTCACCCGCCACATGAGCTCGGTCGCCTTCGCGCCCCACTCGCGCTCCACGAACGGCGCCATGTTCATGCCGGTGCCGTGCTCCGCCTTCAACGAGCCGTCGTACTTGTCGAGGATCAGCTCGACGAGCTTGCCCATGAACGCCTCGTAGCGCTCGGTGTCCTCGGACTTGGCGAAGTCGGGAGTGAGCATGAAGTGCAGGTTTCCGGCGGAGGCGTGGCCCGCCACTCCCGGGAGGAAGCCGTGCTCGCCCAGCAGGGCCTGAAGGTCGCGCGCGCACTCGGCGATGCGCGCGGGCGGAACGCAGACGTCCTCGACGATCAGCGCGTTCTCCGGCGGCTTCAGCTTCCCGAGCAGGCCGTGCATCCCCTCCCGCACGCGCCACGACATCTCGATCCGCTCGCTCGTCGCGCGTGAAGTCGATCGGCGCGACGAGCTCGCCGTTCGGCGAGGAGCTCGCAGGCGCGTGCGCTCGGCCTCGTCGAGACCCGCCGCGTCATCGGCGCCGAGCTCGACGAGCAGCGCGGCCGACTCCGGCGGCAGCTCTCGCCAGGCCTCCGGCGTCCCGGGGATGTTGAAGCTCGCCGCGATCAGCGATGGCGCGACCATCAGCTCGACGGCCGTCGCGCCTGCGGCGACGAGCTCAGGGACTGGCTCGGTCGCCGCCTCGAGCGAGGGGAAGTGGATCCAGGAGATGCTCGTGGCAGCCGGGCACGGGGACGGTCTCGAAGACGACCTCGGCCAGGAAGGCCAGCGTTCCCTCGGACCCGACGAGCAGGCGGCGGAAGATCTCGAGCGGCGTCTCGGCGTCGAGGAAGGCGCAGAGGCGGTAGCCCGTGGTGTTCTTGATCTCGAACTTGCGCCGGATCCGCTCGGCGAGCTCCGGCGTCGGCGAGGATCTCCTCGCGGATCGCGGCGAGGCCCGCGGCGAGCTCGGGCTCTGCCTCGGCGAAGCGCTCCTCCGCGTCGGGGGAGCCGGTGTCGATCGTGGTACCCGAGGGCAGCACGAAGGTCATCGAGCGCACGGTGCTGTAGGAGTCGCGCACGACGCCGCAGCGCATGCCGCCGGAGTTGTTCGCGACGACGCCGCCGACCGTCGCGATGTCGGTGCTCGCCGGGTCGGGCCCGAGCTTGCGTCTTAGCGGGGCGAGGACGCGATTCACGTGGCCGAGCACCGTCCCGGGCCCCACGCGTGCCCGTTCGCCGCCGTCCTCGACCGCGACGCCGCCGAAATGGCGGCGGACGTCGACCAGGATGCCCTCGCTCTGTCCCTGGCCGTTGAGGCTCGTCCCGCCACCGCGAAGCGTCACCGGGACGCCGCTCCGGCGGCCGTAGGCGAGGACCCCGGCCACATCCTCGGCGCCGCGAGCAACCACCACGGCCTTCGGGATGACGCGGTAGGGGCTGGCGTCGGTGGCGTAGCGGACGAGGTCGATCGGCCGGCCAAGGACGCCGGCGGCGCCGACGATCGCCGCGAGGTCCGCGCGCAGGCCCGGTGGCGTTCCCGCCGCGACCCAATCCGGAGCGCGGTCCGGCGCCGGCCCGGCCGTGGGCGGGGCGATGCGCTCCAACTTGGCCTCGGCCACCGCCATCGGTCAGGCGGCTAGAACAGGGCCATACCCGGGGTCACCTCGACCTCGACCAGCCGCGGCCCGTCGGCGCCGATCGCGGTGGCGAGCTCCGAGTGCAGCTCCTCGCGGCCGGAGACCCGCTTCGACGGGACGCCGTAGCCGGCGGCGACGGCCGCGCAGTCGAGCTTCGGAAGATCCAGGCCGGGCGCTCCGCTGACGTCCTCGATCGACCCGAACCACTTGAGGATCGCGTACTCCGAGTTGCGGAGCACCAGGAAGGTCACGGGCACGCCGTACGCGGCGGCGGTCCAGAAGCCCGTCACCGCGTACTGGACGGACCCCTCGCCGAGGACGCAGACAACGGGGCGGTCGGGCTGGGCGAGCTGCACGCCGATCGAGGCGGCGAGGCCGAAGCCGAGGCCGCCGCCGGCGCCGAAGAAGTAGCTGCCGGGGCGCGAGATCCGAAGCTGGTTTCGAAGCGCCAGCGTTGAGGAGGGCGACTCGAGCACCACGACCCCCTCCTCCGGAAAGACATGCGCCAGCGTGTTGTGCACCATCGTCGGAGAGAGGGGGGAGGTCTCCTCGCCCCCCTCGGGGGGCGCGAGCGGCTCGGGCGCCTCTCGGCTTGCCTCCTCGACGGCATCGACGAGCGCCTCGAGCGTGAGCCTCACGTCGGCGACGATCGCCTCTCCCATCGGCGCCCGCGCCGCCTCGTCCGGGTCGGAGGTGATGGCGACGAGCTCCGTGCCGTCGGCGAGCAGCGGGCCCGGAATATTCGGGTAGTACGGGAAGACCGAGGTGCCGGCGACCAGGACGAGGTCGTGCGGGGCGAGCATCTCGCCCGCCGGACCGATGGCGGGGGGCAGGCTGCCGCGGAAGTTCGGGTGGCCCTCGGGAAAGCCGAGCCGGCCACCGCCGGGCGGCGGCGTGGCCCACACGGGGAGCCGCTGGCGCTCGGCCAGCGCCACCGCGGCGTCCCACGCGCCGGACGCGTCGATGTCAGGGCCCGCGACGAACGCCGGGCTCGAGGCCTTCGCGAGGCGCTCGGCGAGGCGCGCGACCGTCTCCGCGGGGGCGACGGCGCGCCCCTCCACTCGGCGCTGGATGACGTGCCGCGCGGCGGCGTCGTCGACCTCGGCGTCCCAGTCGTCCATCGGCACCGAGACGAAGGTGGGGCCGCGCGGGGGGAGGCTCGAGAGATGGATCGCCCGCCCGAGGGCGAGCGGCACGTCCTCCGGGCGGACCGCCTCGAAGCTCCACTTGACGAATGGGTGGGGGACCCGCGTGGCGTCGCGGTTCGTCAGGTTGGCCTGCAGCGTCATCAGCGAGCGAGCCTGCTGGCCAGCGGTGACGAGCAGCGGCGAGTGGTTCGCCTGGGCGTTGAAGATGGCGCCCATCGCGTTGCCGAGCCCGGGCGCCGTGTGAAGGTTCACGTGCGCCGGGCGCCCTGACGCTTGGGCAAAGCCGTCGGCCATTCCGACCGCGACGGCCTCCTGGAGCCCGAGGACGTAGCGGAAGTCGTCGGGGTAGTCGGCGAGCATCGGCAGCTCGGTCGAGCCGGGGTTGCCGAACATCGTCGTCATCCCGCGCTCGCGGAAGAGGTCGAAGGCCGCCTCGCGCACGCTTGCCATCGCACCGGACTCTATGCCCTCGCCTTAGGATCCCGTCGGTGAGCGAGACCCCCGCCCCGTACGGCGACTACTACCGTGAGATCTACGGTCGCGGCCTCGCCGGCGAGACGCCGTCGATACCGATCGACTGGGCCGAGCTCGAGGCGGCCGCCGAGGAGGCGATGGATGACCGGGCCGCCGGCTACATCTACGCCGGTGCCGGCACCGGTGCCACGATGCGGGCGAACCGGGAGGCTTTCGACCGCGTTCGCATCCTTCCGCGCATGCTCCGCGACGTCGCCGATCGCGACCTGTCGGTGGAGCTCCTCGGCCGTCGGCTGCCCGCTCCGGTGCTCCTCGCGCCGATCGGCGTCCACGGCATCGCCCACCCTGACGGCGAGGAGGCCACCGCGCGCGCCTCGGCCGCCGTCGGCCTGCCACTCATCGTGAGCTCCGCCGCCACGCGCACGGTCGAGCAGATCGCCGAGGCGTCAGGCGAGGGCCCCCGCTGGTACCAGCTCTACTGGCCGAACGACGACGAGCTCGCCGCCAGCCTCGTCCGCCGCGCGGAGGCCGCCGGTTACGACGCGATCGTCGTGACCGTGGACACCTTCATCCCCGGGTGGAAGCCCCGTGATCTGCAGCAGGCGTGGCTGCCGTTTCTCGAGGGCGTCGGGAATGCCAACTACCTCGCCGATCCGGTCTTCCGGGCCGCGCTCGAGGTTCCGCCGGAGGAGGACCTCGGCGCTGCGATCGGCCATTACGTCGGCGTCTACGTCAACCCGTCGCTCACCTGGGAGGACCTCGAGCGCCTGCGCGAATGGACCTCGCTACCCGTCCTCATCAAGGGCGTCCTCCATCCCGACGACGCGCAGGAGGCGGAGCGGCGCGGCGTTGACGGGCTGATCGTCTCCAACCACGGGGGCCGGCAGGTCGACGGGGCCATCGCTTCGCTCGACGCGCTTCCCGCCGTCGTCGCGGCGGCGAGCGAGGAGCTGACGGTCCTCCTGGACAGCGGGGTGCGAAGCGGAGCCGACGTCTTCAAGGCGCTCGCGCTCGGAGCCGACGCCGTCCTCGTCGGCCGCCCGTACATCTGGGGCCTGGCGCTCGAGGGCGAGGCCGGGGTGGAAACGGTGCTGCGAATGCTCCTCGCGGAGCTGGACCTCACGATGGCGTTGAGCGGGGTGGCCAGCCTCGCCGGCCTCGACCGCTCAGCCCTGGCCTGAAGCGGGATTCGCAACCGTGGTTGCACGCAGGCGGCAGAACTTGCCAAGACTTCGGCCGGCCAGCCGGTCGACGAATATGCGAGCCTGGGGTACGGCGTTTGTACTAACCGATTTGCGGTACAACTGCGCAAGCGCCTCCGCGGTTGGATTGGGATAGGCCCTCGGCAGGCAAGGAGGCGCAGCCGGGGGTGAAAGAAGGGGTAGTGATGAGAAGTCGAGTTATTGGCCTGGCGGTGATCGCCGCTCTGGTCGCGCTCGTCGTACCTGGCATCGCAGGGGCAAAGACCGCGCGTAGCGTCTACCTGGTCAAGGGTGGCTGGGCGAGCTCCGCGACTCACTCGGGGTTGTGTCTGCAGGCGCTCACCTGTCCGAGCGTCAGCAACTCGCAGCACGGGTATTTCCTCAGCACCAGGGTCGGCAGCCTCACGGGCGTCGGAGCGACGTCGAGTGGCTCGTTCACCAGTCGCGCGTTCAGGTACAGGGGCGCGGCCGGACGTAGGGCAGGAAACCTCGTCCTCAGCCTCGGCCGCTTCGCCAAGACGGCGTCGCTGCTGAGCGTCGCGGGCAACAGCGCCCGCTACACGGTTGACATCGTCGGCGCCAAGTCGGGCACCGCGGTTGTCGAGCCGATCCACAACGCACCGCTGACCGGGACGGCCTCCTGGACGCGAGTGTCGAAGCGCATCGTCCCCGCGAGCTCGCTGCAGGTTGGGCGCAGCTATCGGGTCTCAATCACCTCGACGTTCAAGAACGGGGCCGACGTGATCCCGGGCGCGAGCGCCGATTACCGCAAGGTGAAGCTCGTCGCACGAAAGAACGTGCGCAAGCACCATCGTCATCACCACCGGCGCCAACACAACTAGGCGCTGCAGCAGTAGGGACTGGGAAGGGGCGCCGCAGGGCGCCTCTTCTCATTCCGCGGGCTCGAGCATGGCTGCGGCCGCCGCCAGCTCCCGCCCGTGGGTGAGCGAGATCGCGACTCGCACGCCGAGCGCCTCGGCTCGCTCGGCGGCCGCACCTGACAGGGCGACCCGCGGGGCATCCCCGGCGCTCGTCACCTCGACGTCGTGCGGGCTCCATGACTCGAGCTCGAGCGCCTTCGCGACGGCCTCCTTGGCGCAGAAGCGCGCGGCCAGGTGGCGTCCCGGTCGCCGCCGCCCCGCGGCGTAGTCGAGCTCGCTCTCGGTGAAGAGGCGCGCGGCGAGCCTCGGCCGGCGCTCGAGCGCGCGCTCCAGGCGGGCGATCTCGAGGAGGTCGATGCCGATGGCGCCCATTGCTGGATGATCATCCACCGAAGAGCTTCGCGGCCATGAGCTCAATCGTCTGCATCGTTCGCCGGGTGCTGGGGCCGATCAGTTCGTCGATCGCCGCCAGGTCGAGGTCCGAGTCCATGAGCCCCCCACTGGGGAGCCAATAGAGCTCCGCCCCCCTGAAGGCGAGCGCCTCGTCCTCGCTCGCCAGCGCGAGCACCCTCCTGCGGGCCGCCGCTCCCGGCGCCTTCGCAAGCAGGGAGACCTGAAGCTTCCCGGTCGAGCGCTCAGCGGCCGCGCGGTCGAACGGCTCGTGGGAGGCGATCGCCCGCATCCGGCGCTCGCTGCGAAGGAACACGGGGACCTCGAAGCCGAGGGCCGCCTCGAGGCCGTCCTCGACCGTCCGCGCGAGGCGGTCGTCGCCACCGGTGGTCCCGGCCGCCGAGAACGCGACGTTGCCGCTGGTTCGGAACGTCGCAACATCCGTGAAGCCCATGTCCTCGAACGCGGCCCGCAGGGCGGCGCTCGGCGCCTTCCGCGTCGAGCCGAGGTTGACTGCCCGCAGGAACGCCGCGTAGCGCATCAGCCCGCGCGCCCGGCGGTCAGCTCGCGGCGCGCTCGCGCTCGACGAGCTTGCGCCTCAGGATCTTCCCCGAGGGAGACTTCGGGATCTCGTCGACCACCTCGACCAGCCGGATGCGCTTCTGTGGCGCGACCTGCTCGGCCAGCCAGGACATGAGCGCGTCGGCGTCCACGCCGCCGTCGGCCGCGACGACATAAGCCTTCGGGAGCTCGCCCGCCTCCTCGTCCGGCACACCGATGACCGCAACGTCGGCGACCGCCGGGTGGGTGATCAGGAGCGCCTCGAGCTCTGCCGGCGCGACCTGGAACCCCTTGTACTTGATGAGCTCCTTGAGCCGATCGACGATCTCGAAGAAGCCGTCGGCGTCGACGGTCGCGATGTCGCCGGTGTGAAGCCAGCCGTCGGCGTCGACCGTGGCCGCGGTCGCCTCCTCGTTGCCGAGGTAGCCGCGCATCACCTGCGGCCCTCGGATCCACAGCTCGCCGCGCTCGCCCGCCGCGACGTCGGCGCCGGTCTCCGGATCGACGAGGCGGCACTCGGTGCTCGCAAGGGGCGTGCCGACCGAGCCGGGCCTGTTCTCCCCGTCAGGGCGGATCAGGTGCGTGACCGGGCTGGTCTCGGTCAGGCCGTAGCCCTGGATGACGGTGCAGCCGAGTCGAGCGGCCACCTGCTCGGCGAGCTCGGCGCCGAGCGGCGCCGCGCCCGACATCACGATCTCGACGCTCGAGAGGTCGCGCTCGTCGACGGCGGGGTGCCTGGCGAGCGCGAGCGCGATGGGCGGGACGACGTAGGCGCGCGTGACGGCGTGGCCCTCGATCAGGTCGAGGAACTGGTCGAGGTCGAAGCGGGGCATGGTGACGATCGTCGCCCCGGCTCGCAAGCCCTGGTTCATGATCACCGTCATCCCGTAGATGTGGAAGAACGGGAGGCAGCCGATGAGCACGTCCTCGTCGGCGATCGGGAAGCTCCCCTGGACCTGGACCAGGTTGGCGACGAGGTTCCGGTGAGTGAGCATCACGCCCTTCGGGAGGCCGGTGGTGCCGCTGGAGTAGGGGAGAGCCGCAATGTCGGCGGCGGGATCGATCGCCGGCTGTGGCGCCGCCGCGGCGTCGCCGAGAAGCTCCTCGAACGGCGTCGCACCATCGGCGTCGTCCGACGACGAAAACGTCGTCGACGCCCTCCCGCTCGGCGGCGTCGAGCGCCACGTCTGCGAACGCGGGGACGGTCAGGAGGGCGCGGGCCCCGGAGTCGGAGAGCTGGTGGGCGACCTCGTTCGCCGTATACAGGGGGTTCATCGTCGTGCACATCCCGCCGCCGGCCGCGGCGCCGTGGAAGGCGATCGCGTACTCGGGAACGTTCGGCATGAAGACGGCGAGCACGTCGCCCTTGCCGAATCCGCGCTCGCGGAGGCCCGCGGCGAGGCTCGCGGCGCCCTTGCTGAGGGCCGCGTAGGAGAGCTCGCGCCCGGTGGGCCCGTCGATCAGCGCCGGACGATCGCCGCGCTCGCTCGCCCGCTCGAGCACGAACGCCGTGACGTCTGCGCCCGGGACGTCGACGTCGGGGTCCGTGCTGCGGTAGATCGTCGCCTCGCCCACTCTCCTCGGCGTGAAAACTAACCCGAATGGCCCGGAGCGGCCCGTTGGCCGCCGGGTCGGCCCGCGGCGACGGTCACGTCGGTCGAGAAGTCGAACTCGTCAATGACCTCGTAGATGCCCCGCAAGGACGTCGACTCGATCACCTCGTCGATGCGGTCGTGACGGACGGACTCCTGCTCGGCGACACGGGCGAGCGCGTGCTCCACCGCCTCTCGCGACGGCAGGTCGATGAAGCCCACCGCCAGTATCTCCCGCTCGTCCTCGAGGCCGCGCCCGAGAATCGGCCCTCGGCCCTCAACGCCGAAGCCCTTGTCGGGGTACCACGCGGCGACGAAGTCGTCGTAGGTCTTCCCGGCCCGGAGCCGGCGGGCGATCACGGTCATGAACATGTCTTCCTCTCGGTGGCGCGAATACCCTCCCCACGATGACGGTTCCCATCGAGATTGCGGAACTGGAGCCGATTGTGCCGCCGGACGGCTCGACCGTCGTGGAGATCGCCAGGCCCGGTGCAGGCGCCGAAAACCAGTCGCTCGCCCGCGCCACCGTGAGCCCTGGCGCGGAGACCGCGAAGCACCTTCACCGGAGCACGGAGGAGATCTATTTGTTCGCGTCGGGCGTCGGCAGGATGCTCCTCGCGAAAGACGAGCTCGATGTCCGCGCCGGGCAGGCCGTGGTGATCGCGCCCGGTACCCCGCACAAGCTGTGGAACACGGGCCGTAAGCCGCTGGTGCTGTTCTGCTGCTGCTCGCCGGCCTATACCGACGAGGACACGGTCCTCATCGAGTAGACCAGGGCGAGGGCGAGAAGGGCGGCGAGGACCAACCCGGCGATCCGGCTGTGGATCGCGTACCACCCGACGAGCCCGCCGAGCACCGCGCCGGCGACGCCGAGAAGAGCGCCTTCGATCAGGCGGACCGAGGTCCGGCCCCCGAGCAGGGTGGGCGCCACCGCGCCGAGGACAAGCCCGCCGGCGGCAACGATGAGGATGTACTGGCCGAAGTCGAGCAGGGCGCCCGTAGGTTAGCCTCGCCCGGTGGCAGGGGCCGACCGACCGAGCATCACAGCCCAGATCCTCAACCGGGCGCCCCGCCCGCCACTCATCTTCGGCTGCATCCTCCTCGTCGTCGCCCTATTCCTGGGCTATATCGGGGGCGCGGTGCTCGACTCGTCGCACTTCGCGCACCGGGCGTCGGACGCACTCGATGACCCGGCCGTGCAGAGCGAGGTCTCCAAGGCGGTCTCGGGCACGATCTCGAGCAGCTCCGGGGGGGCCGTCTCCGCGGGCCAGGTCGGCGGCACCGTCGACTCGGTCATCGCCGACCCGAAGTTCCAGAAGGAATTCCGGGTCGAGGTCGCCAAGGTCCACTCGTCGCTCGTCAGCGGGGACGCCGACAGCGCGACGCTCAAGCTGAAGAGCCTCGGGCCGCTGGTCGCCAAGAAGCTCGGGGCCGCCGCGGGGGTGCCGGTGCCGGCGAGCGTTCCCGCCGTGGGCCTCGAGGTCAAGCCCCCGTCGGGGGTGCTGAGCATCGTGCGGACGCTCGACTCGCTCAGCTGGCTGCCGGGTGCTCTCGGCCTCGCTGCCCTCGCGTTCCTCGCGTGGCTCCTCTTCCGCGCCGTCGACCGCGCCGACGCGGTGCGAAGCATCGCCAAGACGATGCTCGTCGCCGGGGTCCTGATGGTGATCGTGTACCTTGGGGCCCGCCTGCTCATCACGAGCGCCGCAGGCGGAACCGGCGCGGTGAACGCCATCGTCGACGCCTACTTCGGGGACTTCGCGTTCGCCTCGCTCATCCTGGCCGGGGCGGGGGTCGTCGGCTGGATCGGGGCGTCGAGGTTCGCGGCTGCCCCCGTCGCGAAGCGGGCGCCTGAGCCCGCGCCGGCGCCGAAGCGGACCCCACCGCCCGAGCCGGCGCCGCGGCCAAAGCCGGCGGCTCACGAGGTCGACGAGCGCAGCGAGGCGGAGACGCGCGTGGTCTCGCAGCCGGCGCGGGTGGACCTCCCGACCGTGCGCGAGGATGCCCCGCCGCCCGAGGTCGCGCCAGAGCCGGCGGAGTCGTCGACGAAGGCCTGCCCTGACTGCGCCGAGACCGTTCTCGCCGCAGCGCGGGTCTGCAAGCACTGCGGCTACCGCTTCCAGCAGGCGCCCTAGGCAGGGGTGCGCGAAACTCCTCAGGATCTCGAGACCCTTCAGGGGCTTCTCGACCGCAGCTATGCGGGCGCCGGAGCGCACCTGCTCCGCATCCACACCCCCGAGAGGCGGATGAAGGCCTCCGAGGTGGTCGAGCGACTCGAGGGCATGTGCTTGCTCGCCCTCGCCACAACCACGGCCGACGGACGGCCGATCGTCGGTCCGGTGGACGGAGTCTTCTACCGGGGCGCGTTCCACTTCGGCTCCGCTCCGGACTCAGTCCGGTTTCGACATATCGACGCGAGACCGCGAGTGAGCGCCACGCACCTCCCGGGCGAGGAGCTCGCGGTGACGGTCCACGGGGGGGCGAGGCGAATTGTGGTCGAGGGCGGCTTCCGCGAGGCGCTGCTCGAGATCTACGTCCCCCGCTACGGCGCCGACTGGGCAACCGACTTCCTCGACTCGGGGCCGGTCTACGCACGCATCGACGCAGTGCGCATGTTCGCGTTCGCGATGCGCGACGAGCGATGAGTTTCGTCGCGGGCAGCGGTCCAAGAGGCGAAACCCAACCCCCACGAGGAGGAACTCAAATGGCTGAGACCAGCACTGCCACCGGTATCGCCCAGGTCGGGACGGTCATCGTCCCGGTGAGTGACCAGGACGTCGCGCTGTCGTTCTACGCCGAGAAGCTCGGTTTCGAGCAGCGGACCGACATCCCGTTCGGCCCCAAGGGCGAGCGGTGGATCGAGGTCGCCCCGCAGGGCGCCGCCACCACGATCGCGATCGTCCCGCCGCGCGAGGGCGACCCGACGGGCGTCGAGACGCGCGTCGCGCTCTCGAGCCGCGACGTCGACGCGACGCACGCCGAGTTGCGGGAGCGCGGGGTCGACGTCGACGAGGAGGTCTCGCGGATGGGTGACCCCGTGCCGCCGATGTTCTGGCTGCGCGACCCCGACGGGAACTCGATCTTCGTCGTCGAGCGCGAGGACTGAGCAGGCGGTGAGCGACGACGAGACGCGACGGCTCATAATCGAGGTGTGGCCTACGACGAGGACCTAGCCAACCGGATCAGGGAGCTGCTCGGCGGCGAGCGCGGCCTGGCGGAGCAGAAGATGTTCGGCGGCCTCGCCTTTCTGATCGGCGGGCACATGGCCGTCGCCGTCAGCGGCCAGGGCGGGCTTCTCCTTCGCTGCGAGCCGGCCGAGACCGAGGCGCTTGGCCGCGAAGCCGAACGCGCGGCGGTTCGAGATGCGCGGCCGTGAGATGGACGGGTGGCTGCGCGTCGATGTCGACGGCGGTGAGGTCGAAGCGCCAGCTCGAGCGCTGGGTGAGCCGCGCGTCTCGACTACGCTCGCGGCCTTCCGCCGAAGCGCTAGGCCGAAGGACGCGCATGTCCCAGCAGAACGTCGAGATCGTCCGCGCGGGGTTCGAGTACTTTCGAGCGACGCTGGACTTTCGGCCGGAGATCATCGCGCCGGAGTTCGTCTGGGACATGTCCACCTTCGACGGATGGCCCGAGCAGAGGCAGTACCTGGGCATCGAGGGCGCGCGACAGTTCCTGCGCGACTGGCTCGAGGCCTGGGACGAGTGGGAGATCGACATCGAGGCGCTTCGCGACGGCGGCGACAAGGTGGTGGCCGTCGTCCGGCAGTTCGGGCGGTCGAAGACGACCGGCCTCGAGGTCGACATGACCTTCGCACAGGTCTTCACGATCCGCGACGGCAAGCAGGTGCGCATGGAGATGTACGCGGACCCCGCGGCGGGCCTCGCCGCCGCCGGGCTCGAATAGCGACTGATTTACTGCGCGGATCATGGGTTTCCTGACGCCTGCGCCGCCACCGGTGGACGTCGAGGATTGGAAGCGGCTGCCACACCTCGAGCGGATCAAGCCGCTCGCCCAGGACTGGGCGGTGAACGGCTTCGGCTCGCCGTCGGTGCTGACGTTTCTCTACCTCTTCAAGCTCGTCGTCTTCGCCGTCGGCGGGATGTGGCTGATCGGGGCGACGACGCCCGGGCTGGGCTCTCTCTCCGATTTCGGCGACTGGTGGACGCAGCCGATCGTCTGGCAGAAGGTCGTCGTCTTCAGCGTCCTCTGGGAGTTCCTCGGCATCGGGTCGGGGTCGGGGCCGCTGACCTTCCGCTTCAACCCGCCGATCGGCGGGCCGCTCTACTGGCTGCGGCCCGGGCTGCCTGCGCATGCCCCCGTTCCCGAGCCACGTGCCCGGGACCAAGGGGTCGAGGCGCACCTTCGCCGACGTGGTCCTTGCGCTGGGGGTCTACGGGAGCCTCGGCTTCCTCCTCTTCTCGCACGGCAAGGCGATCCACGACCCCGACGCCGTGGCGATCTTCGGCAACGTGAGCGCGGGGCAGCTCCAGCCCTGGGCGGTGGCGGTCGCGATCGGCTTCATCGGGCTGTTGGGGCTCCGCGACAAGGTGACCTTCATGCAGCTGCGACCTGATGTCTTCGCGCCGCTCTTCGTCGCCTTCCTGTTCCCGGTCAGCAACCTCGTGATCGCGTCGCAGCTCGTCCTCTTCTTCGTCTGGATCGGTGCGGCGTCGTCGAAGCTGACGCACCACTTCACGTACGTGGTCCAGGCGATGGTCTCGAACACGCCGTGGAACCGGTCGCACTTCGCCAAGAAGCAGCTCTATCGGGACTGGCCGAAGAGCCTCCAGCCCTCGACCAAGGCGCACCTCACGGCCCACTTCGGGACCGCGCTCGAGTTTGGGTTCCCGATCCTGCTGATGATCTCCAGCGGTGGCACGCTGACCGTGATCGCGGTGGCGATCGCGCTCATCTTCCACGCCCACATCACGTCGACATTCCCGCTGGGCGTCCCGCTCGAATGGAACATCTTCATGATGTTCGGGATCGTCTGGCTGTTCGCCGAGTACAGCTGGGTGCCGTTCTCGACGCTCGACAACCCGGTGCTGATCGCGGTCATCATCCTCGTCGGGGTGGTGCTCCCGACAATCGGCCGCCGCTGGCCGCAGAGGTTCTCGTTCCTGTGGGCGATGCTCTACTACGCGGGCAACTGGGCGACGACCTGGTGGCTCTTCCGCAACGACGGGGACATCGAGGACCGGGTCGACGACGAGATCACGAAGAGCTCGAAGTCCGCGAAGACCCAGCTCACCGCGCTCTACGACGCGGACCTCGCCGAGCTGACGATGTACAAGGGTCTGGCGTTCCGCTGCATGCACTCCCACGGCAGAGCGCTGAACGGGCTCCTGCCCCGCGTCGTCGACGACCTCGGCGAGTACACGGTGCGCGACGGCGAGTTCGTCGCCGGGCCGCTGCTCGGCTGGAACTTCGGCGATGGCCACTTCCACGGCGCCCAGCTCCTCGCCGCCGTGCAGGAGCAGCTGAATCTCGCCGAGGGCGATATCCGCGTCATCACGCTGGAGTCGCAGCCGACCTACATGTTCCGCGACCCGAAGCAGCACTACAAGCTGCACGACGTCAAGGCCGGGGTCTTCGAGGAGGGGGTCGTGCGCGTGAAGGAAATGACGACGCGGGAGCCGTGGCTCGACGAGTCCGGGACGATCCCCGTCGACGAAGTCAAGCGCCGATGAGCACGGCGATCGTGGTCGGCGCGGGCCCGAACGGGCTCTGCGCCGCCGCGACCCTCGCGAAGGCCGGCGTCGAGGTGACCGTCCTCGAGGCGATGGACACGGTGGGCGGTGGCGCCCGAAGCTCCGAGCTCCTGCGCCCGGGCCTCGTGAGCGACCACTGCTCGGCGATCCACCCGCTGGCGGCGCACTCGCCCGGGCTCGAGCCGCTCGACCTCGCGAGCCACGGCCTCGAGTGGCTCTACCCGGAGGTCGACCTCGCGCACCCGCTCGACGACGGGAGCGCCGGGGAGCTGCTCCGCTCGATCGATCACACGGTGATGGCGCTCGGGGCCGAGGGCTGGCGGTGGAACCAGATGTTCGGCGGCCCGGCCAAGCACTTCGCGCGGCTCAATCGCGACGACCTGACGAAGCCGGTGCTCCACGTGGCAAGGCATCCGCTGCTGATCACGCTGTTCGGCCTTCGGACCCTGCTGCCCGCGACGACCCTGGCGCGGCGGCTGCGCTCAGAGCGGGCTTCGGCGCTCTTCGCCGGTGTGGCGGCCCATTCGTTTGCGCCGCTCAACAGGCCGCTGAGCTCCGCCGTCGGCGTCGCCTTGACGTGCGCCTGCCATGCCTACGGCTGGCCGGTCGCCAAGGGCGGCTCGGGCGCGATCACCGACGCCCTGGCGTCTGTCGTCACGACGAACGGCGGCCGAATCGAGACGGGCGTGCGGGTCGAGAAGCTCGACGAGATGCCAGACGCCGACGCGGTGATCTTCGACCTCGCCCCGAGGGCCGTTGTCGGCATCGCCGGGGACCGCCTGCCGCCGCGGGTGGCCCGGGCGTTCGAGCGCTACCGGTACGGGCCCGGCGCGTTCAAGGTCGACATGGCGATCCAGGACGGCGTGCCGTGGCGGGCGGAGGGCTGCCGGCGCGCAGGGACGGTGCACGCGATCGGCGGCCTCGACGAGATCGTCGCCGCGGAGGCCGAGATCAACCGCGGGCGCATGCCCGAGCGCCCGCTCGTCCTCGTTGGCCAGCAGTACCTGGCCGATCCGTCGCGCTCGGACGGCGACGTCCATCCCCTCTGGGCCTACGCCCATGTGCCGGCGGGCTGGGATGGCGACGCGACCGAGGCGATCCTGTCGCAGATCGAGCGCTTCGCGCCGGGCTTTCGCGAGCGCGTGCTCGAAATCGTCACCCGGTCGGCCCCGGAGTTCGAGGCCTACAACCCGAACTACGTCGGCGGGGACATCATCACCGGCTCGAACGCGGGGCTTCGGTTCGCGATCCGCCCACGGCGCACGCTGCGGCCGTACTCCTGCGGGACCAGCGGCCTCTACATCTGCTCCGCCGCGACGCCCCCCGGGCCCGGGCGCTCACGGCATGGGGGGCGCCAACGCCGCCGCCGCCGTGCTCAAGCAGCTGCGGCGCTAGGCGGCCGCCGCGGCCTGCGCGTTCGCCATGTCCACGTGCGCCCTGCTGTCGCGCGTTCGGATCAGGACCAGGGTCGCGACGAATCCCAGAGCGGCGATCACCGCCCCTCCGAGGAACGCGGCCTGGAACCCCTCGGTCAGCGCGCTCGGCAGCGATGAGCCACCGCTCGCCACCACGTCGTCGGTGCGAGTGGTCGCGATCGTCGAGAGGACGGCCAGCCCGAGCGCTCCGCCGATCTGCTGCGAGGTGTTGATCAGGCCGCTCGCAAGGCCCTGCTCCCGCTCCTCAACCCCGGACACCGCGGCGATCGTCGAGGTCACGAATCCGAAGCCCAGCCCCGCCGCCGCGAGCAGCGAGGGGCCGAGGATGTCGGTGAGGAAGCCGCCGCCCACCGAGATCTGGCTGAACCAGCCGAGGCCGACGGCGATGAACAGCATCCCCGCCGCGAGGATCGGCTTGAAGCCGAACCGGGTCACGAGCTGGCCACCGAGGCCGGCGGCCACGATGATCATCAGCGCGAGCGGCAGGTACGAAAGGCCGGCGTGGATCGCGCTGTAGCCCAGCACCTGCTGCATGTAGAGCGAGATGAAGAAGAACATCGAGAACAGCGACGCGCCGAGCAGGACCCCCACGACGTTGGCGCCGGTGAGGGTCCGCAGCCGGAAGATCCGGAACGGGACCAGGGGTGCCTTCGAGCGCAGCTCGATGGCCACGAAGGCGCCGATCAGGACCACCGAGAGCGCCAGCAGGCTGATGATCTTGGTCGACCCCCAGCCCGCGCTCGACGCGTCGAGGAACGCGTAGGCGAGGACCGACAGGCCGGCGGTCACGCTCACCGCACCGGCGGCGTCGAAGTGGCGCGTCGCAGACTCGGAGCGGCTCTCCGGGATCAGGCGCGGGGTCAGCGCGAGGGCGATGAGCGCCACCGGCACGTTCACCCAAAGCACCCATTCCCAGCCCAGGCTGTCAGTGAGGATGCCGCCGAGGAGGACGCCGACCGCGCCGGCCGAACCCGCGACCGCGCCCCACGCGCCGAGCGCCTTGTTGCGCTCAGCCCCGTCCCTGAACAGAGTGGTGACGATCGAGAGCGCCGCGGGGGAGACGATCGCTGCGCCGAGGCCCTGCGCCGCGCGAGCGGCGATCAGCTGGCCCTGGTTGGCCGCGAATCCGGCGAGAAGCGACGCGACGGCGACGACCAGGAGCCCGGCCATGAAGACCCGCCGCCGGCCGAGTAGGTCCGCGGCGCGCCCGCCGAGCAAGAGGAAGCCGCCGAACGCGATCACGTACGCGTTGACGACCCATGGAAGGTCCGCCTCGGAGAAGCCGAGCCCCGTGCCGATGCTCGGCAGGGCGACGTTCACGATCGAGGCGTCGAGCACGACGATGAACTGCGCGACGCAGAGCAGGATCAAGGCCGTCCAGCGGCGGTCGAGATATTCCTCGTAGGTGGTCATTTAGGGGCTCCTTTCTCCGGCCTTTTCCCTGAGACGAATGTGAGGGGCGGAATTCGACAGGCCTTTGGGCTAAGCTGTAGCGGAACCTGAGTTCCGGTTTCGGTTAGGCACTATACGGAATCCAGATTCCGTTTGCATGACGACCGTCACACACAAGCCCAGCGCACCCGCCGCGACGGAGCGAGCCCTGCGCGCTGACGCCTGCCGCAACCGGGCCGCCGTCATCGCGTCGGCCAAGAAGCTCTTCGCCGACCAGGGCCTCGATGCCCAGATGCCCGACGTGGCGAAGGCCGCAAAGGTGGGGGTGGGGACCGTCTACCGGCACTTCCCGACCAAGGACGACCTGATCGCCGCCATGGCCGCGGACCGCTTCGAGCGCCTCGCCGAGAAGGCGACCGAGAGCCTCCAGACCGAAGACGCATGGGAGGGCCTCTGCGAGTTCATTCGTTTCTCCGCCCAGATCCAGGCCGACGACCGGGGGCTGTGCGAGGTGATGGGGTCCCGCCCGGAGGTCATGGAGGGCGCGGCACAGGCCGCCCAACTGCCGGAACTGTGCGAGCGTCTCGTCGAGCGGGCCCAGCGGTCCGGCGAGTTGAGGCAGGACCTCACCTGGGAGGACATTCCGATGGTCGCCTGCGGTCTCGGCCGGATCACCCAGGCCACGGCGGGACCGGCGTCCGGGCGCTGGCCGCGGCTCGTCGAGATCATCCTCGACGGGTTGCGGGCGCCGGGCAGCGGGAAGCTGCCGAACGCCGGCTGACTACTTCGTGCGCAGCTGGACGCGCACGCTGTGCGAGCCGCGCCCCGCGACCCGGAGGTTCACGAGCACGGTGCGCACGTGAGCTCGCCGGAGCGCCTTGGCCGCTCGGCGGCCGACCCCGATGCGAAGCGACTTGCGATGGTGGGCGCGGAGCTTGAAGCCGCCCTTGCCGAGGACCTGGTGGCGGCGCAGGGTCGTGCCGGCGGCGTGCACCTTCCCAACGGTCCTCACGGTCGCCTTGCCCTTGCAGCGCTTGTCGCAGGAGATCGGGAGCTTCAGGGTCGAGCCCTGAAGCCCGGCCGGGCCCGCCCCGACGGGGACGCGAGTCACGGTTGCCGTGGCGCTTCGGTCGTCGGTGTCCGGGTCGGGAGTGGGTGAGGACACCGAGGCGGTGTTAACGAAGCGGTCGATCGTCGGCGCGCCGGTCGTTCGATCGCCGAGGCAGAGCAGGTCGAGGCGCGCGTCGAGCGGCGCGTCGGTGGGGTTCTCGATGCGGAAGTCGCGGTTCACCGGCTGCGGCTCGTTGCCCAGGGAGATGAGGCCGGGGTCGAGGTCGTAGGAGCCGACGATGCCCTTGCCGTCGCTGCCGCATTCCACGCGGTCGGTGACGGTCTGATGGGGAGGCACCGAGAATGTCTTGTCGTGCTCGACGAGCGCGAGCAGGTGAACGTGCCCGTTCGTCTCGCCGGTCGTCTCGTCGAGGCAGCGGATGGCGAGGTGAGCGGTCGCGGCGCCGCTCGACTCGAGCACGAAGCGCCAGCCGGAGTCGCCCTGCGGGAACGAGCCGCGCACGCGCACCGGAGCCGCCCTCGAACGAGTAGGCCGGCGCGACCGCCACCTGCCCGTCGGGGCAGGTCAGGTCGTGGGTGGAGGTGCCGCCGGCGAGCGTCTCGGTCTGGCTCACGGGGGCGGAGACGATCAGCGAGTGCTGGTGCGGCGGCGTCCCGTCGGAGAGCGTCTTGTAGCCGACGCAGACGACCGACACGCGGGTCTGCATGTTGTCCTGGGTGGTCGGATTCGTCACCGTGACCGTGTAGCCGTCGCCGTTCTGGGCCACCGCGACGGGCTGAATCTGGTCCTCCACCTCGCCGGCGTTGTCGAGGATGAGCACGCTGGCGTCGGTCGCGAAGGAGCCGCCGGGCAGGGGACGTCGACCGAGTTGGTCTGCCCCGCGCCGAGGGTGAGGTCTCGCTGGACCCGCTGGACGTCGAGAAGGTGCTGATGGTCGGGCGCCGGCGCGTGCGGGCATCGACCGTCGCACGCACGCGTGACCGTGCGCGTCTGCCCGCTCGGGATGTCGCCGAGGTTGCACGAGACGATCCCCGAGGCCTGCGAGCAGGTCGGCGCGCCCGGCGTCGAGTTCGACGAAGCGTGAGGCCGGCCGGGATCGGGTCGGAGAGCGTGACCTGCTGCGCCGTCGAGGGCCCGTCGTTACGGGCCGTGAGCGTGTAGGTGATCACGTCACCGGGCCCGGCCTGCGTCACGTCGGCCGTCTTCGTGACCGAGAGATCCGCCCGGCTCGTCGCCCCGGTGGCGGTGCTCGTGTTGTTCGACGGGTCGAGGTCGACCTCGGCGCCCTGGATCGCCGCCGTGTTCGTGATCGAGGAGGCGCTGGCGGCCATCGTTCCGGTGAGCTTGATAGTCACGGTCCCGCCGACGCCGAGGTTGCCGATCGAGCAATTGAGGTCGGACCCCGAGATCGAGCACGAGGCGCCACCGTCGTCGGCGACGGTCGCGCCCTGCATCTCGGGCGGGATCGAATCGTGCACGGTCACGCCGGTCGCCGGCGAGGGGCCGTTGTTCTTGGCAACGATCGTGTAGGTGATCGGGCCGCCGGGGACGGGCGGGTTCGGGTCGAGCGTCTTCGTGACGGCGAGGTCCGTCGCCGTCACCGTCACGTCAGCGCTCCCGGAGTTGTTGCCCGGCGTCGGGTCGGTTGCCCCCGTGCTGCCGGCGGTCGCGATGTTCGTGATCGTGTGTCCGGCGCCGGCGGAGGTCGCGCGCACCGTGACGGTCACCGTTGCGCTCCCGCCCGAGGCGATGTTGCCGAGGTCGCAGGTGACGATCCCGGCGACGCAGGTGCCCTGCGAGGGGGTCGCGTTGCCGACCTGGACGAGCCCGTTCGGGATCGGATCGTCGAGCCCCACCGAGGTGGCGGTCGACGGCCCGCCGTTGCGCACGACGATCGTGAAGGTCGTCGTGTCGCCGACGTTGATCGTCGCCGGCGAGGCAGTCTTCGTCACCGAGAGGTCGGCGTTGTGGCTCGCGGCCGTCGTGTCGGAGCCGCTGTTGTTGTCGAAGTTGATGTCGCCTCCGCCGCTCACGGTGGCGGTGTTGGTGACCGTGCCGGTGAGACCCGGCTCGGTGTTCGCTGCGAGGTGGATCACCGGGTAGCTCGCAGCCGGGGCCGAGGCCGTCGGAGCGCGTGCAGGTGAAGGTTCTCGGCGGGCTCGTCGTAGCAGGCCCACCCGGTGCCGGAGGCGCCGGTGATGGTGAGGCCGGCCGGGAGCGTGTCGGTCACCGAGACCTGGCCCACCGTGGCCGCGTCGCCGACGTTCTTGACCGCGATGTCGTAGCCCACGGGCTGGCCGGCGACGATCGGCCCCGAGGTGCGGGTCTTCGTGAGCGTGAGGTCGGGGGCGCCGACCCGCGTTGTGGTCGACGCCGGTCGCGGTAAGGGGCGTTCCGGTGGTCTCGGAGAAGAACGACGCCGTCGCCGTGTTGCGGATCATGCGATCGTCGGGCAGCGGGGTGCCGACCTTGACTTGGAAGGTGGCGGTGACGCTCGCGCCCGGGCGCGAGCCGCCCGCCCGCGGTAGCGTTCGCGCCCGGTGCCGAGCCGCGCGACGATGCGGTTACCGGCCGAGTCGTACTCGCGCCGTATCGTCGCCGGTCGCGTCGGTGCGGCCCGAGCCCGCGACGGTCAGCGAACCCGGAACGTAGACCGTGTCATTCGGGATCGGGTCGCGGAGCGTGAAGCCGGTCGCGGCGTCGGTTCCCGTGGCGTTGCTGTTGGTGCTCGTCACGCTGTACTGGAGGACGTCGCCGGGAAGCACTTCGCCGCCGTTCAGGTCGGTCACCGTCTTGGTCTCCGTGACCTTCGGCGCGTAGAGCTCGGTCGAGAACCAGATCACGCCGGGCAGGTACTGGTCGCCCGACGTCGTGAGGCGGAGGGTCGCGCTCGTGGCGTTGTTGCCGAGCACGTTGGTCGTCGGCAACGCGTCGGCGTCGTAGCCGAAGTTGTTGACGTACGAGGGGTTCCGCGTGTTCGGCTCGAGCGAGCTGTTGAAGAAGTTGGTCGCTGGGTTGTCGGCGTCGGAGAGCGTCTGGAAGCTCGTGTTGCTGCTCTTCAGCGACGCGCTGTCGCCCACGATCCCGAGGTCACCCTCGTAGGTGATCATCCCGACCTTCGAGTTCACGTTGCCGCTCGGCGGGGTGAGCATCCCCGACACTGTGATGTCGGTCGGCGGGTCCGACGAGCGGATCGTCTTGAGGCCGTCGAAGATCGTCAGGTTGCGCGCGGTCGGCTGACTCGTATCGCGGTAGGCGACGACGAGCGACCAGCCGGCGTAGTGGTCGGAGTCGCGGCCGGTCTGGACGTTGGCGCCGAAGTAGGTCCCGGCGCCACCGGTCGAGACGAGGTTCGTGACGTCGGCGAACGCCTGGTAGCGGCCGACGTTGAGAGCCGAGTCGTCGAGCACCGACGCCGTGATGTTCGTGTAGGCCGAGGCGCCCGGGAGCTTCAGCTTCATCTTGTTGCGGGACGCCGCGTCTGGCGGCGCAAGGGAGCCGCTGCCGCTCCAGTCGCCGCCCCAATAGAGGCCGGCGAAGAGTACGGTCGCTCCGGCGGGGAGGTTGAGGCTGGCGCTCGAGCTGTCGAACGTGGAGGAGTCGGAGTCCACGTCGATATAGCCCATCGTGTAGTTGTTGTTGTTGAGGCTGTCGTTCGACACGGTGTTCGACGACGGGCCATTCCGAGCCGTGGCGCATGCGGCGGCCGGGGTCGCGCAGGTGAGCAGCGAGTTCGACGCCATCGTGATGTCGCCGGTGTCGTTGGCCGAGAAGCGCGGCGCGAAAGCGCGGTCGGCGGCGAGGGCGGAGGGCGCGAATCCCAGAAGAGCGACGAGGGTCGAGAGCCCGAGGGCAATCCTTGTGCGTGATCCCATCACTCCCCCATCCTCTCCATGTTTCCGGATTGACTCGAGCGGGCCGGCCAGCTCGTACCTAGAACCAGGTACGACCGTGCAAGTTACACGGGTTCTTCTCGGCGGATGCCGCTCGTTCCTTTAGCGGTGCGTCATCTTTCGGCGCGTACGGCCGCGGCTAGCCCTTTCGCCCCCCGCGGCTCCGAGTCGCTTCGACCGACCCCCCGTAGGCGCCGAGGTTGCGCCGCCCGCCGTTGGGTCGTGGCTCCCGGCCAACCGTCGACGCCGGGTCGGCCGCGTCGATCGCCTTGCTACCGGGCGCGAGGTGGAAGTTGTTCGCTTTCCGATTGGCGAACCCCGGATCTCCGGACAGCATCCCCTTGCCCTTCGTGACGTTGACCGCCCCACCGCCGAGGAGGCTCCACTCGATGGTGCTCCGCGGCGGCTCGGGCAGTGGAGGGCTCGCGCAGTCGGTACAGACGAAGATCTGAGACGAGCCGCCGTTGCGAGTGATGATGCTGTTGGTCACCTGGATGCTGGAGCCGCCCTCGGTGAAGATCGCCGCCCCGCGCATGCCCGCCTTGCAGCGGTTGTCGGTCATCGTGACGTTCTCGCAGCTTCGCCGTCGAGCCGGTCGGGACGATCCCGGTGCCGTCGACGTAGAGGGCGGCACCGCCTGCGTCGCAGGCGTTGTCGTGGAAAAGGTCGCCGGTGATCGTGGCCGAGGCGTCGTCGTCGATGAAGAGTCCGCTGCCGACGGAGGCGCTGTTGCCGACGAAGCGGTTGGCCTCGAAGCGAGCCCTCGGCGTTGGCTTGCCGGGGCCGTAGAAGATGGCGCCGCCGCCCCAGCCGTATCCGGCCTGGACGCCGATCTTGTTGCCGCGGATGAGGTTTTGGCGGATGAGCATCGTCGGGGCGTTGAGGTAGAGGCCGCCGCCATGGTCACCGCCACCCTTGTTGTCCTCAACGAGGTTGCGCTTGATCACCGCCTTGACGCCGATCGCCATGCCGGCGCCCCGGTGTGCCGCGTTGTTGCGGATGATGTTGCCGGTGACGGTGACCGAGCTGCCCTTGCGGTCGCTGCCGACGGCGAGCCCGCCGCCGGCCGTTTCACAGCTGCAGGTGTTGAAGTTCTGCCCGTCGTCGTTGCCCTGGATGAGGTTGTTACGGATCGTGACGGCGCCGGAGTCGACCACGTTGACCCCAGACCCGGTGGCTCCGTTGAACTCGTCAAGCGGCGCTCGGCCGCCCGTGATGGTGAAGCCGTCGATGGTGGAGCTGCCGGCATTGGCGAGCCTTAGCGTCGTCCCGCCCCCCCGGCCGTCGATGACCGTCGGGTGCGCAGCCGGATTGCGCCTCGCGAACCCGGCGACGAATCCACCACGCAGGTTCAGGGTCTTGCCCCTCACGCTGACCCGCTCGGGATAGGTCCCGCCCTGGACTTGGATGGTGTCCCCGCTCTTCGCTGCGGCAACGGCCGCCGAGATGGTCGAATACCTACCCGACGGCCCGACGCACTCGACCCTCCCCTTGCACGGCTTGCCATGCTCGGTGCCGCCGCGATTGGGAACGAAGGTCGAGGGGGGCGGCGGCAGAACGCCGTTCGCGGCGCCCGCGGTCGCAACCGGGATCACGAGGAGGACGACGGCAATCGCCGATGCGCCAGCCAGGCAGGAGAAGCGAGTCATGGCGAGACGGCCGCGCCGAGCGAGTCGGCTGCGACGAACTTGGGCGCGCCATCTTCGTAGAACTCATCGAGCTCGGTGATCTCGAACCCGGCGTTGCGCAGCAGGTCAGGGATCTCGCGTGTCAGGTGACAGCCTCCGAAGACCCGCTTCTGTATGGGCTCGAGGCGATGCTGCCATCGGCGCACCCCCTCGTCAGGCGCCAAGCCGTGCTCGACGAAGCGCAGCGTGCCGCCGGGCTTGAGCACGCGCCGAATCTCGCCCAGCGCCTGATCGAGATCGGGAATGGTGCACATCGTCCAGGTCGAGAGCGCGGTGTCGAAGCTCGAGTCCTCGAACGGCAGCGACTCCCCGTCGAGGCCCGACCGTTCGACGGGAACGCTCGATGCCCGCAAGCGTTTGGCGGCCAGCTTCCAGCCGAGGTCCGCCGGCTCCACCGCCGCGACCCGCGTCACCGACTCCGGGTAGAACGGGACGTTGAGGCCGGAGCCGAACCCGATCTCGACGACCTCGCCCTCGAGCTCGCCGCACACGCGGTCTCGCAGCGGGGCGGCCGCCTTCATCCCGCAGGCGACGTTGATGATCCGAGGCAGAACCTGATTGCCGTAGAAGCCCATCGCGCCACAGTCTCGCCGATTCGCGACGTCGTTACATCGCCGGGCCGTCGGTCAGACACCTCATGCGACCCCTGCTGGACGACAAGCGGAAGCGAGGCCTGCTCGGCGCGTCGCCGCCGCCCGCCCCGCGGGAGCCCTACTCGGGACCGAAGTGAGTGGGTTAGGGTGATCGGGTCCGATAGCGGACTTGTGGCACCGATAGGGGATAGGAGCAGTCATGGGAGCAGATGAAAACGTGGCGATCATGCAGCGCGCTTACGAGGCGTTCAACGCGGCCGATATAGACACCCTGACCGAACTCTTCGACGAGAACGTTGTATGGCACTTGCCGGGGCGGAGCTCGATGGCCAACGACTACCAGGGCCGCGATGCGACCCTCGCCTACTTCGGCCAGATCGGGCAGGAAACCGGCGGCACCTTCCAGGCCGAACTGCAGCAATTGTTCGCGGGTGATGATGGCCGCGTGATCGGCCTTCAGCGCAGCAGCGGGGAACGAAACGGCAAGCGCCTCGATGTCGGCAACTGCATCGTGTTCGAGCTCAAGGACGGCAAGGTCGTCGACGGTCGGGAGCACTTCAACGACCTCTACGCTTGGGATGAGTTCTGGTCGTAAAGCCCGGAATGGACGAGGAGCGGGAGCGACTGACCGTGGCGCATCACGAATCCCCCAATGGGCACCAGATGGGCCTCGCGGGTGGCAATCGGCGCTCGGTTTGAGCGGGAAAGCCCGCGCCGACCGGTCCTTTTCCGAGTGGAGCTAGCCGGGCTCGAACCGGCGACCTCCTGATTGCGAACCAGGCGCTCTCCCAACTGAGCTATAGCCCCGAGTGCGGCGCTCTGCCGCGGGATGGCAAGGATAGCTCCGCGGTGGCAAGCGTCCGGTCAGCGGGCGCCATTCAACCGGCCGTGCCCGAAAGCCGATCTAACCTCTGCTCGTGAGCTTTCGCGGCCGACTGACGCTGTTCTTCGTGTTGATCGTCGTCATCCCGATGGTCGTCGTCGCGGCGCTGGTTGTCGGGGTCACGACCGAGTCACGTAACGGCAAGGCCGACGCGCGCCTCGACACGGGAGTCCACTCGGCCCTCTCGCTCTACCGCGCGGAGCTCGGAACGGCGCGCGCCGCCGCGACGTCTGTGGCTCGGGATCCCGTAGTGCAGGACGCCGTCCGCGCCGGCGGCGGCTCCGCTGCAGAGCCCGCCGTGCGCACCGCGACGGCCCCGACGGGTGCGCGATCGGTGCTCCTCCGCGGCCCCGGGTCGAACGTCACCCGCGTTGGACCGGTCGGGATCGCGGTCGCGAGGGTCGCCATCAGCAACCCGGGTGGCTCACCGGTCGCCGCGGTGTTCGCCTCCGCCACGAGCGCGCGCGGATATGTCGCGAAGGTCCACCGGCTTACGGGTCTCGACGTGGCCGTCATCGGTCCGCATGGACGCGCCGCGGGGACCGTTCCGTTCGCCACGAGCGACCTGCCCGAGAGTGGAACGTCGGACAACATCTCGATCCGAGGCGAGACCATGCGGGTGACCACCGCCCAGCTCCCGGGAGGGGGAGGGCTCGAGCTGGCGATGGTCGGCCCCGTGACCAGCGGGGGCTTCTTCTCGTCCCGTCCGGCTGTTGCGGCTGCGCTCGCCGGATTCCTCGCCCTCGCGCTCATCCTTGTCGCGCTCATCCTGCGTGCCCTCTCCGGCCAGGTGGGAACGATGCTTCACGCGGCCCGGCGCATCGGAGGCGGTGACTTCAGCGACAAGGTGCCTGTGGTCGGCCATGACGAGATGGCCGGACTGGCCGAGGAGTTCAACAAGATGACCGATCGCCTCAGCGAGCAGATCGAGCAGCTCCGCCGCCAGCGTGATGAGATCGAGCGCTCGGTGCAAAGGATCGGTGAGGCGTTCGCCTCCGGACTCGATCGCGGTGCCCTGCTCGAGATCATGGTCGAGACGGCCGTGTCCGCCAGCAACGCGACCTACGGAGTCATCGCCCTCGGCGGCCGGTTGGGAGACGAGGTCGAGGCCGGGGAGGCGAGCACGGCGCTCAGGGACGCGATCGCGGTCGCCGAGGAGCGCGCCACACGAGGCGGGGAGCCGGCGGAGCACTGCGCCGGCGGCGTTTGCGCCCTCGCCGCGCCGATTGCGCGCCTTGGCGACGCCGAGCCCGTCGGGGTGATGTCCGTGGCACGCGCCGAGCGTCCCTTCGAGCCGGGGGAGCGGGACGTGTTCCGCTACCTCGTCGGGCAGGCCGCCACCTCGATTGAGAACATCGCGCTTCACGAGTTGGTCTCCGAGCAGGCGGTTACCGACGACCTCACGGGCCTCTCGAACAAGCGCCGCTTCCGCGATCTGGTCACCAAGGAGGCCGGGCGCGCCGACCGCTTCGGCCACCCCCTGTCCCTGCTGATGCTCGACATCGACGACTTCAAGCGGGTGAACGACACCTATGGCCACCCCCAGGGCGACGAGGTGCTGCGCCGGGTGGCCCGCGCGCTCGACTCCGAGTCGAGATGGGTGGACGAGCCCGCACGCTACGGCGGCGAGGAGTTCGCGATCGCGCTGCCGGAGACGGGCCTCGAGGGTGCGGTCGAGGTCGCGGAGCGCGTGCGTGCCAGGATCGAGGCCGAGGAGATACCGCTCAGCTCCGGTGAGGGCACGATCCGGGTGACCGCCAGCATCGGGACGGCGACCCTGCCCGGGTCTGCGAGCGACGTGGAGACTCTCGTCGCCGCCGCTGACGCGGCGCTCTACGAGTCGAAGAAGGCCGGAAAGAACCGCGTCTCGGCTGCGAGCGCACCGCCTGTCGAACGCCGCGCGTCGAGGGCGGCCGAGCCCACGAAGCCCACCTGAGCGCCGGCTGCAAGGCCAAGCCCGATGGCCCCCGGGGGCGTTGCGGGGCCCGGCTCGGGCGTTAGTCTTTCGCCCTAAGGAGAGCGCGAATGGGCATCCTCGACGAAGCGATCCGCGAGCACTTGGACCTCAAGCGCCAGCACGGCGCCGAGGGCGACGAGTTGAAGCGCCTGGAGGACGAGGCGTTCGGGCCACCCACGCGCCCGGGCGAGCCCGATTTTCCCGAGGCGGAGGTCGCCGACCTTCCCACGGGCGAGGAGGAGGCGCCAACGACCGTCGTCGCGGCGCCCGAAGCGCCCCCGGAGGAGGCCGGCCCGCCTGACGCGCCCGCGGAGGAGGCTTCTGCGGATGAGGCACCCGCGGAGGAGGTGCCCCCGCCGGAGTCGCCGGCGACGGAGGAGTCCGCTGCCGAGCACGCGGTCGTCTCCGACGAGTCGCAGCCCGGCGGCGGTTTCTACGACCAGTCTTTGGAGGACGAGCTCGATCTCGCCGACGTGGACCTGTCGATCGACGACGCTCCCGAGCCCGAGCCCGCCCCGGTGGAGGCTGAGATGCCCGCCCCGCCCGAGCAGCCGCCGCCGGAGCCGCCTCCGCCGGCGCCGAGCCCGGAACCGCCCGCCCCGGAGCCCACCCCCGAGCCGACCCCGGAGCCCCCGGCCCCGGCGGCATCGACGCCACCGATCGAGAGCCTTCCGACGGTCGAGCATCCGCTCGAGCCCGCGTCCGAAGAGCACGCCGTCGAGCCTGCGTCCGACGAGCTCGACCTTGCCGAGCCGGCCTCAGAGGAATACGACCTCTCCGAGCCCGCCTCCGAGGAGTACCAGGTCGCGGAGCCGGGCGAGCAGCCGCTCACGGGCGAGGAGCCCGCTACGGGCGAGCACGGTGAGTCCGAGTCCGGCGAGGAGGACGTCCTCGCCGACACGCCGGAGTTCCTGCGCGACGCGCCCGAGGACGACGAGCTCTGGTTCGAGCAGGGCGAGCCGAAGGACTTCGACTTCGACTGAGCTGGCCGGTCGCCACTAGTCTCCAGCAGCGGGGAATGGGTGTGGCGGTAGACAGCGCCAAACAAGGCCACGCGCAGCATGGGCGCGAGGTGAAGACGCTCGCCCACGCCCGGCGCGAATTCGCCCACAAGCGCTCGCCGTGGATGATCCTCGCGGCGGTCGCGGTCGCCCTGATCTGGCGCATGACGCTCGGCCCTCCCATGTGGCAGGACGCCGCGGCGATCGCGGCCTCGATCGCGATCTACCCCTTCGGCGAGTGGGCGATCCACGTCTATCTCCTCCACATGAAGCCGATAACGATCCGCGGCCGCCGGGTCGACCCGCCCGCCGCCCGCTCGCACCGCGCCCACCACGGCGAGCCGACCGACCTCACCATGATCCTGCTGGAGCCGAAGGAGGTCGCGGAGCTCCTATTCCTGGCCGTCCCGGTCTCGGCCGGCCTGGTCGGCCTCGCCTTCTACCTGGTCGGCGGCTCCGTACCGCTGGCGGCGCTCGTCACGGCCGCACTCGTCGACTACGTCCTGATCTTCGGCTATGAGTGGACGCACTTCCTCATCCACACGGCGTACCGCCCTCGCTCCCGCTTCTACAAGGCGGCCTGGCGAAACCACCGGCTCCATCACTTCAAGAACGAGCACTTCTGGCACGGGGTGACCAACAACGTGTCCGACCGCGTGCTCGGCACCAACCCCGAGCAGCGCGACGTGCCGCGATCGCGAACGGCGCGAACGCTTGACGCGGACGCCGCATAGTGCCTCTAGACGTAGCCGCGCGTGCGCGCCGCTTCGACGACGCGCTCGATCCCTACCAGGTAGGCGCTCTCCCGCAGATGGAGGCCCTCCTCCTTAGCGCGGGCGGAGACCTCGCGATAGGCGCGGCGCATGATCGTCCCGAGCTTGTCGTTGACCTCGCGCTCGTCCCAGCGGAAGTGCTGGAGGTTCTGCACCCACTCGAAGTATGAGACGACGACCCCGCCCGCGTTGGCCATCACGTCGGGGATCACGTAGACGCCCTTGTCGCAGAGGATCTTGTCGGCCACCGGCGTGGTGGGGCTGTTCGCGCCCTCGATGAGCATCTTGCACTCGATCCGGTCGGCGTTGTGCTCGTGGATCATGCCGCCGAGGGCGGCTGGGATGAGCACGTCGCAGGGCACCGCGACGAGATCGTCGGGATCGATCGGCTCCGCGCCCTCGAACTCGGTGATGGGCTTGCCGCTCGTCACGTGGTCGTGGAGCGCGTTCGCGTCGATCCCCTCGTCGCTTCTGATCGCACCGTGCGCATCGGAGACGGCGACCATCCGCGCGCCGAGCTGCTGCATGATCCGGGCGGCCCAGGAGCCGACGTTGCCGAAGCCCTGGACGACGAAGGTGGTGTCCGTGGGGCTCAGGCCGATGTGCGGCGCCGCCTCGCGGAACATGTAGACGCAGCCGCGACCGGTGGCGGCCTCGCGGCCGAGCGATCCCTCGAGCGCGATCGGCTTGCCGGTGACGATCGCGGGCGTGTGGCCGTGGAGCTTTCCGTACTCGTCCATCAGCCAGGCCATGACCTGGGCGTTGGTGTTCACGTCCGGCGCGGCGATGTCCCGGGTCGGGCCCAGGACCTTCTCGACCTTGTCCATGAAGGAGCGCGCGATCTTCTGGACCTCCGAGGACTCGAGCTTGTCCGCCGGGCAGTTCACGCCGCCCTTGGCGCCACCAAAGGGGACGCCGGCGACCGCGGTCTTCCAGGTCATGAGCGAGGCGAGGGCGCGTACCTCGTCGATGTCGACCTCCGGGTGAAAGCGAATCCCGCCCTTGTACGGTCCACGGGCCCCGTTGTGCTGGATCCGGTAGCCCGAGAACACGTGGACCTTGCCGTCGGAGAGCTTGACAGGGATCTGGACCGTGACCTCACGGTACGGGCTCCAGAAGACCGCCCTGACGTCGTCGGCGAGTCCCAGCCTGTCGCAGGCGATCTCGAAGTAGTGGCGGACGATGTCGAGGTTCGAGACCTCCGCGCGCTGCCCCGGCTTATGCCCGCCGCTCGCCTCGGCAGCCGACTTCGCCTCCTCGACCGCCTGCGGAGACTTGTCGGGATGCTCGCGCTCGCCGACGCCGGTCTCGGTAGCGGTCTCGGTCTCAGCCATTCAGCACTCCTCGAAGTCCTGGCCGCATCCTCTCACAGCGGGGCGGCCGGGCCTACAATCGCCGGCGAGGGGCCATAGCTCAGTTGGGAGAGCGCGGCGTTTGCAACGCCGAGGTCGCGGGTTCGAGTCCCGCTGGCTCCATTGCACCTGCCTCCTTCAGTTCCTCGAAGTCACGTGCGTGGTGAACTCCGATCCGTTGCCGATTTCGCGTCGGGGTGACTCGAAGGTGCAACATCGTGCGTCCCGCCGAACCCAGCATCCGCGAGGGCACGTAGTAGCAGCGATCATCGGCGACGTCATAGACCGCCAGCCAGTCGATCGAGGCCGATGTGTAGAGCTTCGTGCGCCTTACCCTCCCGTTCGTCAAGGACTCGGATCGGCACCGCACCTGGATCACTCCGGTAGCTGAGCTTGCGTATTTGACCTGTACCCGCTCGAGCTTCCCATCGCGTTCGACGACCAGGTCGTAGTCGCAGTCCTCGCCGAAAGGGAGCGCGACGCGATGGCCCTTTGCGACGAGGTCGCACGCGACCTTGAGCTCGGCGAGATCACCCTTCTTCTTCGTCGCAGCCATCGGTCGACGACGACGATAAGAAGAGTGGATTGGCGGATCAAGACGCGTTCGTGCCGACTTCGTCGCGGGTGCGTGACAATTTCGTGGTAATGGTCGAGATCGAGACGCCTCACGGGACCGCGCGAGCCCATCTCCACCCCGTCGATGACCCACGCGGCGGGCTCATCCTCGGCCACGGGGCGGGCGGCGGCGTCGGCGCCTCCGACCTCGTCGCGGCGAAAGGGGCGGCGAACGAAGCAGGGGGTAAGCGTCGCCCTCGTCGAGCAGCCGTATCTCGTCGCCGGCCGCCGCAGCCCGGCGCCGGCCCACCAGCTCGACGCCGCGTGGCTCGCCGCCGTCGCCCACCTTCGCGCCGAGGCGGTCGAGGGCCTCCCGCTCATCGCCGGCGGGCGCTCGGCCGGTGCCCGGGTGGCCTGCCGCACCGCGGCCGAGGCGGACGCCGTCGCCGTGCTCTGCCTCGCGTTCCCGGTCCATCCGCCCGGCAAGGGCGGTGATCCGTCGAGGAGCCGCCTGTCGGAGCTCGACGCCGTCGCGGTCCCGGTGCTCGTCGTTCAGGGCGAGTCCGACCCGTTCGGCATGCCGCCCGGCGGCCCCGGCCGCACGGTCATCCGGATCGCGGGCAACCATTCGCTTCGCGACGCCAATGCGGTGACCGCCGCCGTCGCGGAGTGGCTCCGGGAGCTCCCCGCCGCCTAACGGTGCTTGACGCCCTCGCGGGCCATGGACGCGAGCCTCGGCCCCTCGACGACGACGTCCCCGACCGCCTCGTGGATCGCCTCGACCACGTCGGCGCCGAGCTCGATGCCCGACGCCGACGCGTTGGCGTGCACCTGCTCGGGGCGGGAGGCGCCCGTGATGGCAGACGCCACGTTTTCCTCTCGCAGCACCCAGGCCAGCCCCATCTGCGCCATCGTCAGACCGGCGGCGTCGGCGATCGGGACCAGGCGCTGCACAGCCTCGAGGACCTCGTCGGACATGTAGCGGTCGATCGCGAAGCTCATCGCGTCGCTCGCGGCGCGCGAGTCGGGCGGGTGCGGCTCGCCCGGCTTGTACTTGCCGGTCAGCACGCCCTGCGCGAGTGGCGACCAGACGATCTGCGAGATGCCGTGCTCGGCGCAGAACGGGATCAGCTCCGCCTCGGGCGCCCGCCAGAGCAGGTTGTACTGCGGCTGCGAAGAGACCCACTTGCGCGCCCCGGGGACCTCGAGCCCCGCCTCGACCTGCTCGACCGTCCACTCGCTGAAGCCGATCGCGCGCGCCTTGCCCGCCTCGCAGACCTCGGTCAGCGCCTCCATCGTCTCCTCGATCGGCGTGTCGGGATCGGGGCGGTGGCACTGGTAGAGGTCGACGTAGTCGGTCTGAAGCCGCTCGAGCGAGGCGTCGAGCTGCTTGTGGATCTGCTCTCGCGCCGAGGCCGACTGTCGGTCTCGGTCATCGGCAAGAAGAGCTTGGTCGCGAGCACGTAGGAGTCGCGGTCGAAGTCGGAGAGCACCTCGCCCCAGACCGTCTCGGCCGGTCCGACGCCCGTAGATGTTCGAGGTGTCGAAGAAGGTGATCCCGGCGTCGAAGGCGGCGCGGGTGCAGGCCTCCGTCTGGTCGCGCTCCGACGCCCTCGCCGTAGGTGAGCCACGAGCCGAGCGAGATCTCCGAGACCTCGATGTCGGAGTCGCCGAGCCGCCGGTAGCGCATCACCCGAATCTACAGGCCCGAGGCCGCGCACGCCGGGCTCGTCCCAGCCGAGGTGGTGCGCCACCTCGTGCCGCACGGTCCGCTCGACCTGGGCGCGAAGCAGGTCGGGGTCGTGGCCGAAGTCCCGCTCCAGCGTGTCCTGGTAGATGACGATGCGGTCCGGATAGTCGTCGCGGGCCACGGTCCCGCCGATGTACTGGCCGTAGGCGCGGTGCTCGTGCCCGCGGTTGGAGACGACGACGGGGTCCGTTTCGAGCACCTTCCGGAACTCGGCCGGCAGGTCGTCGAGCGCACGCATCACGAGCTCGTCGAACTCGCTCGGCGGCATGATCGGGCGGCGGCAACGCCGCCAGCGCCTCGCTGCGGTCGACGAGGCGGCGAAACTCCGGCTCCGGCATCTCCTTGCCGATCAGCGCGACGGTCGCCCAAGCGGTGACGAGGACCACGGCGATGGCCCCGGCGACGATCGTCAGCACGCCACCGAGCCCGGCGAACGAGGGCGGGTTGAGGAGCAGGAGCACGAGGCCGACGATGAACGCCGTCAGGGCGGCGGCCCGCAGCGGTGGCCCGAGGGACTCCCTCACTCGCGAAGGTCGGCGAAGAGGCCCCGCCAGCGCTCGGCGTCTTGGCCCGGCGGGATCGGGAGCGTGATCCGCGTCGCGATGTCGCCGTAGCGCCGCTTGATCTCGGCGACCGCCTCCTCCGGCGTGCCGACGACAGCAAAGGTCTTGACCAACTCGTCGTCGATGAGGTTGGCGAGCTGGTCCCATTCGCCGCGCTTGGTCATCGCGTTGAGCTCGTCCTGGAGGTCGCCCCAGCCGTGGAGCTCGAGGACCGGGCGGTAGGCGGGCGTGGAGCCGTAGAACGCGATCTGCGCCTTGACCGCCTCGACGCCCTCGGCCATCTCCTCCTCGGTGTCGGCGGCGACGACGAAGGCGGGCGCCGTGATCTCGAATCCCTCGCGGGTGCGCCCCGACCTTCTCGAACCCCCGCTCGAGCGCCGGCAGGGTCGCCTCGCGCAGGTAGCGCTCGGTCGAGAAGCCGTGGACGAGCAGCCCGTCGGCGACCTCGCCGGCCGCCTCCGTCATCAGCGGCCCGACCGCGGCGACCATGATCGGAGGGTTCCCGTGCGGATTGGGCCCCGGGTTGAAGAACGGCGCCATGATCGTGTGGGTGTAGAAGTCGCCGCGGAAGTCGAGCTTGCCGTCACCCGCCCAGGCGGCCCAGATCGCCCGGATCGCAAGCACGAACTCGCGCATCCTCGCCGCCGGCTTCGACCACTCCATCGAGTAGCGCTTGGTGATGTGCGGCTTGATCTGGGAGCCGAGGCCGAGGACGAAGCGGCCGCCCGAAAGGGCCTGTACGTCGTTCGCCTGCAGCGCGACGGTCATCGGGTTGCGCGCGAAGGCGACGGCGATGCCGGTGCCGATCTCGATCCGCTCGGTGCGCTCCGCGGCGACGATGCAGGCGAGGAACGGGTCGATCTGCGTCTCGACGGCGAACCAGCCGTCGTAGCCGTCGAGCCTCGGCAGTCCGCGCCGTGTCGGCGGCCGCGTCGACGGTCGCCGCGTATCCCCCGGCGTCGACCTTCACGCCACGGACGCGGTCTAAGCCTTCATCTCGTACGCGCCCGCGAGCCCCCGCACCTTCGCCCAGACGCTGCTCGAAGCGCTCGTCGTCGACCGCCGGCTTGCGCACCGCTCGAGCGCCCACGCCTGCTGGGCCTCGGTCGAGGACGCCCTGCCGTGCAGCGCGATCGCGTAGGCCGAGAAGTCGCGGACGAAGACGTCGAAGATCTGGTCGAGCGTGTCGTCGGCGAGGCCGCGCAGCGCCGCCTGCTCGAGGATCAGGCTGCCGTAGACGACCAGGGTGAAGAGCTCGCCGAGGGCGAGCAGGAAGTCGAGGTCCTTGATCTGGTCCCCGCTCGGCGGCGCGGTCGTCGAGCAGAGCCTGCAGCGCCCCGGCCTGCTCGGCGAAGAGGGCGACGTTCGGGACACCGGCGAACTCGCTCGTAGGGCGCCCGCCAGTCGTCGAACTGGATCTTGCTGAGGCCGCGGGCCGGGCCCTGGCGGAAGAGGAACTCGTCGTCGGCGGGATCGTCGCGCTCGGGTGCCGGCTCGAGGTCGGCCGGGTTGAACAGGTAGTTGGCCATGAACTTGAGGACCAGCGCCATGTTCACGTGCACCGTGCCCTCGAGCTTCGGCAGGCCGCGGATGTCGCGCGCGGCCATCTCGAAGTAGGTGTCCTTCTCGAAGCCCTTGGCCGCGATGACGTCCCACAGCAGGTCGATGACCCGCTCGCCCTCGGTCGTCACCTTCATCTTCGTGATCGGGTTGTAGAGCAGGTAGCGGCGGTCGTCGGGCCCGGCGGAGCGCAAGTAGTCGATCGCGCGCTCGCCGAACAGCTTCATCGCCACGAGGCGCGCGTAGGCGTCGGTGAACGCCTGGCGCACGTGCGGGAAGTCGGTGACGCGGATGCCGTAGAGGACCCGCGCGTCGGCGTGGGTGATCGCCTCGTAGAGGGCGTGCTCGCAGATCCCGATCGAGGCGAAGCCGAGGTTGAACTTGCCGACGTTGACGGTGTTGAGCGCGGCGTCGAAGGCCGCCGGCCCGGTGTGCAGGACGTCCTCGGGCCGCACCGGGTAGTCGTCGAGCTCGAACTTGCTCGACGTACGACTGCGAGTTGACGACGTTCTTGACCAGCCGGTAGGCGGGGTGCTGGCTGTCGGCGGCGAAGAAGACGTAGCCGTCGGGCCCCTCGACGTCGGCGCGGCGCCCGAACACCGAGACCATCCCCGCGACGTTGCCGTTGCCGATGTAGTACTTGCCGCCGCTGGCGCGGAAGCTGCCGTCCTCCGTCGGGCGTCAGGACCATGTCGGTCGAGTAGATGTCGGCGCCGTGCGCCTTCTCGGAGAGGCCGAAGGCGAAGATCGCGCCGTCCTCGAGGAGCTCCGCGGCGCGGCGCGCGGGCGCTGCCGTTCTCGCTCTGCCAGATCGGCCCGAGCCCGAGGATCGAGACCTGCCACGTGTACCAGTAGGCGAGCCCGTAGAAGGCGGTGATCTCGTTGAAGGCGCAGATCCGGGTCGTGTCCCAGCGCTTCTCCGGGTCGCCGCCGGCCTCGGACGCCGGCGTCAGCAGGGTCGCGAAGACCCGCTCGCGCTTCACGAACTCGAGGAAGTCGGCGTACCAGACGCGCTCGTGGTCGTGCTCCTTCAGCGCCTCCTTGCCGCGCGACTCGAAGAAGTCGATCGTCGCGAGCATGAGGCGCCGAGATTCGGGGTCGAGGTCGAGCGCCCTCGTAGGTGCGCGGGTTGAAGAGGACGCCATCCGCCGCGACCGCCTCGCCGGCCTTCTCTGCGGTCGCCTCGAGCTGATCGACGCTGGCCATCGCCCCGGACTCTATGGGGCTTCGGTAGCGTGCGCCCGGCACGAGGGAGGCGAAGGAATGCTGATCGTCATCGGTCGGGTCAAATGCAGCTCGGAAGACCGGGACGCGCTCGTCGCCGCCTGCGAGGAGATGCAGGACTCCTCTCGCCGCGAGGAAGGATGCATCCGCTACGGGTTCTTCGCCGCGGTCGAGGACCCGCTGACCTTCGTCGCCGTCGAGGAGTGGGCCGATCGCGAGGCCCTCGACGCGCACTTCGCCCAACCGCACCTGCAGCGAGTTCGTCAAGCGCCTCCTCGAGCTCGTCTCCGAGCGCCCCGAGGTCGCCATCCACGAGATCGCGGAGACGAAGCCGTTCCCGGGCTCGCCATCGACGAACGGCGCTCCGATGAGCGGACCGCTCGCCGGCAAGACCATTCTCATGTCGGGCGGCAGCCGTGGCATCGGCCTCTCGATCGCGCTTCGTGCCGCGCGCGACGGCGCCAACGTCGCGCTCATCGCGAAGACCGACGAGCCGGACCCCCGTCTTCCCGGGACGATCCACACCGCCGCGGCGGAGATCGAGGACGCCGGCGGCGCCGCGCTGCCGATCGTCGGCGACGTCCGGTCCGACGAGGCGGTCGAGGCCGCCGTCACCAAGGCGGTCGAGCGTTTCGGCGGCATCGACGTCGTCGTCAACAACGCCTCGGCGATCGCGGTGATGGGCATCGCCGACCTGCCGGTTAAGCGGTACGACCTGATGCTCGACATCAATGCCCGTGGCACCTTCCTTCTGTCCAAGCTCGCGCTCCCGCACCTGCTCGAAGCGGCGAACCCGCACGTGCTGACGCTCTCGCCGCCCGTCGACATCGATCCCCGCTGGCTCGGAGGCCACGCGCCCTACACGCTCAGCAAGTACGGGATGACGATCCTGACCCTGGGGCTTGCGGCCGAGCAGGGCCCCCGCGGGCTCGCCGCCAACTGCCTGTGGCCGCAGGACGATCATCGCCACGGCCGCGGTGCAGAATTTGCTCGGCGGTGACGAGGCGATGGCACGCTCGAGGCGCCCGGAGATCGTCGCCGACGCCGCCCACGCCATCCTCACGCGCCGCGCCGCGGAGTGCAACGGCAACTGCTTCATCGACGACGAGGTCCTGGCCGAAGAGGGCGTGACCGACCTCTCGGTCTACCGCTACGGCGACGCTGCCGAGGACGACCTGCAGCCGGACCTCTTCCTCTAGCGCACCGGCCCGGTCCGTTGGGCCATTACTTGTCGGGCGGGTTGCGTATCGCGGCGATCACGGCGAGCAGGATCATGCCCGCGATTCCCAGCGAGATGACGGTGAGGAAGTCGAACCCGTCCTTCCCCGCGACCACCAGCGAACTGCCCCCGAAGAGGAAGACGAACAGCAATCCGACGAAGATGATCGCGCTGCGGACCTCCGGCTCCATCTCGACCCCTAGACCGCCGGCCTGGCTTTGAGCCCACGGGCCCAGCGGACGAACGGCTTGATCGCGGCGAGCCCGAAGAGGAAGCCGCCGACGTGCGCGAGATACGCGACGCCGCTCTCGGTGAGCAGGGGTATCGAGATGTGCGCCAGGCCGGGCAGCGCCTGGAGCAGGAACCAGACTCCCAGCAGGATGACCGCGGGCAGCTCGACCAGCGTGACGAATACGAAGAGGAAGATCAGGGTCAGCACCCGCGCTCGCGGGTGCAGGAGTATGTAGCCGCCGAGCACCCCGGCGACAGCGCCGCTCGCGCCGAACAAGCACCTCGGCGGAGTCGGGCGTGAAGAGCGTCAGGGCGTACGTCGCCACCACGCCTGCGAGCAGGTAGAAGAGCAGGTAGCGCCAGCGGCCCATTGAGTCCTCGATGTTGTTTCCGAATATCCAGAGAAAGAGCATGTTCCCGATGATGTGGAACCAACCCGCGTGCAGGAACATCGCGGTGAAGATGGTGATCCACCAGGCTGGAGCATCCAGCATCGTCACATTGCCGGCGGAATCGGCCCGCGCGAACTCGCCGGTTCCCTGGCAGACGATCTTGGTCGAGCTCCCGCCGTGCCCCGTAATGCCGCAATCCTCGCCTGGATGCGTCAGCCGGTAGGGGATCGCCCCGTACGTGGCCAGCGCCTCGTCGCGCTTCGAAACCCCCGCGCGCTCGAAACCGATGTTCGAGGCCTCATCGGTCGGCAGCGTCAGCTCCCAGACGAAGGCCGCGAAGTTGAGGGCGATCAGCAGGATCGTGACGATTGGAAAGCGCGCCGTCCGGACGTTGTCCTTGAGCGGGAGCACGCGCGGCGAAGCCTAGTTACGCGCCGCGATTCGGATTCCCGCGGGCGGGTAGCCCATCGACATGCAGCTTGCGGGAAGGTTGTTCGCCTTGGCATGCGCCTCGATGGCCCTCGCGGTCGGCTTCGTCTTCATGTCGACGACGACGGCGGCGGACGGGTGGAGCGTGAGTTCGCGTCTTCACATTCGTCAGGTCTCGGGTAAGCGGGCCTTCCACGGCCGGGTCCTATCGAGCCGCGATCGATGTGTGAGCCATCGGAGGGTTCGCCTTCATCACGAGATCACCGGCCCTGATCCCGTGGTCGCGAGCGCGATGACGCGCGATGACGGCACGTGGCGCGTGCCGGTGTCAAAAGAGGGGTACCGGCCGGCGACCTACTACTACGCGCGCCTCGCGCCGAAGCGCACGGCCGCAACCCGGTGCGCGGGGGCGAAGTCCGCGTACGCCGAGGCTTGGTGAGCGCTCACTCGTCGACGTAGTCGATCGCGACGATCCGGGCCGGCCGGAGCCGTACGAGGAGCTCGCCAGCCACGGCGTTTCGGCGCCCGAACTCCGCGGCGTGCTCGGAGCCCTCGTAGCGGGCGGCGATCCTCGTCGCCCACACGAACATCTCGTCGAGGTCCTCGGAGATCTCGACCTCGCCCGCGACCATGACGTAGGCGAAGGGCGACCGCTCCATGTCGACGCAGATCGCCGCGCGGCCGTCTCTCCGCAGCGCCCTCCCCTTGACCGTATCGGCCGCGGTCGTGAAGATCAGATCGTCGCCGTCGAGGACGAACCAGATCGGCACGACGTGCGGGCTGCCGTCGGTGCGCACCGTGGCGAGCTTCCCCGTCCGCGTCCCTTCCGTCAGGAACCCCCGCACCTCATTCTTGGACATGCGGCGGGCCATCCGTGAGAGCCTAGACCGCGCGTGTTAGCGTCAGTGGTCCTCAAACGAAAGGATGCAAATGCGCATCACGAGATTCGCGGCAGTCCTGGCGGTGGCGGTTGCCGCTGTCATGGCGACCGCGGCGGTAGCGGTTGCGGGAACGTCTACCTCGGTCAGCATCGAGGCTCAGCAGGGTGGATTCTTCGGCTACGTCCACAGCTCCAAGGGCTCCTGCGAGGCGGGGCGCAAGGTCAAGCTGTTCAAGCAAAAGCGGCACGGCCGCAAGGTGAAGGTCGGCACCGACATCGCGCAGCCGAACGGTCCCGATTCGATGTGGTCGATCAACACGGACCTGAGCGGCAAGTTCTACGTCAAGGTCCCGGCATCGGGTAATTGCGACAAGGCCGTCAGCGAGACGGTCCACAGCGAGTAGCGAAAAGCGTCCGGGAGGCGGGGCGGGCCCGGCGGCCCGCCCCCGCCCTCGCGCTTCGAGCTCCAAGGGGGGAGGAGAGTCAGGCGGCCGCGTGGGCCTCGGCGACCTCGCGCGCGCTCTCGTCCGCGTGGTAGCTGGAGCGCACGAGCGGCCCTGACGCGACCGACTCGAACCCGAGGCCCCGCGCCGCCAGCTCGAGCGCCTCGAACTCCTCGGGACGCCAGTAGCGCACCACGGGGAGGTGGCGCTCGGTCGGCCTGAGGTACTGCCCCACCGTCAGCACCTGGACCCGGTGCTCGCGAAGGATGCCGAAGGCCTCGACCATCTCCTCGAAGCTCTCGCCGAGGCCGACCATCAGCCCGGATTTGGTCACGACCTCGGACCCGCCCATCTCCTTGGCCAGGCGCAGCACGCGGCAGGAGCGCAGGAAGCTAGAGCCCCGGCGCGCCATTGGATAGAGGCGCGGGACGGTCTCGACGTTGTGGTTGAAGACGTCGGGATGCTCGTGGACGACCTTCGCGAGCGGCATCTCCTGGCCGCGGAAGTCCGGGGTCAGCACCTCGACCTTGCAGCCCGGCGCGAGCATGCGGATCGACCGGATGACGCCGACGAACGCGCTCGCGCCATAGTCGGGCAGGTCGTCGCGATCGACCGAGGTGACGACGGCGTGGCGAAGGCCCATCTTCTTCACCTGCGCGGCGACGCGCATCGGCTCCAGCGGGTCGTTCCAGGTGGGAACCCCTGTCTGGACGTTGCAGAACCCGCAGCGCCGGGTGCAGACGTCGCCCAGGATCATGAAGGTCGCGGTGCCGCGCTCCCAGCACTCGCCGACGTTCGGGCAGTTCGCCTCCTCGCAGACCGTGTGGAGGTTCTCGGCGCCGATCTCGGCCTTGAGTCGCCGGTAGGTCGGGCCACCCGGGGCGGGGACCTTGAGCCACGGCGGCTTTCGCTCGCGGAACGGGCGGCCCTCGATGACCTGCGCCCCGCCGGGATTGGCCCTTGAGCGGGTCACATGGAGCCTGTCCTCCGGCGCGATCGTCATCGGACCTACCGTAGCGCCGCCGCGGTGCCAGGCGCGAGGACCTCCGTCCCGGATACACGTTCGTGCAGGGACGCAGCGTCGACCTCGTGCGCCACGCGGCCGTACTCGTCGGCAAACCGATCGGCGACCGTCGTCGCGAACGCGCCGAGATCCTGCTCGGCACCGACCTCGCGGGTCAGCGACGTGACCTGGCAGCCCTCGATGCCGCAGGGAACGACCCATTCGAACGGCTGCAGGTCGTTCGAGACGTTGACGGCGAACCCGTGGGTCGTGATCCCGCGGTGCACGTGGACGCCGATGGACCCGATCTTTCGCCGCTCCGGCGTCCAGATGCCGGTCAGGCCGTCGACCGCCTCCGCCTCGACGCCGTGCTCGCGGAGGGAGGAGATCACCACCCGCTCCATCCGGCGCACGTAGACGTGGACGTCGTCGCCCATCGCGCGCAGGTCGACGATCGGGTAGGCGACGAGCTGGCCGGGCCCGTGGTAGGTCACCCGCCCGCCGCGGTCGGTGTCGCGGACCTCGATGCCCTGCATCCGGTACCAGTCCTCGCCCATCGGCAGCTCGCCGGCGACCGAGCGGCGCCCCTTCGTGTAGACGGGCGGATGCTCCAGAAAGAGCAGCACATCCGGCACTTCGCCGGCGAGCCGTGAGGATTCGATCCGCTTTTGCGCCCGGCGGGCGTCGTCGTAGGGCACCAGGCCCGCGCGGACGATCCAGACTTCGTCCATGGTGCTCTCAGTCTGCCACCACGGCGCGCTCGAGGCGCGCCTCGGCGAGCGTCTGGGAGGCCGCGAGCGGGGTGATCCCGCGCTCGTCGGCGATCGCCAGGACCCCGTCGAGCGTCGCCTCGATCCCCAACACGAGCTTCACCGCCTCCTCCTCGGAATACCCGCGGATCTCGCGGTACACGTGGATCAGCCCGCCGGCGTTCACCACGTAGTCCGGCGCGTAGAGGATCCCGCGGCGCTCCATCTCCGCGGCGAGCCCGTCGTCAGCGAGCTGGTTGTTCGCGCACCCGCACACCACAGCGCATCGCAGGAGCCCAACGATGCTGCGGTCGATCGCGCCGCCCAGCGCGCAGGGCGCGAGGACGTCGCAGTCGACGAGCAGCTCGTGCTCGGGCTCCACCCAGCGGGCACCGAGGGACTCGGCAAGCGGCCGCTTGCCCGAGTCGAGGTCGGAGACCACGAGCTCGGCGCCGGCGTCGACGAGGCGCCGTGCGAGCGCCGAGCCGACGTGGCCGAGGCCGGCGACGGCGATCGTGAGGCCGCCGAGCTCCGGCGACCCGAACCGCGCTCGGGCGCAGGAGCGCATCGAGGCCTCGATTCCGAGCGCCGTGAAGGGGCTCGGGTCGCCCGAGCCACCCCGGTCGGCGCCGAGGCCGGCCACGTGGGCCGTCCGCTCGGCGATCACCGCCATGTCGCCCGGCGTGACGCCGACGTCCTCGGCGGCGACGTACCGGCCGTCGAGAGACTCGACGAGGTCGCCGAAGTCGAGCAGGAGGGCGCGCCGCGGCTCGGCGTCGGGCGGCGTCGACGGCGCGCAGATCACGCCCTTGCCGCCTCCGATGTCAAGCCCTGCGACCGCGGCCTTGTAGGTCATCCCGCGCGCGAGGCGCAGGGAGTCGCGGATCCCGTCGACGGGCTCCGGGTAGTGCCAGATCCGCGCCCCACCGAGGGCGTGCCCGAGCGCTGTGGAGTGCACGGCGACAGCCATGTAGAGGCCGCTGCGCCGCCCGCGCCTCACCACGAGCTCCTCGTGCTCGAGCGGAACCGGCCCGATGGCGTTCGGCTCGGTCCGGCGCAAGGGTGCGCCGTTCGTCCGCGGTTTGGCGACGGCGCTCATCGCTTCGCTCCGTAGCCCTCGAGGCGGTCCTTGACCCAGCCGAGGAACCTCGCGGCGACCATCCCGTCGAGCGCGCGATGGTCCCACGACATGCACAGGTTCGTCATCGGCCTGATCGCGACCGCGTCGCCATCGTCGCTCTCCACGACCACCGGCCGCTTGACCACGGCCTCGAGGTCGAGGATCGCCGCCTGGGGCTGATTGATTATCGGTGTTGCCAGCAAGGCCCCGAACTGGCCGGGGTTGGTGATCGTGAAGGTCCCGCCGTGCACGTCGTCGGGCTCGAGCCGCCTCTCGCGCGCACGAGCAGCCACGTCACCGATCGCCGCCGCAAGCCCCTCGAGGCTCAGCCGCTGCGCCTGATGGATGACCGGCACGACGAGCCCGTCCTCCAGCGCGACCGCGATCCCCAGGTTGACGTCGTCGTGGTTGACGATCTCGTCTCCGTCAACCGACGCGTTGAGGATCGGGAACTCGGCGAGAGCCGCGACCGTTGCCTCCGCGACGAAGGCGAGGTAGGTGAGGTTGACGCCGCGCCTGCGCATCGCCTCGCGCAGCTCAGCGCGCCGAGCGACGACGCTAGAGAGGTCCACCTCGACCACGGTCGTGCAGTGGGCGGCGGTGCGGCGACTCTCGACCATGTGCTTCGCGATCGCCTGGCGCATCGGCGACATGGGCTCCCGCCGCTCGCCTGGTTCCGGTCCGCCCTCCGGCTTGTAGGGGGACTCGATGTGGAGGGGTCGCTCGCCGTTGCCGGTGTGCTCCCGGTCGGCGACGTGCGCAAGCACGTCCTTCTTGCGGACCCGCCCCCCGACCCCGGTTCCGTCGATCCGCTCGAGGTCGACGCCGTACTTGTCGGCGACTCGACGGACCACCGGCGAGTAGAAGCGGGAGCGATCGACCTCCTCGGTCTCGGCCTCGGCGCGGCGCGGCGCGCCGTTGTGTTCATCCGGGTGCGCCTCGCCTGGCTTCGCGGCTGAATCGATCGCGGCGATTGGCGCCCCGACAGCCACCGTCTCCCCAACCTCGGCGAGGTGGCGGGCGAGGCGGCCGGTGGCGGGCGAGGGGATCTCGACGTCGATCTTGTCGGTCGTCACGTCGCAGACCGTCTCATCGGCCTCGACCCAGTCGCCGGGCTGCTTGCGCCATTCGGCGATGGTCCCATCGGCCATCGACACGCCCATCTGGGGCATGGCGACCTCGACGACGCCCGCTTCAGTACTTGAGGAGCTCATCAATCGCCTCCTTCATGTCCTCGAGCTGGGGCAGTACGGCCTGCTCGAGCGGCGGGCTGAACGGGATCGGCACGTCCGGCGCGGTAAGTCTGCGCACCGGAGCGTCGAGGTCCTCGAACGCCTCCGCGCTCACCAACGCCGCCACCTCAGCTCCGACGCCGCAGGACTGCGTCGCTTCGTGCGCGATGAGCACCTTCCCCGTCTTCCGCGCGCTGGCGAGGATCGCCTCGGTGTCGAACGGGCAGAGCGTGCGCAGGTCGAGCACCTCGATCGACTCGCCGAGCTCTTCGGCCGCCGCGAGCGCGAGGTGAATCGCCGAGCCGTAGGCGATCACCGTCATCTCCTCGCCCTCACGAGCAACCCGGGCCTCGCCGATCGGCACCGTGTGCTCGCCGGCCGGCACGCCGCCCTTGACGTGTCGGTAGAGGCCCTTGTGCTCCAGGTAGCAGACCGGGTTGGGGTCGCGGATGGCGCTCACGAGCAGGCCCTTGGCGTCGGCGGCCGTGGCGGGCGCGACGACCTTCAGTCCAGGCGACTGGAGGAACCAGGCCTCGGGGTTCTGCGAGTGGAACGGCCCACCCGAGAAGCCGCCGCCCGACGGAAGGCGGACCACGATCGGCACCGCGATCCCCTGGCGGTAGTGGAGCTTCGCGGCGACGTTCACGAGCTGGTCGAAGCCACACGAGATGAAGTCGGCGAACTGCATCTCGCAGACCGGCTTCATGCCCTCGATCGCGGCGCCGGTCGCCGCGCCGATGATCGCGCTCTCGGCGAGGGGGGTGTCGAGGACTCGGTCGGCACCGAACTCTTCCGCGAACCCGTCGGTGACCTTGAACGCACCGCCGAAGGCGCCGATGTCCTCGCCGAGGCAGAAGACGCTCGCGTCGCGACGCATCTCATCGCGCAGGCCCTCCGAGATCGCCTGGAGGTAGGTGAGCTCGCGCGCCTCGCCAGTCGTCGAAGCGGTTGCCGCCTCGGCGACGCTCACGACGTCCTCGCCTCGCCGTCGCCGAGCGGCTCCCAGCCCGTCGCGAAAACGCCTTCGCGCGCGAGCTCGGGCTCGGGCATCGGCGACGCCAGCGCGCGCTCGGCACACTCGTCGACGTACGCGCGCACTTCGGCGGTGATCGCCTCCACCTCCTCGGTCTCGAAGTCGCCCTCGGCGACCAAGCGCTCGCGGTAACGGTCGATCGGGTCGCGCTGCGCCCATTCCTCCAGCATCTCGGGCGGCACGTAGCTCATGTCGTCGTGGGCACCGTGACCGTGCATCCGCATCGTCCGCGCCTCGATCAACGTCGGCCCGCCGCCCGAGCGCGCGATGTCGACCGCGCCGCTGACCGCAGCGAGCACCGCCTCGACGTCGTTACCGTCGACGGTCGCGCCCTCGAAGCCGTAGGTGTGCGCCCGCTCGACGGGGTCGACGGCGAACTCCAGCTCGTTCGGGGTCGAGTATGCGAAGCCGTTGTTTTCGAGGACGAACACGACCGGCAGGCGGTGGATGCCGGCGAAGTTCATCGCCTCGTGCCACTGGCCGTTGGCCGTCGACCCCTCGCCGAAGAACGTGAGCGCAACCCGCCGCTCGCCCCGCATCTTCATCGCCAGCGCGAGCCCGTTTGCGACCAACGCCATGTCGGGAAGCATCGAGACCATCCCGACGCTGCCGAGGGCACGATCGCCGAAGTGCAGGTTCCCGTCCTTGCCGCCGGTCACGCCGCCGGCGCGGCCCATGTAGTTGGCGAGATAGCGGTCGGGCGTCACGCCCCGGACCAGGTGGGCGCCGAGGTCGCGATGGAGGATGCAGACGCGGTCGGTGGGCTCGAGGGCCCACGCCGCTCCCACCGAGATCGCTTCCTGACCGCGCCCGTCGTAGAAGGAGCCGGGGACCTTGCCCTGCTTGTAGAGGGTGAGCGCCCGCTCCTCCGACGCCCGCATCATAAGCATGTACCGCAGCAGTCCGGCGCGCTCTGAGCGCGTGAGGCCGTCGCCGCTCGCCGCATCCGCGCGCCGGTCCACGACCGCGCTCGCGTCGCTTCTCTCCATCCCGTCCGCCTTTCGGTCGGGGCTCGCCGGTGGGATCTCCACCGGCCGGGCCGTGATCTCGCCGCGACGGGATCTCCGGCGCGGCTCCTACGGACTCGAGCGGGAAAAGGGGGTTCCGCCCCTTCCCCCTATGTATGAACTGCCACGCATTCTATTCCCGCCTGAAGACATTTCAAGCGTGCCTTGCGCGGCTGGACGATCGTGGGTGCTATAGACCCCACAAATGACCACTCGGCCCGAGCAACTTGCCCGCGACCTCTTCGGCGCCTACGGCGAGGGCGACCTCGACACGGTTCGCGGCCTCCTCGCCGACAAATTAATCAGCTACATCACAAACGCCGACGCGGGCGTGGACCGAGTCGAGGGCGCCGAGGCATTCATGGCCCGGTTGCCGGATACCTCCGAGGCGGAGCTCACCACTTCGGTCACCCAGGTCGTCGCTATCGACGACGAACGGGTGATGACGATGGTCGAGATCAAGGCCGAGCGACACGACAGGACCCTTCACAACTTCGCCGCTTTCCTCGCCCGCGTGGCAGACGGTCGGATCGCCGAGCTCTGGATGGTCGACGCGAAGCCGGCTTACAGCGACGAGTTCTGGTCCTGAGCGCCTACCGCTTCGGGTAGTTGCACTTGAGAACGCCGGTGAAGGTGACGGCGTCGGCGCCGTCCGCCGAGTAAGCCGGGCTGAACCCAACGCCCATCAGCTTCCCGTGCTTGGCGAACCGGACCTGGCCGCTCCCCGGCGACGGGAACGGCGGCCGGTTGAGGTTGCTGTAGCGCGTGCCGTCGGTTGCCGCAAAGACGACGTACGGGTCCGCGTTGGGCCCGAGGGTGAGCTGGTAGTCGTGGAACCCGCTGAACTCCTCGATCCGAACATGGAGGTACTTCTGGCCGTCGGGGTGGGGTGTCGTCGCGAAGAAGCCGCGCTTGTTCTTCACGCACTTCGCCGTAAAGAACGTCGCGACGATGTGATCGCTCGAATCGATGACCCTCAGGTAATGAGTCCGGGCGGCGGCAATCGGAGCAGCCGCGAGCATCAGGGCGACGGCAGCGACACCGACACCGACCCGCCGGCGCATTGCGGCGGATCGTGGATTCACGCTCACCGTAGGTCGAGCCTACTCCACGACCTTCAGTGAGCTAGAGCGCCAGGCCCAGCGGTTCCTCCAGCAGCGTCCTGATCCGCGCCAGGAACTCGGCGCCGTCGGCGCCGTAGAGGATGCGGTGGTCGCAGGCGAGGGTGACGGGCATCAGGTGCGCGGTTGTGATCTCGCCGTCGCGGACCGCCGGCTTCTCGACGATCGCACCGACGGCAAGGATCCCGGCCTGCGGCGAGTTGATGACCGCCGAGAAGCTCGAGATGCCGAACATGCCGAGATTCGAGACGGTGAACGTGCCGCCGGAGAGCTCCGGCGGGGTGACCGAGCCGTCGCGCACACGGGCGGCGAGGGCGCGGGTCTCGGTGGCGATCTGGCGCAGGCCCTTGAGGTCGGCGTCGAAGACGGTGGGGACGACGAGCGCGTCCTGCGCAGCGACGGCCACGCCGACGTTGACGCGCGAGTAGAGCTCGAACTTGCCGTCGCGGTAGGCGCCGTTCGCGCGTGGGAACTCGCGCAGGGCCAGCGCGCACGCCTTCACGACCATGTCGTTGAACGACGGGACGACGTCGCCCTCGCCGGCGGCCGCCTTGAGCGCGGTGCGGCCCCTGACCGCCGCGGACATGTCGACCTCGGCATCGAGGTAGAAGTGGGGCGCGGTCGCCTTCGACTCGGCCATGCGCCGGGCGACCGTCTGCTGGAGCTTCGTGAGCTCGACGACTTCGGTCGTTCCCTTCGCGGTCTCCGGCTTCTCGCGGGCGCCCGGGGTGGGCCCGGCCGGCGCGCCGGCGGCCCGAGCCGGCACGGCAGCGGCAGGAGCCGGCGCCGGGATCGCAGCGGCCGCGCTCTCGACGTCGGCCTTGATGATCCGCCCGCCCGGCCCCGAGCCGTTGAGCGCCGGCGAGGTCGACGCCGCGCTCGCGAGCCATGCGCTTGGCGAGGGGGGACGCCTTGACACGTCCGCCTCCTTCGACTCGGGTCGGCGGAGGATGAGGCGTGGCCGTGAGCGCCGGCGCCGCCGCAGCGAACGCGCGACTTCCGTCGTCGTTGGCCCACGAACGCCGACTTCCGTCGTTGTGGTCGACGCAACTGGGCGTTCGGCTGGGGGTGTCTCCCCGGCCTCGCCCACTCGCGCGATCACCTCGCCGATCGGCAGCGTGTCCCCCTCCTGAGCCACGATCTCGGTCAGCGTCCCGGCGACGTCGGCCTCGAAGACCATGTTCGCCTTGTCGGTCTCGATCTCTACGAGCTCGTCGCCGAGCGCGACCTCGTCGCCGACCGACTTGATCCAGCGCAGGATCGTGCCCTCCTCCATCGAGTCGGAGAGGCGGGGCATGACGATGTCCTGCGCCATCAGACCGCGCCTTCCAGCGAGGCGAGCACGGCGCTCACGACGTGCTCCGCGTGCGGGATCGCCGACTGCTCGAGCCGCTTCGCGTAGGGCATCGGCACGTCGGCTCCGGTGACGCGCTGGATCGGGGCGTCGAGCTCGTCGAAGGCCTGCTCCTGGATCAGCGCCGCGAGGTTGGCGCCGACGCCACCGTGCGGCCAGCCCTCCTCGACGATGACCGCGTGGTTGGTCTTCGCGACCGACTCGAGGATCGTGTCGAGGTCGAGGGGGCGAAGCGTCCGCGGGTCGATCACCTCGGCCTCGACGCCGTGCTCGTTGGCGAGGGTCTTCGCCGCCTCCTCGGCGACCTGCGCCATCTTGAGGATGCCGACGATCGTCACGTCCGTGCCCTCGCGGCGGATGGCGGCCTCGCCGAATGGCAGGACGTGGTCACCGTCGCCGTTCTCGGGGACCTCGCCGCGCGCGCCGTAGAGGGTCTCGTGCTCGATGAAGATCACCGGGTTGTCGTCGCGGATCGACGCCTTCAGCAGGCCCTTGCCGTCGGCGGGGGTCGAGGGGCAGGCGACGAGCAGGCCGGGGATCTGGAGGAACATCGCCTCGAAGCTGTGCGAGTGGGTGGGCCCGAGCTGGTGGCCGCCGCCGCCCGGCATCCGCACGACGAGCGGCACCCGCGCCTGGCCGTTGAACATGTACGGGATCGAGGCCGCGTGGTTGATCATCTGGTCGAACGCGAGCAGCGCGAAGTTGACCGTCATCAGCTCGACGATCGGCCGCAGGCCCGGCCATCGCCGAGCCGACGCCGATGCCGACCATCGAGTTCTCGGAGATCGGCGTGTCGCGGACGCGCTTCTCGCCGAACTCGTCGAGCAGCCCCTCGGTGACCTTGAACGCGCCCTGGAAGACGCCGACGTCCTCGCCCATCACGAACACGGACTCGTCGCGGCGCATCTCCTCCGCCATCGCGTCGCGAAGCGCCTCTCGCATCCGCTGGATCACGCGTCCTGGTGCTCCTCCGCCTCGCCGAGGTGGTCTTCGAGGCCCTCCTCGAGCGCGTCGGCGCCCTCGCGGTCCGCGAGCTCGTCGCCGGCTCGGCGGCCGGCGGCCTGCGCGGGCTGGCCGGCGTAGGCGGCGCCGGCCTCGGCGAGCTCGCGGACGCGCTTCCCCGCGGCCGCCTCGCGCTCGGCCTCGCCCGCGATGCGGGTCGGGCGTGCGCTCGTCGACCGCGTACCAGCCGCTCTCGCCGACCACGTAGAGGTTGTCGTAGAGGGAGTCGAGCGGCGGCTCGGGCGAGGCGTCGGCGAAGGCGACCGCCTCCATCACCGTCTCCTCGGCTCGCTCGCGCATCTCGTCGAGCTCCCCGTCGCCGATGACGCCCTCGGCGGCGAGCCGCGTCGGCGAAGGCCTCGATCGGGTCCTTCTGGCGCCACTCCTCGACCTCCTCCTTGGTCCGGTAGACCTCGGGGTCGGCCGCCGAGTGGCCGCGGAAGCGGTAGGTGAACGCCTCGACCAGCGTGGGCCGCCGGTCCTCGCGCGCCAGCCGCAGGTGCTCGGTCACGCACTCGCGCACCGCGATCACGTCCATGCCGTCGACCCGGGTGCCGGGAACGCCCAGGCCCTCCGCCTTCTTCGAGAGGTCGGTGACGGCCGAGTGGCGCTCGATCGCGGTCCCCATCCCGTAGAGGTTGTTCTCGACGATGAAGACGACCGGCAGCTTCCAGAGCGCCGCGAGGTTCATCGTCTCGCCGAAGTTGCCGGTGTTCGAGGCGCCGTCGCCGAACATGCAGACGGTCGCGGAGCTCTCGTCGCGGTAGTCGGAGGCGAGGCCGAGCCCGGCCGCGATCGGCAGGTTGCCGCCGACGATCCCGTAGCCGCCCATGAAGCGCCGCTCGCCGTCGAAGACGTGCATCGAGCCGCCGCGCCCGCCGGACGTGCCGTCGACGCGGCCGAAGAGCTCGGCCATCACGCGCTTCGGGTCGGTCCCGCGTGCGATCGCGTGGCCGTGCGTGCGGTAGGTGCCGATCAGGTAGTCGTCGTCGCGCATCGCCGAGGTCGTGCCGACGATCGTCGCCTCCTCGCCGATCGCGAGGTGCAGGAAGCCGCCGGCCTTCGCGCGCTGGTACTGGCGCCCCGCCTCCTCCTCGAAGCGGCGGATCAGCGCCATCAGCTCGAGCAGGCTCCGGCAGTCGTCGGCGTCGGGCAGAGCGGCGGCGTTGCCGTCGGATGCGGCCGTTCCGAGGTCGTCGTGCCCTCCTCCGCCACTGGCGCGGACGATAACGCGTTGCTCGCCGCCGACCGGATCCTAGGAGGCGGCCGCCGCGGCGTCGGCGAGGCGGTCGTCGCCCCAGAAGACCTCGTCGCCGACGACGACGCCGGGACGCCGCGGACGCCGAGGTCCCCCGCTCGGTCGGTCGCCTCGCGGAGGCGCTCCTTGATCGCGTCCCGCTCGATCGCCTGCATCAGCGCGCGCGGGTGGATCTCGGCCGCGGCGCGCGGCGATCGCGACGTTGTCGGCGTCGCTCAGGTCGCGGCCGGCCGCGAACGCCTGCCGGAACGCGGCGAGCGAGAACGAGACGGTCTTGCCGAGCTCCTTCGCGTAGGTCGCGGCGCGCATCGCGGTGAGCGAGTTCGGCGGCCAGGGTCGGGCCAGCGGAACGGCGGCAGCCCGTAGGCCGAGGCGCGGCGCTCGCACTCCGCCATCCCCGCCTCGCGGTCGGGGCCGAGGCCCCACGAGACGCGGTCGAAGCGCTTGAAGAGGCCGCCGAGCAGGATCGGCTGCCACTCGGGGACCTCGGCGCCGGCTTCGGCGAAGAGCCCGTTGATCCGCTCGGCGGCCAGGTAGGCGTAGGGCGAGCCGAGGTCGAAGTAGAAGACCGGGCGGGTTGATCGCTACTACGCGTGGATGGCCCAGCCGTCGACCGCCCGGGCGGCGTCGAGGATGGCCTCGGAGATCGTCGGGTGCGGGTGGATGATCCGGGCGAGCTCCTGGTAGCCGCCCTCGAGGTCCATCACGGCGACGAGCTCGGCGATCATGTCGCAGGCGCGGTTGCCGACGATGTGGGCGCCGAGGATCTCGCCGTACTCGGAGTCGACGACGAGCTTGCACGAGCCCCTCGCGGTCGTCGTAGACCACCGAGGCGCCGGCGCCGCCGAGCTTGAACTTGCCGACCTTCACGTCGTGCCCGGCCTCCTTCGCCTGCGCCTCGGTGAGGCCGACGCTCGCGACCTGCGGGTGGCAGAAGGTCGCGCCCGGCGACCCGCTCGACGTCGATCGGGTGGGTGGGCTCGCCCGACGATGGTCTCGACCGCGACGACGCCCTCCTCCGAGGCCTTGTGCGCGAGCGCCGGGCCGCGCACGAGGTCGCCGATCGCGTAGACCTTCTCGTTCGAGGTGCGCTGGTAGTCGTCGATCTCGATCTGGCCGCGCTCGCCCGTCTTCACGCCGGCCGCGTCGAGGTTGAGGGGGTCGGTGTCGGGCCGGCGGCCGCCGGCGATGCAGAGGTAGTCGACCTCGGCCGACTGGTCGCCGTAGGTGAACTTGACCGACTTGTCCGAGGCCTCGACGTTCTCGACCGGCGTGCCGGTCGAGATCGTGATGTTCTGCTTCTTGAACGCTCGCTCGACGACGCGGACCATGTCCTTGTCCTCGGCGGGCAGGATCTGGTCGAGCATCTCGACCAGCAGCACCTCGGTGCCGAAGCGGCCGTAGGCCGAGGCGATCTCGGCGCCCGAGGCCCCGGCGCCGACGACGGCGATCTTCTTCGGCTGCTCCGGCAGCGACCAGGCGCCCCAGGTGTCGACGACGCGGCCGCCGAACTCCACGCCGGGGATCGGCATCGCGACCGAGCCGGTGGCGAGCACCACCGCCTTCGCCTCGTAGGTCTCGCCGCCGACCTCGACGTTCGCGTCGGCGTTGAGCGATGCCTCGCCCTCGATCATCGTGATCTTGTTCTTGTCCCAGAGCATCTTCACGCCGCCCGCGAGCGTCTCGGAGACCTTGGCGCGCCGGTCGCCGAGCGCCTTCCAGTCGAGCTCCGCCTTCGCCTTGATGCCGAGCTCGGCGCCGTCGTTGGAGACCTCGTCGAAGAGCTCGGCGGTGCGCAGCAGCGTCTTCGCCGGGATGCAGGCGTAGTTGAGGCACCGCCCGCCTGGCTTGTCCTTCTCGACGACGGCGGTCTTCTGCCCGAGCTGGGCGGCGCGGATGGCGGCGACGTAGCCCCCGGGCCCGCCGCCGATGACGATGACGTCGAAGGAATCAGCCATTGCAGCGACTCTATCTACCCGGCTCCCGGCGTCCGCCTCTCCGGCATCTGGATCCGCGCCATGGCCTTGACCATGAAGAAGAAGAGCGCGCCGGCGCCGGCGAGGAGCGCCAGGAACACGACGGCGCCGATGACGCTCTTGGCGCCGATGAGGCCGATGCCCGCGGCGATCATCAGGAAGACGAGCAGCACGTCGAAGCCGAGCACCGCCCAGTAGCGGGCCCGCCAGAGGCCGTAGGCGGCCATCCCCATGAGGAACGTCGGCCAGACGACGTTGATGACCGGCGGGCGCTCGCCTCCGATACGTCGCGCCGCAGCCAGGTACGCGATCGGGCGTGCCGACTGCGATCGACGACGGCGACGACGGCGCTGATCGTCACGACCGTCGGGCGCTCGTCGGGCTCGAGCGGCTCGAGCTCCTCGCGCGCCTCGCGGTTCCGGCGCTCGCTGCGCTCGGCCATCGCGGCGCGCCGCTCGGCCGAGGTCGCGCGCCGCTCCGCCCCGCGCGCCTTGCGCTTCTGGCGCTGCGCGCGCTTTTGCTCCCGGTTGGCCATCTACGCCCGGACCCGCGTCCTCGAGAGCCGCTCGAAGCCCCCGCGCGGCGGCCTCCGGGTCCTCGGCGTCGCGGATCGCGCGGACGACGACGATGCGCGAGGCGCCCGCGGCGACGACCTCGTCGACGTTCTCCGCGTCGATGCCGCCGATCGCGAACCAGGGAACGTCCGCGGCGCCCTCGCTCGCGTGGCTCAGGAGCTCGAGCCCGGTCGGCGGGGCGCCCCGGCTTCGTCGGCGTCTCCCACACGGGGCCGACGCTGATCTGATCCGGGCGGCCAGGCCCTCGGCGGCGATGGCGCGCATCGACCTGCGCCGCCGAATGGGTGGAGAGGCCGACGAGGGCCGCCGTCGCCCGCGGCGCCGCGCGCCTCGGCGACGGGGGCGTCGTCCTGGCCGACGTGGACGCCGTCGGCGCCGCACGCCTCGACGAGGTCGGGACGGTCGTTGAGGATGAACAGCGCTCCGTGCTCGCGCGCGGCGTCGCGGAAGGCGCCGCCGAGGCGACGAGCTCCTCGTCGGCGAGGTCGGGGTCGCGAAGCTGGACGATGTCGACGCCGCCGCGAAGGGCGGCGTCGAGGAGCGGCCGCGGGTCCTCGCCGCCCGGGCGCGCCTCGCAGACGAAGTAGAGCCTCGCCTCCGCGAGGAAGGCGAGGCGGATCCACCGCCAGGCCTCGTCGGAGCTGCTGCACGAGCTCGGCGCGGGCATGCGGTCCCCGTCGAGCGTCCAGATCTCGGCCGCCGGACAGGCCGGCGGTCGTCTCGACGCCGCTTCCGGCGCCACGGGCCGCGATCGTCGCCTGCACGAGCGACGCGCCGCCCGAGCCGGCGGGTCTTCGGGTGGTCCTACGCGACCTCGGAGAACGCGTCGGCGAAGCGCTCGAACATCTGGCGGGCGTCGTCGATGCCGTCGGTAGACGCCCCGCAGCGGCCCGATCGACTCCGACCAGTCGACGACGAGGTCGGGCGCCACGTATGGCTCCAGGAGCGAGTAGTCGCGTTCCACGTAGTGCGCGCTCGAGCGCGCTCACCGCCTGGTCGACGAGCTCGTCCATCGCGCGCAGTATCGCGGCACCGGAGCTACCATGAAGGACGATACGGGAGCCCACCGATAGGGCTGAGAGGGCGGCATCGCGGCCGCCGACCGTCTGAACCTGATCCGGGTAATTCCGGCGCAGGGATGGTGGCCGGAAGGGCCCGCCCGCCGAAAGGAGATCGTGGCCGAGGCAAGGCCAAGCGAAAACGGCGACTCTGACGCGGACGTCGTTCGCCTGCGGCCCCGCGTGCGGCCGATCGGGCTCGACGCCGTGGTCGTCGGTGGGGGCGTGATCGGCCTCGCCTGCGCTTGGCGCGCGGCGCGGGACGGGGCTCGAGTGCGGGTGATCGAGCGGAACCGCCCCGGCGCCGGTGCCTCGGGCGTCGCCGCGGGGATGCTCGCGCCCGTGGGCGAGGCGACGTGGGGCGAGGACGAGCTGCTGCGGCTCGCCCTCGCATCCGCGGAGCGCTGGCCGGAGTTCGCCGCCGCGGTCGAGGCCGATTCGGGCGGCGAGGTTGGCTACCGGCAGTTGGGCGCTCTTCACGTGGCGCTGGACCGTGACGAGGCCGAGACGCTCGAGCGCCGGCACGAGCTGATGGCCGAGCTCGGCCTCGACGCCGAGCGCCTGCGCCCGCGCGCCGCGCGCGAGCTCGAGCCGGGGCTCACGCCGGGCGTTGCCGGCGGCGTGCACGCGCCAGGCGAGGCGTCGGTGGACCCGCGCGCCCTGGTCGCGGCGCTCGTTGGGGCGCTCCAGGCGTGCGGCGGCGAGCTCGTGACCGACAGCGACGTGACGGAGCCGATCATGGACGGCGCGCGGCTCTCGGGAGTGCGCACGGCCGATGGCACGGAGCACCGAGCGGACAATGTCGTGCTCGCGGCGGGCCCGTGGTCGGGGGCGCTCGGCTGGCTGCGGGGAGACGCCCGTCCTCCGGTCAGGCCGGTGAAGGGGCAGGTCCTCACGCTCGCCGGCCCGCCGGGCGAGCCGGTCTGCTCGCGCATCGTCGCCTCCGAGCGGGTGTACCTGGTGCCCGCGCGAGGACGGCCGCCTTGTCGTCGGCGCGACGGTCGAGGAGCAGGGGTTCGACGTGAGGGTCACCGCCGGAGGCGTCCACGAGCTTCTGCGCGAGGCCTACCGCGCGCTGCCGGACATCGCCGAGCTCGAGCTCACCGAGACGATCGCGGGGATGCGTCCCGGCACACCCGACAACGCCCCGCTGCTCGGCCCGGGAGCTCTCGATGGCCTGCTCGTCGCCACCGGCCACTACCGCAACGGCATCCTTCTCGCACCGGTGACCGCCGACGCGATCGCCTCGCTCCTGGCCGGGCGGCCACCCGACGCCGATCTGGCGGCCTTCGACCCGGCTCGCTTCGCTGCCGCGGGGTCTCCTCGATGACCATCGAGCTCAACGGCGAGGCGATCGAGCTCGCAACCGGCGCGCGGGTGATCGATGCGGTGGCCATGGCCGGCGCCCGAACCGACGTGCGCGGGGTCGCGGTGGCCGTGGAGGGCGAGGTCGTGCCGCGGTCGGATTGGGAGCGGAACGGAGCTTCGCGACGGCCAGTCGGTCGAGGTCGTCGCGGCGATTCAGGGGGGTTGATGCTCGAGCGCATCGAAGAGAGAACGCCGCACGACGGCCGCATTCGAGCTCGGCGGGCGATCCTGGACCTCCCGTCTGATCGTCGGCACCGGCGGCTTTCGCTCGCTCGAGCAGATGGAGGCCGCGCTTCGGGAGTCGGGCACGGAGATCGTGACCGTCGCCCTGCGGCGGGTCGATCCCGCCGCTCGCGGCTCGCTGCTCGACCTGATCGCGCGGTTGGGGCTCTTCGCCCTTCCGAACACCGCCGGCTGCTACACGGCCCGCGACGCTGTGCGGACGGCGCGGCTCGCGCGAGAAGCGTTCGAGACCGAGCTGGGTGAAGCTCGAGGTCATCGGCGACGATCGCACGCTCTTCCCCGACGCGGTCGAGCTGCGTGGAGGCCGCCGAGACCCTCGTCGACGAGGGCTTCACGGTCCTCCCCTACACCAACGACGACCCGGTCCTCGCGCGCCGCCTCGAGGACGCGGGGTGCGCGGCCGTCATGCCGCTCGGGATCCCCGATCGGCTCGGGCATGGGAATCCGCAACCCCTACAACGTCGAGATCATCACCGAGCGCGCCGGCGTGCCGGTCATCCTCGACGCGGGGATCGGCACCGCCTCCGACGCCACGCTGGCCATGGAGCTCGGTTGCGACGGCGTTCTGCTCGCGAGCTCGGTTTCGCGGGCCGCCGATCCGGCCCGGATGGCACGCGCCATGCGCGCCGCTGTGGAGGCGGGCCTGGAGGCTCGAGGAGCCGGCCGGATCCCCCGCCGCCGCCATGCCGAGGCCTCGACGCCCGAGGCCGGGCGTCCGACACTCGGCTAGCTCGCCACCGCTCAAGGCAGCCGCACAGGAGGCCGACTCCCCTCGCCGGACCCATCCTGGTACCCTGCCGCGCGCGCTTTGTCCACTAACTTAATCGAGAAAGGCAATAATCCCGATATGACTCCCCTCTCGAAGGCGCTGGGTACGCGTCCGGCGAAGGTGGCGGCACGGCGCTGCGATGGCCGTCGCGATGGCCGGCGGCGTCGCGGCTTGCGGCTCGGCGTCCGGCGAGAACGGCAGCGGCTCGAACCTGAGCCTCGTCGCCTACTCGACGCCGGGCCCCGCCTACACCGACGGCATCATTCCGGCGTTCCAGAAGACCTCGCAGGGATCCGGCGCGCACTTCTCGACCTCGTTCGGCGCCTCCGGCGATCAGTCCCGCGCCGTCGAGTCGGGCCAGCCCGCCGACGTCGTGCACTTCTCGATCCTCCCCGACATGGAGCGGCTGGTCGAAGACGGAATCGTCGAGGGGTCCTGGGACCAGGGCTCCCACCACGGGTTCGTCGAGGACTCGGTCGTTACCTTCGTCGTCCGCAAGGGGAACCCGAAGGGGATCGAGAGGTGGGACGACCTCGTGAAGCCCGGCGTCGAGATCGTGACCCCGAACCCGTTCAGCTCGGGGAGCGCGAAGTGGAACCTGATGGCCGCCTACGGCGCGCAGCTCGCCGAGGGCAAGTCCGAAGTCGCAGGCCGAGGCGTTCCTGAAGCAGCTCCTGGAGAACACGGTCGTTCAGCCGGCGAGCGGCAGCGACGCGCTCAGCACCTTCCAGGCCGGCAAGGGCGACGTTCTCCTCTCCTATGAGAACGACGCCATCGCGGCTAAGAAGGACAGCCCGCAGGACATCGACTGCGTGACTCCCGACGACACGATCCTGATCCAGACGCCGCTCGCGGCGACGAAGGACGCGCCGCAGCAGGCGAACGGACTTCGTGAAGTGGGAGTACAGCCCGGAGGCTCAGCAGATCTGGGCCGACAACGGCTATCGCCCGGTCGTCAAGTCCGTATTCGAGAAGAACAAGTCCAAGTTCACCGACCCGTCGAACATCTTCACGATCGACGAGCCTCGGTGGCTGGGACAAGATCGATACCGAGTTCTTCGACCCGACGAACGGCATCATCGCCGGGATCGAGCAGGACCTCGGAGTGTCTGTAAGCGGATAGCGGTTGAGCGCCGCTTCTGACACCCAGGCGGTAACGCCCCCGAAGCCGGCACGCCTGCCGCGCGTCGGGGGCGCTGCCATGGGGCGGGGCATGGTGACGCTCTATCTGAGCGTCATCGTGCTCGTTCCGCTCGCCGCCCTCGCGTCGAAGGCGTTCTCGGAGGGTCTCGACACCTTCTGGGACGCAGGTGACGAGCTCCGGAGGCGGTCGCGGCCCTTGAAGCTGACCGTGATCTCGTCGCTGATCGTCGTCGCCATCAACGCGATCGTCGGGACGATCATCGCCTGGGTGCTGGTGCGCGACGACTTCCCCGGCAAGGGGCTCGTCAACTCCGTGATCGACCTGCCGTTCGCGCTGCCGACGATCGTCGCCGGCCTGACCCTGCTCGCGCTCTACGGCGACGACAGCCCGATCGGGATCAGCCTCGCGTTCACGAAGGCGAGCGTGGTGCTCGCCCTGCTGTTCGTGACCCTGCCGTTCGTGGTCCGCGCGGTGCAGCCCGTTCTCATCGAGCTCGACCGCGACATGGAGGAGGCGGCGGCCTCGCTCGGCGCCAGGCCGTTCACCGTCTTCCGCAAGATCATGCTTCCGAACCTGCGGCCGGCGATCTTCACGGGCGTCGGCGCTCGCGTTCGCCCGCGCGATCGGCGAGTACGGATCGCTCGTGCTGCTCACGGGCAGCATCGCCTTCAAGACCGAGGCGGCGTCGGTGTTCGTCTTCAATCAGGTCCAGAGCGACAACGCGGTCGGCGCGGCCGCCGTGTCGGTGGTGCTGCTCGACGATCTCGCTCATGATGCTGCTCCTGATCGGGATCGTCGGCCGAAGGGGCTCCGCCGTGGGCTGGTAGGCGCCGGCCGGCAGGTACGGGCTGCGCTTCTTCGCGCTCGGCTACCTCGCCCTTCTGCTGCTGGTCCCGATCGGGATGGTCTTGATCAACACCTTCGGCGAGGGGATTGGCAACGCCTGGTGCTCGATCACCTCCCCCGACGGCCTGCACGCGATCTACCTGACGATGCTGATCGCGGCGATCGCCGATCCCGCTCAACACGATCTTCGGCGTCATCTGCGCGCTCCTCATGGTGCGCACCGAGTTCCGCGGCAAGCAGCTGCTCAACGCGATCATCGACGTCCCGTTCGCGATCTCGCCGGTCGTCGTCGGCCTCTCGCTCGTGCTCGTCTACGGCTCGCGCGGCACCGGCTGGTTCGGCGACTGGTTCGTCGAACAATGGGATCCAGGTCATCTTCTCGGTCCCCGGCATGGTGCTGGCGACGATGTTCGTCACGCTGCCGTTCGTGGTGCGCGAGGTGATCCCGGTCCTCCAGGAGATCGGCGACGAGCAGGAGCAGGCGGCGCGGACGCTCGGCGCGAGCCCATGGCAGACGTTCTGGCGGGTCACGCTCCCGCGATCCGCTGGGGAGTCGCCTACGGCGTCGTCCTGACGATGGCGCGCGCGCTCGGCGAGTTCGGCGCGGTGGCGGTGGTCTCGGGCCACATCACCGGCCAGACCGAGACGCTGACGCTGTTCGTCAACCGCGCCTTCACCAACTTCGACAAGGCCGGCGCCTACGGCGCCGCGCTCGTGCTGGCTCTGATCGCCATCACAACGCTCGTCGGGATGAACCTCGCGAAAAGAAGGGAAGCCAGGTGTGACATGAGGTGCTTCAGCACCGAAAGAGGCGTGTCAGGCGGCGAAGCCGCCGCGGGTGGTTCATGAGCATCGTCGTCGAGGGTGTAACCAAGAGGTTCGGGGAGTTCACCGCCCTCGATCACGTCTCGATCGAGGTCCCGGACGGATCGCTGACCGCACTGCTCGGTCCCAGCGGGTCTGGGAAGTCGACGCTTCTGCGAGTGATCGCCGGGCTCGAGGAGCCCGACCTCGGGCAGGTCATGATCGGCGGCAGGGACGTGACCCGCGTGCCCGTCGAGGAGCGCGGCGTCGGTTTCTGCTTCCAGCACTACGCCGCCTTCAAGCACATGACCGTTCGCGGCAACGTCGGCTTCGGCCTCAGCGTCCGCAAGGAGCCGAAGACCGAGATCAACGAGCGGGTCGACGAGCTTCTGAAGCTCGTTCACCTCGAGGGCTTCGCCGACCGTTATCCGTCGCAGCTCTCCGGCGGTCAGCGCCAGCGGATGGCACTCGCCAGGGCGCTGGCGGTCGAGCCGCGCGTGCTCCTCCTCGACGAGCCGTTCGGCGCCCTCGACGCCACCGTCCGGAAGGAGCTGCGCGAGTGGCTTCGGCGCCTACACGACGAGGTCCACGTGACGACGATCTTCGTCACCCACGACCAGGAGGAGGCGATGGACGTCGCCGAGCAGATCGTCGTGATGCGCGACGGGCACGTCGAGCAGGCGGGCGGGCCGACCGACCTCTACGAGCATCCCGAAACCGAGTTCGTCATGAGCTTCGTCGGCGAGGTGAACCGCCTCGGCGCGCTGTTCGTGCGGCCCCACGACGTCGAGATCTCGCACCTGCGCGACCCCGGCGGCGAGGAGGCGATGATCGAGCGGATCGTCCACCTCGGCTTCGAGGTGCGGGTCGAGCTCATCCTCGGCGACGGCGACAAGCTGTGGGCCCAGCTCACGAAGGCGCAGGCCTCCGAGCTGGAGCTCGCACAGGGCCAGATCGTCTATGCGCGGCCGAGCCACGCCAAGGTCTTCGACGACGAGGGCGAGCCCTCGACGGCCGAGCTCGCCGCCTAGCGCTTTCCGGACGAAGTCCCTCAGAGCTCATCTTTCGCTCAGCGAGTCCGGGTGCTCGCTGAGCCGCGTCACGGGCTGCGGTAGGTCGCCGCTCACCAGGTCGGCGAGCGTCACCGACTCGAGCACCTGGCGGATGTTGGAACGCAGCGCGAGCCAGACCTGCTGAAGCGGCTCCGCGCCGCTCTCGTAGCTCAGGTCCTCGGGGCTCTCGCCGCGCACGCTCGCGAGCGGGCCCTCGACGGCGCGGATCACCTCGGCGACGGTGATGTCGTCGGCCGGCCGCGCGAGCCAGTGGCCCCCGTCGGACCCGCGCTTGCTGTGGACGAGCCCCTGGTGACGCATCTCGCCGAAGATGTTCTGGAGGAATGGCAGGGGGATGTTCTGTGCGGTCGCGATCGCCTCTCCCTTCAGCGGCGCGCCCTCGCTCGAACCGGCCGCGAGCGCGATCGCGGCCCGAACCGCGTAGTCGGCCTTTGCAGAGACCCTCATGCGGTCATTGTTTACGAGTCCGGTTCGCGCCGAACCGCGCTGGGCTCGATGTCGTCGCGGAGGCCCTTGAACGAGGGTGCGCGGAGCGTGCCCGCCTTGGTCCACTCGTTGAACTCCACGCGCGCCACGAGCTCGGGCTCCACGAAGTGGGACTCGCGCGGCGGCTGGCGGCCGTCGAACGGGCTGGAGTCGCGCTCGAGGGGGGACAGGAGGCGCCCCACCTCGACGAGCATGCGGTCGGTGAAGCCCGTGCCCACGCGGCCGGCGTAGTGGAGCTCGCCCTCGTCGTCGTAATGGCCGACGAGGAGGGCGCCGATGCGCCCGGAACGGCCGCCCTGGCCCTCGATCCAGCCACCGACGACGAGGTCCGCGGTGCGGACGTTCTTGATCTTGATCCACGCCCGTGTGCGGCGCCCGGGGAGGTAGGGCGAATCGAGGCGCTTCGCGACCAGGCCCTCGAGGCCCCGCTCCCTGGTCAGCTCGCAAAAGCTCGCGGCCGTCGCCAACGTGGTGCGCAGGGGACTGCAGCCCCGGCGCGCCGAGCTCGAGCTTCGCGAGCAGCTTGCGGCGGTCCGCGTAGGGGAGGTCGAGGAGGGAGCGGCCCTCGAAGTGGAGGAGGTCGAACGCGATGTACGTGGCCGGCGTGTCGGCCATGCGGCGGCGGATGGTCGAGTCCGACGCGACGTGCATGCGCCGCTGGAGGCGCTGGAAGTCGGGACGTCCCTCTTCGTCGAAGGCGATGACCTCACCGTCGATCAGGGCCTCGCGCGTGCCGAGCGTCTCGCGCAGGGCGCGCGTCACCTCCGGGTACTGGGAGCTCACGTCGCGGCCCGTGCGGCTTTCGAGCCGAACCCGGCCGGGCTCGCAGTAGGCGAGCGCCCGCACCCCGTCCCACTTGAGCTCGTAGGCGTAGGCGTCCGCGTTCCGCGGGAGGCGCTTGCCCTGGTCGGCGAACATGGGCGAGACGTGCTCCGGCAGCGGCTCCCGCCCGGGCTCCGCGGGCGGGTCCATGCGATGGATCATCCAATTGGGTGGCGTCGTGGGAAAGAGGGCGTAGCGTCCTTGCACGCGCTCGCCGCGCAGCTCGACCTCGACCTTGTCGTCGCCGAACTTCTCCACGACGTAGGTCCCGCGGTCCCAGACCTTCATCGTGCCGGCGCCGTACTCGCCCTTCGGAATGTCGCCCTCGAACTCGAGGTACTCGAGCGGATGGTCCTCCGTGCGGACGGCGAGGCGATTGTCCTTCGGCGTCGGCGGGACGCCGCGCGGCAGGGCCCACGAGGCGAGGACGCCGTCGCGCTCGAGGCGCAGGTCCCAGTGGATTCGGCGGGCGTGGTGCTCCTGGATGACGAAGCGGGGCTCGCCTCGAGAGCGCTTGCCGCCTTTGCGCCCTCGCGGCTCCGGCGTTTTCGCGAACGAACGCTTGCGGTCGTAATCGGCGAGTTGCCGCTTGGCCACTAGTCAGGGGTCGCGCCGCTCGGGTCGAGGACGCGGGGCCAGAGGTCGGCGAGCTGCGCCCTTCATGAACTCGACCCAGGGGAAGCCATTCCTGTCTACGCAAATTACTAGGGGTCGCAGGCGACGGCCGAACGTCGGCTCCGTCCGGTAAGGGAGGGAACATATGTTCGTGCGCCCCAGACCGGCGGACAAGAAACGAGCGCGTGAGCTACGGAAGCGCGGCTGGTCCTTGCGGCGGATCGCGGCAGAGCTCGACGTGTCGGTCTCGTCGGTGAGCGTGTGGGTACGAGATATCGCTGGTTCTCCGGGCCGGCGGTCGCCGAAACGCCCGCCAAGCTTAGGTCGGCCGACCGTTTACACGGATCGGCGACCCGGCGAGCCTGAGTTCAAGACCTGCTCGCGCTGCCGCCGCGAGCTCGAGATCACGAGCTTCAACCGATACGGCGACGGCCGTCAGTGGTGGTGCAAGAACTGCTACCGCGAATACTTCAGAGCCCGAGGCGCGCTGCATCGAACTCAATCGGATCGGGCTCGGGGCAGGAGGCGGTCTACGCGCGCGGGTGATCGTCGAGGAACACCTTGCCGAGCATCCGTGCTGCGACTGCGGCGAGGCCGATCGGACGGTCCTTGAGTTCGATCACCTAGGCGACAAGCGCGACTGTGTTACGAAGCTCATGGCTGATGGCCTGCGCGTCGAGGACCTCCGGGCCGAAATCGCGAAATGCGAGGTGGTGTGCGTGAACTGTCATCGAAGGCGAACATTCGCGCGGGCCGGAAGCTGGCGAACCCAGCCAGACCTGCTCGAGCACGACACCAACCTCGATGATCGCGAGCGGCGGAACATGATCCACGTCCGAGATTTCCTGAGCAGATCGCGATGCGTCGACTGCGGCGTGCGGACATCGTGATCCTCGAGTTCGATCATGTCCGCGGCCGCAAAGAAGGCAATGTCACCTACCTTGCGCGCCGCGGGTCTGGGCTTGACCGCATCAAGCGTGAGATAGCGAAATGCGTGGTCCGGTGCGCGAGTTGCCACAGGCGAAGGACATTGGAACGCGGCCACCACTTTCTGAGAGCCGCGTAATCTGAAGCCGCCCCCGTAGCTCAATTGCTAGAGCGCTCGGCTTTTAACCGATGAGGCTGTGGGTTGGAGTCCCACCGGGGGCACTCCAATTCCCGTTCGCAGTGCCCTCGTGCGCCGTTCGGCGGCTAGGCTCCGCCGACGTGGCGCGCCTCCCCTACGTCGACCCGGCCGACGCTCCCCCTGACGTCGCGAAGGCCCTCGACCGCCTTCCGCAGCTCAACGTCTTCCGCATGCTCGCGAACGCCGATAGCGCGTTCGTCCCCTGGCTGCGGTGGGCGGGCGCGCTCCTGAGCGACCTGCAGCTCGATCCTCTGCTGCGGGAGCTTGCGATCCTCCGCGTCGCGCAGCTCACCCCCCACGCGGAGTACGAGTGGGTCCAGCACGCGCCGATCGCGAAAGCGGTCGGCGCGACTGACGAGCAGGTCTCCGCGATCGAGGCTGGCGTGATCGAGGGCCCGGACTTCAGGGAGGTCGAGCGGGCCGTCCTCCGCTTCACGACCGAGGTCGTGAAGGACGCCCGCGCCGGCGACGCGGCATTCGACGAGCTCGCCGCGCTCCTCCCACCGCGCGAGATCGTCGAGCTCCTGATGGTGATCGGCAATTACATGCTCGTCGCGCGAGTCATGGCTACGGCCGAGCTCGAGATCGACGAGCCGGCCGCCGACGAGCTCACAAACCCGATCGACCGCGTCGATCGCGCTCGCCGCGAGATCGACGGCTAGGCGTCTAGTGCCGGAAATGGCGGCGGCCGGTGAAGACCATCACCGCGCCGGCCTCGTCGATCGCGGCGACCACCTCGTGGTCGCGCTTCGACCCGCCCGGCTGGATGAATGCCCGCGCCCCCGCGTCGATCGCCACGCGCGGCCCGTCGGCGAACGGGAAGAACGCGTCCGAGGCCACCGCTGATCCATCGAGCAGGCCGGTCGCGTCCTCGCCGCGGGCATCGTGACACTTGTCGATAGCGATCCGCACCGAGTCGACACGGCTCATCTGCCCGGCGCCGATGCCGATCGTCGCCCCGCCCTTCGCGATCACGATGGCGTTCGAGCGGACGTGGCGACAGACCTTCCAGGCGAAGAGCAGGTCGCGCCAGGTGTCCTCATCGGGCTGCGCCTTGCTCGCCACCTCCATCGACTCTCGCGTCTCCGTGATCCGGTCGGGCTCCTGGACCAGCAGCCCGCCGCGGACCCGCTTCACGTCACGCTCGCGCGGCTCGTAGCTCGCGCTGCTCGGTGGCCTCGAGGATGCGGATCGACTCCTTGCGCTGAAGGACCTCGAGGGCCTCCGGGCTCGTACCCGGGCGCGATCAGCACCTCGATGAAGTTCTCGTGCAGCCGCTCGCCGAGCTCCCCGTCGATGGGCCGGTTGAAGGCGATGACGCCGCCGTAGGCGGACATCGGGTCGCAGGCGAGCGCGGCCTCGTAAGCCGCGGCGGCGTCGCCGGCGATCGCCGCGCCGCACGGGTTGTTGTGCTTGACGATCACGCAGGCCGGGTCGTCGAACTCGTCGAGCAGCCTGCGCGCCGAGTCGAGGTCGAGCATGTTGTTGAACGAGAGCGCCCGGCCATGGCGCTTCGCCACCCGCGACATCACATGTGAGCGGGCCCCGGCCTCGATGTAGAGCGCGGCCTTCTGGTGCGGGTTCTCGCCGTAGGAAAGCTCGAGGAACTTCTCGTGCGCCATCACCCAGTGGCTCGGGAACGCCTCGTAGCGCAGCCCGAACCAGCGGCTGATTGCGGCGTCGTAGCGCGCGGTCGCCGCGAACGCCTCGTTGGCGAGCCAGTGGCGCGTCTCGGCAGAGAGGCTGCCGCCCGACTCCTCGAGCTCGGCGATGCACAGCGTCGTAGGACTCCGGCTTCACGACCACCGCCACGTAGCGGTGGTTCTTCGCCGCTGCCCTGATCATCGTCGGGCCGCCGATGTCGATGTTCTCGATCGCCTCGTCCTCGTCGGCCTCGCCGCCGGCGATCGTCTGCTCGAACGGATAGAGGTTCACGCACACCAGGTCGATCGGCTCGATTCCCTCGGCCTCCAGCGTGGCCATGTGCGACTCGTCGTCGCGAACGGCGAGCAGGGCCGCGTGAAGGCGCGGGTGGAGGGTCTTCACCCGCCCGTCGAGGATCTCGGGCGAGCCCGTCAGTTCGGCGACGTCGGTGACCTCCACGCCACCCTCGCGAAGCGCCGCCGCGGTCCCCCCGGTTGAGACGATCTCGATTCCGAGGCGGGCGAGGCTGCTCGCGAACTCGACCACCCCGGTCTTGTCGGAGACCGATAGAAGGGCCCGGCGAACCGCCATGGCGCCGCCAGCCGTCGCCGGGCCGGCGCCTCCTTCGGTCTCAGTCGCGTGCGGGTTCATCGAGGTGGACGAGCTTTGGATTATCGGGGTCGAAGCGGATCGCGCCCTCCGCGAACAGGCGGATGGCCTCCGGAAGCAGGTCGTGCTCCACCTCGTGGATTTGCTCCTCGAGCTCCACGCGGTCCCGGTCGGGCGGCACCTCGATGGCGCGCTGGAGGACGATCGGCCCCGAGTCGACGCCCTCGTCGACGAGGTGGACCGTGACACCGGTGACCCGCGCGCCATGGGAGAGTGCCTGGCCGACGGCGTCGAGGCCGGGGAACGAGGGCAGGAGCGCGGGGTGAACGTTCAGGATGCGTCCACGGAAGCGGTCCACGAACCCCGGCTCCAGAAGCTGCATGTAGCCTGCGAGCACGATCAGGTCGACGCCGAGCTCGCCGAGCCAGGCCGCCATCGCGCCGTCGCGCGCCGCACGGTCGCGATAGCCGGTGCCCGGGAACGAAGCCGTCGGGATGCCCGCCGTCTCGGCGCGCGTCAGAGCCATCGCCCCGGGCTTGTCCGAGGCCACGCCCACCACTTCGATCCCCTCGCTCCCGTGGAGGCGGTCGATGATCGCCTGGAGGTTCGTTCCGGTCCCGGACGCGAGGACAGCCAGGCGGAAGGTCGCCACGCGCTCAGGCGCGAGCCGCCGCGGGCGAGAGCATCTCGAGCGCGAACTTGCCGTCCCCGCCATCGCCGAGTGGATACGACCCGGAGAAGCAGGCGTCGCAATGCAGCTGGGGGTCCGCGCCGATCGCCTCGTATGTGCCCTCGAGCGACAGATATGCGAGCGAGTCGGCACCGAGCTCCTCCGCGATCTCCTCGATCGAACGCTCGTGGGCGACCATCTCCTCGCTCGTCGACATGTCGATGCCGTAGTGGCACGGATGGCGGATCGGCGGCGAGGAGATCCTCAGGTGGACCTCCTTCGCGCCAGCCTCGCGCAGCATCCCGACGATCTGGCGAGTGGTGTTGCCGCGCACGATCGAGTCGTCGACGACGACCACGCGCTTCCCGCTCACGATCTCGGGCAGCGGGTTGAACTTCATCCGCAACCCTCGCTTCCGAAGCTCCTGCCCCGGCTGGATGAACGTGCGGGCGACGTACCGGTTCTTGATCAGCCCGTCGTCCTGCGGGATCCCCGACGCCCGGGCGAAGCCGCTGGCCGCCGGGTTCCCCGAGTCCGGGACGGAGATCACGAGGTCGGCGTCCACCGGCGCCTCCCGCGCGAGGATCTCGCCCATCCGGCCGCGCGATTGCTGCACGACGCGCCCCTCCAGGCGGCTATCGGGGCGGGAGAAGTAGATGTGCTCGAAGACGCAGAACGCCGGATTCCGTGGCTCGACCACCTGGCGCGACTCGAGGCCGTCGGCCGTGAGCGAGACGAGCTCTCCCGGGCTCACGTCGCGCACCAGCTCGGCACCGATGATGTCGAAGGCGCAGCTCTCCGACGCCACGCACCAGCGATCGCCGAGCCGGCCGAGCGAGAGCGGGCGGACCCCGTTGGGGTCGCGGAAGGCGACAACGGCGCGCTTGGTCATGACCACCGTCGAATAGGCCCCTTCGAGGCGGGGCATCACGGCGGCGACGGCGTTCTCGATCGGCCGCTCGGGCGCGGTCGACAGCGCCGCCGCGATGATCTCCGAGTCGGAGGTGCCGCGGAAGGCGATGCCCCGCTCGCGCAACTCGTTGTGGAGGTCGACGGCGTTCGTCAGGTTGCCGTTGTGGGCGAGCGCGACCTCGCGCCCGTCGTCGCGCCAGACCGGCTGCGTGTTCTCCCAGGACGCGCCGCCGGTGGTGGAGTAGCGGACGTGGCCGATCGCCATGTCGCCGTCCAGGGCGCGCAGCTTCTCCTCGTCGAACACCTGCGAGACGAGCCCGGTGTCGCGCAGCGTGGTGATGTGCCCGCCCTCGCAGGTGGCGATCCCCGCGGACTCCTGCCCGCGGTGCTGCAGCGCGTAGAGCGCGAAGTAGGCGAGGCGAGCCACATCGTGCCCGGGTGCATAGACGCCGAAGACGCCGCACTCGTCGCGGGGCCCGTCGCGCTCGGCCTCCGGGTAGCCAGGCGAGGCTCTCACAAACGGAGGCTAGCAACGTGCCCGGATCAAGCGGGCCGTTCGCGCAGCGCCGAGATTTCTACGAACGCTGGTGTTCGCTATGGTCCCGGCCATGACCCAGCCCACCAGTCTCGCCGGGCGCCGGGTGCTGATCACCGGCGCCGCGCGTGGCATCGGCGCGGCGCTCGCGCAGGCGCCTTCACGAGCGCGGCGCTCGCCTCGCGCTCGCCGGCCTCGAGCCCGAGGCGCTCGCCACCGTCGCAGCCCACTGCGGCGATGCGCCGTACTGGGAGTGCGACATCAGCGACCGCGAGCGGGTCTCCGAGGTCGTCGACGAGGCCGTTGAGGCCCTGGGTGGCCTTGACGTCGTGGTCGCGAACGCGGGGGTGGCGTCGCAGCTTCCAATCGTCGGCGGTGACCCGGCGCTCTGGGACAAGACGATCGCCGTGAACCTGACCGGCGCCTACAACACGCTGCGCGCGGCCGCACCCCACATCGCCCATCCAGGCGGTTACGCGCTCGCCGTCGCCTCGCTCGCCGCGGCCGTGCACCCGCCCCTCATGGCGGCGTACAACGCGTCGAAGGCGGGTGTGGAGGCACTCGGCGACACGCTTCGCATCGAGCTCCACGCCACGGGGGCTCGCGTGGGTGTCGCGTACTTCGCCGAGCTCGACACGGACATGACGTCGCGCGGCTTCGACACGCGCGCTGCCCAGAACCTCCTCCGCGCCCGACCGGGCTCGGGTGTCGCTCCGCTCGAGCCGGCGATCGACGCCATCGAGCGGGGGATCGCCCGGCGGTCGCGCCGCGTCGGATCGCCGAGCTGGGTCCGCCCATTGCTTCCGTTCCGCGAGGTCGCCCACCGCGCTGTTGAGCTCGCGCTGCGAAGGCGAGCGGCCGCCGCCGTGGCGATAGCGCAGGAGGAGACGGAGGTCGAGCTCACGACCCCGCAGTGAGCATGAGCTCGGTCGAGCAACTCCCGCGCGGGCGTCACGGCCTGGACAGGGAGGAGGTGCGCGCTTCGCAGCGAGCGCGGATGGTGGCGGCGATGGTGGCCTCGATCTCCGAGCGCGGCTACGTCGAGACCACGGTCGCCGACGTCATCCGCGGCGCCCGCGTTTCCCGCGAGACCTTCTACGAGCAGTTCTCCAACAAGGAGGACGCGTTCCTCGCGGCGTTCGACTTCTGCACGGCTGAGCTGGCCGCCCGGATCGAGGCGGCGGGGACCAGCGCCGGCGACCCCGTGAGGAGGCTCGAGGACGCCATCGGCACCTACCTGGAGACGCTGCGGGCCGAGCCCGCCCTCGCGCGCACCTTCCTGGTCGACGCCTACGCCGCGGGACCGCGCGCGGTACGCCGGCGCGTCGAGGTGACGGCCGCGTTCGTCGCGCTCGTGACGTCCATCGTCCAGCCGGCGGACCTCGAGGGACGCTTCGCCTGCGAGGCGCTCGTCGGCGCCATCAGCTCGATGGTGACGATGCGCGTCGCGACTCGGGACTTCGACGAGCTCCCGCGGCTCCGTCGGCCCCTGGTGAATCTGGCCACGCGGCTACTCACGGAGGCGGCATGACCCCGAGGATCCCGCCCGGCACCGCGAGACAGATCGGGCCGCTCGGAACGCTCGTTGCCCGCGTCGCGGGCCGGAGGATGGGCACGGCTCCGCCCAACGTCTTCACGACCCTGGCTCGCAACCGCCGCCTGTTCTGGCGCTGGCTGCTCTTCGCCGGCGGCCTCATGCCCGGAGGACGCTTACCGCGGGCCGACACCGAGCTCGTGATCCTCAGGGTCTCCGACCGCTGCGACTCCGACTACGAATGGGACCACCACGAGCGACTCGGACGCCGCGCCGGACTCTCCGCGGATGACATCGCGCGTGTACGCGAGGGCCCCGACGCCGAGGGCTGGACAGCACGCCAGGCGACTCTCCTGCGCGCCACCGACGAGCTCGTCACAGACCGGCGGATCGGGGATGAGACCTGGAGCGCCCTCGAGCCCGAGCTCACCGTCAACCAGCGGATCGAGCTCTGCATGCTGGCCGGGCACTACGCGATGCTCGCCGGAACGCTCAACAGCCTCGGGAGTCGAGCGCGACGAGGCGCGGGCGTGACCGGGCGCCGCCTCATCGTGGTTGCGGCCGTCACGGCGCTCGGCTTCGCGGCGCCCGCGGCGGCCGACGCGACGCCGCCGGGACCGATGCCGCGACTCGCCGACGGCCACGGGATCCACGTCCTCTATCAGCACCGGCGTGCAGCGCGCCAGCTCGACGCCGAGCTGGCGACGAGGGCGCTCCAGCATCCGGTGAACGTCCGCGTCCTCTTCCCGCTCGGCTACTCCAAGCACCCGGAGCGCCGCTACCCCGTGCTCTACCTCTTTCACGGGACGAGCGGGCGGCCGTCGGACTGGATCACCGCCGGCGACGCGAAGCGGACGACACGCGGGCTGCCGATGATCCTCGTCCTGCCGGACGCGGGATTCGACGGCGACGGCGGGGGCTGGTGCACCAACTGGTACAACGGCGGCGCCTACGGGGCCCCCGAGTGGGAGACCTTCCACATCGACGAGTTCATCCCGTGGATCGACGCCAACCTGCGAACGATCCCGGCCCGCAGGGGGCGGGCGATCGCCGGCCTTTCGCAGGGCGGATTCTGCTCGCTGAGCTACGCGGCACGCCATCCGGACCTCTTCACCTCGGTCGCCGGCTTCTCCGGCGCCGCGGAGATCGACCGCGACCCGGCCGCGATCGCGCTCGTCACGCCGATCATCCAGGCGACGGCCTTCGGCCTCGACGGCGCCGGCCCCGACGACATGTTCGGGCCGCGCGCGACCCAGGAGCTCAACTGGAAGGCGCACGATCCGGGAACGCTCAGCACCAACCTGCGCGGAATGCAGATCGGGCTATGGACCGGGAACGGGCAGCCCGGGCCGCTCGACGACCCGAGCTCGCCGAATCCGGGTGCCGAGGCGATCGAGTCGGGCGTCTTCCAGCTCAACCAGCTCCTCCACGGGCACCTGGTCGATGAGGGCATCCCGCAGCACCTACCACTACTACGGGGCGGGCACCCATATCTGGCCGTACTGGGCGCGCGACCTTCGCGAGTACGTCGGGCCTCTGATGCACCGGTTCAAGCGCTCGCCCGCGAAGCCACGCGTCGTCGCCTACCGCACCGTCGACGATCCCTGGCGCCAGTGGGGATGGCGGGTGGCGCTCCGGCGCCCAGAGCCCGCGTTCAGCTCCCTCGCGGGCGCCGGCCGGAAGGGGTTCAGCCTCACTGGGACCGGGGAGGCGACGGTGACCACGCCGCGGCTCTATGCATCCGGCGCCAAGGTCCGGGTCAGCGAGAGTGGGCCGGCCGGGACAACGAGCACGGGTCTCACCGCCGGCGCAAACGGTCGCCTTCGTCTCCCGGTGCCCCTGAGCTCCGGCGCTGCCCCGGCGACCACGAAGGTCACGATCCGGCGATAGGGCATTTGGGCTCCGCTTAGGTAGCCGCGGCTATCCTGGCGCCCGCCTCATGGTGCCGCCTCGCCGCCACCTTCGCGCGCGAGCGCTAGCGCCGCTCGCCGTACTCGCGCTGGCCGTCTGCGGCTGCGGGGACGGCGGGGGCTCGAGCACCGTCGCGCCCCCCAAGCCGACGAAGAGCCTGGTCGCGGCGTGGCATGCGCTCGAGCGCGCGCCCTGCCCGGCGCCCTACCTCGCGATCGACCGGAAGACCTCCTACTCGCCGCCGGAGCTCAGGCAGGCGGGCGAAGGGCCGGTTCTCGATCAAGGGCCATCCCACGACGCTCGATCCGCCCATCGATTGGGCGATGGACCCCTACAACAGCAAGTCCTACCGCGGGGTCCTCGCGAGCCTCAAGTGGATCGACCCGGTGATCTACGCGTCGCGCCAAGGCGACCGGCAGGCCCTGGCGCAGGCGCGCGACATCGCCCTCGATTGGGTCACGCACAACCCTCGGCATCACCCGCCGACCGACAAGTCGTGGGAGAACAAGATCATCGGCGACCGTGCGCCCTACCTCGCGTACATCACCCGCGCCGCGGCCTGTCAGCACATGCTGAGCCAGGAGCAGGGCCTGACCCTGATCCAGTCGCTGCGCGAGCACGGGCGCGCGCTCACGGAGAACAAGCTGTACGTGCCCTCCAATCACGGCCTGTTCATGGACTACGGGCTCGAGGCGCTCGCCAAGGAGGCGGCGTTCCTCTCGAAGGCGCATGAGTGGGAGCGATTTGCGCCGAAGCGCTTTCAGAAGACGCTCGAGCGCCGGATCTACCCGAGCGAGGGGTTCTGGCTCGAAAACTCCTCCTCGTACCACCTCGCGGTCCTGAAGCTCGTGCGCGAGTTCACCGCGCTCGCCGGCAAGGCGGCGCCATCGAGCCTCCGCCAGATCACGCGCCGGATGACCGACGTCGCCGGATGGCTGATCGAACCCGACGGAAAGCGGGTGCTGCTCGGCGACTCGAACCTGAAGCCGACACCACCGGAGGCGTCCGCAGCCGCCCGCGACGACGACGGGATTCTCTTCCTGCGGCGAAGCGGTATCGGCGCCGTCAAGAGCCCGGCGCCCGATCCCGCCTACCTCCTGTTCGCCGCGACGTTCCAGAACGGCACCCATAACCAGGCCGATGCGCTCACGCTCGACCTCTTCGACCGCGGCCGGCGGATTCTGAGCGACTCGGGCCTCTACGACAAGGAGGACGACCCCTGGCAGGTCTACTCGCGCGCTGCGTACTCGCACAGCGTGATGACGATCGACGGCAAGACCTTTCCGCTCGACAAGAAGTTCCGCTACGGCAGCGGCCTTCGCGCATCAGGCCAGGGAGACGGCTGGTTCGCGATGGAGGGGGTGAACCCGAACGCCGAGCGGGTGCAGGGCGTGCGGCACACGCGGCTGGTCCTCTACAAGCCGCACCACGCGCTGATCGTGGTCGACTCGGCGCGCTCGAAGCGGAGCCACACCTATCAGCGCCTCTTCCAGCTCGGAAAGGACGTGAAGGCCGCGAAGGCGGGCCGCTCTACGGTGAGGCTCCGCGGCAAGCACGGGTTCCGGGGAGAGCTCAGCTCGACGGGCAACGCCCCGGCCAAGGTGTCGCTCTCGACGGGGCAGAAGGATCCCGTGCGCGGCTGGCTCTTCCCGCACTATCGCGTCAGGGCGCCGCGCACCACTGCTCAGTTCACCGACCGCGGTAAGAACGTCGACGAGGTGGCGACATTCTCGCTGGCGAAGGGCGCCCCCATGGTGGCGAGGCTGACCAGCTTCGCCCGGAATGGTTCAGCCGCGCTGAGGCTGGCGACCGGAGGCGCGCCTGCGGGCTCCCTGACGGTGACGCGCTCCGGCTCGCACCTTCGAGTGGTCACCCACTAGTCCGTGTTGCGGGCCAGGAAGCGGCGGATGCGCTTTGCGGCGGGGGAGTGCCCGTCGTAGAGCGACGCGACGTGCCCCGCGTTTCGGGCGATGTACTGGCCGGCGTTCGGGAACTCCTCGGCGACCAGGTGGCCCTCGTGCGGCGTCGTCACGTCGTCGAGCTCGCCTGAGACGACCAGCACGGACGCCTTCGACGGTTGCTCGCCGGGCGAGATCGGCGGCTCGTAGACGCTCGTCGGCTTCGGCCACGCGAGGCACTCCAGGTACTGGTAGTCGGAGCCAAGCGCCACCTCGCGCGGCGTGAAGGGCTCGAAACGGTTCCGCGGGTACGACGCGACTGCGCGCATCAGCTGGCTGCGGCGCCCGGGCTCGGAGGCAGTCTTCGACCACAGAAGCGGGTAGTCGTTGCAGCCGACGGCGAACTCGTCGGCGTGGTCGTAGTGGCCGGGGTGCCAGTAGCCCGGCCGCTGATCGACTGTGAGCTTCCTCCATGCCCGCGGGTCACCGCCCATGAGGGCCCTCCCGGCGCGGTCGATCTTCAGGTACGACGCGGGCGGGCCGTAGCCGGCGCCGCCGAGAGCGTCGAGGAGCGGCGCGGCGCCGTAGTGGTTGCGGCGCAGGTAGCGCGCGAGCCGCGCGAGCCGCCGGCGCGGGTGGGGCGGGCACGACGCCGAGCGGTTGCACGCGATGACATATGAGCGGATCCCGGTCCGCGGGATGCTCGGGTACCAGGCGCTCTCGCCCCGCGCGGGATAGGCGGAGTCGAGGACCAGCGACCGGAGGGTCTCGGGGTGGCGGAAGGCATACGACTGGCCCAGGAACGTCCCATAGGAATCGCCGTAGAGCGCGATGTGCCCAAGGCCGAGCGAGCGGCGCACGGCGTCGATGTCGTCGGCCGCAGCGGACGTCCTGTACGAGATGAATCGCCGGCCGAGCTTGCGCGCGCATTGCGCCGTCGTGAGCCAGTCGGGCCCTCGTCCGAGGTTCAGGTCCGGGCACCTGATGGGCTCGGAGCGGCCGGTGCCCCGCATGTCGACGAGGAGGAGATCGTGGGTGCGCAGGAGGCGTCCGAACAGATTGGTGTACGAGGGGGCGGTGCGTGAGCTGCCGTATCCCGGCCCGCCCTCGACCGCGACGATCGGCGTCGAGCGGTGCCCGGCGCGGCGCTCGTCGGCCGGCCGGAACGCAAAGCCGATCGATGTCGTGCCGTACGCGGGATCCCGGCGCTCCCAGGGAACGCGGATCGATCCGCACCGGAAGTCGCGGAGGATCTTGCGGCCGCAGTCGTGGAGGCGGGGGGTGGCCGGCTTAGCCGTTGCCGACGGGGCGTCGGTTGCAGCGGAGCCCGTCGGATCGGTGCCGCCATCGCCGCAGCCGGCAATCAGGAGGGCGGCGATTAAGGCCGCAGCTGAGCACGCGAGGCCGTCTCGGCACCCGAGTGGTCGATCGTGGGGTCCATAGCCTCCACAGCTGACCACTCGTCGGAGAATCACGCTGGCGCGGCCGCCCGATCGCCGAGGGATCGCCATGCCCTCACTGCTCGATCGAGCGGAAGCTCGATCGCCGTCTCGCCAACCACAATTGAGATCACATCACCGCCGGCGCGACCGATCACGCCGGCCTCGACTCCTCCCTCGGCAGCCTCAGCCACTATTCGCGCCACGGCGTCGCCGGGCCCCGCCACAACGAACCGCCCGACCCCCTCGCCGAACAACACGTCCTCGGGGTCGCCTGCGACCGCAACCTCGACCTCAAGGCCGACCTCCCCTGCGATCGCGCACTCGGCGAGAGTGCAGGCGAGCCCGCCGTCACTGACGTCGTGGGCGACCGACAGGGATCCCGCGCGCACCGCGTCGCGAACGAAGGCGAGCGTCGAAGCCACCCGGTCCAAGTCCACCTCCGGCAGCCCGGGCTCCAACCCCCCTCGCTGCTTGGCAAGCTCGGAGCCCTGCAACGACCCACAGGGCGGACCGACGAGCGCGATCGCGTGACCGTCGTCAAGAGCGACGCCGCCGATCCGAGCCGGATCGGGTAGCTCGCCCACGATCCCGACGACGGGCGTCGGATAGATCGGCCCCGACTCGGTTTCGTTGTACAGCGAGACGTTGCCTCCGACCACGGGGATCCCAAGCGCCTCGCAGGCCTCGGCGAGCCCCGACACCGCGCGGTCTAGCTGCCACGCCACGTGGCGCTTCTCCGGGTTGCCGAAGTTGAGGCAGTTGGTCAGGCCGAGGGGCTCGGCGCCGGCGCAGGCCAGGTTCTGCGCGCACTCGAGCACGGCCTCGACGGTCCCGAAGTAGGGGTCGCAAGCCACCCGTCGCCCGTTGCCGTCGATCGCGACGGCGATCGCGACTCCAGCCTCGCCGATCGACAGGACCGCGGCGTCGGCGTCGCCCGGCCGCCGCACGGTCCGCGAGCCCACGACCGAGTCGTACTGCTCGAAGGCCCAGCGCTTGCTCGCGATCGTGGGGGTTGCCAAGAGCGCCTCGAGCACCTCGGATCCCGACTCCCCGCCATCGAGCGTGCCCTCGTTGCCATACATCCACCCTTCGGGCTCAGCCGGCGCCAAGTCGTAGAGAGGACACTCGTCAACCAGTGCCCCGACCGGAACCTCGGCCACCGGGGTGCCCGAGTCGAGGACGCGAACGGTCTGCTCCTCGGTCACCTCGCCGATCACGGCGGCCCCCGTCTGCCAGCGCTCGCAGACCTCGCGCGCGGCCTCGACCCGCTCCGGCGTCACGACCGCGAGCATCCGCTCCTGCGATTCGGAGACCATCACCTCGAACGGCTCGAGGTCCGGATTGCGGAGGGGCACCGTCGAGACGTCGACCTCGATTCCGACCCCGCCCTTGGCGGCCATCTCGCCCCCGGCCGAGGTGAGCCCGGCGGCGCCCAGGTCCTGAAGCGCGACCAGGAGATCGCGGTCGAGGAGCTCCAGGCAGCACTCCACCAGCTTCGACTCCTCGAACGGGTCGCCGATCTGGACGGTCGGGCGCTTCTCGTCGCCCGCCTCGAGCTCGGCCGAGGCGAGGACGGAGGCGCCCCCTATGCCGTCACGTCCAGTCGAGGCTCCGAGGAGCATCAGCTTGTTTCCGGGTCCGGCCGCGGCCGAGCGGACCATGCTTCCCGCCGGCGCGAGCCCCACGCACATCGCGTTGACGAGGCAGTTCTGCTCGTAGGGCGCCTCGAAAGCGATCTCGCCGCCCACGGTCGGGACCCCGATCGAGTTGCCGTAGTGGCCGATGCCGGCCACGACCTGATCGAGCAGGTATCGCGTGCGCTCGGAGTCGAGCTCGCCGAAGCGCAGCGAGTCGAGCACCGCGATCGGCCGCGCGCCGGTTGCGAAGACGTCGCGGAGGATTCCCCGACGCCGGTCGCGGCGCCCTGGAAGGGCTCGACGGCGCTCGGGTGGTTGTGCGACTCGACCTTGAAGGCGACCGCCCAGCCGCCCGGCAGCGACACGACGCCCGCGTTCTCGCCCGGGCCCATCAGCACCCGCTCGCCCTCCGTGGGCAGGCGTCGCAGCAGTTTGCGCGAGTGCTTGTAGGCGCAGTGCTCGCTCCACAGCAGAGAGAACATCGCGAGCTCGACGCCGTTCGGCTCGCGGCCCAGGAGCTCGACGATTCGGTCGTACTCGAAGTCGGTGAGACCGAGCTCGCGGTGCTTACTCGCCAAGCTCGTACCCCACGGAGACCAGTGCCTCACCGGCGATCGCCTCGTACTCACGGCGGTCGGCCTCCGTCATCTTCGTCCTCCACAGGCCGATCCGGTTCGCCTGCGGAGGTCGCTCGGCGAGGGCGTGGCTCTGCATCCTGGAGGCGGCCGAGATCGTCCCCCATGGCTTTTCGAGGTCGCGCGCCTTCTCCGCCAGGCGCTCCCCCGCGCGCTCGTGGTAGCGAAGCATCACGGGGTCGAAGTCGAGCTCGATGGATCCGGCCACCCGCCGCAGCACCGCCTCGGTGTCGGTGAGGAGGTCCTCGTAGTGAACCTCGAGGTAGTGGTTCACGTGCGGCTGCTGGCGCCGCGCCACCTCGATCCGGCGCCGCCAGTTGTCGGCCGCCTCGGCGATCGTGCTCGGTCCCCAGCTGCGCGGAACGAGGGAGAGGGCCACGTCGCGCCCGTCGCGGATGATGTGGATGAACCGCGACTCCGGCATCGCCTTCTGGATCAGACGCATCGAGCGAACGTAGCCCGGCGTCTTGTCGCCCCACCGCTCCTTGTCCTGCTTCTCCGCGTAGAGGCGGAAGAACTCGCGCACGGCATCGGCGCAGTTCAGGGGGTCGAGGGCGCGGAATCGAACGCGCAATTCGTCCTCGTCGAGGTGGAAGTCGCCCCAGCGATCGCCCTCAACGATCATCGTCGCCAGCTCATCGGCGGTGCGCGCTCGCCGCCAGCTCGCCTTGATCATCGGCACGACGAAGTGGGTCTCGCCGGGCATCGCGACCTCGGGATGCGAGTCGAGCATCAGCCGCAGCAGCGTCGTGCCGGAGCGCGTCGCCCCGCAGATGAACGGAACGGCGAAGGGCGGCTGGCGCACACCGGCGACGTTGCGCTTGAAACGCCTCGACTCGGTGAGGCGGCCGGGGGTGAGGGCCGCGAGCTTCACGAGGAGACCGTGGTCCCGGCGCGCCGCTCGGCCGCGGCCCGGTCGATCAGGCCTCCAAGCCCCTCGACCGTATGGCTCCAGCTTCGCTCGTCGCGGACCTGGCGGGCTCCGGTTGCGAGGCGCTCGCGCTCAGCGGCGTCGGCAAGACGCTCGATGGCCGCCGCCATCTCGTCGAGGTCGGGGTCGTAGGCGGGGACCCCCGACTTCGCCGTGCCGTTCTCGTAGGAGGAGACCAGCAGCCCGTTGCGCTCGTGCTCGATCACCTCATTGAGGGGGGGAATGTCATTCGTGATCACCGGCAGCCCGAAGGCGGTCGCCTCGAAGAGCGGGAGGCCGAGGCCTTCCCAGCGGGAGGGCGCGAGGCAAACGTCGGCCGCCGCGAACGTGCGCAGGTGCTCGTCCGTGGGCTCGTCGCCGAGCCGGAACTCGATCCGCTCGTCGCTGGCAGCCGCCTCGCGCGCGGCGTCGGCGCCGCCCTTGCGCTCCACCTGTGCCTTCACGAGGAGCCGCAGCCGCTCGTCGCTTGTCCGCATGAACGCGTCGACCACGGGCTCGATCGGCTTGCGATGCCCCACGAAGCCGCCCGGGAAGATCACCTGCACCAGCTCGTTGTCGCGGGCCGCCGGCTCAACGGCGAGGAGCTCGGGATGGATGCCCCAGGGCACGTACGGCGTCTCGAGGCCGAACGAGCGGTAGCGCTCCTGCTCGCACCTCGTCATCGAATAGACGCTGTCGTAAGCGTCGCGCGCGCCGGGTACGTGGTCGGAGGTGAAGTGCTCCCAGACGAAGCGGCCGATGACGAGCACCCCGCGCCGGCGAAGCTCTGCGAGCTCGGCGAACTGGTAGTTCTGGTCGCAGAGGATCGCGTCGATTCCGCGCTTGGCGACCCATGAGGAGTACTCCTCTGCGGTGATGTCGTAGGCGGCGGCGGTGTCGACACGCGGCTGGTCCCACACCCCGTCTCGCTGAAGGCGCCCCTTCATCGGGCCGCGCTCCTTCTTCGGCCGCGCGAGCACGTACGTTTCGTGCCCGAGGTCGTCGAGTGCCGACCGAAGCTGGCGCGCGACCACCGGCTGGCCGCGGTTGAACCACTTGGTGACGAGGCCGACCCTCATCGCCCCGAGATTAGCCTCGCCGCACGGCGGCGCCGCGTCCGCCAACGGTGGTTCGCTTCTGGCGAGCGAAATTCGAGCCTGGCTAGGACGCAGGGAGCCTGAATAGCAACGCTATTCCGGCGACTGAGGACGACGCCGGGTGAAGAAGTGCAGCCGCCAGGACGGGCCATCCGTTGGGTTGACGCGGCGCTAGGAGGGCTTCGACTGGCTGAAGCGCTCGCCGCCCGCGAGCGGCATTCGCCGCGCCTTGCGGGGCAGCACACGGTCGTAGTTCGGGAGGCGCGTCGGCTTCGCGTGGATGCACACGCGGGTGCCGCCGCCGCCGGAGTTCTCCCACGTCTGCTCCATGTCGGTGAAGCCGCAGGTGTTCAGCATCTCCGTCAGCGCGGGGCGGTTCGGGACCCACCAGTTAGAAGGATTCCCCGTCTTCTCGGGGTCGCTGGGCTTGAAGAGGAGCAGCGGCTCTTCGGAGTCCATGTCCTTGATCTTGGTCTCGAGGAAGAGGTGCTCGCCCGTGACGCGACGCAGGCGGAAAAGCAGCGAGATGACGTTCTCGACGTGGTAGAGGACGCCGCCACAGAGCACGACGTCGAAGCTGTCCAGCTCCAGCCACTTCTCCGAGAGGATGTCCATCTGCACGAACTCGAAGCCGAACCGCTCGACGTTCGCCGCCAGATCGGGCGAGGTGCAGAGGTCGAGGCCCACCACCTGGGTCGCGCCCCGCTTCACAGCCTCGGCGCAGTTGACGCCCTCCCAGCAGCCGACGTCGAGAAACGTCTTGCCGGTCATGTCGTCGGGCAGGCCGTAGCGCTCCCAGTTGTTGTGGGCGGTCGGGACATCGGCGATGCCTCCCCGGCCGTCGGTCGCCTCGGTGGGCGTCTCTGTGGCGCTTGCCTCGTCCATGCGGGCCGCGGATTGTAGAGAGGCCCTCGAAGCTCAGGACTCGTAGCCGAGCTCGGCGAGGAGCTCACCGCCGTGCTCGCGGAAGGTAGCGAGGTCCGCTGGGTCCATCTCGTTTCGCCACATGCCGACGCGGTCGGCGCGGGGAGGCTCTGACGTCAGGGCATGCGCCTCCACGCGCGACTCGGCGGTCAGGCCGCGCTTTTCCTCGTCGGCCTCGAGCGGCCGCGCGATTTCCTCCAGGCGCTGGGCCGCGCGCTCGTGGTAGGAGAGCATCGCGGGATCGAAGTCGAGCTCGACGAGGGCGCAGATCTCCCGCAGCTTCGCCTCGGGATCGGACACGAGGTCCTCGTAATGGACCTCGGTGTAGTGCGAGACCTTCTCCGCGGCCCGCCGCGTGCGGTTGATGCGGTGGCGCCAGCGCCGCGCCACCTGCTCCATCGTGAGGTCCGCGCCGCGCCGCTCCAGGGAGAGCGCGACGTCGCGCCCGTCGCGGATCATGTGGATGAAGCGGGCCTCCGGGAGGATCCGCTCGATGCGTCGCATCTTCATCGCGTAGCCCGGAGTCTTGTCGCCCCACCGAGGCTTGTCCTGGCCCTTCGCGTAGAGCCGGTAAAACGTCCGCACCGGGACCTCCGGCCTGACGAGGGGCCGCAGCTTGCCGAGCTCCCTGAGAAGCCTCTCGTCGTCGATTCCGAAGTCGCCCCACCGCCGGCTCGAGGTCATTACCGCTGCGACCTCCTCGGGTGAGGCCGGCCCCTCGCCGAAGAGCTTGATCACGTCGGGGATGAAGTGCGTCTCGGGCGGGATCGTGAGCTCGGGATGCGAATCGAGCATCAGCCGCAGGAGCGTCGTCCCGGAGCGGGTCATCCCGATCACGAACGGGGCCGGCGGCTTCGGCAGGTTGCGCTCCCGCGTGCGCCTCCGCCGCCGCAGATAGGGGATCTTCTCCTGCTGGACAGCCTGCTTTCGCGCGCTCGCGCTGGCGTCGCATGCGGCGCTTTCGCGTCCGCCGCCGGCGGACCTCCCAGTTGTCGCGCTCGCCGTCCCCGGAGGGGCTCACGAGGCGCCGCTCGCCGCCGGCAGCGCCGGTCTCGTAGCCGAGGCCCGACAGCATCGTGCCGGCGATCTCCTCGAACGCCCGGCGGTCGGACTCGCTCATCTGGCGCTTCCAGCGGCTGACCCGGTCGGCGTCCGGCGGCTTGGTCGTCATCGCGTGCGTCGCCATGCGCCGCTCGACGTCGAGCTCGGCCGAGCGGCCGTCGGCGGGCAGCGCGCGCTTCATCTCCTCGAGCCGGCTCGAGGAGCGCTCGTGGTAGTCGAGCACCGCGTCGTCCCAGTCAAGCTCGATGAACTCGCAGATCCTCCGCAGCGACGGCTCGGTGTCGAGGATCAGGTCCTCGTAGCGGACCTCGGTGTAGTGCTTGAGCTTCGGCGCTGCGTCGCGCGCCTTCTGGATCTTCCGCTTCCATCGCTTCGCCACGTCGGCCGCGGTGAGCTCGCGGACCGTCCGGTCGAGGACCGACAGGGCCACGTCGCGCCCGTCGCGGATCACGTGGACGAAGCGCGCCTCCGGCAGCGCCCGCTGGATCTGCTGCATCTTCCCGACGTAGTTGGGCGTCTTCTCGCCCCAGCGCGGCTTGCCCTCGCGCGCCGCGTAGGCCTCGTAGAAGGTGCGAAGCGCCTCGCCCGCGGTGAGCTTGCGGCCCCGCTCCTGGAGAGCAGGCCCAGCATCTCGATGTCGGTGAAGTCGAAGTCGCCCCACTCGCGCGCCGACTTCATGGCGCCGAGCACGTCGGCGGGCGTCGTCTTGTCGGTGCGCTTGAAGGTCTTGATCACCTCCGGCACGAAGTGCGTCTCCGGCGGGATCGTCAGCTCGGGATGCGAGTCGAGCATCATCCGCAGCAGCGTCGTGCCGGAGCGGTTCATTCCGACGACGAACGGCGCCGGGGCGCGCTCGGCTGAGTTGTCTTTGCTGAACAGGCCCATTCGGAAGGGTCAGGATGGTAGAGAGGGCGGGGCGGCGGGCGACGACGGTGGTCTCGTACCCCAACTCGGCCAGGAGGTCACCCGCAAACGCCTCGAACTCCTCGCGGTAGGCGTCGTCCATCTCGGTCCTCCAGACGTCGATCCGCGCCTCCTGGGGCGGCTTCGTCGTCATCGCGTGCGCCTGCATTCGCTCCTCGCCCGTCAGCGTCCGGCGCGAGCCGCGCTCGCGCTCCCGGTTCATCTCCTGCAGCCGCTCGGCGGCGCGCTCGTGGTAGTTGAGCATGACCGGGTCCCAGTCGAGCTCGACGAACTCGCAGACGCCGCGCAGCGCCGGCTCGGTGTCCCGCACGAGGTCCTCGTAGCGGATCTCCATGTAGCGCCCCTGCACCTGCTCGACCCGCCGCGCGCTGAGGATCCGGTGGCGCCAGCGCTTCGCCATCCGCTCCGCGGGCACGGGCTTCGAGCCGCGCAGCTCGACCAGCCGGCGGTTGGTCGAGAGCGCCACGTCGCGGCCATCGCGGATCATGTGGACGAAGCGCGCCTCGGGGACCGCGCGCCCGAGCTTGGCCAGCGCCGTGACGTAGCGCGGGGTCTTGTCGCCCCACCGCGGCTTGCCGGCGCGCTCGGCGTAGAGGCCGTAGAAGGCGCGGATCGAATCGGGCGCGTTGAGCGGCTTGACGTCGCGCAGCCGGTCGAGCAGCTCACTCTCGACTGACCCCAGATTCAGGCAGCCCGCTCTGAGGCGCCTCCTGGATCGCCTCCAGAACGCGCTCGGGGGTCACGCGAAGGCGCGAGAACTGCTCGATCATCGGCGGCAGGAAGTGGGTCTCGGGCGGGATCGCCATCTCGGGATGGGCGTCGAGCATCATCCGCAGCAGCGTCGTGCCCGACCGCCCGACGCCGACCACGAACGGCGCCGGGGGACCCGGCGGCGAGCCGAGCATCCGGCGGCGCCTCAGGTGGTCGCGAAGCATCAGGCTGCGGCGCGGGCTTCGGCGGCGGGCCTCGCCACCGCCGCGAAGAGCCGCAGGCCGTCGGCGGAGCCGGTGAGCGCGTCGACGGCGTGCTCGGGATGCGGCATCAGGCCGAGGACGTTGCCGGCCTCGTTGGTGACGCCGGCGATGTCGTCGACGGAGCCGTTCGGGTTGTCGCCGGGCGCGTAGCGGAAGGCGATCTGCCCCCGTTCGCCGAGCCGCGCGATCTCCTCCGGCGAGGCGAAGTAGCGCCCGCAGGCGTGCTTGACGGGGATCGAGAGGCGCTCGCCGGGCTCGATCCCGGCGGCGAACGCGCCCGCCGCCCTCGGCCACGAGCTCGACCTGGCGGCAGACGAAGCGCAGGCCCTCGTTCGGGAGCAGCGCGCCGGGCAGGAGCCCGGCCTCGCAGAGCACCTGGAAGCCGTTGCAGATGCCGAGCACCGGCACCCGGGCGTCGGCGAGCTCGGCCACCGCGCCCATCGCCGGCGCGAAGCGGGCGATCGCGCCCGCTCGCAGGTAGTCGCCGTAGGAGAAGCCGCCGGGCACGACGACCGCGTCGAGGTCGGAGAGGTCGGTCTCCTCGTGCCAGACGAGCCGCGCCTCGCCGACCCGCTCGCAGGCGGCGAGCGCGTCGCGCTCGTCGCAGGAGCCCGGGAACTGGAGGACGCCGAACGTGGTCATGGGCTGCCGTCGATCTCGATCTCGTAGTCCTCGACCAGCGGGTTTGCCAGGAGCTGCTCGCAGAGCTCGCCGAGGCGTGCGTCGTCGTCGACGTCGAGCTCGACGAGGCGGCCGACGCGGACCTCGCGCATGCCCTCGAAGCCGAGCGCCGGGAGCGCGCGCTCGACCGCCTTGCCCTGCGGGTCGAGGATGCCCTCCTTGGGGCGGATGAGGACGCGGGCCTTCACGCGGTGAGCGTACCGGCCAGATCCGCGTATCCGGCGGCTTCCAAAGCGGGTCCCAGCTCGAGCCGCCCGAGCAGCTCGCCCCAGCGCGGGTCGTCGCCGGCGAGCACGGCCTCGGGCTCGCGGACGTTCGCCCGCGCCCACCCGCGGACGTCGGCGGGCGCCTCGCGGCCGAGGACCCCGTACACGGACTCGATCGCCTCCTCGGTCGCCTCCCGCAGGTCCTCGTTTCGAAGCAGCAGGTAGCGGTCGCCGAAGAGCCGGCGCCCGTCCTCGTAGGCGGACTCGAAGGTGAGCTTCCAGACGCGGAGGATGTGCTCCACGTCGCCGAGGCCTGCCGGATCGGCGCCGTCCTCGGTGGCCATCGCCGTCGAGATCGCGCGGCTCGACCAGAGCTTGCGGTCGGTCCGCTCGTCGAAGATCTCGCCGGGGCTCGACCAGCGCCGCAGGCGCCGCTTCTTGCGCCCGAGGATGATCGACGCGGTGACCGAGCGCGGGTCGCGGACCACGTGGACGAAGGCGCGCCTCGGGGTCGAGCTCGGCGGCATCGGCGACCTTCCGGTAGAGGCGGGTCTCCTTGACCATCACCTGCGGCGCCAGTCCGAGCAGCCAGCGCAGCAGTTCGCGGCAGTGCTCGGGCAGCCGGGGCTCGAGCTCGAGCGGGGGCCGGCGCGGTCCGCCCCAGTTGAACTCCTCAACCGGGATGTCGGGGTAGCGCTCGCGCTGGAACCGCTCGCGCAGCTCGCGGGTCTCGGCGAAGGCGTCGCCCTCGCGGGCGCCGGAGCCGCCGCCCTCGGTCACGTCCTGCTCGCGAAGCGGCTCGTAGAAGCAGCGAAGCTCGGGGTCGGCGAGGAGCGCGTCGTAGAGGATCGTCGTTCCCGAACGACGCATCCCCTGGATGAAGATGTTCACGCGGGCGGGGCGCCCGGTGAGGAGAACTCGCGGTCGGAGATGCGCTCGTACGCCTCCACGTAGCGCGCGCGTGTGTTGTCGGATCACCTCGGCGGGGAGCTCCGGCGCCGGTGGGGTGTGGTCCCAGCCCGTGGAGTCGAGGTAGTCGCGCACGTACTGCTTGTCGAACGAGCGCTGCGGCCGGCCCGGCTCGTACTCGTCGGCGGGCCAGAAGCGGGAGGAGTCGGGGGTGAGGACCTCGTCGGCGAGGACCACCTCGGCGCCCGGGTGCGAGCCGAACTCGAACTTCGTGTCGGCGAGGATGATCCCCCGCTCCGCGGCGTGGTCCGAGGCCCGGCGTGTAGAGCTCGATCGAGGCGTCGCGGAGGTGCTCCATGAGGGCGCGGTCGCCGACGATCTCCACCGCGCGCTCGAAGTCGACGTTCTCGTCGTGCTCGCCGAGCTCCGCCTTCGTCGCGGGCGTGAAGATCGGCTCCGGGAGCTTGTCGGACTCCTGGAGCCCCTCGGGAAGCTCGATGCCGCAGACGGCGCCGGACTCGCGGTACTCGCGCCAGCCCGAGCCGGAGAGATAGCCCCGAACGACGCACTCGACCGGGTACATGTCGAGGCGCCGCACGCGGATCGCCCGCCCGGCGACCTCCTCCGGCACGTCCAGCGAGAGGAAGTGGTTCGGGCATACATCGCCGAGGTGCTCGAACCAGAACACCGACATCTGCGTCAGCACGGCGCCCTTGTCCGGGATCGGGTCGGGCAGGATCACGTCGTACGCCGAGATGCGATCGGAGGCGACCATCAGGAGGTCGCCGTCGACCTCGTACATCTCCCGGACCTTGCCGCGAGCATGTAGCGTTAGATCAGCGAGCGCCGCGGGCATCGGCGGGCGATGCTAACAAGGGAATCGGGCGCGGAAGGCGAGGCGGACGATCAATGGCACGTAGGGACACCAACGCGGGCTGGCGACTGACGCTGGCCGCCGCGACGGCGGGCGCCGTGGTGGCTCTCGCCTGGCCGGCGACGTCGCTCGCCGCGGCGACCTGCTTCGGCCACCGGGTCACCCTTCCGGGCGGCGCCGGGCCGGACACGCTCGTCGGCGGCCCCGGGAACGGACGTCATCGACGGCGCCGGCGGCAACGACACGATCGACGGCGGCGGCGGCAACGACTTCATCTGCGCCGGCAGCGGCAACGACGTCGTCCAGGGCGGCCCGGGCGACGACAAGGTCGCCGGCTACGACGGCGACGACGTCGTCGTCGGCGACTCGATCAACTCGAACGGATCGACCGGAAAGGACCTCGTCATCGGCTCGGCGGGCAACGACCTCCTCGTCGGCGACAACTACATGCCGAAGCGGGGCGACGCCAGCGGCTCCGGAAACGACAAGATCCAGGCCGGCCCGGGCGACGATCACGTGGTCGGCGACGCCTTCGCCGACGCAGGGGAAGGCGAGCGGCACCGGCAACGACACGATCCTCACGGCGCAGGGCAGTGACGTCGTGATCGGCGACGCTCTCTCCTCGACCAGGCCTCCGGCAACGGCAACGACTTCATGCGCCTCGACGAGCAGAACGACCTCGGCATCGGCGACTCGGCCGTCCTGAACGGCACCGCCACCGGCGGTGGCCACGACGAGATCACCGGCTTCACCGGCAACGACGTGGTGATCGGCGACAGCTACGCCCAGCAGGGGACGGCGCGAGGGCGGCGCCGGCGACAAGCTGAACGGCGGCAAGCAGGGCAACGACATCCTCATCGGCGACAACGCCGCCACCGACCAGGCGTCCGGCGGCGGCGGCGACGACGGCCGACGGCGTCTCCGGGAACGACCTCGTCGTCGGCGACAACATGCCGCTCGCCGGCGGCACGCAGGTGAGCGGCGGCGGGGTCGACGATCTCCACGGCAACTCGGGCAACGACGACTTCCTCTCTGAGAGCGGCAACGACAAGTGCATCGGCGGCTCGGGCCACGACAACGACCTCTCGAAGCCGAAGTGCCCGCGGTCATCCGGCATCGAGTCCTCGAAGCCGGGCGTTGCCGGTCGGCCGCGTCACCGGCGCGCTGCGCCAGTTCTCGCTGTTCCCCTAGCTAGCGCCCGAGCAGCCGGCCGACGGCCATGCGAGCGCGCCGTAGCGGCGGGCGCCCGCGGTCCGGCTTCGCATCGCGGGGCCGGTCGAGCTTGCGGCGCAGGCGCTTCACCTCCGCTCGGGCCTCGTCGTGGCGGATCATCAGCATGCGCTCCGTCCTCGAGAGCACGTGCATCGCGTCGAGCTCGAGCTCGGCCTGCTCGGCGGCGACCTCCTCCGGGCTCGGGCGCCGCGGGCCTCGGCGCCACCTCGCCCGTGAGCGGATCGCCCACGCCGGCCATGAAGTCCCGCAGCCGCTCGTCACGGACGAGGCGGCCCTCGGCGAGGCCGGCCTCGACGGCGGCGTCGTCGGTGACGAGCTCGGCGTAGAGCTCGTCGATCCGCGCCGGCTCTCGTAGGCCTCGCGCAAGCGGCCCGCGCATGCCGCCGCCCGCCGAGACCGGGTCGTTCAGCATCGCCTCGACCTTGCGCCGGTACTGATCGAACGAGCGCAGGGGGAGGTGGAAGATCCGCAGCGGCCAGCGCGGGTACCAGACGAGCCGGTCCTCGGCCTCCTCGCCCCCCTCGGGCCGCACGGTGCGCAGCACCGGCCTGCCCGGCGTGCGCAGGCGCTGCCACGCGTCCTCGGCGTCGCGGCCGGCGGTGACGTCGTGCTGCCCGCGGTGCAGGACCATCACGTCCGCGAGCGCGCGGTGCGCGATCTTCGGCCGCAGCATCGAGCGGGCCTCCCGGTAGATGAGGCGGTCGAAGAAGGTGCCGGGGCCGTCCGGGCGGGCGACGAACTCGACCCGCGGGCCGAGCACGACGCCGTAGTCGGCCGGAACCGAGGCGAGCGCCTGCGGGATCGTGCCCTCGAGGGGCCACCAGAACTCGTCGGCGTCGCCGTGGACGACCCAGTCGGCGTCGTGGTCGGTGGCGGCCAGCCGCGCCATCCGCGTGACCCACTCGTGCCCGCGCTCGCGCAGCTCCGGGCTCGGCTCGACGATCACGCGCGCGAGGCCGGCGTCGACCCAGCGCTTGAGGATCTCGGGCGTGCGGTCGGTCGACGCGTTGTCGGTGACGATGAAGAAGTCGACTCCCTGCGCGCGGTGATAGCGCAGCACCGACTCGATCACGTCCTCCTCGTCGCGGACCTTGAGCGCCATCACGACGCGGGGCTCGGCGGCGGGCATGGGCGGCGCAGGATAGACGCGGCTACTCCCCGAGCGCCGAATGCGTCGACCCTGACGACGGAAGGCGTCGTTCGCGGCCCGAGCCGGCGCGCGGCCTACTCCAGCAAAGCCCGCAGGTCCGCGAGCGTGTTGTCCCATGACAGCCGCTCGCGGGCCCGCGCGGCGCCCGCCGCGAGCTCGGCCCTGACCTCCGGGTCGGCGATCCGCTCGATCGCGTCGGTCAGGGCGCCGACCTCCGGGTCCCACGAGGGGATTCCCGGACGGCGACTCCTCCTCGGCCGGGACGCCCGGCACGAGGACCCCGTTCTCGCCGTCGACGACCACCTCGTTCATCGGCGGGTTGTCGTTCGTGATCACCGGCACGCCGAAGGCCGCGGCCTCGTAGAGGTGGAGGCCGAGGCCCTCCCAGCGGCTCGGCGCCAGGAAGGCGTCGACGCTGGCGAGCAGGCGGTGGTGCTCGTCGGTGGGCATGTCGTCGAAGATCGGCTCGATGCGCCCGTCCTGTCGCGCGGCCTTGTTGACCATCTTCTGCCGCTTTTCGACCTGCGCCTTGAGCAGCAGGCGCAGCTCGTCGCCGCGCGCCGCTTGGAATGCCTCGAGCGTGGGGCGCGAGCGGCTTTCGCTTCGTCATGTAGCCGCCGGGGAAGTAGAGGCGCACCGTGCCGTCGTCCGGGTGCTCGTCGCTGCACCGCTCCGCCGCTTGGAGGAGCTCGGGATGCACGCCCCAGCGCACCCGCGGCGTCTCGAGGCCGAGGTTCGAGTAACGCTCCTGCTCGCCGGCGTGCATCGAGTACACGACGTCGAAAGCTCTCCTGGCGTCCTCGACCTGGCCCGGCTCGAACTGCTCCCAGACGAAGCGGCCGATCGTCCGCGCGCCCATCGCCCGCAGCTGGGCGATCTCGTCGAACTGGTAGTTCTGGTCGAAGAGCACGGCCTCGAGCTCGTTCTCGCGAGCCCAGCTCTCCATCTCGTCGGCGGGATCGAGTAGTGGGACGCCTCGGTGACGCCGGGCTGGTCCCAGACGTCCCCGCGCTCGATGAGCGCCGGCTTGGCGGCGGAGTCCTTCGACGGCCGGGCGAGGACGAAGGTCTCGTGCCCGAGATCGTCGAGCGCCGAACGCAGGTGGCGGCCCACCACGGCCTGCCCGCGGTTGAACCAGTAGCTCGAGACGCCGACGCGCAAGGCTCAGGCGCTCGCGGAGCCGGCCACCGCCGCCGGGGCCACGGGCTCGACGTCGGCGAAGTTCGGCCACAGCGAGAGGTCGATCTCGGGGCACAGGCCGGCCAGGCGGGCGACGTCGTCGCGCGTGCGCCGAATGAGCTCGTCGCGACGCTCGGCTGAGAGATCGGGCTTCGTCCCCGGCGGCCGCTTGTGCTGGGAGAGCTTCTCCGGGATCTCGTCGAGCGGGTCGATGCCGAGGAACTCCTGCGTGCGGCGCATCTCGCCGCGCGGGTCCTGGCGGCACCGCTCGAACTGGAGGATGAGGACCCTCTCGCGGGGATAGAGCTCGAGGACGCCGCGGACCTGGTCGTGGTAGAGGCCGCGGTACACCGCCTCGGACATGTGCGAGAGCTCGAACGGCTTCCCGGCCTCGTCGGCGAGCATCCGCTCGCGCTGGATACCCGAGCGCAGGCGCTCGATCGGGTCGCGGAGCATGATCAGGAGTCGGGCGTCGGGCGCCGCGCGCTGGAGCAACCGCATCGTCCAGAAGTCGACCATGTAGCGCGGGGTCCATTCGCCGGTGATCGCGCCCTCCGGGCGCGGGAAGAGCGCGTGGTAGCGCTCGATGAAGTCGTTCGGGGGCTCGGCGTCCCAGAAGCGATCGAAATAGTGAAGCTCCTTGCCGGGCTTGGCCACCCGAACCACGCCTGGATGGGAGCGCATCGTCCCGCGATACCACCACGAGGTCCCGCACCGCTGGGCGCCCACCCCGACGAAGTCGGGCGGGCCCGTGCGCCACCCGGGCGGGCACTCCGGCGTCTCCAGCTCCTGCATCCAGCGGGGAATCGGGGTCATCTGAAGCTGAAAGACTAGACAGCGCTCATGGCTCGATTCGCCCGCATTCGGAGCGGTCTCGGCTTCAGCGGCGGCCCCGAGCGGCCGCCGGCGCCGTTCGTCGTCGGTGTGCCCCGGTCGGGCACGACGCTCCTGCGCCTGATGCTGGATGCGCACTCGCAGCTCGCGATCCCGCCCGAGACGCACTTCCTGCCAAAGCTCATCCGGGCTTGCCAGGAGGAGCTCGACGCCGACCGCGACGGGCGCGAGCGGGCGCTCGAGCTCATGACCGAGCATCGCCGCTGGCCGGACTTCGGCCTCGATCCCGCCGACGTCCAGTCGCGCCTTCAGGGCGAGGGGCTGCTCGAGCCGGCCAAGGCCTGCCGGGCTTTCTACGAGGCTTACGCCGCGAAGCACTCGAAGCCACGCTGGGGCGAGAAGACGCCGCAGTACGTGAAGACGATGAAGCGCATCGGCGGCGCGCTGCCGGAGGCGCACTTCATTCACCTGATTCGCGACGGGCGGGACGTCGCGCTGTCGATCCTCGGCGTGAGTTGGGGCCCCGACTCGATCGAGGACGCGGCGGTGCAGTGGACAACCCAGGTTCGACGTGCCCGGCGCAAGGCGCGAAGCCTCGCCCATTACGTCGAGGTGCGCTACGAGGGGCTGGTCGCCGATCCTGAGCCCGTGGTGCGCCGCGTCTGCGAGTTTGCGGAGCTCCGGTTCGAGCCCGAGATGCTCGACTACCACGATGGGGCCTCGGAGCGGATGAGCGCCGTGGCACGCGATCTCGAGCTGGGTGGCGAGCGCGCCGGGATCACAGCCGCCGAGCGAGAGCGCCAGCACGCGCTCGTGACCGAGGTGCCGCGGCGCGAGCGAGCGGGCCGCTGGCGCGAGGAAATGGACCCTGCCGACATCGTTGTGTACGAGCGGATCGCCGGGCCGACGCTCGTGGAGCTCGGCTACGAGCTCGTCGAGCGCTGAGGGTGGTCGGATACCCCGGCCGGGTATGGTTCACAACGGTGACGAGCGGGACCGACCAAGCCGGATACGTCTCCGACAAGGAGGCGATACTTCGCCGCCTCGCCCGTGTCGAGGGCCAGGTTCGCGGCCTTCGGTCGATGGTGGACGACGAGGCGTACTGCATCGATGTCCTGACGCAGATCTCGGCGGCGACGAAGGCGCTCGATGGAGTGGCCCTGCGCCTCCTCGCCGATCACACGAACCACTGCGTTCGCGACGCAGTCGAGCGGGGCGGGGACGAGGCAGATGAGAAGGTTGACGAGCTGATCGCCGCGGTCGAGCGCTTCTCGAGGACGCGCTGATGGAGCAGGCGACGGCGCCTCCTATCCCGGCAGCGCCGGCGGCCGCGATGCCGCCCGGGCCGTCGATCCCGGCGCCGATCCAGACCGCCCGCATCCTCCTGCGCCCGGTGCAGTTCGCCGAGGCCTCCCGCAGGCGTTACGGCGACACCTTCCGCGCCCACTTCCTTCCGGCGGGCGACGTGGTCTTCATCTCGGACCCCGATTCCCTGAAGAAACTCTTCTCCGCCGACCGCGTCAACACCATCGCCCCCGGCCGAAACTTCGCGCTCGAGCCCCTGTTGGGCCCGCAGTCGGTGCTCCTGCTCACCGGCGACGAGCACCTGCGGCGGCGGAAGCTGATGCTGCCGCCCTTCCACGGCGAGCGGATGCGCGCCTACGAGGACGTGATCGAGCGGGTCAGCGAGAGCGAGCTCGCCACCTGGCCGCTCGGCGATCCGTTCCCCATCCATCCGAGGATGCAGGCGATCACCCTCGAGGTCATCCTGCGCGCCGTTTTCGGCGTCGGCGAAGAGCGCCATGACGCACTTCGCGACAACCTCGTCGGGATCCTCGCCGCCACCCGCTCGCCGTCCGCGATCGGAATGACCCTGCGCCGGCTTCGCTGGCTGCCGCGCTTCAAGCGGACCCGTGCGCTGATCGCCGAGACGGACGAGCTTCTGGCCGCCGAGGTCGCCGAGCGGCGCGCCGACCCCCACCTCGACGAGCGCGAAGACATCCTCTCGATGCTCGTCGCGGCTCGCTTCGAGGACGGCTCGGGGATGGACGGCGCGGAGCTTCGCGACCAGCTGATGACCCTGCTGCTGGCGGGCCACGAGACGACGGCCACCGCCCTCGCGTGGACGTTCGAGCTGCTCTATCGCTCGCCCGCGGCGCTGGAGCGGGCGACCGCGGACGCGCGTGGCGGCGACGGGGCCTACCTCGACGCGGTCGCGACCGAGGCCCTCCGCCTGCGGCCGGTGGTGCCGTTCACCGGACGCATGCTGCTGGAGCCCGCCGAGCTCGGCGGTTACGAGCTCCCCGCCGGCACGACCATCCTCGCGTCGATCTGGCTAGCCCACACCCGGGCGGCGACCTTCCCCGACCCCTACGCGTTCAAGCCCGAGCGGTTCATCGACGGCGGTCCCGAAACGTATTCGTGGGTGCCGTTCGGCGGCGGCACTCGGCGCTGCCTCGGCGCCGCGTTCGCTCAGCTCGAGATGCGCGTGGTGTTGCAGACGGTCCTCCGCCGGACGGTGCTGGGACCCGCCACTGACCGCCGCGAGAGGGTGGTGCGACGCAACGTCACGCTTGCGCCCGCTCGCGGCACTCCATCCGTGCTGCGGGAGCGTCTGGCGGCTTGAGCGGGGTCGCTGCGCTCGCCGCCACGCTCGCGATGGTGGTGGGCGGAAGCGACGACGCCGCGACGCATCTCGACGCCTCGACGCCGCCGGTTCGCGCGGTCACGACGGGAAACCATTCGGAGCTCGTCAAGACCATCGCGATCACCCGCAGGCGGCGGGCCAGGCAGCGGGTCGCGATGTCACTTGACCCGCGGACGCTCGGGTCGCTCGCTCCCGGCGAGCAACTGCGACTGAACGGCGAGGTCCAGGTCACCCTGACGTGCTACCGGCCGGGCCTCCCGCGCTGCATCGGGCACTCCTACTCCTACAGCCCGAGGGTCGAGACGCGCCTCGTCCTCGCCGCAACCCAGGCGGCGACTTCGGGCGCCGGCGTCCTACCGCTCTCGACGTGGGGCGGCCTCGAGTGCAGCGCCCACAGGCCTGACCGCAACCACCATTGCGTGCTCGTCTACCCGCGCATCACCGCGAAGATCGGCCGTGCGGCCGAGCTGCCCTGCCCGCTGGACCGCTGCCACGTGAACATGGTGGTCGCCGCCCACGACCGCCATGCCGGGCCCCGCGACAGGCTCATCATCGGCACCGATCGGCCCAACGGCACCGTCGAACAGGACAAGGGGAGGCTGAACGCCATCGAGATCCCGCCGGGCGCTCATCCGGCCATCAAGCGCTATCGGGCCACCCGCCGCCGCTCGCGAACGCTGCCCGTGAAGGAGGACGGTGGGCGGCGCGTCGTCTACTCGGCCCGCGTGCCGCGACTGCGCCGCGGGGACGCTCTCGCGGTCGAGGCGAAGCAGGTGACGGACATATCCGCGCTGCCCTACGCCGCCTACGTCTCGGACGAGATCGTTCTGGCCGGCAGCCCTCGCGCCGTTGAGCCCGCACGGCCCAGCGTCGCCGCCGAGCGCGGGTACCTCACCGAGGCGAACGGCTTCAACTGCACCCAGGGCCACAGCCAGTTCCAGACCCCGTGCACTTCGTCGAAGGCGGGCGCGATCGCGGTCACGCGCGACACCACAGCTCACCGCACAAGGTCACGAGCCCTGTACGTGAACCTCGTCTCGCGCTCGAAGCCGAAGCACGTGGGCGCGGTCCCCGGCGACGTCGCCCGGATCGGCCGAGGCGGCTTTCTCTCGGTGGTCCGCTACCGGCCCCAGGCTCGCTAGGGCGAGTCCCGGAGCGCCTCGACGCGGGCGAAGACCTCGGGAAGCTCACCGAGGTAGTCCTCGTAGCGCAGGCGGGCGATCTCCTCGCCGACTCCCTCGGGCGCGCCTTCGGTGGAGGTGAGCTGCCCGGCCAGGAGCTCCCTGAAATCAGCGCCCTCGTCGACCGCCCGCTGCGCCGAGGACTGAACGAGCCTGTAGGCGTCGTCCCGGGACATTCCAGCCTCCACGAGCGCTGTCAGGGCCCGCTGGCTCAGCACCGCACCGTGCGTGAGGTCGAGGTTCGCGCGCATCCGCTCGACGTCGACCGTCATCTCGGCGACGATGCGCCCAGCGACGTGCTGCGCGTAGTCGAGGAGGATCGTCGCGTCGGGAAGCACCACCCGCTCGGCGCCCGAATGGGAGATGTCGCGTTCGTGCCACAGCGCGACGTTCTCGAGCCCGACCTGCGCATACCCCCGCAGCACGCGCGCGATCCCGCCCAGCCGCTCGGAGAGGATGGGATTCCGCTTGTGGGGCATTGCCGAGGAGCCCTTCTGGCCCGCCCCGAACGGCTCGGTGACCTCGCGGACCTCGGTGCGCTGGAGGTTCCGCACCTCGGTCGCGAAGCGCTCGAGCCCGGCTCCGGCGAGCGCGATCGCCGACAGCAACTCGGCGTGGCGGTCGCGCGGCACGACCTGGGTCGAGACGTCCTCGGCGCGTAGCCCGAGCGCCTTCATGACGCGGCGCTCGATGCCCGGCGGGACCGAGGTGTAGGTACCGACCGCGCCGGAGAGCTTGCCGACCGCGAGGGCATCGAGGGCGCGCTCGAGCCGGCGGACGTTCCGGTCGGCCTCGAACGCGAGGCCCGCAAGCTTGAGCCCGAACGTGGTGGGCTCGGCATGGATCCCGTGGGTGCGGCCGATGCTGAGCGTGTCGCGGTGTTCTGTGGCCCTGTCGATGAGCGCGTCGCGGTAGTCACGAGCGCCCTCGAGGAGCACCGCACCGGCCTCCCGAAGCTGAACCGCGAGCGCCGTGTCGAGCACGTCGGAGGAGGTCAGCCCGTAGTGGATCCAGCGCCCCTCGGCGCCGATCGAGGCGGCGACCACGTCGACGAATGCCGCCACGTCGTGGCCGGTCGTTTGCTCCCGCTCGGCGACCGCCTCGACCGTGAAGGCCGCGCGGTCCCGACAGGCCTCCGCCGCGTCAGCCGGCACCACCCCCTCGGCCGCCCACGCATCGGTCGCGGCGAGCTCGACCTCCAGCCAGGCCGCCATCCGCCGGGCGTCGGTCCAGACGGCCCCCATCTCGGGGCGCGTGTAGCGGCGGATCACCCTCGTCCCGCCGTCAGGAGTTGATGATCCGGACGGCCAGGAGCCCGGCGTTCTTGGCCCCGTCGACCGCGACGCAGGCCACAGGCACCCCGGGCGGCATCTGCACCGCCGAGAGCAGGGCGTCGAGGCCGCCGAGGTTCTTGCCCCCGATCGGAACGCCGATCACCGGCAGGTCCGTGTGCGCCGCGGCGACCCCTGGCAGCGCGGCCGACATGCCGGCGCCCGCGATCACCACCCTAAGGCCGCGCATCCTCGCGTTGAGGCAATAGTCGCGGACCTGCTCGGGGTCGCGATGCGCGCTCATCACGCGGACCTCGTAGCGGATGCCCGCCTCCTGAAGTGCCTGACCGGCGGGCTGCATCTTCGACTTGTCGTTCTTCGACCCCATGATGATCCCGACGAGGGGCGCATCGATCTCGATCTCCTCGAATGCGGCCTCGACCTCGGGCATCGCCTCGGCCGTCATCACCTCCGCGGTGCCGCGGTCCTCTAGCTCCACGCCTCCTCCTTCACGGGCTCGCTTGCCCTCTCGGGGTCGCCATCACGCCCGACCGCCCGCTGGGCGATGTCGGATCGCATCTGCTTTCCGGTGAACGTGATCAGCGCCGCCGCCTCGTAGGCGCGCTCGCGTGCGGCCCTCGCGCTCGGCCCGACGCCGGTCACGTTCAGGACTCGCCCGCCCGCCGTCACGAAGTCGCCATCCCGACGGGCGGTGCCGGCATGGATGATCTCCACACCCTCGAGCGAGGCGGCCTCGTCGAGGCCGGAGATCACGTCGCCCTTGGAGCTCGATGCCGGATATCCGGCCGAGGCCAGCACCACCGTCACCGCCGAGCTGTCGGAGAACTCTGGGCGGGCCCCGGCGAGCCCGCCGTGCTCGCGACTCGCGAGACAGAGCTCAGCGAGATCGGAGCGCAACCGCGGCAGCACGGCCTGCGTCTCGGGGTCGCCGAAGCGGCAGTTGAACTCGAGCACGCGAGGGCCCCCGGCGGTCATCATCAGACCGGCGTAGAGAACGCCTCGATACGGCGTGCCGGCGCGGCCCATCAGGTCGACGATCGGGCGGTGGACCCGCTCCGCGATGGCATCCGCGCGGTCGGCGTCGATCCCCGGAACGGGCGAATAGCTGCCCATGCCGCCGGTGTTCGGGCCGACGTCGCCATCGCCGATTCGCTTGTAGTCCTGGGCGGGGGCGAGCGGGACGACGCTCTCGCCGTCGCACAGCGCCAGAAGCGAAAGCTCCTCGCCCTCGAGGAAGTCCTCCACGACGACCTCGGTGGCGCCGAACCGCCGCTCGACGAAGAAGGCCTCGACCGCGTCGCGCGCCTCGGCCTCGTCGGCGCAGATGATCACTCCCTTGCCCGCGGCGAGGCCGTCGGCCTTCAGCACCGTTGGGTAGGCGGCGGCGGCCAGATGGGAGAGGGCCTCCTCGCGGTCGCGCACGACGGCGTGATCGGCGGTCGCGACCCCCGCCTCGGCCATGAGCGTCTTCGCGTGAACCTTCGATCCCTCGAGCCGCGCGGCGTCTGCGCTCGGGCCGAACGCGGGCACCCCCGCTGCCTCGAGCGAGTCGACGAGGCCGGCGACGAGCGGCGCCTCCGGACCGACGATGACGAGATCAACCGACTCGGCGCTCGCCGCGGCGACCAACCCGGGCACGTCGCCCGCCTCGACGTCGAGGCAGCGGGCGTCCGGGGCCATGCCGGCGTTGCCCGGCGCCGCGAGCAACTCACGCGGCGCGGCGGTCCTCGCGAGTGCCCGAAGGATCGCGTGCTCGCGCCCCCCGGATCCGACGACGAGGATTCGCATGCGGGTGCTCGAGGCTCGCTAGAGGCTCTTGGTGAAGTCCTCGGCCGGGATGGCGGTCAGGGTCTGGTTCGAGGTCGTGCCACGTGAGCCGAGCTCGACGGAGACCTTGGCCATGGTCTGCTCGTCGGGCGCCTCGACGACGCTGACGAAGTCGTACTGGCCGAGGGTCGCCCACTGGTTGGTGACCTTCACGCCGAGTTGCTCCATCTCCTTGTTGACCTCCTGCACCCGGCCGGGGTGGTTCTTGATCGTCTTCACGCCGTCAGCGGTGAAGCTCGTGAGCATGATGTAGGTCGGCAAAAGGGTCTCCTCCTTAACGCGCTGGCTGGACTAGCCTGAGCCTACCGGTCAGCGGCCGACGCTCACGCTCAGCGAGTGGCCGTTGCGCTCAACGTGGAGAGTGCTGCCATCCGAGAGGCCGACCTGGGTGATCCCGCCGGCGGCTGTGGTGACGGCGCCGAGCCCGAGCTGCCCCGCGCCGAGGGCGAAGATCGCCGCGGCGTGGAGGTCCCGCGCCTTCGAGGTCCAGCTCACCGTGTCCCTGGCCTGTTTCTGTCGGAGCCTGGGATAGGTCCAGCCTGCGAGCGGATTCGACCGACCGCGGACGACCTTGGCCGGCAGGGTGTGAGCGTTCGCCCAGTCGTCGAGGGCGCCCGCCGTCCCCGCCCCACCGAGCGAAAGGGCGGAGGCCGACCGCTTCGACGCCGCCACGTCCGGGCCGAGCTGGAAGTAGCGGGTGTAGCGATGGGCGCGCTTGGAGTGGACGTCGTCGTACACGATCAGCGCCAGGCCGGGGTGGTAGAGGAAGAGCCGCTCCTGGTCGACGCCCTGGCGGTGGAGCATCGGGTTGGTGACGAGGATCGCGTACCACCCGGCGCCCTCGCCGGTCGCCTGTATCCCGGTCCCGTAGGGCTTCGGTTTGTCACGGTGCTTGTGCCAGAACCACAGGAAGTCCTGGCGGTCGACCGTGAGCGTCGAGTGAGCGGCCGCGGAGCGGGCGAAGCGCTGATAGCGGCCGATGGTGTTGTCGTAGATGCCGGTGTCGGCGACCACCCGTTGGTTGCGGTCGTAGAGCTCGAAGCTCCCGTCGTCGGCGTGCTTGTGGTGCCAGGTGTGGAAGGAGGCGCTGACGACCAGGTAGCCGCCCGTCGCCTGATCCTTGACGACCGCGTAACCCGCGTGGCGGGCGACCCAGAGGCCGTTCTGCCCGTACGCGATGCCTCCGATCTCGGGAATCGGCGGGACCCAGAAGGTGTCGCCCACTTGCGCCTCGGTGCCCGCGGTCGACGTCAGCCAGGCAAGAGCCTCGTACATCCTGTCCCGCGCCGCGATGAGCCCCTGGTCGTTTGGCTCGACGACGCCGAGCCAGGTGGAGATCAGCCGCAATGCGAAGTCGAAGTAGCCGGGGCTGTTCTCCATCCAAACGCCGCTTGCTTCGTCGAGGCCCTTGTGGACAGCGCCGTGAAAGCGCTTGCTTGCCCGCCGACCCGCCCTGACGATGCTTCCGATCGGGAGCTGCTTGCCGAGGATCGCCAGTCCCATCTCGACCGAGAGCTGGTGGTTCGCGATGTCGCTGTGGGTCTTGCGCAGAAAGCGGTCAGCCCGCTCGAGCGAAGCGATGAAGCCCTTCGTCTGCTCGGGCGTGAGGGCGCCCTGGCAGGCGTTTGCCTTGGCTACGTAGGCGATGTACTCGGCGCGCCGCGCGGTGATGCGGTCGCGCCAGGCGATCCCGGGCCGGACCTTGTGAGCCCGCTCGGCCTGGACCCAGCTCCATGCGAGGTCACGCGCCTCGCGCAGAGCCTGGGTCTGGACGGTGGTGCTGTAGCGGTCCTTCGGGTCGTGGTAGGCCCAGACGAGGACGTCGATCCAGCTGAAGTCGTAGAGGCTGTGGAGGTAGTTCTCGGAGTGGTGGGGGGAGGCCTTCCAGTTCATGCCCGCGTGAATCCGTGCCGGCATCTGATGGGTGAGGAGAAACCTTCCCTGGAGCGCGTCGTCGACCCGCGAGGGCAGGAAGGTCGGCTGGGTGCCCTCGGCGCGGTAGTCCGGCGGGCAGCCGCGGGTCAGGATCGAGGCGGCGCTGGCGGCGCTCGCCGAGGCCAGCATGCCGGCGGCCGCCGCGGTGGCGGCAAGCAGCAGTAGACGCGCGCGCGACATCGAGCCATTTATCGGCACGAGCCCGGCCGCCTATGAGCGTCGGCTACGCCGCGGCTTCGACAGGCTCTGCGACGGGCTTCACGTCGAAGGTGAGCTCGCCCCCCTCGGCCCCGACGCGCACGATGTCGCCCTCGCGGACCTCGCCCTCCAGCAGCCTCAGGGCGAGCTTGTCGACCAGCCGCTTCTGGATCACGCGCTTCAGCGGCCGGGCGCCGTAGGTGGGGTCGTAGCCCAAGTTGCCGAGGAGGGTGCGGGCATCGTCGTCCAGCTCGATCCCGATCCCGCGCTCGAGCAGGCGGCGCGCGAGCAACGCGACTTGCAGCTCGACGATCTCGCCGATTTGCGCGCGGCTCAGCGGCTGGAACTCGACCACCTCGTCCAGCCGGTTGACGAACTCGGGCTTGAAGTTGCTCCGAACTCCCTCGAGGCCACCCGGGATGTTCGAGGTCATGATCAGGATGGTGTTCGTGAAGTCCACAGTGCGACCCTGGCCGTCGGTGAGGCGCCCGTCGTCCATCAGCTGCAGCAGCGTGTTGAACGCGTCGGGGTGGGCCTTCTCGATCTCATCGAGCAGGATCACCGCGTAGGGCCGGCGGCGGACGGCCTCGGTGAGCTGGCCGCCCTCCTCGTAGCCGACGTAGCCGGGCGGGGCGCCTATCAGGCGTGCGACCGCGTGCCGCTCCATGTACTCCGACATGTCGATGCGGACCATCGCCTCCTCCGAGTCGAACATGAACTCGGCGAGGGCTCGCGCCAGCTCGGTCTTGCCGACCCCGGTGGGGCCGAGGAACAGGAAGACGCCGATCGGCCGGTGGGGGTCGGAGAGCCCGGCCCGCGAGCGGCGAAGCGCGTTCGCGACCGCCTCCACGGCCTCGTCCTGCCCGATGACCCGCTCGTGCAGACGGTCCTCCATGTGGATGAGCTTCTCCACCTCGCCCTCCATCAGGCGCGAGACGGGGATGCCGGTCCATTTGGCGACCACCTCGGCCACGTCCTGCTCGGTCACCTCCTCGGCGAGCATCGTGCCGCCCTCGGTGTGAAGCTCCGTGAGGCGGGCCTCCTGCTCGGAGACGATCTTCTCGAGCTCCGGGATCTCGCCGTACTTGAGCTCGGCGGCCCGCTCGAGGTCGGCCTCGCGCTCGGCGCGCTCGGCCTCCCGAGCCGCCTCCTCGAGGCGGGCCTTCGCCTCCTTGATCGCGTCGATGGCGCTCTTCTCGTTCTGCCACCGCGCGGTCATCTCCGACTCGCGCTCGCCAAGCTCGGCGAGCTCCCCGTCGAGCGCCTCCAGTCGTGACCTCGATGCCTCGTCCTTCTCCTTCGCGAGGGCGGTGCGCTCGATCTCGAGCTGGGTGCTCCGCCGCCGGACCTCGTCGAGCTCGGTGGGGACGGAGTCGATCTCGATCCGCAGGCGCGAGGCCGCCTCGTCGATCAGGTCGATGGCCTTGTCGGGCAGAAAGCGGTCGGCGATGTAGCGCTCCGACAGGGTCGCGGCCGCGACCAGCGCGGAGTCCGTGATGCGCACGCCGTGGTGGTTCTCATAGCGCTCCTTGAGCCCGCGGAGGATCGCGATCGTGTCGCTCGAGTCGGGCTCGTCGACGAAGACCGGCTGGAACCTGCGCTCCAGGGCCGCGTCCTTCTCGATTTGCTTTCGGTACTCGTCGAGCGTCGTCGCCCCGACCGCGCGGAGCTCGCCCCGCGCGAGCATCGGCTTGAGGAGGTTCGCGGCGTCCACGGCGCCCTCGGCCGCTCCCGCGCCGACGATCGTGTGGAGCTCATCGATGAAGAGGACGATCTGCCCCTCCGCCGACTGCACCTCCTTCAAGACCGCCTTCAGGCGCTCCTCGAAGTCGCCGCGGTACTTCGAGCCGGCGAGAAGCGCACCGATGTCGAGCGCGATGACCCGCCGGTCGCGAAGCGACTCGGGCACGTCGCCGTGGACGATGCGCTGCGCGAGCCCCTCGACGATGGCGGTCTTGCCAACCCCCGGGTCGCCGATCAGGACCGGGTTGTTCTTCGTCCTCCGTGATAGGACCTGGATCACGCGGCGGATCTCCTCGTCGCGGCCGATCACCGGGTCGAGCCTTCCCTGCGCGGCCTCGGCCGTCAGGTCGCGGCCGAACTTCTCGAGCGCCTGGACGGTCTCCTCGGGATTCGGCGACGTGACCCGCTCGGGTCGGAGCTCCTCGATTGCCTTCGCGAGGTCCTTGCGCGGGGGCAGGAGATCGGCGACGCCGGACGAGCGGTCGGCGAGAGCCAGCAGGATGTGGTCGGTCGAGATGTACTCGTCGCCGCCCGCGGCGGCCTCTTGCTCGGCGCGCTGAAGGACCTTGACGAAGGACGAGCTCGGCCGCGTCTCAGGCTCGGCGTCGCCCGAGAGCGCGGCGAGGCTCTGCACGGCGCTCCGCGCGCCGTCGCGGACGGCGGTGACGTCAGCCGCGACGCGCTGCAGGATCGGGACGACGAGGCCGTCCTCCTGCTCGAGGAGGGCGACGAGGAGGTGTGGCGGGGCGACCTCGGTGTTGCGGTGGGCGGAGGCAAGCCGCTGAGCGGCGGCCACGGCCTCCTGGGACTTGGTGGTGAAGCGATCGGGTTGCACGTCTCAGCCCTCGTTCGCGCCGTCCTCCCCGCCGCGCGCCGGGCGCTCGACGGGGATTCGCACGCTCTTCGGCTCGTACGCGCCGTACGGGACGATCTCGGCCCGCATGGAGCGTCCGCACCCGCTCCACCTCCGCGAGCATCCGCTTCTCGATCTCCGCCGCGCGCCTGCGCATCCGGCGCAGCTCGGCGCGGGCCCGCTCCAGCTCGGCCTCGAGGTCGAGCACCGTCTCGACGCCGGCGAGGTTGAGCCCCTCCTCGGCGGTCATGCGCTGGATGCGCCGCAGGAGCTCGACGTCCTCGAGCGAGTAGAGCCGGGTGTTCTTCGGCGAGCGCTTCGGCTCGATCAGGCCGCGGGCCTCGTACATGCGGAGCGTCTGCGGGTGCATCTCGGCGAGCTCGGCTGCGACGGAGATCATGAAGACGGCGCGGCGCTGGTCGAGCGCACGGCCCCGCTCGCCGGGCTCGGCCCTCTTCCCGTCGCCGCTCCGGGGCCCTCGCCCTCGGGCGCTCACTCCGCACCAACCTTCGTCGACTGGGCGGAGGCGTCACGCAGCAGCCGTTCGCGCGGATCGTGGTCGTTCATCGTCTCCGCAAAGTCGGTGAGGGCCTTCTTCTGGTCCCTCGTCAGGTCCCGCGGAACCTCGATCTCGAGCCGGTAAAGGATGTCGCCGCGGCCTGAGCCCTTGGCCTTCGGCGGTCCCTCGCCGCGGAGGCGCTGGACCGTCCCGTGCTCGGTACCGGCCGGGATGCGGATCCGCTTCGTCCCGGAGAGCGTCGGCACCTCGACGGTCCCGCCCTCGATCGCCTCGGCGATCGTGATCGGCACGGTGACCTCGAGGTTGCCGTCGGGACGCTGGCGGAAGACCGGCGACGGCGCCACGCGCGTGATCACGTAGAGGTCGCCCGGCGGGCCGCCGAGCGGCCCGTCCTCGCCCTTGCCTGCGACGCGGATCCGGGTGCCGTCCCGGACCCCGGCCGGGACCTTGACGCGGTAGCGCTTGCGCTGGAGCGTCAGGCCGGAGCCGCCGCAGGTCTCGCACGGCGACTCGATGATCTGGCCCCGCCCCCCGCACTGCGGGCAGGGCTGGCTGATCGAGAAGAACCCCTGGCTCTGGTTGTCGACGCCGCGACCTCCGCAGCGCGGGCAGGTCACGGGCGATGTGCCGGGCTTCGCGCCCCGTGCCGTGGCAGGTGGTGCAGGTGGCCTGCTTCGGCACGGTCACGGAGACCTCGGTGCCGTTCACGGCCTGGTCGAAGCTGAGCCGCACCTCCGTCTCGAGATCGCGCCCGCGCATCGGCTCCGGCTGGCCGGGCCCACCGCGACCGAAGATCGTCGAGAAGATGTCCCCGAGGTCGGAGGTGAAGCCCCCGCCCCCGGCGGGCCCGCGGCCGCGGCCGGCGCCGAAGCCCCCGAACATGCCGCCCGAGTCGTACTCCTTGCGCTTCTCGGGGTCCGAGAGCGTGTCGTAGGCCTGCTGGACCTCCTTGAAGCGCTCCTCCGCGTCCTTGTCGTCGGGGTTGCGATCGGGGTGGTACTTGCGGGCGAGCTTGCGGTAGGCCTTCTTGATCTCGTCGGCGCTCGCCTTGCGGGAGACCCCGAGGACCTCGTAGAAGTCGCGTGCCATCGGCGCCCCCTACTCGGCGACGACGACCCGAGCCGGGCGGATGACGTGGTCGCCGAGGCGGTAGCCGCGCCCCATGACCTCGACGACGGTGCCGGGCTCCGCGCCGTCGCTGGGTTGGGTCGCGAGGGCCTCGGAAGTGGTTGGGTCGAACTTCTCGCCGGTGGGGTCGAAGGACTCGACGCCGGCGCGGCTCAGGGCTTCGCGTCAGCTCGCGCGAGGACGAGCCGCACGCCGTCGGCGAGGGGGTCGTCGGCCGGCGCGGTCTCCAGGGCCCGCTCGAGATTGTCGAGCGCCGGGATCACGTCGCGCGCAAGCCCCGCCGTCGCCTTGCGCTCGGCGTCGGCCGCCTGCTGCGCCGCGCGCTTGCGGTAGTTCTCGAAGTCGGCCTTGGCCCGCTGCGCGAGGTCGAGGTACTCGTCGCGCTCGCGCTTGACGTCGTCAATTAGGGAAGCGAGATCGGCGTCGACCGCGTCCGCGGATGCGTTCTCGGCTCGTTTGGCGCTTTCTTCCCGGTATCCGGGAACAACGCGCCATCGGAGCCGATCGCGCGTCAGGGGCGGCGTCGAGCCGCCCCCTCCTTCGCTGCCTCTTCGTCCGCGACCGGCGCGGCGGCGGGCTGACGGTCCTGCCACCCCGCGGGCGCCCCGGACGGCCTACGCCCGCTCGTCATCCACCACCTCCGCGTCGACGACCTCCTCCTCGGCGGCGGCGCCGTTGCTCGGAGGCCGTCGCGCCGTCGCCGGAGTCGGCCTGCTGCGAGGCCGCCTGCTGGTAGAGCTGCTCGGAGACCTTGTGGAAGGCCGCCTGCAGGGCGTCGGTCTTCGACTTGATCTCCTCGACGTCGCTCGAGTCGAGGACCGCCTTGACGTCCGCGATCGCCTTCTCGACCTCCTCCTTGTCGGAGCTCGCAGAGCTGGTCGCCCATGTCGGCCACCTGCTTCTCGGCCTGGTAGGCGGCGTTCTCGGCGACGTTGCGCGCCTCGGCGAGGTCGCGCTGCCTGCGGTCCTCCTCGGCATGGGCCTCGGCGTCCTTGATCATCTGATCGACCTCGCCCTCGTCGAGCCCGGAGCCGCCCTTGATCTCGATCTTCTGCTCCTTGCCCGTCCCGAGGTCCTTCGCGGAGACGTTGAGGATGCCGTTGGCGTCGATGTCGAACGTGACCTCGACCTGCGGCATGCCGCGCGGCGCCGGCGGGATGCCGGTGAGCTGGAACTTGCCGAGCGACTTGTTGTACGCCGCCATCTCGCGCTCGCCCTGGAGGACGTGGATCTCGACCGACGGCTGGTTGTCGTCGGCGGTCGAGAAGATCTCCGACTTCTTCGTCGGGATCGTCGTGTTGCGCTCGATGAGCTTCGTCATCACGCCGCCCTTGGTCTCGATGCCGAGGGTCAGCGGGGTGACGTCGAGCAGCAGCACGTCCTTGACGTCGCCGGAGAGGACGCCCGCCTGGATCGCGGCGCCCACGGCCACGACCTCGTCGGGGTTCACGCCCTGGTGCGGGTCCTTGCCGACCAGCTCCTTCACCTTCTCCTGCACGGCCGGCATGCGGGTCATGCCGCCGACGAGGATCACGTGGTCGATGTCGGGCGCGCCCGCGTCGGAGAGCGCCTGCTTGACGGGGGAGACCACGCGATCGAGCAGGTCGGAGGTGAGCTCGGCCAGCTTGGCTCGCGAGAGCTTCATCTCGAGGTGCTTCGGCTGCCCCTCGACCGCGGTGATGAACGGCAGGTTGATCGTCGTCTCCTGAGTGGCGGAGAGCTCGATCTTCGCCTTCTCGGCCGCCTCGTAGAGCCGCTGAAGGGAGTTCTTGTCGGCCGACAGGTCGACGCCCTGGTCGCGCTTGAACTCCGCGACCATCCACTCGACGATCGCCTTGTCCCAGTTGTCGCCGCCGAGGTGGTTGTCGCCCGCGGTGGCCTTGACCTCGAAGACGCCGTCGCCGATCTCGAGCACCGACACGTCGAACGTACCGCCGCCGAGGTCGAAGACGAGGATCGTCTGGTCGGTGGCCTCCTTGTCGAGGCCATAGGCGAGAGCGGCAGCGGTCGGCTCGTTGATGATGCGCTTGACGTCGAGCCCGGCGACCTTGCCGGCGTCCTTCGTCGCCTGGCGCTGGTCGTCGTTGAAGTAGGCGGGGACCGTGATCACCGCGGAGTCGACGGACTCGCCGAGCTTCGCCTCGGCGTCGGCCTTCAGCTTCTGGAGGATCATCGCCGAGATCTCCGGCGGCGAGTAGTCCTTGCCGCGGACCTCCACGCGGACATCGCCGTTGGGGCCGGCGACGACCTTGTAGGGGACGATCGTCTCCTCCTCCTTGACCTCGGACTCCTTGCGCCCCATGAAGCGCTTGATCGAGAAGATCGTCGCCTCGGGGTTGATCACCGCCTGGCGCTTCGCGACCGTCCCGACGAGCCGCTCGCCCGATTCGGTGAACGCAACGACAGACGGGGTGGTGCGCCCACCCTCGGCGTTCTCGAGGACCTCGGGCTCGCCGCCGTCGAGCACGGCGACGCACGAGTTGGTCGTGCCGAGGTCGATGCCGATGGTTCTTGCCATGTGAAAGCTCCTTACTTCGCTTGGGCGCGCACGACGGCGCGCCCCTTGTACGTTCTTCTAGCTAAAAATCTAAGTCAGAGGGTATCAACCCCTGACCCGAGAGTCAAGGTGTTACTTGACGGTCAGCGTGCCCTTCATGCCGGCCTGTTCGTGGCCGGGCACGCTGCAGAAGAACGTGTAGTTACCGGGCTTCAGGTCGACGCTCGCGGACGTCGAGCCCCCGGTGATGATCGTCGTGCCCCCGAGGTCCTTGCCGCTGGCGTCCGAGATCCGGACGTCGTGCCCGACCGGCGAGTCGTTGGTGAAGTCGATCGTCACCTTGCCGGCGGCGGCGCTAAGCGAGCTCTGCTGGAAGGCGAGCGCCCCGCTCGGGTCCGCCGAGACATCGACGGCCGAGCCGCCGCCCGATGGCGCCGGTGCCCCCCCGCCACCGCCGGCGGTGGTCTTGCCCCCGCCCGAGGGCGCAGCGCCCCCGCCCGCCGCGGCCGTCGTGCACTTGACCTGGTCGGCGCTGGGCGCGGCGCCGGGCTGGAGCTCGGGGCCCGTGTTCACGTAGTTGACGTTGCGCGCGACGAAGTTGGCGACGAGCTCGGCGTTTTGCCCCTGGAGGATCCCGGCCGGCATGCGCCCGCCGATGCCGTTCTTGATCGCGCTCAGGACGCGCTGGCAGTTGGCGTCGACGACGCTCTTCGACTCCGGGCTCGTCGCGAGCAGGACGTCGAGGTTCGGCCCGACGACGCCGTCGGTGCCTCCGGCGGCGAGCGTGTGGCAGGCCCCGCAGTTCTCCTTGAAGAGCGTCTGGGCGGTACGGTCGCTGGAGGCGATCGACTTCTCGGCGGCGCTCTCCTCGCCCCGCACCTTGATCGCCCAGTAGGGGATGACGAGGACGCCGATGACGGCGACGACTCCGAAGATCCAGAACGGGCGCTTGCTCATGGCTTCGTCCCGCTGCGGGCGCGGGGCGCGCGGATACTAGATGACCCCCGAGGGGGCCCGCCGCCCTGCCGCCGGTAGAGGCACATGCGGGCGAGCGCGCACTCGTTGCAGCGCGGGCGCGGGCGGCACACGCGCCTGCCGTGCTCGATCAGGTTGATGTGAAGCTCGTAGGCGTCCTCGGGGTCGACGATCCGCAGCATCTCGTCGTGGGCCTCGGCGAACGATGCGTTCGGGCGGAAGAGGCCGAGGCGGCCGCCGACCCGGTAGACGTGGGTGTCCACGGGGATCTCGGGGCGGCCGAGCGCGAAGATCATCACGCACGCGGCGGTCTTCCTGCCGACGCCGGGGATGGCCTCCAGGTAGGCCATCGCCTCCTCGCGCGGGGCGCCGGCCAGCCAATCGAGGTCGGGGGGGTCGCCGACGCGTCGCAGCGCCTCCTGGATCCGCGGCGCCTTGGTGGGCGCGAGCCCGCCGGGGCGAATCGCATCGGCCACTTCACCAGGCGGCGCGTCGCGCACTTCCTCCCAGGTCGGGAAGCGCTCACGCAGGCGGTCGTAGGCCGTATCTCGATTGAGATCATTCGTGTTCTGGGAGAGGATCGTGCGGACGAGCTCCGCGATCGGGTGGCCGTGCGGGTGGTTGACCTTCGGCCCGTACAGCTCGCGCAGCCGGTCGCGGATCGCCCGCACCCGCCGCTTCGAGGGCCGCCGCCAGTCCGGGTGGCGCGCGCGAGGGGTCGGCGGCATTGGAGGCAATGTATTTGGTGAGGAGCTTTAGCTCCGAAAGAGGCGTGTAAGGCGCGCAGCGCCGCAAAGGAATTCAGCCGCGGCGCCAGAAACGAGTCGTGAACGCCCCCTTTACAATCTCGCAACCTTGTCTCGCCCCTTTTCCGCAATCGGCCGCCATCTGCCCGGCGGATGGCTCGACGCGCTCCGGCAGGTGCTCCTGTTCGGCCTCGCCTACGTCGTCTACCAGATCGTGCGCGGCCTGGTCAGCGGTGAGCAGGGCGTCGCGCTCTCGAACGCCCAGCACGTCATCCACCTCGAGCGCTCGATGGGCGCGTTCTTCGAGCCCGGGCTGCAGCAGGCGCTGCTCAGCCACCACTGGCTGATCGACCTGGCGAACTTCTTCTACCTCAACTGCCACTTCGTGCTGACGTCGGCGTTCCTGCTCTGGCTCTACACGAAGCGCAACGAGAACTTCTATTTCGTGCGCAACATGTTCCTGGTGGCGATGGGGATCGCGCTGGTGGGCTACGGCCTGTTCCCGACCGCTCCGCCGCGGATGGTGCCCGGCGCCGGCTTCACCGACACCATCAGCGCCTTCACCCACACGAACCAGGACTCCTCGTTCACGAGCTTTCTCGTCAACTCGTACGCCGCCGTGCCGAGCATGCACATCGCCTTCGCGCTGATGATCGGCGTGCCCGGCTTCGTGCTCTGCCGCACGCCTGCGGCGCGGATGTGGTGGTCGGCCTACCCGATGCTCGTCCTGTTCGTCATCGTCGTCACGGCGAACCACTTCTGGTTCGACGCCGCGGCGGGCGCCGCCGTCGCCTGCATGGCGGCCGTCGCCGCGACGCAGCTCGCCCGCCTACGGCCCGGCGCCTGGGCCTGGCGCGAGGTCTCGGACCAGGCGACGGCTTAGCCGGTGCCGGACGCCGATGACGCAGTGAGGCTCGTGACCGAGCCCGCAAACGTCACCCGCCTGGGCCCCACCGGCCCCGAGCAACGCTTCGCCGTCAAGCACCAGCGCGTTCTCCGGGCGCTGCGCGCGGCCGGTGCCGGCAAGGCCGAGGCGCGTGAGCTCGGGTTGCAGGCGCTCGAGCAGGTGGGTGGAGGCGCCGAGATTCACGCTGCCCGGGGCCCGCAGGCGGGCAGCCGCAGCGACCGAGAGGTCGAGCGTTGGTGGATCCCCGCCGACGCCGTCCGCTTCTAGATTCGGGCCGAGCTGGACCCGGCAGCCTCGCGGCCTAGGTGAGCCGCCCACACACGTTGTGAACAGCTGAAAAGCCATCCGGGCCCACCCAGAGGCTTGTGGTGTTCGACGCCACAGACCCAAGGAGGACCCGGATGAAGGTTCACGCTAACGCCGCTCTCGGACCCGCAGGGCGGATTGCTCTCGTTCAAGCGATCGAGTCGGGGATGACGTTGAGGGCGGCAGCTGCCGCCCTCAACGTCGCTCCGGCGACCGCTCATCGCTGGTGGCACCGCCACCAGGCCGCGGGCGAGGCGGAGCTCGCCTCTGGCGCTTGGCTTCGGGACCGAAGCTCCCGACCCGCCCACCAGCCACGGCGCCTTAGCCCCGCCGAGGAGGAGCCGATCCTGCGGGCCCGCCTTGAGACCGGACTCGGCCCGGGCCGGCTCGCCGGCATCGTTCGCAAGGCCCGTTCGACGATCTGGAAGGTCCTTCATCGCCACGGGCTCTCACGGCGCCCGCGCTCGCCACGCGAGAGCTACCGTCGTTATGAGTGGTCGCGGCCTGGAGCCCTGCTTCACGTCGACATGGCTCGTCTGGCGCGCTTTGAGCGCCCAGGCCATCGGGTTCGCGGTCGTTCACCGGAGGCTCGCCGCGAACAACTGCGCTCGCAGGCGAGCTACGTCTACCTGCACTGCGTCGTTGACGATCACTCCCGCTACGCCTACGTCGAGCAGCACCCAGACGATCGTGGAGAGACGGCGGCCGGGGTGCTCGAGCGGGCGATCGCCCACCTCGCCGAGCTCGGCTTCGATCCGCCCGAGGCGGTGATGAGCGACAACGCCTTCGCCTACCGGCGCTCGCTTGCCTTCCGGGCGGTGCTCGAGCGCCACTCAGCCCGCCAGATCCTCACCCCGCCCTACACGCCGCGCTGGAACGGCAAGGTCGAGCGCTTCATCCAGACGCTGAAAAGGGAGTGGGCTTACGCCCACTCTTGGCCCGACTCAGCCGAGCGGGCCAGGGCTCTGAGATCCTTCCTTCGCTACTACAACCGGCGACGTCCCCACAGCTCGCTGGGCGACCGGCCGCCGATCAGCCGTGTTCACAACGTCCGTGGGCAGGACAGCTAGGGCGCGCTCGCCTGGACTCCCCAGCACCACATGGTGAAGACGCCGCCGGTGGGGTTGAACGGGCAATGCACCCAGACCGACTTGCCGGTGTTCGCAGGGCCGGCATCCGTGATCAGCGTGTCGAGCGAGTCGAACCCGGCGCCCGTCGCCGGTCCGATCTGGCCCGCGCCGCCGGCCGGAATCCCGAACGCCGTAGCGCTCTGCGGGTTCTCGGTGAAGACGGTGCCGATCAGGTTGCCGGAGGTGTTGTGGTTGACGATTCGCAGCTGCGTGAACTTGTCGGCGTCGCCGTCGGTGGTGAGGTCGAAGTTCCCGACGCTCGACGAGAAGAGCGCCTGAGGTGATGTCGCGTCGATCTGCCCGTTGCCGAAGAGGATGCGGTTCGAGCGCTCGAACGCATTCGGGCCGAGCCCGCCGAGCTGCTGCGCGTTGTCGGCGGTGTTCGCCGTATTGGCCGTATTTGCCGTGTTCGCGGTATTGGCCGTGTTCGCCGTGTTCGCGGTTTCGGCCGTGGTCGCCGTGTCGGCGAGCTTCGCCTTCTTGACCTTGCCCAGCTTCCGCTTGTTCACCTGCTTGCCCTTGATCGTGTGGTCCTTGAGCTTCTTCCCGGCAACGGACTTGTTCTCGAGGTCCTTGCCGCTGATCGTCGAGACCGCGTAGGCGGAGCCCCCGATCGCCAAGAAGACGGCCACCGTCGACATGACGTTGGCGTAGCTGATCTTCGAAATTGACTTCCGCATCTAGAGGTCCCTCTCCGGTAGCTGGCACGCTCGACCCTACACGCCTTTTGGCCCTGGCGGGCACGGCGGGCCGGTAGGTTGCGGGCGTGCCCGAGCTTCGCGACGTGCGCACGACCGACGAGCTCCGCGTCTACGCGCGCAACCGGCTGATCGAGTCGCGACTCACCCCGAACGCGATCTCGTTGACGGGGTTCGTGCTGAACGCCGCCGCGGCAGTGCTCATCCTCGAGCGCCTCTTCTTCTGTGCGGGCGTCGCCTTCATCGTCGGTTCGATCATGGACACGCTCGACGGCCGCTACTCGCGGATGTCCGGGAAGGGAACGCAGTTCGGCGCCTTCCTCGATTCGACGCTGGACCGGATCGAGGAGGGCATCGTGCTCGCGGCGGTCGCCTGGTACTTCGCCGACATCGGCGACTCGGTCGCCGCCGCGTTCTGCGTCGTCGCGGTGCTGGGCTCGCTGATGGTCTCCTACACGCGGGCGCGGGCGGAGGCGCTCGGCATCGAGTGCAAGGTCGGAATCGCCACCAGGCCGGTTCGCGTGGTGATCCTCTCGATCGGGCTCGTGTTCGCGAAGGGCGCCGGGATCGGTGATTTCGAGCTTCTCGCGCCGGCCGTCTACGTGCTCGCCGGGCTCACCGCCTTCACGGCGCTGCAGCGCGTTTGGCACGTGCGGGGCGAGATGAAACGGGCTGAGCCTGTGAACGAGGTGTAACGAAGCGCCCTTCGAGGCATATATTCGACCTACCCAGCCCAGAGGAGGACTTCGCACGCATGAGCACGGAGAACGGACACGCCCAGAACGGATCGGCCAACGGCCGCCACGATGACGACGGCAAGGTCCGCGTCGCGATCGTCGGCGTCGGCAACTGCGCCAACGCCTTCATCCAGGGCGTCACCTACTACAACGACGCCGATCCGGCCGGGTCCGTCCCGGGCCTCATGCACGTCGACCTCGGCGGCTACCACGTGCGCGACATCGAGTTCGTCGCCGCCTTCGACATCGACTCCGAGAAGGTCGGGAAGGACCTCTCCGAGGCCATCTGGTCGGGCCAGAACGACACGATCAAGTTCGCCGAGGTGCCGCACCTCGGCGTCAAGGTCGAGCGCGGCATGACCCACGACGGCCTCGGCAAGTACCTGAAGCAGAAGATCACCAAGGCTCCGGGCCCCACGGCCGACATCGTCGGGATCCTCAAGGAGACCAGGGCCGACGTGCTCGTCTGCTACCTCCCGGTCGGCTCCGAGCAGGCGACCAAGTGGTACGTCGAGCAGGCGCTCAAGGCCGGCGTGGGCTTCGTCAACTGCCTGCCTGTGTTCATAGCCCGCGAGGACTACTGGGGCGAGCGCTTCAGCGAGGCCGGCCTGCCGATTATCGGTGACGACATCAAGTCACAGGTCGGCGCCACGATCGTCCACCGCTCGCTTGCCCGCCTGTTCCACGATCGCGGCGTCCATATGGCGCGCACGAGCCAGCTCAACGTCGGCGGCAACATGGACTTCTTCAACATGCTCGAGCGCGAGCGCCTTGACTCGAAGAAGGAGTCGAAGACCAACGCGGTCACCTCGATCATGGGCCATGAGCTTCCCGCCGACGACGTGCACGTCGGCCCATCGGACTACGTGCCGTGGCTCACCGACCGCAAGTGGGCGCACATCCGCCTCGAGGGCCAGAGCTTCGGCGACGTGCCGCTGAACGTCGAGCTGAAGCTCGAGGTCTGGGACTCACCGAACTCCGCCGGCATCGTCATCGACGCGGTGCGCATCATCAAGCTGGCGCTGAACGACGGCGTCGCCGGCCAGCTCGACGGCCCCTCCAGCTACCTGATGAAGTCGCCGCACACGCAGCGCCCCGACGACGAGGCGCGCGAGCAGACCGAGGCCTTCATCGGCGAGCACGCCCGCAAGGCGCCGGGCGAGCGGGCGAAGGAGCTGGCGGCCGAGGGCGTCGCGCGCAGCTAGGCCTCGGGCGGTAATCATCCTGCGGCCGCCTCTCGGCGGCCTCACATGCTGCTTTCGGGGCTAAGGCCCCTCATTGGTGGGCCCATGCCTATCCTGCGCCGGTGGCCCCCGGCGAACCACTGCGGATCGTCCATGTGACGCCGCATCCCTGGGGCGCGCACGACGAGCTGAACCTGTACGTGGCGAAGCTCGCCGCGGCGCTTGACGGCCGCGGCCATTCGGTCATCGTGGCCGCGCCCTCCGAGAGCCGGACGCGGGTGCGGGAGGCGCGGGCCGCGATCAAGGCCGCCGCGGAGCGCGACGGCGACATCGGTGCCCGGTGGGACGGACCAAGGGTGAGCGACGGCGGGCCCCCCGTCCTCGCGGTGGGTCAGGGGCTGCCCCTTCCCGGCGGCCCGCGGCCCCGGACGGCCACGGTGCCGCTCGACCTCGGCCCCACGCTCGAACGCCTCCTGTCGGGCGTCGAGTTCGACATCGTCCATGTCCACGACCCGTTCGCACCGGGCGCGTCCTCGATCGCGCTGCGTCACTCCCACTCGCTGAACGTCGGGACCTTCCACGCGCCGACCGAGCGGCTGCTCTCGACTCAGGTCGCCCGCCCGCTTGTGGAGATCTTCTTCGGGCGCCTCGACGCCCGTACCGCCTCCAACGCTCCGGCGCGGGATCTCGTGGCGCGCTACTTCCCGGGCACCTACTCGCTGGTTGAGGCGGGAGCCGACGCGGCCGAGCCGCGCTGGCCTCGCGCCGACGTCAAGCGGGGGTCCCGCCCGGTCCGCATCGCCTTCTGCCTGCGGGAGGAGCGCGGCGCACTGCGGCTCTTCCTTCGCGCCCTGCGGCGGCTTCCGCTGGAGTCCGACTGGGAGGTGGCCGTCTGGCTCGACACCGGCGACGAGCCGCCGCTTCGGATCGCCCGTCGGCTTCGCGATCGGATCTCGATCACGGGTCCGCGCGAGCTCGGCGCCGACGAGCTGATCGCCGGCGCCGACGTCGTCGTCCTCGCCTCGGGTGGCCCCCGGCCTGCGCCGGGCCTGGTCCGGCAGGCGCTTGCGTCCGGGGCGGTGCCCGTCGTTTCGTACATAAGTGCCTATTCCGAGGCGGTGGGCGACGGTGAACGGGGCCTGCTCTTCCCGGCGGGGGACCCGATCACGCTCGCCGGCCAGCTCCAGCGGCTCATCGACGACCCGACGGTCCGGAAGTCGCTCGCGGCCGCGGGGCGCGAGGCGACGAGGCCGTGGTCGCAGGTGGCCGAGGACTTCGAGGTCATCTACCGGCGCGCGGTTGCCCGGCGCCACGATCCGGGCGGCAACGCCGAGCTACGCCGCCGCCTAGCTCGACGGGGGACGATCAACGTGGACCTGCACATGCACACCGACCACTCGCCCGACTGCGCAACGCCGGTGGAGGTGCTGCTCGCCACGGCGAAGGACCGCGGCCTCGGGGCCATCGCCATCACCGACCACAACGAGATCTCCGGCGCGCTCGCCGCTCGGGAGGTGGCGGAGGAGGTCGGCGGCATCGAGGTCATCGTCGCCGAGGAGGTGAAGACCGCCGAGCAGGGCGAGGTCATCGGGCTCTTCCTCGACGAGAAGATCGAGCGAGGCATGACGATGGCCGAGACGATCGCCGAGATCCGGCGTCAGGGCGGCCTGGTCTATGTGCCCCACCCCTTCGATCGCCTCCACTCGGTCCCCGACTACGAGCACCTGCTCGACATCGTCGAGGACATCGACATCATCGAGGTGTTCAACCCCCGGGTCGCCCTGACCGCGTTCAACGAGGAGGCGGAGCGCTTTGCGGCGAAGTACAGGATCGTCCCCGGCGCGGGCTCGGACAGCCACGTCGCCCAGGGCCTCGGGAGCGTGATGACGCGAGTCCACGACTTCGATGGGCCGGAGGAGTTCCTCGAGGCGATGCGGGACGCCGACATCGTCCGCCGGCGCAAGAACCTCGTCTACGTGCAGGCGCTCAAGTTCCTGCAGACGACGGCGAGCCCCGCGCCGGTGAAGCGCGCCCGGGCTCAGCGGCCCCCCAAGCCCGTGCGCGGAGGGCGGCGCCGTAGCAAGCGCTGATGCGCCGGCAGGAGCGCGACGCGGCCCGTCAAAGTAGGGCGGCGCACGGAAAATGCGGGCGCCTTCGGCGCCCTTACACGCTTCTTTCGGAGCTGGAGCTCCTCAGATGAATCACACACCCTCAACCACTGACGACGAGATCCAGGAGAAGTACCTGGAGCGGGCCATCCGTGAGCTCAACGCCCTCACCCGCCGGCTCCAGCAGTGCTCGCATTGCCCGCGCGGCAACCTGATGCCGGTGCTCGGCTCGGGACACCCCCAGGCCGACGTCTTCCTTCTGAAGTACTCGCCCTCCGCCTCGGAGATCGAGGAGGGAGTGGCGTTCTACGGACGTGCCGGCAACGCGCTCATGAAGTCGTTCAAGCGGCTGGGGATCGATCCCCTGGCCGTCTACGGGACGCTCTGCGTCAAGTGCCCGGTGGCCGACCCCTCGCTGGCCGCGGGGGAGTGCGTGGAGAGGGTCGTCGAGGAGCTGGCGATCGTTCAGCCACGCATGATCGTGGTGATGGGCGAGTCGGCTCTCGTGACGCTGAACGACCTGGGCGTCCCCCTCGCCGAGCGGATGGAGCCGCGGCTCGGCGAGATCCAGAAGCTGACTCCGACGATCGACGGCCTTTATGCGCCCGACATCGATACCTCGCTCGACGCCGAGGAGCCAAAGCGCGAGTTCTGGCGCGCCTTCCGGGTGCTCGGCGACTGGTACGCGGATCTGCCTCCGTACTAGTGGCCGATCATTCCGCGGCGGCCTCGGCGACGGCGACCATCGCCTCGCTGCTCGCCGTGGCGAGGCCGCGAACGACGACCACGTCGAGCGCGTCGTAGTCGGCGAGAGCGGCGACCGCCCCGTCGCGGTCGCCGGCCGCCACGCCGACACTCCCCTGCGGCTCGCCGAGCCGCGCGAAGTGGTTGCGGTACCCGTCGTGTAGGTCGCGGTAGAACGACTCCTCCTTGGCCAGCCTCTCCGCGGCGTCGGGCCCCACGGCCGTGCGGACGTAGCCGAAGACGGGCGGCGTGTCGCGCCCCGCGCCCCGCGCGCCCCGCTCCACGTGCTCGCGAGCCGAGCGCGCGAAGCCGGGCGTCATCCAGTTGAAGAACGCGCCGTCGTAAGCGCCGCCGGCCAGCGCGCACATCTTCGGCCCCATTGCCGCGAGCACCAGCTTGACACCGCCGAGGGCGTCGCGCAGCTCGGGGAGCGCGTCTCGCATCCGTGTCAGCGGCCGCTCGGAGAAGCCGGCGCCGACGCCGAGCCAGAGCCGGTCGCGGTCCAGGCCCAGCCGGTCGATATGGCCGGCGATGGAGCCCGGGTCGTGGCGGTCGAGGGCCATGACGGCGACGCCGAGGTCGAGGCCCGGCGCCGCCTCCGCGAAGACTGTCAGCGTCTCCAGGCCCAGGGCGCCGGGGTGGTCGTTCGACCACATGGAGCCGTAGCCGAGCTCGGCACAGCGCGCGGCCAGCGGTCGTGAAACCTCTGGATCGAGGCCCGCGGCGACGCCGAACCCGCGATCGGCCGTCACGCCCGCTCCAGCTCGGCGACGCACTCGATGTGCGGCGTCTGCGGGAACATGTCAACCGGCCTCACGCGCCGGAGCCTATATCCGGCCTCAGTGAGCTGAGCTGCGTTCGGGGCAAGCGTCGTCGGGTTGCAGGAGACGTAGACGATCCGTCTCGCCTCGCATTCGATCACGCGGCGGGTGATCTTCTTCGAGAGCCCGGCGCGGGGCGGATCGACGACGACCAGGTCCGGCCGACCGGCCTCCTCGATCAGAGGCCGGACGCCGAGCCGCGCGTCGGCAGCGCGGAAGCGGACGTTCTCGATCTCGTTGCGCTCCGCGTTGCGCCCGGCGTCGGCGACGGCCTCGGGCACCGACTCGACGCCCCACACCTCGCCGGCCCGCCCCGCCAGCGCGAGGCCGATGGTCCCGACGCCGCAGTAGAGGTCGAATACGCGCTCCCGGCCGCTGAGTCCGGCGAACTCCGCGACGGTCGCGTAGAGGAGGTCGGCCGTCTCGGTGTTGGTCTGCAGGAACGCGGTCGCGGAGGCCTCGACCTCGATGCCACCCAGCCGCTCGCGCAGGTACTCCTCGCCGGTCGCGCCCGTGGGGCCGTCGGTGCCGCTGCCCGGCCCCTCGACGATGGTGTGGAGATCGGTCGGAGGACGGGGGATCTCAACGGGGGCGGTGACGAGGCGCGTTTGGACCTGGCCCGTGCGCCGCCCCTCGCGGACGACGAGGTTGCGGAGGGCGCCGCTGCCGGTGCGGGGGTCGTAGGGCTCGACGCCCTGCCGGCTTGCCCAATCGACGACGCTCTCGCGGGCGGCGTCGGCTCGCTCGGATGCGAGGTGGCACCCGGCGGCGTCGACGATCTCGCTCCAGCTTCCGCGGCGGTGGAAGCCGAGGGCGAGCTCGCCGCCGGCCCCGCCGAACGAGTACTCGAGCTTGTTGCGGTAGCCCCACCGTTCGACCGCCGCGACGATGGGCTCCAGCTCGAAATCGTCGAGCCCACCGAGTCGGCGGAGTGCCTCGTCGACCTGGCGCTGCTTCTCCGCCAGCTGCCGTTCGTACGGGAGCGCCTGCCAGGGCGCGCCGGGGCACGTCTCGCCGCCGTGCGTGCAGACCTCGGGGATTCGCTGTGGGCTCGGGTCGAGCAACTCGACGACCGTCGCCTCGCCGAAGGCGCGGCGGCTCCGGGCGATCCGCGCGCGCACGCGGTCACCGGGAAGGGCACCCGCGACGAAGACGACGTACCCGTTGTGGCGGGCGACCCCGCGGCCGCCTTGTGCCAGGTCGTCGACCTGCAGCTCGACCTCCTCGCCCCGCTTCGGCTTCGGCCTTCGTGTGGCAGCTTCGGGCACGCGAATACATTGGCAGGGTGAGCGCCATCGACCTGTCGAGCTACCGCGTCCGCGCCGAGGAGTTCTGCGCCGAGCTCAGTCTCGAGCACTACCTGCACCTGGCAGGGCACAAGGCCGAGCTCGAGGTCGAGTCCATCTACGCCCGCCATGAGGACCTGTTCGAGACGCCGGCCGTCGAGGCCCTGCGCGAGGCGGCCGCCGGGTCCAGCGGCGAGGAGGCGAGGCGCCGGCGCTACCTCCTTCACTTCGCCTTCGACGGCATGATCGGAGCACGGACTCGCGGGGAGCAGGAGGACCTCGCCCGCCTGGAGGCAACGCTCGAGGTGGAGCTCGACGGTGAGACCATCGGGTACCGGCAGGTCGCCTCGGAGCTCGCCAACGAGCCCGATGGCGACCGGCGTGCGGCGCTCGCCGACGGACGCGACGCGGTACTCGAGGAGCGGCTGAACCCGGTGCACCTGAGGATGCTCGAGGCGACGCGATCCTGCTGCGCCGAGCTCGGCTGGGGCGGTCCCGCGGACGCCTACGCCGAGCTTCGAGAGCTCGACTTCGCCGCGCTCGAGGGCCGAACCGACCGCTTCCTCGAGCTGACCGGCGATCCCTATCCGCGGGTGGCCGACCCGGAGCTGGAGCGCGCGGGGGTCCCCGACCTCGGGCGCCTTCGCAGGTCGGATCTGCCCCGGTTCTTCCGCGCCGTCCACCTCGACGGGCCGTTCGCCGCGGAGCGCATGGTGCCGTCGTTGACGGAGAGCCTCGCCGGTCTCGCGATCGACCTCGCGAAGCAGCGAAACATCACGCTCGATGCCGACAGGAGGCCGACCAAGTCACCGCGCGCCTTCTGCTCCACGCCGCGCGTCCCCGACGAGGTCTATCTCGTGGTCGCACCGGTCGGAGGGCGCGGCGACTACGACGCACTCTTCCACGAGGCCGGGCACGCCGAGCACTACGGGCACGTCGATCCGGGCCTCCCCTTCGAGTACCGGTACCTCGGCGACAACGCGGTGACGGAGTCGTTCGCCTTCCTGCTGGAGGGCCTCGTGGCGGAGCCCGCGTGGCTAGCCGATCGGCTGGGGGCCGACGGGGAGGACGCGGCCGCGCACGCCCGCGCGGCGAAGCTCGTGATGCTCCGCCGCTACTGCGCGAAGCTCGGCTACGAGGTCGAGTTCGGTGGCTCGGCCCCCGATCTTGCGGCGATGCCCGACCGGTACGCGGAGCTTCTGAGCGGTGCGATACGGGTGGAATGGCCGCGCGCGCACTGGCTCGACGACGTCGACGAGGGCTACTACGTCGTGTGCTACCTGCGGGCGTGGGCCCTCGAGACCCACTGGCGGCGGGCGCTGGGCGAGCGGTTCGGCGAGCGCTGGTGGGAGTCGGGGGCCGCGGGCGCCTGGCTGCGAGAGCTGTGGAGCCAGGGCCAGCGCCTGCCTGCCGAGGAGCTCCTCGCCGAGACGACCGGCGAGGAGCTCGACTTCGGAGTACTCGCCGCCGAGCTCAGCGGCTGACGCCGGCGCGGCGCTACTTCGTCAGCCGCCGCTCGATGTCGTCGAGGATGCCCTTGCGCGCCTTTCCGCGCTTCTCCCGCGTGCGCACCTTCCGCAGGTCGGCCTTGTTCAGGTCCGTCAGCCGCTTCTTGATCTGCGGCGCGGTGAGCTGGTCGTAGGCGGCGATCGGCCACGGGCCGCTCGCGCCGGCGCGGCGACGGAGACGGTCCGCCTGGGCGAGCGGCTGGTCGGCGGCGTCGCGGGCGGCTCGGCCGGCGCGCCCGGCTGCCTTCTCGACCTGTCGGCGGGCCGGGCTCGTCCTGGACTCGAAGTCCTTGCGGGCCTGGTCGAGCATCTTCTCGAGGTCGCGGACGAGGTCGTCCGTGTACTTGCGGCTGCGGGAGACGAGCTTCTGCACCAGCTCGTTCGCGTCATCCCGGGTCATCCGGCCGCGCTTCACCGAGTCGTCGACGACCTCCTGGATGCGATCGCGCGAAAGGGTGACGCTGCGCTCCAGCGAGTCGCGGAACGCCTGCACGCTCTTGTCGGCGCGGGCCGAAGCGCTGCGGCTGGCGGCGGTCGACTTTCGGGCGGTTGACTTGCGCGCAGTGCTCGGCTTGCTTCGCGACTTTCGCGCCGTCGAGCGCTTTGCCCCCGACCGTGCGCTCGCCGACCGCCGTGACCCACTGGTCGACCTCGTTCGCCTCGGTTGCGTCATCAGCTCTTCCCTTCGTTGCCTAACCCGTCCGGCAATCTAACCATCCCTGCCGCGAAGTCGCGCAGCGACCGGGGCATGATCGGAAAGGCGTACTCGCAAGCCCTCCTCGCGAACCTCCCTCGTGTGCGCCGGCCACGGCAACGGCGCATCGGCGATCTCGAGCCCGCGGACGAGGAGGTGGTCGATCGAGTCGAGGGCCGTGGGACGCCTCAGCCCGTGGCGACGCTCGAGCTCGTCGAACACGGCCGAGTCGGCGGGGCGGAGGTTGAGGTCGCCGCCGAAGAGGAGCGGCGACCCCCGCGTCCACTCAACGGCGCGCTCGGCTGCGTGAAGCACCTCGGGCTCCGCGAGCTCGTCCGGCCCGCTCGCGTGCAGGTTCGCGACGCAGACTCCGGACGCAAGGCGGGTCAGCGCCATCGCCCTTCGCTCGGGACGCAGGCGCAGCGTCGACGATCCCCGGCCGACGATGTTCGCTCCGCGCACGAGCGTGAGGTTCGACCCACCCTCCCAGGACGCGATGAGGTCCGGGTTCCAGGTCGCGATCGCCGACGTGAGCGGCAGCAGCCAGTTGCGCGAGGTGAGAACGCGGTGCGCCGCCGCCTGGCACACGTCCGCGAACGGACGAGCCCAGCGCGGCGGGCATTCCTGAAGTAACGCGACGTCCCAATCGGCGCCGGCGAGGAGCTCAGCGAACTCGGCCCGTAGGTCGTGGTTCACCTGGATGTGGGTGGCGCTGCGCTCTGGGCGGCGGGTGAGCCGGGAGCGCCACGTGAAGAGCGCCGGGTCCGGCGGGAAGTCGCGACCGTGGAAGAGGTTCCATGTCAGCGCTCGCACGCGCCTATCATGCCCCGCTTGAAGCGGCACCTCATCACCGGCGAGGAGCTGTCGAGGGACGAGCTCATGGCCCTGCTCGACCGGGCGATCGAGCTCAAGGCGAGCCGCGGAGCCGCCGACGCGCCGCGCCCGCTCGAAGGGCGCTCGGTGGCGCTTCTGTTCGAGAAGCCATCGACTCGAACCCGGGTCTCCTTCGACGTCGGCGTCGAGCGAGCTGGGCGCCCACCCCGTCGTCCTCCGAAGCGACGAGCTCCAGCTTTCGCGCGGCGAGTCGATCGGCGACACGGCGCGGATTCTCTCCCGCTACGTGCACGGCCTCGTCATCCGGTCGGGCTCGGACGAGACCGTCGCCGGGACTCGCCGACGCCGACGAGCTTCCCGTGATCAACGGCCTCACTCCTCGCCACCATCCCTGCCAGGCGCTCGCCGACCTGATGACCCTGCGCGAGCGGTTCGGCGAGCTCGAGGGATTGAAGCTGGCGTACGTCGGCGACGGCAACAACGTTGCCCGGTCGTTGTGCGTTCTCGGCGGGATCGCCGGGGTTGAGGTGAGAGTCGCTTCGCCCGAGGGCTATCGGCTGGAGCCGGGACTCGGCGCGCTCGACACCGGCGACCCGGCCGTGGCTGCAGCCGGCGCCGACGCCGTCTACACCGACGTCTGGGTGAGCATGGGCGACGAGGCCCAGGCGGAGGAGCGGCGCTCGGCCCTCGGCCCTTACCAGGTGAACGCCGAGCTCCTCGCCGACACGTCCGACCGCGCGATCGTCCTCCACTGCCTCCCGGCGCATCCGGGCGAGGAGATCACCGAGGAGATGCTCTACGGCGAGCGCTCGGCGGTGTGGGACGAGGCGGAGAACCGCCTCCACGCCCAGAAGGCGCTGTTGGAGCTACTGGTCGCCTGACGTCTCGGTCGCCCCGCGGGCGTCGACGGCCGTCCAGCCAAGTCGGCTCTTCGAAGCCGGCGTATTCCTGAATCGCACCGTAGATGTGCTGGACGAGGTACGTGCTCCGCAGGACTCGAAGCGTGCAGACCCCGTAGGGCAGCCGGTTCGCTTACGCCCGCTGGTTCCGCAGGCTTAGCTTTCACCGCACCTCCACGAACATATGTTCGTTAGTATGAGCCGGTCGGCGGACGGAAAGCGAGGTCAACCGAACCGTAGACTCTGTTCGCCACGGCCCCGTGGTGTACTTGAAAGCACGCAGGGTTTTCGACCCTGAAGAACGGGTTTGAACCCCGTCGGGGCTACTACGTAGATGCAGCCCACGGTTCACATCGGCCCCGTCACCCTCCAGACCTTCGGGATCGCATTCGCATGCGCCTTCATCGCCGCGGGGGCGGTGCTCGGGCGCCGGCTGAAGGAGATCGGGAAGCCCGCGGACTGGGCCTACGAGGCGATCCTCTTCGCACTCCTCGGCGGCCTTATCGGCTCCCGGCTCTACTTCGTCGTCGAGAATTACGACCAGGTCAAGCACGATCTCCTCGGCAACCTCTTCTCGGGATCGGGACTCGTCTGGTACGGCGGCGCGATCGGGGGTGCGATCGCGGTCGGCATCTGGGCCTACCGGCGCGGCCTGTTCAACCTCACCCTGCTCGATATCTGCGCGGTGCCACTCTCCGTCGGCTATGCCATCGGCCGGATCGGCTGCCAGGTGTCCGGCGACGGCGACTACGGGAGGAGCTGGGACGGCCCGTGGGCGATGGCCTACCCGAACGGCACCGTGCCCACCCACCACACGGTCCAGCCGACGCCCATCTACGAGACGCTGGCGATGGGGCTGATCGCATACGCGCTGTGGCGGCTCCGCGATCGCTTTCGCCCCGGGATCCTGTTCGCCCTCTACCTGATCCTCTCGGGCATCGAGCGACTGCTGGTCGAGTTCCTGCGCCGGAACACTGCGGACGTCCTCGGCGTCACCCAGCCGCAGGCGTTGAGCATCGTGGCGATCGTCGCCGGCGTCGTCTGGATCGGCGTCGCCCACCAGCGCGGGACGCTCGCGCGAGCCGCCTGAGGCTCAGACCGACCGCAGAAGCCCGCCGTCGAGCGGGATCTGCGCGCCGGTGAGGTAGCCCGCGCGCTCCGAGCAGAGGTACGCGACGAGGTCGCCGTACTCCTCGGGCGTTCCGAGGCGTCCCGCGGGCACGTCCTCCGCGGCGCCGCGCTCCATCTCCTCCCAGCTTCCCCAGTTCGAGGCGAGCCGCTCGGTGGCGAACCGGCCGGTCAGCACCGTGTTGACCGTGACCCCGTCGCCCGCGACCTCGCGCGAGAGGGTCTTGAGGAACCCGATCGCCGATTGCCGCAGCGAGTTCGAGAGGTTGAGGCTCGGGATCGGCTCGCGGGTGGACGACGAGCCGACGTTGACGATCCGCCCAAACCCGCGCTCGCCCATGGCGGGGAGCGCCTCCTCGATCAGGACGCGTGGCGCGAGCACCAGCGAGCGAAACGCGCCCTCCCACTCCTCGAGCGAGTTCTCGAGCGCGCCGCCCTTCGGCGGCCCGCCGGTGTTGAGCACGAGGATCGTGGCCGGCTCGCCGAACCGCCGGGCGGCCTCGCCCGGGAGCTCGCGCATCCGGTCCAGGTCCGACGTATCGGCCTCGAAGGCGGCCGTCTCGCCGTCGATCGAGTCGGCGGCTTCGGTGATCGCGTCCCGGGACCGGCTCGCCATCGCGACCCGCGCGCCCTCACGGGCCAGCGCCTCGGCGATGCCGCGCCCGATCCCCTTGCTCGACGCCATCACAAGCGCCACCTTGCCGTCGATCCCGAGGTCCATGACCGGAACGTACAACAGCCGATGCTCGGGGCCGATCAGGTACGTTCCAGGCGTGCCGGAAGCACCGCCCAAGCCGGAGGAGCACGACCAGCTCTCGAAGGACCTGGTGGCGGCCGCGACAGCGATCTACGGCGTGCACGACGGTCGCCGCGCCCTCCACGCGAAGGGGATCTGGTGCGAGGGCACGTTCACGGCCACCGAGGAGGCCGGGCGCCTCTCTCGCGCGGCGCACTTCAGCGGCGACGCGGTCCCGCTTCTCGTCCGGTTTTCGAACGGCAGCGGCAACCCCGACTCCAACGATGCGAGCCGGGAGGCGCGGGGAATGGCGGTGAAGCTCCGCCCGGCCGGCGGCGACGAGACAGACATGCTGGCGACGACCGCGCGCGCATTCTCAACCCGGACCCCCGAGGAGTTCCTCGAGCTCCTGGAACTGCGCAAGCCCGACCCCGAGACGGGTCAGCCGGATATGGAGAAGCTCGGCGCATGGCTCGGAGAGCACCCGGAGGCGCAGCCGTCGATCGCCTCGACGATGGGCATCGAGCCCCCCGCGAGCTTCACCCGCGTCCACTACTACTCGCCGCACACGTTCAAGCTTCTCGACTCCGATGAGGGGGCGACCTGGATCCGCTTTCGCTGGCGGACGGAGGACGGCGAGGAGGAGCGGATCGCCGACGACGACGCCCGCGCCAAGGGCCGCGACTACCTCTTCGACGACCTTCGCGAGCGCCTGGCGAATGGCCCCATCCGCTTCACCCTCCTCCTCCAGCTCCGCCCGGACGGCGCCTCGCTGGTCGACCCGAGCGAGGTCTGGCCGGACGACTCCGGCCTCGTGGAGGCCGGAACGCTCGAGATCACCGCGATCGTCGACGACCCCGAGGGGGACGGTCACATCGAGGTGTTCGACCCGCTCCGCCTCGGTGACGGAATCGAGCCTTCGGACGATCCGGTGCTCCACGCGCGGCGGACGTCGTACTCGGTCTCCGCGTACCGGCGCCTGGGCGAGCGCTAAGTCCCCCCGCCCTTGATCGACGCCACCTCGTTCCTCGTCATCGTCGCGACCGCCGCCGCGGCCGGCATTGCGGCGACGGTGCTCGAGCCGCGCTTCGCAATCCCGGTCGTTGTGCTCGAGCTCCTGCTCGGGATCATCATCGGCCCCGAGATCGCCGGCCTCGCGAAGGTCGATGCGTTCTCGACCTTCTTCGGGAACCTCGGCCTGGGGATGCTGTTCTTCTTCGCGGGCTACGAGATCGACTTCGAGCGCATCAAGGGGAGCCCCCTCGCGCGAGGCGGCGCGGGCTGGGTGCTCTCACTCGCTCTGGCTTACGGGATCGCAGGCCTCCTGTCGGCCGGCAACGTCATCGTCTCCGACCTCTACACGGGCTCGGCGATCGCGACAACCGCGATCGGGACGCTGATCCCGATTCTCCGCGACGCGGGCGAGACCAAGACCCGCTTCGGGACATATCTGCTCGCGGCCGGCGCCGTCGGAGAGTTCGGTCCGATCCTCATCGTCACGCTGCTGCTCTCCACGACGCACCCGCTCCACGAGGCAGTGATCCTCGTGGCGTTCGTCGTCGCGGCCGTTCTGCTTGGTGTCTTCTCGGTGCGCTCGGCCTATCGCGGGTGGCCGGCGCTCGAGCGCACATTCGAGTCGTCGAGCCAGCTCGCCGTGAGGCTCGCCGTTGTGCTCGTCTTCGGCCTCGTGGCGCTCGCCTCGCAGCTCGGCCTCGACCTGCTCCTCGGTGGCTTCGTCGCCGGGATGATCACCCGGGTCGCGCTGCGGGGCCACGAGCTCGCGATCCTCGAGTCGAAGCTGAACGCCGTTGGCTACGGCTTCCTGATTCCGTTCTTCTTCGTCACCAGCGGCATGGCGTTCAACCTCGACGTCCTCGTCAACGACCCGACCGCCCTTCTGAAGCTCCCGATGTTCGCCGCCCTGTTCCTGGTCGTTCGCGGCGTTCCGGCCGTCGCGCTCTACCGCGACAAGTTCGACCTTCGCGACCGCGCCGCCCTGGGTGTGCTCTGCTCCACCGAGTTGCCACTGGTCGTCGCGATCACGACCCTCGCCCTGAGCCTCGGCGAGATGCGGCCCTCGACCGCGTCGGCGCTCGTCGGCGCCGCCATCATCTCGACGCTCATCTACCCGCTGATCGGCCTGCGCCTGCGCCGCGACCGGATCGTTCCTGACGAAAGGCTGGCCTAGGGGCGGCGAGCGCCATAATTTCGCGCCCGGGCGGTTAGCTCAGTTGGGAGAGCGCCTGCCTTACAAGCAGGAGGCCGGCGGTTCGAGCCCGCCACCGCCCATGGCCCTAGCCGCAGCCGCCCGCGTCGCGGCGCGCGACCTCTCATATGCGTGGCGGTGGCAGGAATTGCGTGTGCGCCGCGAAGCCTCTAAGGTGTTCGACGGCGGATTTCCGCTGCAAATGGCGAGGAGTGCTATCCAGGGAAGACTCCGCGCCGGCGCCTTGGCGGGCATGCTGGCGCTCATGCTCGCGGCCACAGGACTGGCCGCGGCGGCGTCGCCGCGCGGCAGCGGCGGCACCGGCGCGGGCGGCGGGCACCATCACCACCACGGTCACGGCCGCTCCGCGCGGGTGGGCCCCCTCGGCGGGCAGGGGATGTGGATCTGGCTGCTCGGGCACTCGAGCGGGGGGAGCGTGAAGGCGATCGCGAAGCAGGCGCACGCCTCGGGTGTCGACACGGTCTTCATCAAGAGCTCCGACAGCACGAACGAATGGAGCCAGTTCACGCCCGGGCTAGTCAGCGCGCTGCATTCCCGCGGCCTCGACGTCTGCGCGTGGCAATACGTCTATGGCAGCCACCCCAGCGGCGAGGCGAAGCAGGGCATCAAGGCGAAGGCGGACGGCGCCGACTGCCTCATGATCGACGCCGAGGCCGAATACGAAGGCCGCTACGCCGCCGCCAGCATCTACATACGGAAGCTGCGGCACGGCGTCGGTCAGCGCTTCCCGATCGCCCTGGCGAGCTTCCCGTGGAATGACTACCACCCCGGCCTCCCTTACTCCGTCTTCCTCGGCCCGGGCGCCGCGCAGCACAACGCGCCGCAGGTCTACTGGAAGGCGATTGGGACCTCGCCTCAGAACGGCCTCGAGCACATGTTCATCCAGAACCGCGTCTACCGCCGTCCGATCGAGCCGCTCGGCCAGACCTACGACAACCCTCCACCGCGCGAGCTGGCCGCGTTCCGCCACCTCACGATCTCCTACGGCTTCCCGGGGTATTCGTGGTGGTCGTGGCAGGCGACCGCGCCCTCGGAGTGGCAGCTGCTGGGCCGCCCGAACCACCGAGCGCACGGGTTCAAGAAGACCAAGGTGTATCCGAGCCTCCACCGCGGGAGCGCCGGCGATCAGGTCATTTGGGCGCAGGAGCACCTGATCGGAGCGGGCGAGAGCGTCGGGGTTGACGGCCGCTTCGGCGCGCGCACAGAAACCGCGGTCGAGGACTTCCAGTCGCGACACAACATCACCCCGACCGGGACGATCGGCCCCTTCACCTGGAAGGCCCTGCTGCAGGTGAAGCCGGTTCGCATCGACTGGTCGAAACCCCACAAGACGCTGACGAAGGCAGAGACGCCGCCGGGCGGAGAGCCGCTCTCGGCGTCGCTGCCGGCAGTCCGCAACGAGATCCCCTCGCACCCGCCGCCCGGCTGAGCCACACGGCTTCGTCCAGGGCCGGTGGCGTATAACCGCTTCGTGTCGACGATCGAGCTGAGCCCCGCCGGACTCCGCCCCGCCGACGTCGTCCAGGTCGCGCGCGACGGGGCTGAGGTACGACTCGGCGGCGAGGGCCGGGCCGCGATGGAGGCGAGCGCGGCCATCGTCGAGCGCCTCGCCGACTCCGATGAGCCCGTCTACGGCGTCTCGACGGGCTTCGGCTCGCTGGCGACGACCCCGATTGCGGCCGAGCGCCGCGAGGAGCTGCAGCGCTCGCTGATCCGCTCCCACGCGGCCGGCATGGGCCCGCCGGTCGAGCGCGAGGTGGTACGGGCGATGATGCTCCTGCGCGCCCGATCGCTGGCGATGGGCTACTCGGGAGCGCGGCCGATCGTGGCGGAGCGTCTCCTCGATTTGCTGAACCGGGACGTCACGCCGGTCGTACCGGAGCACGGCTCGCTCGGCGCGAGCGGCGACCTTGCCCCGCTGGCGCACGTCGCGCTCGTCCTGATCGGGGAGGGAGAGGTGCTCGGCGACGCGGCCGAAGCCGAGCCGCTGACGCTGCGGGCGAAGGAGGGCCTTGCGCTCATCAACGGCACCGACGGCATCCTCGGGATGCTCGTGCTCGCGTGCGAGGACATGCGAGCGGTCCTGCGCGCCGCCGACGTGGCGGCCGCGATGTCGGTGGAAGCACTGCTCGGAACCGACCGAGCATTCGCCGGTGACCTGATCGCGCTGCGCCCGCAGGTCGGCCAGGCGGCGAGCGCCGCCAATCTCGCTCGCCTGCTCTCCGGCTCGGCGATCGTGGCCTCGCACCGCCACGACGATCCTCGCGTGCAGGACGCCTACTCGCTGCGGTGCGCGCCGCAGGTCCTCGGTGCCGCCCGAGACGCCCTCGCGCATGCCGACCGCATTGCCGACGCCGAACTCCGGTCGGCGATCGACAATCCGATGGTCCTGCCGGACGGACGGGTTGAGTCGTGCGGCAACTTCCACGGCGCGCCGCTCGCGCTCGCCTGCGACCTGCTGGCGATCGCCGCCGCCGACGTGGGGGCGATCGCGGAGCGCCGGACCGATCGCCTCCTCGACGCGAGCCGATCGCAGGGGCTGCCCCCGTTCCTCGCGGCCGACCCGGGGGTCGACTCCGGGCTCATGATCGCCCAGTACACGCAGGCGGCGATGGTGGCTGAGAACCGGCGATTCGCGGCGCCCGCGAGCGTCGACTCACTGCCGACGAGCGCGATGCAGGAGGACCACGTCTCGATGGGATGGGGCGCTGCCCGCAAGCTCCGCGCGTCGCTCGCAAACCTGACGCGCATCCTCGCGGTCGAGCTCGTTTGCGCGGCGCGGGCGCTCGACCTGCGGGCCCCGCTGCTGCCCGCGGCCGGCACGGCCGCGGCGCGCGACCTGGTTCGCACCGCCGCGGGCGGGCCGGGGCCCGATCGCTCGCCGGCGCCTGAGCTCGACAGGGTCGAGCGACTGGTCGGCGAGGGCGTGGTGGTCGCCGCGGTCGAGGGCGCGATCGGGGAGATGTTGTGAGCGCGAGGCTCTACAAAGGAGCCGTTGTGTCGGCCGAGTGCGAACCCAAGAGACTGTGAGCGGGCCGCGCGAGGTGCGGGCGCCCCGCGGTACCGAGCTCTCCTGCCGCGGCTGGCCGCAGGAGGCGGCGCTGCGGATGCTGATGAACAATCTCGATCCCGACGTGGCCGAGCGTCCGGACGACCTCGTCGTCTACGGCGGGACGGGCCGCGCGGCGCGATCGTGGGACGCCTTCGACGCCATCGTCAGCGAGCTGCGAGATCTCAACGGCGACGAGACCCTCCTCGTCCAGTCGGGCAAGCCGGTTGGCGTCTTCCGCACCCACGAATGGGCGCCGCGCGTTCTGATCGCGAACTCGAACCTCGTTCCGGAGTGGGCCACTTGGGAGGAGTTCCGCCGGCTCGAGGCAGAGGGCCTGACGATGTACGGCCAGATGACCGCAGGCTCGTGGATCTACATCGGAAGCCAGGGGATCGTCCAGGGGACCTACGAGTGTTTTGCGGAGATCGCCCGGCGTCGCTTCGGTGGCTCACTCGCGGGGACGATCACGCTCACCGCTGGTCTCGGCGGCATGGGAGGCGCCCAGCCGCTCGCGGTGACGATGAACGAGGGGGTCGCGCTCTGCGTGGAGGTCGATCCCGAGCGCATCCGCCGCCGGCTCGAGACGCGCTACCTCGATGAGGAGGCGGATGATCTCGAGGACGCGGTCGCCCGCTGCGAACGCGCCAAGGCCGAGCGGCGGGCGCTCAGCGTGGGCCTCGCCGGTAACGCCGCGGAGGTGCTGCCCGCCCTTCGGGAGCACGGCTTCGAGGCGGAGGTCGTCACCGACCAGACCTCGGCCCACGATCCTCTCACCGGCTACATCCCGGCGGGCCTGACGCTGGAAGAGGCCGGCGAGCTCCGCTCCGCGGACCCGGACGAGTACGTGCGCCGCGCGCGGGCGTCGATCGCCGCCCACTGCTTCTCGATGGTCGCCTACAAGGACGCCGGGGCGGAGGTCTTCGACTACGGCAACAGCCTCCGGGCCGAGGCCAAGCTCGGCGGCTTCGAGCGGGCCTTCGACTACCCCGGCTTCGTCCCCGCGTACATCCGCCCGCTCTTTTGCACCGGCAAGGGCCCGTTCCGGTGGGCCGCGCTCTCGGGTGACCCCGCGGACATCGCCGCGACCGACCGCGCGGTGCTCGAGGAGTTCCCGGACGACGAGGCGCTCGGGCGCTGGATTCGCCTCGCCGCCGCGCGGATCGCGTTCCAGGGTCTGCCGGCGCGGATCTGCTGGCTCGGCTTCGGCGAGCGCGCTCGGCTCGGTCTCCGGTTCAACGAGATGGTCCGCGCAGGCGAGATCTCAGCTCCGATCGTCATCGGCCGCGATCACCTCGACTCGGGGTCCGTCGCGTCTCCATACCGCGAGACCGAGTCGATGGCCGACGGCTCGGACGCAATCGCCGACTGGCCGCTCCTGAACGCGCTCGTGAACACGTCGTCGGGCGCATCTTGGGTGTCGATCCACCACGGGGGCGGGGTCGGGATCGGCCGCTCGATACACGCTGGCATGGTGTGCGTGGCCGACGGCACCGATCTCGCTCGCGAGAAGCTGGAGCGGGTGCTGACGAGCGACCCGGGGACGGGCGTGATGCGCCACGCCGACGCGGGGTACGAGTCGGCGCTGGCTGTGGCAGAGGAACGCGGGGTGCGCATACCGATGCGGCGGGACGATGATCAGCGAGGGAGCGAATGAACTCGAGTGGTCGATTGATGGGCCTATAGACCCCACAAATGACCACTCTGCTCAAATCGCGATGAGCGTTCGACCGATCCTCTCTATCGGTGACCCGGTCCTGAGGCAATGCTCCCGGGGGGTCACACCCGATGACCTGGGCTCCCCCGAGATTCAATCCCTCATCGACGACCTGATCGAGACCAAGCGCGCCGCTCACGGCGCCGGCCTCGCCGCCAACCAGGTCGGTGCGACGGTTCGCGTCGCCGTCGTCGAGGTCGAGCCGAACAACCCGCGCTATCCCTACAAGCCGCCCGTCCCGCTGACCGTGATCGTGAACCCCGAGATCGAGCCGCTCGGCGACGAGACGTTCAGGGTCAACGAGGGCTGCCTCTCGATCCCCGGCCTGCGCGGCGAGCTCGACCGCCACCTCGAGGTCCGCGTGCGCTATCTCGACCGCGACGGCAACGAGCGAACCGAGGTCCGCCGCGGGCTCACCGCCGGGACCTTCCAGCACGAGGTCGACCACCTCGACGGCGTCCTCTTCGTCGACCTGGCGGACCCCCGGACGCTCGCCACGCCGGAGGAGTACGAACGCCATCAGCGCGCGAACTTCGAGCGCCGAGCTCGCGCGCTGGTCGACCGGGTCGGGTCGTGAAGACCGGAGGCGCCCGCAAGTTGTATTGGTGTGAGCTCGCATGGCTCGGGGGAGAGATCCCGGAGGCGAGCGTCGTCGTCACGGTTGAGGGTGACCGGATCGCGTCGGTCGCGCCGCGCGTGAGCCCGCCGCCCGGGGAGGCATCGCACCTCCTCGGCCTCACGATTCCAGGGCTCGCGAACACTCACTCGCACGCCTTCCAGCGGGCGATGCGCGGTCGGAGCGAGGCCGGGCGCGGCGACTTCTGGAGCTGGCGCGACGCCATGTACGAGCTGGCCGGGCGCCTCGATCCCGAGGTCTACTTCACGCTGGCCCGCGCAACATTCGCCGAGATGGCTCTCGCGGGCGTCACATGCGTGGGCGAGTTCCACTATCTCCATCACGCTCCGGGCGGTGTGCGCTACGACGATCCCAACGAGGTGGGCAAGGCGCTGATCGAGGCGGCGATCGAGGCCGGGATCAGGATGACCCTCCTCGACGCCTGCTACCTGCACGGCGGGATCGGCGAGCCGCCCAGCGACGTGCAGCGGCGCTTCTCCGACGGCGACGCCGAGGGCTGGGCGGGCCGCGTTAACGCTCTGTCCGGCGGCCCGCGCACGCGCATCGGGGCGGCGATCCACAGCGTTCGCGCGGTCGACCCCGACTCGGCCGCGAGGGTCGCCGAGTGGGCCGGCGACCGCCCCCTCCACGCGCACGTGTCGGAGCAGGTGGCGGAGAACGAGGCGAGCCTCGCGGCCTACGGGCGCACGCCGACGGAGGTGCTCGCCGACGCGGGTGCCCTCGGTCCCGCGTTCACCGCGGTCCACGCCACCCACCTCACCGCCACCGACCTGAGCGCGCTTGGAGGCTCGGGCGCGACCGTCTGCCTGTGCCCGACGACCGAGCGTGACCTGGCCGACGGGATCGGTCCGGCGAAATCCGTCCGCGACGCCGGCGCCCGGCTGGCCGTCGGCTCCGACTCGCATGCCGTCATCGACCCGCTCGAGGAGGCCCGCGCGATCGAGCTCGACGAGCGCCTCGCCTCCGGCCGGCGCGGCGGCTCCTCCGCCGCCGAGCTGCTCCGCGCCGCGACCGAGGGCGGTCACGCCTGTCTCGGCTGGCCCTCGGCCGGGCGCATCGAGACGGGGGCCCTGGCCGACCTCGTCACATACCGCCTTGACTCCCAGCGCCTGGCGGGCACCTCCGTCGAGCACGCGATCCCCTCACTCGTGTTCGCGGGCACTGCCGCGGACGTCACGAACGTCGTGGTCGGAGGACGCGACGTCGTGCGCGGCGGCGCGCACACCCAACTCGACGTCGCCGGGGAGCTGAGCGGAGCGATCGGGGCGGTCTGGCGGTGAGCGCGCAGCCCGAAAGAGGAGAGTTGCTGTTTCGGAGCGCGAACCTTCAGGTGTCGTGAGCACCGTCGCAGTCGACAACATCGGCCAGCTCGTGACGGGCAACCCCGAGCTGGGGGAGGGCCCCCTCGGCGTCCTCTCCCAGGCGGCGCTCATCATCGAGGGTGGGCGTATTGCCGCGATCGAGCCGGCCGGCGTCGCGGCCGACGAGCGAATCGAAGCCGGGGGCCGCTGCGCGATCCCCGGCTTCGTCGACAGCCACACCCACCTCGTCTTCGCCGGCGACCGCACCGAGGAGTTCGCCGAGCGCATGGCCGGCCGGCCCTACGAGGCGGGAGGCATCAGGGTGACGACGGAGGCCACGCGTGCGGCGAGCGTCGAGGAGCTCCATGCGCTCGCGGCCGCTCGCCGAGCCGAGGCGCTTCGCGCCGGGATCACGACGCTCGAGATCAAGTCCGGCTACGGACTGGACGTCGCGAGCGAGTGCCGGATCTGCGAGGTCGCCGCCGAGCTGACCGAAGAGGTCACCTTCCTCGGCGCCCACGCGGTCCCGCCGGAGTACGACGGCCGCAGCGACGAATACGTTGCGCTCGTCTGCGGCGAGATGTTGGAGGCGTGCGCGCCCCTCAGCCGGTGGGTCGACGTCTTCTGCGAGCGGGGGGCATTCGACGCCGAGCAGTCACGGGCAGTGCTGGAGGCCGGCCGCGCTGCGGGGCTCGGACTGCGCGTTCACGGCAACCAGCTCGGGCCCGGGCCCGGCGTCCAGCTCGCGGTCGAGCTCGGCGCCGCGTCGGTGGACCACTGCACCCACCTCGACGACGCGGACGTCGACGCTCTCGCCGGCTCGAACACCGTTGCGACCTTCCTTCCGGCGACCGACTTCTCGACCCGCGAGCCGTATCCGGATGCGCGCCGCGTCATCGACGCCGGCGCATCGGTGGCGCTGGCGACGAACTGCAACCCGGGCTCGAGCTACACGACCTCGATGGCCTTCTGCATCGCTCTCGCCGTCCGCGAGATGCGGCTGACGATCGAGGAGGCGATCGCGGCGGCGACCTCAGGCGGGGCGCGCGCGCTTCACCGCGACGACGTCGGCTGCCTGACTCCCGGCATGCGCGCCGACCTCACCATCCTCGACGCGCCGCATTACGCCCACCTCGTCTACCGGCCCGGCGTGCCGCTCGTCGCGCGGACGATCGTGGGCGGAGCGCTCGCTTGAGCGCGGCCGTCGAGCTTCGCGAGGTGCCGCCCGGCGATCCGCGCGCGGACGCCCTCAGCCGTGAGTTGAATGCCGAGGGCGACCGCCGTTACCGCGACGCTCGCTCGTTCGGCCCGCCGCCGCCGCTGAGCGATGAGCACCCTCCCTACGACGCCGTGCTCATCGCCTGCGTCGACGGCGATGCCGCCGGCCTTGGCGCCGTGCGCCGCCTCGACCAGGCGACGGCGGAGATCAAGCGGATGGTCGTTGCGCCCGAGTACCGCGGCAGAGGCATCGGCCGCCTCATCCTCGACGACCTCGAGCGGCGAGCGCGTGAGCTCGGTTGCGAATCGGTGCGGCTCGACAGCGCGGCCCGTTTCACCGAGGCGATCGAGCTCTACCGCTCGCGCGGTTACCGCCAGATCCCCCGCTACAACTCGAACCCGCAGGCCGAAGTGTGGTTCGAGAAGGCGCTGGCTAACGCTTCATAGCGCGCGCGATCACCACGCGCTGGATCTCGTTCGTGCCCTCGTAGATCTGGGTGATCTTGGCGTCTCGCATCATGCGCTCGAGCGGGTACTCGTTGACGTAGCCGTAACCGCCCAGCACCTGGATGGCCTCGACAGTCACGTACATCGCCGCGTCGGAGGCGAAGAGCTTGGCCATCGACGTGTAGCTCCCGAGGCCGGGCTCGCCGCGGTCGGCCATCGCGCAGGCCTTGTAGAGCAGCTCGCGGGCCGCGGCGACGCGGGTCTGCATGTCGGCGAGCTTGAACTGGATGCCCTGCATCTCGATGATCGGCTTGCCGAATGCGATCCGCTCGTTGGCGTAGCCGATCGCGTAATCGAGCGCGCCCTGGGCGATGCCGACGGCCTGTGCCGCCGCGCCGAGCCGCGTACGCTCGAGGGTCGCCAGGGCGACCGAGAGACCGCGACCGACCTCGCCGATCACGTTCTCCGCCGGCACCCGAACGTCGGTGAACGAAGGCTGACCGGTCGGCGAGCCGCGGATACCGAGCTTGTGCTCGAGCTTGCCGGCGTCGAAGCCGTCGCGGTCGGACTCGACGACGAAAGCCGTGCTGCGGTTCGTCTCGCGATCGGTCTTGGCGAAGACGACGTAGAAGTCGGCGACGGTCGCGTTCGTGATCCAATTCTTCTGGCCGTTGATGACCCACTCGTCGCCATCCTTCACCGCCGAGGTCCGCATCGAGGCGGGGTCCGAGCCCGCCTCGGGCTCGGAGAGCGCAAACGCCGGCGAGCGTTGCCCGCTCGCCAGCGGCGGCAGCCAGCGCTCCTTCTGCTCGTCGGTTCCGAAGAGCTGGATCGGCAGCGAGCCGAGCTCCTGGACCATGAGGATCAGCGCGCTCGATGCACACGCCTTCGCGATCTCCTCGACCGCGATCTGGAGCATCAGCGTCCCGGTCCCCGTGCCGCCGTACTCGGTCGCGAACGGCAGCGCGAGGATGTCGTGCTCGGCGAGCAGCTCGCGTACGTCGCGGGGGTACTCGCCCTTCGCGTCGATCTCGGCCGCCCGCGGGCGGATCCGCTCGTCGACGATCGTCGCGATCGTCTCGCGGAAGTCCCGCATCTCCTGCGGGATCTCGTAGAGGTCGGTCGGCTGGCTCGCGATCGTCATGCTGTGGCCCCCGCCAGCAACCTAGCGTCTTCCTGCTCGGAAACCCGATCGTCGCGCCACCTCGGCTTCGCGAACAGGTGCTGCATGTCGCCGAGGCGGCGCTCGCGGAAGCCAGCCTCGCTGAGCGTGAGGTACATCCGCCAGAGTCGCCGGAAGCGCTCGTCGTAACCGCGGGGCTGAAGCGACTCGAACGCGTCCTCGAAGCGCTCGCGCCAGGCGCGCAGCGTCCGTGCGTAGTGCGGCGTGATGTCGTCCAGCCAGACCGTCGTCATGTCGGTCGAGTCCGCGATTCGGTCCGCGATCATCGCCCGCGACGGCAGGCACCCGCCGGGGAAGATGTGCGTGTTCGCGAAGCTTTTCGACGTCTTCTCGATCTCGTAGGAGCCGTCGTCGGTGACGATCGACTGCAGCAGCATCAACCCGTCGTCGTGGAGGAGCTCGGAGCAGCGGCGGAAGAAGGTGGGGAAGTACTCCCAGCCCACGGCCTCGATCATCTCGATCGACACCAGCTTGTCGTAGCGGCCGGGCAGGTCGCGGTAGTCGAGGTCGACGATCTCGACACGGTCTGAGAGGCCCGCCTCCCTGACCCGCGCCAGGGCCAGCTTGCCCTGCTCGGCAGAGATCGTCGTGGTCGTCACGCGGGCGCCGTATTCGCCCGCGGCGCGGATCGCGAGGCCGCCCCATCCGGTGCCGATCTCGACCAGGTGGTCGCCGGGACCGAGACGAAGCTGGCTGCAGATGCCGTCGAGCTTGGCGAGCTGCGCCTCCTCGAGGTCCGCGTCGTCGCTCGGAAAGCGCGCGCATGAATAGACCATGCGCTCGTCGAGGAAGGCGGCGAAGAGCTCGTTGCCGAGGTCGTAGTGGGCCGCGATGTGGCGCCGCGCGCCTGACCGCGTGTTGCGCGGCACCAGCCGCAACAGGCGCTGAACCTGGGCGACCAGCGGCTGGATCCGCCTCCTCCATGCGTCCGCGCGGGGGAGCTCCCGGGCGCCGATGCGGCACACCGTCAGGAGATCGTCGGCGTCCCAGATGCCGTCCGCATACGCCGCGCCCCAGCTGGCGCTCCCGCGGACCGTGTCGACCCAGAAGCTCGGGTCGTTCACGCGCACCTCCGCGCGCAGGTCGGCGTCGGCGGGCCCAAACGAGCGCCGCCTGGAGCCTTCGACGATTTCGATCCGCCCACCCTCGATTCGCTCGAGCACCGCCTCGAGCGCGGCGCGAGCGCCCGCGACCAACGGTCCAGCGACAATCGACGGGCTAATGGGAAAGCCGCGATCCGACGACGAGTCCGGCATGGGGAGAATGTAAACGGATGAGCGCCCAGGAGAGAGATCGATGGCTCGGCGTCGGTCGCGCCGGCGGCGTGGAGTCGATCGAGGCCGGGAGGACGGCGGCGGAGGCGGCGCTCCGCGGCCCCGATCCGCGCCTTCTGATCGTCTTCGCGTCGGACGAGCTCGACCTGCCGGCCGCTCTGGCCGGCATCCGATCCGCGGCCGGCAGGGTGCCGCTCATCGGCTGCTCGACCGCCGGCGAGATCGGGCCCGGTGGCCCCGGCGATGGCGGTGTCGTCGTCGCCGCGCTCGGCGGCGAGGGGTTCGCGGCGACGGTGGGCTCCGGCGAGGGGGCGGCGGAGAGGCTACGGGCGGCGGGCGCCGAGGCCGCCGCCTGCGCCGGTGAGCTCAACGGCGGCCGCGAGCACAGGGTGCTGATCGTGCTGACGGACGGGCTCGCGGGCGACCAGCAGGAGATCGTGCGCGGCGCGTACGCGGCTGTCGGAGCCGGTGTGCCGCTCGTGGGCGGCTGCGCCGGGGACGGCCTCCGGATGCGGTCGACGCATCAGCTCTTCGGCGACAGGGTCCTGACGAACTCCGTCGTCGCGGCCACGCTCGCCTCCGAGGCGCCGCTCGGGATCGGCGTCCACCACGGGTGGCAGCGCGTGGCGGAGCCGATGCTCGTCACCGCGAGCGAGGCGAACCGGGTCCTGGAGATCGACGACCAGCCCGCCCTTGACGTCTACCTCGACCGCCTCGACGCGCCCGCCGTGGTTCGCGAGGACGCCGAGGAGTTCACCAGGTTCGCGGTGACGCACCCGCTCGGGTTGGCCAGCCGCCGCGGTGAGGAGCACGTCCGCTACGTGAGCGGCGCCGACTTCTCCACGCGCGCCCTCGATTGCATCGCAGAGGTGCCGAGGGGCGTCCTCGCCTGGCTCATGGAGGGCGACTCCGCATCGGTCCTCGCCGCCGTTGACTCCGCGTGCGAGGACGCGCTCGCGCCACTCGAGACGGAGGCCCCGCTGGGGCTCATCGCCTTCGACTGCATCGCACGCAGGCGCGTCCTCGGCTCGGGCATCGAGACCGAGATCGACCGGATCTCCGCGCATGGCGGCGGTGCGCCGGTGGCCGGCTTCTACACCTACGGCGAGATCGCCCGAACTAGCGGCATCTCCGGCTTCCACAACCAGACCCTCGTGGTCCTGGCGGTGGGCTGATGACCGAGGACGCGGAGGTCTGGGCGGCGCGCCGACTGGCGGAGTTTCTCGCACTGATCTCCCGGTTCGACGACGAGGCCGCGGCCGGACAACACGGCGTCGAGCGGATCGCCGAGGCCTTCGACGCCGAGGTCGGGGCGCTGATGAGGGAGGGGAGTGCCCGCTTCATTGTCGGGTTCCCACCCGGCGAGGCGCCTGAGGATGCGCTCGGCGCCGTCGCCTCGGGCGAGTCGCAGGCCCTGCGCGTAGCCGGGCTCGGCGAATGCCCGGCCGTGGCGGTCGAGCTCGAGGGGCGTCCGCCGGCCTCGCTCATCCTCGCGCGCCGCCCCGACGAGCCCTTCTCCACAGCGGAGGTGGCGCTCATGCGCGGCATGGGAACCGTCCTGTCGCTCGGGCTCCGCGGCCTCGGTCTCGTCGAGGCGGAGCGGCGGATGCGAGCCTCCTCGGAGCGCCAGGCGGCGGAGAACCTGCGCCTTCTCAGCACGCTTCGCGAGCGCCAGGCCCTGCTCGAGCATCTCTCCCAGCTCCAGCGCGCGATCGTCGATCGCCGCCCGCTCCACGAGGTTCTTCAGGTTGTGGCCGAGTCAGGATGCGAGCTCATCGCCGACGACGTCGCCATGCTGCGGCTGCGGGATCCCGACGATCCCCATCACACCGTCCTGGTCGCCTCGGTGGGCGCCGACCCCGGCGCGCTGGAGACGAACCGGCGCTCTCGCGCGGAAAGCGGGATCGGCGGGAAGGCCATGCGCGAGGGGCGGCTCGTGGTGGTCGATGCCGTCGCCGGCGACGACGCGGCCAAGGCGTTCCTCACTGCGCACGGTGTGGCCTCGGCGATGGCGGCGCCCGTCAGCGAGGGCGGTGACGTCGTGGGGAGCCTGGCCGTGGGCTCGCGCGAGCAGCGTCACTACAACCAGCGCGACCAACAGATCCTCCTGGCCCTCGCCGAGCACGCCAGCCTGGCGCTCAACCACGCGAGGGCGGTGGAGGAGGCCATCCACGAGTCGCTGCACGACTCGTTGACCGGCCTCCCGAACCGCAACCTGCTCCTCGACCGCCTCCGCCAGGCTCTCGCTCGCGCCGCGCGCAACGACGGCACCGTCGCGGTCCTCTTTTGCGATCTCGACGGCTTCAAGACGATCAACGACAGCCTCGGCCCCAGTGCCGGTGATGAGCTGCTGGTCGAGGTCGGCAAGCGCATCAGCGCTGCCCTGCGGCCGGCGGACACCGTGGCGCGACTGGGCGGTGACGAGTTCGCCGTGCTTCTGGATGAAGTGGCCGACCGAACCGAAGCGGTCCGGACCGCCAGGCGCATTCTGGAATCGCTCGAGGCGCCGGTCGAGCTGGGTGATCGCGAGATCTGGGCGGGGGCGAGCGTGGGCATAGCGAGCGGCGCCGGCGACCCGGAGACGCTCCTCCGCAACGCCGACCTCGCCATGTACAGGGCGAAGTCGAGCGGGCGGGGGCGCTACGCGGTCTTCGAGCCGCAGATGCACACGGCTGTCGTCGAGCGGCTCGACCTCGAGGTCGACCTGAAGCGCGCGATCGAGCGCGAGGAGCTCGCACTCGTCTACCAGCCCATCTACGAGCTGCGGACCGAGAGGATCAGCGGCCTCGAGGCCCTCGTGCGCTGGCGGCACCCCACCCGCGGCCTCGTGGTCCCCGCCCGGTTCGTTCCGCTCGCCGAGCAGAGCGGGCAGATCGGTGCGCTGGGGCGCTGGGTGCTGCGCACCGCCTGTCACCAGGCGGCGATCTGGCGCGCGAAGTACCCGGCGCACCTCGGGCTTGGTGTCAGCGTCAACATCTCGGGCGTCGAGCTCGGCGAGCCAACGATCTCGAAGGAAGTGGCCGCCGCCCTCGGCGCCGCCGGGCTCGACCCGGGGGGCCTCACGCTCGAGATCACCGAGACGGCGTTGATGGAGGACTCGGAGGGAAGCGTCAAGCGCCTCGAGGCCCTGAAGCGGCTGGGCGTCTCACTCGCGGTCGACGACTTCGGCACCGGCTACTCCTCGCTTCGCTACCTCCAGCGCTTCCCGCTCGACACGCTGAAGATCGACCGCTTCTTCGTCGACGAGATCGGCCGCGAGGGCGCACAGCTGGCGCTGCTTCGCGCCATGGTCGACCTCGCCGACAACTTCGGGCTGGACGTCGTGGCGGAGGGGATCGAGAGCACGGCGCAGCGCAACCAGCTAATCGAGCTCGGCTGTGAGATGGGGCAGGGCCTGCACCTATCGCCGCCGCTCCCGGTGGAGGCGGCCGACGCCCTGCTCCTCGGCGCGGGCCTCCTGCCGCCACCTCGCCGGCCGGACGCCGACCCCGTCGCCGAGGCGCCCGAGGGCGACGCCGCCCACGAGACCCAATAGTCGAAGATGCGCGGCCGATGCCGCGCCCGCGCATCATTTTCATCGCCGTCGTCGCCGGCGCGCTTGTGGCGCCCGCCGCCGCGCTCGCCGACAACCCGGCGAACGAGCCCCCGTTCGGCGGCGAGAGGCCGCCGCGGCTGGTACGGCCGCCGAGCCTTCGCGAACCGCCCGGCGGCTTCAGGCTGAACGCGGCACGGGCGACGCGGATCGCCGCTGCGACGAGCGCCGTCCGCGCCGAGCGCGCGGCCGACGGGCGCCTCCATCCGGTCGCCTTCGAGCGCGGCGCGCGGCGAGTGGCAGGTGAACTTCTTCACCGGAAGCGGCGCCGCGCGCCAGGAGGTGGCGCTCGCGGTGATCGACGACCGCACCGGGAACGTGCTGGAGGCCTGGCGCGACCAGCAGGTGACGGTGAAGCTCGCTCGCGGCTACGAGGGCGCCATCGCGCAGATGGTCAACGCGCCGTACATCTGGCTGCCGCTCTGCGTTCTGTTCGTCGCGCCGTTCTTCGATCCGCGGCGGCCCTTCCGCCTCCTGCACCTCGACCTCCTCGTCCTGCTCGGCCTCGGCGTCTCGCTGTACTTCTTCAACAGGGCGAACATCCGCGCCTCGGTGGCGCTCACCTACCCGGTGCTCGCGTACGTGTTCGTGCGGATGCTCGTCGCCGGCCTGCGACCGAGGCGGCGAGCCGGCCCGCTCGTTCCGCTCGTTCCGATCCGGTGGCTCGCGATCGCGGCGGTCGCGCTCGCCGCCGGCCGCATCGCCCTCAACGTGGCCGACTCGCACGTGATCGACATCGGCGCGGCGGGGGTCGTCGGCGCCGACCGGATCGAGCACGGCCAGCCCCTGTACGACGGCACGTTCAACGAGGGGCTTCAGATCCACGGCGACGTCTACGGGCCCTTCAATTACCTCGCTTACGTCCCCTTCGAGGAGGCGCTCCCCTTCCACGGAGAATGGGACTCGCTGCCGGCGGCGCACGCGGCCGCGATCGCCTTCGACCTCCTGACCGCGCTGGGGCTGCTTGCGCTGGGGCGGCGCCTGCGGGCGGGCCCGGACGGCCGCGCCCTCGGGGTGGCGATGTCGTTCGCCTGGCTCGCCTACCCGTTCACGCTCTACACGATGAACGCGAACGCCGACGACGCGCTCGTCGCCGCGACGCTGGTCGGCGCCATGGTCGCGCTCGCCTCGCCGGCGGGCCGCGGCCTCATGCTCGCGCTCGGCACGGCGGCGAAGTTCGGGTCGGCTGCGCTCGCGCCGCTGTTCGCGACCGGCACAGGCGACCGGCGGCTGCGCTCGGCGGTGATCTTCGCTGTGGTCTTCGGCGCCGTCTGCGCCGCGCTCTTCCTGCCCTTCGTTCCCGACGGCGGCTTACGGGAGCTGTACGACCGAACGCTTGGCTACCAGGCCTCGCGGAGCTCGCCGTTCAGCGTCTGGGGTCTTGCCCCGTCGCTTCACTTCCTGCAGACGCCGGTGCGGCTCGCCGCCGCCGCGCTCGCCGCGGGCGTCGCCTTTTACCCGCGTTGGCGCTCGCCGATCCAGGTCGCCGCGCTCGCGGCCGCCGTTGTCATCGCGGTCCAGGTCGGCGCGACGCACTGGTTCTACTTCTACGCCGTCTGGTTCCTGCCGTTGGTCCTGGCCGCCGTGTTCGGGGCCGAGCGGGTGGTCAGCCGAGCGTCGTCTCCAGCAGCCCGAGCTCGGGCGAGCTGATCACGACCTCGTCGCCTGGCTCGAGCCACACGCGCGGCTCGCGCGCGCCGCCGACGCCCGAGGGCGTCCCGGTGGCCACGAGGTCGCCGGGCTCCAGGGTCATCAGGCGCGAGAGGTGTGCCACGAGCTCCGGGATCGAGAAGACCAGGTCGGACGTCGAGGAGGCCTGCATCTCCTCGCCGTTCAGGGTCAGCGCGAACGAGATCGCGTCCGCGTCGCCGGCCTCGTCGGGCGTGACGATCGCGGGGCCGCACGGCGCGGCGCCGTCGAAGACCTTGCCGGGCATCCACTGCGGTGTCGAGAACTGGAGGTCGCGCGCGGAGAGGTCGTTGAGGAGCGTGTAGCCGGCGATGTGGTCGATCGCGTCCTCGGCGGCGACGTCCTTCGCCCGGCGCCCGACGACGAACGCGACCTCGGCCTCGTAGTCGACCTTCTCGCTCGCCGCGGGCAGCGGCACGGTCGCGCCCGGCGCGGCGAGGGCGTTGCGGAACTTGGCGAAGAAGGTGGGGCTGTCGGGCGGGTCGATCCCGGCCTCCGCGGCGTGGGCGCGGTAGTTGAGGCCGATGCAGAGGATCTTGTCGGGGTCGGGGACGGGCGGCCGGAGCTCGACCGAGTCGAGCGCGATGACCTCGCCGTCGGCGCGGGCCACATCGTCGAGGCGGCCGCCCTCGAGCAACTCGCGAAGGCTCGACCCCTCGCCCTCGATCGCATCCCAGCAGTCGACGACCCCGCCCTGCCGGAGGACACCGGCACGACCCCCGCGTTCGGAGCGATAGGTGACGAGCCGCATCGCCGCTCACACTAGCCGTCCCTAGAATCCGTCACTCGGGCCCAGCCGGGCCCGACCCCGTTCAGGGGGCGTAGCTCAGTTGGTTAGAGCGCCGGCCTGTCACGCCGGAGGCCGCGGGTTCGAGTCCCGTCGCTCCCGCTGCATGAACAAGGAGATCGGCTCGATGGAAGATGAATCCCCCGCTCAGCTCATCGATGGGCGGATCGAGGAGCTGGACGACTGGCGCGGTGAGACGCTGTCCAGGGTCCGCGCCCTGATCAAGCGGGCCGATCCCGAGGTGGTCGAGGAGTGGAAGTGGAGAAAGGCCTCCAACCCAGGGGTTCCGGTGTGGTCTCACCAAGGTCTGATCTGTACCGGCGAGACGTACAAGAGCGTCGTGAAGCTCACGTTCCTGAAGGGCGCCTCACTGGATGATCCTGCCGGGCTCTTCAACTCGAGCCTCGAGGGCAACACCCGGCGCGCGATCGACATCCACGAGGGCGAAGCGATCGACGAGGAGGGGTTCACGGCGTTGATCCGCGCGGCCGTGAGCCTCAACGAGGCTTAACCGGCCAGGAGCGCCTGGAACGCGGGCTCGTCGCGAAGCGGGTCGAGGTCCGAGTCCTCCGCCAGGTACGAGCGAGTGCTCTCCGATCGCTCGACCGCGAGCCGCAGGTGCCCGATCGCATCGGCCTTCCGCCCTGCGAGGCTCTCGCAGCAGGCGAGGTTGTAGAGGACGCCGTGGTACTCCGGGTGCGCCTCGACGACGCCTCGGGCCAGGTCGGCCGCCTCGGCGTAGCGTCCCTCCTGGTAGAGCCGTCCGGCAGGAGCCCAGAGCTCCCAGCCCGTTACCTTGTACGCCCGCCCCGGCGTGGCACCCACCGACAGGATCGTCGTCTCCGGCTCGGAGGCGAACGCCGTCCGCATGACGCCCGGGCGGACGAAGACGAACGTGCCCGCCGGTGCGTCCACGCACTGGCCGTCGAGCTCGAATCCGGCTCGGCCGCTCTGGACGAAGTAGAGCTCCTCGTCCTCGCCCTCCTCGTCGTGCTCGTTGATGATTCGGTCCCCGGTCTCGCGACCGGTCCACGCGTTGACCCCGAACGAGGTGATGCCGAAGTGCTGACGCACCGGACGCCAGGGCTCGCGGCCGTCGCTGATCTCGTCGATTTTCTCCAGGTGGGCGACTGCGAATCCGCTCATGGGCCTCCTCGGGCCTCGGTGGTGGACGGACCCTATGCGCCCACCGACAGATCGCGGTTCTCCGGCACGAACTTGGTGGCGATGAAGGTCGCCCCCGCCGGGTCGGCGATCACGGTCATACGCACCCATGGCGCGTCGAAGGGCGGGGCGATCACGTTGCCGCCCAGCTCCTCGGCCTTCGCCGCCACCGCGTCGGCGTCGTCGACCGCGAACGTGACGCTCCAGTGGGCCGGCGTGTCGGGCTCCGAGTCCGGAATCGGATTGATGGTCGCGACGACGTCCTCGAAGCCGGCCGGGCCCCCCATCTCCGCGAGCCGTTCGCGCAGGCCGGGGTCGTTCGCCTCCAGGTGATCGCCGTACCCGGGGAGGGTCCACGCGCCGCCCCCGCCGAGGTCGAGGGTGCTCCAGCCGAAGACGGAACCGTAGAACGCCTTGGCGCCCTCCAGATCGCGGGTGGCGAGGCCGTTGAAGTTGACGCTTCCGTGCTCGTTGACGATCTGCGCGCCCCTGTGCTCCTTGGCCTGCCAGACGCAGAAGACCGCGCCCTCGGGGTCGCTGAGGACGGCCATCCGGCCCGCGTCCATCACGTCGGACGGCTCACCGATGACGGTGCCGCCGGCATCCGTGACCTTCGCCGCGGCGTCGTCCGCGCTGTCGACCCAGATGTAGGTGTTCCAGACGGCTCCCGGCGGCGCGCCCTCGGGACGCGAGCTGATCGCGCCGACGTCGCCACGGCGAATGCGGGCGATGAGGTACTTGCCCGGGGCGTCGGGCGGCATGACGTCCTCGAGCTCCCACCCGAAGACGCCGCTGTAGAACTCGGCGGCCGAATCCGGATCGGGCTGTGTCGTGTCGACCCAGCATGGAACGCCGGGGATGTATCCGTCTCGCTCTGGCATGAGGGCTCCTCTCGGATCGTTGAAAAGAGTGGCCACCCTAGACACGATTTAGGTCAGGATCTGTCCTAAATAGCGAGGACGATGGATCCCCATGAACCAGACCTCGAGCCGCCTCCTGGAGCTCCTCTCGCTGCTACAGGCCCGCCGCGACTGGCCGGGCACAGAGCTCGCCGAGCGGCTCGAGGTCTCCGGTCGCACGATACGCCGCGACATCGAGCGGCTACGGGAGCTCGGGTACCCGGTGGAGTCGCTCTCCGGCCCGGCTGGGGGCTACCGGCTCCGCGCCGGCACCGCGATGCCGCCGTTGCTGCTCGACGACGACGAGGCGATCGCAATCGCGGTCGGTCTGCGGACCGCCGCCCGCGCCTCGGTGAGCGGGATCGAAGAGACCGCCGTCCGCGCGCTCGTGAAGCTCGAGCAGGTGTTGCCGGCACACCTGCGGCGGCGCGTGCGGGCGCTCGGATCCGCAACGTTCACCCTTCCGGTTGGGGGGCCGACGGTCGACCCCCAGCATCTGACCCTCATCGCCACCGCCTGCCGCGACTCGGAGGGCATCCGGTTCGTCTATCGGCGCCGCGACGGCGCGGAGAGCCGTCGCGAGGTCGAGCCGCACGCGGTCGTGAACCACGGCCGGCGCTGGTATTTGGTCGCTTGGGACCGTGGCCGCGAGGACTGGCGCACCTTCCGCCTCGACCGACTGGCGCGACCCACCGCCCTCGGCGCGCGCTTCGCGGCCCGTGCGCTCCCGGCGCGGGATGCCGCCGCCTACGTCGAGCGCAGCATCAGCGAGGCGCCCGCACGCTTCGAGGCCCGCGTCATCCTGAGCGTCGGCGCCGACGAGATCAGCCGCCGGTTCCCGGCCCACTGGGGCAATATCGAGCCGATCGACGCACGGAGCTGCGAGCTCAGAACTCGTGACGACGACCTCGACTGGTTGGCGCTCCGGGTCGCGATGCTCGGCGTGGACTTCGAGGTGATCGAGCCACCGGAGCTCGCCGACCACCTGCGCGCCCTGGCAGACCGCCTCCGACGCGCGGCGGCGTGAGGCACAGTCAGAGCAGCTCGATGATCCCCCGCAGGATCAGCAGGCCGCCCAGAATCGCCGCGACGTACGTTGCGAAGTGCCGGCCGCGGCGCGCCAGCCAGTCCTTGAACGACTCGACGGCGCGGGCCGTCCGGTCAGGTGCGACGAGGTAGCCGATCGTCGGCGCCTCGAGCAGGACCAGCATGATCAGGTTGAACGCGATCACGCAGAGGACGGTGGCCGCGGGCCCCGGGTCCTCGATGTTGAGGCGATGAAGGGCGGTGAGGTAGGAGACGCCGGGGAGCGTCAGCACGGCTCCGACGACGAAGGTGATTCGTGCCGATCCGCGGCCCAGCAGGCGCTGCGAGAGCGGTTCCTTCGGTTCCTTGCCGGCTCGCTTCGCCTCCTTGCGCTCCTCACGCCACTCGGCGAAACGGTGTCCGCGGTCGCTCCCTAGGGCGTACGCAATGGCGAGAAGGATCGCCCCGAGCACCAGGTCCTCCAACGGGCTCAGGGTGTGCTTGGCGGTGTTCTCGGTCCCGGTCCCCTGGAGCGTGTAGACGATGACGAGGCCGAGGCTGATGCTCGTCATGTAGGCGCCGAGCAGGTAGCCGAACAGCAGGCGCCTTGGGCTCGGGAGCACAAGCATCACCGTCACCGCGGCAAGGAGCGTCGGGTTGACCGCGGCAAGGAGCGCGAGGAGGAAGAACTCGCCCATGTCGGCCCCGACGCTACCGCCCGCTCCAGTCGCCGCGTGCCGGCGGGCGGGCGAGCCCGGTAGCTTCGCGCCCGTGCGCGTCGCCGTGGTCGGACACGTGGAGTGGATCGATTTCGCGAGGGTCGAGCGAATCCCCGTGGCCGGCGAGATCGTCCACGCGGTCTCATCATGGGAGGAGCCGGGCGGGGGCGGCGCCGTCGCGGCGGTGAGGCTCGCGAGGCTTGCCGGCGGGTGCCTCTTCCTCACCGCCCTCGGACGAGACGACCGTGGCCGGCGGGCGAAGGAGGAGCTCGAGGCGCTCGGCGTGCGCGTCGCCGCCGCCTGGCGGGAGGAGCCGCAGCGGCGCGGCCTCGTGCACATCGACGCGGCCGGGGAGCGCACGATCACGGTCTTGGGCGAGCGGGCGGGCCCGCGCGGCGAAGACGCGCTGCCGTGGGAAGAGCTGGCCGGCATGGAGGCGATCTACCTGACGGCGGGCGATTCCGATGCGGTCAGCATCGCGAGGGCTGGAAGGACGCTCGTCGCCTCGGTTCGGGCCCGAGAAGCCCTCGCGCGAGCGGGCGTCGAGCTCGACGCGCTCGTCGCGAGCGCGCGCGACGCCGGCGAGAGCTACGAACCGGGCGAGATCGAGCCGGCCCCGAAGCTCGTCGTACGCACCGACGGCGCCGCCGGCGGCACCTGGACGTTGCCCGACGGAGAGGTTGGGCGATGGGCGGAGGCCCCGCTGCCCGGCCCGCTCGCCGACACCTACGGGGCCGGCGACTCGTTCGCCGCCGGTCTCACCTACGCGCTCGGTGAGGGGCGGCCGATCGCTGAGGCGGCGGACCTCGCGGCCCGGTGCGGCGCCGCGGCGGTCACGAAACGGGGTGCCCACGGCGCGTAGCCGCGGGCCGAGCTCGTCGATCTCATCCGGCTGGTTCACGGGATGCCCACAGGTCATCCGGGCTCGCGAGAGTAGGCTCCAAGGCGGGAACGTTCAGCGAACGGACTGGAGGTCTGAGCACTTGAGCGGATCCACCCAGGTGCACGAGCGCGATCGCCCGTCCAACGTTCATGTGGCGGGCATCGATCTCGACACGCTCGCCCTCCAAACCTTCGTCGAACGTCCGAGGTTGCTTCGCCGCTTCGAGGAGTCTGACGCGCCCGTCGTCGTTCTCGACGCCCCAACGGGATACGGGAAGTCGGTCGCTCTCGCCCAGTGGGCCGAGGCTGACCCGCGCCCCTTCGCCTCGGTCACGCTCACCGACGAGCACAACGACCCGGTTGTCTTCCTCAGCGCCCTGATCGAGGCACTCTCCCCGATCGAGCCGATACCCGCCGAGGTTTCCTCGGCGCTCGTTGGAGCCGAGCTCAACCTCGAGGGAGTGGTCCTGTCGCGCTTCGAAGGGGCGCTCATCGCCCGCGAGGTGCCGATGGTGCTGGTGCTGGACGAGCTCGAGCACATCGAGTCCCCCTCGACCCTGCGGTCGATCAGGTCCGTGATCGACAACATCGCCGCCGGCTCGCAGGTGGCGCTGAGCGCGAGGTCCCTGCCTGCGCTGTCGCTTGGGCGGCTCCGGGCCAACCGCCGCCTCACCGAGGTTCGCCGCACCGACCTCGTGATGACTCCGCGGGAATGCGGGGCTCTGCTCCGCGGTCTCGGGCTCGAGCTGACCGCCGGGGATCTCGACATCCTCGTGCGGCGGACCGAGGGTTGGCCGGCCGCTCTTTACCTCGCCGGCCTCGCCCTGAGCGACCAGGCCAACACGAGCATCGCCATTTCGCGCTTTGCGGGCGACGACCGGATCGTCGTCGACTACATACGCGACGAGTTCCTCGCGCCCGCCTCGAGGCGCCGCGTCGACTTCCTCAAGCGGATCTCGATTCTCGACCGGTTCACCGGAGAGCTTTGCGATGCCCTGCTCGAACGCACGGGCTCTGCGACGAGATTGCGCGACCTCTCGACCCAGAACACGCTCATCGTCCCGCTGGACCGGCGCGACGAATGGTTCCGGTTCCACTCGCTCTTCTCCGAGATGCTGCGCTCCGAGCTTCACCGCACGGAGCCTGACCTGGAGCCGGCGCTTCATCGCCGTGCGTCCGAATGGTGGGAGGGCCACGGTGATTCGACGCAGGCGATCCAGCACGCGATCGCCGCAGAGGCATTCGACCGGGTCGGGGAGCTCATGTGGGCGGCCGTTCCCGAGTACATGGCACGGGGGCGGTACGCGACCGTGAAGCGCTGGCTCGAGCGCCTCGGACCAGACCGCGTCGCCGCCGACCCCTGCCTCAGCCTGACCGCGGCGCACGGCTACCTCTCTCGCGGTCAGGGCGGGCTCGCCGAGCACTGGGCCGGGGTCGCTCGCGGGACGCTCGTGGGCATGCCTGATTCCGCAAAGAGGCGGTCGCTGCTGGCGGGCCTGGCGCTCCTCGACGCCACCCTTGCGCGGGGCGGGGTCGCCGAGATGCGTCAGCTGTCGACGTCGGCCGCGCGAGTCCTCGCCGACGACAGCGTCTGGGTCTCGATGTGCTGCCTGACCGATGGCGTGGCGGCACTCATCGTCGATGAGACCGCCCAGGCACGCCACCGGCTCTCGGAGGGGGCGCGGCGCGCCGCGGTGTTCGGTGCGCCGCTCGTGCAGACCATCTGCCTGGCCCAGGTCGCCCTCGTCGCTGCCGACGAGGACGACTGGCACGTGGCCCGAATGCTCGCCTCACAGGCGCGCGCCCAGGTTGATCGGTCGGGCCTCTCCGAGTACCCCACGATTTCAATAGTTCTCGCCACGTCAGCATTCGCACGCGCGCATGACGGTCACGCCGAGAAGGCGTTGGAGGACCTCCGCGCGGGAATTCGGCTCCTCGGCGCCCTCGACGCCTTCGGCGCGTGGTACGAGATCCAAACGCGGATCGTTCTCGCGCGCGCCGCCGTCAAGCTCGATGACGTTCCCGTCGCTCACGAGCTTCTCGATGAGGCACGTCGCCGGTTGAGCTCCGTCCCCGATGCAGTGCTCCTGAAGAGTTGGCTCGAGCAGACCGAGAGGGCGTTGAGCGCCGTTTCCGCAACGGCCATCGGTGATCTGACGCCGGCCGAGCTGCGCATCCTCCAATTCCTGCCCACTCACCTCTCGTTTCCGCAGATCGCCGCGAAGGTCTACGTCTCTCCGAACACCGTCAAGACCCAGGCGCAGGCGGTCTATCGCAAGCTCGACGTCAGCTCTCGTCGCGAAGCGGTCGAGCGCGCCCTCCAGGCCGGCCTGCTGAGCGACGAGCCCGCGCGAGTTACGCAGGAGTAGTTGTGCCCCCGGCCTCAATCACCCGCATCGGATGATGCGAGCTTCCACCCTCGCGACCTAGCGTGAAGGGGTGAGGACGAAGCTGCCATCCCCGGCTGAGCGTGCCGCGGCGGGCAAGGCGGCCCGCTAGAAGGTGCCGCGCTCGAGCCACGGCGAGTGGGAGCCGGCGACGCGACCGCCGGAGCCCGGTCGACGTCATCGTCGAGCAGGACGCCTCCCGCGTCCCCGAGCTGGTGCCGATCCGGCATGGGCGGATGCTCGCCTCAGCCTTCACCTTCTACCGCGGCGCGGCGGCGATCATGGCGATGGACCTCGGCAATACCCCGCACTCGGGGCTCACCGTCCAGGCCTGCGGCGACGCCCATCTGTCGAACTTCGGCATCTTCGCCGCCCCCGACCGGCGCCTGGTTCTCGATGTCAACGACTTCGACGAGACCCTGCCCGGCCCCTGGGAGTGGGACCTGAAGCGCCTCGCGGCGAGCTTCGAGATCGCCGGGCGCGATCGCGAGTTCACCCCGGCCGAGACCCGCGCCGCGGTCCTCAGCGCGGTCCGCTCATATCGAGAGGGGATGCGCGAGCTCGCCGCGATGGGCAACCTCGACGTCTGGTACGCGCGCCTTGACGTCGAGACCCTGCTCGCCGACCTGGCCAAGGTCGCCGACCGCAGGCAGATGAAGGCGGTGCAGAAGAACGTCGCCAAGGCCGAGAGGAAGAACAGCCTCAAGGCGTTCGACCGCCTCGTGCGCGAGGACGACGGCGAGCCGCGGTTCATGAGCGATCCGCCGCTGCTCGTTCCGGGTCGCGAGCTCGTCTCGGCCGATCGGCTCGAGTTGCTCGAGGGCCGGATCCGTGAGCTTCTCGGCAGCTACCGAGAGAGCCTCAAGGGGGACCGACGCCATCTCTTCGACAGCTACCGATTCGTCGATCTGGCCCGAAAGGTGGTCGGGGTCGGAAGCGTGGGGACCCGTGCCTGGGTGGTGCTGATGATGGGACGCGACGGCCGCGACCCGCTCCTCCTGCAGGCCAAGGAGGCCGAGGCATCGGTGCTCGAGCCCTACGCCGGCAAGAGCGAGCTCAAAAACCACGGCGAGCGGGTGGTCGAGGGCCAGTGGCTGATGCAGGCCGCGAGCGACATCCTCCTCGGCTGGCTCCGGCGATGGGGATGGACGACGCGCAAGCGCGACTTCTACGTCCGCCAGCTCTGGGACGGCAAGCGCTCGATCGAGGTCGAGACCCTGGCGCCCGAGGGTCTCGAGATCTACGGGCGGGTCTGCGGCTGGACGCTGGCCCGCGCCCACGCGCGCTCGGGCGACCGGATCGCGATCGCCTCCTACCTCGGCAAGGGCGAGACCTTCGATCAGGCGATCGCCGACTTCTCCGAGCTCTACGCCGACCAGAACGAGCTCGACTACCGCGCGCTCCTGGAAGCGGGGGAGTCTGGGCGTATCGAGGTGGAGACCGACCTGGTCTGAGGCGAGCCGCCGATGCGCTCAGGCGTCAGCGCGGTCGACCGGAACCTTGGCGCGACCGGGACGCCACAGGCTCACGAGCCCGGCGACGAGCGTGACGAGGAAGATCTGGCCGACGAGCATCTCGAAGACCGCGAACGATTGGCCGACCGTTCCGGCCGGGACGAGGTTGCCGTATCCCGTCGTCGTCAGGGTGGTGTAGCTGAAGAAGAGGTAGTCGCTCGAGCTCGGATTCGGCACTCCGGTGAAGAACTCCGTATGGGTCCACCGGCCGAACATGACGTAGAGGAAGGCGAAGAGCAGGCCGAGCAGCGTGAAGACGCTGATCGCTCCGAGGATCGTGCGGAAGTCCACCTCCCTCGCAGCCATGATGACCCGACGCAGGATCGTGGCCGCCGCGATCGCCAGCAGGATCGCGTCGGCGCCGAACGCGAGGCCGAGCAGCCGATCCGACGACGTGGCCTGGGCGATCAACGCCGCCGCAATCGCTGAGGCCGCGATCACGGACGCAAGGCGGGCGCGGGCCGGGGACACGTCGGAGCTGATGAGGGCGATGACCCCCGTCAGCCCGGCGATCGTGATTGCCGCGACGCGGCCGCCCCAGCCCTCCGGCGGCAGCGTCATCATCACGACGAACGTGACCAGGATCAGAAGCAGGACGAGCCCGTAGGCCTCGCCGATCCGCTCGATCAGCTCGAGCGGCGTTTCACGATGGACGCGCACATGAGGCAGGCGGCCGCGGCGATTCCTGGGTCGATCGGCCACGCTTCGACGTTCGGCTGGCCGGCCCACGGTCCTTCCTCTGCACGGGACACCCCACGGGGGCCCGGGTAGGTTGAACGCATGACCTCTTCCGACGCCGCCCTCGAGGGGGCGCCGAACGACGGCGAGAAGGGACGGATCAGAAGCAGGCTGTCGAATGGACGTCGGCTGGCGCGCATCGCGTATCGCGACCCCGAGCACGTCGCGGAGCGCCTGGCGCTGTTCGGCTCACAACAGCTCGCCGACCCCTCGCTGGAATGGGCGAGGCGCGTGCGAGAGGAGCGACCGGATGCTCCACGCGGCGAGATCGCCGAGGAGGTACGGATCCAGACGGCACAGGTCGCGCGCATCGACGGGGCTGTCGCCGGCACGCCGTTCCTGATCGCGCTCGTTCCCGGCTACCTCGCCTACCTCTGGCAGGAGGGCGTCATGGAGCGGCGCATGGCCGCGCTCTGGGGCCGCGACCCGGGTTCGGTCGAGACGGCCGCGCGGACCCTGGTGCTGCGCGGCGTCCACCCGACCGTCGATGCCGCGCGTGAGGCCCTGGGCAAGGTGAGCGATACGCCGATGCCGGAGAAGCCGACTTCTCGCCGGATGCTCCGCACCTGGGTGCGGAGCATCTACGTCCTGCTGATCTTCGGCGGGTTCGTCTCGGCCCCGACCGATGAGGGCGAACGGTACGCGCACTGGCGGCTCAAGGCCGCGCTTGGCTTCGTCGGCGGGTGCCTCATCTGGGTCATCACCTGGGTGTTTCCGGTCAGCTTCATGATCGCCATGGCGTGGGCGTGCGAGAGCCACGCCCGGAGCCTCGGCCACCGCACGATGAGCTTCTACGGCGGCGAGTCTGCCCTCGCCGAGGCCGCGAGCGCCGGCGACGACGATGAGGACGGAGGGCGCACCAAGCGCGATCTCGTGCGGGCGGGCCTACTCGCCCTCTCGGTCGCCGTGCCGATTGCATTCGTCGCCTACGCCGACCACGTCCGCCAGAGCACCGGCATCAACTGGCAGGGCGCCCTGGGCGCCCTGGTCGCGGTGTCCCTCGTCATCGCCATGACCGTTATCGCTCGCCGGCGATGAAGCCGGGCTACAGAAGCGTGGCCAGGCCCCGGATGATCAGCAGGACGCCCAGCACGGCCGCGCCGATGACCGCCGCGCGGCGCCCGTTCGCGTCGATCCAGGACCGGAACCGCACGACCCGGTCCTGGGTCTTGTCGGGGGCGAAGACGTAGCCCAGGAGAGGCAGCTCGAGGAATATCTGCTGCATGAGGCAGAAGAAGAGGACCAACAGCACGGTCGGCACGACCCCGGGATCGAGGTCGGCCATGTGCGAGAGCGCGTCGAGGTACGAGACACCGGGGAACGAGAGCAGGAGGCCGACGACGAACGTGATCCGCGGCGAGCCGCGTCCGAGCATGCGCTGGACCCACGGCTCCTTCGGCTCGGAGCCCTCCGCCTTCTTCTCCTTGCGGCGTTGCCTGCGCTCCCGCAGGGGCTCGTCGCGGCCGGTTCCCAGAACGTACGCGACCAGCAGGAGGATCAGGCCCACCGCGATGTCCTCCGCCGGGCTGATCGTGCTTCGCGACGTGCTCTCGAAGCTCGAGTCCTGGAGCGAGAAGACGATCGCGAGGCCGAGCGTGATGCTCGTCGTGTAGGCGCCGAGCAGGTAGCCGAGCATGAGCCGCTTCGGGTTCTCCAGCAGCAGCATTACCGTGACCGCCGCGAGCAGCGTCGGGTTGAACATCGCAAAGAGCGACAGGGCGAAGATGTCGACGAGGTCGCTACTCACGCGGGCCTGACGAAAGGCCCCCGCCCGGCGGGATCCGGGCGGGGGCGATGATCACGAACGTGGCGTCGCTAGCGCGTCTCCTCGGGCTCGCCGAGCACGACGAGGCCGTGGATGCACATCACGCAGATGGCGAAGACGCATAGCGCCCACCACGGATTCGGGCCCGTGACGGCCAGGATCGCCCCGATGGCGCCGATGCTCGCCGCCGCGATTCCCATCACGCGGCCATAGGTCCCGCCGCCGAACAGCGAGAGCCCTGCTGTCAGCTCGAAGACGCCGAGGATCAGCGTCACCCAGCCCCAGGTGTGAACGCTGCCAAAGACGTAGTGAACGCCCTGACTCGTGTAGAAGTTGGCGTCGCCGATGGCGCCGATGCCGTAGATGATGTTGAGCGTGCCAGCGATCATCAGCAGGATCGCCACGAAGATCGCGCGTCCGACACCTCTCATGTCAGTCTCCTCTCGGTAGAACGAAGTTCATCGCCGCGAAGGTAAGCTCGCGGCGCCTGGTCCGCATCGCCCGTTTCGGGTGATCCGCGTATTCCCGATTTCACCCGCTTCGCACGATGCGCCCAGCCCCGCCAGGCGGTTCGATGGTGTGCGCTGCCCACGACGAAGGAGGCGCCATGCCACTGATCGGAAGACGACGACCGCTGATGCGCGCTGCGATGGTCGGTGGCGCCGGCTATGCGGCCGGGAAGCACGTGCAGCGCAAGCGAGAGGCGGAGGCGCCGGCGGAGGATGCCCCGGCGGCTCCGGTCACATCCGAGGCCGATCGGATCGATGCGCTGACCAAGCTCAAGGGGCTGCTCGACTCCGGCGTCCTCACCCAGGAGCAGTACGAGGCCGAGCGCCAGAAGCTGCTCCAGGGGATGTAGACGGTCGCGACCGAAGGAGAGATCGAGATGGAGTTCGGACCAGTACAGATGCTCGTGGTCGGCTTCGAGCACGGCGAGTTCGAGGGCAAGATCCTCGCCGAGCTTCGCCGCCTGCGCGAGGCCGACATCGTCCGCCTCGTCGACCTCGTGTTCGTCCATCACGACGAGGAGGGCAACCTCGCGAAGATCGAGGTCAGCGACCTCTCGCAGGAGGAGGCGATGGAGTTCGGCGCCCTCGCCGGCGCCCTGGTTGGATTCGGAGCCGACGGCGACGAGGGTGCCGAGGCCGGCGCCCTGGCGGGAGCCGCCACCGCCGATGACGGTTCGGTTCTCGACGGCGACGAGCTCTGGTACGTAGCGGACCACATCCCGCCGGGATCATCGGCGGGAATCGCGCTGCTCGAGCACCGGTGGGCGATTCCGCTGCGCGACGCGATCGACGAGGCCGGTGGCCAGACGCTCGTGGATGCGTGGGTGCATCCGGAGGACCTGGTCGCGATCGGCGCCGCCAGCCGGTGACGGCGTGAGCACGCTCACCCCGCCGACGGACCTGGCGTCGCTCGACGTGAGCGACCTGGAGCTCTGGCGCGAGGGACCACCGGACGACGTCTTTGAGACGCTCCGAAACGAGGCGCCGCTGCACTGGAGCGAGCTAAAGGATTTCCCGTGGGAGTCGGGCTTCTGGTCGGTCGTGCGCTACGACGACATCGCCGAGGTGGGTCGCGACTTCGAGACGTTCTCGTCGGCGCGCAGCATCATCCTCGTCGACAAGCTCGAGACCGACCCGGACAAGCCGGACCCGATCGATCTCGCGGCGAGCATGATGATCACCCAGGACCCGCCGCGCCACGATCGGCTGAAGGCACTTGTGCAGCGGGCCTTCACCCCGAAACGGGCACTCGACCACGTCGAGCGGATGCGGGAGATCATCAACCTGGTCTATGACCGGGCTCTCGAGCGGCATCCAGACGGGCGCATCGACCTCGTTCAGGACGTCGGCATCTACGTCCCCGCGATGGTGATCGGCGACATGCTCGGAGCCCCACGCGAGGACGCCGACAGGCTCGTGGACTGGACCAACCGGACGACGGCGCTCGAGGACCCGCGGCTCGTCCCCGACCTCGGCGAGGTCCAGCGTGCGCTGGAGGAGTTCATCCCCTACGTGAACGCGATGGTCTCCGAGCGAGAGCGGAAACCCACCGACGACCTGACCACCGCGATCATCCAGGCCGAGGTCGATGGTGAGCACCTCTCCCACGAGGAGGTCCTGATGTTCTTCTTCCTCCTCATGGTCGCCGGCAACGACTCCACGCGCGCGGTCTTCACCTCGGGCTTGAAGAACCTGCTCGACGACCCCGAGCAGATGGAGCTCGTGCGCTCCGGCACGGTGCCGCTCGAGCAGGTCGTGGAGGAGTTCGTGCGCTACAACCCCGCGTTCGCCTACATGCGCCGCACGGCCACGCGTGACGCGGAGGTCGCCGGTCAGGCGGTCAAGGCCGGCGACAAGCTCGCGCTCTGGTACGTATCGGGAAACCGCGACGCGAGCATGTTCGACGACCCCCACCACTTCGACGTTCGTCGCAATCCGAACCCGCACCAGGGCTTCGGCGGCGGCGGTCGCCACTTCTGCCTCGGGGCGGGCCTCGCGCGCTTGGAGCTGAAGCTCTGGATCGAGGAGACGCTCAAGCGCTTCACTCGCATCGAGCTCGACGGCGACAGCGAGCGCGTGAGCTCGACGTTCCTCAACCAGTACATGCACATCCCGCTTGCAATCGACCGGTGAGCCGGGACGACGGCCGGGCGCTCAGCCTTCGAGATCGAGCGACTCGCCCGGCTCGAGGATGCGGACCTCCACGTCCGGCGCGCGGCGAGCCGCCAACCGGGCGAACTCCCGGGCGGGCTCGGCCAATTGGCTCCTGGTCATGCGCCGCATCCACGACGGCTGGAGGGTTCCCCAGTGGATCGGCACGACCCGGCGCGGGCGCAGCATCTCGAGCGCTCGCGCTGCCCGCTCGGGATCGAGGTGTCCCTCGCCGGTGGTTGGCCCCCAGCCTGTGATCGGGAGCAGCGCCAGGTCCAGCCCCGGTGCCAAGCGCTCCATCTCGTCGAAAAGGTCCGTGTCGCCGGCGAAGTACACCGCTCGCGACCCCGAGATCACGTAGCCGACCGGGTCGGCGCGAGGACCGAACGGCGCCCTCCAACCTTCGTGGACCGCGGGAACAGCGGCGACCTCGAGCGGGCCCACCTCGATGCTCTGCCCGCATGCGAGGTCGGTCACAGCCTCGAAGCCGTGCCTGCGCGCGAAGCCCGCGGCCCCGCCGGGCACGATCAACCTGGGCTCTCCCGCGAGCGCCCGTAGCGAGGGGAGGTCGAGGTGGTCGCGGTCGAGATGCGAGATCAGCACGATGTCGGGCGCGAGCGCGGAGACATCGACCGGCGCCGGCCTTCGGATCAGCGGACCGACCCTGCTTCGCAGGAAGGGGTCGGTCAGGAGCGCCACGCCGTCGAGCCTGAGCTCGACGGTGGAATGCCCGATGAAGCTGATCCGGTCGCCCCCGGGCATGCCGCGCAGGCTAATTCGTCGGCCCGCCAGGTACGGTCGCGCCGTGGAAGCCGCCGCGACACCCGCTCACCCTCCCCTCGGCCGGCGGCTTGCCCGGATCGCGCTGTGGGTCGCCGGTGTCGCAGCGCTGCTGTACGTCCTCGACCTCCTCGGGATACCGGTGGCCGACTGGATCGGCTCGCTCTTCGACAAGCTCGCCCAGGTCCCGCCCGCCGCCGTCGTCGGGGGTGCCATCCTCGAGACCCTTCAGACCACGTTCGCCGCCCTCGCGTGGCTCGCGATTCTCCGCGCGGCCTTCCCGCGCGCGGAGGTGCCGTTCCGGGTGGTCCTCGCGGCCTACGCGGCGGCCGTCGCGATGAACGCGTTCCTGCCGGCGAACATCGGCACCTGGGCGATGCTCGTCATGTTCACGCTCGTGATCGCCGGGGCGACGTTCGCGTCGGTCTTCTCGGGCCTCATCGTCCAGAAGATCCCGTTCTCGGTCTTCAACGTCGCCCTCTATCTCTACCTGTTCCTGTCGGTCTCGAGCTCGCTCTCGATCGACCTCGGCGTCGTCTCCGACCATCCCGTCGCCGTGGCGCTGATCGCCGGCGGCGTATTGGTGCTCGCGGCGATCCTCGTTCGCGTCTTCTGGCGGCGCGCGGCGAAGCTCCGGGCGCAGCTCGCCGTGGGAGGGGCCATCCTGAGGACGCCGCGCAAGGCGCTTGTCGCCGTCGCGCTCCCCGAGCTCGCCAGCTATCTTGCGCGGCTCGGGATCGTCGCCGTCTTCCTCGGCGCGTACAGCATCCCGGTCACCTTCCACAACGTCGCAACGGTGAGCGCGTCGAACTCCGTCGCGAATTCCGTCTCAGTCACGCCGGGGGGTGTCGGGGTGACCCAGGCCGCCAACACGGCCGCCCTTCGAGACTCGACCAGCGCCTCGAACGCCACCGCCTACTCGGTCGCTCAGCAGCTCATCATCTCGGCCTGGGACGTCGTTTTCGCCGTCGCGACGGTCTCGTGGGCGTTCGGATGGTCGGGCGGCAAGCGCCTCGTCGAGACGTCCTACGGGGAAGCGAAGGTGAAGGCGGAGGAGATGAAGGCCGAACGCGCCCGTAAGCGCGCCGCCCGGAAGGAGGCGCCCTGACCGCATACGGGCACGAGCCCGAGTGGGAGCCGACGAAGCCGCGGCTCCGGCCGCTCCGGCTGCTGGTCGCGTGGATCATCGCGGCGGCCTCCGTCTACGTCGCTGCTGGGCTCGTGCCGGGGGTCGCGCTCGACCGTCCGGCCGCGGCCTTCGTCGTCGCGGCGGTGATCGCGGCGCTGAACGCGGTGCTGCCGCCGCTGATCGCGGCTCTTCGGCTCCCGTTCATGCTCGCGCTCGGGTTCGTGCTCGTTCTCCTCGTCGACGCGTTGATGCTGCTGCTCGCCGACGAGGTGTTGCCGGAGCTGATCACGGTCCGGTCATTCGGGAGCGCCCTGGCCGCGTCGCTCGTCATGGCGGCCGTGTCAATCGTCCTTCAGGTGATGACGGGGACCAACGACGACGAGGAGTACAGCGTGCGCGTCGTCAAGAGGGTCGCTCGCCGCCAGGGCGGCGCGAAGCGAACCGACGCGCCCGGGATCCTCTTCCTCGAGATCGACGGCCTCGCGCTGCCCGTGCTGCAGCGAGCGATGCGGGACGGAAGCGCGCCGAACATGGCTCGTTGGCTTGCCGAGGACGACTACCAGCTCACCGAGTGGGAGCCCGACCTCTCCTCGCAGACCGGTGCGAGCCAGGCCGGGATCCTGCTCGGCTCGAATGACGGCATCCCCGCCTTCCGCTGGGTGGAGAAGGCCGACGCGAGGCTCGTGAGCTGCTCCTCGCCCGCCGATTGCGCGGAGATCGAGCGGCGGCTGGCCAGCGGCGCGGGCCTGCTCGCCGGTGGCGGTGCGAGCCGTGGCAACCTGCTCTCCGGGGAGGCCGAGGAGGCCATTCTCACGGTGAGCCGGATCGAGGCCGAACGGGAGGCGAATCCCGGATACCGCGCCTTCCTCGCGAACGGGTTCAACGTCACGAGGGCGCTCGTGCTGTTCGTCTGGGAGGTGATCCTGGAATGGACGGCGGCCGCTCGCGCCGCCCGTCGGGACGTGCGCCCCCGCGGCAACCGGGGTGGGATCTATCCCCTCCTGCGCGGCGTCATGTGCGTGATCGTGCGCGACCTGATCGTCTTCGGCGTCCTGACCGACATGATGCGCGGGCGGCCCGCGGTCTACGCGACCTTCTCGAGCTACGACGAGGTCGCCCATCACTCGGGGCTCGAGCGCGCCGACACGATGGAGGCGCTGAGGAAGGTGGACCAGCAGTTCGGGCGCATCGAGCGCGCCCGCCGCTACGCCCCCCGCCCGTACGAGATCGTCGTCCTCTCTGACCACGGCCAGACCCAGGGCGCGACCTTCAAGCAGCGCAACGGCTACGGGCTAGAGGAGCTCGTGGAGCGCTCGCTCGGCGGGGGCGATGTCACCGCCGTCCACGGGGGCGACGAGCAGAGCGCGATGGTCGGGCACGCCGTGGGGGAGGCGACCGGGCGCAGGGCGAAGAGGACCAAGAACGACGTCTCGGACCGCCCGGTCGTAGTCCTCGGCTCGGGAAACCTCGGCCTCATCTACCTGATGGAGGAGCGTCGCCGGCTCACGCTGGAGGAGATCGACGAGCGCCACCCCGAGCTCGTGGCGGCCCTGCGCCGGCACCCCCACGTGGGTTGGCTCCTCGTGCGCTCGGCCGAGCGGGGGGCGGTCGTCCTCGGCGCCGACGGCGCCCGCTACCTGGCGGACGGCATCGTGGAGGGCGCCGACCCGCTGTCGCCCTTCTCGCCGACGGCGTGGCGGCACCTGTTACGGACCGACGGCTTCGACAACGTCGCCGACATCATGGTCGGCAGCTTCTACGACCCCCACCTCGACGAGGGCTGCGCGTTCGAGGAGCTGATCTGCTTCCACGGCGGCCTCGGCGGCGAGCAGACCAGGCCGTTCATCCTCCACCCGCCCAGCCTTCGCCCGCCGGCCGGGCCGATCGTCGGTGCGGCCGCCGTGCACGAGATCCTCGGCGGCTGGCGGCGGCTACTCGCCGACGGCCCCGCGCTGCGCGAGCGTGTATAGGAGGCCGAGCGACGGGAGCACCACGATCGCCGCGACGATGAAGACCACGATCACCGAGACCAGGGTGTCGTGGGCGCCTGCCGCCTGGGCGATCGTGAGCGTCTTGGGAAGGAGGTACGGGTGCTGGGCGAGCCCCCAGCCCCAGACGATCGCGGTCACGGCGCCGGCGGCGGCGACGCGCACGCCGCGCGTCCTCCCCGTGGCCAGTAGGCCCAGCGCGAGGCCGCCGAGCACGACCGACGCGATCACGAGCGGCAGCTCGCCGCCGTCAGCCCGTCATAGATGTAGCGGGCCTGGTCGTGGAGGACGAAGAGGCCGGCGATCGAGATCGCGCCTGTCGCGACGGCGGCGCCGGTCGCGCGCACCCGGAAGTACCGCTCCATCTCCTCCTCGCCGTGGCGGCGCGCATCGACCGTGAGCAGCACGGCCGCGATGTAGGCGCACGCGGCGACGAGCAGGACGCCGACCGTGATCGACGTCAGGTTGAGCCAGCTCGTCACGGTGTCGCCCGAGCCGTCGGCGGGAACGCGCCCGGAGGCGATGCCGCCGACCGCGGTGCCGAGGAAGAACGGGACCATGACGGACGAGATCGCGAACGCCGCGCCCGCCGCCTGGCGGGCGCGCAGGCGCTCCACGCCCTTGCGGAACGCGAAGCCCGAGCCACGCAGGACGATGCCGAGCGCGGCGGCGGCGAGCGGGATCCAGAGCGTCGTGAAGACCGCCGAGAAGGCCGGGCCGAAGGCCGTCCAGGAGACGACGAGGATGAAGATCAGCCAGACGTGGTTGGCCTCCCAGACGGGGCCGAGCGAGCGCTCGATGATGGCGCGCGGGCCGCGCCCCCTTCTCGGGCCCTCCCGCAACGAGGTCCCAGAACCCCGCGCCGAAGTCGGCGCCGCCGAAGATCGCGTAGAGCGTGATCCCGACCAGGAGGATCGCGGCGGCTGCGTCGGGAAGGCTCATCCGGGCACCTTCGCCGGCGGCCCGTACGGCACGTCGCCCTCCACGTCCTCACCCTCGCGCCAGCGCTTCGCCATCCCGCGCAGCACCAGGATCGCGATCGTGCCCACGGTCGCGTAGAGGACGAGGATCGCCGCGAACATCACCGGCACGCCGCCCGCCGTCGTGACGGCGTCCTTGGTGCGCAGGATGTTGTAGACGATCCACGGTTGTCGGCCGACCTCGGTCACGATCCACCCGCACTCCAGCGCGAGGATCGCCGCCCCGCCAGACACCGCCGCCGCCCTCAGGAACCACTTCGACTTCGGCAGGTCGCGCCGCCGCCACCAGGCGATGCCGAGCCAGGCGCCAAGGGCCATCAGCGCCGTGCAGATGCCCACCATGGCGTCGAAGGCGAGGTGGAGCAGGGTGTTCGCCGGTGGTCGATCCTGCGGCGGCACGCTGTCGAGCCCGGTCACCTTGGTGTTGGTGCTGAATCCGACCAGGAAGGAGTCGAGTCCGGGGATCGCGATGCCGCCCTTGACGCCGCTGGAGGTGCAGACGCCGCCGAGGTACTCCGTCACGTCGCGGTGGGTGTGCTGAACGCACTCCATGGCCGCGAACTTCACCGGCTGGTTGCTGGCAACGGCCCGCGCGGCGGTGTCGCCGACGGCGAACTGGATCGGGGTCGCGATGGCGGCGACAGTGAACGGGATCAGGAAGCCGATGCGGTGGCGCCGGTCACGCCGGCCGCGGAGCATCCCGACCGCGTAGACCGAGGCGACCAGGAAGCCGGTGACGATGTAGGCGGCGAGGATCATGTGCGGCACCTCGTAGGGAGTCGCGCCGTTGAAGATCGCGGCCATCGGGTCGACGTTCGTCACCTGGCCGTGGTGCAGGTCGAAGCCGGCGGGCTGGTTCATCCACGAGTTGGCCGCCACGACCGAGAACGCGCCGCCGATTCCGGTGACCACGATCGGGACGCCGCTCCAGAAGTGCGCCTTGGGCGACAGGCGCTTCCACCCGAAGAGGTAGATCGCGATGAAGATCGCCTCGAGGAAGAAGAAGATCCCCTCGATCGCAAACGGGATCCCGAAGACGTCGCCGAAGCGATTGATCAGCCCCGGCCAGAGCAGGCCGAACTCGAACGTGAGCACCGTCCCGGTGACGGCGCCAACCGCGAACGTCACCGCCATCACCTTCGACCACCGCCGGGCCAGCTCCATGGCGTCGTCGTCGTTCTTGCGCCAGCCGCGGTAGTTGGCAATCAGCGTAATCGCCGGGAAGGCCACGCCGAGCGACGCCAGGATGATGTGGAAACCGAGGGTGAAGGCCATCTGCTCGCGGGCGACGAGCAGATGGGTCGCGGCGGCGAGAATCATACGATTCGAATGATTTCACCAATTGCCGCTGTCGATACGGTTCGCGGCGACAAGGCCGCAGACGAGGAGAATAGATGACCGATATCCCGACGGTGATGCCGGTGGCTGAGGCCGCCGGCGAGTGGCTGACCGAGGGCGCCCCCGACAACGCGATCCCCGAGCAGCCGATGTCGCCCGTCGCCGCGATGCGCCTCGTCAACCAGGAGCTCGCCATCGAGGGCATCCCGGAGCGAAACCTCGCCACCTTCGTCACCACCTACATGGAGCCCGAGGCCCGCGTGGTCATCGACGAGAACCTCCACCGAAACTTCATCGACCACGCCGAGTACCCGCGGACGTTCGAGATCCAGCAGCGGTGCGTCCGGATGCTGGCCGAGCTGTTCAACGCGCCTGGCGAGACCATCGGGACCAGCACCCAGGGCTCCTCCGAGGCGATCATGCTCGGCGCGCTCTCGCTGAAGTGGAAGTGGAGGGAGCGCAGGGAGAAGGCGGGCCAGGCGACCGACAAGCCCAACCTCGTCTTCGGCGGCGATGTCCACGTCGTCTGGGAGAAGTTCTGCCGCTACTTCGACGTCGAGCCGCGGATCGTCCCTCTCCAGCCCGGCAAGTACACGATAGGCCCGGAGGATGTCGAGCCGCATGTGGACGAGAACACGATCGGCGTCGCGGCCGTGGTCGGCACGACGTTCACCGGCCATGCCGACGACGTCGGCGGCATCAACCAGCTCCTCCTCGACATCAAGGAGAAGAAGGGCATCGACGTGCCGATGCACATCGACGGCGCCAGCGGCGCCTTCGTGTGGCCGTTCCTCTACCCGGACTCCAAGTGGGACTTCCGGCTCGAGCAGGTGCGCTCGATCAACGCCTCGGGCCACAAGTTCGGCCTCGTCTACCCCGGGATCGGCTGGCTCGTCTTCCGGGAGAAGGGCGACCTCGCCGAGGACCTCGTCTTCTATGAGAACTACCTCGGCAAGACGGACATGACGTTCACCCTCAACTTCTCGACCGGGTCGTCGATGGTGCTCGCCCAGTACTACAACTTCGTCCGCTTCGGCAAGGCGGGCTACCGGGTGATCATGGACATCATGCAGAGGAACGCCGAGGCGCTCGCGAAGGACATCGAGGACATGGGGAAGTTCAAGATCATCGGCCTCGACGAGGAGACGCTGCCGCTGGTCGCCTTCAACCTCGCCGAGGACCACGCCTACGACGAGTTCGACATCGCGTTTCAGCTCAGCGCCGAGCGCGGGTGGATGCTCCCCGCCTACACGATGCCGCCAAACGCGCAGGACGTGAAGATGATGCGGGCGCTCGTGAAGCTCACCCTCAACAAGCTCGCTGGTCGGAGACCCTCGCCGGGGATCTCGCGCAGGCGGTCAAGACGCTCGAGGAGAAGGGCGCGGTGAGCGAGTCGGAGCGCAAGCGGGTGAGGCGCGGCGTCCATTGAGCGCGTCGATCGCTCACCGGGCGGAGCAGCCGCAGCCGGCCGACGTCCTCGTGATCTTCGGCATCACCGGCGACCTCGCAAAGGTCATGACCTTCAACTCGCTCTACCGGCTCGAGGCGCGGGGGCTGCTCGACTGCCCGGTCGTCGGCGTGGCCTTCGACGACTGGTCCGACAAGGACCTTCGTGACCACGCCCGCCAGGCGATCGAGACCTCATCCGGGCAGAAGCCCGACGCGAAGATCTTCAGCCGGTTCGCCAAGCGCCTTTCCTACGTCCAGGGCGACTTCGCCAAGGCCGACACCTACAAACGCCTCGCCGCGCACATCAAGAGGGCAAGGACCCCGGTCTTCTATCTGGAGATCCCGCCCTCCCTCTTCGGGATGACGATCAAGGGTCTTGCCGACGCCGGTCTTACCGGGCATGCGAGAGTCGTCGTCGAGAAGCCCTTCGGCCACGACCTCGCCTCCGCCCGCGAGCTTGCCGCGGAGATCCATCAGCACATCCGCGAGGACCAGCTCTACCGGATCGACCACTTTCTCGGCGTGATGGGCCTGGCCGAGATTCTCTATCTGCGATTCGCGAATGCGATGTTCGAGCCCGTCTGGGACCGCAACAGCGTCGCCTGCGTCCAGATCACGATGGCCGAGGACTTCGGGGTCGCCGACCGTGGCAGCTTCTACGACCCCGTTGGCGCCCTCCGGGACGTGGTGGTCAACCACCTGATGCAGGTGGTTGCGGCGGCTGCGATGGAGCCACCCGCCAGCCGCAACGCCCGGGCGCTGAAGGACGCGATGTTCGGTGTCTTCTCGGCGATGCCGAATGCCGACCCAAAGCAGTACGTGCGAGGGCAGTACGAGGGCTACCGAAGATCAAGGGGGTCGCGAAGGACTCGAAGACGGAGACCTTTGCGGCGATGCGCTTCGAAATCGACAACTGGCGCTGGACCGGAGTCCCGTTCTTCATCCGGACGGGGAAGGAACTCCCGGTGGAGCAGTGGGAGCTCAGGCTGATCTTCAAGGAGCCGCCGCGCCTCGGCTACAGCGCGAGCAGCCGGCGGCGGGCCGAGCCCGACCAGCTCGTCGTCAGGCTCCACCCGACCACCGGGATTCGGTCTGCTGGTCGACGCGCAGCGCGGTGAGGAAGCCGGACCCGAGCAGATCAACCTCGACATGGAGTTCGCCCAGGAGGGCGGCGAGGGCCCGACCCCATACGAGGTCCTCCTGCACGCCGCGCTGGTCGGCAACAGCACGCGCTTCACCCGGCAGGACAACATTGAGGAGACCTGGCGGGTCTGCGGCCCGCTGATCGAGAAGCCCCCGAGGGTCCACCCGTACAAACCGGGTACTTGGGGACCCAAGGCCGCTGACAAGCTCGCCGCGGACTACGGCGGCTGGCACGAGCCGTGGACCGAGTCATGAGTCCCGCGAAGCAGAAGAGCGTCGCGAGAGACCCGCTCCAGCGGCAAGGAGGAGGGGATGCCCAAGAGCGCGGCGGCGCCCTCGCCGTTCCCGCCGATCGCCGACTACGCGTTCCTGTCGAACTGCCACACGGGGGCGCTGGTCGCGCTCGACGGGACGATCGAATGGCTCTGCGTGCCGAGCTTCGACTCGCCGAGCGTGTTCGGCGCTCTGCTTGACCGCGGCGGCGGGACGTTCCGGCTCGGGCCCTTCGGGATCAATGTGCCCGTGTCGCGCATCTACGAGCCGGGTACGAACACCATCGTCACAACTTGGCACACGCCGACCGGCTGGGCGATGATTCGCGATGCGCTGACGATCGGCCCCACCATGGGCGACGACGAGGTGACCCCTCACACCCGTCCCCCCGCCGACTACGACGGCGAGCACATGCTGGTGCGAAGCGTGCTCTGCCTCGACGGCGCGGTCGAGATCGAGCTGTTCTGCGAACCCGTCTTCGACTACGGCCGCAAGCCCGCCGCGTGGTCGCTGGCTAACGGCGATCGCCACACGGCCGACGCGACCGACGGCGAGGTGACCATCCGCCTCGCGACCGACATGGCCCTCGGGATCGAGGAGAGCCAGGTGCGCGCCCGCCACACGCTCGAGAAGGGCGACCAAGCCTTCTGCGCGCTCTCGTGGGCGGAGGGCCTCTCCACCCCGGCCGACGTCGACGACGCCCAGCGCAGGCTCGCGGCGACCACGGGCTACTGGCGGCGTTGGCTCGAGAGCGCCCGAATTCCCGACCACCACTTCCGCTACGCCATCCAGCGCTCGGCGCTCGCCATCAAGGGCCTCACCTACATGCCGACCGGCGCCACGGTCGCCGCCCTCACGACCTCGCTGCCGGAGACGCCTGGGGGCGAGCGGAACTGGGACTACCGATTCACCTGGATGCGCGACAGCACGTTCACGTTGCAGGCGCTCCACTTCCTGAACCTCGACTGGGAGGCCGACGAGTTCATGCAGTTCGTCGCCGACCTCGAGCCCAACGATGACGGCGCGTTGCAGATCATGTACGGGATCGATGGACGCCGGGACCTCACCGAGTCGACGCGCGACGAGCTCTCCGGCTACGCGGGCGCGCATCCGGTGCGGATCGGCAACGGCGCTTTCGACCAACGCCAAAACGACGTCTTCGGCGCCGTTCTGGATTCGATCTTCCTCCACTCGCGTCGCTCCGAGCGGATCCCGCGGCGCCTGTGGCCGATCGTCGAGAGCCAGGCCGAGTGCGCGATCAAGGTGTGGCAGAACCCCGACCAGGGCATCTGGGAGGCGCGCGGCGCCCCTCAGCACTACGTCTCGTCGAAGCTCATGTGCTGGGTCGCCCTCGACCGGGCGACGAAGCTGGCCGCGATCCGCGGCGACTCGAAGCTCGAGAAGGGCTGGGGCCAGACGGCGGCCGAGATCAAGGACGACATCCTCGAGCACGGGCTTCGCGACGGCGTCCTGCGCCAGCACTACGACACCGACGCCCTCGACGCCTCGACGCTGCTCGCCGCGCTCTTCGGCTTCCTCCCCGGCAGCGACGAGCGACTGCACAAGAGCGTCATGGCGATCTCCGACGACCTCACCGAGCACGGGTTCGTCCTCCGGTATCGCACGGGGGAAACAGACGACGGCCTCTCCGGCAAGGAGGGAACCTTTCTGATCTGTTCCTTCTGGCTCGTCTCGGCGCTTGCGATCGTCGGCGAGCAGCAGGGGGCGCGCGACCTGATGGAGCGCCTCCTTCGCGTCGGCTCGCCGCTGGGGCTCTACGCGGAGGAGTTCGACGCCGAAACGGCCCGCCACCTCGGAAACTTCCCGCAGGCGTTCTCGCACCTCGCCTTGATCGAGGCGGCTGCGCGCCTGATCCTCACCGAGCGCGTGGCGGAGATCGGCGGCTAGTCCCCTTGGACTCCTACGACGTCATCGTCATCGGCAGTGGAGCGGGCGGCGGGACACTGGTCCACCGCCTCGCGCCGTCGGGCAAGCGGATCCTGCTCCTCGAGCGAGGCGATTGGCTCCCGCGCGAGCCGCAGAACTGGCTCGCCGGCGATGTCTTCATCGACAACCGCTACATCTCGGCCGACACCTGGTATGACGGCGACGGCAAGCCGTTCCAGCCGCAGGTCCACTACTTCGTCGGCGGCGCGACGAAGCTGTTCGGGGCGGCGCTCTACCGCCTGCGAGCCGAGGACTTCGGCGAGCTTCGCCACCACGACGGAATCTCGCCGGCCTGGCCGATCTCCTACGACGAGATGGAGCCCTACTACACGCAGGCCGAGCAGCTCTACCAGGTGCACGGGGCCCGCGGCGAGGACCCGACCGAGCCGCCGGCGAGCGCGCCCTACCCCTTCCCGGCGGTCTCGCACGAGCCGCGGATCCAGAAGCTCGCCGACGACCTCGCGGCCAGCGGCCACCATCCGTTTCACGCGCCGTGCGGTGTGATGCTCGACGAATCGAACATGCCCTACAGCGCCTGCGTTCGGTGCTCGACCTGCGACGGCTTTCCATGCCTTGTCCACGCAAAGTCCGATGCCGAGGTGCTTGCGGTGCGCCCGGCGATCGAGCACCCGAACGTCACCTTGCTGACGAACTCGGAGGTCGTCTCTCTCGAGACCAACGAGGCCGGCACTGCCGTGACCGAGGTCGTGGTCGAGCGCGAGGGCCGACCGGAGCGCTACTCGGCCGACGTCGTCGTCGTCGCGTGCGGTGCCGCCAACACGGCGAAGCTCCTGCTCGCCTCCGCGAACGACAAGCATCCGAAGGGCCTTGCCAACGGCTCCGACCAGGTCGGGCGCAACTACATGTTCCACGCCAGCCAGGCGGTCCTGGCGCTCTCCAAGGATCCGAACCCGACCGTCTTCCAGAAGACGCTGGGCCTCAACGACTACTACTTCGCCGGCGAGGAATTCGAGTACCCGCTTGGGAACATCCAGATGGTCGGCAAGTCGCAGGCGGACATGTTCCGCGGCGAGAAGCCCATCGAGACGAAGCTCGCGCCCCAATGGACTCTCGACGAGGTGGCGACCCATGCCGTCGACTTCTGGCTTTCGACTGAGGACCTCCCTCGCGCCGAGAACCGGGTGACGCTCCGCCCCGACGGGGGCATCGTGCTGAGCTACTCGCCGACGAACGAGGAGCCCAAGAAGCGGCTCTACCACAAGCTCAAGTCGATGCTCGCGGATCTCGACATGCACGCCGACCATCTACTGCCGCGGAACGCCTACCTGAAGACCGACATCCCGGTTGCCGGGGTCGCGCACCAGTCCGGCACCTGCCGATTCGGCACCGATCCTGCGATGTCGGTACTCGACGCCGACTGCAAAGCCCATGAGCTCGACAACCTCTACGTCGCCGACACGAGCATCTTCCCGAGCATCGGCGCCGTCAACCCCGCGCTCACGGCGATGGCCAACGCGCTTCGCGTCGGCGACCATCTGCTGGGGCGTTAACGCCGCCTCGGAAGCTAGGCTCGGCCGGCGATGTTGCGGGTCGAGGTGTTCGGCGATGCCGCGGCGATGGCAAACGTCGCCACGCGGCTCGACGCGCTTGACGGCGTCAGTCGAGTCAACGCGGTCGAGGCGACGCGGGCGGGGCACGTGATCGTCTCCGGGGCGGTGCGACCGGTCATAGCCGATGCGGTCCTCGCGGAGCTCGACCTCCTCGGCGTCCCCGACGCCGCGGTGACTCTGACGCGACTCGAGGTGGTGGGTCAGGTGGACGCGGGGCCCGACGCGAGCCTGGTGTGGGCCGACGTCCTCGCGGCCGCGTGGCACAACGCGCGGCCGCTTGGGCGCTACCTCGTGTTCATGTTCGCCGCCGGCGTCATCGCCGGCTACGGGGTGCTCGAGCTCAACACCATCCTCATCGTCGGCGCGATGGCCCTGAGCCCCGACCTGCTGCCGATCACGGCGATCGGGGTGGGGATCGTGGGTCGCAACCGCGATCTGACGGTGCGGGCGCTGGCGACGCTGCTGCTCGGGCTGGCCGTGACAGCCGGCGCGGCGACGATTCTGGCGTTCGCCGAGAACCACCTCGGCCTGCTCAGCGCCGGTTTCTCGCTGAGCGGCGCCGCGAGCTCCCTCGGCGGCCTAACCACCGTCAACCACGAGACCATCGTCGTCGCGTTCATCGCGGGCGCGGCTGGGATGCTCGCCCTCGAGACGCGCGCCAGCGCCGGCGTCGGCGTGGGGGTCTCGGTGACGACGATTCCCGCGGCGGGGTACCTCGGTGTGGCGGCCGGAATCGGCGAGATCGATCGCGCATGGGGCTCGCTCGGCGTGCTCGGGATGAACGTCGCGATGATGGCGCTGGGGGCCTCCATGGCGCTCATGGTGCAGCGCCGAACGAGGCGGCGCCTGCGCGAGCGCCATCGCAGGGCCGGGAGTCCGGGCTAGTTCCCCTTCGGCTCGGAGGGGTCCTCGGCCGCGAGCCGGAGCAGGAACGGCTGCCCGCCCGCCTCCGCGATCGCAACCCGGGCGATGACCTGCTGGGCGGTGAGCGTCCGTTCGCTCCGTGCCCCGCCGATGAAGGTGAGCCCCCAGCTCAACACGGTGGTGAATCGGTTCTTGAACCCGGTCAGAAAGGCGAGGTGCACGAAGAGCCACATGAGCCAGCCGAGGAAGCCGGCGACGCGGATGCCCTTGAAGCTGACGATCGCCCGAAAGCGCGAGATCGTCGCCATGCTGCCCAGGTCGCGGTACTTGAACGGCCTCGATTCCTCCTGGCCGCGAACCCGATGCGCGATCGTCCGGGCGGCGTGAATGCCCTGCTGCATCGCGACCTCGGCCACGCCGGGCAGGCCGTCGAGCGACATCATGTCGCCGATTGCGAAGACCTCCGGATGGTCCGGCAGCGAGCAGTCGGGCAGGACGGCGATTCGCCCGGCCCGGTCACAGTCGGCGCCCGTGGCCTCGGCGAGCATCTTCGCGAGCGGCGATGCCTGGACGCCGGCGGCCCAGACCTTCGTATGGGCATCGACGCGGCGCACCTCACCGTCACTCGCCTTCACCATGACCCCGGTCCGATCGATGTCGGTGACGATGCTTCCCGTCTGAATCTCGACCCCGAGCCGCTCGAGTTCCTTCGCTGCCTTTCCGGAGAGGCGATCTCCGAAGGCCGCGAGGATTTCCTTCCCGCCGTCGAAGAGCAGGACGCGCGCGCTCTTCGCGTCGATGGTGTGGAACTCGCGCGGCAGGACGCGGCGCGACAGCTCGGCGATCTGACCGGCGATCTCGACGCCCGTCGGACCGCCTCCCACGACCACGAACGTCAGCCAGGTCCGCCGCTTGTCGGGATCGGGCTCCAGCGCGGCCATCTCAAACGCGCCGAGGATCCTTCCCCGCAGCTCGAGCGCGTCGTCGATCGTCTTCATCCCGGGTGCCCAGCGCGAGAACTCGTCGTGGCCGAAATAGGACTGCCCGGCGCCGGCGGCGACGATCATGCTGTCGTACTCGATCGGGACGGTTTCGCCGTCGGCCTTGCGCGCCGTGACGTTGCGCGCCTCGATGTCGAACGCGACCACCTCGGCCAGCGCTATCTGGGTGTTTCGCTGCCGGCGCAGGACGTTGCGTATCGGCGGGGCGATGTCACCCTCGGCGAGGATTCCAGTGGCCACCTGGTACAGCAGAGGCTGGAAGAGGTGGTAGTTGACGCGATCGATCAGAGTCACCTCGACCGGCGCGCGCCTCAGGAAGCGCGCGGCGAAGAGCCCCCCGAAGCCTCCGCCGACGACGAGGACTCGGTGCCTGCCGTCGCTGCCGTCAGCGGTTGCTGCCGCCGTGTCGTCCATCTGACCACCAGGATCGCATGCAATCCCAGCGTAAGGAATCATCCCAAGCGGGTGATCTTCTGCGAGCGGTGAGATCGAACGCGTGACTTCCGGCCGCGGCGTGAGTGAAGACGAGTTCCGCGAGCTTTTCCACGCCGTCTCCAACTGGGGGCGCTGGGGCGAGGACGACGAGAGGGGGGCCCTCAACCTCCTCACGCCGGAGCGTGTCGCGGCGTCCGCCCAGCTGGTCCGCGACGGCGAGACGGTGACGCTCAGCCGACCGCTCGACACCCACCCGAGCCCCGACAACCCGGAGCCCGCTGAGCACCGCATGACCATGCTCGCCGACGTTGAGATCGGCTCGGGAACGCTTCGTTTCGCGAAGGACTACGTGGGCGTTGACTACCACAACGACACCCACAGCCATCTCGACGCCCTCTGCCACGTGGCCTTCGACGGTCTCCTCTTCAACGATCGGCCGAGCGACTCGATCACTTCAGAGGGCGCGCCGGTGAACTCCGTCGAGGTTGCCCGAAACGGGATCGTGGGTCGTGGCGTGTTGCTCGACATCCCAGGCCTGCACGAGGTGCCCTGGCTCGAGCCCGGCGAAAGCGTCTTGCCGGCCGACCTGGAGGGGGCCGAGCGGCGCCAGGGCGTAAGCGTCGCCGAGGGCGACATCCTCCTCGTCCGCACCGGCCACGCCCGACGCCTCGCGGAGCTCGGCCCGTGGGACGTTGCGAGCGCGAAGGCCGGCCTGCACCCCACCGCAGCCACGTTCATCGCGGCGCGTGGCGTCGCCGCTTTGGGGTCGGATGGCAACAGCGATACGGCGCCGAGCGCCACGGAGGGCGTCGACTTCCCGATCCACGTGCTCGCCCTCAACGCAATGGGAGTCCACCTCCTCGATTACCTCCAGTTCGAGGACCTGCTGGCGGCATGTCGACGGGCGGGGCGCTGGGAGTTCCTGGTAGTCGCGGTCCCCCTGCGGATTCCGGGTGGCACCGGGTCGCCAATCAACCCGGTCGCCATTCTGTGATCCCGATGGGGGAGGCGGCGGTCTCAGAGCTAACGGTCGATGGCTTTACCGCGCTGACGCTCGCGAGCCCCGCCGCGGGCGGCATCGAGGCGACGTTCGTCCCTGGTGCCGGAATGGTGGGATGCTCGGTTCGCCATCGGGGCGAGGAGCTCCTCGGCCAGCGGGGCGGCCTCGCCCGCTACGTCGCGGATCGCTCCACCATGGGCATCCCTCTCCTTTACCCGTGGGCGAACCGGCTCGGCTCGACCCGGTTCGCTCTCGCCGGCCGCGAGGTCGACCTCGATGGCGCGGGCGCGAGGCCAACGCTCGACCCCAACGGGCTTCCGATCCACGGTTTGCTCGCCGCCGCCCGTGGCTGGTCGGTCGAGCGACACGCCGCCGGAGACGAGGGCGCCGTTCTCGTGGCGCGGTTCGACTTCGGCGCCCACGAGGACCTCCTGGCGGCCTTCCCGTTCCCGCACGAGATCGAGCTCGAGGCCCGTCTCGCGATGGAGACGCTCACGATCACGACGACGGTCCGCCCCACCGGAGAGGCCCCGGTTCCGGTCGCCTTCGGTTTCCACCCGTACTTTCGCCTCCCGGGGGTCGCGCGGGCCGACTGGGAGGTGGAGGTACCGGTGCGCGAGCGTCTGCTCCTCGATGAGCGGATGCTCCCGACCGGCGAGCGAGAGGCCGCGGAGGTCGAGGCCGGGCCGCTCGGATCCAGGACCTTCGACGACGGTTACCTGGCGCCGCCGGCCGGTGCGCCGTTCGTGCTCGCCGGGGGAGGGCGGCGGATCGAGGTCACTTTCGGCGAGGGCTATCCGTACGCGCAGGTGTATGCACCCGCTGCCGACGATGTCGTCGCCTTCGAGCCGATGACGGCGCCGACGAATGCGCTCGTCGCCGACCAGGGAGCGATTTCGTCCGCGAAGCCGGGCGAGCCGTTCACGGCGACCTTCGCCGTGGCGCTCGTCGATTAGCGCTCACTGCGCGAGGATCTTGGCCTTCTGGTCGGCGAACTCCTCCTCGGTCAGGATCCCCTGCTGCTTGAGGTCGGCGAGGTCCTTCAGCTGCTCGGCAACGCTCTGAGCGGGTGCGGGTGCGGCCTCAGGAGGCGCCTGTTCGGCCTCCTGCTGTGCCCACCGGTTGCCCTGGCGGCGCGACACGCGGTTGCTCACCGCCGTCGCCGTCCCGGCGACCACGGCCGTGCGCGCGACTCCTCGAAGTAGCATCGGCATGAGTCGGCTCCTCTCTCTTGTCTAGTCGGCGTTCTCGGTCGCGTCGAGCGCGGCGAGGATTGCCTGGACCGGGATTCGTCCGTTGGCGACGAGCTGTCCGCCCGACCGCCTCACGGCCGCGGCGAACGGTGCCGCCCAAACGTTCTCGTAAACCAGGATCGCAGCCGAGGTACCCGGCTCGAGCGCCTCGCCGGCGGCGTCGCGATCCTCGTCGGACACGAGCCCCGATGAGGCGCCCTCGAGGATCCGGAGCTCCGGCACCTCGCCGGCCAGGGCCGACATCTCGAGCCCCGCGACTGAGCCGTCCTCCGCCTTGGCGATGAAGGCGAGGTCGATGATGCGGATCAGCCCGCGGTCGACCAGGTCGACCAGCAGCGGGGCGGCCTCGCCGGTCGGCTGCTTCCCGGGCCACTCGACGACGATGTAGTCGATCGGCCCCATCTGGTCCAGATCGCTTGCCTCCATACGCTCTCCTCTCGTTTTGGTCGGTTGCATATCGAACCACGCTGGCCGAGCCCGCGCCATCACCCTGGGTAAGCGCGGTGGGTAGATCAGGCCGATGCCGGGGCGGGAGCGGCGTCCTCCGCCCCGTACTCGGCCAGCAGCTCCTTCTCTCGCTTCTCCCGCGGGAAGAGGAAGAAGACCAGCGCCGCGCCCAAGAGGACGGCGACGATGCCGGCCGTGTATGCCCACTGATCGCCCTGGAGGAACGACGTCTTGGCGCCCTGGATGATCGCCGAGGCGTGGCGCGGATACTGCTCGGCGACGTCGGCCGCGCTCGAGAACGACTTCGTCAGCTCGGATTGGACCTTGTCGGTGACGCTGTGCGACGCTGAGGACACGGCCGCGGCCGCGGCCGCGGCGTAACCGGCCGTCAGCAACGCGCCAAGGATGGACTGCATGATCGCGCCGCCGAGGTCGCGCTGGAGGTCGGCCGTCGCCGACGCCATTCCCGCGCGGCGGACGGGCACAGAGCCGGTCAGCGAGTGAGAGGCGGGTGTCCCCGCGAAGCCGACCCCGATGCCCACGAACACGTAGCCCAACGCGACCTTCCAGTAGGAGATGTCCTCCTTCCAGAGCAGCAGCATCGTCAGGAAGCCGAGAAGGCAGAACACGTACCCGATGAGGAGGGTGAACCGGGCCCCCCGCGCCTCCACGAGCTTCGCCGAGCGCGGGGCGACGATGACCATGCAGATCGCCGCCGGAACGATCGCCAGGCCGGCGTCGAGGGTCGAGTAGTCGAGGACGTTCTGCAGGAACTGCTGGCCGACGAACATCGCCGCCATCAGCGAGCCGAAGACGATGATGCCGGCCACCGCTGCAACCCAGAAGATCCGCCGGGCGGCGACGTCGAGGTCGTAGAGGGGCGAGGCGGCGCGCCGCTGGCGGATCACGAAGGCGATGACCGCCGCGACCGCGACAGCCCCGAGGCCGATGGCCAGCGCCCCGGCGCCCGGGACTGGCGCGACGTTGATCGCCAGCACGAGCGCCGCGACCATCAGGATCGAGAGGATGCCGCCGAGGTTGTCGACCGCGCCGGTGGTCTCGTTGACGTGGGCGGGCACGTAACGCCATGCCATGTAGAGCGCCGCGACCGCCAGCGGGAGGGTGATCAGGAACACCGAGCTCCAGTCGAACTGGGTCAGCAGGGCGCCCGAGATCACCGGGCCGAGCACAGAGATGCCGCCGCCGAGCGCCGACCAGAGCGCGATCGACTTCGTCCTCGCGGGGCCCGACCACAGCGCGGTGATCAGCGCGAGGGTCGTCGGGAACGCCATGCCGGCGGCGACTCCGCCGAGCAGCCGCGCGGCGAACAGCACCCCGACGGTTGGCGCGAGCGCGGCGAGCAGCGAGGCCGGGATCGCGAGGCCGGTCCCGAGGAGGAGCATCATCTTGCGCCCGTAGCGGTCGCCGAGCGCGCCGAGGTAGAGCACCGAGGCTGCGAGGCCGAGCGAGTAGCCGACGGCAACCAGGTCGAGGCCGGTCTGGCTCGCGTCGAATGCCTTGCCGATGTCGGGCAGCGCGACGTTGGCAACCGCCAGGTTCAGGTTCGCGACCGCGGCCACGAGGATGAGCGACGCCGAGCACGACCCTCTGGCGGCTGGGGCTCGTCGACTCCTCCCGCGGGGCCGCGGCGTCGCTCGTCGTTGACTCCGCCGGCTCGGCCATCGCGTGGAGTCTGACCGACCCGGCCAGCGGATTCCTCACCCGCATTGGATGATGTGTCCATGGCGCCATCCGCGAGCCAGCTCTCGGTCGAGGAGATCGACGGCACAACCGTCGTGCGGATCGTCCGCCCGCCCGCCAACGCTCTGGCTCTGGACCTTCTCGCTGAGGGCGCCGACCTCGCCGAGCGTCTCAGGGCCGAGCCACCGGCTGCGGTCGTCATCACAGGCTCCGGCGGCCTTCTTCTCGGGCGGGGTGGACCTGAAGCTGGCGCCGTCTCTGTCCGAGGAGGAGCAGCGGGGGATGGTCGCCGGCATCAATCGCCTCTTCTGCGACTGGTACGGATTCCCCCGCCCGGTCGTCGCCGCCGTCAACGGGCACGCGGTCGCCGGTGGGCTGATCCTCGCCCTCTGCGCGGACCGCCGCATCGGCGCCCGCGGCGCGACCTACGGCCTGACGGAGGTGCGCGTCGGCGCCCCGTACCCGGCCGCCGCCCTCGGCGTCGTCCACGCCGAGCTCGAGCCGCGCGCCTCGCGCGAGCTCGTCCTCGGCGGCGAGCTGATCGACGGGGAGAGGGCGCTCGATCTCGGCGCCCTCGACGAGCTGCACGAGCCCGACGAGGTGCTCGAGCGCGCACTGGTGGTCGCTCGCGAGCTGGCAGCGCTGCCGACGGCGACCTACGAGACCGTGAAGGCGCAGCTTCGGGGCGACGCGCTGGCGGCGATGCGCTCGGGGGCCGAGCGAGACCCGCTCGCGGCCGGATGGCTGTCGTCAGAGATGCCCGAAGCAGCGAGGGCCGCGCTTGGAGCGCTAACTCGGCACGGCGCTCAGGCGCCGCCGCTCGGTGCGAGCGACGAGCTCGAAGGCGTCGGTGTTCGAGCCGCGGCGTACGGGGCGGGGGACGATCGGCCGCGAGCGCTTGACGGCCGTCACCGCGGCGCGGAACGCCGCCGCATGCGCCGGAGTCCAGCGCAGCCCGTAGAGCTCGCGCACTCGCGGCGGCAGGCTGCCGAGCATGACCAGGTTGTGCATCCGCATAGCCGGCCGGTACACGCCCGGCAGCGGGATCTCGAAGGCGCTCACGTAGCCGGTCTCGCGGGCCTGGGGCGTCAGGTGAAGCTCCTCGCTCGCCATCCGATCGGCCCACCATGCGCGCCATTCGCGGTAGCTCGCCGGGGCGACCTCGCGCGGCATCCCGAAGAGCTCGCCGAACCGCACGTAGTCGGCCCACAGGGCCTCGCGCTCGTCGTCGCCGAGCTCGCGCACGAGGAGCTCGTAGAAGGTGAGCCCCGAGTCGGCGATCACGGCCATCGTCCAGAGCATCAGCTCGGAATCGAACGCCGAGTACGGAGTACCAGCGCGGAAGGGCCCGGCGTCCTCCGGCATTTCGCCCTTCACTCGCTGGTGAAGCCGCTCGACCATCGCGAGCACCTCGTCGGCCTCCTCGCGGGTGCCGAAGAAGATCGCCTCGAACGCCCTCGCAGTATGCGCGAGCCGCTGGAACGGCTTCAGCTGCGCATGGGTGTGCTCCCAAGTCCCGACGAACGCGCGCGGGTTGAGCGCGCCTATCGCGAGCCCGCGCTGGCCGTAGAGAAGCCCGACGGCGCGCTCGGAGTGCACCCGCCGGAGCATCGAGCTCCCGCGCGGGAAGTAGCCCGGGTCAACCGCATCGCGCCCCGGCGTCATTCGCGGACGTAGACCTCCCCATCGCGCTCCACCACCTTCGCCCTTCCGAGAGGCACGACCCGCGTGAGACCCTTGAAGAAAGCGCCCAGTCCGGGGACCTTGGCGAAGGCGCCCCGCGGGCCGACGACCATGCGCCCGGTCGTCACGTCGTAGGCGCTCTGGTGCCAGGGGCAAACGAGGCAGCCGTCGGCGTCGATTGTCCCGTCTGCAAGGTCGGCGCGCAGGTGCCGGCAGCGGCGCGAGACCGCGTAGCGCTTGCCGTCGACGTTGACCACCGCCCACGAACCGGCCCCGGTCACGCTACCCGGCCCGAGCTCGCCGACACTGCCGACTCGCGTCTCGGACATCGGCGGCATTGTTACACCGGCGGCAGCGAATGGGGTAGCGTCGTCGTACCTGATGCCCTCGGAGCCGGCAGGCCCACCCACCTCGAACCGTCAGCTCATCGAGGGCTTCTACGACGCGTTCGCGCGCCTCGATGCAGACGCCATGGCGGCCTGCTATTCGCCCCAGGCGCACTTCTCGGACGCCGTGTTCACCGACCTGCAAGGCGATGAGATCGGCCGGATGTGGAAGATGCTGACGTCCCGCTCCACCGACCTCGATGTCAAGGCGAGCGAGGTGGAGGCCGACGGCGAGACGGGCTCCGCCCACTGGATCGCCCACTACACGTTCGGGCAGACCGGCCGCAAGGTCCGCAACGACGTTCGGGCCAGCTTCCGCTTCGCCGACGGGCTGATCGTCGAGCACATCGACGACTTCGACTTCCGCGCTTGGGCAAAGCAGGCGCTCGGCCCCGCGGCCGGGATCGCGCCGCTGACCCCGGTCTTCAGGACGCTGGTGCGCCGGCGGGCGGCGGATCAGCTCGAGAGCTATTCGGCGGCAGAGGGAAGCTGACGGCGGTCAGCTTCTCCGAGAGCTCCCACAGCCCCTTGGCGGTCCCGGCGTCCTTTGCGGCGCCGCTGCGCCCCACGAGCTTGGGATGCCCTCGCTGCTCGGCGATGCCGTCTGGCCCCACGTAGCTGCCGCCGGGGATGTCCTGGGTGGCGGCGTAGAGTGTGGGCAGCGCGCCCATCTCCTCGCTCTGAGCCAGGACGAGGTTCGTCACCTTCATCATCGCGTTCTGGATGAAGTTCTGCGTGTGGCTTTGGAGGTTCGTCGCCGAGTAGCCGGGATGGGCGGCGACCGCTCGAACCCTCGAGCCGGTCTCTTCGAGGCGCCGCTCGAGCTCGAGGGTGAAGAGCAGGTTCGCGAGCTTCGACTGGCCGTAGGCGGGCCAGCGGCTGTAGTTGCGCCGCTCCCAGTTCAGGTCGTCGAGGTCGATCTTGCCGATCCGGTGGCCGCCCGAGGAGACCGTCACCACGCGGTCGGTGATGCGCGGGAGGAGGAGGTTGGTGAGCGCGAAGTGGCCGAGGTGGTTGGTCCCGATCTGGAGCTCGAACCCGTCCTTCGTCCTGCCCTCCGGCGGCGCCATGACGCCGGCGTTGTTGACGAGGATGTCGAGGTCGCCCTCCCAGCCCTCGGCGAGCTCACGGACCGAGGCGAGGTCGGCGAGGTCGAGCGTGCGGACCTCACGTTCGCCCGGGATGCCCGCCGCGGCCTTCTCGCCGCGTGCCGGATCGCGGACGGCGAGGACGACGCGGGCGCCCGCCCGCGCGAGCTCTCGAGCCGCGACGAGGCCGATGCCGCTGTTGGCTCCGGTGACGAGCGCTGTACGCCCGTCCTGGCTCGGGATGTCGGCCGCGGTCCACTTGTCCGAGCTCATGCCGTCAATCTAGTCTGCGCGGGCCCCGCTGCGCGCGCTGATTAGATCCTTGCCGTGGAGCTCTGGGTCGCCATCCTGCTCGTGGCCGTCGCCGACGCCCTCGCGGCCGCGGCGATCATCCGGGTCCGCCGCGGCGCGCCGGACGGCAGCTACTTCGACGACAGCCAGCGTGCGTCGGGCGCCCTCGCCGTGACCGGGACGATCTTCGCCGTTCTCGTCGGCTTCGTCTTCCTGCTCGCCTTTCAGAGCTACCAGAACGCCCGCAACGGGGCCAAGGACGAGGCGATCGCGGCGCTAGGCCTCTTCAACAGCGCCGACCGTTTCGATCTCGGCGACCAGGGCGCGCTTCAGGCCGATGCGGTCTGCTACGGGCGCGCCGTTGTCGCAATCGAGTGGCCCGCCATGGCGGACGCGCACTCGAGTCCGATCGTCGATGGCTGGATCGTGCGCCTGAGCGATGCGTTCAACGACGTACACCTTCATGGCGCCGCGCAGAGCGACGCCGCGCAGAACTGGTTCGACGAGACCGACGCCTTGCAACAGGGGCGTCAGGCCCGCCTTGCTGAGGCGCCGCGCGTGATCCCGGCGACGATCTGGGTCCTCCTGCTCATTACGGGCCTCGCCGTCGTGGGGTTTTCCCTGCTCTTCGCCGACCCCTCCGAGCGCCTCAACGCGCAGCTCGCGCTCGTCCTTTCGGTGACGACGGCGGTGGTCGCGAGCCTCCTCACCGTTAACTTCCTCGACCGCCCCTACGGCGACCACGCGGGCGCCATCGAGCCGACCGCGATGCGCTCCACGATCGCGACCATGACCCGCGGCCTGCCCGCGGCGACCAACCGCGCGCTCGAGGATCGCTGCGACGGGTCCGGGCGACCGACTGCCTGAGTGCTCTACTCGCCCCAGCGAAAGCCGGTCGCGCTCGGCGAGGGCTCGAGGGGGCTGGCCGGCAGGCCGTCCGGGACGCTCGGGTCGTTGTAGCCCGAGGGGGCGCAGTCGTTGGGCGTGTCGGGGTGGAAGAGCGAGGCCAGGTACTGGATCTGCCCTCGGCCCACGCCTACCTCGCCCTGCCCGCCCGAGTAGATCGCGAGCCCCTCCCGCTCGCAGTGCTCGTAGACCGCGGAGAGCTCCTGCAAGGAGCCCCAACGGGAGGGCTTCGAGTTGACCGCGTTCGGCGGGGCGAGCTCGACGATGTCGGCGACGGAGTGAAGCGGCGCGTCGAAGGTGACGCGTTCCCAATGGTCGGCCAGCACCGCCCTGGTCTCCTCCGTTAGGTCGGGATCCTCGAGATAGGCCTCGGGGAACGCCTCCGCGACCGCGCGATAGAGCTCGGGATCGGTATCGACCTCGACCACCGTGCCCTTGTAGTAGCCCTTGAGGTCGAGGGTCTTCACCGTCGCGATCTCGGCGATCTCGGCGATCAGCTCGTCGGTCCAGTCGTTCTCGGGGTCGAGCTTGAACTCGAGCGACGTGTACTTTGCAAGGCGCCTGCGGATCGCATCCGTCGAGGACGGCGACTCGTCGTCGAACGCGGAGAGCCTGGTCGAGCAGACGAAGCGCAGGGGCTTTGGATCGAGGCCGACGGCCTCGTGCAGAGGGAGGTCGTTCTGACGGAGCGCGAGGTCCAGCGCAGCGGATTCGTATGCCCAGCGCCGGTAGAGGCGCGAGACGTCGCGCTCGGGCGGGGCCCCCGTGAACAGGTCCACCGTGCCGATCAGCTCGCAGAGCGCGCCGAGCGTCGACGGACCGGAGAGTTCGTGAATCGGTCCGGCGTCCCGGTGGGCGACGTGATCGAGGACTTCGTAGGCGACGTCCTCGCCGAGCCCCTCCTGGCCCCCACCTTGCATCCGCACGATGGTCGATCCGCGGGTGAAGGAGCCGTACTCACGGTCGTTGGCGTCTAGCGAGTAGCCCCCCACGTCAACGGGGAGGTCGCTCACCGTCTCAAACAGCCCCATGACCGCAGGCTAGCGATGCTCGGATCGGGGAGGTCGACGCGGCGTCCGGCGTCCGGCTCTAATGTCCCACCCATGCCCTCGCATCTCCACACCTGCTACCGAATCACCGACGTCGACCGCTCCGTCGCCTTCTACGAGAAGCTCGGGATGGTGGAGATGCGGAGGCTTCCGATACGCGACGAGGCGATCAACGTCTTCATGGGCTTCCCGGGCGACGGCGCACGTCTCGAGCTCACGTTCAATCACGGCCGGACCGAGCCATACGAGATCGGGACGGGCTACGGTCACATTGCCATCGACGTCGACGACCTGGACGGAACCCTCGAGCGTCTCGCCGGCGAGGGGATCGAGCCCGAGAAGCCCCCGTACACGGTGCGCGAGGGCGGCTCGCGCCTCTGCTTCGTCCGAGACCCCGACGACTACAGGATCGAGCTGATCGAGGTCGCGCCCAGCGATACCTAGCTCGCGTCGCCCGCGAGGACGCGGTTCGCCAAGAGCCCGTAGGCCTCGATCGCGACGGCGAGGTCCTCGTCGGTGGTGTCCTCGGCCGGGGTGTGGCTGAGGCCGGCGATCGAGGGCGTGAACATCATCGCCGTCGGGACCACGCGGGCCACCTCGGCCGCGTCGTGGAGCGCACCGCTCACGAGCACGCGGTCGGAGCCGGCGACCTCCTCGCACGCGGCCCGCGCCGCGGCGACGAGCTCGGGGTCGAACTCGATCGGCTCGATCCGCCAGATCGCCTCGCTCTGCCACTCGCACCGGCGATCGGCCGCCGCCGCCTCACCAGCCTCGAGCGTCGCGTCGAGCATCGCCTTCAACTGGTCGGTGCGCGCGTGGCGCAGGTCGACGAAAAGGTCTGCCTCGCCGGCCACAGCGCTCACGATCCCGGGCCGCAGCTCGAGCGCACCGGTCGTCGCGCGCCCATCGTGATCGCTGGCGATGAGCTCGATGGCCAGGGCTGCCTCGGCCGCCGCGAGCCCGGCGTCGCGACGCGTGTTCATAGGTGTCGTTCCGGCGTGCGACGCCTGTCCGATAAAGCGCAGCCGCCGCCGCTCGATTCCGACGCAGCCCGCCACGGCCGCCGCGCGCAGCTCATCCGCCTCCAGCACAGGCCCCTGCTCGATGTGCAGCTCGAGGTAGGCGCCGAGCCCGGCGCGCCTAGAGCCGGCCTCGAGCGCTCGGGCGAGCTCGACGCCGTTCTCCGCGAGGGCGTCCTCGAGGCGCACGCCGTCGTGGTCGGTCAGGTCACGCACGGCCTCGGGCTCGAGGGTGCCCGAGAAGGCGGAGCTCCCCAGCAGGCTACGGCCGAAACGCGCGCCCTCCTCGTCGGCCCAGTCCACGAGGGCGAGCGGGCGTGGCGGCGCCTCGCCTGCGTCGACCCAGGCGCGCAGGACGCCGAGCCCCGCCATCACCCCGAGCGCGCCGTCGAGCCAGCCTCCCTGCGGAACCGAGTCGAGGTGCGAGCCTAGGACTAGGGCGGTCCCGCCCGCGCCGTCCAGCCGCGCCCACACGTTCCCGGCCTCGTCGCGCTCGGGTTCGAGGCCGATGTCCGCGAGGAGCTCGCCGAAGAACCCCCGCGCCTCGCGCCAGGTTTGGGTCCATGCGATGCGGCGCGCGCCGCCACGCCCGCCGGTCCGCGCGTCGAGCTCGCGCAGGTCCGCGATGACGCGGGCGGCGTCGATGTGCGGGCCGGGGCTCTCAGCCATACCACTTGCCGGCGCCCGCGGCGCCCCTACAGGCTGCTTTCGGGGCAAAGCCCCTCACCATCAGACTCCGACCCGCTCGCGCCGCAGTGCCTGCCCCAGGCAGTGGGCGCCGCCGCCGCCCAGCGTGAACATCTCGAGCTCGGGGGCCAGGACACGTATGCCGTGAGAGGCGAGCGCCTCGTTCAGGCGCGTGGCGCCCGCCGCCGACAGCACCCGGTCGTCGCCGAGCGAGATGGCGTTTGCCCCCAGCGTGAATGCGTCGTCCGCGGAGAGCTCGATGATTCCGAACCCCCTCCCGCGGAGCCAGGAGACGAACCCGTGCGAGAGCGCCTCGACGGCGGCTGCGACGAGCCGCTCGGCGACCACACCTATCAGCACATCGATATGCACCCAGCGCTCGGCGATCGGCTCGACCCGGACCTCCCAGCCGTCGTCGGCGAGCCAGCCGGCGAGCTGGCGGGCGGCCTTCTCCTGCGTGCGCGCCTCGCCCGCACCGATCACGGCGAGGCCCGGCTCGAGGATCATCACGTCGCCGCCCTCGAGCGTCCCCGCGCTGACCATTCCGCGGATCGGGATCTCGGACCCCTGGTAGAAGCGGATCACGGGCGCGTACTCCCCGCGCCTCCACGGCTGCGCGGGCTGGGCGACGACGGCGCCCCGCGCCGTTGCCACGCTCGAGTCGCGGGCGAAGACCTGGTAGGGGAGCGCGGGGTCCGGATCGAGGTAGTGGCAGCGCACGCCCGACTGCTCGTAGGCGTCGACGAGCTCGGCGTGTTGGGTCTTCGCGGCGGTGCGGTCGAACGTGTGTCCCGCCTCCAGCGTCGCCAGCGAGATGGCGCTGGTCGGAAGCCAGCGGAAGTTGTCGGGCGGGCATAGAAGGACGTCGAGGAGGCGCCCGTGCTCCGAGTCGACGCCCCAGTTCGGCTCGCCGCTCAACCCGCCACCACCCGGATCGTGCGAAGGCTGCGATCGACTGCGCCCCTGACCTTCCCGCCATGGGCGAGGGTCTCGCGGATGTAGTCGATCGTCTCGACCGTCAGGACCTCCCCCGGAAGGACGTTGGGGATGCCCGGTGGATAGGTCGCGAGCGATTCGGCCGCGACCCTGCCCTCGGCATCGGCAAGCGAGACGACGTCCTGCGGGGCGAGGAAGGCATCGCGCGGCGGCATCCGCAGCGGCCCCCAGGGTGGCGGGGGCGCGAAGGGTCTGGCCGGCTCGTGCTCGACCTCGCCCAGCGTCGTCACCGCGTGGCGGAGCGAGGCCAGGAGGCGCTCGACGTCGGGCTGGGCCGGGGCGCCCATGCCGAAGACAGCGACGACGACGCTCTCCGTAGCCAGCTCCAGGTTCACGTCGTCGAGCTCGTGCATCAGGGCGGCGACCCGGTGGCCGGTGGTGCCCGTGCCGCGGACGTCGATTGAGAGTCGCAGGGGATCCCAGGCGTGGACGCCGGTGCGGCCCCCGAGCTCCTCATCGAGAACATCCAGCCCGGGAAGCTCGCACACCTCGGCTCGCGCCCGGGCGAGCGCCTCGATCGTCTCGCGGAGGAGCTCCTCGCCCCGAGTGGCGGCGAGACGACGGGCGGCGTCGAGCGAGGCGCAAAGGAGCGCGCTGGGGCTGGTGGACTCCGTGAGTGTGACCGCGCGGTCGACGTCGGCTTCGTCGATCAGCTCGCCGGAGCCGAGATGGAGGATGGCCGACTGGGTGAGGCTGCCGACGATCTTGTGGACCGACGAGAGAACGAGATCTGCACCGGCCTCCAATGCGCTCGTCGGCAGGCGGTCGGAGAAGCGGAGATGCGCGCCCCATGCCTCGTCCACGAGCAGCGGCACCCCGCGCTCGTGGGCCACGTCCGCCAGCGCTGCGACGTCGGCGACCGCACCGAAGTAGGTGGGCGACACGACCATCGCGGCGATCGCGCCGGGGGTGAGCTCGATCGCCTTCGCGAGGGCATCCGGGGTCACGCAATGAGCGATCCCGAGGTCGGGGTCGACCTCGGGCGCGACGAAGGTGGGCTCGAGGCCCGCGACGACCAGCCCGTCGATCGTCGAGGAGTGGACGTTGCGCTGCACCACGACGCGCTTCCCCGAGTGGCGGATCGCCAGGCAGGTCGCCTTGTTGCCCTGGGAGGCGCCGTTGATGAGGAACCAGCTCCGGCGCGCCCCCCACGCTCGAGCCGCGAGGTCCTGGGCGAGCTGGAAGGGCGTCGGCTCCGGCGGCGGGACGTCGATGCCCTCGATGAGCGCCGGGATGTCGAGGTCGAACGCCGCCGGCCCAAGCGCCTCGAGTGCACCGGGGTCGGCGCCCGGCCCGCCCTTGTGCCCCGGGACGTGGAGCCGGCCCGGCTGCCGGGCGGCGTAGGCGACGAGGGCTTCGAGGTAGGGAGCTCGGGCCTGCGCGTCGCTTGCCGGCACGCGAGCGAAGCTAACAGCCCGCCGCCGCGCAGGCCGGCCCGCTCAGCGCGCGCGTCGAAGGTCGGCCCGCGCCCGGCCGTCGCGGAGCGTCCCGCTCGCGAGCGCAAGCCAGCGCACCCTCCCACCGCGGATGCCGGCGAGCAGGCGGCAGCCATGCCGGGCTCCCGCACCCTGGACGCTGGTCCGGCCCACGTTGAATACGTGAGTCAGGCGCAGGGTGGACTTTGCCTTCGCCCTCTTGCTGCCGGGGCCGACGCCATGAACCGTCTGACCGGGCGCGGTGGTGCGAATGAGCTCGGCGCGGCGCATGGTCGAGTAGGCGACCCGCAAATTCGCGGCGCCGACGACGCACCAGCGATCGATCCCGCGCTTGTGCGAGCGCGGGCGGCCGAGGTGCTTGCGGAGGGCCTTGCGGCGCGTGCCGAGCTCGGCCCGACCGACGTGACGACCGCCGATCTGCCCGCCCGGGACGATGCAGCTCGGGTAGGTATTGGCGCCGCCGCGGTAGATCGCGCGGCGCTCGTTCGGCGTGTCGACCCTCGCGCCGCAGATGGGGTCCGGATCGGACTCGAACACCACCTTCACGCCCCCACCGCCATTGCCGTAGAAGTAGGGCTTGTATGCGTCGGGAACGAAGGGGCGCATATCGGCGGGCTGGCCGCCGATCCGGAAGTTATGGATCGACACCCCGCCGGTCCCCTTCGCCCTGTCGAAGTAGTAGCGCCCGTCCCAGTGCCAGAGCTCCGGCTGTTCGTCCTGGACTATCGAGCCGGTCCAATGGTCCTGCTGGAAGTAGAAGCACTTCGTCGCCGCGGCGGCGGTGCGCGCCGGCTCCTTGGAGAGGAAGTCGACGATCCCGAAGTCGGTGATGTTCTGGCTCGTCTTGTCGAACTCGACGCAGAAGGGGTCGGCGTTCGGATAGGGGAAGTCCGTTCCGGTGCCCACGTCCTGGTTCACGCACTTGAACGGGTTCGAGCCGTCCCAGGGGCCGGTCGGGGTTGTCGTGGGCGGGGTCTGGGCACTGGCGGGGCCGGCCGCCGCAAGGGCGGCGGCCGCGGCAGCGAGGGCAACGATCCTTCGCGGAGACACCGGCCGAGACGGTAGACCCGGGCGGCTCGGATGTCCACCGACAACCGTGCCGCCTACTGCGAACGTCCCGATGACCCTCACTTGTGATGGTCTGACGGACGTCGGCGGTCTCGTCGCCGGTCGGAGCGCCGAACGGTTGTCGGTTGCCTTCCCTAACTGCCCTCTGTACGGTCGGCGCCCGATGAGCGCCCCGAACGGAACGCCACCGGACGCCATACGCACCGACCTCGCCGCAGACCTGTCGCGCCGGGCCTTCCTGACCCGTGCCGGCGGCATCGGCCTCGGGGCGCTGATCCTTGGAGCCCTTCCGATCGCCGAGCAGATGACGCGGCCGGCGAGGGCGCTGGGTGCGGCGCCCGTCCTCACCGACGCGACGCTCCAAGCGTTCTGGGACACGATGATCCCGGGACGGAAGGTCGCCAAGACCCAGACGGGCAGGGACATCGACCCGAAGGCGATCACCGGCGTCGACCCTGAGCCCGGAGCGGTCGAGGCTGACGCGCTGCTCCTCGGCCAGGACGCGCGGATCGGCTTCGAGGCCCTCGCGCCGGCGTTCCTCGCGGAGCTGGAGGCGCGCTCGGTCACCCACGGCGGCGACTTCCTCGACCTCGACTGGCACGGGCGCGAGGCGGTGTGCATCGACGGGACCGCCTACTCCAACCCCACCCGTCTCGTGTGGGAGGCCGCGGCGGCCGTCGCCTTCACGGCGTTCTGCGCGGCCGCCACCGTTCCAAACGCCACGGCCGAGACCGCCGTCGGCTACCAGGTGATGGGCCACCCCGGGGCGGCCCCGCACGGCTACGAGGACTTCTCGTATGGCCGCCGCCTCGCCCGCGGGCGCACGAAGCAGGGGTACCTTCCGTGACTGAGCGCGTGGACGTCTGCATCGTGGGGTCGGGTTTCGGCGCCTCGATCTCCGCCTGGCGCCTCGCCGAGCTCTACCGGGCGGCCGGCGAGAAACCGAGCGTCGTGGTGCTCGAGCGCGGGCTCAGAAAGGGGCACACCGACTTCGCCCAGTCGATGGACATCGAGCACCTCTCGCAGGCCTACGGGCTGCTCCAGGGGCAGGGTGCGCAGGTTGTGGTGGCGAACCTTGTCGGCGGCGGTTCGAACCTCTATCTGGCGGCCTCGCTGCGGGCGCCGAGCGAGATCTTCGAGCGCACCGACTCCGCGCCCGAGGACGGCCCGCCGAGGCGCATGTGGCCGAAGGAGTTGAGCCGCAGGGCGCTCAACCCCTACTACGCGCGCGCGGAGGCCGGGCTTCGCGTGGCGCCGACGCCGTGGGACATGGTCTCGAAGTCGGGCGGCGTTTGGGCCTCGATGCTTCGCGAGTCCGGCTTCACATGTGACCGGGTCCCGCTGGCGATCAGCCACGAGCGCTGCGTGAACGCGAAGTGGTGCTACACGGGCTGCGTGTTCGGGGCCAAGAACTCGCTCATAACCAACTACCTCGCGTCCGCCGAGCGCGCCGGCGTGGAGGTGCGCCCGCTGGTGCAGGTGAACCAGGTGCAGCAGTCGAGCGCCAGGCCCTATCGATTCGTCGTCCAGGGCAACAAGGTCGACCCCGCTACCAAGGGCTCGGCGGGGGCGATCACCGACATCGAGTGCAAGGTCCTGATCCTCGCCGCGGGTGCGATGGGCACGCCACCGATCCTCATGCGCTCCCAGCCGACCCTGCCCGCGCTGTCGCAGAAGGTCGGCAAGCATCTCGGCGTCAACGGCGACCACGTCGCCGCGGTCGAGGTGAATCCGCGCAGGATCCGAGACGCGCTCGACCTCCCCGGCTTCGGCCAGTTCTACAAGGGCCGGCCGATCACCGTCATGAGCTACGACTACTTCGTCGGCAAGCGCGGGCGTCGGCACGACGGCACCCGGTTCACGCTCCAGGAGATCCTCCTCTCGCAGCTCACGAACTTCCTCTACGACGACGGGCGAAAGCCGGCAGGGCCTCCGTCGTGGTGGGGGAAGCAGAAGAAGCGGTCGATCTCGACCTGGAACGACCACATCGAGATCCTCGCCATGGTGGAGGACACGAACGACGGCTCCTTCTACGCCGTCCCGCCCGGGGGCGGGGGCCACATTCAGCCGAACGGCGGGCCCGTCGGCGTCGGCCTCTTCGACTACGCGCTCTCGGAGCAGTCGCTGCGCGTTCGCGAGCGCGCCAACCAGGCGATACGGAAGATCTGCGAGCGCCGCGGGGCCGGGCAGGTTCCTGAAGCTCACCGAGACCGAGGGCGTCTACGCCGCCCACCCGCTGGGCGGCTGCCGCATGGCCGCCGACCCATCGTTCGGGGTCGTCGACCACCGCAACGAGGTCTTCGGCTACGAGGGGCTTTTCTGCATCGACAGCTCGGCGATCCCGACCAGCCTCGCGGTCAACCCCTCGCTCACGATCGCCGCCGTCTCCGAGCGCGCCGCGGCGAGCCTGGTCCGCCGCGCCGACGACTTCGGCCTGCCGAAGCCGCCCAGGGGCTTCCGCTTCCGCACTCCGGCTGAGCACGTCGGCCGGCGAGTGGACCCGTAGACGCCTCGAGCGGCTGGTACCGTAGCCACGTCGCCGATGGACGACGACCACCCTCCTCGAAGTACCGGGCCGCATAGGGGCGAAGCGCCTGGGGCGTTGGCGTCTGTATGACGGCGTTGCTCCTCGCCTTCCTCGTCCTGCTCGTGCTCATCAACGGCCTCTTCGTCGCGGCCGAGATCGGCCTCGTGCGCTCGCGGCGAGCGAAGCTCGAGGTGCTCGCGAACGACGGGACGAAGGGAGCGCAGCGGGCGCTCGACCAGATCGGGCGGATGACCGAGTACATCGCGGCCTGCCAGGTCGGGATCACGCTCTGCTCGATCGGAATCGGCTTCATCGGCGAGCCGGCCCTCGCCGGGGCGCTCGAACCGGTATTCGGGAGCTTCTCCCACGCCGTGGCGGCCACGGTCTCGGTGGCGCTTGCCTTCCTGCTCGTCACGACGATCCACATCACCTTCGGTGAGCTCGTGCCGAAGCTGGGAGCGATCCCGCGTGCCGAGGGGGTCGCGATCAGGCTCGCGGGGCCGCTCGGCGCCTTCGAGCGCATAAGCCGCCCGTTCACCCGCGCCCTCACCGCGGTGGCGATCCGGGCCGTCCGCCTTCTCGGCGTGCGGCCCGGAGGGCTCAACGAGGAGAGCCACACCCCCGAGGACATCAAGGTCATCATCAGCCAATCGCAGACCGGCGGCGACCTCGACCCGGGTGAGGCTGGGATGCTCTCGGGCGTCTTCCACCTCCACGAGCAGGAGGCGCGCGAGGTGATGACGCCGATTCCCGCCGTGATCACGATCGACGCAGCGGACACCGCCGAGATGGCGCTGCGCCGCTGCATCTCCTCCGGGCACACCCGGCTCGTCGTGATCGAGGACGACAACCCCGACAAGGTCCGCGGCGTCGTCCACAACAACAGCCTCGCGCGCCTCTACATGAACGCCGGCCCCGACGCCACGATCGGTCCCGCGATCAGGGAGGTGCCGTTCTTTCCCGAGACGAAGCCGCTCGACGACCTCCTCGCCGAGTTTCAGAAGCAGCGCAGCTCGCTGTGCGTCGTCTCCGACGAGTACGGCCGCACCGTCGGCATCGTGACCGTCGAGGACATCCTCGAGGAGGTGGTTGGGGAGATCGAGGACGAGACCGATCCACGGTCGGCCTCGGTGCGCCGGCTCGCCGACGGCGATTTCTACGTTCGCGGGCACGTCTCGCTCGGCGACCTCGTCGACGCGGGGATCGAGCTTCCGGTCGAGACCGATGCCTTCAACTCGATCGGCGGGTACGTGTTCTCCGAGCTCGGCCGGCTGCCGAAGCGCGGCGATCGGATCACCGCCGACGGCTATGAGATCCGCGTCGAATCGGTGCGTGACAATCGCATCGTCGCCGTGCGCATCCACGCCCGCGCGACCGCGGAGTTCCCGGTCGCGACGCAGGCGCCCATGCCGAGTGAGCCGGGGGAGCCGGAAAGCCGCTAAGTCCGGCTTTCGGGCCCGCGGATTCCGTCCGTGGCAGCTCCTAGCTTGCGCGCAGCGACCAAGGAAAGGGGCAGCCGATGTGGGTCGTCAGGCTCACCGATAAGCAGCTCGAGATCCTGAAGGGGATGTTGAGCGCCGAGGACCACCTCGGCCCCGCGTTGCGAGGCGCACTCGAGGCCATGGAGCTGGCGCGCTGGGACGACCTCCCGGAGGCGCACCTTCCGTGGGCCGACATCGCCGACGCGGCCCGTCGCCAGGGGATCTCCGAGGCCGACGTAATTTGGGATCTGGCAGGTAAGTCAGTGAGGGACGCAAGTCCCGAAAGCAGCATGTAAGGACGCCGAAGGCGTCCGCAAGTTGTTCCAGCAGCGCGACGCGGCCTGACCCAGGCGCTCAGTGCGGCTCGACGAAGCACGAGCCCGAGCCGAACCTCTGGTTATTCGTCTCGTCGCTCTCGTCGACGACGTTCGTCGCGTCGGCGACCACCGTCGCGCTGTCCTCGCCGTCGCCGCAGCCCGTGGAGACGGTCACGCTTGCGCCGGGCGCCAGGGCGGGAGTGTTGACGAGGGTCGACACGCCGCCGGTCTGGGTGATCCGGGTCTGGCTGGCGACGGCGTCGGCGAGACCGATGTTCTTCACGTCGGCCGAGATCGTGCCGCTTGCGCCGGTGCCGGTGACCCTGACCGCGGTGACCACGAGGTCAGGCTTCTCGGCGGTGCAGACCGCCGTGCCGTCGAGCTGGTTGTTGCCCTCGTTGCTCTCGGCGACGGCGTCCGTGCCGTCGGCGATGGCCGTCACCGCGATCTGTCCGGGGCGGGGGCACGGGATCGAGACCGTCGCGGCCACGCCCGGGCCGAGCGCCGGGGTGTCGAGGAAGCTCTTCGCGCCACCGTCGAGGATGTACGCGAGCTGGCTCGGGCCGGCCGCCCCCGGGCCGATGTTCCTGACCACGACGTCGATCGAGCCCGGGACACCGTTGATCGAGTCGACGATCAGGTCCGGGCCGGGCGGTGGCTGTGGCGGGGCGCAGCCCGCGCTCGAGCGCCCGAAGAGGACGTAGTGGAGGTCCTCGTAGTCGTTCGGCACGAACGGGTTGCCGGCGACACCCGTCTTGCTCGCTGACCCCGTGGCGACGAAGCAGCGCGGCTGGCTGGGGTCGGTCGCGAGGCCTACGTAGTCGTTGCCGACGGTGTCGACCAGCGAGGTGCGCTGACCGATGGCGCTCGCCGCGGTGCCCCATTCGTTCAGGAACGCCACGCCGTAAGACGGGTAGAGGCTGGGCCCTCCGTACTCGAAGCTGAGCGCCAGTGAGCCAAGGGTGTTTGCCCGCAGCTGCGGGAGCGCAGCGGCGAGCCCGCCGCTCAACTCGACGTCCCAGCCGGAGATCCGCTTGATCGGCGTGACGTCGCTGTTGATGAGCACGAAGTCGAGCGACGGTTCGTCGTGGACGTCGACCATCTTCGTGCCGTCCTTCGTGGCCACCTTCGCCTGTCGCCCGGCCATCCAACCGAAGACGAGCGAGTTGCCGACGAGCGCGCCGGTCTCGACCCCGCCGGCCGACTTGCCGATGCGCTCCATCCAGTTCGCCCCGGCGGGATCCTTGCTTCCCGTGTCGTAGGCGGCGATCGACGGGACGTCGAGCTCGTTCACCTGCAAACCGCCGTAGCCGTCGGGCCATGAGATGACGTCGAGGCGGCTCGTGCTCGCCTCCGCCGCGAACCACTGCGTCGTCGGCGCGGAGGAGAGGTTGCCGTCGAACGCGCCCTGAGCCGGGCGGATCTTCGACGGGATGTCGCTCGCGTCGAAGTTGACGAGGCTCATGTTGAGCGTCCCGCCGAGCTGCGAGAGCGGGAAGCGAGCGATGGCGGTACCGAGGAACTTCTTGTCCTCGCCCTCGCATTTCTTGCTCTTGAAGCCGTTCACCGTCAGGTAGAGGTTCTGCTGGGTGAACGCGATGTGCGACCGGTCGAGGAAGGGCAGGTTGTCGGCCTTCCCGCACTTCGTCGTGACGCCGAGCTGCGCCGGGGTCAGCGTGTAGCGGGTCCAGCTCTGAGCGCCCGAGCTCACGATCTGGGCAGGGGTCGCGGTGGCGATTCGGAGCGCGTTGCTCTTTGCATTGTCGGGGTTGCCGCCCCCGCCCGACCAGTACTGGAGGACCCAGACGAACCGGTTGATCGTCGGGACGTAGGTGACGACCTGGTCGCAGCAGTACCCGCCGGCCAGGGTTGGGAAGACCGTCGCCGCGTCGATTGGGGTGAACGTCCTTCCGCCGTCGGAGGAGATCGCGTCGCGGTCGTTGCTCGTGAGGAGGACGACGCGCCCGTCGGTCGCGACGCTCGACTCGCCGCCGTCCGTGTCCTGCCAGCCGGCGATGCCGGATTGCCGCAGGCTCTTGTTCCGCGCCACCGCGATGTCCCCGATCGGAGCGCCGGTGTTCGGCCCCTTGCTGCCTGGCTCCTCGGTGACGGGCGGGGCCGGGTCCAGCGGAACATTGGGGTGCGCGACGTACGGGCCCGCAGGGGCCTGCGTCCCCTCCTCCTCGCCGGGGTCCCCCTCGCCGTCGATCGGCCGCCGTGGCGGCGCGGGATAGGGCCCGGTGCCGTCCTGCGAGCCCAGATGCCTCCCAGGGTGTGCACGGACGATGTCAGGCGAGTTATCACGCGGGCACCTGGGCGGAGTCGGGGTGAAGCCGCGGCGTATGTGGTTGCGATGCCGTGCGCGCCGGCACTTGTGCCGGCGCCGGTGATGGTGGTGGTGACGATGCCGATGCCGATGCCGGTGGCCCTTGGCGTCGCTTCCGGCGCCCGCCGCGGCGCGGCCACTTCGACTGGCCGTCTCGCCGCTTGCCGACACCGCGAGGAGCGCGGCGATGATGACCGCGGTCGCGATTGCGATCGCGAGCGGCCGTCGCTTGCGGCGCTCCCCATGCTGCACGAGGACGATCCTCCCCTGTAGTCGCTTATCGCGTTGGCCAACCGTAACCGATGGGACCGCGCATCACCGACCGCCGGTGCTTGCGGCCACGACCTCTGCCATCAGCGGCCCGGCTGTGCCGAGGAACTCGTCGAGCTTCTTGCGGCTGCGTCGCTTTGGTCCATCGTCCGGCTTCCACATGACGATCGTCGTGGAGCCGGCGCTCGTGTCGATGCCGTGCTCATTCTGCGCGGCGTCGACGGAGGGCATGGTCGCGAACGTGTACGTGTTGGTCCCGTGGGGGACGTCTACGGCGAGCGCCTGCCAGCCGGACCCGTACCCGTCGTCGGAGCTGGTCCACAGCAGATAGCCGGCGGGTCCGCCGGGCATCAGCGGACCCGCCGCGACCGCGGTGAGCGCGCCGGGCACGGAGAGCTCGAGGTGCGCGGCCCGGAACGCCGCGTTGTCGACCCGCTTCATTCCCACCGACTCGGCATAGGAGCGAAAGAACGCCTCGGCGCCGAGCTTCCACGCCCGCTCGGTCGGGATCGGCCCGTGGCCGAGCTCGTACGCCGCCGAGCGCACGCTCTTCGGGACCTCCGCGAAGGGATGCTCCGCGAGGTCCCGCTCGACGATGTCGTCGCGCGTGCCCGGCGCGGGCGGCGCGGTTCCCTCGGCGTCGCCGAGGCCGCTCGCGATCTCGCCGACCCGCTCGTATACGCGCCGTGCGGCCGCGGTGAGCCGGCCGAGCGCGTCGAGGTCGGAGACGACACCCGGCAGAAAGCAGCAAAGCGCTCCGTCCTGGAGCTCGAACGAGAAGTCCCGTGGCGCGTCCCGCGACAGCCAGTCGACGAGGTCGGGGTCGAAGAGCTGCCACACGCGCACCGGGTCGGCGTCGTGGTCGGTCGAGAGGCTGTAGCGCTGCGCGAAGGCCTCGCTCTCGAGCCTCACGGCGGCGTCGTCGAGCTCGATCACCTGGCGCTCGGCGTCGGGGTTCGAGACGTCGGTGTCCGTCAGGTCCCGGTCGTGGCAGAGGACCCGCATCGCGAACGGTGAGCCCTTCGGCGCGGCGACGTAGAAGAGCGTGACGTAGCGGTGGACATCCCGGCCGCCCTTCATCTCCGCGTAGTAGGCATGCGCGAGCCAGATGTCGCCGAATGCCCGCGTCTGCCCGGTGACGAGGTTCGGGACCATCTGCATGAACCCGTGGCGCAGGATCTGCGTCGCCTGCGGGAGCGACCAGTTCTCGTAGTAGGAGAGCCCGTTTGCCTCGGCGTACGCCTTCATCGCCCGCGCGGCCGCCTTTGCCTGCGCGTCGAGGTCCTCAGTACTCATAGAAGCCGGCGTCCGACTTCCGCCCGAGCCTGCCGCTGCCGACCATCTCGACGAGACGGCCGGGCGGCCGGTGGGCCGGCTCGCCCGAGTCGGCGTGGAGCGCGTCGCCGATCGCCTCGGCGACGTCGAGGCCGATGAAGTCGAGCAGGCGCAGCGGGCCCATGGGGTGGCCCGTGCCGAGGGTCATGCACGAGTCGACGTCCTCCGGGCTCATGCCCGTGCGCTCGAGAAGGCGAACCGCGTCGAAGAGGTAGGGAAAGAGCAGGCGGTTGACGACGAAGCCCGCCTCGTCGGGGACGTGGACCGGCGTCTTGCCGAGGGCGCGGCACCAGGCCTCGGCCCGCTCGCTCGCGCCTTCCCGAAGGCCGTCGGGCGTGCAGAGCTCCACAAGCTCCATGCGGTGGACGGGGTTGAAGACGTGGAGCCCGAGCACCCGGTCGGCGTGGCCGCTGCGCGCCGCGAGCCCGGCGATCGGCAGCGACGAGGTGGTCGAAGCGAGGTCGGCGTCGGGGCAGGCCTCGCCGAGGGCGCGAAGCAGCTCCGCCTTCTCGTCTAGATCTTCCTTGATCGCCTCCACGACGAGGTCCGAGCCGGCGAGGTCGGCGGCCTCGGTCGTGACCTTGACCTTGCTCGCGACGGCGCCGTCGACCTTCTTCGCGAGGTCCTCGATCGTCTCCTCCGCCCGCCAGGCCGAGGCGTCGCTGCGGGCGAGCAGGCGCACACCGCCGAGCGCGCTCGCCGCGGCCGCGAGGCTGCACGCGATCGTGCCGGACCCCGCGACGGCGGGACGCGAGTACGTGTCTGCGCTCATCGCGCCCAAGCCCGCATTGCCACCGTTCCTATCATGCTGTGAGAGATGGCGAGCGCTGGATCGGAGACGGCAAGGGGGGGCGGTGCGCTCGTCGGGGGGGCGAGGCGCTTCGCGGCGACGACGATCGCGGCGGTGATGCTCCTCGCAGCATTCTCGCTCTGGACCGTGATCCCGTTCGGCTGGATCTGGATCGGATCGAAGATCTCGAGCTCGCAGGCGCCCTCGGCGGGCCCCTACATGCTCGTCTTCTTCGGGATCGTGATCTCGATCATCGTCGTGGTCTTCATCCTCGCCTGGCTCAACCGCCTTTACGAGAGACTCGTCGGCACCACCACGGTCCACGTCGAGCGGGTGATGCTGTGGAGGAGCCTCAGCGACGAGCGCAAGTCGCCCCGCCGCTGGTCGGTCATGGAGGCCGTCCTACTGAGCTCGGTCCTCGTCGCATTCGTGGCGATGGGTGTGTGGTTCCTCTTCATCGCGGGCAACCCGCTGCCAAGCCAATAGGCACTGATTGACTCGTCAATCGGTATTGTCCGTGACGAGTCGAACAACGGCAATCGGAGGAAGTCATGGCTAGCAATGGCAAGTTCAGCGGACGCGAGGTCGTCATCGTCGAGGCGGTTCGGACGCCGGTTGGGCGTGGCCACGAGGAGAAGGGCTACTACAAGGACACCCATCCCTCGACCCTGCTCGCTAAGACCTACTCGGAGCTGATCGAGCGCGCCGGGATCGACGCCTCCGAGGTCGAGGACGTCGTCGCCGGCTGCGTGCAGCAGTTCGGCGAGCAGGCCATCAACATCGGCCGCAACGCCTGGCTCGAGGCCGGCCTTCCGATCGAGACGCCCGCCACCACGGTCGACCGCCAGTGCGGCTCGGCCCAGCAGGCCGTGAACTTCGCAGCTGCGCTGATCGCCTCCGGCGTCCACGACGTCGCGATCGGCGGCGGCGTCGAGCACATGGGCCACATCTCTTTCGCCGACTCGCTCGAGGTGCAGAAGGAGCATGGCTTCGCCTTCTCCCCGCAGCTCATGGAGCGCTACAACCTGGTCCCGCAGGGGATCTCGGCAGAGATGATTGCCGACAAGTGGGAGATCCCCCGCTCCGAGCTCGACGAGATCGGCCTGCGCTCCCATCAGCTCGCCCACCAGGCGACCGAGGAGGGCCGCTTCGAGCGCGAGATGGTGCCGTTCCAGGTCAACGGCGACTCCTACGTCACCGACCAGGGCATCCGCCCGGACACGAGCCTAGAGAAGCTCTCCACCCTGAAGACCGTCTTCAAGGAGGACGGCAAGGTCACCGCCGGGAACTCCTCGCAGGTCTCGGACGGCGCGGCCGCCGTGCTCCTGATGGCCCGCGAGAAGGCCGACGCGCTCGGGCTCACCCCGAGGGCGAAGATCGTCGATCAGACCACGGTCGGCGTCGACCCGGTGATCATGCTCACCGGCCCGATCCCGGCCACGCGGAAGCTGCTCGACCGCAACGGGATGACGATCGACGACATCGACCTGATCGAGATCAATGAGGCGTTCGCCTCCGTCGTCGCAGCCTGGCGGCGCGAGCTCGAGCCCGACATGGACCGCGTCAATGTGAACGGCGGCGCGATCGCCATCGGCCACCCGCTCGGCTCCACGGGCGCCCGTCTGATCACGACGCTCCTGCATGAGCTCGAGCGGACCGACAAGTCGGTGGGCCTCGTGACGATGTGCTGCGGCGGCGGCCTGGGCACCGGCACGATCATCGAGCGGGTATGACGGTTCGGGCCTTTAGCCCCGAAAGCAGCATGTAAGGGCGCCGAAGGCGCCGGCAAGGGATTCAAGAAGGATCTAGTGGACTCGTCTCCTCCATCCGCGCGAGGATGTCGCGAGCGTAGCGCCGGAAGATCGGCTTGCCGATCGTCCGGAACGCGATCCCGAACAGCAGCCCCCTCGGCGTGCGCTTGAACGCGCGCTCCCAGACCATTTCCACGCGGCTGCCCCCGTTCGCCGGCGACGCTGTGATCTCCCAGCTCGACCCCGCGGGCTCGTAGACGTTCGAGTCGGTCACCGGTGCCTTGACGCGGTTCGGCTGCGACCAGTCGTAGTCGCACCGCTCCCAGTTGACGCCGAACGGTCCGGCCCTCGTCCCTTCCGTGACGTCAGCGCGGGTGCTGCCGAGCACGTGAACCTCCATGCGCTTCATCGACACGGCATCGAAGATCTCCTCGCGCCGCGACGAGAAGTCGCGTGCGGCCGCCAACACCCGCTCCGCAGGGAGCGGGCTGTCGGCGACCACTCGGATCGTCGTCACGGCCTCACGCTCCCTGCATCGCCTGCATGTTCTTCATGATCTGCTGCTCGACCTCGGCCATCTCCTTGGCCGGGCTGAACTGCAGGTACTCGGTTCCCGCGTCGGCGCGCTGCAGGTGGCCGGGCGGGATGTAGAAGGCGTCTCCGGGCTCGTAGACCTCCTCCTGGCCGTCGACCGTGAAGGTGACCTTTCCCTTGAGCACATACCCCCAATGCGGGCAGTGGCACTGGTCATTCGGCAGGCCCTTCAGCATCGGGGTCGAGTCGATGTCCTGCTTAAAGGTCACGAACTCGATTGCGTGTCCGGCCACCTCGTCGTGCCAGGACTCGACCGGTCCGTAGTCGTCGTAGGTGGCGCTGTCCTTGGAAACCTTCGGCATGGAAATCCCCTTTCGTCGGTTCCGGCCGAAACTACGGACGGGCAAGCCCCGCGTCATGAGGCGTTCGCCCCATCTTTCACAGAGGCTCAGGGGGCGGCGCCGGCGACAAGCTCCTCCTCGGGAAGGAGCCCGTGCTGCATCGCGAAGAGGCTCGCCTGCGCGCGGGTCGAGGCGCCGATCTTGGAATAGATGTGCTCGACGTGGTTGCCCACGGTCTTCGGCGAGATCACCAGGCGCTGGGCGATCTCCTTGTTCGGAAGCCCTCGCGCGAGCAGCCGCAGCACCTCGACCTCGCGCTGCGTGAGGCCGGCCGGCCCCTCGCGTCGGCGCATGACCCGGTGCCCGGCGGCTCCGAGCACCGCCTCGACGGCGTCGGCGTCAAGGCGTGCCGCCTTGACCTCGGCCCGCAGCGCCGCGGCGGCGTCGTCGGGGGTGCGCTCCGGTCGGTACGGGCGGGGTTCGCGCATGGCCTGGTAGGCGTCGGCGGCGCCCAGGAGGCGCGCAGGCCGCGAGATCGCGGCGCCGGACAGACGGCGGGGGTACCCGGACCCGTCGAGACGCTCCCGGTGCTGCACGGCGATATCGCCCAGCGGCCGCAGCGCCTCGGACTGGTGGAGCATGCGATCGGTCAGGTATGGATGGGTCCTCACGCGCTCCCACTCGCCCGGCCCGAGGGGCCCCGGCTTGTCCCAGATCGCGTTCGAGACGCCGAGGCGGCCGAAGTCGTGGACCAGCCCGGCGCGCCGGAGCGTGCGAACCTCGTCCCCCGACATTCCGAGCTCGCTGCCCGCCGCCGCGACGAGCTCGGAGACCGCCACGGCGTGACCGAGGGTGTAGGGCGATTTCAGGTCGACGAAGTTCGCGATCGCGCGCAACGCGGCGTCGAACCGGTCGCCGGCCACCACCTTCGCCAGCGCGGGCTCCGCCGCGATTACGGCGTCCCAGGTCTCGACCGCGTCGAGGTCGCTCAAAATCAGAGCCCCCTCGTTGACGATCAGCGTGCAGAGCGCTGGATCGAACTGCTTCCCGCTGCGCTGCCGCGCCAGGTCCATCGCCCTCGCCACGCCGCCGACGCGATGGGCCACCTCGATGAACTCCGCGAACTGGCCGATCCGGGCTGCCCGGGGCACGTCGGCGCCGGAGCGCTCGCCTGGCCAGCCCTTCCCGTTCCAGAATTCGTAGGCGCCGCCGAGCGCCTCGACAACCCCATCGTCGAGACGGAGCTCCTCGGCCAGCGCCCGCGCCGTGGCGATATGCGTCGAGATCATCTGGTCCATGTCGCGCCGGCCCGAGATCGCAAACTCGAGGCCGATCCGAAATCTGTGGAGCGGCGGGTTCCCGGACCCGATGCGACGCATGGTGGCGGCCATTCCGCGGACGCTCGGGAACTCGTACTCGAACTTGTCCGACTTGAGGCCGATGTCGTCGCCGAACCACTTCGCCTGCTCGTGGGCGTCCGAGTGGCACCCGACGGACACCAGCATCGCGGTGTAGTACACGACCGCCCGCTCGTCCTCGTCAAGCCCCATGCGATCGGCGAGACGGAGCGCGATGAGGCACTGGCGGAGAGCGTGCTCCATCGGCTGCCCGAAGCCGAGGTCGACGCCGAGCGAGAGGGCCGCCACGAGCTCGGCGAGGCGCACGTGAGCGCGATCGATCTCCCCCACGGAGTGAGGTTAACCCGCCAACCGCCCCCCGACGAACTGCACCATGCCCGCCAGGCGCTGGTGGATGCTGCCGAAGCTGCGCTCGCGCAGCGCGCCCGTGATCTCGTCGGGTTCGAACACGCGCATCCCGCTCGTGCGCTCGATCACCGGCTTCAGCGGCCGCGCCGTGACCTGACGGCGCACCGAGGTCATGATCGCGATGCGTCCGCCCGGCTCGAGCACGCGAGTCATCTCGTCGAGCGCCGCGAACGGGTCCGAGAAGAGGTGCAGAGCGGCGAAGCAGCACGCGGCATCGAAGGTGTCGTCGCCGAACGGGAGGGCGGTGGCGTCGGCGCGTAGGAGGGCGAGGTTCTCGACTCCGGCTCGCTGCGTGTCGGCGACGCCGCGGGCGAGCATCGTCGGGGATGCGTCGACGCCGACGACGAGGCCGTCGGCCCGGACCGTGCGCGCGAACTCGCGCGAGAAGTTCCCGGGCCCGCAGGCCAGGTCGAGCACCGTGTCGCCCGCGGCGAGGCCGAGGAGCAGCCGGGCGATCCGCACCTCCTCGGACATCCCAGGTCCAGTGAGGCCCTTGGCCACCTGAGCCAGCGCCGGTCGCCACCACCGCTCGTAGATCACCGGGACGAGGCGCGTCAGCATCAGGTCCTGCGTGGTTCCGGTCGACGGGAGCTCCCCGCCGATCAGGTCCAGGTAGCCGGCGTCGGTCGACCCCTCGCCGGCGTCGGGCCTCATCAACTCCCGGGCACGGTCGATCGCGTCGTGGAGCGCCTGCGCCATTGGGTCAGCCCGCGACCGAGCGGGGACCGCGCGGGTCGCCGGAGTGCTTGGCGAGGTCCTCGAGCCGGGCGATCTGGCGCTCGCCCTCGACCCGCGCGGGGTCGTCCGGTCCGAGCGGCTCGATCAGGCGCCTGATGCGGTTGCGAATCTGAAGCGCGAAGTGCGGCGTCGAGGGCCCCGCGAGGGCGCGGATGTCGTCGACGGTGGCCCGCCCTCGGATCAGGCGCTCCGGCTGTTCGGCCTCACTCATTTCGCGGCGGACCCTACCTTGACCGCTTCGGCCAGATCGTCGAGCTGGGCCTGGAAGCCAACCGACACCGTGTTCGCGTCGCCGATCACCCAGACGTGGTTGTAGACGGCGCGAGTGGGGTCGCTCTCGTACCCGGGCTTGACGTCGAGAAGGTAACTGCGAAGCACGGGCGGAATCTCGGTCGGGCTCGTCGTCAACAGAAGCGGCCCCCAGGTGCCGCCGGCCGAGAGCGCGGCCGCGGCGCCGGCGTCGAGCGGTCGGGCCGCGCTCGCCACGACGAACCCGTGCCCGGGGTCGTTGACGTTCCACCCGAAGCTCCCGTCGACATAGCGCGCGAAGTCGATCGCGTTTGTGACCGGGTCGTCGCCGGCGACACGCTTCGCGCCAGGCGAGACCTTCTTGATCAGGCTGAACGCGCGGTCGGAGACCGCGGACGGCGGGCCCAGCACGTAGACGGGCGAGCCGGCGTTGTGGTGCAGGGCGCGCAGGGTCGCGAGCGGGGGCGGCCCGTTGCCGGCGAACAGCACCGGGTCCCCGGACCTCGCGGCCCACGCCGCCGCGGGCATCGCGTACTCGGGGCTGGTGGAGCTCGCCACCACGATGTGCTCGGGCGGCGACCCGGTGAGCTTGTTGCGCAGGCGGGCGATCGCCGCCGCGACGACGGCGGGGTCCGAGCCGGGCACCCTGGTGGCCTTGAGGCCGTTCGGCGAGCTCACGCGCCCAATCGCGAAGACCTGCGCCTCCTTCGTCTCCTTGGAGCCGGTGGGAGCGAGGCTCGTGAGGGCGTCGCCGGTGATCGAGGGCACGGCGTCGGCGGCGCCCACGAGCTCCGGCGCGCTGACGGGCTGCGCGACCAGGGAGGCACCGGCGATGGACTCCTGCCACGAGTCGGCCGGAACGAGCGTCACGGCGGCCGGGCCCGGGACACCGCCCGTGGACGGGTGGGTGGCGAGCGCCACTCCGGCGGCGTCCGTGACCTCGTCGACCCCGCCGACCCTGGTGGTGTTCTGCGTCGCGAAAGCGGGGAACCCCAGGTCCGTGGCGGCCTCGGGCTTGGCCTTGTGCAGGACGATGCGCGGCGCCGGCGCGCTCGCCGCTTCCTCGCCGCCGCCCCCGAACAGGGCCTTGCCGGCGAAATAGCCGCCGACCGCGACGGCTGCAGCCACCAGCAGGGCGCCGATAACTACCAGGGCCCGCCTGACGAAATAGCGCGCGCGCACCGCGGAACCGTATTCGTGATTGGTGGTACCCGCGTCCCTACCCGGTGGTAGAGTTTGGTTGACTGACCAGTCAATCAGCCGATGCCGGAGGTCCAATGAACTTCGCCTACACCGATGAGCAGCTCGAGTTCAAGCAGGAGTGCCATCGGTTTGCGGCTGACGTGATCCGCCCAGCGGCCCCGCAGCACGATCGCGACGAGTCGACCCCGTGGGAGGTCATCAAGGCGGCGCGCGAGCGAGGTTTCCACGGGATCGAGTCGATCCAGACGCTCGGGACGGACCCCGACGGCATCCTCGGCACGATCTACGCCGAGGAGCTCCACTGGGGGTGCGCGGGGATCGCCCTCGCGATCTCGGGCTCGAGCCTCGCGGCGGCCGGCCTCGCCTCGTCGGGCACGCCCGAGCAGATCGCCGAGTGGGTCCCGCAGTGCTTCGGCCTCGGCGACGAGATCAAGCTCGGCGCCTATGCGGTGACCGAGCCGCAGGCGGGCTCCGACGTCAAGAGCCTACGCACTACCGCGAAGCGCGACGGCGACGAGTGGGTGCTCAACGGAACCAAGGTTTTCATCACCAACGGCGGCATCGCCGACGTCCACGTCGTAGTGGCGACCGTCGACCCCGAGCTCGGCCACCGCGGACAGGCGTCGTTCGTCGTCGGGAAGGGGACGCCGGGCCTCGAGCAGGGCAAGAAGGAGTCGAAGATCGGCATTCGGGCTTCGCACACTGCCGAGGTGATCCTCGAGGACTGCCGTGTACCGCTCGAGAACCTCCTCGGAGGCATGGACAAGCTGGAGCGAAAGCTCCAGCGCGCCCGCTCGGGCGAGTCGTCCGGACGCGCTTCGAACGCGCTCGCGACCTTCGAGCTCACGCGCCCGATCGTTGGCGCCTCGGCGCTCGGTATCGCCCGCGCGGCCTACGAATGGACCGTCGGCTATCTCCTCTCCGACGGCGTGATCGACGACCCGACAGAGCTTTGGCTCGACGAGGGCTCGACGGCCGGAAGGCCGCCTCTCGAGCGCCAGTCGGTGCAGCAGCGGCTCGCCGACGTAGCGATGGAGATCGACGCCGCCCGCCTCCTCGTTCAGCGTGCCTCATGGATGGGCCGCAACGGGGTCCCGCTCACCGGCGGCCAGGGCTCCATGTCGAAGCTCAAGGGCGGCGACGTCGCGATGTGGGCCACCCGAACCTGCATGGACCTCGCGGGGCCGTACGCGTTGAGCGCCGAGTGCCCGCTCGAGAAGTGGTTCCGCGACGCCAAGATCTACCAGCTCTTCGAGGGCACGGCGGAGGTGCAGCGGCTCGTCGTCGCCCGGATGCAGGTGGCCGAGTACCGCCGCGAGCTCGCCGAGGGCCTCGAGGTGGCGGCCGACGCAATGGCGGCGAACGCCGCCGCGCCGAATGGCAAGCCCGCGGCCGCACAGGTCGCCGTCTGACGCACATTCCCTAAAGAGACGCCCCTTCTGGCGGGAAATCCCTGCAATTCGCGTTGCAGAACCGCCTAAAGATGTTAAGGAATGCTTGCAATTAGGGCCCGGATTGGTAGTCTCGGCCGCCCCGGCCGTGGCTGCCCGCTGCCCGCCCTGCCCTTCTTGATTGTGATCGGACAGACCAGACGATGGCGCCTACTCGGCGCCGTGATCGCATGTGCGGCGACCTTCGCGATCGCCGGCGTCGCCGCCGCGCCCGCGCAGGACCTTCACTCCCAGCTCCAGCAGAAGCAGGCGCAGCTGAAGCAGACAAAGACCCGGGAGGGTGTCCTCTCGACGACGATTCAGCGCTACGACACGGAGCTCCACCGTCTCCAGGGGCAGGTCGCCTCGCTTCGCAACCAGATCGCGATCGCCCAGGTGCAGCTCCGCCGCGTCAAGGCTGAGCTCGCCCTCGACAAGCAGCGCCTCAGCGTGCTGAGGGACCGGCTGCACCGCGCCCTGAAGGCGCTGGAGCAGCGCCTCGTCGCCATCTACAAGGCCGGCGAGCCCGACGTGATGAGCGTGATCCTGAGCGCGCACGGCTTCGACGATCTCGCCACCCGAGCCGACTACTTGAAGAACATCCAGCAGCAGGACACCCACCTCGCAGCGAGCGTCCGCGACCTTCGCAACAGCGCGCGCCAGACGGTGAAGCGGGTGACCGGCGAGCGGAACACGATCGCCGACCGCAAGGCGCAGCTCGAGAGCGCCCAGCGGCAACTCGCCATCCGCCAGGGCGAGCTCGCCACGGCTCGCGCCAACCAGCAGTCCGCCCTTCAGAAGGTGAAGGACTCCCAGGTCAAGCTCGAGGGCGACGTCTCCGCCATCCAGGGGAAGATCGCCGCGCAGATTGCCGCGGCGCAGGCAGCAGCGGCGGCCACCTCGACCGCGGTTCCCGCGGGACCGCCCGTGCCGGGCAGCACCGGCTCCGGGCAAACCAGCGGCACGGGCATGATCTGGCCGGTCAACGGGCCAGTGACATCGCCGTTCTGCGAGACGCGCCCGTGGGAGGCATGCCATCCCGGCATCGACATCGGGGTGCCGACCGGCACACCGATCCGCGCCGCCCTCGCGGGAACCGTGATGTTCACCGACTCGGAGGCGACGAGCGGTGGCTACGGCAACTACACCTGCATCGACCACGGCAACGGCCTGTCCACCTGCTACGCCCACCAGGAGCGCTTCGCAGTCTCCCAGGGCCAGCACGTGAGCCAGGGCCAGGTGATCGGCTACTCCGACTGCACCGGCCTGTGCTTCGGGCCGCACCTGCACTTCGAGGTGCGGATCGACGGCCAGGTGACCGACCCCATGGCCTACTTGCCATAGGCGCCGCTTTCGATCTAGAATTCATTAAAGGTTCGGCTCGACCCTGCCGATAACAGGCTGAGCCGCGACTGCGGTCCCTCGACCGCGCGCGCTACGGACGGATCCGAATGAGCAACGGCACAGCGATAGCCCAGCGCCCCCAGGCTCGCGCGTACCTCGCCGGCACTGGGGTCTCCCTGACTCTGGTGGCGGGCGCCGTCGCGGTCTTCGTGGCCGTGGGCGCGTTCGTCGCCTTCAAGGGGCTTCCCTTCGGCGGTCATGGTGCGACCAGCGGCAGCGTCAGCCTTCGCGCTCAGGCGCGGGCGGCCGCCGCCAACGCGGGCGCCGCGCTCGGAGGCGCTCCGGGCGCCGTCGCCGCGACGCCCGGCGGAGCCGCGGCCGGCGCATCGGCGCGCCGGGGCGGGGGCGGCGGCGGAGGCAAGGGCGGCCGGGCCAACGGCGCTGCGACCAGCACCGCGGGCGGGGGCACGGCTCCCGGCGCGGTTGCGCCCGGCGGAAGCACCGGCTCGGGCGGGACGACGGGCGGTGGCCAGACGCCGCCGCCCACTCCCACGCCCGCCCAGAGCCCCGGCGCGGTCCAGGGGACTGTCAACGGCGTCGACAGCGCCGCCGGCAACGTCGGGATCCACACCGGCCTCGGTGACGCCACCGGCCCGGTCACCAAGCCGGTCGACGACGCCGTGGACGGCGCCGTCGACGGTGTCGGCAGGCTGCTCGGCGACCCACACGCGGGCGACCACCTCGGTCAGGGCGTCGGCGGCGCCGTGGGCGGCCTGCTCGGCGGCGGCGGCAGCTGATACCCCTGAGGGCGCCGACGGCGCCCTCACATGCTTCTCTCGGAGCTAAAGCTCCTCACCACCGCTCTTCGCGAGCTCCCTCTCCATCCACCGCAGGGTGACCTCCTGCAGCTCGCCGTCGTGCTGCACCGACCGGTGATGGCCGCCCGTCACCACGACCAGCTTCCGCGCCTCGGCCGCCCGGGCATAGAGCTCCTCGCTCCAGGTGTAGGGGATCCTCTCGTCGCCCCGCGCGTGCGCGAGAAAGAGCGGCTTCGTCCCCATGAGCGCGACCGCGTCGCGGAGGTCGTGCTCGCCCAGCCACGCGTCCAGGCCCGCCGTTGCCTCGGGCGAGGCGCGGAACTCGAGCTCGCCCGACCGCAGGCCGCGCCTCAGGTCGTCCTCTCCGGCCGGGCAGATCGCGATCGCCCCCGCGATGGCGTCGGCGCTCGCGGCCGCGTGAATCGCCATGAAGCCGCCCATGCTCGAACCGCGCGCGCAGATACGGTGCCGATCGACGCCGTCGACGGCCGCGAGGAACGAGGCCATGCGGCCGACGTCGGCCAGAGCCGCCGGGCCCATCTCGTCGTCGGACTCTCCGTGCCCGCGCTGGTCGTACGCGAGCGCGGCCCAGCCGCGGGCCGCGCAGGCGCGCGCGAAGTCGGCGTGGTTCTCCTTGCGCGACCCGGCGCCGTGCAGGATGAGCATCCCCGGGTGGCTCCGTGAGCCGCGGTCGGGCAGCCAGAGCAGGTACGGGCGCCGGCCCTCGACGCCCGTGGCGCTCGGCTGTCTGGGAAGGCGGCTGCCAGCCACGGGCCGCAAGCTAGTCACAATGCCCCTTCCATGAGCCCCGTCGCAGAGATTCCGCGGGTCGAGGGGTCGGCGGTCTACCCGCTCGGCTCGCGTGTCACCGAGCGCGGCCACGTCGAGGTGGGGGGCTGCGACCTCGTCGAGCTCGCGCGCGAGTTCGGCACGCCCGCCTACGTGTACGCGGAGGGCGACATCCGCGCTCGCGCGCGCTCCTACGTCGACGCGTTCCGGGCGCGGACGGACGACTTCGAGGTGATCTACGCGAGCAAGGCGGCGCCCTTCGTCGCCGCCTGCCGGATCGCCCGCGAGGAGGGCCTGGGGATCGAGGTCGCCTCCGGGGGGGAGCTCGAGGCCGCGCTGCGGGCCGGCTTCGAGGGTGACCGGATCTACCTCCACGGCAACAACAAGACCGAGGCCGAGCTTCGCGCCGCGATCGACGCGCGGGTCGGCAACGTCATCGTCGACTCCTTCGACGAGATCGCGCGTCTCGAGCGGCTCCTCGACCGGCCCCAGGACGTGCTTATCAGGGTGACCCCGGGGATCAAGGCCTCCACCCACTCATATGTCCAGACGGGCCAGCTCGACTCGAAGTTCGGTTTCGGCCTCGACGACGGGCTGGCCGAGCGGGCGGTCGAAACGATCCGCGCGTCAGGTCGCCTCGAGCTGGTCGGCCTCCACGCCCACATCGGCTCCCAGATCTTCGAGCTCGAGCCGTTCACCCGGGCGATCGAGGCCCTGGCGGGCCTCGCCGGGGAGGATTGCCGCCTGCTCAACGTCGGCGGGGGCCTCGGCATCGCCTACACCAACGAGGATTCGCCTCCGTCGATCGAGGACTACGTCGACCTGAAGGTGCGGGGCGTTCAGGCCGTGTTCGGCGATGCGCCGCGGATCATCGTCGAGCCTGGGAGGTCGCTCGTCGGCTCCGCCGGGGTCACGATCTACACCGTCGGCACGGTGAAGGAGATCCCCGGGGTCCGCACCTACCTCGCGGTCGACGGCGGGATGTCGGACAACATGCGGCCGATGCTCTACGGCGCCCGCTACGAGGCCCTCATCGCCGACCGTGCCTCGGAGCCGGCGGACACGGTGGCCACGATCGCCGGCATGCACTGCGAGTCGGGTGACGTGCTGGTGCGGGACGCCAGGCTCGCCTCGCCCCGGATCGGGGACGTTCTCGTCACGCCCGCCACCGGCGCCTACGGGTACTCGATGGCGTCGAACTACAACGGCGTCGCGCGGCCCCCGGTCATCCTCTGCCGTGACGGCGACGCGATCGTCGCCGTGCGGCGGGAGACCTACGACGATCTCTTCTCCCGCGATGCCTGACGCCGCGCGGGTTGGCCTCCTCGGCCACGGGACGGTCGGCTCGGCGTTCGCCTCCCTCCTCGCGGAGCGCGCGGGGGCAATCGGCGCGGCCTCCGGGAGGCGACCGGAGCTCGTCGGCGTCCTGCGGCGCTCCGAGGGCGACTTCGACGAGATCCTCTCCTCGTCCGAGGTGGTGGTCGAGCTGATCGGCGGCACCGACCCGGCGCGCGACTACGTGCTGCGCGCTCTCAACTCGGGACGCCACGTGGTCACCGCAAACAAGCAGCTCGTGGCCCAGCACGGCGACGAGCTCTTCGCCGCCGCACGCGGGGCCGGGGTTCAGCTTCGCTTCGAGGCCGCCGTCGCCGGGGTCGTACCGGTGATCAGGGTCATCCAGGAGAGCCTCGCCACCACCGAGATCACGAAGGTGTTCGGCATCGTCAACGGCACCACCAACTTCATCCTCTCCGAGATGGCGTCGACGGGGGCCAGCTACGCCGACGCGCTCTCGCGAGCCCAGGCGCTCGGCTACGCCGAGGCCGACCCGAGCGACGACGTGGGCGGGGCGGACGCCGCCGCGAAGATGGCGATCCTCGCGCGGCTCGCCTTCCACACGCCGGTCGGCCTCGACGACGTCTACTTCGAGGGCATCACGGCGATCCAGCCCGACGACTTGGCCTACGCGAAGGAGCTGGGGCTCTCGCTGAAGCTCCTCGGCGTGGCCGAGCGGCTGGGGGGCGGGATCAGCGTTCGCGTGTATCCCTGCTTCCTCTACCCGGGGCACCCGCTGGCTCCGGTGTCGGGGCCGTTCAACGCGGTGATGGTCGAGGCACCGGCAATCACCGAGATCACGATGTCGGGCCCCGGCGCGGGTGGAACGGAGACGGCGACGGCCGTGCTCGGCGACGTCGTCTCGATCCTCGCGGGAGAGGCCCCGGTCCACGAGCCGCGGGAGCGCCTGCCGATCGTGCGGGAGGCGGTCTCATCGTTCTACCTCCACCTCGAGGTGGCGGACCGCCCGGGCGTGCTGGCTCAGGTCGCCGATGTCCTCGGCCGGAATGATGTCTCGGTGCGAAGCGTCGTCCAGCGCGGGCTCGGCGCCGACGCCCGCCTCGTCATGGTGATGCACGCCGGCCCGGAGGAGCGGTTCTATGCGGCGCTTTCCGAGATCGCCCCGCTCGACTTCGTCCGCGCCGCCCCGCGAGCGATCCGGGTCATCGAGGAGGAGTTCATCTGAGCCCGCAGCCGCTCATCGATCGATACCGCGATCGGCTGTCGATCGAGCCCGGCGACCCCGTGGTGACGCTCAACGAGGGCTCGACCCCGTTGGTGGAGGCGCCGGTGATCTCAGAGCGCGTCGGCGCTCGAGTGCTGCTGAAGCTCGAGGGCGCGAACCCAACGGGCAGCTTCAAGGACAGGGGCATGACGGTCGCCGTTTCGCGGGCGAAGGGCGCCGGCGCCGAGGCCGTCATCTGCGCGTCCACGGGAAACACGGCGGCCAGCGCGGCCGCGTACGCGGCGCGCGCGGGGCTGCGGGGCGCGGTGATCGTTCCCGAGGGGAAGATCGCCATCGGGAAGCTCGCCCAGGCGCTGATGCACGGGGCTCGCGTGATCGCCCTGCGCGGCAACTTCGACGAGGCGCTCGAGATCGTGCGCGAGCTCGCGAAGCGACACCCCGTGGAGCTCGTCAACTCCGTGAACCCGCACCGGATCGAGGGGCAGAAGACGGCCGCGTTCGAGGTCTGCGACGAGCTGGGCGGCCCGCCCGACGCGCTCGCGATCCCGGTGGGGAACGCGGGCAACATCACCGCCTGGTGGCGTGGCTTCGGCGAGTACGACGTCGCCCCTCGCCTCTACGGGTTCCAGGCCGCCGGCGCCGCACCGCTGGTGGAGGGCCATCCGATAGCGCAGCCGGAGACGATCGCCTCGGCGATCAGGATCGGCAACCCGGCGCGGTGGGAGGAGGCGATGGCGGCCGTCACAGCCTCGCGCGGGCGCATCGCCGCGGTCTCCGACGAGCAGATCCTCGACGCCTACCGGCTCCTCGCCTCGAGCGAGGGGGTCTTCTGCGAGCCGGCATCCGCTGCCTCCGTGGCCGGCGTTCTGGCGCACGGCCTGCCCGCCGCCGACGGCGGCGCGGCGCCCGAGACGGTCGTCTGCGTGCTCACGGGCCATGGCCTGAAGGACCCGGATACCGCACTCGGCAAGGCGCCTGCGGTCATCGGCTGCTCGAACGACCTCGGCGAGGTCGAGCGAGCCGTCTTCGAATAAAAGTCCAGACGCGGGAACTTCCGTCCAAAAAGCGATTGTCCGCCTTTCCTTGCGGGTACTGTCTGCCGAACAAGGAGGTGGATGGCTTTGCCAGTTGGCGACCAGCGCGAGGTAGAGCGCTGGGCAGAGGACGCGGCGCTAGTCGCGGATGTGACGCGGGCGCTCGCTCGCTCGCGCGGGTCCGGAACCGCGCGGCGGGTCGTCTGCGAGGGCGCTGCGAGCCTCGCCGAGGCGCCCGTGGCGATGCTGCTGGAGGCAACGCCGGGCGGTCTCGTGCTGATGGTCTCCGAGGTCCTCGGCGCCGACGTTCTCGGCGCTGAGGTCTGGATCGGCGACCCGGTCTCGGGGGCCGCCCGGGCGATTCGCAAGGGCCACGAGGTCGTCACCCGCACCACCCGGGCGGCCGGGGCCGAGCGCGACCTCCTTCGGCGAGCCGGCGTCCGGACGGCGGCGTGGCATCCGGTCGGCCGAGCCCTGGTCCACTCCGCCGTGCTCGCGGTGGCCTGGCGGGACCGGATCGGGACGGTGCCGCCGCGGGTCACCTCGATGCTGGAGCTTCTCGCAGCGGAGGCCGAGTTCGCAATCGGCCGAGCCGCCGACGTCGACCGCCTCCAGCGCATGGTGCGAACCGACGAGCTGACGGGGCTACCGAACCGCCGAGCGCTCGAGGAACAGCTCCCGCGGGAGCTGTCGCGCGCGCGGCGCGAGGGCTCGCCCCTCGCGATCGCGATGATCGATCTCGATCACTTCAAGGACTTCAACGATCGGCACGGCCACCTGGCCGGCGACCGCCACCTGAAGCGGGCGGCCGCCGCCTGGCGCCAGGTTCTCCGCCCGTACGACGTCCTGGCCCGCTTTGGCGGCGAGGAGTTCGTCGCGATCATGCCCGGTTGCGACCTCCGCGCCGCCTCAGAGGTCATCGAGCGGCTTCGCATGGCGACGCCGAGCGGCGAATCAGCCTCCGCCGGGGTGGTGGAGTGGGTGCTGCACGAGCATCCCGACGTCCTGATCTCGCGGGCCGACACCGCCCTCTATGAGGCCAAGCGCGCCGGTCGCCATCGCACAGTGGCATCCCCGCGCCGGGGCCGGTTCGTGTCCGACGGCGAGGCGGGACGAATCAGCAGTTAGGGGAGGCGGGCTCGGCCGCTCCGGGCCTGCCTTTTTGCGGCTTGGTCGAGTTGACCGCGCTATTCGCGGCAAACTCGACCAGCTCAGGGCGGGGTGACGCTCTCGTCACCCTCGCGCGCACGAGTTGTCGCCCCCGCGCTGACACGCGTGACCGGGCGGCGGAGAACCTGATGCCATGCTCCGCCGCGTCTGGTCCCTCCTCGCTCCGCCGCTCTGTTCGGTCTGCGGGTCAGCGACCGAAGCCGAAGATGCGCTCTGCCGCCGATGCGCCAGCTCGCTTGCCCGCGCGCGCCCTCTCTCGCTGGTCGTCCCCGGCGCGGACTGGGCCCTCGCCGCGACGCACTACGAGGGCACGGCCCGCGCGACCGTCGGCGCGCTCAAGTTCCGCGCCCGCCTTCCCCTCGCCGGCTCGATGGCGACCGCGCTCGCGGCCGCGGCCGCAACTCACCTCGACGGCGCGGTCCTGGTCCCCGTTCCACCGGCGCCCTCCCGTCGGAGGCGGCGGGGCTTCGACCCGGCCGATGAGATCGCACGCGCCCTCGCCGTCCGCGCGGATCTCGGCCTCTCCCGTTGCCTTCGCCGGAGCGACGGCCCGCGGCAGGTCGGGAGACCGCGCCGGGAGCGCCTTTCCTCCCCGCCCGGAGTGACGATCCGAGGTGGAAGCGTCCCGCCAAGCGCCGTTCTTGTCGACGACGTGGTCACGACCGGCGCCACCCTCGCGGCGTGCGCTCACGCCCTGCGCGCCGGTGGGGCCGGCGCGGTTGGAGCGCTGGCCTTCGCGAGGGCGGCGTGACCCCCAGCCGCGGCCGAAGTCGGCGTAGGATTGCTTCGACCGACCGAAAGGAGCCATCGTGCGGATCGAGGTCAAGGGGCGGCACACGGAGGTGACCGACGATCTTCGGCGAGCGATCGAGAAGCGATTCGCCCGTGTTGGCAAGCAGGTCTCCGAGCACGCCCGGCTCGAGGTGGAGCTCAGCGAGGAGCGTAATCCCGCGATCGCCGACAGCTGCGTCGCCGAGGCGACGCTCTACGTGAAGGGCATCACGCTCCGCGCTCACGAGGCCTCCCCGGAGATGCTGCACTCGATCCACGAGATCGCCGAGGACATTCGGCGCCAGGTGAAGCGCCATCGGGAGAAGCGCCGCCGGCGCTGGGCCGCCCGCCGGTTCAAGGCGAGCCTGCGGCGCCGCGAGGCCTAGCGCGCCCGTGTGGGAGTGACGACCGCGAGCGAGATCTCCTCCTACGAGGACGCCCGCTCGCGGCACGCCTGGAACGTCCCCGAGCGCTACAACATCGCGGCTGAGGTTTGCGACCGACAGCCCGCCGAGCGGACCGCGATGGTCTTCGAGGACTTCCGCGGCACGCAGCGGACGGTCTCGTGGGCGGAGCAGCGTGCGCTCGCGAACCGGGCGGCGAACCTTCTCGCATCGCGGGGCGTGCGGCGGGGCGACCGGGTCGCCGTCTGCGAGCCCGCCTCGCCGGAGACCGCGGCGGTGTTCCTCGGCACCTGGAAGCTCGGAGCGATCCTGCTCTCGCTGTCCGTCCTCTACGGCGACGAGGGCATCGCGCACCGAATCACGGACTCGGAGCCGAAGCTCATCGTCACCGACGCCGAAAACGCGGACCGCATGCCCGGCCACCTCGTCGAGGAAGTCGTCACCCTCGACGCGAGCCTTCTCGGCGGCTTCGACGACGAGTTCGAGACCGTCGACACGGCGGCGGACGACCCGGCCCAGATCTACTACACGTCCGGAACCACGGGCCTGGCGAAGGGCATCCTTCATGCCCACCGCTATCTCCTCGCCCACGAGGAGTTCGTCTACTGCCACCAGGTCGCCGAGGGCGAGCTCTTCCACGGCATGGGCGAGTGGGCATGGGCCGCCGGCATCTGCCCGCTGATGGGTCCCTGGCGATATGGCGCGACGCAGTTCGTCTATGCCCGGGAGGGCGGCTTCGACCCGCACAAGCAGCTCGCGGTGCTCTCGAAGCACGCGGTTCCGAACGTCTTCACGACGCCCACCGCGATGCGGGCGATGATGGCGGTCGAGGACGCGGGAGAGCGGTATCCGCAGCGCTTCCGGCGCGTCTGCTCGGCCGGCGAGCCTCTCAACCCCGAGGCGATTCGGTGGTTCCGTGAGCAGTACGGCGTCACCGTCCTCGACTACTACGGCCTCTCGGAGTCCTACCCCCTGTGCGCGAACTACCCGTTCATGGAGGTGCGGGAGGGATCGATGGGCAAGCCGATGCCGGGTTGGGACGTGCGAATCCTCGACGAGGATGAGGACGAGGTGGGGGTGGGGGAGCGCGGCGAGATCTGCCTGCGGGCCCGCTCGAATCCGCACTTTCCGCTCGGCTACTGGCGGAACCCCGAGGCGACGCGCGAGGATTTCGAGGGCGAGTGGTTCCACACGAAGGACGCCGCCGAGCGCGATGAGGACGGCTACTTCTGGTATGCGGGGCGCGCCGACGACGTGATCATTTCGGCCGGCTATCGGATCGGGCCGTTCGAGGTCGAGTCGGCCTGCATCGAGCACCCCGCGGTGCGCGAGGCGGCAGCCGTCGCCTCGCCGGACCAGGTGAAGGGCCACGTCGTGAAGGCGTTCTGCGTGCTGGCCGAGGGCCAGGAGCCAACGGAAGACCTTGCCGCCGACATCCAGGGGTTCGTGCGCCGGCACCTATCGGCCTACGCGTACCCCCGCAAGATCGAGTTCGTCGGCGAGCTGCCGAAGACGCTGACGGGAAAGATCAGGCGGATCGAGCTGCGCGAGCGCGAGTCGGCCTAGCCGAGGAGGTCCGCCTTCGCTTTCGCGTACTCCTCGTCCGTCAGGCCACCGCTCGAGTGCAGCGCGTTCAGGCGCTCGAGGTCCGCGAGGTTGTCGCCGCCGCCCCGCCGGAGCTTCGGGAACCCGGCCGGCTCCGCATCTCCGAACTCGTCGAGCATCTGGCGCCGCATCAACTCCGCTCCGACCGCGAGCAGCACGGCGAAGAGCAGCAGCCCGAACGGCTTGCGCAGGGCTGCGATCGGCGCCCAGGCGACGAGCGCGAGGAATATCGCCCCCGCGACGCCGTAGGCGCCGGCACGGTGGTCCCTGACGTACGGCGCGGCCCACCGGCGTATTCCCGTCGCAAGCCGGGTGGACCCGGCCAGCCAGGCGCCGATCACCACCAGGATCCCGAACGTGAGCGCCGAGGCCGCCACCGTGTAGAGCAGCGACGTTCCGATGTCCCAGGTCGCTTGGGCGGCGGGCTTGACCGCCTCGGTCTTGGCGAGCGAGTCCACGACCGCGCTGCCGCCGAGGCTTCGGCCGATGAGCACCAGCGCCCCCGCGACGATGAACCCGATTCCGATCGCGCGGAGCGTCCGGCGCCGCCGCGGGCCCGCGAGGTAGAGGGCGAGGACGTCGAGAATCAGGATCAGGGCGATGAGGACGATCGGCAGGCGCCTGATGAGCTGGGCGGCGTCCTGGGCCTGAGAGAGCTGATCGGAGCGTAGGATCGTGATCTGCCCTGCGTCGGGCGGGATCTTGGACGCAACGGCTGAGCCGACCCCGAGCTGGCCACCGATCTGCGTCAGGACGCTCCCGAGGTCGAGCGTCACGGTCCCGCCGGTCGTGGAGACGTTGGACGTCCCGCCGTCGACGATGTTCAGCAGCGTCTCGTGCGCGGCCCGGTTCGCGGCCTCCCACAGGGTCTGGAACTGCGACGTCTCCATGGCCCGCTGCGCGATCTGCGGAACGAGCTGCTGCAGGCCGCCGGCCGCCGGCCCTGCCAGGGGCGCGAGCTTCGGGGGCAGAGCCGCCTGAATCTGCGCCTGGACGTCGACGTTCTCGAAGAGCTGGTTCGCAAGGAACGTCGAGAGTTGGTCCTGCACGTCCGGGTTCTGGAGGATCTGGTCGCTCGTGCTCACCCAGTTGTCGGTGTTGAACGCCTGGCGGTTGATCCACACCGAGAAGATCCCGAGGAACGTGAGAATCGTCGCGACGACGACGAGAGCGGTCGCAATGCGCGGATGCCCGGCCTTCGCCTGCCTCTCCTCGCCTCCGGCCGTCTCGGCGGGCTTTGCTGGCTGCTCGGGCGCGGCTTCTGCTTCTGATTCGGCATGCGCTCACTCTTACCGGTGTGCCAGACGGTGTCGTCACCCGATAGGGGTGAACGCCGTGTGCGGCTCGAGCGCGGGCCGGTACCCTGAACGCGTGGCCGCCGGCAAGGGAATGATCGACCGCGCGCTCCGCCTCGGCGAGGGGCGGCAGTTCAAGGACTACGCAGCGGCGGGTCAAGCAGATCAACCGCATCGAGGCGGAGATGGAGCTGCTCGAGGACGCGGAGATCCGCGAGACGGCGGACGATCTTCGCGAGCGCGCGAAGGGCGGGGAGTCGCTCGACGACCTGCTTCCCGAGGCGTTTGCGCTCTGCCGCGAGGCGGCTCGCCGCACGCATCGGCCAGCGACACTTCGACGTGCAGCTGATCGGCGGCATGGTGCTCCACGACGGCTCGATCGCCGAGATGAAGACCGGTGAGGGGAAGACGCTCACGGCAACCCTCGCCGTGTTTCTCAACACCCTCGCCGGCGACGCGGTCCACGTCATCACCGTCAACGACTACCTGGCCAAGCGCGACGCCGAGTGGATGGGCCCGATCTACGACGCGCTCGGCGTCTCGGTCGGCGTGATCCAGACCGACCAGGACCCGACGAGCCGCCACCCGCAGTACGCGGCCGACGTCGTCTACGGCACCAACTCCGAGTTCGGCTTCGACTACCTGCGCGACAACATGGCGGTCCAGCTCGAGGAGACCGTCCAGCGCGGTCACCACTTCGCGATCGTCGACGAGGTCGACAACATCCTCATCGACGAGGCGCGGACGCCGCTCATCATCTCCGGCGCCCCCGAGCAGGCCGCCGACCTCTACTACACGTTCGCCCGCCTGGCGAAGCAGCTCAAGGGCGAGCCGACCAAGGAGAAGCTCAAGTCGCTGGGCGAGGACCGCGGACACGTCCGAGGCCGACTACGACTACGAGTACGACGAGAAGCACAAGACCGTGGCGCCGACCGAGCCCGGCGTCACGAAGGCCGAGAGGTTCCTCGGGGTCGACAACCTCTACATCTCCGAGCACGGCACGCTCGTCAACCACCTGGTCCAGTCGCTCAAGGCCGAGTCGCTGTTCAAGCGCGACAAGGACTACGCGGTGATCGACGGCGAGGTGAAGATCATCGACGAGTTCACCGGCCGCATCCTCGAGGGCCGGCGCTGGTCGGAGGGCCTGCACCAGGCGATCGAGGCGAAGGAGGGCCTCGGCATCCGCGAGGAGAACCAGACGCTCGCGACGATCACCCTCCAGAACTACTTCCGCCTCTACGAGAAGCTCTCGCGGCATGACCGGAACGGCGCTCACCGAGGCGAACGAGTTCATGAAGATCTACGAGATGCCGGTGGTGGAGGTCCCGACCAACGCGCCGATGGTCCGCGCCGACCAGAACGACCAGATCTACAAGACCAAGGGCGCGAAGTGGAAGGCCGTCGTCGGCGAGATCGCCGAGCGGCACGAGCGAGGGCCAGCCGATCCTGGTCGGCACGATCTCGGTCGAGGTCTCGGAGATGCTCTCGGGCGAGCTGCGGCGCCAGGGGATCGACCACGAGGTCCTGAACGCGAAGCCCGAGTACGCGCGAGCGCGAGGGCGAGATCATCGCCCAGGCCGGCCGCAAGGGCGCGGTGATGATCGCCACCAACATGGCGGGCCGCGGCGTCGACATCAAGCTCGGCGGCAGCCCCGAGCACCTGGCGAAGGTGGAGCTGAAGAAGAAGGGGCTCCAGGAGGGCTCGGAGGCCTACGAGGCGGCGCTCGCCGAGGAGACGAAGCGGTTCGAGGAGCAGTGCGAGGCCGAGGGCGACGAGATCCGCGAGCTCGGCGGCCTGTTCATCTGCGGCACCGAGCGCCACGAGTCGCGGCGCATCGACAACCAGCTTCGCGGCCGCTCGGGTCGCCAGGGCGACCCGGGCGAGTCGCGCTTCTTCCTCTCGGCCGAGGACGACCTGGTCCGCCTGTTCGCGGGCGACCGGATCTACAAGATCCTCGACCGCCTCGGGCCCGTCGACGACGAGGGCGAGGAGTACCCGCTCGAGGCGAAGATGCTCTCGAAGCAGATCGAGAACGCGCAGAAGAAGGTCGAGCAGCAGAACTTCCTGATCAGAAAGCGCGTCCTCGAGTACGACGACGTGCTGAACGAGCAGCGCCGCGTGGTCTACAAGTACCGGCGCGAGATCCTCGAGGGCCGCGACATGTCCGACGTCGTCGGGAGGAGCTCGGCGACGTCATCGCCCGCCTGGTCGCCGAGTACACGGAGAGCGAGGTCTTCGAGGACTGGGACCTGGCCGGGCTCGAGGCGCAGGCCGGCCAGCTCTGGCCGCTGTCGCGGCCTCGGTCGGCGACGCCGACGCCGCCCGATCGGACCGCGACGAGATCGCGGGGATCCTGGCCGAGGACGCGATGGGGGCGTACGAGCAAGCGCGAGGAGGAGCTCGGCGACGAGCTGATGCGCTTCCTCGAGCGCCAGATCCTCCTCCAGATCATCGACAACCGCTGGAGCAGACCGCAACCGAACCAGGTGCGCCGAGGCGCCATCGTCCACACGAGGATCGAGCCGAGCGTGACCACGGCCCCGGCCAGCACCCCGCCGGCGGCTCTGGAGAGGTGCTGATGGCCAAGCCACCTCAGCGTACGAGATCGCGCGCGTACCAGGTCAGCCTGAACAGCCCGCCCGCCGCCGCGCCGAGGACGACCGCGCGCCCGTGCCGGGCGAGGCGGTCGCGCAGCGCAGCGCTTGCCCCGAGCAGCGCGGGAACGCCCCGGGCGCGGCGGCGCAGAGCGCGCCGCAGCAGAGCCCCCAGCTCAGCGCCGCCGGGTCGGCGACCGCCCGCCGAACTGCCAGCCGAACGCCTGGGGCGAGAGGATCGCGGTCGCCGCGGCCAGGGCGCTGACCCGATGCAATGGGCGCGGCGCCCCCATAGGTGCCCCGGTGGTCGGGCGTATCCGCGACGACTCGTTCGTCCCCATCCTCGCGGTGCTCACCGCCGTCGGGCTGGGAGTCCGCCTCTGGTACGCGCTCCAGGTGGCGCCGGGCGAGATCCAGCCGGGCGACCCCCTCCTCTACCACACGCTCGCCGACGCCCTGGCCCACGGGCACGGCTACAACCTCGAGCAGATCTACCAGCGAAGCCACCCGACGGCCAGCCACCCGCCGCTGTACCCGCTCTACCTGGCCGTCTTCGTCAAGTTCGGGCTGACGACGTTCTCAGCCCAGCGCGCGATCTCGTGCCTGCTGGGCACGGCCTGCGTGATCCTGCTGGGCCTGCTCGGGCGGCGCGTGGCCGGCGAGCGTGCCGGGCTGCTGGCGGCCGGGCTCGGCGCGATCTATCCGCAGCTGTTCATGGTGGACGGCACGCTGATCGCGGAGTCGCTGTACGCGCCCCTGGTCGTGCTCGTGCTGCTGCTGGCCTACCGCTGGATCGACCGGCCGGCGCCGGTGCAGGCCGCCCTGCTGGGCGCGGCGATCGGCCTTGCGACGCTGACGCGCTCGGACGGGATCTTCCTGGCGGTCCTGCTGGTCCCGCCGCTGGTGCTCTGGCGCGGGGGCGGCCAGCGGGTCACGCTGCTCGCGGTGAGCGTGCTTGCCACGGCGCTGGTCCTGTCCCCCTGGCTGATCCGCAACTGGGTGCAGTTCGAGCGCTTCCCGCTGCTGTCGACCAACGGCGCCCTGACCCAGCTGGCGACCAACTGCGACGAGACCTACTACGGCGACCGCGTCGGCTTCGTCGCGCACCAGTGCGCCCTGCGCTCGTCCTGCCTGAAGATCGAGGCCGAGGTCCCGCAGTCCGAGTGCCTGCTGCGCGAGGCGCGCGGCTACCTCCGCGACCACCTCGGCCGGTTGCCCGTGGTGGTCGCGGCGCGCATCGCGCGGCTCTGGAACGTCTACGCGCCTCGCAACGATCTCAACTACGGGCTACTGTGGGCGCGTCAGCGGACGACGGCCAAGCTCGGCATGGCGATGTACGCGCTGCTGGTCCCGCTGGCGGTGCTCGGCGTGGTCCTCCTGAGGCGGCGGCGCAGGCCGGTGTTCCCGCTGGTCGCGATGTTCCTGCTGGCGATGATCGTCGCCGTGATCGCGTTCGGATTCAGCCGCTACCGGTTGAGCGCGGAGCCGGCGCTGGTGGTGCTCGCGGCGGTCGGCGTCGATCGGCTCACGGCACGCTTTCGTTGAGTATGTTCGGGCCGGTGGGCGAGGCGTCCAGACAGCTCCTGGTGAGCCCGCTTCCGTGAGGTCTGCCTGGCGCTGGTTCGGCGCCCGCCCGGCGCTGAGCGCGGCTGCCATCTACGCCGTGCTGTGCCTGGCGTTCGTCGGGCAGGGGCTGCTGCCCGGGCGGACCATGTCGGGCTCCGACATGCTCTGGAGCACGGCGCCCTGGCTGCCGGTCAAGCCGGCCGACGTCAAGCCGCTGGGGGCCAACTACGAGCTGGCGGACACGGCCGTCGTGATCCAGCCCTTCTTCCAGCACAGCCGCCAGGTGCTCCCGGACGTGCCGCTCTGGAACTCGCACATCATGGGCGGGCGGCCCTTCCTCGCGGACGCGCAATCGGCGGTGTACTCGCCGTTCACGGCGCCCGCCTACGCCCTGCCGTTCTGGAGGTCGCTTGCCTTCACGGCCTTCCTCAAGCTGTTCGTCGCGGCGTTCGGGACCTACCTGCTCGGACGCGCGCTGGGGATGCGCTTCGGGGGCGCGCTGTTCGCGGGCGTCGTCTTCACGTTCGGGACGTTCTTCGTGGCCTGGCTCGGCTGGCCGCTCACGAACGTGTTCGCGCTGATCCCGTGGCTGCTGCTGCTCACCGAGCTGCTGGTGCGCGACCCGGGCCCGCTTCCCGCGGCCGGGCTGGCGGGGGTGGTCGGCCTCGCCTTCCTCGGGGGCCACCCGGAGTCGAGCTTCCACGCGCTGACGGTGACGATCGCCTACTTCGCGTTCCGGGCGCTGCTGGCGTGGCGGCGAGCCGACGGGATTCGCCCGCTCGTGCGGCCCGTCCTGGCCTTCGGCCTCGCGCTCGGCGCCGGGGCGGCGCTCGCGGCGGTGCTGCTGGTCCCGTTGTTCGAGCTGCTGGTCAACTCGGGCGACTACGCCCGCCGCGCCAACGCGGCCCCGAGCCACACGCAGCTCTGGACGGTCGGCGCCTTCTTTCTGTCCGACTACTGGGGCCGGGCCACCCAGACGCCGCTCGCGGCGATCGTGACCAACCGGGGTTTCTACGCGGGCGGGATCACGCTGATGCTGGCGGCGGTGGCGCTGGTGCTGCGTCCCACTGCGCTCCGGTCGGGTTCGCGGTGCTGGCCGCTCTCTGCCTGGCCGTCGTGCTGGGCGCCGACCCGATCTTCTCGCTGCTGACCGAGCTGCCCGGCTTCAAGACCGCCCACAACGGCAGGATGGTGATCTTCATCCTGCTCGCCCTGGCGCTGCTGGCGGGGTGGGGGGTCGACGACCTCAGCGAGCGCGCCCTGCCCGCGCTGACACGCCGAAGAATCGCGCTCGCAGCCGCCGCCGCGTTCTTCTGCGTGCCGTTCGTGTGGATGCTGGTCGCGGGCACGCTCCATCCGAGCCAGCTCGGCCCGGCGCTCAAGATCGCCTGGCGCTTCGCTGACGCGCCGGCGCCGCGGATCCTCCAGCCGCCCCTGCCCGAGACGGTCGCGTCGATCCGGCTGAGCGCCCTGCTGCAGTGGCTCCCGCTGGCGGGCGCCGGGCTCGCCCTGATCGCGCTGCGGCTCGTGCCGCGGCGCCGGCGCCGGCTGCCGGCCGCCGCCTTCGTGGCGCTGGCGGTGGGAGTCGTCGCGCTCGACCTGTTCCGCGCCAACATGGGCTTCAACCCGTCCATCCCGATCGACCGCGCGGAGCAGCCGGTGACCCCGGCCATCCGCTACCTCCAGGCGCGGACCCCCAACCGCTTCGCCGGCTTTAACCGCCCCGTGATCGCTCAACCGCTTCAGCCCGACCTGTCGATGCGCTACGGCCTCTACGACGCGCGCGGCTATGACTACCCGGTTGTGCGCCGCTTCGACGACTTCTGGCGCGCCACCGCGGCGCCGCCCGGCGACTTCATACCGCCGACCTCGCGGGCCCAGCCCAACGAGCAGTCCCTGCGCGGGATGAGCATCCTCAGCGTCAGCGACGTCCTCCAGGACCCGCGGGACGAGCCGGTCCGCCTCCCGGGTCTGCGGCTGGCCTACCAGGACGCGGACGCACGCATCTACCGCAACGAGAACGCCCTCCCGCGCGCCTTCCTCGTGGATCGCCAGCGCACCGTCGACGGCGCCCACGCCGCCCTGGCCACCGTGATCGACCCGACCTTCGACGCCCGCCACGTCGCCGTAACCGAGCGGGCGCTGCCGGGCTTGGCCCAGGCCGGCGGAAGCGAGACCCCGACCGACGGCAGCGCGCGCATCACCGGCTACGGGGACGAGCACGCCGTCGTCGCGACCAGCGCGGCCAGGCGCAGCCTGCTGGTTCTCACCGACGTCCACTTCCCGGGCTGGAAGGCGACCCTCGACGGCAAGCCGGTCGACATCGAGCAGGTCGACTACCTGTTGCGCGGCGTGGTGGTTCCCGCCGGGCGGCACACGATCGAGTTCCGCTACGAGCCGGTCAGCTGGCGGATCGGCTGGATCGTCTCCCTGCTGGCCCTGCTCGCGGTGGGCGGGACCGCGCTGGCCGGGTGGCGCGCGCGCAGGCGCTCCCGCGCCGCACCCGCGGCCGCATGAGACGCCCGGTCCTCGCGGCCGCGCTGATCTACGCGGCCGTCATCATCGTGTTCCTCGGGCCGGGGTTGGTTCCGGGGAAGACGCTCGCCAACACCGACGTCATCTGGTTCGAGCCGCCCTGGGTCGGCTCCAGGCCCGCCGCGCTCGCGACGCCGTCCAACGCGGAGCTGGGCGACGCCCCGCACCAGCTGCTCCTGTTCCTGCGGCACACCGTTCGCGAGCTGCCGCACATCCCGCTCTGGGACCCCTACATCCAGGGCGGCCGGCCGTTCCTGGCCGACGGGCAGTCGGCGATCTTCTCGATCTACAGCCTGCCCGCCTACGTGCTGCCGGTCTGGACCGCGCTGGGGTGGATCGGGGTGCTCAAGCTGTGGGTGGCGGCCTTCGGAACGTTCCTGCTCGGGCGCGCGCTCGGCATGCGCTTCGGCGGGGCGCTGCTGGCCGGCCTGGTGTTCGCGCTCAACCTGAAGATGGTCACCTGGCTCAGCTACCCGCACGCCAGCGTGTGGACGCTGATCCCCTGGATGATGCTGCTCACCGAGCGCGTGGTCAGACGGCCCGACCGGCTGGCCGCCGCCGGGCTCGCCGCGGTGACGGCGGTGCAGTTCCTGGCCGGGCACGCCGAGTCGAGCTTCCACGCCCTGCTCACGACCGTCCTGTTCTTCGCCCTGCGGCTCTGGCAGGCGCGCAAGGCCGGCGACCCGGCCGCGGCCCGGCTGCGCCGGCCGGTTCTCGCCTTCGCCGGCGGGCTGGCCGGCGGGACCGCCCTGGCGGCCGCGGCGCTGCTCCCGTTCGCCGAGCTGCTCTCGATGTCGGCGGACATCAAGGACCGCGCGGGCGCCTCGGTGGACCTGCACCTCCCGATCAAGGACGTGATCGGCATCGCGCTGCCGGACTACTGGGGCCGGCCGACGCAGACGCCAATCCGGCCGTTCCTGCTCGAGCACGCGCTCTACGTGGGCGCCCTGCCGCTGATGCTCACGGCGGCGGCGCTCGCTATCAAACGCACCGCCGAGCGCGTCTGGATCGCGGTCTTCGGCGCGGTCTTCCTCGCGGTCGTGGTCGGGATCCCGCCCTTCCTGCAGGTCATCACCCGCCTGCCGGTGTTCAGCTCGGGGCACAACTCGCGCCTGGTCATCCTGCCGGTGCTGGCCGTGTCGCTGCTGGCCGGCTGGGGCCTCGACGACCTGACCGCCGAGGAGCGCCCGGCCCGGCGCTCGCGCTTGATCGTGCTCGGGGTGGGCGCCGTGCTGCTGCTCGCGCCCGCCCTGTTCATGGTCGCCGGCCGCCGCGCGGGCCTGAGCGACGTCGGCGACGCGCTGCGCGTCGCCTGGCTCTTCGCCCATCCGCCCGGGGGCTACGGGGACCTCCAGGGCGTGGGCGTGATCCGCCTGGCGTCGCTGATCGTCTGGCTGACGCTCGCCGGTGCCGCCCTGGCGCTGATCGCCCTGCGCTTCCGTGGCCGGCTGGCCGCGACCGCGTTCGTCGCGCTCGCGCTCGTGCTGGTCACGGCCGACCTGTTCCGCAGCGGCATGGGCTACAACCCCGCGATCGACAAGGACGGGCGACCCGCCCGCCACGCCGGCGATCCGGTACCTACAGCGCCAGGGCGAGTCCGCCCGCTTCATCAGTACCGAGGAGTTCGGCCCCAACGTGGTCCCGATCCCCTTCCGGCTGAACGAGGCGAAGGGCTATGACCTGCCGATCATGCGCCGCTTCGACCGCTTCTGGCGGCGCAAGGTCGTGCCGCGGACGGAGACCGTGGCGGGCGGCCTGCTCGACATCCCACTGCGCTTCCTGGACGTCACGCCGCAGTCCCTGCGAATGATGCGGCTGATGGGGGTGACGCACCTGCTCCAGGCCAGCTCCGTCTTCCCGGTCCACGTGCCGTTCGAGCCGCTCACGCCGGTCCCGCCGTTGCGCATGCCCGGCCTGACCAAGGTCTACGACGGCCCCGACGCGCGCATCTACCGCCTCGAAGGCGCGCTCCCGCGCGCCTTCGTGGTCAACGCCCAGCACGTGGTCGGCGGCGACCAGGCGGCGCTCGACGCGATCGCCGATACCTCCTTCGACGCCCGCGACGTGGCGATCACCGAGCGGCCGCTCGCCGGCCTCCCGCGGGCGGCCGGATCCACCGCCGGCGGCTCCGCGAACGCCGCCCGGATCGTGCGCTACGACCCCGAGCGGGTCGTCATCCGCGCGCGCTCGAGCGGCCCCGGCCTGCTGATCCTCAGCGACAACGACTACCCCGGCTGGAGGGCCACCGTGGACGGCCAGCCGGCGGACATCGAGCGAGTGGACTATCTGTTCCGCGGCGTGCCGCTCGGGGCAGGCGAGCACACCGTCGAGTTCCGCTACGAGCCGCTCAGCTGGCGGATCGGCTGGATCGTCTCGATCGTGGCGCTCGTGCTGCTCGCCGTTGCCTCCGTGCTCGGCTGGCGCAGGCGGTCCCCGGCTACGGCCGGCTCAGCGGGTTGAGCCGCTGGACCTCCCGCTGCGCCCGCGCCGCCCTCGGGTCGCCGAGCAGCCGGCTCGCGCGCAGGACGACGTTCCAGGCGCGGAGGTTGTCGGACTCACGGGCGACAACGCGAGCGGCGACACTCAGCGCGGCGCGCGGGTTGCGCAGGAGCAGGGAGGCGGCCCGCGTGACGTCCCACTGGGACCCGGGGTTGAGGAAGTCCGCCTTCCTCATCTGCTCGATCGAGCGGCGCCAGTCGGCCTCGCTCATTCCGGGCGTGTAGAGGACCTTGTCGGCCCCAGCTCGGCCGACCCGCTCGTCGCGGGCCAGGACGGCGAACCACAGGATGAGCAGCAGCGCCAGCGCGCGAGCGGCACTCGCGCGAGCTCGACGCCCGCCCAGCGGGACAGGCTGTTTGCCGGGCGCCCGATCACTCCGCCAGTATTGCGGACGGCGCGATGATCACTCCGTCAGCAAGCCAGCTCGCCGGGCGCACCCTTCCGTCGCTGGGCGGCGGTCCGCTCGCCGTCGCGACCGCCGTGCTCCTGGGGGGCCCGACGGTGATCGCCTTCTTCTCGGGCGGCTACTTCGAGGGCCCGCGCGTGACCGCCGCGGCGATCGCCTGGGCGTCGTGTTCCTGCTGGCGGTGGCCGGGCCGTCGCCGTTCCCGCCGGGTCTGCCCGGACGGCTCGCTGCCGGCGGCATGGCCGGACTGGCCGCTTGGAGCGCCGTCTCGGCCTGGTGGGCGCCGCTGGTGGGGGCCGCGTTCGACAACGTTCAGCGCATCCTGCTCTACCTCGGCGTGCTGCTCGCCGCGCTCGCCCTGCTGCGGCGACCGACGCGCGAGCCGCGCAGTCGAGCCGGCGCTCGCGCGGGCGCGCTGCTCGTGATCGGCTACGGGCTGGCCGGGAGGCTCCTCCCCGGGATCGTCGAGCTCGGCCGCTCCTGGGGCGCCGGGGGCAGGCTCGAGCAGCCGCTCACCTACTGGAACGCCACGGGCGGGCTCGCGCCGTGGGATGGTGCTCGCCGCGGGGCTCGCCGGGACGCGCGAGCGCGAGCCGTGGCTGCGCGCCACCGCCGCGGCCGCTGGGCCCGTGCTCGGGCCTCGCGCTGTACCTGACGTTCTCGCGCGGGGCGCTCGGCGCGCGCGTGGCCGGCTGTCGCGGTGCTGCTCGCGCTCCGGCCCAGCCCGCGCGCAGCTGCGCGCCGTCGCGCTGGTCGCCGCCGGCGGCGCGCGGCCGCGCTCGCGGCCGTGCCGCTCCCGGCCCGGCGACCGCCAAGGCAGCTCGGGGCAGGGCGCGGCGATGATCCTCGTGCTCGCGCTGCTCGCCGCCGCGGCCGCCTTCGCCCAGCTCCGCGCCCGCGAGCCGAGGGCGGCGGCTGCCGCGCGCGCGCCCGCTGGCGGCCGGCGCCGTCGCGCTCGGCGCTGGGCGCCACCGCGTGCTCGTGGCGCAGGTCGAACGCGGCAACGACACCCCGTCGGCGAGCCCGGCCGGCTCGCGTCCGTGCAGAGCAACCGCTACGCCTACTGGCGGGTCGCCGTGCGCACGTTCGGCGACCACCCGCTGACGGGCATCGGCAGCGGCGGCTTCCAGGCCGCTGGCTGCGCGAGCGGCCGTTCCGCGGAGCCGGTGCGCGACGCGCACCGCCTGTACCTGGAGACGCTCGGCCGAGCTCGGGATCGTCGGCTTCGCTCCTGCTCGCGCTGCTGTTCGGCGCCGTCGTCGCGGCGGGCCGCGCCGGGCCGCCGGTCGCCCTCGCCGCGCTCGCCACGTGGCGCTGCACGCCGGGCTGGACTGGGACTGGGAGCTGCCGGGCTTCTCGCTGCTGGCGATCGTGCTCGCCGGGCTGGTGCTCACGCAGTCCGGCGCGTGGCGCGGCGCCGGGTGATCCAGCCCCATGAGCGCCTGATTGGCGCTGCGCCGCGGGACGGCCTCGCTCGACGGCAGCGCGCCGGCCAGGTCGTCGCGCACGAAGAAGGCGTTCACGCCCGCCGACTCCGTGTGCACGAGCGTGTAGCCCTTCTCCGCCCTCGTCCTCGCGCGCGCCTTAGCGGGCCGGGACCTCGAAGATGCGGTCCCGCCGGAAGCCGGGCGGCGATCTCGGGCTCGATGGCGAACCCGGGTCGCGGCAGCGGTAGCTCGCCGAAGCACCGCGGTCCGGATCGCCTTGTGGCAGGTCCAGGTCGTTGCAGGTAGACGTTGAAGAGCACGTCGCCGCCAGCGTGACGCCCGGTTGCCCAGCACGAACAGGAACGAGTGGCTCGTGTAGCCGTCGAACGCGCGCACGCCGAAGGCGGCGTTGGCCGCCCGTCACAGCGGCGCAGGAGGCGGCCAGGTCGGCGGGGTCGTACTCGAGGTCGGCGTCGAAGATCGCCTGAACGCGCCGCGGCGCTCGAGCGCGGTGCGCACGGCCGCGCCTTGCCCTGATTGCGGTCGTGCTCGAGAATCCGCACGTCGCTCGGCCACTCCGGCCCGGTCGAGGATCTCGCGGGTGCCGTCGGTCGAGCCGTCGTCGACCACGATCAGCTCGGGGTCCACGCGCGAGGTCGGCCTCGAGCGCCTCCTAGATGCCGCGCGAGCGGTGCCGACTCGTTGAACACGGGCATGCACGGCGCCGCCCAGCGCCCCCGGGTCGGCGACCGACCGCAGGCGGTTCAGCGTGCGCTCCATCAGTCGGCGCGCACTCTTCCACAGGGCGGCGGCCAGCAGCGCGGCGGTGAGCAGGCTGACGATCCAGCCGACCCGCCAGCTCCACGGCTGGTAGCGCATCTCGATCCGGTGCTCGCCCGGGCCGACGACGACGCCGCGGAGCAGGTAGTCGACGCGCTCGATCGGGACGTCGCGCCCGTCCACCTTCGCCTTCCAGCCCGGGGAAGCCAGGTGTCGGAGAGCACCAGCCAGGGCGCGGCCGTCGGCGCGCGCGTACACGCTCGACCCGCTCCGGCTCGTAACGCACGATCCGCGACGTCCCGGAGCCGCTCGGCCCCCGGAGCGGCTGCGCGACCGTCGCGGTGCGGGCCGGATCGAAGCCCGCGGGGTGACGACGCCGATCGCGGCGTCGCCCTTCACGACGCGCTGATCTGCGACCACGCCACGTCCGCGGCATCGCGTACGGGTTGGCGTAGATGCGCGCGTCGTCGCCGTCGTAGGTCACCCGCAGCCCGCTTGCGGCGCTCCTGGTGCGGCGGCTCGATCAGGTCGGTGGCGCCGAGCAGGCCGAGCGCGCGCAGCCCGCGCTCGGTCGGGTCGACCTGCATCGTCGGCGGCGTGAGGCCCTCCTGCCCGGCCACCGTCTGCCGCCACAGCCGGTCGTAGCGGCGCTCGACGGGATAGTCGTAGCCGCGGGCGTCGTAGAGGCCGTAGCGCATCGCCAGATCGGGCACGATCGGCTGCAGGCCGAGCGGCGGCTGCAGCCCGGCGAAGCGCGCCGGCCGGGCCTTCTGCAGCTCGCGGATCGCGGGCGTGACCGGCTGCTCGGCGTGCTTCACCGGGATCGCGGGGTTGTTGCCCATGCCGATGCGGAACAGGTCGCAGCGACCACCAGCGCGAGCGCGGCGGCGGCGAACGCGGAGCCGGACAGCCGGCCGCGGGCGCGCAGCACCAGCAGCGCCACCGCCAGCCCGCCGAGCACCAGCCAGCGACGAGCAGCGCCGCCCACGGCGGAGCACGTCGACCGCGGCGGGCATCGGCGGCGGCTTGGCGAAGCCCCAGGCGACGTCGAACGCGTCGCCGAGGTGCGCGCCGGCGGGCGAGCGGGCCGCCAGCACGGCCGCGAACGGCAGCAGGACCAGCCCGACCGCGCCGCCGATCAGCAGCCGCGGCCGCTCCACGCGCTCCGCCAGGTCGCGAGCCCCCAGCCGGCGAGCAGCGCGATCGCCAGCGTCGCGGTGCACGATCAGGCGAGGTGTTGTCGGCGGTGTCGAAGCCCGGCAGGTGCATCGCGACCTGCCTGACCGCCGGCACGCCCACCACCACCGCCAGCAGCGAGCACGGCGAACACCGGCGATCGCCATCCGCTCGCGCGTGCGCCGACAGCAGCGCCCACGCGGCCAGCATCAGCGGCAGCGCGCCGACGTAGAACGCGCGCGCCACCAGCGAACGCGTCGATCTGCGCCCCTGAGGGCTGGCCCCAGTAGTCGGGCAGGAAGAAGCCGAGCAGGAAGCGCGGCTCGAGCGTCAGGAACTCGCGCCCCTCGCGGGTCGTGAGGTCGTTGGAGTGGAAGAGCAGCTCGACGAACGGCAGCAGCGCCACGGCGGCGAGCGCCGCGCCCGCCACCACGCCGATCACGAGCCGCCCGACCGCGCGCCACCGGTCGTCGCTCCGGCTCAGCGCCAGCAGCGCGAACAGCGCCGACGCGGCGAGCGAGTGGAAGCTCGACTCGGGGTGGCCGCCGAAGAACTGCAGCGCCACCACCAGCGCGAGGCCCGCCACCGGCAGCGCGCCGGGCCTTCGCGCCACCTCCCACACGCCCAGCCACAGCCACGGGAGCCACGCCCACACGCTCGACAGCGGCCACGACAGCCAGACGACGAAGCTGAGGCTGAACGCGAACACGATCCCGGCGAGCACCGCGCCGGCCCACGAGACCGCGAGCGCCCGGGCCAGCAGGAACGTGCCCATCGCCGCCACGAACAGCTTCAGCGCCGCCACGATCCCCAGCGACCACCAGAACGGCAGCACCAGCGCGGGCCAGGTGAACGGGGAGAAGAGCGCCGACTGGGCGTTGGCGACGAACGGCCGCCCGGCCATGATGTGCGGGTTCCACAGCGGCGCGCCGGGAAGCTCGCCGCGCGCCCACTGCGTGAACGGCTGGAACACGAGGACGGCGTCCGCCTCCTCGTAGTTGGAGCCCAGCCCGCCCACTCCGGCGGGCGCGGATCCCTGCCACGGCGCGCCGCCCCACAGGTAGTCGGAGGCCGACAGCGTGTGGCCGGGGATCAGCGCCGGCGCGTACAGCAGCACCGACAGCACGGCGTAGACCAGCGCCGCGGCGGCGGCCGGGTGGCGACGCAGCCAGGTCAATCGCCGATGGAGCCTGCGCCTGCGCGCCGAGTGCCGAGCCGAGCGCCCGGCCAGCTCTCGCGCTGCGTGCCCAACGCGCACCAGCAGGGGGGAGGCGACAAGGATCATGAACGGCTCCATCGGGAGCCGGTAGCGCCACTGCCCGTAGTAGAGGACCCCGTAGACCAACAGGCAGAGCGCGAGATAGGCGAGCACTCCCGCGCATCAGGCAGGGTGGCTGCGCCAGAGCCGGCGGGGCGCCGACAGGGGTGAGCGACGGCGAGCGTGGGGGGAACAGCAGGAAGTAGCTGAACGCGTCGGTGAGCGCCGCGGAACACGCGGACGCTCGACGTGCCGAGCTGCCATTCGTACGTGCTGTCCGGCTGGGAGTGACCCGCCGATCAACGCCGCTCGAGCCCTGGTTGGAGCATGATCAGCCGGCGCGGAATCAGGCCGAGCTCCTTGAGCGGGTTGTGGACCGCCCACTCCGATCGCCTCGTGGCGCAGTGGGCGTTGGGCGCGGCTGCGTCTCCAGCGAGCCCGCTGCCGGGACACCTCGGGGAGGTTGTCGGGGGTCATACGACCTCTCAGCCGTTCGCCTTGGGGTTGTGGCCGGACCCAGAGCGTCTGGCTGGGGTTGGTGGCCGACCAGCACGAAGCTGTCCCATCACGATGACGTTGCGGATCGTCCACGGCGCCACTGTCAACGTCCATAGGCCTACCAGCAGCAGGGCGGCCCGCCTGGCAGCCAGTGGCCGGGCGGCTTGTAGGCGGCCCACCAGGATCGTCAGCGGGATCGATCGGGATGATCAGGCCCTCGCCGCGCGGGGGCGCCGCGAGGCCCGCGGCCACCCCGAGCGCGACCCGGGCTTCCAGCCCCCGATCGGGCAGGAACAGCGACCAGGGCCAGAAAGCCGACCAGCACGAAGATGTAGGTGGTCTCCGACAGGAAGACGCCGGTCATCCAGCAGCGGGCCCGGGCAAGATCGCGAAGAATGCAGCCGCGTAACGCGGGCCACGCGCCGGTCGAAGACGCGCTCGGCGATCAGGTAGATCAGCACCACGGTGGCGGTCGCCAGCGCGACGTTCAGGAACAGCGCCAGCGAGCGGTGCAGGCCGAAGGCCCGGTAGAGCACCGACACCGCGAACGGGAAGCCCGGCGGCCAGCCGGCGGTCGGCTGGAAGTCTAGTGGGGTGTAGTGGCCGTGGGCCACGCCGGCGGCGGTGAACTGGTAGAAGGTCGTGTCGTTGATCGAGTCGTCGGGCGGGTCGGCGCGGCCGTAGACGAGCACGAAGGCGAGCCGCAGGACGAACGCCCCTCCGCCGAGCACGATCAGGTCTGCGCGCGCGCTTGGCTGGAACCCTCACGCCGGCTGCTCCTGAAGCGCCGAGCGCTGCGAACCAAGGCGATCACGACGAGCGGGGCGGCCACCAGCACCAGCAGCGGCATCATCGGCATCCGGTAGCGGAACTGGCCGTAGTAGAAGAGCCCGTAGACTGCCAGGCTCGCGCCTACGTAGGCGAGCGCGCCGCGGATGACCGGGTGAAAGCTCCACAGCCGCCGGGCGCCGAGTAGCACCAGCGCCGCCAAGGAGAGCAGGGTCACGAGGTAGTCGAGCCCGTCTCCGAGCACGCTGAACACCAGCGAGCTCGACGTCCCGAGCTGTCGCTGGGCGTCGTCGTTGTAGGCGTACCTAAACATCGCGCTGGCCTCGTCGCCCGCCAGCGCCAGCAGCCGGCGCGGGATCAGCCCCAGCTCCTTGTGCGGGTTGTGAGCCGCCCATGACAGGGCGTCGCCGCGCAGGCGGCCCGGCGCCTCGTCGGGCACCGCGACGGCCGAGCCGTTGGCCTTCGGATTGTGGCCGGTCCAGAGCGCGGCGGCGTCGTTGGTGGCGACGGGGACGAACGAGTCGACCGCGATCGCGTTGCGGATCGTCCACGGGAGCACCGTCAGCGCCAGCGCGGCGAGCACAACCGCGACCTGACGTAGCCAGACCCCCCGCGGGCGCGAGCCCCACCAGATCGCCGCGGGGATGACCGCCAGCAGCGCGCCGTCGCCCTTGGTCAGCGTGGCGAGCCCGGCAACCACGCCCAGCACGACCGGAGTCCAGGCGCGGTCCGGTAGGAACACGGCCAGCGCTAGGAACCCGGTGATCAGGAACAGCAGCGCGGTCTCCGAGTAAAGAGCACCGGTGAAGTAGATCTCGCGCTCGGCAGGATCGCGAACATCGCCCCGGCGACGATCCCGCCGGCCCGCCCAAGCGCCGCCCGGCCGAGCAGGTAGAGCAGCACCGCAGTGGCCGCCCCGAGCGCCACGTTCAGGCCCAGGCCGAGCTTCGCGTGGAAGCCGAGCGCTTTGTAGACGAGCGCGAGCAGGAAGGGGAAGCCGGGCGGAGCCTGCGCCGTGGCCGTGCCGTCGGGCAGCGCGAAGCCGTCGCCGTCAGTCATGGACACGGCTACCTTGAGGAACAGGGGGGCGTCCCCGGAACCCCCATCGACGCGCCCGTAGACCAGCGCCCAGGCGGCCCGGAGCGCGAGCGCGAGTGCCGCCAGCGCGGCCATGTCGATCAGCTCTCGACGGCCCAGGGCACAGGCCCGCCCTGGTTGGACAGCGGTCCGTGGAGGCGGAGAGCACCTGTTCCAGCATATGTTCTAGGCGGTCGCGCCGCGCCGCTGACGCGCACCGATCAGC
>CAWJCU010000004.1:0-121578 GCA_963841455.1 uncultured Actinomycetes bacterium
CGAGATCAATCGCGCCTCGCCCAAGACCCAGTCGGGCCTGCTCGAGTGCATGCAGGAGCGGCGCGTCACCATCGACGGCCACCCGCACGAGCTCGCCCGGCCGTTCATGGTGGTCGCGACGCAGAACCCCGTGGAGTACGAGGGGACCTACCCGCTTCCCGAGGCCCAGCTCGACCGTTTCATGGTGCAGCTGCGTCTCGGCTACCCGTCCGCGGCGGACGAGGCGCGGATGCTCGCCACTCACGCCGAGCACGACCGCGTGCTCGACCTCGGACCGGTGGTCGAGCTCAGCACCGTCCTCGCCGCCCAGTCCGCCGCAGCCGCCATCCACGCGAGCGACGCCCTGCGCCGCTACGTGGTCGACCTCGCGGCGGCGACGCGCGACGACCCCAGGGTCGAGCTCGGTGCCAGCCCCCGCGCTGGGTTGCTCCTTTTCCGCGCGGCGAAGGCGCGCGCCGCGCTCTCCGGGCGCGACCATGCCCTGCCCGACGACGTTCAGGCGCTGGCCGCCTCCGTCCTTCGCCACAGGCTGCTGCTCGCGCCGGGATGCGGGCCCGAAGACCGCGAGGTCGCGATCCGCGACGCGGTCGAGCGGGTGCCCGCCCTGTAGGTCGGTGATGGGCACCTCGCGCGCGGTCGGCATCCTCGCCGCCGGGCTGATCGGCGCCGGTCTGGCCTTCGACCTCGCTGCGCTCTACGAGCCCGGGGTCGGGCTGCTTCTCCTCATCGCCGGCGCGCGGCTCTGGGTGCGGGCGGGGTCGCGCGGCGTCCGGCTGCGCCGCGTGCGCTCGCGGCCCACGGTCCTCGAGGACGAGCCGCTGGAGCTCCGGTTCTCGCTCGAGTACGGATCGCTTCCCCCGCCCGGCTTCGAGCTTCGCGACCCGCGGCTCGACGGTCGGTCAGGGAGGGCTTCCGGGCCCGAGCACGAGGTGAAATTCACGACGAGCTGGGATCGCCGAGGGCGAAAGCGGCTCGGCCCGACGTCGGTGGCGATCCGCGATCCGCTCGGCCTGTGCGAGGAGGTCGTCGAGGAGCAGGGGTCCGCGTCCGTCCTCGTGCTGCCGCGCATCGAGGCGATTCGGATCGCCTCGGACGGGGGCGGGGGCGCGGGGCTCGGAGCGCTTGGCCTGCTCGCCGAGGGCTCGACCGCGCGCCGCGGCGCAACCGCGGTGGAGGTCGAGGTCGACGGCCTGCGCCCCTACCGGAGGGGCAGTCCCGCGTCGCGGATCCACTGGCCGACGGTGGCCCGCACGCGCGAGATGGTTGAGCTTCGCCTTCACGCCGGCGCCGGCGCGCGCCCGCTTGTGGTGCTCGACTCGAGCGCGCGGGTGGACGACGCGGCGGTCGACCGCGCGGTTCGCGCAGCCGCCTCGCTCTGCCACCATCTGGCGCTCGGCGGAGGGTGCGGGCTTTCGATTGCCGGCGAGGTCCGCCTGCTCGAGATCGATTCGAGGTTGCGGGGCTGGCCCGAGGCGCACGCCAGGCTCGCTCTTGTGCAAGGCGGCGAACGCGCCCCGCTCCTTCGTGGCGGCCGCGCCCGCGGGGCGGTGGTGTTCTGGGTTACTCCCGGCGGCTCGGGACCCCAGCGCGGCCTCGGCGCAGCCGAGGCCTTCGTCGTCGCGCCGCTCAACGACTCGTCGCCGGGGCCGCTCTTCACGGTCGCGGGGTGCGGCGGCAGGCGTGTGCGAGAGGGCTCGCGCGCTCGCCCTGCGATGGAGCGGGCGGCATGATCGAGCAGCTTCCTGCGCGGCCGCCGGGAATCCCGCTGGCGCGGCCGGCGCGATTGGCGATTCCGAGGGACTCTTTGGCGGTCGCCTGTGAGCTGGCGGCCTATGCCGCGCTCGCGGGACTCGTCACGTGGCGTTGGACGCTCCTGATCACGCCATCGCCGGACGGGCGCGGAGTCGCGATCGTCGCCATCGCGACCGCCGGGGCCGCGCTTCTCTCCGCGGTGGCCCGTGCGGGATGGTCGCGCGGTTTCGCGCGCGCCGCAGGCGTTGCCATCACGATCACGTTCACTCTCGGCGGATTGCTCGCGGCCGGATTGCCCGCGCACGCCGTGGTCCCGGCTGGCTGGGACAACCTGGCGAGTGGCCTCCAGACCGGGCTGCCGGGGGCGTTCGGCGCAAGCTTCCCCTACGTCGAGGCCGACGCCTGGACCCGCATCGTCATCCTCTGCGGGGCGCCCCTCGTTCTCGGGCTCGGCGCCTGGCTCGGGTTCGCGCCCGGATCCGAGCGGCGGTCGCGGATGTGGGCTCTGGTGGCACTCGTTTGCGGTTTTGCAATCGCGACGGCCTTGCGCGCGCCGTCGCAGCCGGTCGTAGCCGGGCTGGCCCTCTTCGCCGCGATCGCCGCCTGGCTTTGGCTGGGCCGGATCGCTCGAAGCGGCGCCCCGCCAGCGACCGCGTTGCTCGCCGCGGCCGCCGTGCTCGCGATTCCGTTCGCGGCCGCGCTCGATCGCGATGGCCCGCTCCTCGACTATCAGGCCTGGGACCTCAGCCTCTCGAGCGCCTCCGCCCAGTCGATCTCGTACAGCTGGGATCAGACGTATGGCCCGCTCAAGTGGTCGCGGACCGGCAAGACTCTGATGACCGTCAGCGGCTCCAGCCCGCAGTACTGGCGGACCAGCGTGCTCGAGAACTTCAACGGCCTCGCGTGGACCACCGCGGGCAACGCGGTCGACGCGCGCTTCGAGCTGCCTGCGAGGGCTGAGCGCGCCTTCGGCCTGCAGGACCGGATCAACGCCCTCGACCCGCGGTGGGTCCACCGCGCCACCTTCAATATCGACGCGCTCTCGAGCGACCTCGTGGTGGCGCCGGGCACCGTGCTCAAGCTACGCGGCCTCGCGATCGCCTCCGGCGGCCCGGCGGGCCTCACCCTTCCGTCTGAAGACAGCCTTGGCGATGGCGACAGCTACACGGTCACGGCCTACGAGCCCGACCCGAGCGCGACCGACCTGCGGTTCGCACCGAAGCGCCTCGACCCGGGGCTTCGGCAGTACACGGAGATCGGCCTGCCGCGGATCGTCCACGCGCCGGTCCCGGCCGACTCCTTCGGGCGGCCGCTACAGCGCGGCACCAGTCCGTCCCCGACCGTCAGCGTCAGGACGATCGAGATGCCGCTGTTCGACGAGTCCGGACGGTTGCGCGACCGGCGCCTCCTCGCCCAATCGGCCTACGGCGACGTCTACGCGCTGGCGCGGCGGCTGACGACGCACAGCAAAACGGAGTACGGCGCCGTCACGGCGATCGAGCGGCGTCTGCGCGGTTCCTACTCCTACGACGAGTCGCCGCCGGTGCGCGAGGTGCCCCTCCGCGCGTTCCTGTTCCGCGACCGGATCGGCTACTGCCAGCAGTTCTCAGGCGCGATGGCGCTGATGCTCCGCAGCCTCGGCATCCCCGCGCGGGTGGCCACCGGCTTCAGCCCTGGAGTACCGAACTCGAAGACCTCGGGCGTCGTGGTCCGCGACCTCGACGCGCACTCCTGGGTCGAGGTCTATTTCAACGGCATCGGCTGGGTGCCCTTTGATCCGACGCCCGCGGCCTCGCCGGCCGCGGCGCAGTCGTCGGGCCCCGGCGGCTCGCCGGTCCGCAAGCCGAGACCGCAGCTCGCTGGGCAGAAGGGCGGCCCGCTGCCTCTCAACCAGCGGCTCGCCGGCGCCGAAGGCGGCGGCCCACCTTGGGCGTTGATCGTGGCCGTCGTCGCCTGCGGCCTCACGGCGCTGGGCGTGGGGGCCCTCGTCCGCCGGCGCCGACGATTCCTCGCGTTGTCCCCGGCGGAGAGCGCCGCCGTTCAGTCGCGCGAGCTCGGAGACCTGGTTCGCCGCCTCGAGCTCGATGACTCCGACGGGGTGACCCTGCTTGCGCTCGAGCGGCGACTGCAAACGATCGCGGGCCCCGCGGCCGGCGCCTACGCGCGGGCGCTTCGGCTCACGCGCTTCGGGCGCGCCGAGGCGCAGCCGCCCACGCTGCGCGAGCGCCGGGAGCTCCGGCGGTCACTCTTCGGGCAGGGCGGCCAGCGGCGGTTTCTCTCCGGCATCGTCGCGCTGCCGCCGGGTGCGCCGCGATGAGGACGCTCTACCTGCTTCGCCACGCTAAATCGAGCTGGGACGATCCCGAGCTCGCCGACTTCGATCGTCCGCTCGCGCCTCGAGGCATCGATGCTGCGAAGCGGATCGCCGCCCACATGCGAGCGAGCGGCATCGCCCCCGAGCTCGTCCTCTGCTCCCCCGCCAAGCGCGCGAAGGAAACCCTCGCAGGCCTCGACAACGCCGTCGCAGATGCCCGGGTCGAGCTCAACAAGGACATCTACGACGCGACGGAGGCCGATCTGCTCGGGGTTCTTCACCCGCTCGACCCCGCGGTGAGCTCCGTGATGCTGATCGGCCACAACCCGTCGACCCAGCGGCTCGCGCTGCTGCTCTGCGAGGAGGGCGGCCTGCTTGATGCCCTGCGGGCCAAGTACCCGACGGCCGCTCTCGCGACGCTCTCGATCGACGACACCGAGTGGCACGAGCTTCGGATGGGCGGAGCGGAGCTCGCGGCGTTCGTCAAGCCGAAGGAGCTTCCGGCCCCTTGAGCTTCACTCGCCGGGCGCGCAGTGCAAGCTCGAGCTCGAGCCGCGCCTCCGGGTTCTCGAGCGCCTCGCCGTAGAGCTCGCGCAGGCGGGCGATTCGGTAGCGCGCGGTCTGCGGGTGAACGCCCATCGCGGCCGCCATCGCGGGGGCGTTGCCACGGTGCTGAACGTATGCGAGGGCCGTCTCGCTCATGCGTGCCCGCGCCTTTTCGGTGAGCCCCTCGAGCGGCGCAAGCCTGCGATCGGCAATGCGGCCAACGGCGGCCGGAGCCTCGAGCGGCAAGAGGTCGACGAGGCGCTCGTCGGCGACGAGCAGGCCCGTCTCGCCGACGGCGCCCGACTCGAGGCCCGTCAGCCCGAGCCTCGCGAGCCGCCAGGAGGCGGCGAGCGCTGCGCGATCGCCCGGCGGCCCGAGCGCCGCCCACAGGTCTCGGACCGCCCTCGAGATCTCGGCCCGCCGGCCGGGGCCCTCCGGATCGGCGATCACCGCGATGCCGACTCCGGCAATCGGGGCGACGAGCGTGTCGGCCGAGAGGCGGCCCGCCACCCGCGAGAGGTCGTCGATGCCGCACGCCAGCGCAGCGACCCGGGCGGGCACGCGCCAGCCAACGGGTGCCGCGGCCGCGCTCAGGTCGGCGCCAGAGACCGGCGGGTCGCGCAGGAGCATGGCGACGAGCTCGCGGCGCCGGCGCTGCCTCTCGCCCTCGAGCTCCGATTGAGCCTGCGCGTACCCCTCCACCGAATCGGCCGAGAGCTCGTCGATGTACGCGAAGACGGACTCTGCGAGAACGCTTAACGTCTGCGCATCGAGACCGGCCTTCCCGGCCGCCGCGCCGAGCCGCCGCCAGGCAACGCGCGCGCCGACCCGGTAAGCGGACTGGAGGGCGTCGAGGGTGCGCCCGACGCGCAACTCGCCGCGCCCGAGCGCGCGGTAGACGCCACGCCCGGCCTCGCGGTCGGCGTCGGGGTCGCGCACGAGGGTCACGAACTGGGCAAGCGCCTCGCTCACGCCCCGGCGAACCGCGCGCCCGAACGCCCCCTCGAGGGGCCGGGCGTACTCGTCCACCTCACGGCCGATCGCCTCGAGGATCTCGCGCGTCGCGGGCTCGAGCTCCGGCTCGATCACGTCGGCGACGTCGGAGGGCAGGCGCCGCCATGGCTCAGCATCGAGGTTGGCCAGAGAACTTGTCATTTATGACATAAAGATTTGCTGAGAACAACGGTTCTGTTGCAGTTATTCGCTGTTCCGGGCAAGCGTACCTTGGTGACATGACACGAACCGAGAAGCTCATCAACCTCGGGGCCGTCGTCCTCCCCTTCGTGGCCACGATCGCGGCCATCGCCCTGCTGCCTTCCACGCTCGTGAGCCCCGCCGATCTGGCGATCGCCGCGGGGATGTACCTGCTGACAGCGCTCGGGATCACGATCGGCTATCACCGGCTCCTAACGCACCGCTCATTCGCGACGTCGAAGCCGGTGGAGTACACGTTCGCCGTGCTGGGCTCGATGGCCGTGCAGGGCCCGGTCATCGGCTGGGTCGCCGACCACCGCAAGCATCACGCGCACACCGATCGCGAGGGCGACCCGCACAGCCCGCACGTGGGGCACGGCCGGGGCGCCATCGGGGTTCTACGCGGCCTCTGGCACGCACACATCGGCTGGCTGCTCACCGAGCAAGGCCGCGCCGCGCGGCGGCGCTACGCGCCGGACCTCTGCGAGGACCGCGGCATGCGCTGGATCAACCGGCACTTCGTCGCCATCGTGATGGCCGGCCTGGCCCTTCCCGCCATGGCCGGCTTCCTCGTCACCGGGACGATCCTGGGGGCCGCCACCGGCCTGCTCTGGGGCGGCTTGGTCCGGCTCTTCTTCGTCCACCACATCACGTGGAGCGTCAACTCGGTCTGCCATTTCCTCGGCACCCGGCGGTTCGCGGTCGACGACCAATCCCGGAACGTGTTCTGGCTCGCGCTACCGTCGCTCGGTGAGGCCTGGCACCACAACCACCACGCCTTCCCCCGCTCGGCCGTGCACGGTCTGCGGCGCTGGGAGCTCGACCCGACGGCGCTGGTCATCGGGGCCATGGAGCGGCTGGGGCTCGCGTGGAACGTCGTTCGGATCACTCCGGAGCGCCAACGCGTGAAGATGAACGCCGCGACCAACCCTCAACCCGGCGCCTAGCCCCTAACGACGGACTTCAGGCGCGGGGCCTGCGCCTAGCGCTCGACCTGCGAGCCGCCGACGATGGCGTCGTCGCCCGAATCGGCGAAGCGGACCCAGGCCTTGTGGCCCCCGTCGTAGTCCGGGCCCCAGACGACCAGCGTCGCATCGCGCCCCCAGACCGTGCAGGCATCGGCCCCCTCGGGCTCGAGTCCTCGCCAGACGCGGACGAAGGGGTTTCCCTCCCACTCATCCGCGACGGTCGTCGGCTCGCGGTGGCCCGGCCGCAGCGTCGTGTCGGGCGGCAGCTTGAGGACGCGGTCCATGATCGATGAGCGGAGATCCTCGAAGCCCGTCGCGCCTGGCGCCATCGTCCCCCCGACCGTGCCCTTGAAGATCAGGTCCGCCGTGACGCAATCGGTGCCATCGAAGAGGAACGCGAGATGGCCGGCGTCGTGGCCGGGAGTGTGGATCGCCTCGATCTCGAGCGCCCCGCTCGCGATCCGATCCCCGTCGCCGACGGTCTGATCGACCGGATCGATGATCTCGCCCGCGGTCAGCTCGTGGGCCAGCACCGGCGGCGAGCCGGCTCGCTCACGCACCTCCGCGAGGCCCGCGATGTGATCGGCATGGTGGTGTGTGAGGAGGATGTGGGTGACCGTGATCCCGTCGGCCTCGATTCGCTCGAACAGCGGGTCGGCGATCTCGTTGCAGTCGACCAGGACGCCGCTGCCGCCGGGCCCTTCGGCAAAGAGGTAGGCGTTCGAGAGCCACTGGGGGTTCTCAGTTCGCTCAACGATCATCGGCGCGATCATGGCAGTATCGGGTGGTCAACGTGAGCACGCCCCCGGCACCCCCACCCCAAGGCCCGGACGCTGCCATGGCCCGGGACCATCTGGCGAACGAGCGCACCTACCTCGCCTGGCTGCGGACGGCGGTCAACGTGATGATCCTGGGCCTCGCGGTGGCGAAGCTGCTGCACGGCGAGGGGGCCCGTGCCGACGTGGCGGGTGGCATCCTCATCGCGGTGGGGTTCGTCGTCCTCGTCTTCGGAACGCTGCGGACCCGGCGGATCACGAGCGAGCTTCGCGCCGGAGTCTTCGAGGCCGACTACGGCGGCCCGATCGTCATCGCCGGCCTGGTGACGCTGGGCGTCGCGGCGTCCGCGGTGCTGCTCTTCGCCTAGCGGTCGTGCGCCGCGCCGTACGCGAGCGCTCCGCCGAAGGCGAGCATCCCGAGGCCGGCAAGCCCGTCCGCCGCACGGACGACCCGCTCGCCCGCCGCTCGCCGCGCCACCGCGGTCGCCGTGGCGAGCGCGCTCACCCACGTGAGGCTCCCGGCAGCGACCCCGGCGACGAGGAGCACTGCGCCGCTCGTGGTTGCGACGGCGCCGGCGGTGCTGGCCGCGGCGAAGATCGCCGCCCACGACACGATGGTGGCCGGGTTGGTCGCCGTCCCGGCCACGGAGGTCAGGAACGCCCGCCGGGGCGTCGCCACCTCGGCCGGCGCCTCGGCGCCGAGCCGCACACGGAACGCGCTGTAGAGGGTCCGGGCCCCGAGAACGACCAGCACGGCGGCCCCCGCAAGCCCGAGGGCGATGCGCACCGGCTGGAGCGCGAGGAACGGCGTTGCTCCGGCGGCGCCGCACGCCGCGTACAGGCCGTCGACGGCGGCGATGCCCGCACCGATCGCGATCCCGAGCCTCCAGCCGCCGCGCAGCGTCGTCCGGATGAGGAAGAGCGACATCGGGCCGAGCTGCATCGCGACCAGAAAGCCGAGACCGAAGCCGATCGCGCCGGAGTCCACTCGGGGAGTGTGCCAGGACCGCCCGCGGCCGGCTACCGGCGAGCGGCCAGCGGAATGCGAAGACGCGCCGGGTGGGCGCCGTTCGTCCTCACCGTCACCGGGCTCGCGGCGGTGTTGCCGCGATAGGCCTGATCGCCGCCCGCCACGACGAGCTCGAGCCGGTGGCCCTTGGCGAACCGGTGGACGATCCCCGGCAGGCTCACGGAGATCGGGTGGTCGGTACGCGGAACGCGGACGGGTGAGACGAGCCGGTCGGGGAGGGTGATCGAGCCGTCGGGGGCGACGTCGTACAGCTTGAAGAAGAGGGTGGCCTGCGTCGCGGGGTCGCCTCCGCCTGCGGCCTGGATCGGGTCGGAGATCGTCACGCGCAGCTTCGGGATGCCGGCGACGTCGAGGCGTGGCGAAGCGGCGGCGTCGAGAAGGCCGCGAAGGCGCCCGGCACGTCGGTCGGGGGGGCGAGCTCGTGACCGAGCACGATGCCCGCCGCGGAGGTCTCGCTATAGCTCGTCGCGGCACCCGCCGGACTCGTCACGAAGCTCGCCGAGCCCGATCGCGCCGAGCTCCGGCGCGCGACGAGGCCGGCAGATCCCGAGAGGAAGTACTTCCGATGGCCCCGCAGCGGGTAGCGCTTGGCGCAGGAGTAGGCCGGCGTGGCGATGCCCGTGTAGCGCACCCAGTCGCGGAAGTAGCAGAAGTTGTGGGCGGGCCTGCGGCCCCGATGCTTCAGGTAGTAGTTGAACCACCGCGCGATGCGCCGCCCCTCGTAAGTGGTCTGCGGCCGGCCCGAGGTCGAACTCGCCAGGCGCGGGGCCGAGCGAGGAGTGCCCCCACGACTGCCAGATCATCCCCACGGGCACGTGGCGGCGGCGCAGCGCATGGTAGGTGGCGGCCGCCTCGTGGAGGTTGAACAGCGTGTCGTGCTCGCCCTGGGGGAGGAGCGTCGGGATCCGGATCTTCTTCATGTAGGACGACACCGAGGCGTGCCGCAGGAGGTTGAGAGTCTGCACGTCGGGATAGCCGAGGGCCGCGTTCTTGACGAACGCCGGGCATACGCCGGGGTCGAAGTTGGGGCAGGTGCCGACGCGGTTGGGGTCGGTGTCGAGGCCGGTGATCCCGTCGCCGGCGCCCAGGCTGAAGAAGAGCGGCGCCCACTCGAACTTGGGGATCCCCGGCACCGAGCTCGTCACGCCAGTTCGAAGCGCGGAGTTGTTCGGCACCAGCGAGTAAGCGAGATCGTTCCAGGTGATGATCGGGATGATCGTGTCGAGGCGGGGCGTCGCGCCGGCGGCGGCGAACTGGATCTGCCCGCCGTATGACCCGCCGATCATCCCGACGCGCGGATCGTGCTTGTAGTGGCGCCCGTTGACCGCGCGGCGGTCGTGGATCACGTAGTTGACCCGAACGCCCTCCTTCGAGCGCCCTCCGCCGCCCAGGAACCGGATCAGCTGGGCGGCGGCGCGACCGTCCCACGGCGGGTCGTCGAGCTCGATCTTGCAGCCCGAGCCCCCGAAGCCGAGGCCCGAGTAGGAGAGCACGACGTAGCCGCGGTGGGCGAACGCCGTCGCCTCGTCGCTCTGGTCGTCCTTGGAGCCGCCGAAGCCATTGGTGGTGAGGATGGCCGGCGCCGGGTGGCGACGGGTGGCTGAGCGCGGGCGGTAGAGGTCACCGACGACGTCGCAGTGCGTTGAGCGGCCTGGGCCGACCCGCGTGTCGAAGTGGAGGGTCTTGAACGGTTATCGGGTGCCCCGCGGCCTGCGCGGACCCGCCACCCACGAGCGCGACAAGCGCCCCGCAAGCAGGCTGATTGAAACAATCCCACGCGTCATCCGTACCCCGGACCGGATTATGGTCGTGCGCCGCCGAGCGATGCGCCGGTTCGCGGTCATCGGCTTCGCCGGGATCGCGCTCGCCGGCTGCGTGCGGGGCTCTGGTGACCGAAGGGCTTCGGATGGCTGAATCCCGCGCCCCCGCCTTCGAGCTGGCATCTCGTTCGCCTGCCCGATGGCTCGGCGGCGCTCGCGTACCCGCCCTCCTGGCACCGCGAGCGCTCGGACCCGGGCACCGTGACGGCGGCGATCCGGACACCCTCCGGCCGGCTTGCCGGCTATCTCAACGCAACGCCCCAGCAGGGGGCGGAGACGTTCGAGAACTGGGCCGACTTCCGCGTCGAGCACAACGCGGACGAGGGCGATCGCCGGGTCAGGACTCTGGCGTCGGCACAGCACCTGCGCTTCCGCGATGGAGCGGTTGGGTCCTGCGTCATCGATCAATACCTGACCGAGAGCGGGCATCGCTACCGGGAGATCGCCTGCCTGGTGGGGAGCTCCACCGCCACGACGGTGGTCGTGGGCGCCGCGCCGCCCTCGCTCTGGGCCCGCCAGGGCCGCGCGCTCGAGCGAGCCGTTTCGGCCTTTTCGACCTAGAGTTGAACCCGCGCCCCCCGACCGCCGTATATCCAGGGGCATGAGCCCACTCAAGATCAGGATCACCGCGGCGGTCGTGAGCCTCTCGCCGCCGCAGCTTAATCGTGGCCGTCGGTTGGCGCCGGCTCGGCGCCGGCGAGCCAGCCGCTTCATCGTCATCACTGCATCCCGCAGCACAATCGCGGGGACCACGATCTCGACAACCGGGGCGGTCCCAGCGACGGTGACGGCTGCAGGTAGCCGGTCGAGAGTCTCGCCTCTTTACACTCGATTCAGGGACTACGCGTGTAATGGGCGTATCGATGCGACGCGGACAGGACTCATGGGCGGGGCGGTAGCCCTCGTCGCGATCGCGCTCGCCTCGTGCGGCGGATCAAGCGGCGGCGGTGATCCAGCCAAGCCCAACTTCGCGGGCGGGAATCGCGACGCCCCAGATCGCGGCGCCGCCCCTGAAGCTCGACGACTCGCTCGGCCAGCCGATCAACATCGACGACTATCGGGGCAAGGCGGTGCTCGTCACCTTCATCTACACGCACTGCCCCGACATCTGCCCGCTCATCGTCGGCCACCTACACGCCGCGCTCTCCAAGCTCGGGCCCGACGCCAAGGACTTCCAGATCATCGCCGTCTCGGTCGACCCGAAGGGCGACACGCCGAAGACCGTCAAGAAGTTCCTCGCCGACCACCAGATGACGGGAAGATGAAGTACCTCATCGGCTCACGGCCGCAGCTCGAGAGGACGTGGAAGGCGTGGCATATCCGCGCGGCCTCGACGCCGACGAAGAACGACCCCGACGCAGTCGAGCACTCGGCGCTGATCTACGGCATCAATGGGTCCGGCAAGATCACGACGATCTACCCCGCCAATTTCTCGCCGCAGACGGTGGTCCACGACGTGCCGCTGCTCGCGTCCGAATAGCCATCAGCCGTCGAAGCGCATAGCCGCTGTCGCCGTCCTCGCGGTCGGCGGGGTGATCGCCGCCGAGCTCCTCAGCGGCAGCGCGAGCGAGGGCCGCTTGGCTCCCGCGCTCCCGCGCGCGGCCCTCGCCGGCAAGCCGGTGACCCTGGCGCGCTTCGCGGCCAGCCAGCCGCCATCAACTTCTTCGCGAGCTGGTGCGAGCCGTGCAAGAAGGAGGCCCCGAGCCTCGAGGCGCTCTCGCGGAGCCTGCCGAACGGGGCGCACCTCGTCGGCGTGGCGTGGAACGACGGCCGCTCCGCCGCGCGCGACTTCGTCCACCGCTACGGGTGGCGCTTCCCGACGCTCTTCGACACGAACGGCTCCTCCGGCGACCGCTACGGGATCCAGGGCCTTCCCACCACCTTCATCGTCGGCTCCGACGGCCGCATCGAGGACATCCTTCGCGGGCCACAGGAGGCCGGGACGGTCCGGCAGCGCGCTGGCGCAGGCCGGCTGACGAGCTCAGGAGGCCGCGGCCGCGAGGCTGCCGAGCTCGTCGGCGCCGAGCTCGAGATCGACCATCGGCAGGAGCTCGGCGAGCTGGTCGGTCGAGCGCGCGCTCGCGATCGGGGCGGTGACGGTCGGCTGAGCGGCCGACCCAGGCGAGCGCGACGGCCGCGGGCGAGGTGCCGTGACCGGCGGCGACCTCCTCGAGGACGTCGAGCACCCGCGTCCCAACCCGCTCGAGGTGCGCAGCCGCGCGCTCGGCCCTGGGGCTCGAGACCGCCGGCTTCTCCGGGTGGTACTTCCCGGTCAGGAAGCCCCGCGCGAGCCCGAAGTAGGGAACGCAGGCGAGGCCCTCCCGCTGTACGAGGTCCATCAGGGCGCCCTCGTAGTCGTCGCGCTCGATCAGGTTGTACTTGGGCTGCAGCGCGGCGAAACGGGCAAGGCCGGCGCTGTCCGAGACCGCCAGGGCCGACTCGAGCCGGTCGGCCGTGTAGTTCGAGGCCCCGATGTGCCGGACCTTGCCGGCCCGGACGAGCTCGTCGAAGGCGCCCAGCGTCTCCTCCTGCGGCGTCGACGGGTCGTCGACGTGCGCGTAGTAGAGGTCGATGCGGTCGGTCCCCAGGCGCTCCAGGGAGGCCTCGGCGGCGGAGCGGATCGTTTCGGCGCCAAGGCCGCCGAGGCCGGGCATCGCGCCGCACTTCGTCGCGATCACGAGCTGGTCGCGGTTGGCGCGTGCCGCCATCCACCGGCCGATGATCGTCTCCGACTCCCCGCCCGCGTTCCCCGCGGCGGAGGCCATGTAGACGTCGGCGGTATCGATGAAGTTGCCGCCCGCCTCCGCGTAGGCGTCGAGAACGGCGAACGAAGCGGCCTCGTCGGCGGTCCAGCCGAAGACGTTGCCGCCGAGGCAGAGCGGGAAGACCTCGATGCCGGTCTTGCCGAGGGGGCGCATGGCCAGACTGTTTAGCACCGAGACAGGGCTGCTCAGGCGAACTCCTGCAACTTGGTCCCGGTTTCCGGGAATGGATTGCGGAAGTTCGCGGTGCGCTCCGCGCCGCACTCCCTAACCGCCCAACTCACGCAGGCGCCGCCACAACGACGGGGGTCGAGGCTGCGTCTTAGCCCACTCCTCTCGCGTCAACAGTCGCCCCGCGGCACGCTCGGCGCGCACGCACTCCGCATGCGCGTGGCGGCGACGGGTCGCGTCGCCCTCCGGCGCGATCAATACGTGGTCGGTCGCCGACAGGAGGCGCCGTCCACAGAACGGGCAGCGGTACGTGGCCGGCTTACGGTTACGCGCCGGTCGAAGCAGCCACCAGCGCGCCGGGGGTTGCGCTCCCAAGGGCCTCAGGTCGTGGCCGGGAAGGCGAGCGCGGACTCGGTGGTCTTCGGGGCCTCGGAGCCGATCCGGCGGGTGACTCCCCAGAGGCTCGGGAGCTCCGGGTAGAGCACGGGCTTGCCGCTCGTGATCAGGCCGGCCGATATTCCGCGCTCGGGGTCGGCCCACCCGAGGATGTTGGTGAACCCGAGGTGGCCGAAGGCGAGCTCCGTATCGGGGCCGTAGAGGCTCAGGAGCCTCGCGCCGAGGATGAACCCGAGGCCGTATCGCGCCGGGAAGCCGAGCGTGAAGTCCACCTCGCGGTAGGACTGCTCGGTCAGGGCGCGACGGATCGTCCGCGGCTGCAACACGCGCACGCCGTCGAGCTCGCCCCCGCAGCGCAGCAGCTCATAGAAGCGCGACAGCTCGTTAGCCGTCGTCACCGTATTCGCCGCAGGGATGATCGAGGTGAGAAACCGCGGATCATTCGACAGGCGCGTGACCTCGTCCGGCGGGCGTCCGAGCGCTCGCTCGAGGAGGATCGAGAACGGAGGCACGACCGGCGCGCCGGTCGGATAGGCGAGCGCGATCTGCGGCACGTCCTCCGGCGCGACGCCGAAGTTGGTCCAACGGAACCCGAGCGGGTCGAGGACCTTTTCGGCGAGCACCGTGCGGATGTCCTTTCCGGTCACTCGCTTGACGATCTCGCCGACGATGAAGCCGCCCGAGATCGCGTGGTAGGCGAGCATCTTGCCCGGGCGGCTCGCCGGCTCGGCATCGCAGATCACCCGGCAGATGTAGTCGGGGTCGCTCGCGTTCTCGAGGTCGAGGGCGTCGCTCGGGAGGTTGGCCACGCCCGCGCGGTGTGAGAGGACGTGAGCGATCGTGATCACGTCCTTGCCGTGGCTGCCGTACTCCGGGATGTACTCGGCCACCCGATCGGCGAGATGGATCGCCCCCTCCTCGTCGAGGATGTGGGCGACCGTCGCGGCAATCGCCTTCGAGGCCGAGTAGATGACGAACGGGGTGGCCGGCGTGGCGGACACCCGCTCGGCGCCGTCGCTCTCCCCTGGCCCGTTGCCTCGGGCGTGGCCGATCGCTCGGTCGAGGACCACGACGCCCTCGCGGCGGAGGCAGAGCGCGATGGCGGGGTGCACCCCGCTGCGATAGAGCCGCTCGACCGAGGACCAGACCGCCTCGACGCCATCTCGCGTCATGCCGCCCTCGGCCGGATCGGCCTCCTCCCCCACGGTCGTGAGCGGCTCGAGGTCCTTCGGCACGTCGATCCGCCGCAGCGGGTCCGGGATGAGCGGGAGCCTGGGGATTCCGAGCGTTGGCACGGTGCGGCACGGTACCTGTTGGGTGATTGACAAATCGCAGACGGGGTAGCCGGTCCCGGATGAAGGCGAACGGGGGCTCGCCGGTCGTCGCTGGGCGCTACGACGTCCGCGAGCGAATCGGCGCCGGCGGCACGGCGACAGTGCTGCTGGCCGAGGATCGCGTGCTACGCCGCCGCGTGGCCGTGAAGCGCCTGCGCCAAGGCGGCTCGGAGGACCAGCGCAAGCGGATCGTTCGCGAGGCGCGGCTCGGCGCATCCCTCAGCCATCCCGGCCTGGCGACGATCTTCGACGTCATCGACACCGAGGACGACACGCTGGTCATCATGGAGTACGTCGAGGGCCGGCCGCTGTCGGAGCTGATCGGCGACGAGGGCGTCGAGCCCGAGCGGGTGGTCGAGGTCCTCCGGCCGGTCGCCGCCGCCCTCGACTACGCCCATGGCTTCGGCGTCGTGCACCGCGACGTCAAGCCGTCGAACATCCTCATCGCCGACGACGGCACCGTGAAGCTCGTCGACCTCGGCGCCGCAACGGCGCCCGAGGCGACCCGGATCACCGCCGAGAACAAGGTCGTCGGCACGCTCGCCTACCTCGCCCCGGAGCGGCTGGCGGGTGGCGATCGGAGCGGTCGCGAGGCCGACATCTACTCGCTCGGGGCGACGGCGTTCGAGGCGCTGACGGGCGCGCCACCGGTCGCCGCGGCCACGGTCGCCGACGCGATGGCCAAGAGCGCGCGCGGCGCCGCGCCGGACATCCGCGACCGCTGGCCCGAGGCCACGGCCGGCCTCGCCCGCACGCTTCAGCGCGCGATGGACGCGGATCGCAACCGCCGCCAGCCGACGGCGGCGCAGCTCGTCGCCGACATCGAGGCGACCCAGGTCGTGCCTCGACGCCCAACGACTGACGCCATGCCGCTGGCCTCCGCGGACGGAGGATCCGGCTCCGGCCCCGCGCGCCCCCGCATCTTCGGCCGGCCGGCGGGCGAGCACGCCCCCTGGATCGCGGTCGCAGGCCTCAGCGCCGTGGCGGTCGCGACGGTTCTTGCCATCGCGCTTGCGGGGAGTGACTCGAGGCCGCCGTCAAGCAGCGCTGCGAGCGCTGCGGGCGGCGCCGGGGGCGCGCACCACCAGCGCGATCGCCCCGCCCAGGCGCAGCACCGCCCCTCGACGACCTCGAGCGCCACATCATCGGCTCCCACGCCGACTTCGGGCGCCCCGCCAACCGGTTCCGCTCTCGGCGCCCAGCTCAACGACCAGGGGTACACACTGATCCAAAGCGGCGACTACACCGATGCCGTGCCGGTCCTCAGGCGCGCCGTGGCCGCATTCCCGCCGGGCACGACCGACATCCGCTACGCCTACGCGCTCTTCAACCTGGGCCACGCGCTGCGCATGTCCGGCGATCCGGCAGCGGCGATCCCGATCCTCGAGCAGCGAATGGCGATCCCCGATCAGACGGACGTGGTGCAGCGCGAGCTCGATGCAGCGCGGGCCGCCACCGCGGCCCCCGAGCCCGCGAAGCCGGAACCGGCCAAGCCCCCCAAGCCTCCCAAGCGCGCGCCGCCCGGCCTCGAGGGCAAGTCCAAGCATGAGCCGCCGGGGCAGCTCAACAAGGACTGACTACATACGTCCCGCCTCGAGCAGACGGCGCAGGAATCGCTGCGTCTCCGGGCGCTTGGGCGCCTCGAGCACCTGCTCTGGTGGGCCCTGCTCGGCGATGCCGCCCTCGTGGAGGAAGGCCACGGTGTCGGCCACCTCGCGCGCGAAGCTCATCTCGTGCGTCGCCAGCAGCATCGTCATACCCGCCCCCTTCAGCTCGCGAATCGCTTCGAGCACCTCGCCCACGAGCTCGGGGTCGAGCGCGCTCGTGACCTCGTCGAGGAGTAGCGCCCGCGGCCGCCCGGCGATCGCACGGGCGATCGCGACCCGCTGCTGCTGGCCACCGGAGAGATCGTCGGGACGGTCGTCCTCGCGACCGGCGAGGCCGAACCGGCGCAGGAGCTCGCGACCGCGCTCGTCCGCCTCGGCCTTCGAAACGCCAAGGGCGCGAACCGAGCCGAGGACGACGTTCTGGAGCGCGGTCAGATGCGGAAAGAGGTTGTAGGCCTGGAAGACGAGGCCGAGCCGGCGCCTGACCGGGACCGGCTCGACCGACGGGTCGGTGATCACGTCGGCGTCGAGGAAGATGTCGCCGTCGTCGATCTCCTCGAGCAGGTCGACACAGCGGAGCAGGGTCGACTTGCCTGACCCGGAGGCGCCGATCAGCGCCACCGCCTGGTGCTCGCGGACCTCGAGGTCCACGCCCGTGAGGACGTCTCGATCACCAAACGCCTTCGTCACCCCGCGTATCTCGATGACCGGAGCCGCGGTGTTCACCCGATCGTCACCCCGCCAAGCCCGTAGCGGTCGAGGAGCCGCGCGAGCGGCACCGTCACGGCGATGTAGAGCAGGGCTGCCGCGAGCAGCGGCGTGTAGTTGAACGTCTGCGCGGTGATCTCCTGGGCCGTCTCGAACGCCTCGCCGACACCGAGGAGCGAGACGAGCGCCACGTCCTTCTGAAGCGCGATGAAGTCGTTCAGGAGCGGCGGGCCGACACGCCGCACGGCCTGCGGAAGGATCACGCGGCCGAGGGCCTGGCCCTCGGTGAGACCAATCGCGAGCGCGGCGTCGCGCTGGCCGCGGTGCACGGAGTTGATCCCGGCCCGGTAGACCTCGGCGACGTAGGCGGCGTAGGAGAAGGTCAGCGCGATGCCGCCGAGGACGATCGGGTCCGTCGGCAGCCCGCTGAGCTCGAGCGCCGGGATACCGAAGCCCACGAGGTACACGAGGAGGATCGTCGGGATCCCGCGGAAGAGGTCCGTGTAGACCGTCGCGATCAAGCGCACCGGGAAGAAGGCGGGCGAGCGGCTCGTGCGCACGAGCGCGACCACCAGCCCGAGGACCAGGACGCAGAGCTCGACGACCACGAACAGCTTGACGTCGAGCCAGAAGCCGTCGAGGACGTCTGGAAACGCGTCCTTGAACGCCGACCAGTTGAAGAAGGTGTCGCGAACGCTGGGCCAGCCCGGACTCGTCAGCACAAGCGCGGTCAGGCCGCCGAGCACGAGGAGAGTCGAGATCGCGGCGATCCCGATGGCCCGGTGCGCCCGTTGCCGCTTCGCCGCCTCCCGCGCGGCGCGGCGGTCGACCGTGGCCTCGGCAGCGCTCACCGCCGCGACCATGACGCCCGCGGCGGACGGCTAGAGGCGGGTGGATAGGGCGGGGCGGATGTCCCCGCGAGGGTGACGTACCGCCAGCCGGGTTGGGCAGCGAGGGAGACGGTCCTCGCGCAAGGGTTGGCCTTTGCGCTTTACGGACGCACACGGTCCGAAAGGCGCCACGCGGCCGTGATTTTGGCGCCTTTTGGGTGCATACCACCCATAAGGCGCCAAGCCGGGCCATTTTCGCCGTCCGCACCGATCCCTCGCCCTCCCCAGCCAGCCTCCGACCGGCCGAAGACGGGCGCTGCGGCAGGGGCGGTCGCGGCGGCCGCTCGCCTAGGCAGCTAGCGCAGAAGCGGCGCGTTGGCGGCCTGGCTCATCCACTGATTCGTGATCTGCTTCAGGTCGCCGTTGAGGTGGAGCTGGTCGATGGCACCGTTGACGCAGCTCGTTAGCGGCGAGTCCTTGCTCAGCACAGCGCCCCACTTGTCACCGCCCGGGGCCGGGAACTGGCCCACGATCGTCGCCTGAGGGACCTGCGCGGCCGTGAGGTAAAGCGCCGTCGGCAGGTCGACCACGACGGCATCGACCTGCTGCGTCTTGAGCGCGCTCACGACGTCGTTCGAGGTCTGGAAGACCCGTGCCTCGGCGCTCGGCTGGATCTCGGCGTTGACCGCGTCGAGGCTCGTCGTCCCGATCTGGACGCCGATCGTCGAGCTCTTGAGGTCGGCGAGGCTTTTCGCCTTCGCGGCGTCGGTGCCGGGCAGCGCGACGACCGCCTGGTTGGCCTCGTAGTAGGAGTTGGAGAAGTCCACCTGCTCGGAACGGGCCGGCGTGATCGAGATCTGGTTGACGTCGAGGTCGAAGTCCTTCGGCCCCGGCGCGAACGACGCGTTGAACGGGACGGTGGTCCACTTCACCTCGGAGGGCTTGAAGCCGAGCTGGTCGGCGATCGCGTACGCCACGGCGCTCTCGAAGCCCTTGCCGTTGGTCGGGTCGTTGTCCTCGAAGTAGGGCGGGTAGGCCGGCTTGCTGGTGCCGACGGTCAGCGCGCCCGCCGAGACGGTGTCGAGCTTCGACTTCGCGCAGCTTTTCGCCGGCGTCGAGGCCGAGGTGTCCTCGGAGGTGCTCGACCCGCAGCCGGCGAGGAGCGCGGCGACGAGGACGAGGGCGGTTGAGGCTCGGAGGGTGGACACCTTGGGCTGCGCCGGAGCGCGGGCGGAATCCTAGACGTTTGCCGCGCTCGCGGCGAACGCCTCGGCCGCGGCGTCGCGGCGGAAGGGCTCGAGCTCGGCGAGCTGGGATTCGGCGCGCTCAATCAGCCTGTCGAGGTCCAACTCCGCGAGCTCGGGGGCGTTCGCCTGCCGCAGCGACTGCCAGAGGCTGAGCTTGCCGTTGATGCCGAGATGCAGACCCTCGAGCTCGACGAGCCGCGAGAGCGGTGAGTAGCCGAGCACCTTGCCGTTCAGCTTCAGACGCCCCGCCTTCTCGGCGAGCCATCCACCGGTGACCTTGACCCGGTCGCGGCTCACGTCTAGCCGGTCCATCGCCTCGATCAGCGACTCACGGTCCTCCTCGATCTGGCCGCGGAGCCGCTCGAGGAACGTGCCGAGCGGCGTCCCCTCGTTGCTTCGCGCCGCTCGTTTCACCAGTTCGAGACCGCCGGTCGACCCGGCGAGGTGGTCGTTCAGGTAGATCGCGACGTAGTTCGAGGACAGCTCCCCAAGCACCCACGCAGCCTAGCCGCGCGGCGCTAGGGTTGATGGTCGATGGGCAGCCGCAACGGTGACAGGCGCGAGCTCTCCGTCGGCATCGTGGGCGGCGGCTTCGGTGGCGTCGGGATGGGCATCAGGCTGCGCCAGGCCGGCATCCAGGACTTCGAGATCTTCGAACGCGGCGATAGCGTCGGCGGCGTCTGGCGCGCGAACACCTATCCAGGCGCAGCATGCGACGTGCCGTCCCACCTGTACTCGTTCTCGTTCGCCCCTGGGCACCACTGGTCGCGCCGCTACGCGCCGCAGCCCGAGATCCTGCGGTACCTCGAGAACTGCGTCGACGAGTACGGGCTGCGCCCGCAGCTCCGCCTCGGCACCGAGGCGACCTCGGCGTCGTTCGACCCCGAGAGCGGGAGCTGGACGCTCACCTCGAGCGACGGCGTGAGCCGAGCTTTCGACATCCTCGTGACGGCCTGCGGGCAGCTCAGCGTGCCGGACATTCCTGCGATCGAGGGCCGCGATGACTTCGCCGGCCCGGCCTTCCACTCCGCCGACTGGGATCATGGCGTTGATCTCGATGGCAAGCGCGTGGCCGTGATCGGCACCGGCGCCAGCGCGATCCAGTTCGTGCCCGAGGTCGCGAAGGTCGCCGCGCGGACGACGATCTATCAGCGCTCGGCGCCCTGGATCCTCCCGAAGTCCGACCGCGAGTACGCCGAGTGGGAGCGGCGGCTGTTCCGGGCGTTCCCCCCGCGAGTGCTCGCGAGCCGCCTCGCCTTCTTCTCGTTCCTCGAGCTCGGCACCCACGCGTTCACCGGCAACGAGGCCATGGGTCGGATCTTCACGGCTCTCGCCGACCGTGAGCGGCGGAAGGAGCTCGGCGACGATCCGGACCTTCTCGCCATGGCAACGCCGGACTACCCGGTCGGCTGCAAGCGGGTCCTGATCACGAGCGAGTGGTATCCGACGCTCCGCCGGGACGACGTCGAGCTGGTCACCGGTGGCGCGGAGCGGATCACGGCTGACGGCGTAGTGGACAGCGACGGGGTCGAGCGGCCGGCCGACGTGATCGTCTACGGCACCGGCTTCGCATCCCACGGCTTCGTCGCCCCGATGGAGGTACGCGGGAGCGACGGTCGCGACCTGAACGAGGTCTGGGCCGGCCGCCCGGAGGCCTACCTCGGCACCACCGTGTCCGGCTTCCCGAACATGTTCGTCCTCTACGGCCCGAACACCAACCACGGGTCCGGATCCGTGCCCTACACGCTCGAGTGCCAGTTCGACTACGTCATCGACGCGCTCCAGCGAGTGGGTGAGGGCGGTTTCCGATGGATCGACCTTCGCCCCGAGACCCAGGCGGAGTGGAGGGACGAGATGTCCGAGCGAAGCAGGCGGACGGTATGGATGACCGGTGGCTGCCACAACTGGTACGTCACCGAGGCCGGCGACAACACCAACAACTGGCCCGGAGCCTGGCTCGAGTACCGCCGCCGCACCCGCCGGATCAACCCCGCGGACTACCGCGTCGCGGTCTGAGCCGGGCCCCACCTGCTACCGTCCGAGCGTCTGGCCGGAGTGGTTCCGGCGAAAACCGTGCCCAGCGCCCGCGTCGTAGCTTTTTTGCTTTCTCCGCGTTCGCAGCACTAGGAAAAACAGGAGGAAATCAATGGCTACTGGAACCGTCAAGTGGTTCAGCGACGACAAGGGCTACGGCTTCATCACCCCCGATGATGGCTCGAGCGACCTGTTCGTCCATCACAGCGCGATCATGACCGACGGTCACGCGACGCTGAGCGAGGGCGCCAAGGTCTCGTACGAGGCCGAGCAGGGCGACAAGGGCCCGCGCGCCGGCAACGTCACCCCGCAGGGGAGCTGACAATGGCGACAGACGTCACCTCTGACCGCCTCATCGAGGCGGCCGGACAGCTTGACTCCAATTTCACGCGCGCCGACCTCGCCACCAAGCTCGGTGTCGAGACGTCGGACCTCAAGGACGCCGTCAAGGAGGCCCGCCAGTCGGGCCGCCTCGAGAAGGTCGGCGACGACGACGACGGGCGCGGCGTCTTCAAGCTGATCGGCGGCTAGCGCCCCGCGCTAAGCGCGGGCGGCGGAGAACCCGACCATCCGCCCGTCGTTCTCGGTGTCGATCAGCTTGTAGCGGACGGCCTTGAGGCCGTCGAGCAGAGTCAGCTTCGGCACGTCGTGGAAGATCGGGTTCGCGTCGTGTGCGCGCTGCAGGTTGTAGTTCGGCACGCGCGCGTTCAGGTGATGGACGTGGTGGAGGCCGATGTTGCCGGTGAAGAACTGCAGCACCTTCGGCAGCCGCAGGTAGGAGCTGCCGCGGAGCGCCGCGTCGGCGTAGCTCCAGCCGTCGGCCTGCTCCCAGTATGCGTCCTCGAACTGGTGCTGGACATAGAAGAGCCAGACGCCTGTCGTGCCGGCGAGGAGGATCGTTGGCGCCTGGATCAGCAGGTAGGCCTGCCAGCCGATCAGCCAGCACAGCCCGCCGATCATGACCAGCAGCGCGAGGTTCGTGCGCATGACGCTGCGGCGAAGGCGCGGCCGGGCCGAGCGGGAGATGTAGCGGGGCCCGATCATCATCGAGTAGATCGGCCCGATGGTGAACATCACCAGCGGGTTGCGGAAGAGGCGATAGCCCAGGCGCCCCCGCCAGCTGAGTGCCTTGTACTCCTCCACGGTCAGGGTCGGCACGTCGCCGTCCCCGCGGCGCTCGAGGTCACCCGAGGTCGCGTGATGCATCGCGTGCTGGTGGCGCCAGCGCTGGAACGGCGCGAAGACCAGTAGGCCGCAGAAGGAGCCCACCCACTCGTTGGCGCGCTTCGACGGCATGAACGACCCGTGGGTGCAGTCGTGGAAGACGATGAAGGTGCGGACCAGGAAGCCGGACGTAGGGATCGCGAGCGCCAAGACGAGCAGGTACGACACGTCGAGGGCGAAGTACATCGCGACGGACAGCGCCAGATACGGGACCACCGACGTCGCCAGGTCGAGAAGGCTCCGCCACAGGACCGGCCGCGCGTACGGATCGAGGCCCTCCTTCCAGAACGGGCGCTCGCGGCCGGGCTCGGCGCTTTCGGCCGGGGCTGGGGCTGTGGGCATTGCGGTTGCCGTCATCGTCGTCTTCGAGGGCCGTTCAGCGACGCCGGCGGCGCCGCGGCCCGAGCTCGAATCCGGCTTCGGCGAACTCACGTCGAAGCTCGAGGTGCCTTGCGATCTTACCCACGTCGCCGACCTGATCGTCGAGCACCAGCGTTACCCCCGTGCCGGCGCGCCCGGCGCGGGCGGTGCGCCCGACGCGGTGGACGTAGGCCTGGTGGTCGTGGGGCGGGTCGTAGTTGATGACCCGGGTGATCCCGGAAACGTCGATGCCGCGCGCCGCCACGTCGGTCGCGACCAGTGTCTCGGTCGCGCCCGACTCGAACCGGGCGAGCGCCCTGGTGCGCTGCGACTGCGACTTGTTGCCGTGGATCGCCGCGGCCTGGATGCCGTGGCGGCTGAGTCGCTTCGCCAGGCGATCGGCGCCGTGCTTGGTCCGGACGAAGACGAGGGTGAGCCCGTGGGCATCGCGACGCCGGAGCTCGCCGATCACGGCGTCGACCTTGCCCTGGTGGGAGACGCCGAGGAACCGGTGCTTCACTCGAGCCTCGGCTCGAGGTGGAGCGTGCTCGTGACGCCGCGGCGAGCGCGTGTAGGCCTTGGCGATCCTTCCGACTTCGCCGTCGAGGGTGGCGGAGAAGAACAGTGTCTGCCGCTCGCTCGGGATGGTGGAAACTATCCGGTCGACATCGGGGCGAAACCCCATGTCGAGCATCCGGTCGGCCTCGTCGAGCACGAGCGTTTGGACGTTGGCGAGCGAGATCGCCCCGCGGCCGATGAGGTCGAGAAGCCTGCCCGGCGTCGCCACGACGAGGTGGGCGCGCCCCGCCTGCTTCGCCTGGCGCTGGATGCCAACCCCGCCGTAGACCGCAGCGACGGAGAGAGCTTGCGCGTTCGCGATCGGACGCGTCTGCTCGACGATCTGCATCGCCAGCTCGCGAGTGGGCGCGAGGACCAGCGCAGCCGGCCGGCGGGACTCCGCCTTGATCCGGTCAACGAGGGGCGCCGCGAAGGCGAGCGTCTTGCCCGAGCCGGTTGGCGACTTCGCGAGGACGTCCCGCCCTGCGAGAACGTCGGGGATGACGAGCTGCTGGACGGGGAACGGTTCTGAGAGGCCCTGTTTTCGCAGTGCGAGGACCGTCCCCGCCGAAAGGCCGAGGTCGGCAAAACTGTTGCGTGACATGAATGACTCCTTTCGCGGCTGGTGCCGCGATGCGATTGGGGAGTGTTCGAAGCTGACCCCAATCGCGCCGGAGCGCACTCGAGAAACGACGAAAACTCACGAGCGAACGGTTCGCTCGTCGCGACGACGGTAGCAGCCCGAGGCGGCGAGCTCGCCGATTTGCTGGTTATTAGCGTCGCGTTAGCGACTTGCAAACGTCCGTGCAGTTCTGTAGTCTGCCGCGAGCCTGCCCGACAGGTAATGCCGAATTCCAGGCCGCACGCGGCCTGGAAACGGGGGAACCGAACAGTTTGGGGCGAACCCACCTCGGTGGGGGCGCTGCTCCTAAGCGCCAGCCCGACAGCTAACCCCGTAGGCCGACGAAGGAGATACCGGCTTGCACAGCATGCGCAAAAGGGCTTTGGTCGCGGCGGCGACGGCGGTCGCCGTCGTCGGCATGCTCGCGACCGCGCCCGCGGGCGCGGCCAAGCACCGCTGCGGAGGCGCGGGTGGCGGCGGGGGCGGCGTTGGGCCATCGAGCTCGGGCGGCACCGGCTCGGGCGGCACCGGCGGTGGAGGCCACCGGCGCACGTGCACGACCGCCGGCTACGTGAACCCCTTCCCCGCCAACCACTGGTGGGCGGGCCGCACCGACATGGGCGTCGACTACGGCGTCGTCGGCCCGCGTGCCCCCGTCGTCGCGATCGGCGACGCGAAGGTGATCGGCTCCGACTCGAAGAGCGGCTGGCCCGGCGGTCATTTCATCTGGTACCGCCTCCTCGACGGCGATCACGCGGGCAATGTCGTCTACGTCGCCGAGAACCTCACCCGCCTGGTGCCGAAAGGCACGGTCGTGGCGGCCGGGCAGCGCATCGCCACGGCGCTCCACGGAGGCACCGGCATCGAGACCGGGTGGGCAAGCCGGTTCGGCTCCACGCGAGCGGCCCCCTGCTACCACGAGGGCATGAAGACGAACTCGGGCGCGGAGATGGCGCGCTTCCTGCGTCACCTCGGTGCTCAGACCGCGGACAAGCCGGGCCCGGGGCCCGATTGGCCGAGCGGCGCTCGCTGCTAGCTGGCCATACCCCTCCCTCGGCACCGCCGGGCGCCAGCTTGTGCGGATAGTCCCGTAATGCCGGTAGCATGCGCCGCACTGGCCATCGAACTCGATCCAAGGAGGGAAGGAAGTTCGGATGGGAGGTGTGACGGAGGCCGCGCCAGGACGGGCGCGCCAGCTGGCCGAGGACCTGACGATTCACGTCCTCTGGATGACGACTGGGCTCTCCTGCGAGGGGGACTCCGTGGCGATGACGTCCGCGACCAGCCCGAGCCTCGAGGACATCGTCGGCGGTGCGATTCCCGGCCTGCCGAAGGTCGCCCTTCATAACCAGGTCCTCGCCTTCGCCACCGGCGACGATTACATGCAGGCCTGGTACGACGCGGAGGCGGGCAAGACCGACCCCTTTGTGCTGATCATCGAGGGCTCCATCGCCAACGAGCAGATCAGCGGCGATGGCCACTGGAGCGGATTCGGCGTGAACGCGCTCGATGGCCAGCCGATCACGACCAACGAGTGGGTCGATCGGCTGGCCCCGAAGGCGGCCGCGGTGATGGCCGTCGGCACGTGCGCAACGTACGGCGGCATCCCGGCGATGAAGAACAACCCGACGGGTGCCATGGGCCTTCCCGACTACCTCGGATGGGACTGGACCTCGAGCACGGATCTGCCGATCGTTTGTCTACCGGGCTGCCCGGCTCAGCCGGACAACATCACGGAGACCCTCATGTACCTGCTCTTCCACCTTGCCGGCCTGGCGCCGGCGCCCGAGCTCGACGAGCAGCTGCGGCCGGCGTGGCTCTTCGGGCGGACTACCCGCGAGTCGTGCAGCCGAGCCGGGTTCACGGAGCAGGGGAAGTTCGCCACCGTCTACGGCGACGACCCGCGCTGCCTCGTGAAGCTCGGCTGCAAGGGCCCGGTGGCGAAGTGCAACGTCCCTGTGCGGGGGTGGGTGAACGGCATCGGGGGCTGCCCGAACGTCGGCGGCATCTGCATGGCCTGCACGATGCCCGGCTTCCCCGACAAGTACATGCCGTTCATGGAGGCCGATGCATGGGGGAACGCGGCGGCAAACTTTCAGCGCTTCACGTACGGGCCGATCTTCCGGTATTTCCGCAAGCGCAACCTGGAGCACAAGTACGAGCGCGAGCCGGATTGGCGGCGGCCGGGGCCCGAGCTCGAGAGCGGCTATGAGAGACGCTGGTAGCCCGTAGCCACGCTCGGCGAGATATTCCGCTGGCTGGTCTACCGGGTCAGCAGCGCCTACTTCCGGCTCGCGGGCAAGCTCATGCGGCGGGACCGCCTCGTCTCCGGGTCCGAGCGCAAGTTTCGTGCCCTGCTGGAGTCGGCGCCCGACGCCATGGTGATCGTCGACTGGCACGGGCATATCGCTCTCGTGAACGCCCAGACCGAGAGGGTGTTCGGCTTCGAGCGGCGGGAGATCCTCGGACAGCCGATCGGCGACCTGATCCCGGATCGATACCGGGACCGCCATCGCCATCATCTGAAGGGGTACATGCAGGACGCACGGGCGCGCCCCATGGGCTCCAATCTCGAGCTCTTCGGCCGTCGCAAGGACGGAACCGAGTTCCCCGTGGAGATCAGCCTGAGCCCGCTGGAGACCGACCAGGGCCTGCTCGTCTCGGCGGCGATTCGCGACATCACCGAACGGAAGCGAAACGACGAGCAGCTTCGCCACCTCGCCGACCACGACGCCCTGACCGGCCTCTACAACCGGCGAGCGTTCGAGGGCCACCTCGAGGAGCACGTGATGATGGCCAACCGCTACGGCACCGAGGGGACGATGGTCCTGATCGACATCGACGGCCTCAAGGACGTCAACGACACCCTCGGTCACGCCCAGGGCGACGAGCTGATCCGCAACATCGGGCAGATCCTCGCCGACCGCATGCGCGAGACCGACCTCGTCGCGCGGATCGGCGGCGACGAGTTCGCGATCCTGTTGCCGAACACATCCGCCGAGACCGCGAAGGGCGTAGCGGTGGAGCTCCTGGGGACGATCCGAAGCCATGGCATGGTGCTCGGCGCGCACCAGCTTCGGCCGAGCGCCTCGGCGGGGCTCGCGGGCTTCAATTTCGGGCAGACGACCCCAACGGACGTGATGGTCGCGGCCGACCTCGGCCTCTACGAGGCGAAGGAGAAGGGCCGCGACCGGGTCGCGGTGTTCTCCCCGCCGCCAGGCGAGACCGTCCGGTACGAGGTGCGCGCCGCGTGGTCGCGCCGCATTCGCCGCAGCCTGGACGAGGACATGTTCGTCGCCTACCGGCAGCCGATCATGTCGCTCGCCACCCGCACGGTCAACCAGTACGAATTGCTCGCGCGGATGCTGAACGACGACGGAAATCCCGTGACCCCGGCGGCCTTCCTCGCCACCGCGGAGCGCTCCGGGATGATCCGCGAGCTCGACCGGCGAATGGTGACCTTCGCCATCGACCTCATCGGTCGCTCGCAGCGAGCGGGCGCGCCCCTGTCCTACGAGGTGAACGTCTCGGCGCGATCGATCGCCGACCCGGAGCTGCCGGCCTTCATCTCACGCAGCATCGAGCAGGCCGGCATCGATCCTTCACTCCTCGTCTTCGAGATCACGGAAACGGCAGCGATCGCCAACGTCGAGCAGGCGCGAGGCTTCGCGAACAGCCTCCGGGAACAGGGCTGCAAGTTCGCCCTCGACGATTTCGGGACCGGCTTCGCGTCGTTCTACTACCTCAAGCACCTTCCCCTGGACGCGCTCAAGATCGACGGAGACTTCGTCACCGGACTTCGGTCCAACCCGACCGACCAGATCGTCGTCAGGCACATGGCGGAGATCGCCGCGAGTCTCGGCCTGGTCACGATCGCCGAATTCGTCGAGGATGCGGAGACGCTCGAGATGCTCGCCGCGTACGGGGTCGATGCGGTTCAGGGCTTCCACGTCGGGCGACCCGAGCCGGCTCACATCATTGAGCGGCTCGTCGTGCCGGAGGCGGCGAAGCCGGAGTCCGACGGCAGACCCTCAAGGGCCGCGCTAGGACCCGGTCTGGGCCTTCTCGAAGACGAGCCTGAAGTGGTCGAGGAGCTCGCGCTCGAAACAGACGCTGTTGGCGCTGACCCCGGAGGTGAAGGCGAGCCGGAAATCGGAGCTCGTGAGCCAGCGGGGGACGAGTCGTAGCTTGAACAGCGTCTTTCGCAGGCTCGGCTCGGCGAAGCGCGCCCGCCACTGCTTGATCGTCTCGATGTAGTCGAGGCGGCCGCTCGTCGACTCGACGAGGCGGAAGTGGGGCTCGGCGCAGCGAACGACCTGCTCGGAGCCGAACGGCAGGAACGACCCTGGGAACTGGTGCTGCATGAGCGCCACGTACCAGGCATCGGAGCCGCGGGGAGCTTCGATCGAGACCTCGTCGATCGGGATCATGTTGCGGCCGAACACCATCGTCTGGAGGTAGAGCCGGCCGTTGTCTGGCACGAGCTCGGCGATCCGCCCGAAGAGGTCGCTGTAGACGTCGTCCTGCCGCCCGGCCTCGTAGTCCTCGGGCGAGCAGAAGTGCTCGAAGGCCCCGAGGCTCGCCACCGCGTCGAACCCGCCGAAGCTCTCGCGGGTCACCTTCCTCCCGTCCTCGAGACGGGCGTCGAGGCCGTGCCGCCGGCAGGCCTCCGCCTGGGCGGAGGAGAGAGTGACACCCACCCCCTGTCCCCCCTTCCGGCGGATGAACGCAAGGAGGGGCCCCCAACCGCATCCGAGATCGAGGACGCGCCGGTCGGGGCCGATGCCGATCTGCTGGGCGACGTACTCGTGCTTGCGCCGCTGGGCCTCCTCGAGCGTGAGGCTGAAGTCGCCGTCGTACTTCGCGCCGCTGAAGTCGGCGAGCTCGCCCAGGCTCAGCCGGAAGATCCGGTCGATGAGCGAGTAGGTGAACTCGAGGTCGGCTCGGTCAGCCATCTGCGGCCGCGAGGTTAGCTACGCGCGCTCGCCACGCGGCGGCGCCGGTCCGGCCGAGTGGGTTCGTAGGCTCAGACGGTGAGCGCGCTCGAGCAGACCGAGGCGCAGCTGGCACTGCAGGGCCTCGACCCCGCCCCGGCGCCGGCCGAGCGCGCCCCCGAGCGCGTCTACGAGGGGGGGCCGGATCCGGACGCGCTCCTGCGCCACGTCGGCCTCGAGCGCTTCCGGCCCGGCCAACGTGAGGCCGCGGCGGCCGCGCTCGCTGGGCGCGACTCGCTGATCGTCATGCCCACGGGAGGCGGGAAGAGCCTCTGCTACCAGCTCCCGGGCCTCGCGTCGGCCGACCTGACGGTCGTCGTCAGCCCCCTGATCGCGCTGATGGCGGACCAGTGGAAGAAGCTCGCCCGCGCGGGGCACCCGGTTGTGATGCTCGCCTCCGGCCTCGGCGCCGAGGAGACGGCCGGCTCGCTTCGGCGGGTCCGCGACGGGAGCGCGCGCATCGTCTACTGCTCGCCGGAGCGCTTCGGGTCGAGGACTTTCCTCGACGCGCTCGCCCACCGGCGGGTCGACCTGTTCGCCGTCGACGAGGCGCACTGCCTCTCGGAGTGGGGGCATGACTTCCGTCCCGACTACCTGCGGCTGCCGCGCGCGATCGAGCGCCTCGGCAGGCCCGCCGTAATGGCGTGCACGGCGACCGCCACACCGGACGTCGCGGAGGAGATCGCGCGGCGACTAGGCCTGCGCGACCCGCTCGCGATCCGCTCCGGCTTCGATCGGCCGAACCTCTCGTTCGACATCGTCCGCTTCGAGGGCGAGGGCTCGAAGGCGCGCAAGCTCGCCCTGCTCGAGCTCGGCCTGCGCGACTCCGCGAACCGGCCCGCCATCGTCTACTGCGGAACGCGCCGCGACACCGACGAGGTCGCCGGCCTCCTTCGCCAGGACGGGCGCGAGGCCGTCGCCTACCACGCGGGCATGCCAGCCGACGAGCGCGCGACCGCGCAGCATCGGTTCATGGACGACGACGCCGACGTCGTGGTGGCCACCAATGCCTTCGGGATGGGCGTCGACAAGGCGAACGTCCGCTCGGTCTGGCACTGGGCGATCCCCACGAGCGTCGAGGCCTACTATCAGGAGGCCGGCAGAGCCGGTCGTGATGGTGAAGCCGCTCGCGCCGTTCTGCTCGCGGGCCGCGCCGACCTGAGCCGCCTGGTCCACTTCAACCAGCTGCGCTCGATGGACGCGGAGCAGGTCGCGGCCTATCTCGAGGGCCTGGGCTCCTCGGCCGGGCCCGCGGACGCGCGGGTGATCGACAACCCGCGCGACGAGAAGGATCGGGTCCGCCTCGCGATCGCCGAGCGAGCCGGCGCCTGCGCTGTCGAGCCGGCGCCGGGCGGGCGCCTCGAGGTCACGCTCACCGGCGCGCTCGACCCCGTCCGGGCCGAGCGCGAGTGCCGGGTCGCGCGCGATCGCGGCTGGCGCGCCTACCGCGCCGTCAAGGCGTTCGCCTCCGCGGACGCGTGCCGACGGCGGATGCTCCTGGACCACTTCGGCGATCCCTCCCCGACGGCGCCGAGCGGCCGCTGCTGTGACTTCTGCGAGCCATCCGCGTGGCTGCCCGATCCCGACACCCTGCCCATCCGCCGCCGAGCTCGCGGCGGCTCGAAGCCCTCCCCGCCCGTGGACCTCGACGGCGCGGACGAGCCCCTCTTCGAGCGGCTGCGCGCCTGGCGGCGCGACGCGGCGGCCGGCAAGCCCGCCTATACCGTGGCCCACGACGCGACCCTGCGGGCGATCGCCACTACGCGCCCGGCCAGCCCGGAGGCGCTTGCCGGAATCCGCGGCATCGGCCCGGCCTTCGTCTCGCGTCACGCGCGGGACGTGCTCGGCATCGTCGCCGAGAATCGCCGGGCCGCCTGAGCCCCCTGGAGCACACCTCGACGCTCCTCTCGGGATCAGCTAGGGTCGTTTCCATGGGAGGACGGACGCTCGCTGCGATGCTGGCGGTAGCCGCCTTCGCGATCGCGGGGTGCGGCGGGGGCGACACGACGACCATCATCACGACCGCGACCACCAGCGCGACGAGCACGAGCGGCGGCGCTGAGGGTCAGGTGAACGCGGCGATCGATGCCGCGCGCCAGGCGGCGCTCACGGGTGACGCCGCGGGCTTCTGCGGCTACCTATCGGCGAACGTGATCAATCAGCTCGAGGCGAACGACGACATCAACTCCGTCGTCCCGACGTGCGAGAAGCTCGTGGCGGCGAATGCGCCGAGCATGAAGGAGATCGCCGGCCCCGAGCCGACGATCACATCCGTCACCGTCAACGGCACGAAGGCGACGGTGACCGGCGAGCTGGGCGGGCAGGGCCAGCGGCGCTTCGTCACGCTCGGCAAGCCGATCACGATCGAGCTCGTGCTCGAGGACGGGCAATGGAAGCTGGCGGCCCTGCCCATCGCCGGATGAACCGCCGCACAGAGCTCGAGTGAAGGTCCTCGTCACCGGCGCGAGCGGTTTTCTCGGCGGCGTGCTGTGCGCCGAGCTCGCGGGGCGCGGGCACGAGGTCGAGGCGCTTGTCCGGCGAGAGGGCTCGGCGCCGACGGGGACGATCCCGGTCGCCGGCGACCTAACCGATGCCGACTCGCTGGCGCGCGCGCTCGCCCACGCCGGGCCGGAGTGCGTGTTTCATCTCGCCGCCGAGATCGCCTCCCAACGCGATGCCGCCCGTATCCGAGAGGTGAACGTGGAGGGGACGCGCCGCCTGATCGGCGCCTGCGAGCGAGCCGGCGTGCGCCGGATCGTCTTCACCTCCACGGTGGTGACCGGTGACGCGAGAGGCGAGGTGCTCGACGAGAGCTCGCGCCTGCCCGTGGAGACCGAGTACGGCCGCTCGAAGCAGGAGGGTGAGGACCTCGTCCGCGACTCCGCCCTCGAGGACGTGATCATCCGGCCGAGCCACGTCTACGGCCCCGGGGGCTGGTTCGTGGAGGAATTTGTGAACCGCTTGCGGCAGCCGGGGCGGTTCGCCGTCATCGGTTCCGGCCAGAACTGGTGGGACGTCGTCCGGGCCGAGGACGTCGCGGGCGCATGCGCAGACGCGGGCGAGCGGGCGCCCGCCGCATCGCTCTACCACGTCGTCGACGACGAGCCGATCCGCTTCTTCGACTTCGTCGCACTCGCGGCCGACGCTCTCGGCACCGGCCCCCCGCGCCGCGTCCCGGCGTGGCTGGCGCGCCTCGCCGCGGGCGCCGACCCGGTCCGCGCGGTAACACGCTCGGCGAAGAGCTCGAACGCCCGAATCAAGTCCGCCCTGGGATGGACGCCACGCTTCCCCACGGCGCGCGAGGGCGTACCCGACGCGGTGGGCCGGCTCTGAGGCCGGCGGTTTGCGCGTTCCGGAACGACGAGGGGCCCCGTTGCCGGGGCCCCTCGCGATCCGAACCGCTCCGTGAGCTGGTGAGCTAGTTCGTCATCCGGACGCTGGGGCTCGAGGCCGCCTGGCAGTCCGGGGTCTTGTTGACGTGGGCGTAGAACTTGCCCTTCATGTGGCCGCTGTTGCCGGTGTTCCACATGACGCCGTCGCCGTTGGGCTGGGCGGTGTCGAAGCCGATCTTCTGATCGGTGTGCGGGCTCTGCGTCGTGCCGAGCTGCTTCAGCAGGACGACCTTGCGGCCGTTCGCGCACTTGTTGGTGTGCGGGCTCGCGACGTAGCCGTAGAAGCCGTCGCTCTCGGGGATGATCGTGACCTGGGTCGGGGCAGGGGAGCTGGCCGAAGCGATCGTGGGGATCGCGGTGCCGGCGCCGAGCGCGGCGATCGCCGCAACGGCGAGGCCACGGGCCCTGAGGCTGATCCTGCTGCGAGTGCTCTGCGTCATGTGAATTCTCCTTCTCGTCGATGTGTGCTGCCGATGCGAGAAGGATCGGCGAGATCGGTCGCAGCTACCAGGGGCCCCGAGGCGGAACTTTGCCAGCCTTCGGGGTGGCTGGATTCACACCCAGGTGGCAGGAATCCGTCGCGCTCGTTTGCGAACGTATGTTCGTGGCGCGTGACGTACCGACGATCCTCCATGCGGACCTCGACGCCTTCTATGCCTCCGTCGAGCAGCGCGACCAACCCAGCCTACGCGGGCGCCCCGTCATCGTGGGCGCGGGCGTGGTCCTCGCGGCTAGCTACGAGGCCAAGGCGCGCGGGGTCCGAACGGCGATGGGCGGGGGACAGGCGAGGCGCCTGTGCCCCGAGTCCGCCGTCGTCCCGCCGCGGATGTCGGCGTACTCAACTGCGAGCAAGGCCGTGTTCGCCGTCTTCGCCGACACCACCCCGCTCGTCGAGGGGCTCTCGATCGACGAGGCGTTTCTCGACGTGCGCGGCCTCGAGGAGATCTCCGGATCGCCTCGCGAGATCGCGGCCCGCCTTCGCCGCCGGGTTCGCGACGAGGTCGGGCTTCCGATCACGGTCGGGATCGCCCGCACGAAGTTCCTCGCCAAGGTGGCGAGCGCGGTCGCGAAGCCGGACGGGCTGCTCGTCGTGCCGCCCGGCGAGGAGCTCGCCTTCCTCCACCCCCTTCCGATCGAACGACTCTGGGGCGTCGGCCCGGTCACCGCCGAGAAGCTCCGGGCACTCGGATTGCGGAGCGTCGGCGAGGTCGCGGCGCTCTCGGAGGACGCCCTCGTCGCCGTTCTGGGTGCAGCCTCCGGGCGGCATCTTCACGCCCTGGCTCACAATCGCGACCCGCGCCGGGTGCGCGGCGGCCGCCGGCGCCGCTCGATGGGTGCTCAGCGGGCTTTCGGGCGCTCGCCGCGGCCCTCTGGGTTCCTCGAGTCGGTCCTGATCGGATTGGTCGATCGCCTGGCGCGCCGCCTGCGGGGCGCGCGGCGAACCTGTCGGACAGTAACGCTCCGCATGCGCTTCGGCGACTACTCGCGCGTGACCCGCTCGCAGACGCTTCCCGAGGCAACGATCCAGACGCAGGCCATCCTCGCCGTCGCGCGGCGACTCCTTGTCACCGCCACGCCGATGATCGAGCGCCGCGGCATCACCCTCCTCGGCGTCTCCCTGGGCAATCTCTCCGACGACGACGCGATCCAGCTCGCGCTCCCACTCGAGCGCAAAGGCCGCGGCGGCCTCGACGCCGCCCTCGACGACATCCGCGACCGCTACGGGTCGGGCGCCATCACCCGCGCGGCGCTGGTCGGCCGCGAGCAGGGCCCGACCGTCCCGCTCCTTCCCGACTAGGCGGTCGGCAATATGCACGAGCGGTATGTCGCAGCCGCTCGTCTATCACTCGGCGCTCGCTGGGGTGTTCTTCTACGCGACGTTCGGCGTCTGGGTCGTCGGAGAGCTCGTTCTTCAGGTGCGCACCCGGGCGCCGGGCACGCCGGATCCGAGCCGGCTCGGGATGGTCCTGGGGACCGGTGGGGGCATCACCCTCGCCTTCCTCTTGGCCGGCCGTACGGCGCTTCCGGGGCCGAGCTGGCTGGCGGTGGCAGTCGGGCTCGGCATCGCATGGACGGGTATGGCGCTGCGGGCCTGGTCGGTGCGAACGCTCGGCGAGTTCTTCACCGTCGACGTCACGGTCACCGAGAAGCAGAACGTGGTCGATCGAGGTCCCTACGCGCGCGTTCGCCACCCGAGCTATACGGGAATGCTGATGGCGACGTTCGGATTCGGCATCGCGCTCGGCAGCTGGCTGAGCGCCGCGGCGGCGCTCCTTCTCCCGCTGGCGGCCATCGTGATCCGGATCCGCTACGAGGAGGCGATGCTGCGGCGGGAGCTCGGGGCACCCTATGCGGCATACGCTGCGCGAACGGATCGCCTCGTGCCGGGCGTCTGGTGAGCGCGCGGCCTACAGCTGTTCGGGTCCTCCCGCTTTACGTCGTCGTCTTCATCGGGTTCGTCGGCTACAGCCTGATGATCACGATCTTCACCCCGCTCGTTCTCGGCGGCGGGCTCGGGATGAGCGGCACCTCCACGGGCGAGCGGACGGTGGTCCTCGGCCTGCTGCTGGCGCTCTATCCGCTCGCTCAGTTCCTCGGCGCCCCGGTGCTCGGCGCGCTGTCGGACCGCTACGGCCGGCGGCCGGTCCTCCTCGTGTCGCTGGCGGCGAGCACCGCCTGCTACGGACTCATCGCCTTCGCGCTGCACCTCGGGAGCCTGCCGTTGCTCATGGTGGCCTGCGCCCTCGCCGGCCTCTCCGAGGCCAACATCGCGATCGCCCAATCCGCGATTGCCGACGTTGCTCCCGCCGACCAGCGCCCGCGCCTCTTCGGTTACGTCTACCTGAGCTCGAGCCTCGCGTACGTGGTGGGGCCGCTCGCGGGCGGCAAGCTCGCGGACCCTGCGATCGTCTCGTGGTTCGGCGACCCCACGCCGTTCATCGCCGTGACCGGCCTGCTCGTCGCAACGCTTGCCCTCGTCTGGCGCCGGCTTCGTGAGACCCACGCACCGACGGTCCAGGGCCCCGTCAACCTTGGGGCGGCGCTCGGCAATGTGAGGCACGCGTTCGGCACCGGCCGGCTGCGCCCGATCTACGCGGCGAATTTCGCCCTCTACGTGGCGATCTTCGGCTTCTTCCGCGTCTACCCGATGTACCTGGTCGACCACTTCGGGATGGGGGTCTCGCGCGAGTCGGAGTTCATCGCCTGGGTGGCGGTGCCGATCGTCGTGGCGAACCTCGGGCTCGTCGCCTGGCTCTCGCGCAGGCTCGACCCACGGAACCTGACGATCAGGTTCGGGCTCGCGCTCGCGGTCTGCCTGGTGGCGGTCGTGATCCCCAGGCCGGAGGGCGCGCTCTGGATCACGCTCGGCGCCTGCGCGCTCGCGCTCGCCGTCTGCCTGCCCTCGATGGCGGCCATGATCTCCGACGCGGTCGGCCCTGAGGAGCAGGGCGAGGCGCTCGGCGCGAACCAGTCGCTTCAGGTCGGCGCCGAAGCGGCGTCGGGGCTGGCCGGCGGCGGGCTTGCCGCGATCTCCACGACGTTCCCGCTGCCCGCGATGGGGGTGGTGGCAGCCCTCGGCGCCGGGCTCCTGGCTCGCCCCGCGGCGAGGCGCGCCGCGACCTTACGCCTCCGTTCTGACGCCACACACCCGTCGTGACGAGTGCAGTCGGCGACTATCCCGAAAGCCCGATCCTTCGATCGAAGCCGCCCGGAGCGTGGATGTTGAGCATCCGCACCGAGGTCGAGCCCTCGTTGCGGAACCCGTGGTCGACGCCCGGCGGCACCAGCACGAACACGCCTGGGCCGGCCTTCGCCGCCTCGTCGCCGAAGAAGAAGGTGAGCTCGCCCTCGATGATGTAGAAGGCGTCGTCCTCCTCGTCGTGGACGTGCGCCTCAAGGTCGCGTCCGGCGACGATCTCGATGATCGAGAAGTTGAAGCGCGGCGTGTCGGCGGTGCGGGCGAGGAACTCGACGTTGCCGAGGACGTGGCCCTCGCCGGGCGGGATGACGATCGGTTCGAGCGGCATCGCCGAAACCTAGCCCGTCCCGGGACGCATCAGCCGAAGAGCAGGCGGTCGGCGAGCGCGCGGCAGCGCAGCATCGGGCGCGCGCGGAACCCCGCCACCTCGACGCACGCGCGAACCCGCCGCGCCGCCGTTGACTTCCCCTGGCTCTCGAGGCTGTCGGCGTAGGAGACGCTGAAGTTCCGAGCGGACTGCACGCGCGTGATGATCGCGGAGGCCTCGGCTGAGCAATGCTGGAGCGGCTGGAGAGAGTGTCCCGCGCGGCGCACGCAACGCCGGATCTGGCGCGAGGCGGCGAACCACGGCTGCGACCCGGCGAGGGCGCTCTGGGCGTAGCTGAGCGCGCGCTGCCGCTCCCCCTCCGCCTGGGCGCGGCGGGACGCGGCCTGCTGCTGGCGCGACTGCTCCGCCGCGTTGTGCACGGCGTTCTCGGTTGTGTTGAGGATCGGCTTGACGATCAGGAGGTACACGGCACCGAGGATCGCCACGGCGGAGACGACGCGGATGACCGCGGAGACGGCCGTGCCGGCGCCGAGCATGGCGGGAGGGTACGCGCCGGGGCGAAGTCGGCCGGTGCGCCTAGTCCGGGTACTCGTCCTTGCGCCAGCTGCGCGGCTCGTCGGGTTGCCGATTCGGCGTCCGATCGAGCAGGAAGTTGAAGTACGGGGCGACGAACGGATCGGGCGCCATCACCGTGTACGTGTGGTACACGGTCCCGTTCTCTCGCGCGAACGCGATCCAGCCCGGGCCCTCGCGCAGCCCGTCCTTGAGCTCCGCCCCGACCTGGCCGGCCCACTCCTCGAGCCACTCGGGCGGGTCGTCGATCATCGCCTTGACCTCGGGGATCTCCTGCGCCTGCTCCTCGGTCATCGCGAGCTGGAAGTCGAACGGGAAGTCGCTTTCGTACGTCGACACGTACGAGAACTGCCAGCCCATGCGCTCCTTGTACGCGGTGAGCCGGTCGATCGGCGCCCGTGAGAAGCAGATCAGCGTCACGTCGCGATAGTTGAGGTGGATACGGCCGCCGTCAAGACCGTCGGCGAGGCTGGTGCACCCCGGGCAGGCGCCGTTGGTGTAGTCGGGCCCGTACATGACGTTGTAGGCGAGGAGCTGGGAGCGGCCATCGAATAGGTCGGCGAGGCTCTTCTTCCCCTCTGCCGTATCGAACTCGTACTCCTTCTCCACGCGCACCCAGGGCAGCTCGCGCCGCTTGCGATTGATCTCCTGGCCCCGCTCCGCCTGCTCGGCTTCGAGCTTCGCGAGCTCGTCGCGCGCCGCGCGCCATTCCTCCGGGGTTCCGACCGTGTGCTCAGCCATCTCGTGGTCCTCCTAGGGGGTCGTTCAATCACCAATGAGACTTCCCGCTGCGCGGAATCTCATCGCACCCTCGTCAGCCTCAGCTGCTCGTCCCAATCGGGCTCCATCGTCCGCCGCAGCTCGATCTCCCGCTCGAGCAGCCGCTCGCGGGCCGCTCGGTACTCCGCCGACTCTCCTGGAAGTGTGATGCCCATGGTCCCTATTGCCTCGCGATCGGCCGTTCAAAGCGGCGGGATGTTCTGGTTCCGGTGCAGCACGTTGCCGGGGTCGTAGCGGCTCTTCAGGGCGCGGAGGCGATCGAACGACTCCGCCCCGAACGCGGCCCGAACGCGCTCGAGCGGCTCGTCGGCCTGCATGTAGTTCGCGTAGCCGCCGCTGACCGAGCAGGGCTGGATGGCCGCCGCCGTCTTGCGAGCCCAGGCGATGTGCTCGTCGTCGGCGGCCGGATCGGTCCAGCTCGCCATCACGCTGAGGTTGAACGCGGCGTCCCGGTAGACGAGCGCCGCGCTGTCGGGGTCCACGTCCTTGGGCGCGCCGCGCAGTGACTCGATCAGGACCGCGCCGGGTGGCCGGCCGAGCGCCCCGAGGCGGTCGACCAGCAGGTCGATCAGCTCGTCGGAGAGCTCACGGACGAAATGGCCCTTCCAGTAGTTGCGGTCGACTCCGTAACCGGGGTCGAATACGCGCTGCTGATCGAGAAAGCCCTGGCGACGCACCCCGTCGTTGACCAGTCCGGGGCTCGAGCGAAGGACGCGGTGCTCTTCGGGATCCTCGGCGTCGCCCGTGTAGCACGGAACGATGGTGAGAACCGGCGTCATCTCGCCGTCCACCGTGAGCTGGGCCTGGCAGCTCAGGTCGTTGCCGGCACTCGCATCCACGTCGCGGAACACCCGCAGCGCCGCGCGGACGTCGTCACCCGCGTAATCGAAGCGGCCGCCGACGACCTCGGTCAGCGGATGGAGGCGGAGCTCGAGGCGGGTGACAACGCCGAAGTTGCCGCCGCCGCCCCGAAGCCCCCACAGGAGCTCGGGTGTCTCATCGCCGTTCGCGCGGACCATTTCTCCGTCGGGGGTGACGAGCTCGGCGGCGATCAGGTTGTCGCACGTCAGGCCGTACTGAGCGGTCAGGTGTCCGATGCCGCCGCCCAGCGTGAGGCCGGTCACCCCGGTCGAGCCGACGACGCCACCGGGCGTGACTAGACCATTGGCCTGGGTCGCGGCGTCGAAGTCGAGCCAGGTGGCTCCGCCCTCGGAGATGGCGATGCGGGCCTCGGGATCGACGTCGACGCTCCGCATCCGGGAGAGGTCGATCACGAGACCGTCGTCGACGGCGCAGTGGCCCGCCGGGTTGTGACCGCCGCCGCGCACCGCTATCTCCAGGCCGTGCTTCTGGCCGAACGCCAGCGCCGCCGCGACGTCGTCCGCGTCGACGCAACGGGCGATCGCCGCGGGTCGCCGGTCGATCAGCAGGTTGAAGCAGAGACGCGCGCGTTCGTACTCGGCATTGGACGGAGCCAGCACGTCGCCGGCCACGGAGGCGCGGAGGTCATCGACGTTCACGGTCATCAGAGCTTGAGACCGGAGTTCCTATCAGGACTCATCGATCCCTCTACTCAGGGCCGGCCTCGATGGCCGCTCGCACGTCTCCCAAGCGAGGTGGCCAGTCGAAGCCGGTGAGGACCCAGGTGGCACCCGCGGCTTCCCAGGGTCCGGGGTCCTCACCGGGTTCGATCTCGATCACGAGGTCGAAGCGCTCGTCGTTGCCCGCGCGCAATGACTCGACCTCGGCCGCGAGCTGCGCGAGCGCCTCCGGGCCTGGAAGCTCGATCGGGAAGAGGCCATCCCAGCGCACCGCCCTGCGCACCGGCCTGCGATTCGGCCAGCGCGCCGCGACCCAAACGGGGATGCGCGGCTGCTGCATCGGCGGCGGCTGAAACTCACCGGCCCAGAATTCGCTCAGCCGCTCGAGGCCACGATCGAGCAGCTTCGCTCGCTCGCGCGGGTCGAGGGCCTCTCCAAACGGCGCAAGCTCGTCGTTCAGGTCGCTGCCGAGGCCCACGCCGAGTGTCAGCCGCCCGCGGCTCAGCTGATCCAGGGTCACGGTTTCCCGGGCCAGCTTCTGCACGCGCCGGCGCGCGAGTGGGGTCACCATCGGCCCGAGCCGGAGCCGCTCGGTCGAGCAGGCGATCGCCGCGAGGGCAACCCAGGGGTCGGCGAGGGCACGCACCGGCGGCCGATAGAGGATGTGGTCCCAGAGAAAGAACCCATCCCAGCCCGCGTCCTCGGCGCTCGCCGCAAGCTCCGCGAGCAGACGGGGATCGACGACCTCGTCGAACGGGGCGAGGAAGATCCCACGCTTCATGGCTGCCGCTCTCGGGGATCGAGCGTTGCGAGCGTCACCGCGAGGGCGATCTCAGCTCGCGGGCCAACCGACTCGACGAGAACGTGCTCGCCGGGATTGTGGGCGGCGCCCCCGCGCGGACCGAGACCGTCGACGGTGAGCGCGATCGCCGGAGCAAGGTGGCTGGCGTCGCTCGCTCCGCCGCGCCCGGAGGCGAGGATCGGCCGGCCGGCCAGCTCTCCAGCGCGCGTCAGCAGAGCCGCGGTCGCCTCGCGCGAGTCCATCGGCGGCCACCGGCGCAGCAGCTCCATCTCGAGGCGCACGCCGTCGACCTCGGCCGGCACCGCGCTCGCCGCCGCCTCGATCGCCTGAAGGCGGTCGGCGCGGACGTCGCAGAGAAGCTCGCCCGCATCGGGAACGACGTTGAAGGCGTCGCCGGCGCGGACGATGGTGGGCACCGCCGTCAGGCGGTCATCTCCCTCGGGGTCGTGCCGGTCCGCCACCGCGCGAGCTGCGGTCGCCAGGGCGAGGAGGGCGTTCGCGCCGCGGTCCGGCGCCGAGCCCGAGTGCGCCGCGCGACCGTGCGCGACGACTCGGATGGTCCCCGCGGCCTTGCGCCGGACGACCACCGCCTCCGCCCCGTCGAGGCGCTCCCCGGCCTCGAAGCAGAGGCACGCGTCCCAGCCGGCGAACCTAGAGACGTGGGTGAACGGCGACGTGCGCCATTCCTCGTCGGCGACGAGCAAAAGGGCCGCCTCGGCGAAGTCGTCGCGCCGCGCCGCAAGCGCGCGCAGCACCCCAAGCGCGAGAACGTCTCCGCCCTTCATGTCGACGGAGCCAGAGCCGAAGAGCCGATCCCCCATCGCCTCGAGGGGACGGTGCCGCTCGTGCGAGTGAACCGTGTCGAGATGGCCGAGGAGCAGCACCCGGGCCGTGCCGAACCCGGCCAGGCGCAGCAGGAGGTCCGGCGCGTGGTCGGGGGAAGAACACGGCGGGCGCTCGACCTGCGCCTGCTCGGGGGCGAGGGCGATGGCAACGCTCGCGCACTCCTCGAAGCCCTCGACGTCGCCGCTCGGCGACGACACCGCGACGAGCGCGGCCAGGTCGCGCTCGAACCGGGCGACGGCGTGGCCGGCGTGCTCTTCAACCCAGGGATCGATGCCGGCGGAGACTACGGCGCGGAACAATTGCTGCGATGAGCGACCTGCAGATCGTCATCGCGGCGCTCTTGGTCTCCGCCGCCGGGCTCAACGCGATCGCCAACTGGCTCAACGTGCCATACCCGGTCACGCTCGTGCTCGGCGGCTGGTTCTCGGCTTCGTGCCCGGGATCCCGGACATCCAGCTCGACCCGAACCTCGTCCTGCTCGTGTTCCTGCCGCCGCTTCTGTACGCGTCGGCGTTCTTCGCCGACATCGGCACGCTGCGCTCCGACGCGCGGGTGATCTCCCTGACGGCCGTCGGCCTCGTGATCGCCACGGCGGTCGTGGTCGCCGTGATAGCCCGAGCGGCGCTGGAGCGGGTGGATGAGCTCTCCGCCGAGGTGTGGACCCGCGATGGCACGATCGAGCGGGTCCGCAACCTCTACCGCTACCGCCGTCGCTTCAAGGTGCGGGCCGGGAAGCTCGAGGACGAGGACGGCATCGAGGAGGCCTCGCCCGCCTACCAGCGCCTGATGCACGAGATCTACGCCGCCCACGCCAGGAGCTCGTCCGCCTGCGCAACAGCCGCCAGATCAGCAGCGACGTGATGCGGCGCGTCGAGCGAGAGCTGGACCTGGAGGAATCGAGGCTCGAGGTCTAGTGGCGACGCGCGTCGCGATCGTCGGACTCGGCGTCGTCGGCCGCTGGGTGCTGGACGCTCTGCGGAGCGACGCCGACCCGCTCGGGGCGACGGTCGTCGCGGCGTCGAACCGCCGCTCGGGATTGATCCACCGCGAGGCGGGGCTCGGAATCGAAGAGCTCATCGCCGCTCCGGCAGAAGCCGAGCCCCTGGCGAGCCTCGAGGACGTCGAGCGCTGGCCCGCGGCGATCGACGGCTTGCGGGAGATCGATTTCGACGTCCTCGTCGAGGTCTCGCAGAGCCCCGCCGACGGCGAGCCCGGCCTCTCGCACATTTGCGAGGCCCTCGGCCGCGGCATCAGTGTCGCCACCTCGAACAAGTGGCCGGTTGCGATCGCCGGGGTTGAGCTTTCCGCCCTGGCGCGCGAGAACGGCGCGACGCTGCGCGCCGAGTCAACGGTGATGTCCGGGACGCCGGTCCTTTCGAGCCTGACCGAGGGCATCGCCGGCGCGCGACCCCTTCGCCTGCGCGGCGTCGTCAACGCCACCGTCAATTTCATCTGCTCCCGAATCGCCGCGGGAGCGACGTACGAGGGTGCCCTCGAGGAGGCGAAGGAGATCGGGCTCGCCGAGCCCGATCCGAGCGCCGACGTCGACGGCCACGACTCGGTCTCGAAGCTGATGGTCCTTGCGGCGCTCGTCTTCGGGATCCAGCTCGCCGTCGACGACGTCGTGCGAGGCGGCATCTCCGGCCTCGACCCGCAGCCCGGCGATCGAGTGAAGGAGGTGATGACACTGGATCCGGAGCGTGGGCGCTTCGACGTCATGCCGAGCCCGGTAGCGCCCGACGATCCGCTCGCGCGCATCAACGGCGCCACCAACGCGATCATCGCCGAGATCGACCCCATCGGCGAGGTCGCGATTGCCGGACCCGGCGCCGGGCGGGAGCTCGCGGGACAGGGCGTCTACAGCGACCTCCTTCGGCTCACCGGCCGAGCGGGCGTATAGCTCAACCTTGTAGGGCGCGGTGCGCGACGCTGGGATGACGCCCGACCCTGGGGCCGAGGACCAACGCGAGCAGGACAGCCTGCCTAGTACTCGTCGTGGTAGCGGATCCAGAGGGGCCGATCGGCCGCCTCGTTGCGGCCGATCGGCGTGCGGTCCAGGAGCTGGTAGAAGCCCATCGCCATCTCGAGCCCCCGGGCGGTGGTGACATAGGTCCGGTAGACCGTCCCGTCCGAGAGGGCGTACGCGCTGAGGCCAGGTCCCTCCGCGACGTAGCCGGCCACGTCGGTTCCGCACATCTCCGCGTTCTGCTCCACCGTCGCCGGGATCTGACCGGACTCGAGGAACGGGCGCAGCTCCTCCTCGGTGCTGGTGAACCCGAGGTCCCGGTTGAAGTCGGTACCTCCCGCCGAGGCCCACGGTATGTCCCAGCCCATTCGCTGCTTGAAGGCCTCGAGCTTGTCGACCGGACCCCGGGAGACGAGCATCATCGTCACGTCTCGCGCCGCCAGGTGGGGCGCGTTCGGGGCGAGGGTGTCGGTGATCGAGGAGCAGACCGGACAGCCCGTCTCGTAGGTCGGGCCGAACATGAAGTGGTAGATGAGGAGCTGCGAGCGGCCGTCGAAGAGCTCGGCCAGCGACTTCGTTCCGGCCTCGGTCTCGAAGCTGTAGTCCTCCTCCACCGCCACCCACGGAAGCTCCCGCCGCTTGCTCGCGAGCTCGTCGCCGCGGCGGGTTAGCTCCTTCTCCTCCGCGATCAGCGCCGCGCGGGCCGCGTCGAACTCCTCTTGCGTTGCGACTTTGTGCTCGGGCACGTGTACCTCCTGTTTGACGCTTCTACTCGCTGGGTTCGGGCAGGACGACGTTGCCGTCGCCATCGAGGCCGAACCCCGGGTTGTGGGCCACCTCCCAGGGATGGCCGTCGAGGTCGCAGAACGCGCCCGCGTAGCCACCGTAGAAGGTCTCCGACGGCTCGCGGGTGATCTCGGCCCCGTTCGAGCGGGCCCGCTCGATGATCTCGTGGACCTCGTCGTCAGAGCCGACGTTGTGCGCGAGCGCGATGCCGCCCCATTGCGCGCCGTCGTCCGAGATGCCCATGTCCTCGGCGAGCTTGTCGCGAGCCCACAGCACGAGGATGCAGCCGTTGGCCTCGAAGAAGGCCGTCTCCTCGATGTCGAGCGTAGGCGACCAGCCCAGGGCCTCGTAGAAAGCCTTCGCTCGGCCGTAGTCGGAGACGCCGAGAGTCACGAGGCTGATGCGCTGGTCCACGTTGACTCCGAGCCTAGCGACGAGCTACGCGCGTGCGCCCAGGTAGGTTCGTGAGAGTGCCTTTGAACGCCTTCCATGGTCGCCGGTCGGCTCTCATCGGGTTCATCGTCGCCCTCTCGGCCGTCGCGCTCCCGGCCAGCGCCACCGCGGCCATCGCCTGGAACGATTGCGGCGAGCGACTGCAATGCGCCCGGGTGCCTGTTCCTCTCGACTGGGGCCACCCTCACGAAGCGACGATCAGGCTCGCTGTGATCCGCCACCTGGCGAGCCGTCCGGCCAAGCGGATCGGCTCGATGTACGTGAACCCTGGCGGTCCCGGCGAGTCCGGTGTGAGCCTGGTGAGGTCGGCCGGCGCGGGCCTCGACGCTATGGGCCGAGGCAGATTCGACGTGGTGAGTTGGGATCCGCGTGGCACGAACGCAAGCGCGCCCGTTCGTTGCTTCCACAGCCAACGAGAGCTGAGACGGTTCTGGACCGGCGAATCGATCCCGATCACAGAGCGCGAGTCGCAACGGTTCCGCCGCAAGGCCACCTCCCTCGCGCGGCGGTGCGGAGAGGTCAGTCGACGCCTGCTTCGCCACATCTCCACCGCCGACACGGCGCGCGACCTCGATTACCTGCGCAGCATGGTCGGCGAGCGGCGGCTCACCTACATGGGCTTCTCATATGGCAGCTTCCTTGGGCAGACCTACGCCAACATGTTCCCCGGCCACGTCCGCGGAATGGTCCTCGACGGAATCGTCGATCCAGTCTCGTGGACCGCGGGGGCGGAGGCGAGGGTGGCCAACGCCGTCAGCCCGACGGATGCGGTGTTCCGGGAGTTCGAGGTTCGGTGCCAGCACGCGGGCCCGCGGCGCTGCCCGCTGGCCCGGCGCCAGCAGTCCGCGGCTGAGCGCACGAGGCGGCTGTTCGCACGAGTGAGAGCCGCGCCGATTCCGGCGCCCGGCGCCGACCCGCCAGGACATCTGACGTACGCCGACCTGCTGCTGTCGCTGTTCGCGCCACTGCGGGATCCCGCGCAATGGCAGCGGATGGCGGCGGATCTCGATGCCGCCTTGCACGGCGACGGGTCGGCCCTGGAAACCCGTGCCCGAGCAGCGCGCTCGCCCGCCGCCTGGTCGGGAGCGACTACGTCGGCCGCGATTCAGTGCGCCGATGGCCCGGCGCGGCAGAGCTCCCGAGCGTGGCCGAGCGTCATCGGGAGGCTGACCCGAATCAGCTTCCTCCAGGGTCCGCTGCACGGCTGGTGGGAGTGGGCGCCCTGCGCGTCGTGGCCGGTGCGCGCTGCGGATCGGTACGCGGGGCCCTGGGGCGCCTCGACCAAGAACCCCATCCTCCTCATCGGCACCCGGCACGATCCGAGCACGGCGTACAGGAACGCCCGCCGCGCCGCGCGGCGGCTCGACAACGCGGTCCTCCTGACGCACGCGGGCTACGGGCACATCAGCTTTACCGACCCGAGCGCGTGCATCGAGCGCGCGAGGAGCGCCTACCTCGTCCACCTCGTCATCCCGCCGCGCGGGCAGGTGTGCCACTCCGACCGGCAGCCGTTCGACCGTCGAGCCGCGGCGCGGTAGCCGGCGATGGAGGGCGTCGAGCGCGCGGAACTGGTCGCGGCGAGCCTGGCGGAGGTCCTCGACGACCGGCTGACGAGCTCGCCGCGGCGCCTGTCCAGTGGCGCGTCGCGCGAGACGTGGACCTTCGGCACCGCGAAGCACGGAGGGCTCGTCGCGCAGCTCGAGCGCAGCGCTCGAAAGATCATCGACCGGCCGCCGCAGGCGCCGTTGTTGCGCGCCGCTGCCGACGCCGGCGTCCCGGTGCCGACCGTGATCGCCTCGGGCGGCGACGATCCGGTGCTCGGACCGAGCTGGATTGTCGTGGCGGCGATTCCGGGGGCCACCGATCCCGCCGCGATCCTCGCCGCCGAGGAGCCTGACCGGGCGCGCCTCGTCGAGTCGATCGCCGCCGCGCTCGCCGCTGTCCACCGGATCCCCGTCGGCGATCGCCTCGCGCCCGCGGTCGACGACCCGGTGGCGATGTTGAGGCAACTGCATGACGGTCTCGGCGAGCCGCACCCCGTCTTCGAGCTCGCCTTTCGCGAGCTTGACCGCGAGCCGCCGCGCTCGGCGCGGCGAGGGCTGGTTCATGGCGACTACCGGCTCGGCAACCTGATGGTCGACGGCGACCGTGTGAGCGGCGTGCTCGATTGGGAGCTTGCCCACGCCGGCGATCCGAGCGAGGATCTCGGTTGGCTCTGCGTGCGAGCCTGGCGCTTCGGGCGAGCCGACCGCGCCGCCGCGGGCCTCGGCTCCCGGGAGGAGCTGCTCGCGGCGTACGAGCGCCACTCGGGCGTCGACCGTCGATCCCGCAGAGCTTTCGTGGTGGGAGCTCTTCGGCACCCTTCGCTGGGGTGTCATCACGGTGATGCAGGCCGATGCCCACCTGTCGGGCGCGACCCGCTCCGTCGAGCATGCGGTGATCGGGCGGCGCTCGTGCGAGGTCGAGTGGGACCTTCTCGACCTCCTGGCTCCGGAAGCGGCGGAGCCGCCCCCAGCGGCCACGCCCGAGGGACCCGTAGCGACCCCCCACGACCGCCCGACCGCCGAGGAGCTCCTAGACGCCGCGCGCAGCGCCCTCGGCGATGACGTCCTCCCCGGGCTCAGCGGACGGGCCGCGTTTCAGACGCGGGTCTCGATGCGGGCGCTCGGGATCGTCAAGCGCGAGCTGGAGTTGCGCAACGAGCACGCCGAGATCCGCGGCGACGCCCTCTCCGGCCTCGGCGTCGGCGACGAGGCAGAGCTCGCGGCCCGCATCCGCGCAGGCGACTTCGCCGAGCGCACGCAGGAGCTCGTCGCCGCGTTGCGGGCGCTCGTCGGCGCGAAGCTTGAGGCCGCCAACCCGCGATACATCCAGGAGGCGCAATGAAGCAGCCGGCCGCAGACGAGCTTCCCGCCGAGATCTCGGACCTGCTCATCGAGATCGACGCGTTCATCGAAACGGAGATCAAGCCGCTCGAGGAGGCCGGCGACAACGCCCGTTTCTTCGACCACCGGCGTGAGTATTCGCGGACCGACTTCGAGGCCGGCGGGATTCCGCGCCGCGAGTGGGAGGCCCTGCTCGAGGAGGCGATGGCACGAGCCGATCGAGCGGGGCTCTGGCGCTACCCGTTGCCGGCCGACCTCGGCGGGCGCGATGGGACGAGCCTGGGTATGGCGGTCGTTCGCGAGCACCTCGCGCGGGGCGGGATCGGCCTCCACAACGACCCTCAGAGCGAGATCTCCATCGTCGGCAATTTCCCGACGGTGATCCTGGCGCACGAGTTCGGCACCCCCGAGCAGCGCGAGCGGTTCGTCGAGCCGGCGCTACGCCGCGAGGTCGCGCTTGCGTTCGGGCTCACCGAGCCGGATCACGGCTCCGATGCCACCCACCTCGAGACGACGGCACGCCGAGACGGGTCGGAGTGGGTGATCGACGGGCTAAAGCGGTTCAACTCGGGGATGCACCGAGCGAGCCACGATCTGGTCTTCGCCAGGACGTCGGGCTCGCCGGGCGACGCCGTGGGGATCACGGCCTTCATCGTCCCCTCCGACGCCCCCGGCCTCGAGGTCGAGTTCTTCTGGTGGACGTTCAACATGCCGACCGATCACGCCGAGGTCTCCCTGCGCGGCGTCCGGGTAGGTGACGACGCGATCCTCGGCGAGCTCGACCGCGGGCTCGAGCTCGCGCAGCGCTTCGTCCACGAGAACCGGATCCGGCAGGCGGCCTCGAGCCTCGGATCGGCTGCGTTCTGCATCGACGAGGCCGTGAAGTGGGCGCACGACCGGACCGTGGCTCGCAGGCCGCTGTGGCGGAATCAGGCGATCCAGTTCCCGCTTGCCGAGCTATGGACGGACTGCGAGCTCGTTCGCGGACTGGTGCGGCGAACCGCCGCCGAGCTCGACCGCCGACACCACATGGAGGTCACCCACCTGGTCGCGATGGCCAACTACCGCGCCAACCGGCTCGCCTGCGACGCCGCGGACCGCGCCATGCAGACCTGCGGCGGAATGGGCTACACGCGGCACATGCCCTTCGAGCACATCTATCGCCATCACCGCCGATACCGAATCACGGAGGGAACCGAGGAGATCCAGCTTCGGAAGGTGGGCTACGAGCTGTTCGCCGGCGCGGGCGGTCAGCCATCCACGTAGCTCGAGCTCGACTAGAGTCGGCGCCGTGAAGGCGGCTGTGATCTACGAGAACGGCGGTCCCGACGTCCTTCGGTACGAGGAGGTAGCCGATCCCGAGTGCCCCGAGGGCTGCGCGGTGATCGACGTCGAGGCCATCAGCATCGAGGGCGGGGATCTGCTGGCCCGCGCCGCCTCCCCTCCCCCGTCGGTCCCTCACATCGTGGGATATCTCGCGGCGGGCACGGTCGTCGAGGTCGGCGCAGGCGTCTCCGATCGCGCGGTCGGCGACCGGGTCGTGACCCTGAACATGGCGGGCTCACACGCGTCGAAGCGGGCGGTTCCGGCGATCTCCACCTGGCCGATTCCCGACGGGCTCGATGCGGCCACGGCGGCGTGCGTCCCGGTCGCCGTCGGGACGGCGCACGAGTGCCTGTTCACTGCCGGCAATCTCGGGGCCGGGCAGACCGCCTTGATCCACGCGGGAGCCGGAGGCGTCGGGATGGCCGCGATCCAGCTCGCCAAGCAGGCGGGCGCGACCGTCATCTCAACCGCCTCCAGCGACGAGAAGCTCGAGCGCCTGAAGGAGCTTGGCCTCGATCACGGCATCAACTACGCGGCCGACAATTTCGTCGAGAGAACGCGCGAGCTGACCGACGGGCGCGGCGCTGACGTGGTCCTCGACTCGGTCGGCGGCCAGAATCTGGTCGACAGCGTCGGCGCGCTTGCCTATCGCGGAACGCTCGTCAGCGTGGGAGTCGCCGGCCGCGGCGGCTCCGGCGTCGAGGCGCAGACGCTGTGGGCCCAGAACAACACCCTTCGCGGCGTTTTCCTCGGCGGGGCGCTGATGACCGAGTACCCACGCGTGCACGCCATGATCGCCGAGCTGTTGGGGCGGGTCGCCGGCGGTGAGGTGCGGATCGTGATCGATCGGACGTTCCCGCTGGCCGAGGCCGCCGACGCCCACGAGCACATCGAAAGCCGCACGGCCTTCGGCCGCGTCGTGATGGCGCCATAGGCGGGAACGGGCCGGGCTCAGGGCGGCGAGGAGGCGCATGCAGGGGTACATGGACCAGGATGCGGCCCTGGAGGCCGCCGGGCTTTCGCGCTAGGTCAGGCGATCCGCGCCGGGTCTGGGACCGGGTCCGGGCCGCCGACCTCGGTGAACTCAGGGGGCGTGTAGGCCGCCCCGGGAACGCCGCCGAGCGCGAGAATCCGCGCGCCCTCGGGGCCCGGGTGGATCTTGCGGTGCGTCGCCGGCCCGACGCGGATCGCAGTCTCGGGCCCGACGTGGACCCGCTCGTCCTCCCCCTCGATCTCGAAGTCGGCCTCGCCGGAGAGCAGGACGTAGACCTCCTCCATGCCCGTGTCGGCATGGTCGTGATTGGGATAGAAGTCACCACCCTCCGGCGGCATCTGCAGGATCTGCATCCCGAACGAGCTCGCCCCCAGCGCGCCGCGCGCGCGCAGGAAGAACCCGCCCAGGATCGGCTCCATCTCGTCGAAGCGCTTGACGGTGAAATCACCCATCCGTGTCCTCCATTCGATTGCTTGGCATGCGGTCCGCCGTCATTCAGCCACCGACGATCCATGGGTCCCGTCCGGGCGGCTCTCCAGCCGCAGCTGCCATCAGGCGGTCCAGGTAGTGCGTCCAGCCCTCGGCGTGAGCGTCGCGGGCGCCGCCCACGAGCTCGTGATGCTCCAGGATCAGCCGCGTCCCCTCGGCCTCGGGCGCGAGCGTGACCTCCACCCGCGTCGAGCCGGCGGCGACGACGCGGTCGGCCCCCTCGTAGCCCCAGGTGAAGACGACGCGCCGCGCCGGCTCGACCTCCACGAACTCGCCGACCACGACGTCGCGGCCGTTGACATCGACGCGAAGTGCTCCCCCGGGCCGCGGGTCGAGCAGGGCCTCGACGCCCATCCAGCTGACCATCCTGGCCGGATCAGTGAAGTACCCGAAGACGACCTCGGGCGGCGCGGCGATCAGCAGCTCGTGTCGGAGTGGATCGGTTGGCTCAGTTTCGACGGGCATCGGACCCCCCGCTCGCGTGCTCTCGCTCGGCGGCGGCCTTTAGCCGGCCGAGCGCCGACGGCCACATCGCGTCAAGGTAGGCGCGCACGTCCTCGAGACCCTCCGGACGCGCGCTGTACCAGCGGCGGGTCCCCTCGCGGCGCTCGTGGACGAGGCCGGCACCGAGCAGGACCCGAAGATGCTGAGAAACCGCCTGGCGAGTGACCTCGAACTCGCCGGCGATCTCACCGGCGGTGCGCTCGCGGGCGCACACGAGCCTCAGGACCTCGCGGCGCCGCGGCTCGGAGAGGACCTGGAAGGCGTCGGTCTGCGCCATAAGCGCAAGCATACAGTTTCGCAAGCCTTAGCTTGCGGTAAGTCTGGCAGTTGCCGAAAATGTCGATCCGGCGGGCCGACCAGACTGCAGCGCGGTGCCGCCCAGGACCGCTTCCCAATCCCGGCCCCCGTACGAGCTTCCCCGCGACGGGATCCTGGTGTGCCTGGCCGCTGCCGCCGGCGCGGTGGACGTGATCAGCCTCCTCGGGCTGGGACGGATCTTCACCGCGAACATGTCAGGGAACCTGGTCATCCTCGCGCTCGCCCTCGGCGGCGGGGCGCAGGCCCAGGCGGTCCATTCGCTGACGGCCGTATTCGGCTTTGTTGTCGGCGCCGCGATCGGCGCCAGACTCCGCGGGCCGCGAACCGCCGCGCCATGGTCGCCCGGCGTGACGCGGGCGCTGTCGCTCACCGCGATCTGCGAGGTCGGCCTTCTGGCCGGGTGGGCGGCGAGCGGGGGGCGGCCCGGCCCGGTCGCGATCTACGCGCTGATCCTTCTTTCGGCGATCGCGATGGGCGCTCAGAGCGCGGCGGTACGCTTGCTGGCCGACGTCACGACGACCTACCTGACGGGGACGATGACCGCGCTGATCGTCGATTCCGAGGCCGGCCGGGAGAGTGAGGCTTCGGCCTTTCGGAGGCTGTCGGTCATCGTCGCGTTCGTCGCCGCCGGCGCGCTCTCGGCACTCCTTCTCACGACCGCGAGAACGCTGGCCCCTCTCGTCCCCACGGTCCTGGTCTGCGCCGCGGTCGTTGCGGCGTATGCCTGGCAGCGGCCGGGAGGGCTGCTGGATCAGCCCCCGACGTGGTGATGGGCTGAAGTAGACGTCCACGTTGTTCGTCGCCGTGGGCTTCCCGACCGAGTATGCGGCTGCCATGCCGTGAGGCAGGGTCGACCGCGCGACCGGCTGTACCCGTGATGAAATCGGGCGGCTCCCGCAGGTCGTAGACGTAGTACGCCGTGTTCGGCTTCCGAGGATCGGCCGTCAGGCGCGGTAGGTCCCAGAACTCGTCCGTCGCCGGCTGGATCGCGGAGGCCGGCTCACCGACGCTTACCGGGTGCCCTTCGATCCTGAGACGGCGACGCGATCGGTGGCTCGAGCATCGGCCGCGCGAACGTGCGCCGCTGCGAGTTGGCCGGCGGCTCGCTTCCATTGCGAGAAGTCGGCGCGGGTCTGGACTCCGTCGCCGACGGTCGGCCCAACACCGTCATGGATCATGCCGCGCCAATAGGCCCAGTACGTCCGTCCCTCGCTGATCAGCGCCTCGACGGTCGAACTCGCGGTGGCGTCTCCCTTGACGATCGGCGTCGAAACGCTCTCCAGGACCTCGAGAATGTGGTCCGTCTCGGCGCCCCACTTCGAGAATCGCTTCTCCGCAAACCGGACCTGTCGCCCGCAGCCGCAAAAGCAATACCGCGCCACGCCCGGAGACTACCTAGTTTCAGGTAGTTTTAGGCGAGCCCGGCACGCCTCGGACGAACGTTCGATGCTCCGGCGGCCCGAGGAGCTCGGAGGCCTACGGCGCCGAGGCCGTGAGCTCGCCGAAGATGCCGTGCGCCTCCCCGTGAACTCGATGCGGTTCCGGTCGGCGGCGCCTAGGATCCGCGGTGGGCGGCCATGAGCGTCTTCACCGAGGTCGAGCTTCAGTACCTGCGCGGTGGGCGGCAGCTCGGCCGGCTGGCCACCGTCGGCCTCGATGGCACCCCCCACGTCGTCCCCGTCGGCTGGATCTACAACGCGGCCCGGGAGACCATCGACATCGGCGGACGCGACCTCGTGCGGACGAAGAAGTTCCGCGACGTCGCCCGCAACGGCCGAGCCGCGGTCGTGATCGACGACCTCGAGAGCGTCGACCCATGGCGTCCGCGCGGGGTCGAGGTCCGCGGGCGGGCTGAGGCAATCCCGCTTCCGACTCCGCTGATCCGGATCCACCCGGAGCGGATCGTCACCTGGGGTCTCGGCCCGGGAAGCAAGGCTCGAACAGTCGCTGGCTAGGCACCGCGACCTAGGCGTCGCCGCACCAGCCGAGAGCGCCACGGCGCGCTCTCGGCAGCTTGCTGACGACCAGGTCGTATGAGTCCTCGATCATGTCGCGGATGGCTTCGTCGGGGATCGAGCCGTCGACGATGACCGTGTTCCAGTGGCGCTTGTTGAGGTGGTACCCGGGAAGCACCGCCGCGTGCGCCGCGCGAAGCGACTCGGCGAGCAGCGGCTCGCACTTGAGGCTGATCCGGAGCGATTCCGCCTCGAGCGCAGACAGAGCGAACATCTTTCCGGCTACCTTGAACACCGAGGTCTCGGGGCCGAACGGAAACGTTTCTTCGGCCCCGCTGAACGACAGGCAGTGAGCGCGTAGCTCCGCCGCATTCATGGCGGACCGTGCCGCGCCAGGTCAGGCGCTTTCGGTCACCGCCTCCGCCTTCACCCCCGCGCCGGCCGGGATCAGCAACCACGCTGTGGCGACGGCGCCGACGAGCGCGATCACGGCGCTGACGATCAGCGCGTGGTGGAGGCCATCGACGTAGGCCTGAGGATTCCCGCCGAGAGCGGCGTTGGCGGGGACGAGCGTTCCGAGCGCGGCGATTCCGACCGCCACACCCGCCTGCCGGAACGTGTCGTTGGAGCCTGCGGCGAGACCGCTCTGCTCATCGGGCAGGGCGTTCAGGGCCAGAGCGCTCCCGGTGGGGTTGAAGAGCCCGGTGCCGAGGCTGGTCACGAGGAGTCCCGGCAGAAGCGCCGTCCATGAAGAGTTGACGCCGATCACGAGCATCAGGGCGAGCCCAGCGCCGACGAGGCCCAGACCGACGCTCGCGATCTTCGCGGGCGATGCCTTCGCGCCGAGCTGCGCGGTCATCCCGGAGACGACGAAGACGAGGAACGTGCCGGGAAGGTAGACGAGGCCCGTCTGGATCGGCGACATGCTGAGGACCGTCTGCAGATAGAGGGTGAGGTAGAGGAACACCGCGAAGAACGAGGACGCGATGGCGAACACCGCTATCTGGGGCCCGGCGAAAAGGCGCCCACGGAGAAGTCGCAGCGGAAGCATCGGCTCGCGCGAGCGGCCCTCCACGACCACGAATGCGACGAGGAGCGCCACCGCCCCGGCGAGCGCCGCGACGATGCCCGGGCTGCCCCAGCCGTCGGTATTGCCGCGGAGCAGCCCCAGCACCAAGAGAAACAGCCCCGCGATGAGCGTGATCTGCCCGGGCACATCGATCCGCCTGGGGGTCGGGTCGCGACCCTCCGCCACCCAGCGATAGGTGACCCAGATCACGGCCGCACCGATCGGCACGTTGACGAGGAAGATCGCCCGCCAGTCGAAGAGGGCCGTGAGCGACCCGCCGATGAACGGCCCGAGCGCGAACGAGGCGCCGATCGCGGCGCCGTACGCGGCGAGCGCGTTCGTGCGATCCGCGCGCTCCGGCGTCACCTGCGAGATGAGCGCGAGGGCGGTCGCGAACATCATCGACGCCCCGAGCCCCTGGACCGCGCGCGCGGCGACGAGGACGCCGATGCCGCTCGCCGCTCCGCACGCGGCGGAGCTCAGCGTGAAGATCACCAGGCCGATCAGGAAGACCCTCCGCCGGCCGAACCGGTCCGCAATCGCACCGGCTGTGAGCACCGTCGCTGCGAGCGGAATCGTGTAGGCGTCGACCACCCACTGGAGCCCGCTCAGGCCGGTGTCGAGACCGGAGGCAATCGATGAGAGGGCGGTGTTGATGACGCTGATGTCGAGCATCAGCATCGCGGTCGCCAGGCAGGCGGCGGCGATCGTCACGGTGCGGTTGGCTCGGTGAGTCTGGCTCAACGGGTTCCTCCTGGGCGGTTGCGGAGCTAATAGGTGGTAGCAGCTGGGAGCCGAGGCTCCCTCGTACCGTCGGGAGCGAGCGGAACTCTCGCGCTCGATGATTAACCTGCGTGGTGATGCCCGACGAGGCGGCGCTGCTCAAGTTGATCGCGAACCGCCGGCACGGAGTGCTCGCCGCCGTCACGAAGGCCGGCTACCCCCACCTCACGAACGTGCTCTACGCGTGGGACGGCGCCGAGCGGCTCGCGCGCGTCTCGACAACTGCCGATCGGGTCAAGGGGAGGATCCTCACCCGCGACCCGCGCGCAGCTCTCTACGTCGTTGGCGACCATCACTGGGCATACGCGGTCGCCGAGTGCGACGCCGAGCTCTCAGCCGTAGCGTCGGAACCCGGCGACGCCGCGTGCCGGGAGCTACTCGAGGTGCACAACGCCGTCGGCGGCGGCCAGGAGGATGAGGAGGCGTTCTTCGCGCGGATGGTCGAGGCCAGGCGGCTGGTCGTTCGGCTGCGCGTCAGGCGCGCCTACGGGCTCGTTCTCGACCGCCCGCCCGGCGATTGACGACCCGGCGCCCGTCAGGGAAATCGGGCTCTTTCCTTGCCGCCCCCGAGCTGCCGTCCACTACTCGTCGCGCGTCCCGTACCGCGATGGACGATGAGCAGAGAGGGCTAAGCTCAGATCAAATCCTCGGAACGAAGGAGCGGCGCGATGACGGACCACACCGAGACGGCGATCCTGGCTGGAGGGTGCTTCTGGGGGGCGCAGGAGCTGCTGCGCAAGCGTGACGGCGTGATCTCGACGCGGGTCGGATACGCGGGCGGGGACGTTCCCAACGCCACCTACCAGAACCACGAGGGCCATGCCGAGGCCGTGGAGATCGTCTTCGACCCCGAGCGAATCTCCTATCGCGACATCCTGGAGTTCTTCTTCCAGATTCATGACCCGACTACGAAGGACCAGCAGGGCAACGACATCGGGTCGAGCTACCGCTCCGAGATCTTCTACACCAGCGACGATCAGCGCCGGGTCGCCGAGGAGACGATCGCCGACGTCGACGCATCGGGCCTGTGGCCGGGCAAGGTCGTCACCGAGGTGAGTGAGGCGGGCCCGTTCTGGGAAGCCGAGCCCGAGCACCAGGACTACCTACAACGGATCCCGAACGGCTACACGTGCCACTTCGTGCGGCCTGACTGGAAGCTGCCGCACCGCGAGAAGGCCGCGTAGACTCTTTCGCGGGTCGGGCATTCGTTCGATCAAAGTAGTCCGCTTTTTCGCAGTCGTTGCCTACAGGCACCCTCCGCGTTCTTGGTGGGCCCAGACGGAGGGACCGAGAGATGGCCACAGGAACAGTCAAGTGGTTCAACGACGACAAGGGCTTCGGATTCATCACGCCCGATGAGGCCGGAGACGACGTGTTCGTGCATCACAGCGCAATCCAGGGCAACGGCTTCAAGTCGCTGGCCGAAGGTGCCAAGGTGAGTTACGACGTCGAGCAGGGCGCAAAGGGCCCGGCGGCCGCGAACGTCCAGGCGCTTTAGGGATTAGGGGCCATGTCCTCAGGCAGCAAGCGGAAGACAACGATGGCGAAGCTCAACCGTGAACGCAGGCTCCTCGAGCGTCGGCAGGAGAAGCAGGCCAGGAAGGCTGCGCGGAAGCAGGCGGCCGCAGACGCGCAGGCCGACCCCACAACTCACGAAGCACCCGCGCCTGACATGCGAGACGTCGCTGGCCCGGAATCAGCCGACGACTGACCCCCCCGGAGGGAGCTTCATGCTCGGACGGACTCGGCGGCTGCCGTCACGCGCCGTCGTCGCCGTGAGGGCTTTGGCTGAACGACGGATAGACGATGACGACGGACTACGAGGAGATCGGCGATCAATACAAGCGCGCCAAGGCTCAGCCGTGGCGAACGTTCATCGAGGCGCCCTCCCTGCTCGGGCTGGTGGGCGAGCTCGCTGGAATGTCGGTGCTCGACCTCGCCTGCGGAGAGGGCCATTACACGCGGCTCCTGAAACAGGGCGGCGCGGACCGCGTTACGGGCATCGACCTCTCGCCTCGTATGATCGCCCTCGCGCGCGAAGCTGAGGAGCGCGAGCCGCTCGGAATCGACTACTTGGTTGGCGACGTCCTCGATCTCGATCCGCCCGAGCGCTTCGACCTCGTCGTCGCGGCGTACCTTCTCAACTACGCCAGCAGTCGCGAGGAGCTGCGCGCGATGTGCGAGGCGATCGCCCGCGCCCTCAAGCCGGGTGGGCGCTTCGTGACCGTGAACACCAGGCCGGGCATCGAGTTCCGTGACGTCGATTTCACGCCGTATGGATTCGAGCGAATCTTCGTCGGCGAGATGCCTGAGGGCGCGCCGTACACGTGGCGAATCCACCTCGACGAGTCGTCATTCGACATCACGAACTTCCAGCTCGGCGTCGCGGCCCACGACTGGGCGTTGAGCGAAGCTGGCCTCGAGCACGGGCACTGGTCGAACCCAACGGTCTCGGCGGAGGGTGAGCGGGTATTTCCCGGCGATTACTGGGAGCGCTTCCTCCAACACCCGCCGATTCAGTTGCTCGAATGTCGAGCTCCGACCGAATCACCGTGACCGACCGGAGGCAGTACCAATGAGGTTCAACCTCGATCGCGCCGTCCGCGGATGGGCGGGTCGCTTCGTTTTCCCACTCGTCGTCGCCGTCGCCCTCGCTTTCACGACGATCGCTCTGGCGGCCGGCGCCAAGACAATTCTGGTCAGCGCGAGCTCTTCGGGCGAGCCGGCGAACCAGGAGAGCGGCAATCCTGCCCTTTCGGGCGATGGGCGGTACGTCGCTTTCGTATCCTTCGCCACCAACCTCGACCCGGGCGGCGTTGGAGGGGTCTTCGTTCGAGATCGCGACAGGGGCACGACTCAGTTGGTCGCGCCGGCCTCGGGAGGCGTCCAGCCCATCCAGCCTGCGATCTCGGCCACCGGTCGATTCGTCGCCTACGCCGAGCCCGACAGGTTCGGCGACGGCAACGTCTACCTCCACGACATGACGAGCGGGACGACGAGCGTTGTGACCGTCGGCGTCAACGGGAAGCCGGCCGGCGGCCGGAGCCAGAACCCGTCGGTGTCCGCCGACGGGCGGTTCGTCGTCTTCAGCTCCGACGCCAAGAGCCTCACTCCCCGAAAGCCGGTCGCCGCTCGGAACGAGTTCGTCCGCGACATGAAGACCGGAAAGACGCAGCAGGTAAACGTCACCTCCACCGGCAAGCCGGGAAACGGCTACTGCCACCACCCCTCGATCTCCGCCGACGGGCGCTACGTCGTCTACGAGACGCAGGCGACGAACATCATCAAGGGCGCCAGGGGATACAACATCTACGTCCGCGACCTGAAGCGGCAAAGGACGATCCTCGCCAGCGTGAGCTCCTCCGGGAAGCGGGCGAACGACGGGAGCCACAGAGCCGTGATCTCCGGGGACGGGCGCTACGTCGCTTTCGTGTCGAAGGCGACGAACCTCGTCAAGCAGGACGCGAACCGGAAGGCAGACATCTTCGTGCGCGACCTGAAGAGGGCTAAGACGACGCGGGTCAGCGTCAGCTCATCGGGCAAGCAATCCAACGGAGACAGCAACGCCCCCGCGATCTCCAACCACGGCGGCTTCATCACCTTCGAGTCCAGTGGCACGAACCTCGTCTCAGGGCGAGGCGACGGCAAGCTCCACGTGTTCTTCCGGGATGAGCGAAGCGGCAAGACGGTGCAGGCGGACGTGAGCTCGTCCGGGAAGCCGGCGAACGCCGGCGTGGGGGTCCTCATTCCCTTCTACACGCAGTCGCTGGCGATGTCAGCGGACGGGCGCTCGGTCGCATTTGAGTCGCCCGCGACCAACCTCGTCTCGGGCCATACGGGCCGCAACGACGCCGTCTACCTTCGCGGGCCGCTGCACGGCTGAGCGGCAATGACGTCTTGGCGAGCGCCTGACGCCCAACGCGGCTACGAGCGCCGCTCGAGAACCACCACGGGAATCTGCCGCTCCGTATTCGCCTGGTAGGAGTCGTAGGCGGGCCAGTCCTCGTTCATCAGCTTCCACAGCCTCTCGCGCTCCTCCCCCTCCGCCACCGACGCGCGCACCGGGACCGTCTCGTCTCGCACCTCGATGGTCGCGTCCGGATCCGCCTGCAGGTTCTGGAACCAGATCGGATCGTGCTGCCACCCGCCCTTCGACGCCACCACCACCCAGCGATCGCCGTCGGTTCGATGGATGAGGGGCATCGTCCGCGGCTCGCCCGACTTGCGGCCGGTGGTGGTCAGCAGCAGGACCGTCGCGCCGTGCCAGTGGTAGCCGCGCTCGCCACCGGTCTCTCGGTAGACGCGAACGTGCTCGGCACCGAAGAGCTCGTCGTCGTTCACGGTCACCGTTCGATCGTAAGGGGTTCCGCTTCCGGGATCTCGGTGGGGCCGGCATGGCCGTACGATCGCTTGGACCAGCAGAAGGAAGGAGAGCCCGATGTCACGCTCAAGCTTGAAGCCATGCTGATCTACTCGATGGGCGTCTCGGTTGACGGCTTTATCGCCGACCGCGAGGGCGCGTTCGCGTGGACGGTTCCCAACGATGAGCAGTTTCGTTTCCACACCGCGCAGGTACGCGAGCTCGGCGGTTATCTGTGCGGCCGCAGGCTCTACGAGACGATGCTGCCGTGGGAGACGGATCCGTCGATGCGCGACAACGAGCTCAGGATCGCGTTCGCCGACGTCTGGTGCGCTATCCCGAAGGTCGTCTTCAGCCGCACGCTCGACAGCGTTCAGGGCAACGCCCGGCTCGCCGAGGCGTCGCTGGCCGAGGAGTCAGCTGCGGTGCTCGACGCGACCGACAAGGACGTCTCGATCGGCGGCGCCGGCCTCGCCGCGCCGGCGTTCGAGCTCGGCCTCGTTGACGAGCTGCGCATGTTCCGCAATCCGGTCGTCGTCGGTGGCGGCACGCCCTTCCTGCCTCCGGTCACCGAAGACGTCCCGCTCGACCTGATCGAGACGAAGACGTTCGGCTCGCGCGTGATCTACGAGCGCTATGGGCGCGCCCGCGATGCGTCGGACTGACACCGCCGCGGGCTAGATGATTGATTCCGAATTTGTGGCCGTAGGCGCTGAAATACAGGCCAGGTTGACCGATCTCGGCGTTATGCCGAAGCACGAGCAGAAGGTGTTCGGCGGCATCGGCTTCATGATCGACGGCCATACGGCGGTGGGGGTCGGCGGCGAGGGTGGCCTGATGATCCACTGCTCCAAGGAGGAGACCGAGGCTCTCCTCGCCAAGCCCGGTGCGCGACCGTTTGAGATGCGCGGACGCGAGATGAAGGGCTGGCTTCGGGTCGATGCCGAGTCGGTCTCCACGAAGCGAGCGCTCGAGCCCTGGGCTATGCAGAGCGTCGCTTTCGCCCGCGCGTTGCCGACGAAAGAGAAGAAGTGAGCTTGAGCGATGCCGACGCCTATGACCGGTTCATGGGCCGCTACTCGAGGCCGCTGGCGGTGCCCTTCGCCGATTTCGCCGGACTCCCGCTCGACGGCCGGGTCCTCGACGTCGGATGCGGCCCCGGTGCGCTGACCGCGGAGCTCGCCCGGAGGGCCAGGCCGGGACGGGTGACCGCGGTCGACCCGTCCGAGGAATTCGTCGCGGCCCTACGCGGCCGCCATCCCGGAGTCCTGGTCATCCGCGCGCCGGCTGAGGATCTGCCGTTCGAAGGAGGCTGCTTCGATGCGACGCTCGCCCAGCTCGTGGTCAACGTCATGGACGATCCGGTCACAGGCCTCCGCGAGATGGCGAGGGTGACGCGGGACGGCGGCGTCGTCGCCGCATGCGTGTGGGACTTCACCGACGGCGGGCCGATCGGTCCGTTCTGGGATGCCGCCCAAGCGCTCGATCCTGAGGTCGAGACCGGGTCTGTCTGCCCCGGCAGCAGGGCCGGCCACCTGGCCGACCTCTTTCGCGCGGCTGGAATCGCCGACATCGTCGACAGCGCCGTCGCGGTGGACGTCGAGCACGCCACGTTCGAGGACTGGTGGGAGCCGTTCACGCTCGGCGTCGCCCCATCGGGTGCGCACGTCGCCGGCCTCGAGCCCGATCGGCGCACGGCATTGCGCGAGCTCTGCAGGGAGAGGCTGCCGGAGCCACCGTTCGTGGTGTCGGCGAAGGCCTGGGTGGCGCGCGGCGCGGCTTGACGCCTAGTAGCAGCCGCTCGCGTGGTCCAAAGATGGGACGAATACCGGTGTGGAAGGCGCCACTGTCCTTGCGGAACTCCTTCGAGCATGTAGACCGCCACGGATCGCTCGTGTCGCGGCTGTGCAACTCGGGCGTGAGAGCCTTGGGTCGCATTCGGCGACCGTAAGGGCGAGGTTGGGCTCGTGACATGAGAATCGCCGGCCAGACCGAGTGACTAGGCCCAGACGATCCGGATCTCAGCGTCCGCGAGCTCCACGAACCGCCGGTGGCCGAGCCGATACGAGGCCGCCTGGATCATCGCGCTGGCGGGCGTCCATAGGGCAACCCAGCCGAAGACCACGAACGTCTGCCCGAGCAACGTGTCACCGCTTTCGTCGGCCCAGGTGAAGTCGACGATGGCGGCGATCGTCAGCGCCAGGAAGAAGATCAGCAGTCCGATCCGCGCCGGCCGCGGACGGAGGCTGCGGCGGATCCAGTGGCGGCGGGAGTCGACGGCCAGCGTCCGAAGGTCGCTGCGGACGGCTGCGACGAGTATCTCCGCCATGCCGTCGCTCCGCTCCTCCTCGGGAAGCCAAAGCTCGAGCGTCGGCCCGCCCGAGATCCGGTTTCGCCCCTTCCGAACTCGGACCCAACGGTCCAGGATCCGCTCGCGGACCTCGTCGCTCAACGGACGCTGAGCGAGCGGCTCGGCACTCCATCCATCGAACAGCTCCGCGACCGACGGGACACGGATCGCAAGATCGGACACAACCTATGTGTACCTGCTGCGGCTGACGACTTCGGGCCCATCCAGGGACTCCGCGCGCTCGCCGACGCGTAGGTCGTGCCCGCCCGAGGGCGGCCTCTTGCGATTCTGCGGGGTCGGGGGGCGCATCATGTTGCGCGTGACCGAACCGACCCGAGAAGTCGTTCGTCGGCGGCGTCGACGGGAAGCCATCCGACGGCGGCGCCGGAGGCGGCGCGTCGTCGTCGCCGCGGTGGTCGTAGCCGCCGTCACCGGGGCGGTGATCTCAACGGTCGTCGCGAGCGGCTCGAGCGGTAGGCGGACGGCGTCGTCGAACGCGCATGCCGTGGCGGCAGCAGCCGGGAGCACGCCCCAGAAGCGTGAGCACCCCAAAAAGGCAGAGCGCCCCCAGAAGCCTGAGTACCCCACCGACCAGCCGACGCCGTCGCAATGGGCGTCGCGGCAGACCAACGCCGGGCAGCCTCGAAAACGGAGTACGAGCACCTCGTGCAGGTCCGTGGTCCATATCGGCGACTCGACCTCCGAGGGCCTCGACTCGCCCGATTACCTCCCCGATCGCAGACAGCGCATCGGCGCCCAGTACGCGCGCGTGGGCGCCGGCACGTGGCGGCCGGAGATCTCCGGAGCGCGATCGATCGTCGAAACGCTCCCCGGCCAGACGAATGCCTACGACGTGGCGCGCGAGCTGGTGCGCCAGGGCTACCGCGGATGCTGGGTGCTCGCTCTTGGCACCAACGACACCGCCGACGTCGCCGTCGGCTCGTCGGTCGGCCTCACGCAGAGGATCGAGCGAATGATGTCGGCGATCGGCAACCAACCGGTCATGTGGGTGAACGTGAAGTCGCTTCTCGCGTCCAGCGCATATTCGGAGGCGAACATGGAACGCTGGGACGCCGCCCTCGTGGACGCCTGTCCGAGATACCCGAACATGCGGGTCTTCGACTGGGCGGCACTCGTCAAGGACCGCTGGTTCATTCCCGATGGGATCCACTTCACGTCGGCGGGCTACGAGGCCCGTGCTCGTCTCATAGCGGACGCGCTCGCGGAGGCGTTTCCGGCCTCAAGTGCGCACGCGGGCTGCGTCGTCCGCTGAGGCCTACAGCGCGACGAGAGGAGCTTTCCGCGCTCCTCCGTCTAAGAAGATGATCGGTCCATTCGGAGCCGGGATCCGACCGACCGCATATATAGTCGCGGGTGGGTGGGGATTCATTCGAGCAAGCGCGTCGGACTATGCGTGGCGCTTTCAGTAGTGCTCGGCGGCGTGGCCGCTTCGCCGGCGCCGGCGGCTTCAGTGAAGGTGCAGACCCAACGCATCTCCCGCTCGAGCCCCTTCTCGCCATCCTCGACCTGCGCGCTCGACAACCCCGGGTTCTCGGCCGGCTACGCGCAGGAAACGTCCGTGGCGGTCGACCCCACGAATCCGAAGCGGATCCTCGTCGCGTGGATCCAGGACGGCCGGGCGACGGACGTCGTGATGGCATCGCGCGACGGCGGGAAGACATTCTCGCGGATCCTCGTGCCAGGGCTCTCCGCCTGCACCGGAGGGCCGTTTCAGGTCGCCAGCGACCCGGGGGTCGACTTCTCGGCCGACGGACGCCAGGCCTGGTTCAGCGCGATTGTGGTCAACGGCGTCACGCCGCAGGGCGATTCGGCCCCCGCGCCGGTGCCATCCGACCTGAGCGATCCACCGCCTGGGACGGGCGCCAGCACGGCCATGTACGCCTTCCGGTCCTTCGACGGCGGCTTCTCGTGGAATCCGCCGTACACGGTCCAGCCCGACACGGATCAGTTCTGGGACCTGCCGCGACTGACGGCCGATCCGCGCAAGCCGAAAACGGCCTACTACGTCTACGACCTGCGCGAGCCGCCCGATCTCCTTCATGGCTACAGCCTCTTCGCTAAGACGACCGACAACGGGAGAACCTGGTCGGCGCCGAAGCCGCTCTATGACCCGCAAACCACGAACAGCTGGCCCGGCATCAGCAAGGTCCTCGTCAACGATGACGGCTCGCTGCTCGACGTGATGGCGGTCATCACCTCCAACTTCTCGGACCCGGACGCGGACCAAACCACACAGGAGCTCGCGGTCCGCTCGACCGACGGGGGCAAGACATGGGGCAAGCCGATCACTATCGGCTGGTCATCCGGGCGAGGCGTCACCGATGACCCGACCCATCCCACGTACGGTCTGAACACTTTCGACACGTACCCGTCGCAGACGGTCGCGCCGAACGGGGACGTCTACGTCGCCTGGCTGCAGCCGGGCTCCACGAACCAGGCGTCGCGGATCGCGGTCGCACGGTCAGCCGACTCCGGCCGGACCTGGACCACGAGGCACATCAAGGTCCAACGGCCAGGCGGCGATGCCCACCATCGAGGTCGCTGGCGACGGGACGGTGGGCGTCGTCTACTACATCATTGCCCCGAAGAGCACCAACGGCAACTGGCCGGCGCGGGTGGTCGTATCCACCTCGACCAACCACGGACGGGGCTGGAAGCGCACCAACCTCGCCCGACCGTTCAACTTGCTCACGACCGGCAGCGACGCGCGCGCATGCTGCTTCCTCGGCGACTTCGAGGGCATCGACCGCCTGCCCCATGGCATGGTCGCCGGCTATTCGATGGGAAGGCCGGTCGCCGTCAACAAGGTCGACGATTACTTCAGCCGCATCACCACATCAGGAGGGAAGTAGCGTGGGGACCGCTACGTCTCCCGCGGCGACGCACGGATCGTCGAGCGAATGGTGGCCTGAGGCATCGCCCGAGCCGGCCCCTAAGCAACCCGCCCCACCATCGCACGCGTAGACGAAAACGGGCCGGGCGACGCTGGTGCGCCACCCGGCCCGTGTGGGGTGCTGATGCGAGCTAGGCCTGGATCGTCTTCGAGACGAGGGGCAGGCAGGCGCCCTTGGCGTTGACCGTGGCGTAGAACTTGCCGCGGACCTGGCCGGAGTTGCCGGTGTCCCAGCTTCCGTCGGTCTCGGTGGTGTCGGAGTAGAGGACCCGGCCGCTCGACTTGTGAACCGAGACGGTGCGGTTCGCGAGGCAGCTGGCCTTGCCCGACTTGATCTTCCCGTAGAAGCCGTCGCCCGAGTAGTGGATCGTCAGCTTGTCGTGGGAGGGGCTGTTGGCTGCCGCGACGCTCGTGGCGGCCCCGGCGACGCTGAGCGCGGCGAGAAGGGCGACGAGGGCTCGGCGGGTCTTGGTGATGTTCATCTGATGTTCTCCTTGGTAGGTGGTTTCGAACTGCACGGGCATCCTCGCCCGCGCAGGCCGCTCCCACCAGGGGCCCTAGGTGTGGACCTCGCCACCCCCTTTGGTGTCGACGGTGACTAGTCGTGGCACCACGACCGAGCCCTGCGCTTGTGCCTTAATCCGCTCTGGAAGTCAGTTGGTCGCGGAGGTCACGCAGCGGTAGGGCTCGGTGTGGACGGTCGTGGCGTCGTAGCCGAACTGGAGGGCGCGAGACCCATCGTCGCCGAGGAGACCTGCTAGGAAGGAGGTGTTGGGCCCATTGCTGTCGACGTACTGCGTCGAGACCCATTGACTCGGCTGGGACGCCCCCAGGTGGTCGAATGCCAGCGCGAGCTCCGCCAGGGTAGGCAGCCGACGTCCGGCGGTCGCGCACGTCTGTAGCGCGTCCCCAAAGGTGGCAACGGTGCGCAGGCCGGGCTCGACGCAAATGTCCGCGGCCTGAAGGAGGTCAGACGAGCAATGCAGCTTCAGGGAATTCTTGAGGTCCGACGAGAGGTCCGCGCCGTTTATGGAGCCGCCGATGATGTTGGGGTGATCGCCCGTGGGTGGTTGATGGCCCGCGATCGTCTTCCTGGCGACCTGGCCGTTGGAGGCGATGATCACGCCCGCGAGCGCCGAGCCCCCTAGCGCGACGAACAGCGCGACCAATGCGACGACCATCGCCGGCGATGGCCGGCGAAAAGGAATGCGGTGCATGGCACCTCCCGTATGGGGCACGCCGGACGATCGGCGGCTGCCGGCGCCCGCGCGCCTCCGACGACGCTAACACACCCCCTCGCAGATACCCAAGGCCTGGTTGGTGACGAGTCGGGGCGACCGGATCTGAACAGGCGACCTTTCGGCCCCTAGCCGGGGGCAAGCCGTGACGCACGGATCGTGGAACAAATCGCGGCCCGGGGCTCTTGACGAGCGCTCGCTTCATACGCGAGAGGTCGTTGGTTCGAAACCAGCGGCGCCCATAGCCCCCCGCCGCCGCGAGATACTGCGCGGGCGATGTCGCAGGAGAGCGTGGAGATCGCGCGGCGGGTCATGGAGGCCTACAACAGGGCAAGGCGAGCGGTATCGCGGACGTGCTCGACTACGATCAGCGAGCATGGGTAGGTGGGCGCCTGATGCAAGGAAGAACGCCAGATCGTAGGCGAGCCCAGCGGTGGCTACGGCGGCTGTCGTGGCCGCTCGCACTTGGCATCGGGTCGGCGCTGGGACTCGTCTCGCTCGGCGGCGCCGAGGCGGCCGCCGCGGCGACGCTACGTGGCAAGGTCGCGAGCAAGGGCAAGACGCTCGCGTCAGTACCCGTAACCCTTTACCGCGCCGGCAAGGCGAGCTCGGGTCCGACACGGCTCGCGGAGTCTCGCACTGGCCAGGACGGCGGATTCAAGCTCAACTACCGCGCGCCGCGCCGCCCGGTCGCGGTTCTTTATCTGATCGCCGGCCACGGAGCGGTAGTGCGGCTCGCGGCGGTCCTCGGCACGCCACGGTTCCCGCGAAGGGCCGTGGTCAACGAGCACACGACGGTCGCTGCCGGATATGCGCTGGCCGAGTTCCTCCGTAGCTCCAAGCGGATCGCCGGGAGTTCGCCCGGGCTTCAGAACGCGGCCTCAATGGCCGCCGACCTCGCCAACGTGCCGACCGGGCACCTCGGCTGGCTGCTACGGCGCACGCCCAACGGCGACCAGACGTCGACCCTGCAGGCGTTCAACTCGCTCTCGAACATGCTCCCGCAGTGCGCCCGCTCGACCCGGCATTGCTCGCAGCTCTTCCGGCTCGCCACGCCGCTCGGCGGATCCACGCCCCGCGGCACCTTGGAGGCCGTCGCCGATATCGCTCGCAACCCGGAGGATCACGTGCAGGGCCTGTTCAAGCTCGCCAACTCGGCGCCGGCCCCGTACGGACCGGCCCTGGGCTCCGGAGAGCGCCCGGACGGTTGGACGCTGGCGCTGCGCTTCGACGGTGACGGGACGAGCCTCGACGGCCCCGGCAACCTCGCGATCGACAAGCGGGGCAACCTGTGGGTCAACAACAACTACAACTACGGCGCCGACCCCCACGTGCCGCAGTGCGCCAGCAACGAGCTGTTCAAGTTCAAGCCGGACGGCCAGTTCGCGGGCCGCTCGCCGTTCACGGGAGGCGGCCTGAGCGGCGCCGGCTTCGGCATCACCGTGGCACCGAACGGGCACGTGTGGGTCGGCAACTACGGCTTCCAGGGGGTCGGGTGCACCGACCCACCGCCGCGAAACAGCGTCTCGGAGTTCACGGCCAGCGGCAACCCGCTGTCCCCGCCCGCCACCGATACGTTCGGCGGCGGCTACACGGCCGGACAGCTCGATCAGCCCCAGGCGACCGTCGCCGACCGCGCCGGCAACATCTGGGTCGCCAACTGCGGCAACGGCACCGTCAGCAAGTACCCGCAGGGCGATCCCTCGCGAGCAATCGTCGCGAGCAACCTCGGGATCACGAGCCCGTTCGGGATCGCGATCAACGATCGCGGGCAGGCGTTTGTCGCCGGAAACCAGAACAGCCGCGTCGCGATCCTCAACTCCGACGGGACGCCGACCGCCAACTCGCCGGTCTCGACCGCGATTCGCCGACCGATGGGCCTCGCCGCCGACAGTCGCGGCAACGTCTGGGTCGCAAACTCGGGCAAGGTGTTGTTCCCGTGCGAGCCTCCGCTGCCCCCGTTCGAGGGGATGGGCTCGGTGACCCTCCTGAACGACAAGGGCGTCCCCTCGGCGGGCTCGCCGTTCACGGGCGGCGGCACATTCCTGCCGTGGGGGATCGCGGTGGATGGAAACGACAACGTCTGGGTCGCGAACTTCGACAAGCAGACGCTGGGCAATCTTTGCGGGACCCGGCCCAAGCACTGTCCGCCGGGCACGCACACCGGCGATCCGATCGCTCCGAATAGCGGCTACGGGTTCGACGGCCTGACCCGCAACACGGGCGTGGCCGTCGACCGCTCCGGAAACGTGTGGCTGGCCAACAACTGGCTCCAGGTGCCGTTTCAGACGAACCCGGGCGGCCACCAGATCGTTGCCTACATCGGCCTCGCGGCGCCGGTCAAGACCCCGGTCATCGGCCCGCCGCGACATTAGGTAAGCGCCACGAGCGCCGACAGCCACCTGGCTAGGAGGCGCCTCCTGGAATCGCGCCGAGCTGACGCATCTGCGAGAGGACGTCGACGACTCCCCAGGTCTCGGCGATTCGGCCGTCCGCGAGGCGGACGATGAAGATCTCGTCGTACGTGATCGATTTGCCGGTTGGTGGCAGGCCCATGTACTCGCCCTTGTGGGTACCGGTAACCGTGTCGCGGGCGACGACCTTGTCCCCCTCTGCGATCAGATCCTCGACCGTGATGTGAAGATCCGGGAAGGCCCGATGCAGCCGGCCGAACGCCTCCTTCAGCAGTTCCGCGCCATCGCCTCAATCGGCAGTGGCGTGCGGATCAGCGCGTCCGGCTACGTCTCCCGCGGTGACGCACGGATTGTCGAGCGAATTGCGGCCGAAGGTCCTCCGGCGCCTGGCGCCGTGCCAGCCACCGGGTGGCCGACGTCCGGAGCCCGGAGCCCGGAGCTATCCGCAATTGCGACCCTTGCTCTCACCGCCTGTGTGTGAGAAGGTCGGCTCCGAATTCGCGCGGCGGGCGTCGTCCGCCGACACGGGAGGACGTTTGATGATTTCTAGCTGCTCGGGGCCTGCTCGTCGGAGTAGTCGCCACGAAGCCCCGAGGGCGTCGCGGTCAAGATCCAGGAGCCTCCACCGCCGCATTCTGATCCGTGCAATCGCGGCCGCTGGCGTCCTCGCGCTCGCGGCAGCAGCCACCACAGTCGCCGCGATTCGCCTCGACCGCGGGTTCTCTAGTGACGGGATAGCGTCGATACCGTTTGGAGCCGGCGACACGCAGTCCATCACCACCGACGTCGCAGTCGACCAGCAGGGGAGAACCATCGTCGTGGGCTCCGACTTCGCCACCCATGCTGGCGGTGAGACGAAACAGGCCGTGGTTGCGCGGCTGACCCGTGACGGCCGATTGGATTCAACCTTCTCAGGCGACGGCGTATTCGTCCTCGGTGATGGCGAGGGCGACGCTCAAGCGGTCGCCATTGCTGTTCAGTCGGACGGCAGGATCGTCGTTGCAACCGACACCAACGGCGCGCTTGATTTGCTCCGGCTCAACGATGACGGCAGCCTAGATCCAACTTTCGGGACGGCCGGCTTTGAGTCGTCCTCAGGGCTCGGGGAGCCACAGGACATGGTTATCGGCGATGGACGGATCTTCGTCGCCGGCAACACGACATCTCATCGTCGATCCGCTGTAGCGGCATTCTCGGCCGCATCGGGAAGCCCCGACGGGGGGTTCGGCACCGACGGCGTAGCGGAGCTCGGCTATCCGCACCGAACCGATCTCGCCCTCGCGCTTCAGGGCGCGAATCCGATCGTTGCGTCCATCCAGAAGGAGGCCGATAACGCGAGCGTGAGTCGGCTCACCCCGAGCGGAACAATCGACGCGTCGTTTGGAGACAACGGCGCCGCGACAACGACCTTTGGCGCCCCGTCCGGCCGGTTCGGCTTCGTCGCCAGGCGGCCGGGCCCCGGCGTGGCAATCGCCGTAGAAGGAAATGGCAAGATTGTCGTCGGCGACGGCGTCATATTGCGTCACCCGACAGCCAGCCCGTACGCGATTGCCCGCTTCCAGCCCAACGGTTCTGCAGATCGCTCTTTCTCGGGCGATGGCGCGAGGCTCGTCGTCCTCCGTAAGCACTTTTCCTTCGCTACTTACGCCGCCGATCTGCTTCTTCTGCCGCGCGGCAAGGTCGTCCAAGTTGGAGATGCGGCGGTAAATGGATCGATCGCGTTCGTCCAGTACCTGAAGAATGGGCGCCTCGATCCCTCCTTCGACGGCAACGGGATTGCCTCGATTCCGGTCGGCGTCAAGAGTTTTGAGCCAGCCGCTTCGGCGTTAGGTCCGGGAGAACGAGTGGTTACTGCCGGTGATCAACTGGGTCGCCGGCCCCTCCCAGATTCCATCGTGGCCAGACTCGCACAGCCCTGACCTGGCCGAGGCCGGGGACTGGTTCGGCGGGTCTCAATCGCCCGGTCGCCGACAGGACCGATACCCGGCCCGCGACGTCTCCCGTGGTGACGCACGGATCGTCGAGCAAATCGCGGCGTAACGCCTCGGAGATACCAGATACCTGCGCCCTAGGCGCCTCGATTCTCAGCGAATCAGAGGAAGCCGGCGCGATCGGGCGGCCAGTACGTGAGGAAGACCTCGCCGATGATCCAGCCACGGGGAACCGGCCCCCAGAAGCGGCTGTCATCACTCCGCGGCCGATTGTCGCCCATGACGAAGTAGTGGCCGGGGGTGATCGTGATTGCTCTCGGGAGATTGCAGCTCCGGCACGGATCGATCGCCCACGGCCCGTCGACCGAGCGGCCATTGACAATCGGATGGCCGTGAATGATTCGAAGCCGATCCCCAGGTCCGGCCACCACGCGCTTGATGAACGTCTGGCTTGACTCGGTCGGCACTGGGACAGCGCACGCCTCTGGAGCCGGCTTCCGCGTCCCGCATCGCTCGCGGTCGGCGCCGGCGGGCGGGTGGAAGACGATGATGTCGCCGATGCTCGGGTTGCTTAAGTCGTAGATGAAGCGGTTGACGAGGACTCGTTGGCCGATCTCGAGCGTCGGCTCCATCGAGCCTGATGGGATCTGGTAGGGCTTGACGGCGAAAGCCTGCGTGGCGAGTGCGAGCGAGATCGCCGCGACCACGATTACGACGAGCTCGACCAGGGGACCCCGGCGCTTGAGCGCCCTGCCGATCATTGTGTCGACAATACTCGCCCGATGCCGTGGGGAATCGGTCTTCGATGGCGCCCGCGCATCATGCGAGCAGCGATCTCAACGATCGGGTTGGGCAGCTCTGGCGCGTCACCTATGACAAGGTCGAACGACGCATCGAGATCTCGGCGACGGTCTCCGAGGCGGTCGCGGTGGCCTTCGACGACAAGAAGGCCCTCACCGCGGAGGGCCTAAGTGTCACCGTCAGAGACATAGCGGGGGCGGGATTTGAACCCGCGACCTCCGGGTTATGAGCCCGGCGAGCTACCTGACTGCTCCACCCCGCGGCGTGGCGCCGATTCTAGCGGGGCTGTCCTGCGTGTACCCGTTCCTGCGAGGCAAAAGCAGGACGGCCGGGCCGGCGGCTGACCGAAGAAAAAGGGGGGGCCGCCCCCTGCGGCGGCTACCCCCCGTGCGCTCCTACCCGGGGCGGGTGCCTCGAAACGCCCAGAATTGGCTGGTCAGCTAGCCACCGGGCCTCGCCCGGTCGCCCGAGCGGCCGGCTGCGGCGGCGTACGATGCGGCCGTGGGGCCCGACGCAAACGGCGGCGAAGGCGCATTGCGGATCGCCGTCATCGACATCGGGACGAACTCCACGCGCCTCCTCGTCGCCGACGTTTCGGGAACGGCGGTGACCGAGCTCGAGCGGCGCTCCACGGTCACCCGACTCGGCCGGGGCGTTGACACATCCGGGACGCTGGCCGCCGAGGCGATCGAGGACGTCTGCGCAGCCGTGGAGGAGTACATCGCGATCTACGAGCCGCTCGAGCCGGAGCGCTTGGTCGCGATCGCCACCAGCGCGGTTCGCGACGCCGGCAACGGCGACGCCTTCCTCGCCGAGCTGCGCGAGCGCTTCGCGCTCGGCGCCCGCGTCGTCGACGGCGCCGAGGAGGCTCGCCTCACCTACCTCGGGACGACGTCAGGCCGGGCTGCGAACGGCTCGACGCTCGTGGTCGACATCGGGGGCGGGTCGACCGAGCTCGTGCTCGGAAGCGGGCCGGACGTCTCGTTCTTCGCCTCGCTCCAAGCGGGGACGGTGCGCCACACCGAGCGCCACCTCCACCACGACCCGCCCCAGCCCGATGAGCTCGAGAACCTGGCCGAGGACGTCCACGGCCTGATCGCCGAGGCTCTCGCCGACGAGCCCATCGCGAGCGCGACGCACGGCATCGCGGTCGCCGGCACGCCCACCTCGCTCGCCGCGATCGATCAGGAGCTCGAGCCCTACGACCCCGAGCGCGTGCACGGCTCCATCCTCGACCTCACCGCGATCCAGCGGATGCTCTCCTCGCTCGCGTCGAAGCCGCTCGCCGAGCGGCTCGAGGTGAGGGGGCTTCAGCGCGGGCGGGCGCCGACGATCGTCGCCGGCGTCGTGATCCTCGTGGAGGTGATGCGCTGCTTCGGCCTCTCGGAGATCGAGGTCTCCGAGCACGACATCCTCTGGGGAATCGCGCTCGACGCCGCCGGGCAGCCGGCACCGGCGCCCTAGGTCGTCTCGCTCGACGAATGACCGGCGTCAGCCGTGCGGGCGGGCAGAGCGGCGGCAGCGTCGGCGTCGATCGTCAGCACGACCCCACGCCGTAGACCCGGTCGACCTGGGCGGCGGCGAGCGAAGCGCTGGCCCTCGGGGGCCTCGACCACGAGGCCATCGAAGACGTCGACGGCGGGGTCGGCGAGGACTCTCGGTGACCTTGCCGAGCTGGCCCTCGGGCGCCGCCACGAGCCATCGGCGTAGACGGCGGGCGCGAGGATCTCGCCTTGCGAGTCTCGCCACCACGGCGTAACGGAGTCCCGTCGGCGAGGATCAGGTAGGAGGCTGGGTCACCGAGGTCTGGCACGGCGCGGCATGCTAGCGGCCGCTTCGTAAGGGTCCGCTAACCGAGCTCGAGCTCGTACTCCAGCATCGCCTCGCTGCGGGCGCCGATCCGGTCGTAAACGGCCTGGGCGCGGCGATTGTCGGGTGCTGTGAGCCACGCGAGGACCGGCGCCCCCCTCCCCCGCGCCCGCTCGGCGCATGCTGCGATGAGCTCGTCGGCAAGGCCCGAGCCGCGGGCGCTCGGAGCGACGAAGAGGTCTTCGAGGTAGCCGACCTCTGCCCCTCGCAGGCTCGACCACTTCCAGCCCATCGCGGCGAAGCCGACCACCGAGCCGTCCTCGGCGCAACCGGCGAGCAGCACCCCCGCGACCTCGGGGTCGGCGATGAGCGTCCGGCACATGCGCTCGAGGCCTTCGTCAGTGGGATTCGCCTCGTAGAACTCGGCGTAGGCCCGCACGAGCGGCAGGATCGCGGGCAGGTCGTCCACGGTGGCGGGTCGCACGCTCATCGCGGCGGACGGTAGCGGCCCAGCGAAGCGGAGTGAACCGTGAGACCCTCAAGGCATCGGCATTCGTCCTGCAACGCCGGATGACGCCACTCAGATCGTCGAGGTCGTGGAGCGCGCCTACGAGCCCTATGTGGAGCGAATCGGCCGGCGCCCGGCGCCGATGCAGTCCAGCCCGGAGGAGCTCATCGACACCGAGGAGGTGTTCGTTCTCGACGACGGGCCCGCCATCGTCGGCCTGATCGTCCTGCGGTGCGGGCGCGATCACATGCTGGTCGAGAACGTCGCCGTCGACCCCGCGCTCCAGCATCGCGGCCACGGGCGCGCGCTGCTCGACTTCGCCGAGCGCCACGGCCGCGAGCTCGGGTTCCCGGAGCTCCGCCTCTACACGAACGCGGCGATGACCGAGAACATCGAGCTCTACCCGCGGCTCGGCTGGCGCGAATACGACCGGCGCGAGGACGACGGCTTTTCGCGGGTCTACTTCCGCAAGCCGCTGCGGCCGAATTGAGGCGGCGCTAGTCTCGGGTCGATGGACGTCGTCGTCGCCGGCGGGCACGGAAGGATCGCGCTGCGGATGCTTCGCCTCCTTGCTGAGCGAGGTGACACCGGGCGCGGCCTGATCCGCAACCCCGACCACGCGAGCGACCTCGAGGCCATCGGGGCACAGGCGGTCACCTTCGACCTCGAGCAGCGCGAGGCGGCGGAGCTGTTACCGGTTCTCGACGGTGCCGACGCGGTCGTGTTCGCTGCCGGCGCAGGCGCAGGCAGCGGCGCGGCACGCAAGCGCACCGTCGACTACGGCGGGGCGGTGAAGCTGATCGAGGCCGCGGAGACTGCCGGCGTTCGCCGCTATCTGATCGTCTCCGCGATCGGCGCCAACCACCCGGACTCGCTGGAGCGAGGAGATGCGGCCGTACTACCAGGCGAAGGCCGAGGCCGACGCCCAGCTGGAGGCGAGCTCGCTCGACTACTCGATCGTTCGCCCGGGCGGGCTCACCGACGACGAGGGCACCGGCCACATCCGACGTCGCCGCCGACCTCGGCCGCTCCGGGCGGGTCCCCCGCGACGACGTGGCCGCGACGCTGGTCGGCTGCCTCGACGAGCCGGCGACCGCGGGCAAGTCGTTCGACCTCCTCGCCGGCGAGACACCGATCGCCGAAGCCCTGCGCAAGCTGTGAGCGAGCACGTTTCCGAGCGGCGCCGCGAGCGGCGCCAGGCGCTCGCGCGCCGCCGAGTCGCGTCCCGCCGTCGCCGGGCCCTAGGCGTCCTCGCGGTCGCGGCACTCACTGTCGGCGCCGTCGTCGGCGCCGGCACGTCCGATGGCGACGGCTCGAACCTCCCCCACCTCACAAACCCCCAACTCGCCGGCATCAGGGTCGTCACCGGCTTTCACGGCAAGCACCCGCCGAAAACGGTCCGCCGCCTCATCGCCGCCGGGCGGATCTCGGGGGTGATCCTCTTCGCGGACAACTTCGACTCCGCCTCGGAAGCGCGCCGGCTCGTCCGCGGGCTTCAGCGGATCAAGCGCCCGCCCGGGCTCCGCACGCCGCTCCTCGTGATGATCGACCAGGAGGGCGGGCTCGTGAGGAGGCTGCCCGGCCCGCCGTCGGGCTCGGCCGAGGCGATGGGGCGCCACGGGGCGGCCTACGTTCAGCGTCAGGGGTCGAAAACCGGCCGCCTCCTGCGCCGCGCGGGTGTCAACGTCGACCTCGCGCCGGTGCTCGACGTCGCCCGCCCCGGCAGCGCCATCGGCGCCGAGCACCGCTCCTTCGGTGAGAGCGCGGGCCGGGTCTCGAGCCGCGCGAACGCGTTCGCGGCCGGTCTCAAGGCCCGCGGAGTCGGCGCGACCGCGAAGCACTTCCCGGGCCTCGGCGCGGCGCGTGCGAACACCGACGTCGCCGTTCAGAGGATCAGGATCCCGACCCGCAAGCTCCGCTCGATCGACGAGTGGCCCTATCACCGCTTCATCGCGAACGAGGGTCCGATGGTGATGCTCTCGATGGCCATCTACCCTCACCTCTCCCCGGTGCCGGCGGCAATCGCAGGGCGCATCGCAACCGGCGAGCTTCGCCACCGGCTCGGCTTCCAGGGCGTCTCCATCACCGACGCGCTCGACACCACGGCCGCGCGCGCCGTCGGAGGCCCCGCGCGCCTCGCCGACCTCGGTGCGACGGCGGGCACGGACCTCCTGCTCTACAGCTCGCCCGCCGACGCGCTCACGGCGACCAAGGAGCTCACCCATGGACTTCGCAAGCGCCGCTTCGACCTCGCCGGCTTCCACCGCTCCGAGCGCCGGGTGCTGGCGCTGCGCGCTTCCCTCAGTAGAAGCGGCTAGTCGCCCTCGGGCGAGGGCGCAATCTCACCGCGACCTGCCTGCTGGAGGTCACGCGGCAGCCGTACGCCGAGTCGTCGGGCGACCACCTCGAGGCGGATCCGCCAGGCGATGATGGCCGCCCGCTGGCGATCGGCGGTGTGCGGCAGGTCGGCGAAGTCGCGGTCGGGAAGCGCCGCGGTGAGGGTGCTCAGGTAGGAGTCCTCGAGGACGTAGGTGTGCGCGTACGCCGCCTGGGCCGCCGCGATCGAGCTCGGCACCGGGCGGACCGCCGCCACCTCGGCCGCGTAGCGGGCGAAGCGGCGCTCGAGGCGCCCGAAGCGCCGCTGTACCTCCCTCGGCCCGATGCGGTGGTCGTGGTAGGCGCCGAGGATCGGGTCGGCCTCGTCGAGAAGGTCGTTGACGTCGAGGCGGAGGGGCTCGATCCTTGTGAGGTAGGCGTGGAGTGCGGGTGCCTGCGGCGGCGTTGCCGAGTCGCTGGTGGTGCCGCCGCTGCCGCCGCAGGCAGCGAGGAAGAGGGCAATGGAGGCGCCGGCGGCCACCGCAATGGCCCGACCGACTCCGCCGAACGTCCCGGAGTCCTTCATATCCGATGGTGTTTGGGACGTTCGGGCGGGAAGGGGCGGCTCAGTAGCTCAGTAGCCGTAGCCGCCGCTGTTGCCGCCGCCGCTCGACGTGGTCGTGGTCGGCGTCGTTGTGCTCGTCGACGTCGAGGTCGGGGTCGAGGCGGCGCTCGAGCTGGAGCCGCCGCTCGAGCCACAGCCCGCCGCGGTCACGGCCAGGGCTGCAACTGCGCCGAGGGCGGCCAATCGAACCTTCATGCTGTTCATCTCTATCTCCTTCGTCGCTAACCCGGATACGGCCACCGCCCCATCCGGGGTTCAACGGCGATAATCGCGGAAGATGAAGCGAGCGAACGTCTTCACCTCCAGATACGAGTACGACGATGCCGACCCGGAGGGCTGGCGCTGCGCCGTGGCCTTCGTCGGCAAGGAGGTGGGCGGCGAGGGGCTCGCGGTCAAGTCGTACGAGATGCCGCCGGGCGAGAGCCTCTGCCCCTACCACTACGAGTACGAGGAGGAGTGGCTGCTGGTGCTCGACGGGGCCGTCGTCGTCAGGACCCCCGAGGGCGAGGACGAGCTGAACCGCGGCGACATCGTCCGGTTCCCGCCGGGCCCCGAGGGAGCCCACAAGGCGACCAACCGCGGCGACGAGACGGCCCGCATCCTGATGTTCTCGAGCGCGCGCGAGCCCGCGGTGGCCGTGTATCCCGACTCCGACAAGATCGGCGTGTGGCCCGGCAACCCCGACGACAAAGTGATGCTGCGGCGCGCCGACGGCAGCGTCGACTACTACGACGGGGAGACCTAGATGAGTGAGCAGCGGCCTGACATCGACGAGCACCGCGCCCGCGAGCTCCTCGCCCGCGAGCGGGAGCGGATCGAGAGCTCCCTTGCCGATCATCGGCGAGTTCGGGCGAGCGAGGTCGACGAGGTGGGCATCGAGCCGGATCCCGAGGACCAGGGCGAGGAGATCGAGCAGGAGCAGGTCGACGACGCGCTCATCGAGCGGCTCGAGGCCGAGCTGGCCGCCGTCGAGCGCGCCGAGGCACGGCTCGCCGAGGGCAGCTACGGGCTGTCGATCGAAAGCGGCGAGCCGATCCCGGCCGCGCGACTCGAGGCGATTCCCTGGGCGGAGCGAACCGCCGAGGAGCAGGAGCGCCACGGACCCTAGGCCGCATAGGGCGCGCCGCGAGGACCTCCGCAATCTGGCGATCATCGCCCACGTCGACCACGGCAAGACGACCCTCGTCGACGCGATGCTCTGGCAGTCCGGAGCCTTCCGAAGCGGTCAGGACGTCGCCGAGCGCGTGATGGACTCGATGGACCTGGAGCGCGAGAAGGGCATCACGATCCTCGCCAAGAACACCGCCGTCCGCTATCGAGAGACCAAGCTCAACATCGTCGACACCCCGGGGCATGCGGACTTCGGCGGCGAGGTCGAGCGTGGGCTGACGATGGTCGACGGCGCGCTGCTGCTCGTAGACGCGTCGGAGGGCCCGCTTCCACAGACCCGCTTCGTCCTGCGCAAGGCGCTGGAGGCGAGGCTGCCGCTGATCCTCGTCGTCAACAAGGTCGATCGCCCGGATGCCCGGATCGGTGCCGTCGTCGAAGAGGTCTACGAGCTCTTCCTCGACCTCGACGCCGACGAGGAGCAGATCGACTTCCCGATCGTCTACACGAACGCGCGGGCCGGCTGGGCATCCCTCGAGCAGGACGCCGAGGGAACGGATCTGGTGCCTCTCCTGGACCTCATCATCGAGCGCATCCCCGCCCCCGAGTACGACCCGGACCACCCGCTTCAGGCGCAGGTGACGAACCTCGACGCCTCCCCCTATCTGGGCCGATTGGCGCTCTGCCGGGTGCGCCACGGAACGATTCGCGCCGGCCAGCAGGTTGCCTGGTGCCGCGCCGACGGCGCGATCCGCCGCGCGACCGTGGGTGAGCTCTTCGTCACGGACGCCCTCGAGCGGGTCAGCGCCGAGGAGGCCGGGGCCGGCGAGATCATCGCCGTCGCGGGAATCCCCGAGGTGACGATCGGCGAGACGCTTGCCGATCCGGACGATCCCCGCCCGCTGCCCGTGATCTCGGTCGACGAGCCGTCGCTGGCGATAGTCGTCGGGGCCAACACCTCCCCCCTCGCTGGGCGGAGCGGCAGCAAGCTGACCGCTCGCCAGATCCGCGCCCGCCTCGACCAGGAGCTGGTCGGGAACGTCTCGATTCGCGTTCGCGATACCGATCGACCAGACACGTGGGAGGTCCACGGGCGGGGCGAGCTCCAGCTGGTCGTCCTTCTGGAGCTGATGCGCCGCGAGGGGTTCGAGCTCACCGCCGGGCAGCCGCGGGTACTGACCCGGGAGATCGACGGGACCCTCCACGAGCCGGTCGAGCGCCTGGCCATCGACGTCCCAGAGGACTACATCGGCGTCGTCACCCAGCTATTGGCGCTGCGAAAGGGCCGGCTCGTGCAGATGGTCAACCACGGAACCGGTTGGGCGCGCCTCGACTACCGGGTCTCGGCTCGCGGGCTGCTCGGCTTCCGGACGGAGTTCGTGACCGAGACCCGCGGCACCGGCATCCTCCACCACGTCTTCGACGGCTGGGAGCCGTGGGCGGGTGAGCTCCGCGCCCGCCCGACAGGCGCCCTCGTCGCCGACCGCGGCGGCACCGCCGCCAGCTTCGCGCTGTTCGGCCTCCAGGAGCGCGGAACCCTGTTCATCGCTCCAGGCGAGGAGGTCTACGAAGGCATGATCGTCGGCGAGAACGCCCGCGCGCAGGACCTCGACGTCAACCCGACGAAGGAGAAGCACCAGACCAACGTCCGCGCCGCGAGCGCCGACCTCCTCGTGCGCCTCGTTCCCCCCCGCCGCCTCTCGCTCGACCAGGCGCTGGAGTTCCTCCACACCGACGACTGCGTCGAGGTCACGCCCGATGCGATCCGCCTGCGCAAGGTCGAGCTCGACAAGACGAGCAGGGCGAAGCTGGCGCGACGCGCCCGAGCCTGACTGGGCCCTAGGCCGAGCGACGCCGGAGCGCCTCGAGGTCGAGCACCGTGATCCGCCGCCGCTCGGTGACGACCCAGCCGACCTTTCGCAGCGTGCCGAGCGCCTTCGAGACCGCCTCGCGGGAGGCGCCGGTCCAGCTCGCGAGCTCCTCCTGGGAGAGGGGCAGGCCCACGCGGATGCCCCGCGTCGCCGGCTCGCCGTAGCGCTCGGCGAGCTCGACCAGCCGGGCCGCGACCCGTCCGACCGTGTCGTGAGCGGCGAACTCCACGCGCTTGCGGTCGGCGTCGCGAAGGCGGCGGCTCAGCATCCTCAGCAGCAAGAGCGCCACGTCGGGGTGGGCGATCAGGAACGAGCGGAAATCGTTGGCCGCCAGGGCGAGCGCCTCGACCGGCTCGATCGCCTCGACCGTGGCCGAGCGGGGCTCGCCGTCGATCGCCGAGAGCTCGCCGAGCATGTCGCCCGGGCCGCGGAAGGCCAGCACGATCTCGCGGCCCTCCTCGGTGGTGGTCGAGACCTTGACCCGCCCCGAGAGCAGGATCACCACCCGATCGGAGGTGCCGCCCTCGTGGAAGATCGCCTGGCCCTTGCGAAAGCGCCTGTTGATGCCGCGCTCGTGAAGCGCCTCGAGCTGCTCGGGATCGAGTACGCCGAGGAAGCCGATCGCCGGATCGTCATCCGGCCAGGAGCTGCTCACGGGCGCGACCCTAACCGGTAATTCGACACTCACGCAGGGCGGAGCAATCCGCGGACCTCGCCCTATCGAACGTGAGAAGGTTGACGCTAGTGGCCATCGCGACGACATCCACCGACGCCGTCAAGCCCGAGCCAACGCGGGCCCGCTACCCCGACGAGACGGGATTCGTGGAGCGCGACGGCGTCAGGACCTTCTACGAGGTCTACGGCGGGGGCGAGCCGACGCTGTTGCTGCTTCCCACCTGGTCGCTCGTCCACTCCCGCTTCTGGAAGGCGCAGATCCCCTATCTGGCGCGCCACTTCCGGGTCGTCACCTTCGACGGGCGCGGCAACGGCCGCTCGGACCGGCCGCAGAGCGACGCCGCATACTCGCCGAACGAGTTCGCCGAGGACGCGCTGGCGGTGATGGACGCCACCGGCACGGAGTCGGCGATCACCGTCTCGGCGTCCGCGGGGACGATGTGGAACCTCTTCCTGGCGAGCCAGAGCCCGGAGCGCGTCGACGCGGCGGTGTTCATCGGGCCGCTCTTCCCGGTCACGGGCCGGTTCCCGGAATGGTCCCGCCAGCGCCTGCTGGAGCCTCGCTCCAGCTACGAGGGGGCCGAGCGCTACAACCTCCACCACATCCGCGACGACCTCGCGGGCTTCGCGCGAGTGGTGGGCGGAGCTCGCCCTGCCGGAGCCCCACTCGACGATGCAGATCGAGTACACGGTCGAGTGGGCGCTCACCTCCGACGGCCGAGACCATCGCCCACACCCTCGGGGCACCGGAGCTGCTCGGCGTCGACACGATGGCCGAGGTGTTCGCGACCCTCGGGCCGATGCTCCAGGGGATGGCCGAGGCCGTTCAATGCCCCGTCCTCGTGCTCGAGGGTGAGCTCGACGCCATCACGCCGCCCGACTGGGCGCGAGCGCTCGCCGACACCACCGGCGGCGAGTACCGGGAGCTTCCCGGGGTCGGCCACGCGACCGGCCGCAAGCCCATCCCATTCAACCTCGCGATCGCCGCCTTCGCGCGGCGGGTTCGAAAGGAGCCATAGATGCCAGGCAAGCGCGTTCTCTTCGTCTCTTCGCCGATCGGCCTCGGCCACGCGCAGCGCGACGTCGCGATCGCGAAGGAGCTGCGCGCCCTCGTTCCCGACCTCGAGATCGACTGGCTGGCGCAGGACCCCGTCACGCGCGTCCTCGAGGCCGAGGGCGAGCGCATCCATCCCGCCTCCGAGCACCTGGCGAGCGAGTCCGGGCACTTCGAGTCGGAGTCGGCCGAGCACGACCTGCAGTGCTTCCAGACCTACCGGCGGATGGACGAGATCCTGGTCGCGAATTTCATGCTCTTCCACGATGTGGTGAGCGAGGAGAGCTATGACCTCTGGATCGCCGACGAGGGCTGGGAGATCGATCACTTCCTCCACGAGCACCCCGAGCTCAAGAAGGCCAACTACGCCTGGCTCACGGACTTCGTCGGCTTCCTGCCGATGCCCGACGGCGGGGAGCGCGAGGCGTTCCTGACCGCCGACTACAACGCGGAGATGGTCGAGCACATCGACGACCACCCGCAGGTGCGGGACCGCTCGATTTTCGTGGGCAACCCGGAGGACATCGTCGACGAGCGCCTAGGCCCCGACCTGCCGATGATCCGTGAGTGGACCGAGCAGCACTTCGACTTCTCGGGCTACGTGACGGGCTTCGACCCCGCCGAGCTCGGCGACCGCAACGCCCTTCGCGATGAGCTGGGCTACCGCGACGACGAGAAGGTCTGCATCGTCACCGTCGGTGGCTCCGGGGTCGGCGAGACGCTGCTGCGCCGCGTGATCGAGGCCCACCCGGCCGCGAAGCGCGCGGTGCCCGAGCTGCGGATGATCGTCGTCGCCGGGCCGCGCATCGACCCCGACTCGCTGCCCTATCTCGACGGCCTCGAGGTCCGGCCCTACGTCCACAACCTCTACCGGCACCTCGCCGCCTGCGACCTCGCGGTCGAGCAGGGCGGGCTCACGACGTCGATGGAGCTGACGGCCAACCGCCGCCCTTTCATCTACTTCCCGCTCAAGCACCACTTCGAGCAGAACTTCCACGTTCACCACCGCCTCGAGCGCTACGGCGCCGGGCGGAAGATGGACTACGACGACTCGCCGCCGGACGCGATCGCGGAGGCGATCGCACAGGAGATCGGCCGCGAGGTCGACTACATGCCGGTCGAGACCGACGGCGCCCGCCGCGCGGCCGAGCGCCTGGCCGAAATGGTCTGAGGCGCTTGCGATGAGCGAGCCGACGCGAGCGCGCTACCCCGACGAGACCGGGTTCGTCGAGCGCGACGGGGTCCGCACCTTCTACGAGGTCTACGGAGAAGGCGACACGACGATTCTCCTGCTGCCCGCGTGGTGCGTCGTGTACTCGCGACTGTGGAAGGGGCAGATTCCGTATTTCGCGCGGCACCATCGCGTGGTCGCCTTCGACGGGCGCGGGAACGGTCGCTCGAGCCGCCCGACCGACCCGGCCGCGTACTGCGACGACGAGATCGTCGCCGACACGATCGCCGTGCTGGACGCGACCGGCACGGACCGGGCCGTCGTCGTCGGTGTCTCGGCGGGCGGATGGTGGGGGCCGCTGCTGGCCGGCCTGCACCCCGACCGCTTCGAGGGCGCCGTGTTGATCTGCCCCGCGAGCGCGCTGGGTGATCCGAACCCCGACCGCGTTGCGGCAGCCGCCTCGTTCGACCAACCGGGGTCGGGCGACGATGGCTGGGTCGGAAAGTGGAATCGCGAGTACTGGCTCAGCGATTTCGAGGGGTTCGTCGACTTCTTCGCTCACCGCATCCACACCGAGCGACACTCGACGAGGCAGCTCGAGGACATGACCTCGTGGATGCTCGGGACCTCCGGCGAGGTGCTCGCGGCGACGGTCGACTCCCCGGGGTGGACCGGACTCGAGGCGGAGGGAGCCCGCCGCCTTCCCGACGACCCCGATCGCGGGCGCATCCTCGAGCTCTACGACCGCGTCGCCTGCCCGACGCTGGTGATCCACGGCGACTCCGACGCCGTCATCCCGCTGACGAAGGGCGAGGCCGTCGCTGAGGCGATCGGGGCCCGCCTCGTGGTCCTCGAGGGCTCCGGGCACGCCCCCGAGGCGCGCATCCCGGTCAAGGTCAACCTCCTGATCCGAGAGTTCGTCGAGTCGCTGCCGGCGCGGGCGGAGCCGAGGGCCGCAGCCGCCGCGTGAGGGCCCGTTACCCCGACGAGGAGGGCTCCGTCGAGCGCGACGGCGTCCGCGTCGGCTACGAGCTCTACGAGGGGAGGTCGCCGACGGTCCTCTTCGTGGCGCAGCCCGTGTTCGGTCACGCCCGCTCCCTCAAGGGACACATCCCCTACCTGTCGCGCCATTTCCGCGTCCTGGTGGTCGAGCCTCGGGGGAACGGCCGCTCGGACCGCCCGCCCGACCCCGCGGCCTATGTCTCGTCCAAGCTCGCCGCTGACTGCATCGACGCAATGGACGCGACGGAGACCGAGACGGCGATCCCTGTGTCGTGGTCTCCGCGTGCGCTGGTCACACTCCGCCTCGCCACCGAGCACGCCGATCGCACCGACGCGGCCGTCTTCGTGACGCCCCAGCTATGGCCGAACGACTGGTGGTCGAAGCCCTACCTCGGAGGCCCGAAGGACAGCTACGCCGACGACGAGGTCTTCAACCCCCACTACATGAGCAGCGACTGGCACGGCTTCCTCGAGCGATGGGGCACCAAGATCTTCCGCAACCCCCACTCGACGAAGCAGATCGAGGACTTCGTCGGGTACGGCCTCGGCACCGACGGAGAGACCTTCGTGGCGTCGCTCAGGGGGACCGATCTCATGACGCGCTCCGAGGCGCTCGAGCGGGCGCGGACCGTTCGTTGCCCGACGCTTGTGCTCCAGAACGGCGGCGGGTCGATGGGCCCAAAGGACACCCGTGGACCTCTCGCCGAGGCTCTGGGCGGGCGCCTTCACGTCTTCGAGGGGCTCGGCCCGGCCGTGGGCGGCCGGTGGCCCGTGATCTTCAACATCGTCCTGCGCGAGTTCCTGGAGGACGTCCGCGCCGGGACGGCCCGGCAGCCCGAGCGCGGAGTCGCTACGCGCAGCTGACCGGCTTCGCGTGGCGCGGGTCGAGCGCGTTCAGGACGATCTGGACGACCACGGGGTCGAACGCCTCGGCGACGTGCTCCGAGATGTCCGCCGGGCAGACGTCCTGGAGCACGTGATTGGTGACGTTGGGCGCGTCGAGGATGCCGCTCGTGTACGGCACGACGAGCTCGTCGAAGCGGGTCGGGATCGTCGTGTATGCGATCCCCGGGACGGCCGCTCCGCCCTTGTTCAGCTTCTTCACCATGTCCGAGCTGGCGAGGAACTGCGGGCATGAGGCGCACACGGTCGAGAACTGCTCGATGACGCCCTGCGAAAGCCCGAACCCGGCGAGAACCTCGCTCAGGCTCGAGACGCCGTAGAGCGTCGTCCCCGCATACAGCGGCGTCATCGCCACGTACCGGCGGACGTACTTGGCGCCGCCCAGGTACTTGAGCCAGTACTCGGGCATGAACGTGCCCTCCGAGTGGCCGACCAGGTCGACCTTCTTCGCGCCCGTCTCCCGCAGCACCCGCTTCACGAACCCGTTCAGCTCGTGGGCGCTGCGCTGGATCGGAAGCACCCCGCCGGCGTACTGGAATCGGGGGTCGACCCCGTAGGTGAGCGCGAAGACGCAGTAGCCGTGCTTCGCGAGGATCGGCGAGATGTAGCCCCAGTTCTCGCCCATCGTCGCGCCGAGGCCGTGCACGAGGACGAGCGGGTTCGGGTGCGCCTTCGTCGGCTTGCAGGAAAAGTCGTTGGCGCCAGGCGGCGGGTTCGCCAGGCTCATCTCGGCCGAGGCGGACGGGCTCGCGACGGCGAGAAGCAGCGCCGCGCCAAGCAGCGCGAGGCCAAGCGTCTTCCTACCCCGGTTGACCACCCGCGCTAAGGGTAGACGGGCTGGCGCTCGGGGCGCAGGCGGGCGAGGCTCGCCTGGCCGAGGTCATCACCGAGGGCGGCTTCTCGACCGTCCGCAGGGCGACCGAGACGCCCTTCAACCTCATCCTCGAGGCGTGGCCGTAGCCCCGAGAGGAGTACAGTCCGAATCAGCCGCTTAGAGGGGGTTCTACACGGCTGAGGGCGGAACAGAAGGCAAGCGCGCCCGCCGATCTGCGACGAGGTCTCGTCATCGGCGTTTTACTGCTGCCGCTGGCGCTGAGCGCGCCGGCCCTCGCCCACTCCGGCGACAAGCTCTCCGAGTACGGCTCGGCCGCCGTCGACGGCGTCATCTCGCCGAAGGAGTACGGCGACTCGTGCATCGGCCCGGTCAAACAGCCGGCGCCGCCGGGTGGCGTCCAGGACAGCTACACGTTCACGATCTGCGAGACCAACGACGAGCAGAACGACTACTACGCCGTCAAGATCGACGACCAGACCAACGGCCCGCTCACCGGCCACGAAGACAGCCTGAGCATCTTCTTCGACAACGGTCACGACGGGGCGATCGCGCCGGGGGCCGACCGCGGCTGCGCGCCCGTGGGCGAACCGGTCGAGGACTTCATCGCCTTCTTCCAGGTGAGCGACGGCTCCCCGGGCTTCACGGATCTCCTCTACTGCAAGCTCGCCAGCGGCGGCTTCTTCGCAGCCGACCAGGGCGGCGATCCAGCCTTCCAGGACGGCACCGCCGCCCGCGCGTTCACCGCGGGGAAGGGATGGGTCTACGAGCTCTCGCATCCGATGGACTCGGGCGACGACGACGACTACTCCCTCGCCATCCACGACAAGGTCGGCTGGTGCTTCACCTACGACGACGGATCGAACCCGGCGGGCACCTTCCCCGGCGGGGAACCGCAGTACCCGGACGGATGCCGCTCCAAGGCGTTCTCTACGGGATCAGCGGCGAGCTACGGCGACGTCTTCAAGATCGACGCGATCGACGAGGCGCTCGAGAGGCTGCGCTCACTCGTCGATTCCTGCGAGTTCTGCCCGCCGCGTGTGCTCGAGTCGCTGCGCGCGAAGGTCAACGAGGCCGCTCGAAGGTACCGGCACGACCGCCCGGAGGCCACCATCAAGGTGCTCGAGAAGCTCGTCGACCGGGCCCACAAGCTGATCCAATCGGGAGACCTCCCGAAGGCCAAGGGCCGGAAGCTCGTCTCGAAGGCGAAGGCGATCATCGACGGGATCGAGGCGGCGCAGTAGCCGCCTCGTCCATCACCTGAGCCGCGGACCGCTGCACCTCGACCCAGCCGCTTCGCTCCGCGGCGGCGGCGATCGGCTCGAGCAGCTCGATCGCGCGCCTGGGCTCGCCGAGCGCCAGGTCGACCCGGGCGGCCGCGACGTAGGCGTGGGCGCCGAAGAGCCAGGCGCGACCGGCGGGCACGCTCACGCCGGCGAGAAGCTCATGCGCCTCATCGCGTAGGCGCGACGCGGAATCGAGCTCTCCCAGCTCGGCGCGCGCCCAGGCCAGCAGCGCCGTGCAGCGGAGGATCTGTGCCGGCGCGCGGCCGGCGCGAGCGACGTCGAGCCCGCGCTCGAGCGTCTCGGCCGCCTTCGCACCGTCCCCCGCCTCGAGCAGCGTCCACCCCAGGCTCGCGTGGGTCCAGCTCGACCACTCGACGGTCTCGGCGGCCGGCGCGAGCTCGACGGCCTCGCGCCCGTACTCGAGCGCTCGCTCGTAGTCCCCGCGGCTGCGGTACGCCCAGCACAGCCCGTCGACGAACAGCGCCTCCTGGAAGTGGGCGCCCATCTTTCTCGTCAGCTCGAGCGCCTCCTCGAAGAGGGCGATCGCAGCGTCGTGGTCACCGCGCGCCAGCGGAACGAAGCCCGATTCGAGGAGGACCCAGGAGAGGTAGTAGGAGGTCTCGCGGGGAGCCTCGTCGAACCGCGCCTCGAGCATGGCGCGCAGTCGCGTCGTCAGCGCCTCCAGGCGCTCGATGTCGCCGGTCTGAAGCGCCACGAGCTTCTGCGCGTCGAGGGCGAGCGCCACCGCGAGGTCGTCGCCGTCGGCCTCCGCCAGCCTCAGCGCCTCCTCCGCCATCTCCGCGGCGCGATCGAATCGAAGCTGGTTGACGTGCTGGATCGCGAGCCGCGAGAGCACGTTGACCCGCGCCGGTCCCGGCACCGCCGCGCTCTTCTCCGCGATCTCCTCCATCAGCTCGGTCGCCTTCGTGAAGTCGATGGTCGCGCCAGTAGCTCGCCAGGTCGAGGGCCGCCTGGGCGTGGGTCTCGGGATCGCCGTACCTCTCGCCGGCCGCCGCGGCCCGCTCGAGGTCGGCGCGCGCGGGCTCGAGATCGCCGACGGTGAAGCGGTTGCGGCCTCGGTCCGCGACCAGCTCGCGGACCACCGCGTCGCTCTCGTCGAGCCCGAGCTCGGACGCCGCGTCGAGCGCCGCACCGTAGTGCTCGCTCGCCTCCTCGAGCGCGTAGACCCGCTCCGCGGCCTTCGCCGCCCGGCGGTGGTAGTCGATCGCGGCCCGATGGTCTCCCGCGGAGGCCGCGTGGTGCGCCGCCATGCCGGCGAACTCGTCGATCCGGTCCGCGTAGATCCCCTCGATGGCGGCCAGCGCCGCGGCATGCAGCTCCTGGCGGCGGCGCCTCAGGAGCCCGCGGTAGGCGGCCTCCTGGATCAGCGTGTGCGTGAAGGTGACGAACGGCACCGGCCACCGGGCCGCGTCGCGCAGGAGCTCGGCCGACTGGAGCTCGCGCAGTGGCGCCTCGAGGCCGGGGGTTCGCGAGACGGCCTCCAGCAGCGGCACCGGGAACTGGCGCCCGAGCACGGCCGCCACGCCCACGAGCTCCTGGGCCGGTGCGCTCAGCCGGTCGATCCGCGCGAGCACCACCTTCTCGACGGTCTCCGGGATGTCGACCGGCACCTCGCGGTCGAACTGCCAGTCGCCATTCGCGCGGCGAAGCGAGCCGGAATCCACCATCGAGCGCACCAGCTCCTCGAGGTAGAACGGGTTGCCTTCGGCCCGGTCGAGGAGGCGACGCTCGAGCTCCGCAGGCAGCGTGCCGGCGCCGACCAGCGCGCCGAGCAGCTCGCTGCCGCGATCACCGCCAAGCCGCTCGAGCGCGATCTCGCGCGCCCGATGCGGCAGGGTGCGCAGCGCGCCCTCGCGCAGCTCCCACGCGGGGTGCTCGCGCTCGGGGCGCATGTTCAACACGAGCAGCACAGGCGCGCGCTCGGCCAGCTCGAGCAGGCGCTCGCTCAGCGCCAGCGACGAAGCGTCGGCCCAGTGGAGGTCGTCCAGCGAGATGGCGAGTGGCCCCTCCGCGGCAAGGAGATCGAGCGCCTCCGCGACGCCGTCGCGGATCCGTTGCTGCGCGGCCTCGGCCGGGATCGCCGCCGACCCCTCGCCCGTGTAGCCGAGGACCGCCTCGATCGCCGGCCGCAGCTCGTCGGCGCGGTCGGGCGCGAGCCGCGCGAGCTCGGAGGCGAGCGCCGGCCGCACCTCCTCCTGGCTCGCGCCCGCGAGCCACTCGCGAAGCAGGGTGCGAAACGGCCAGTAGGGAAGCGACTCGCCGTAGGAGACGCAGCGGCCCTCGAGCCAGCGCGGTTCGCCGCCGGGTGAGGAGCCCGACTCGAAGCGCTCCCGGATCTCGGCCACGAGGCGCGACTTGCCCACCCCGGCCTCGCCGGTGACGATGAGGATCCGGCCCGAGCCGCCGAGCACCTCGTCCACCGGCTCGAGGGCCGCGGCGAGCTCCGCCTCGCGGCCGACGAGCGCGGCGCGCACGGCGCCCGCGCTCGCCCCGGCGGCGCGCTGGGCGCGCACGGGCCACGCCTCCACCTCCCCCTCCTTGCCCTTTAGCGTCAGGGCGCGGGCGTCGCCGAACTCGAAGCGGTCGGCGGCCAGCTCGTGGGTCCGCGGCCCGACGAGCACCGTGCCGGGCTCCGCCTCGCCCTGGAGCCTCGCGGCGGTGTTGAGCGCGTCGCCGACGGCGCCGTACTCGAGCTTGGTCCCCCCGCCGACGGGCCCGAGCACCGCGAGCCCGGTCTCGATTCCCACCCGCACGGCGAACCCCTCCACGTCCCACTCGCGCGCAGCCTCGTGGCGGTAGCCCTCGATCGCCTCGATGATGCGAAGGCCCGCGAGGACCGCGCGCTCGGGGTCATCCTCGTGCGCGGTGGGCGCGCCGAACAGCGCCAGGAGGCCGTCGCCCGCGTACTCGAACACCTCGCCGCCGAAGGCCTCCACAGATGAGGCCATCCGCGCCACGGCGCCGCCGACGAGCGTCTGGAAGTCCTCGGGGTCGAGGCGCTCGCCGAGCGCGGTCGAGCCGACGACGTCGCTGAAGAGCGCGGTGACGACCCGGCGCGTCTCGCGCGCGGGCCCGGCCGTCGCCGCGCCGCAGGACGAGCAGAAACGCGCCCCCTCGGTGAGCTCGGCGCCGCAGCTGCCGCATACGAGGCTCACGGCACGAGTCTAAGGGCGCAGCCTCGCTCGCTCTGTGGAAGATGACGCGGACGAAAAGGCCACCCGGCGCTACCGTGGCGCCACCGTGCCGGTGACGATCCTCTCGCCCCATCCCGACGACGCGGTTCTCTCGCTCTGGCACGTCCTAGCCGGGCCCGGTGACGTCCGCGTCGTCAACGTCTTCGCCGGGGAGCCGAAGGCGACGGCCGTCGGCTGGTGGGACTCGATGACGGGCGCCCGCGATCCGAGGAAGCGGATGGCCGAGCGCTGGGAGGAGGACCGCGCAGCCCTCGCCCTCGCGGGCCGCGAGGCCGTGAACCTCGACTTCATCGACGGCCAGTACCGCCCCGGCGTCCAGCCGCTCGGCCCGCTCGTCGAGGCGATCGAGGCAGCCGCGCCGGAGGGCCCGCTGCTCGCCCCGTCGAACATCGCCGACGATCACCCCGACCACGGCCTGGTCCGCTCCGCCGCGCTGGCCCTGCGCGAGCGCGGTCGCGAGGTCAGCCTCTACGCCGACCTGCCCCACGCCACCCGCAACGGCCTGCCGGATTGGGCCGCCGCCTGCGACGGAGCGGCAACGCCCGAGGTCCACGAGCTCGACCCGGAGGCGGAGCGGCGTAAGCGCGAGGCCATCGCGGCGTACGCGAGCCAGGTGTCCGCCCTCGCGGAGATGTTCGAGCTCGGCGAGCACCCCGAGCGTCTTCGCTACGAGGTCGTCTGGCCGCTGCCGTGAGGGCTAGAGCCGCGCGAGCACGCGCTCGTGGAAGGCGTCCTCGGCGAGCAGGTAGCCGCGGATCGCGTGCTTCACGCCGGTGGCGATCGGCTCCGGCGGCCAGGGGAGGACGCGCCGGTTGACGAACGGGCACTCGGCGGCGCGCGAGCCGTCGCCGACCAGCAGGTCGGCCAGCACGTCGCCGTTGCGGTAGCTCATCGAGACGCCGTGGCCGATGCAGCCGAGGCCGTAGACGGCGTCGCGGCCGCCGCCGATGTAGCCGAGCGCCGGCGTGAGATCGGCGGTGACGGAGAACGGCCCGCCCCAGCGATGGGTGATCTCCACCCCCTCGAGCTGCGGCCAGAGCCAGCGCAGGTGCTCTTCGAGGTGCGCCCAGGCGCGCTCGTCGCTGTCGAAGTCGAGCCGGCCGCCGCTCGGCAGCCCCACAGGCCCGCCGCCCATCGCTATCCGTCGGTCGGGCGTGAGGCGGTAGTAGTGGATGAGGTTGCGGGCGTCCTCGATCCCCTCCCGGCCCGCCCAGCCGATCGAGTCGAGCTCGGCGTCGGTGAGCGGCGCCGTGGCGATCATGTACGTGAAGGCCGGCTGCTGCTTTCGCGCGAGCGGGCCGAACTGCTGCGAGTAGGCGTTGGTCGCGAGGGCGAGCTTCGGCGCCGTCGCCGAGCCGGCCGGGGTCGAGAGGCGGAAGGCGCCGCTCGCGCGGTCGCGCGTGATCGTCTCGACCGGTGTGCCCTCGAAGACCCTGACCCCGGCCGCGAGCGCGAGCCGTCGCTCCTCGCGCACCAGCTTCGCCGGGTTGATCAGCGCCAGGCGCCGCTCCCACATCGCCCCGAGGTAGCGCTCGGAGCGAACCCGCTCGGCCGTCGCGTCGGCGTCGATCCACTCGATCCCGTCGAAGCCGAGCGCGCCCATCAGCTCGACCTCGTGCTGGAGCCGCTTCACGTAGCTCGGAGTCGTGGCGACGCGCAGGAACCCGGGGCGGATCTTGTCGCAGTCGACGCCCTCCGAGTCGATGAAGCGCTCGAGCTCGTCGACGCAGCCCTCCATATATGCGTGGGCCGCCTTCAGGAACCGCTTGCCGCGGATGAGCGCCGTGGTGCCGAACCCGAGCCCGACGACCGTCATCGCGAACGAGCCGTTTCGCCCGCTCGCGCCGTAGCCGACCTCCCGCGCCTCGAGCACGGCCACCTCGAGCCCCGGGTCGCGGCGCTTAAGCGCCAGCGCCGTCGACATGCCGAGGAAGCCGCCACCGACAATCGCGACGTCGACGTCGACCGCGCCCTCGAGCGGCGCGGTGGGCTCGTAGTCGCCGTACTCGGCGAGCCAGAGCGAGAGCGGCGAGTCGGGCAGCTCGACCATCGCCCCCATCGTAGGATCGTGCCATCGCTCGCGCCCGCCCGACCCTCGCCGGCCTCGCGGCCGCCGCTCTCGCCGCCGCCATCGCGGGCTGCGGAGGCGGCGACACGACGACGATCATCGAGACGACGCCCACCGCGTCGCCGCCAACCACCGTCACGACCTCGACGACGAGCGTGCCGTCCACGACCGTTACGACCACGACGGCGACGGCCCAGGTCTTCATGACCGACCCGCTGGGCAAGAAGTCCTCGGAGCCCGGCACGTTCGCCTTCAGCGCTGATGGCGACCTGGTCGGCAAGGACCTTCAGTGGTCGGGATGGGGCTCAGACCCGGCGACCGCCACGGGCACCTTCCTCGAGCGCAAGACCGGGTCGCTCAAGACCGTGCCGCTCGAGGGCACGCTGACCGTCACCGGCCTCACCGACTGCCGCGGCGCGCGCTACTACGCGCGCGCGCACGTGACGGTTCCGGCGAGCGCGCCGTTCCAGCCGGGCGCGATCACGCTCGGCTCGCCCTGCGGCTAGCGGCCGCTAGCTCGTCGAGCCGACGCCCGTCGAGTCGATGCAGTCCTGGACGGTCGAGACCTGCGGCTTCTTCTTGCTGTAGCTGTTGAAGCTGACGACCGCGTGGCCGTACTGCGTGTAGCCACCGCCGCCCTTGGCGTAGTAGGCGGCGTCCTTGGGCGTCTTGAAGACGTCGATGAAGATGATGTCGCTCGGGATCGGCACCGAGACCTTGCCGATCTCCTTCAGCGTCGGGTTCGCGGTGTCGTCGACCTTGTTCTTCACCTTCGCGTCGCTGAGGCACTGCGAGAGCGCGCTCAGCGGGTCGCTGGGGAAGCCGCTGTTGCTGCTGCTCCCGCCGCCGCAGCCGGCCAGAACGAGCGCCCCGACCGCCGCGATCCCCGCCAGAGAGCCGCGCCCACTCATCGCGGCCGATCGTATAGACGGCGGCGGCGTCTGGGGATTCGAGCCGGTCATGGCCGGCTCGAATCCCCAACGGCCGGCTACGCGGAGCGCTGGTAGGAGCGGAACGCGCGGGTTGCGAGCAGCACGCAGGCGACCGCGAGCGCCGCGAGCATTCCCATCCGGCCCGCGACGAACCCCCAGTCGACGTTGGCCGAAACGGCCTCACGGCCGGCCTCGACGGCCCAGTTGACCGGGTTGTACCTCGCCACCGTCTGGATCCAGTCCGGCGCGAGGCTGAGCTGCATGAACGCACCGGAGAGGAACGTCAGCGGCAGCACGATCATCTGCGAGAGCCCGATGAGGCTCTCCTCCTGGCGGGTGGTCAGCGCCACCGCGTGCGATACCGCGGCCATCGCCGCCCCGAGCAGGATCGAGACCACCATGAGCGCGGCGATTCCCGCCACGCCGCCCGGGAACGTAGCCCCGACGGCCAGCGCGAGCCCGGTGATGATCACCGTCTGGACCGCGATCGTGATCGCGACCTGGGCCATCGGGCCGATGATCAGCGACGCACGCGCCACCGGCGCGACCAGGAACCGGTCCATCACGCCGCGGTCGAGGTCCTCGATCGTGCCCATGCCGTTCCAGCCGGCCGAGAACATCGCCGTCATCACGACGATCCCCGGGGCGAGGAAGTCGTCGTAGCTCGCCGACTCGAAGCCGGGGATCTGCACGACGTTCTTGAACAGCGCCCCGAAGAGCAGCAGCCAGATCACCGGCTGGATCAGGGTCACCGCCACGAACCAGGGCTGCCGCAGCAGCGCCAGCACCCAGCGGCGTGTCATGTCGAAGGAGTGCATCGCCATCGTCGGCATCACTCGTCACCTTCCTTCTCCTCGTCGTTTTCGGTCACCCGCTCGGCCTCGGCGAACGAGCGGCCCGTGTAGCGCAGGTACACGTCGTCGAGCGAGGGCCGGGCGACCGTCGCCGTGGCGACGTCGACGCCCGCCTCGCCAAGCGCGGCGAGGATCGCCGGCAGCGCGGCGGCGCCGTCGTCGACCCGCGCGTCGAGCGAGCGCTCGCCCATCCTCAACTCGCGGATCCGGCCGTTGAGGCTGTCGAGCGCGGCCCGCGCCCGGCCGTTGGCCTCCGCCGCGGCCAGCTCCACCCTCACTGCGTCGCCGGCGAGCTCGGCCTTGAGCTCGTCGGGCGTGCCCTCGGTGACGACCCGCCCGCGATCGACGATCGCGAGCCGGTCGGCGAGCTGGTCGGCCTCGTCGAGATAGTGCGTCGTCAGCAGGATCGTGAGCCCGGCCTCGCTTCGAAGCCGCCGGATCTCGTCCCACATCGCGGCGCGCACCTCCGGGTCAAGCCCGGTGGTGGGCTCGTCCAGGAACAGCACCGATGGCCTGTGGATCAGGCCGATGGCGATGTCGAGCCGGCGCACCATGCCGCCCGAGTAGCCCTTGACCTCGCGCTCGGCCGCCTCGGTGAGCCCGAAGGCGCCGAGCAGCTCGTCGACGCGCCGACGAAGCTCGCCGCCGCGCATCCCGAACAACCGCCCTTGCAGGACGAGGTTCTCGCGCCCGGTGAGCTCCTTCACCGTCCCGGTGCGCTGGTGGACCGCCCCGATCATCGTGCGGACACGCCTCGGGTCGGCCAGCACATCAATGCCGGCGACCCGGGCCGAGCCCGAATCGGGCCGCGCGAGCGTGGTCAGCACCTTCACCGTCGTCGACTTGCCCGCCCCGTTCGGGCCGAGCAGCCCGAAGACGGTCCCGGCCTCGATCGAGACGTCGAGCCCGTCGAGCGCCTTCGTGTCGGGCGGATATGCCTTGTGGAGGCCCTCGGCCTCTATCGCTTGATTCATCCGATCACTTCCTTTAGACTGGCGTTTCGGCCATCGAATGTTTCGAGGGTCGAAGGTATAGCACAGACTCCTTTCGAATGTCGAATAGATCGAAAGCCGAAGTGATGTTGGCGATCAACGCCCTCTGGCGGGCGAGCCAGGTGGCGACCGACGTCTTCGACGACGCCTCCGCCGCCCACCTCGGCATCAACCGGACCGACCACCGCGCGATCGACGTGCTCGACCAGGAGGGCCCGATGACCGCGGGAGAGCTTGCTGAGCGCACTCGCCTCTCCCCCGCGGCAACCACCACGGCGATCGACCGCCTCGAGGCGAAGGGCTACGCGCGCCGCTTCCCCAGTCCCGACGATCGCCGCCGCGTCCTCGTCGAGATCACGGCGAAGGCCCAGCGCCGCGGAGCAGAGGTCTACGTTCCGATGGGCGAGAAGTCCGCCGAGCTGATGGGCCGCTACAGCATCGCCGAGCTCGAGGTGATCGAGGATTTTCTGCGCCGGGGTGCCGAGCTCAGCGCCGAGCAGCTCGAGCGCGTTCTCGCGATGAAGAGCACTCGCTCTGCTAAGTAGAACCCATGGCGATCACCGGATTCGCGGCGCGGTTCGCGAGCGTGCGCTGGCGCGTCGCGCTCGACGTCGCCCGCTGGCTCTTCAAGCAGGGTCGCGACCGGCTCAACCGCAACCTCTCCGAGACCGAGCGGGGCGAGCTGTGGGACCTCCTCAAGCGCTCGAAGGGCCGGCGCGCCAACCTCTCGAGCCGGGAGCAGAGCCGCTTCCTCGACCTCGTTAAACAGGGGGCGACGGGCCGAGGGGAGTAGCTTTTTGGGGAGCGATGAAGTTCCTTCGCCGCATCTCCACGCGACAGCTTCTGATTCTCTGCGCGTCGGTTGCGGTTTTCGTCGTCGGCGCCGCCGTCGTCGCGACCGCCATGACCGGCGGCGGGCCGAAGCCCCCGCCGAAGAAGCTTCCGGTGGCGATCCACGACGCCCTCGCCGCCCCGGCCGTTCCCGGCGTGACCGCCCGCGTCCAGTTCACCAACAACCTCGTGAGCGGCGCCAACATCCAGGGCTCCGACCCGCTGCTGAGTGGAGCCAGCGGCCGCCTCTGGGCCTCCGCCCGCGGCCAGCTTCGGCTCGAGCTCCAGTCCGACATCTCGAACCACGACTCGGTCGGCGACGCCCAGGTGCTCGTCGACAAGCGTCACGTCACGGCCTACGACGCGAGCTCGAACACCGCCTACGAGGCCACGCTTCCCAAGGAGAAGGCTGATCGCGCCGCTCACGGGCACCGCGTCCCCTCGGTTACGCGGATCCAGCGCGCGCTGGCGAAGGCCGCCAAGCACGCCTTCCTGAGCGGCGCGATCCCCTCCGACGTCGCCGGGCAGCCCGCCTACAGCGTCAGGGTCCGCCCGAAGCGGAACGCCGGCCTCCTCGGCGGCGTCCAGGTCGCCTGGGACGCCGCCCATGGCACCCCGCTGCGCGCCGCGGTCTACGCGAAGGGCTCGAGCTCCCCGGTCCTCGAGCTCAAGGCCACCGACATCTCATTCGGGCCGGTCTCGACGTCGGTCTTCGACGTCTCGCCGCCGAAGGGCGCGAAGGTCGAGAGGCTGAGCCCGCCGAAGCGGACCCACGGCCATGGCGGTCATGTCCCGAAGGTGAGCGGCCTTGCGGCCGTCGCGAAGCGCACCGCCTTCGAGCCGTCGGCGCCGGCGTCGCTCGCCGGCATGAGCCGCAACGGCGTCCACCTCGTCGGGCACGGCCAGAGGACAGGGGCGCTCGTCACCTACGGCCGCGGCCTCGGTGGCATCGCCGTTCTCGAGCTCCCCGCGAGGGCCGGCTCGTCGAAGGGCTCTTCGGCCGCCGGCGGGAGGCGGGGCCTCAGGCTCCCGACCGTCTCCGTCAACGGCGCCAAGGGCGAGGAGCTCGACACCGCGCTCGGCACAATCGTGCGCTTCGAGCGCGCGGGCGTCGAGTACACGGTCGCGGGCTCGGTCCACGCGCCCGTCGCCAGGTCCGCCGCGCGCGGACTCTGACCCTGGTGGCCGACGCGCCGCCGATCGAGGTCCGCGGCCTCTCCAAGCGCTACGGGACCATCACCGCGGTCGACGACGTCGACCTGACCGTCGAGCGCGGCGACGTCTTCGGCTACCTGGGCCCGAACGGCGCCGGCAAGACAACCTCGCTGCGAATGATGCTCGGGCTCATCCGCCCCACCGCGGGCTCGGTCAGCCTGTTCGGCCGTGACCCCCAGGAGGGCGTCGAGGCGCTCCAGGGCGTCGCGGGCTTCGTGGAGGCGCCGGCGTTCTACCCGTACCTGAGCGGCCGTACGAACCTCGAGCTCTGCGCGGCCCTCGACGGCGGCGACTCGAAGTCGCGCATCGACGAGGTCCTCGAGATCGTCCAGCTCTCCGACCGCGCCGGCGACAGGGTCGGCGGCTATTCGCACGGCATGCGCCAGCGGCTCGGCATCGCCTCCGCGCTCCTGCGCAGGCCGCGCCTCCTGCTCCTCGACGAGCCGGCGACCGGCCTCGACCCGGCGGGAATGCGCGATATGCGCCGGCTCATCCGCGACCTGGCCGGCCAGGGGATCACGGTTCTGCTCTCGAGCCACCTGCTGCCCGAGGTCGAGGAGCTCTGCAACCGCGTCGCGATCATCCGCTCCGGCGCAGTGGCATACGAGGGCTCGCTCGCCGACCTGCGCCGCCAGGCGGGCGCCGGCTACCGCCTGCGGACCACCGATGACGAGCGCGCGCGTCGCGTCTGCGCCGCGCAGGATGGGATCGACGAGGTGACCGACGCGCCCGGCGGCGGCCTCGAGTTCAGCGCCGCGAGCGAGTCGGCGGTCGGCGAGCTCAGCCTCGCCCTGGCCGAGTCGGGCGCCCTGGTGCTGGAGCTGAGCCCGCGCCACGCGACCCTCGAGGACCTCTTCTTCCAGCTCACCGAGGGCGGCTCGGGTACGGACGGCGCTGCACGGCACCCGGTCGAGGAGCCGGTCTAGTGCCCGGCGTCTTCACCGTCTACCGCTGGGAGCTGCGCAAGCTGCGTGCGCAGAAGCGCACCTACCTCGGCCTCGGCGCGGCCGCGCTGGCGCCGATCATCTTCGCCGTCGCCCTCGCCAGCCAGAAGGGCGGGCCGAACGACGTCGCCTTCGGCCGCTATCTGCACGACACCGGCCTGGCGATGCCGCTGGTGCTGCTGCTCTTCGGCTCGATCTGGATGTTCCCGCTGATCACGGCGCTCGTCGCCGGTGACATCGTCGCCGCCGAGGACCGCCACTCGACCCTGAAGACGATCCTGACCCGCTCGGTCGAGCGCCAGCAGATCTTCATCGGCAAGGCGCTGGCGACCGCGAGCTACGCGGTACTCGCGATCATCATCACCGGGGTTGTCGCCGTCGTCGGCGGGGTCCTCGTCTCCGGCTTCAACCCGATCACGACGCTGTCGGGCTCGCAGGTGTCGGCCCCGCGCGGGCTGGGGCTGGTGTGGGCGAGCCTCGGCGTCTACCTCATACCGATCCTGTCGATCGCGTGCATCGGCCTGCTCTTCTCGACCGTGTTCCGAAACAGCGGGGCCGCGGTCGTCGGCACGCTGATGTTCTCGCTGCTCGTCCAGCTCATCGGGATCCTCCCGGGGCTCGGCGGCCTCCACCCCTACCTCCTGAGCACGCAGTTCTCCGCCTGGCAGGGCTTCCTTCGCGTCCCCGTCGACTGGGCGCCGATCCTGCGCGCGCTCTGGGTCTGCGCGCTCTACGCCGTGCCGGCGCTCGTCGCGGCGTTCCTCGTCTTCCTGCGGCGAGACGTCGCGGGCGAATAGGGCTGATCCAGCCCCGAAAACGAGGTAGGGTCGGCATGGGCGGGAAACGATAAGAAAGGAGTCAGCAATGGCTGATTCAGCGCTGTTCGTCGGTTGGGGCCCGCCGGTCCGCGGCCGGGAGCAGAAAGGCCTCGAGGTCTTCAACGAGGCGCTCGCGTATTGGGGCAAGCAGCAGGAGTCGGGGACGATCGAGAGCTTCGACGTCACCCTGCTTTACCCCCACGGCGGCGAGCTCTACGGGTTCCTCCTGATCAAGGGCACCGAGGACAACATCAACGCCCTGCGCGGAAGCGACGAGTACCGTCGCATCAATGCCCGCGCCGCCCAGATCGTCGAGAACTTCGGCGTCGTCGACGCCGTTTCGGGCGACGTCAGCGACCAGATCTCGCTCTACCAGGAGGCGATCAGCGAGCTCGCCTGAGCTCGCCGGAAGCGGGCCGCCTGGGTGATCGGCCCCGAGTAACGTCGCCGGCGCACCCGTCGCCGAACTCGGAGGTTCGATCACCTTGGCTGGCCCCGACTCAAACGACTCGCCCTCGCGCGAGCCCGTCCGCTTCCTCGTCTTCTCCGCCTCACTTCGCGCCGGCGCGCTCAACACGCGCCTCGCCGAGCTCGCCGCGCGATGCCTCGAGCGCCACGGCGGCACGGTCGATCTCGCCTCGATGGCCGACTTCGACTGCCCCTCCTACAACGCCGACGTGCAGGACTCCGGGGGCTTTCCCGAGGGCGCCGACCACCTGCGTGAGCTGATCCAGACCACCGACGCGTTCGTCATCAGCTCGCCCGAGTACAACGCCTCGATGCCCGGCGTCCTGAAGAACGCGGTCGACTGGGTCTCCCGCTTCAAGCCGCAGCCGTTCAACGAGAAGCACGGCCTGCTGATGTCGGCCTCGCCCTCGATGGTCGGCGGCAACCGGGGGCTGTGGACGCTGCGCATGCCGTTCGAGCACCTGGGCGCGCGCATCTACCCCGACATGTTCTCGCTCGCCCAGTCCCATCAGGCCTTCGACGGCGACGGGCGGATCGCCAACGAGCAGCTCCAGGAGCGCTTCGACGCCACCCTCGTGGGCTTCATGGACCTGGTCGAGGCGGCCAAGCACTACCCGTGCGTCAAGACCGCGTGGGTGGAGTACCTCGGAGAGCACCCGGACCCGGCCCTCGACCGGGTCGAGTAGACGGTGGCCGAGGGCTCCCGCGGCCCCAGCCGCACGGCGCGCTTCGTCGCGCTCTTTCGAGCGCTCGAGACGCGGCTGCCTGAGGACGAGCGGCTCTTCGCCGACCCGTTCGCCGCCGACTTCCTCGACGCGCGCCTCGGCGCCGCGCTCGCCGCGGCCCGCCTGCCGGGCACCGGCCCGCTCGTCCCCGCCTACATCGACCGCCGCTGGCCGGGCACCCGTGTCTCGGTGGTGGTGCGCACGCGCTTCATCGACCAGGCGCTCGAGCAGGCCGTCGACGACGGCGTCGGACAGGTCGTGCTGCTCGGCGCCGGGTTCGACGCCCGGGCCTACCGGCTCGACGCGGCGAAGGGCTCGCGGGTCTACGAGGTCGACGCGCCCGAGACGCAGGCGCTGAAGCGGGCGGCGATCGAGGCGCGGCTCGGCTCCTCTCCCGCCAACGTCGCCTGGGTGGCGGTCGACTTCGAGCGCGACGACCTTGCGGCGTCCCTGGGCTCAGCCGGCCTCGACCCCGAGGCGCCGGCGTTCTTCGTCTGGGAGGGCGTGACGCCCTACCTCACCGCCGATGCGGTCGACGCGACGCTCCGCGCGATCGCCTCGGTCGCGGCGCCGAGCAGCCGCCTCGTCTTCACCTACCTCGACCGCGCCGGGCTCGAGGGCGCGAAGCGGATGCAGGGCGCCGGCGCCTCGGCGAGCGCCGCGGCCCGAGTCGGCGAGCCGTTCCAGTTCGGCCTCGACCCCACCGAGGTGCCGGCCTTCCTCGCCGAGCGCGGCTTCGAGCTGGTCGAGCAGGCGACGAGCGCGGAGCTCGCCGCTCGCTTCCTGCACCCCCTTGGGCGCCGGCCGCCTGTGTCGCCCTTCTACAACGTCGTCCTGGCGGCGCGGCAAGGGGGTTAGGATCGCGCTCACACCAACGAAGGGGGGCCACATGGCTGCAGAGAGCAAGTCGCTCGACTCACCGGACGAGACGCGACCGATCGAGGACGGCACCGTCGAGGTCGTGAACCTGGAGGCCGGAAGCGTCATGCGCACGATCTTCCAGCCTGGCTGGAAGTGGTCGAAGTCGGTGAAGCCGGTCGCCGGCACCGACAGCTGCCAGACGCATCACCTCGGCTACTGCATCTCGGGCCGCATGCACGTCGTCATGGACGACGGCACCGAGCTCGACGTCGGCCCCGGCGACGCGATCGAGATCCCGCCGGGCCACGACGCCTGGGTCGAGGGCGACGAGCCCTACGTGGGCATCGACGTCACCGGCGCGAAGGACTACGCGAAGGGCGGCTGAGCCGCAGAGCCTTCGGCCGCGCGGGGCCTCAGGCCTCGCGCGGCTCGAGGATCACGAGCGGGATCTGCCGCTCGGTCCGCTTCTCGTAGGCGCCCCAGTGGGTGTTGTATTCGACGGCCCGCGGCCATAGGCGCGCACGCTCCTCGGCGTCCGCCTCGTGGGCGTGCACCCTGATCCGCTTCGAGCCGATCTGCACCTCGGAGTCGGGGTTCGCGCGCAGGTTGTAGAACCAGCCGGGGTTCTTCGGATAGCCGCCCTTCGAGGCGACGATCAGCATGTTCTCGCCCTCGGGCATGTAGGCGAGGGGCGTCGTCCGCTTCTTGCCGCTCTTCGCGCCGACGTGCTCGAGGAGCAGCAGCGACGGCAGGCCCGCGAGGCTCCCGCCGATCCGCCCGTTGGTCGCCCGATAGACCGCGGCGTGAGCGCGCATCAGCGGCCCGAGCACCGGCCAGGCGCGATCGGCGAGGTCGAGGTAATTCATCGCCCGTGAGGGTAGACGCCGAGCCCCGCGAGACTTGTAGCGAGCGGCACGATAGGTCGGAAAGGACTACGGTGTCCTGTGGAGCGACCGCCGGGGCGCTGAGCTGAATCAAGGTGCGCGCGGCCACGGCTCCACACACCACACTCAGGGCTGCTCGATTGGGAGCGACCCGCTCCACCCGGGGCAGCCCGCAACGGAAGGAAGTGGCTAATGGCCACCACCGCAGAGAACATCGGAGTCTCGCGACGCCTGATCGAGGAAACATTCGGAGAGGGAAACCTCGACCTGGTCGACGAGCTCAGCACCGACGACTATGTTGATCACGACCCGATCCTGGGCGAGCAGGACGCTGCGAGCGTCAAGCAGACGGTCGCCGGCTACCGAGCGGCGTTTCCCGATCTCAGCATCACGATCGTGGACGCGTTCGGCGTCGACGACAAGGTCGTCGTTCGCTGGATCGCCGACGGCACGTTCGAGAACGAGTTCATGGGTCAGGCGCCGACCGGCGAGAAGGGCGACCCCGTCAACGGCATCGGGATCGATCGCTTCGAGGACGGTAAGGTCGCCGAGTCCTGGAGTCAGTGGGACACGCTGCGCTTCATGAAGAACATCGGCGCGATGCCCGACGAGGCTGAAGTAGCCAGCTCGGCCTGAGCACCTAGGGCGACTACGCAGAGGGAACGTCGGCGGCGATAATCCATATCGAGGCCGGGCCTCGAACGCCGTCGGCGCCCTCGAAGTCAGCCAGAACCTCGCGAATCTCGCGCTCGAGCTTCGGCCGGATCCGCTCGGCGTCATCGCCGCTCAGGCGGATCAGCTCCGCCGCCGGCCCCAGAGACATGCTGAAGGCGACGGCCTCGTCGAGGTTGTCGCCGAGCTTCAGCGGAATATCGCAGCGGGTGAAAGCGGGTTGTTCGAATCCGGCGATCTGCAGCTGGTCGCTGACCGTGTCCGCGTTGGCCATCGAGAACGGGCCGGGCCCGCAGGTCGGCTCGTCGGTCTCCTCCGGCTCGTCGAGGTATTGATCGACGACCTGTTCCGAGCGATGGACCCAATCGTTGTCGAGCTTGCGCCTCCAGACGGTCGCGCAGAGACGTCCGCCGGGAGCAAGCGCGCCGCGGATGTTGCGAAGCGCCGCCACCGGGTTGGCGAAGAACATCACGCCCATCCGCGAGAAGGCGTAGTCGAACGGGCCCGGCACCTCCATCACCTGGAGATCGCCCGCAAGGAACTCGACGTTCTCGACGCCGGCCTCCCTCGCGTCCTCGGTCGCGGCCGCGACGAACGGCTCGGAGACGTCGATCCCCACCACGCCTCCGTCCGGGCCGACGATGCCGGCGAGCCGCTGAGTCGTGTCGCCGAAACCGGGGCCGATGTCGAGCACGCGGTCTCCCGGCTTCGGAGGATGAAGGCGTAGCGCCGCCTCGCTGAACTCGGTGGCGCCGGCGATGATCAGCTCCCGGAACTGGACGAAGCGGTCGAAGAGAATCCCGCTCCAGGCCTCGGTCGCCTCCTCGTTCTCGGGCGCGACGGCGACGAGGCGGCTCGCGGATTCCATGGCGAAATCCTACGCTTCAACATCCAAGGGAGCACGTGATGTCAGAGAGCGACCGCCTGCAGCTTGCCCGCGATGCCTACGGCGCCTATGAATCGGGCGACCGCGACGCGATCGAGCGCCTTCTCAGCGACGACTACGTCTTCTCGAGCCCCTACGACGTCGGCATCGACCGAGCCACCTACTTCGAGCGCTGCTGGCCGAACTCCGAGCTCATCCTCTCGTACGAGTTCAAGCGACTCGTCGAGGTCGGCGACGACGAGGTGCTCGTCACCTACGAGGCGCGAAAGAGCGACGGCAAGCGCTTTCGCAACACCGAGGTCCTGACCTTCGACGGTGACCGCATCAGCCGCACCGAGGTCTACTTCGGCTGGGACCTCGACTAGGGGCCGGGGCTGGCGTCGGCGGTCGGGCTCGGGGTGAGCCAGACGGGCCGGATCGGCGTCGGGCGGCGCGGGGTCGCGGTCCTCACGCCGACCATCGGTCGGCTGCGCTGCCGCCGCGGCCCGTAGAGGTAGAGGAAGCAGGGACCGCAGAGGAGCTCTCCGCCGGGGGTCGAGTGGGCACGGCTGCGTTGCATGTCGCCCTGGCACTGGGCGCAGCGGGTCGATTCCATGTGAAGGGGATCGGCTGGTGGCGCCGCCGGCTTTAGCCGGGGTCGCCGCGGCCGTGACGGCCGCGCGCGCTCCGCCGACAACGAGTGGCTCTATCTGCAGAAGGCGACCCACACGACATTGCGTCCCCTCGCCCACAGGTTCGGCTTCGCCTCGCGGCTTCGGTGGGATACTCGACAGCGTCCGGCGCAAACTTCTTCAGGAGGTGGAGATGAAGTACCTCGTAAGCGCGAAGCCCGGCCCGATGCCTCCCTCACCGGAGCAGTGGGACGCGGCCCTCGAGTGGCTCCAGGCCAAGGTCGACGACGGCACGTTCGACTGCATCTACGGATACCTCGAGGGCGGCGGCTTCAGCGTCAGCAACGCCAACTCGCACCGCGAGGCCCTGGACCTGATGGCGGGCTATCCGCTGTTCGGCCTCGTCACGTGGGAGGTGCAGCCGCTCCTCGAGTTCATGGACGGCACGGACCTCATCCGCGAGAAGCTCGTCGAGGCCCAGGCCGCGATGGGTGGCGGCTGAGCGCACCGAAGCTCGATAGCGCCGGGACCTCCCGCTCCGGGCGAGGGGCCCCGGCGCGTCGACCAACCGGGCCGGTAGGTTCCGCCGCATGCCCGAGGGACTGTCGGCCGGCGAGGTCGGTAAGGAGATCGCCGAGCACGCCAAGGAACGCGGCCCGCAAGAGCGCCAGGAGCGCCACGACCGGCTGGTCTCGATAGCGGAGGCGGTGCTCCTGTCGGTGGTCGCTCTGCTGGCGGCCTGGTCCGGGTACGCGGCGGCGAAATGGAGCACCGAGTCGCGCGTGGGCCTCGCCGAGGCCTCGTCGGCGAGGTCGGAGGCCAACCGGGCGAACCTCGATGCGGTCGACCTTCGCAACTTCGACTCCTCCACCTTCGAGGCGTGGTTTGCCGCCTTCTCCGCCGGCAATCGGGAGGCGATGGCCCTGGCGGAGCACCGCTTCCGCCCGGATTTCCGCGTCGCGTTCGACGCCTGGCGCGCGACCAAGCCCGAGACCAATCCCGACGCGCCGCGAGGCCCGACCTTCATGCCGCAGTACCGGGAGCCGGGGATCGCCAAGGCGAAGGCGCTCGACAGGAAGGCGGAGGAGGACTTCGCCAGCGGCTCCGCGGACGGCGAGACCGCCGACAAATTCGTGCGCACGACCGTCTTCCTCGCCAGCGTCCTCTTCCTCGTCGGCATCAGCACGCGGTTTCCCTCGCGCGGGGGCCGGTACGCGCTCGTCGGGCTCGGGGCGGCGTTGCTGATCCTCTCGGTGGTCCAGCTCTTGGGGCTGCCCGGGCCGCCGTCGTAGTCGGGCGACCAGCTCAACCCTCCGCCGTTCATAGCCGACATCAGGGGCGAGTGACGATTGAGGTTGAAGAGTGATCCTGCCGCCGCCTGCGAGGCTCCGCATCGCCCTGTCGGGCGTCGCTCTTGCGGCCGCAGCTGCGACCGCGGGCTGCGGGGGAGGCGGCGGAACTACGACCGTCACCTCCACCACAACGGCAACCGCCACCGTCACCGACCACGACCACGACCACGACCACGCCTGCGGGCGGGGCCGCCCCTGGCGCTCCCGGCGGTGGGGCTCGCTCCTACGCCGGCGTGACCGATCAGGGGTTGCCGATCACCTTCGTGGTCTCGGGGGCCGTGGTCGGTGAGGTCAGCTTTGGATGGCGGGCGAGATGCGAGGACGGACAGGTCCACGCGAACTCGATCGTGCTGCGCGGGATCCCCGTCCAACACGGTGGGTTCAACGTCCGCCGGACGCTCGAGACCGGCGGCGTGGCGCACATCGCCGGGACCATCAAGGAGTTAACGGCGTCCGGCCACCTGTCACGGAGCAAGGGCTCCGCCTTCGAAACGAACTGCCGGGCAACGGGCATCGCCTGGCGGGCCAAGCGGCAGCTGGGCGACGGCGTTCCCAGCGCCTGACCCCACGGATCCTCCCCCGGAGGGGGATCGGCCGTCGTCAACGACTAGGTTGCCGCCGTGCTCCTCGCCGACCAGCCCGACTACGTCCACAAGGCCGAGCGCATGCTGCGCGCGGCGCCTCGCCCGCGAGGACGAGCGGCGCCTTCGAGTCGCGGTCGAGATGATGGGCCGCGTCCTCTTCGCGGCGGGTGCGCGCGAGGTGCTGCTCGGCGGCACTGCGCCGAACGTGCGCTCGCCGGACGAGCTCGAGGGCGCGGTCGCGGGCCTCGAGATGCGGCGCATGCACCTCGCGGCCTTTCCTGATGGCAAAGAGCGAGCACCCGCCAAGCTACGTCCTCTCCAAGCGCTTCGAGAGAGCGCTCGACTGGGCGGTCGACCTCCACCGCGACCAGGGCCGAAAGGGCTCGCACACCCGCTACGTCGGCCACCTGCTCGGCGTCGCCGGCTATGTCTTCGAGGATGGCGGCTCAGAGGACGAGGCGATCGCCGCGCTCCTTCATGATGCGATCGAGGACCGAGACCGCATCGGACTGACGCAGGAGCTGGTGGCAGCCTTCGGCGAGCACGTCGTCGCCATCGTCGAGGGCTGCTCGCACGAGGGTGGCGACGCAGACTGGCGGACGCGCAAGGAGCGCTACATCGCCCACCTCGCCGACCCCGACACTCAGCCCGAGGTCCTTCGCGTCTCGCTCGCCGACAAGCTCCACAACGTCCGCAGCATCCTCCGCGACCATCGCGAGCACAAGCACCGCCTCTGGAAGCGGTTCAACGCCAACCCGGCCGACACGCTCTGGTACTTCCAGAGCCTTCGCGAGATCTACCTCGAGCGCTTCCCCGGCGCGATGGCGGAGGAGTTCGCAGGTGAGGTGAGGCGGCTCGAGCAAGTCATCGGACCAGGCTCCCTGTAAGGGACTCGCCGGAAGGGCGAGCGGCCACTGGTGCTCGCGCTCTTACGGACCTAGGAGGTGGCCCGTGCCGGGTCGGCCTCGCCGCCCCCGGTGAGGCAGATCGCGCGGGCGCCGTAGGCTGCCTCGGAGCGTTCGGAGTCCGCTGTAACGGGGACGATGCCGCCAGCGCGGTCGAAGACGAACAGCGGCGAGAGCCCCTCCTCGCGGAGGGATGCCGAGCCGTCCCGGAACGGCACCTCGACCACGCGGGCGCCGTTCGCGAACCGCCGCTCGAGTTCCTCGAAGGTGAGGTCCTCGCCGAACAGCACCGCGCCCTCCGTGTACGCGGGCACGGTGTCAAGCTCGCCGCGGGAGTGCTGGAGGCGGTAGACGCGATCGATCCCGAGCTCCTGGCGCAGCTCGTAACCGGCGAGGGCATTGAACTCGTCGCTGCCGGTGAGCAGAAGGACGCTCGAGACCTCCTCGAGCTCGGCCTGGCGGCTGGCGATCTCGACCCCGAACGGAGCGCTGCGAACCTCGAGGCCCTCCTCGCGCGCGGCTGCCTGCTGCTCCAGCCTGTCGGTCCACAACCGGACGCGGACGCCGGCCGACCGGAGCGCGGCGGCCAGCGAACGCGCCCAGTCCTGCGCGCCGACGAGGAGGACCACCGGCGCGCCGGCGCCGGCGACCCCCAACCGGCGGGCGACGGGCGCCGCGCTGAGGCCGTAGAGCACCACCGTCCCGAAGATGACGACGAAGGCGATCGGCAGGATCTTTCCGGCGCCAGCGACACCGGCCTGCGTCAGCGAGGCCCCGAACGCCGAGGCGGTGGCGGCGGCGACGATCCCGCGCGGCGCCATCCAGGCGGCGAAGGCACGCTCGTGCAAGCCGAGCGGTGATCCCCGGGTCCCGATCGCGACCACCACCGGGCGGATGACCAGGACCATCAGCGCGATCAGTCCGAGGCTCTGCGGAAGGACGGCGCTCACCTGCGACGGTGTGACCGATGCGGAGATGAGGACGAACAGGATCCCGATCAAAAGGCCGACGATCGTCTCGTGGAACTCGAGGATGCTGGCGATGTCGAGGCGGTCCTGGCGCGCGAGCGCCATCCCCATGACCGCCGCCGCGACCAGGCCGGAGTCGTCCCGGAGCACGTCGGCGGCGACGACGGCGGCCGCGAGGACCATGAGCGTGGCGACCACGCCCTGCCCCGGTGTCGAACGCTGGAGCGACCGCAGCAGCACGAGCAGCACTGCGGCGCCGAGGAGGCCGATGCCGAGGCCGACGGCGATGCTGAGGGTGAGCTCGCCCGCATGGAAGCGCTGACTGCCGTTCGCCCCCTGCAGCACCGCCTGGAACGCGATCACGCCGAGCAGGGCGCCGATCGGGTCGATCAGGGTGCCCTCCCACTTGAGGGTGGTCCGGACGCGGTCGGCGGGCCGCACGAAGGCGAGCAACGGCAGCACGACGGTGGGGCCCGAGACGACGAGGATCGCGCCGAGCACGGCCGAGACCCCCCAGTCGAGCCCCAAGATCAGCTTGACGGCGAGGGTGATGCTCGCGAGCGTGATCAGGACCCCGCCCGTGATCAGACGGACGACGATCCGCCTCACGCCCTCGGCGAGCTCGACCGGTCGCAGACGCAGCCCAGCCTCGAACAGGATCAACCCCACTCCCAGCGAGACGAGCGGCTGGAAGGTGTCGCCGAACAGCGCATCCGGATGAACGTCATCGGTGATCGCGCCGGCGATGAACCCGACCGGTAGCAGGAGCACGATGGCCGGAATTCGCAACCGCTCGGCGACGAGCCTGGACGCGATCGCGAGGACGATCACAAGACCGAGGCCGGTGAGGATCTCGTTGGTCGTCATCCGGTCGGCCGTACCTCGCGGCTCGAGCGAGTCATCGAGTCGGAACGGGCCTCAGGCCTTGAGCCGCATGAGCGCCTCGACCTCGCGTTCGAAGGACTCGATGATCCGCTCGGGATCAGGAACGAGGCCCGCGTCGGCCATCACGCCGACGGTCAGCTCGCCCGCGTAGCTGAAGATCGAGATGCTCATCGAGACGCTGCCCGAGCACGGCGCCCATACGAGGACGCCGCTGCACCGGCGTCCCGGCCAGGTAGACGGGCTCGCGCGGGCCCGGGACGTTGGTCATCACCGCGGTGCCCGCTCGCCGAGAAGAGGTCGACGAGGCGCGTCTCGACCTCCACCGGCGTGCGCCCGATGGCCTCCAGCACCCCGTAGGAGATCGCGCCCTCCGGCGAGTGCTTGATCTCCTCCATCCGCGCGGTGGACCTCGCGCAGCCGCGCGCGGCGGTCCTCGATCCCCACCGGGCAGGCGCAGGGAGACGAGGCCGAAGCGGTTGCCGAGCTCGGCGGGGAGCGGCTTGTCGAGAGGCCGGAGGTTGAAGGGGACGATCGCGGTGAGCTCGTCGACGAGGCTCTCGCGGGCGCACAGGTAGCGCGCGAAACGCCCCGGCGACCGCGGTGACGAACGACGTCGTTGACCGTCGTACCGTCGCGTGCCCGAATGCCTTCACGTCGTCGAGCGGGATCGGCGCCGACCAGCGCCACCCGGTCGGCGACGCCGAGCTCGCCCTTGAGCGCGGTCGGCACCTCGGGGTTCGGCAGCAGGACCTTCGCCAGCGCCGCCGGCGTCGTCGCGCGCCGTGGCGGCCAGGTCGCGGAGCTCCGAGGGGTCGCGGCCGACCTGCGATCGCCTCGTGGGCCACGGCGCCCGCAGCGCCGCGCGCGGCGCCGAGACGGCGCCGCGCGGCCGGCGCGATGAGCGCGCCGACGATGCCGGGACCGCCGCCGGTGCCGCCATCGCCGTTGCCGGGCGGCGATCCCGGCGTCGGGCGCCTCGTCGGTGAGCGAGAGCAGGACCCGGGCGAGCGCGATCCCGTCGGCGATGCAGTGGTGGATGCGCCCGACGATCGCCGCCCCCTCGCCGTAGCCGTCGACGAGGTGGAAGTGCCACAGCGGCTTCGAGCGGTCGAGCGGCTTGGCCATGCAGGTCGGCGACGGAGCGCCTCCAGCGCCGCCTGGTCGCCCGGCGCAGGGAGCGCGACGCGGTGCAGGTGCAGGTCGAGGTCGAAGTGCGGATCGTCCTCCCAGTGCGGCCCGGCGAGCGGGCCGCGGCCCTCCACGACCCGCTGCCGAAAGCGCGGGTAGCGATCGACGAGGCGGGTGCGCGACGACCTCGCGGACGCGGTCCCAGTCGAGCTGGCTCGTCGAACCACAGTCGCCGACGTGATCACCATCAGGTTCGTCGGCTGATCCATGTGCAGCCAGGCCGCGTCGGCCCGCGACATTCCATGCGCAGTGGCCATGGGCTCAGCATAGGCCGTGATGGGAGTACGGTCCACGAGACGGTGACGGACCACCTGACCCCGCTCGACGCGTCCTTCCTCGAGCTAGAGGAGGCCGACGAGGCTTCTCACATGCACGTCGGCTGGGCGATGGTGTTCGACCCGCTTCCCGGCGGCGGCGCTCCATCGCTCTCCGAGCTTCAGACGCTCCTCGAAGCCCGCCTCTCGCACCTCCCCCGCTTTCGCCGGCGCCTCTCCGAGACCCACACCGGCGGGCTCAGCTGGCCCGACTGGGTCGACGACGACGGCTTCGACATCGCGACCCACGTGCGCCGCGCCGCCCTTCCGGAGCCCGGGGGCCGGGCCGAGCTCCTCGACTGGCTCGGAGACTTCTACTCGCACCGCCTCGAGCGCGGGCACCCGATGTGGAAGATGGTCCTGCTCGAGGGTCTAGAGGACGGCCGCTGGGCGATCGCCGTCAAGATCCACCACTGCCTCGTCGACGGAATCAGCGGCGTGTCGGTGACCGGGTTGATCCTCGACCCCGAGCCGGAGCCCGCCCCCGACTCGAAGGGGATCCTCGAGATGATGGGCCCGCCGCCCGACCACAACGGCGGATCCACGAACCCGCTCTCCACGCTCGCCCGCGGCGCGAAGGCGGGCATCGACCTCGGCCTCCACCCGGGAAAGATGAAGGACCTCCTTTCCCGATCGCGCGGAGTCGCCGAGCTTCTGGTCAAGGACGAGCTGCGAGGCGCCCCGAAGACGAGCCTCAACGTGCCGATCACGGCCCACCGCCGCCTCGCGGAGGTCTCGATCCCGCTCGACGACTTCAAGGCGATCAAGAACGAGCTCGGCGGGACCGTCAACGACGTCGTCCTGGCAGTTTCCGCGGGGGCGCTGCGAGCGCTGCTGCGGGAGCGCGGCGAGGAGCCCGACCTCGCCGGCCTGCGGGCGATGGTGCCGGTCAGCATGCGCCAGGCGGGAGAGAGCCTTGCGCTCGGCAACAGGGTCAGCTCGCTGTTCGTCGAGCTGCCCGCGGCCGAGCCGGACCCGCGTGAGCGCTACCGAAAGACGGTGGAGGCGACCGGGTCGCTCAAGCACGGAAGCCAGGCTGCCGGCGCCGCGGCGGTCGTGGACCTGGCCGGTCTCGCGCCGCCGGTGCTGCATGCGGCCGTCGGGCGGCTCTCGCTCTCGCCGCGCCTCTTCAACGTCACGATCACCAACGTCCCCGGCTCGCCGACGACCCTCTACGCGATGGGCGCGCCCATGCGCCACATCTTCCCCCTCGTGCCGATCTTCGCCAACCACGCGGTCGGGATGGCGATCACGAGCTACGACGGGGAGATGGTCTTCGGCATCAACGCCGACCGCGACGCCGTCCCCGACCTCGACGTCTTGGAGCAGGGACTCGTCGAGTCGATCGACGAGCTGCGCGGGGTGGCGAGGGTCGGATAGCCGGCGCAGGGGCCTGCTCGTTCCGGGGATCGTCGTCAGGCACCGTCCCTACCCGTTCCTGCTTCCGGAAGAGATCGAGCGCTAGCCGATGCCGCCCTGCGAGGGGAGCGTCCGCCCGAGGCAGCGGACATACGACGGAGCCATCCCCCAGCGCCGATAGAGGCGGAGCGCCTCCTCGTTGCCGGCGATGACGGCCAGCCCGATGAAGCCCACGCCCGCGGCGGCGAGACGCCCCTCGACCTCCTCCATAAGCATTGAGCCAATTCCCCAGCGGCGCAGGTCGGGCTCGACGGAGAGCGCCTCGAGCTCGCCCATCCGCTCGCTGGTCTCGAAGCTCCAGTCACCGTCGCAAATCCGGAACAAGGCGAAGCCGACCGGCGAGCCCTCGCGCTCAGCGATCAGCAGCCGGGCCTCGCCGGCAAGCATCCAGCGCTCGAACTCACCCCGGCGCCGCTGCCAGGCGTCGTCCGGGCGCCGGAACGGGACGACCTCGCGGGCCTCGTCCGCGATCTCGGCGTTGTGCTCGTGCATGGCTCGCCACAGCGCCTCGACGTCGTCGAGCCGCTCCGCCCCCGCCTCGACGATCGCGACCTCGGGCGGTCCTGTCCGCTCCGCGGTCACGGGGCGAGCCCGTCGGCCGGATGCGAGTTGCGCCGCGTCATCCGCCCGCGAGGAACTCCTGCAGCGCGGCCTTGCCGCCGCCGACCATCGGATCGCCGTGTGCGAACAGAAGGCTGTCGAAGTCGACGTCCAAAAGCCGCCGAAGCGACTCCCGAAGGCCGGCTCGCACAGCCGCGGGATCGTCGCCCATCAGGTATCCGGGCACGAAGCCGAGGCCGCCCCCGCGCGGGCGGGTGACGCCGTCGGCGAACGCGAGCGCGCCCCCGGAGGCGATCCGGATCTCGAGCGTCGTGTCGTCCGGGCAGATGACTCCCAGCTGGTGCGCGGTGATCCCCGGCGCGAGCTCCTCGCCGAAGGCGAAGCCCTCCACCTTCGGGCCGCGCTCGAACTCGTGCAGGCCGACCTCGGCGCAGCGGATCGGGCAGCCGAACGCCTCCGCGTAGCGCTCGGCGTGGCGTAGGTGGTGGCGGTTGGTGAGGACGATCTGGCTCGGCGTCGCCCGCCCCTCGAACCACTCGAGCCCCTCGCGCGGCACCAGCGGGTCGAGGACGACCCGCGCCGCTTCGACGTAGTACGAGTCGACGGGGACCCTGATTCGGGGGTGGATCGCGGTCCAGTGGTGGACGCCCGGGAGCACCTCGCGGATCGAGCGATGCGAGGCGAGCTCGAGCGCGAGCGGACGGATGAACTGCGGCCACGCCGCCATGGCGAGGTCGAGGCCGTTGCGAGCGTGGCTTTCGAGGCGATCGAGCACCGCTGACTCATCTTGACGGTACGACGTGGGCGCCGCGCTCGCCACGGAGGACTCCGCCAGCCTCGCCGAGGGCGCCGATGCCCGCGAACCCGCCGGTGCGCTCGACGAACCGGCAGGCGGCCTCGGCCTTGGGGCCCATCGATCCGGAGGCGAGACCCATCCCGCGAAGCTCGGCGACTCTCGCCTCCTCCGACGCAGACGACGAGCACTCCCGCCTCGACCAGCAGTTTGATGGTCGGCAGCTCGACGATCTCGCATGGCTCCGGCGGGGCGACCAGCCGCCGGTAGCGATCCCCGTCCGGCGCCACCTGCCAGCCCCTCTCGGCCGACGAAGCCGATCGGCCCACCTATGAAACGACGCCGCCGGGTGGGTTGTTGTCTCGGATGATCCGCTCCTCGGCCTCCGGGTCCGGCATCTCGCCGGCCTCGATCGTCACCCGGGCCGCTCCACCGCTGCGGATCTCTTCCGGTGGGCCGATTCCAAGGTCCGCGCGATTGATCACCGTGGTCTCGGTGATCGGCGCCCCCATGGTCCAGTACTCCCAGCCGTCGATCTCGAGGTAGGTGAGGTGATAGCGAGGCTTGGCCGCGTCGCGCGGCCATGGCTTGACGACGCCGTCGCGGCGAATGCGCGCCGCGAAGTCGAAGAATTGCTGCTCCAGCTCGGGCCGCCACTCGCGCACCGTGTACTCGTGCGGCCACTGCGGCATCGTCTTCGCGAACTGCCAGTGGACGGCTGCGATGTAGGCGCGAGCGTCGTCGGTGCTGAAGGGCATGGCCAAAGGGTCGGCCGCCGCCGTCCCGCGCTGACACCTCGACGCCGGTGGCGCCGCCTCTCAACCCGTCCCGTCCACGCGCATGCCCTTGGGGCTCCGCCAGCTGAGAAGCGGCTCGACCGTGCTCCGCGGGATCCCGATGCCCTCCGCCTCGCAGTGGTCGACCAGGGCCCTCGGCCCTGCGAACTCGAGCAGCTGGGCATGATGGGAGATCGCGAGGTCCGCGACCAGACGCCCGAACTCCGAGCTCCGCGGCGATCCGAGGAGAACCAGGCTCACCGGGCGCGCGTATTGAGCGCGGAAGCCCTCCCGGTGGACGTGCACGGCGCCCCACGCTTCGACGATGCCGAGGACATCGAGCGACCCGGACACGGACTCCAGGGCGAACGCGGTTTTCGACTCGGCCGTTTCCCTGATCGTCGCCCACGGATGCCATGCGTAGAGCCCGCAAGTGCAGGGGCCCACCGGCGCGCTTTGGCTGGGCGCGTGGGTGGCTTCGCCACCGCGACGTCGGCACTCAGCCCACGTCGTTTCCCCACTCGCCCGCCAAAGACACCCGCCGTGGCCGCTCAAGCGGATCTCATCGTTCGGGCTCCTGTTGAGGTTCCACTTCCGCACTCCGTAGAGCCGTCCCGGCACGAAAATCCTCGGGCCCGTGGAACGCGCCCTGCGCCGCGAGGCATCGACAAGGCCCTTCATCGTGCCGACACTCCGCTCTTGACCGGCTCCTTCTCGCGCTCTCGGCTCGGCGCGGGCTCGGGCTCTGGCTCGCGCGCGGGCCTGGGCTCCTCCGCCGGCGCGTCGGTCTTTGCGGGCTCGCGAGCCGGCTCGACGATGATCGTTCGGAACGGGATGCTGAACGTCACTCGGTTCACCTCCATCGGTCCGGCATTAGCACCGCGTCTGACCCGGAGGTCTCGACCGGTTGCTGCGGCGTCGCTGGGCCGGATCCCTCAGCCGCTCTTGATGGACAACTGCGATGACTGTAGTCGTCGCGCGTGCCCCGTTCCTGACGCGGATGGCTAGCCGGGGAGCTGGCCCTCCTCGCCGGCCTCCAGGGTGGGCTCGCCCGCGAGCTCGAGCAGTCGCTCGAGAAGGTCCCCCTTCAGGAGACGCTCCCGCGTCCAGCCGACAGTGGCGGCTCCTTGCAGTCGTCGGGCTTGGTCGCCCAGCCATGCGCCTCGGCGTCTGCTTCCCAGTCGAGGACGCACCCGGCCAGCTCGCGGGCCAGATCGCGCAGCGCATCCTCGACGGACGCGCCGTTGCCCTCCTCCTGAAAGCCTGGGATTCGGGCGAGGTAGCCGCCCTGCGTCACCTTGTCATCCCGCCATCCGACCCAGGCGGTGACGCTGTACACAACCTCGACTGTGACGGGCCTTTCCGACACCTCTGTCAGGTCCGGTATCCGCCCGCCGACCTGACGCCCGAGAGCAATTCTCGTCCGGCGAGTGCCCGGGATGCCAGCGAAAGTTTCGTCTGCCACAAGCGCTATCTTTCGCCGCCGCCCGGGGGTTGCAGGGACCGGGAGGCGTACACGCCGGCTGGCGGCCCGTCCGCCCCGCCCAGATAAGAGATGCCGTTCAGACGCCGAAAGGACTACGAGCTTGGCCCCCTCGAAGACGAGGAGCTCCTCGCCTACGCGGTCGCCGCTCGCGAGGCCGGCAAGATCGACGCGATGCAGGAGGCGCTCGCGATCCTCGTCTTCCGCCGCTACGACGATCTGGTCCGCCGCGCGGGCCTCAAGATGCCGACGAAGGCCGACGCCGAGGACATCGCCTCGAAGACGATCGCCGACGCGATCGTCGCCGCGCTTCGAGGGCACGAGCGAGGGCGAGTTCTGGAAGCTCGTCAGCACGATCCTCGCCCGCCGCATCGCCGACTTCCACGAAAAGCGCGAGCGCTCGCTCGACGAGGCGCCGCTTCCCGAGGAGCACGCTGACGACGAGGACATCCACGGAGGGCCCGCCGCCGTGACCCAGGACCCGACCACCGGCAATCGGGCCCAGGACGTGATCGACCGGCTGCCTCGACGAGCTGAGCGACGTGCACCGTCGCGTCGTCGAGCTCTCCATCTTCGAGGACCTCGAGGCGAAGCGACGTCGCCGACGAGGTGAACGACGAGCATCCCGACCTCGATCCGCCGATGAGCGTCGACAACGTCCACCAGATCACGAGCCGGTTCCGCAAGGATCTGCGCGAGGACCTCGAGGCTCCGGCTAGAGGCGAACGCCATGACCGACGTCGATCGGCTCCTACGCGAATACATCGAAGAGCACAGCGCCGGCGGCGAGGCGGACCCGCTCGCCTACGTCGAGCAGCTCGAGGGCGCCGACCGCGCCGAGCTCGAGGCGCTGATCGACGCCTACCTGGCGCGCGCCCCGGGGCGCGAGTGGGATCCCGAGGCCTACCGCGGCTCTCCGGCCGAGCAGGTGGTGACGGCGCTGACCGAGTCGCTCGCCGGCGTCTCGGGTTCCTGGCCGTGCTGCTCCCCGAGCTTCGAAACAAGGCGCGGATCCGCCGCGACGAGCTGGTCGCGCAGCTCGCCGAAGCGCTCGGCGTCGGCGGCCGCGAGGAGAAGGTCGCCTACTACTACAACCAGATGGAGCACGGGCTGCTCGAGCCGGCCGGGGTCTCCGACCGCGTGCTCGACGCCCTCGCCGCGATCGTCGACATCACCCGCGATGCGCTGCGAAGAGCCGGTCGAGCGCGTCGCCCCGCCCGAGGCGGGCGAGGGCGCCGTGTTCGCGCGCAAGGCGCGGCTCGACGCCGACTACGGCGGCGAGGCCCTCACCGGAGCGCCGGCGAGCGCCGCAGAGCCAGCGCGGGGCGAGGCCATCGAACGCGACGAGGTCGACGAGCTCTTCCTCGGCGGCTGAGCTCGGTCGTCAGGCACGGGGCACGCTCACCGACCCAGACTTCACATGAGGACCCGGAATCGAAACCGCGTGCGAAAGGTGTTCGGCTTCGCCGTGCGCGAGCGCGACTGGCCGCTGGCCGGTCTGCTCGCAGTGGCCACCGCGGGCGAGCCGGCTCGCGGACGCAGCCATGCGCTTCGAGCTCGAACAAGCTCGTCGGGACCGGCGACGGCGTCAGCTTCGGCTCGCTGCGTGCGCTCGGCCACCTTCTCCGCGCGATCGCCCGCCTCGACTCGACCCGCGACTAGGATCGCCTCGCCGATGAAGCGAGGCCGAGATCGAGGCGATCGAGCGGCGCGCCGAGGACGTTCTCGCCGGCCTGCCGAGCTGGCTCTGGGACGGCGAGAGCCTCCCGGTCCCGGTCGAGGCGATCGCCGACACCCACTTCGGCCTCCTCGTTCGCGACGTCGACGACCTGACCACGGCGCCGGGCTGCCCCGAGCTCGCCGAGGGGCAGGGCCTCTCGGGCCTCCTCCTCGCCGAGCGCCGGCGAGATCTGGGTCAACGCCGAGGAGGGCGAGCGATGGCCGCCGCGGCGACGCTTCACGATCGGCCACGAGCTCGGCCACCACGTCCTCCACAGCGACGGCGAGCGCTCGCTCTTCTGCCGGTCCACGGCCGTCCAAGCCGACGAGCAGCCGGACCCGAAGACGCCGCCGCCGGACCTGCCCGACATCGAGGAGGAGGCGAGCGTCTTCGCGGCGGCGCTCCTGATGCCGGCCCGCCTGATGCAGCGCGAGTACGAGACCGACCGCGACTTCGAGCGCCTGCGCGAGCTCTTCGGCGCGTCGCGGCGCCGCGATGGGCCGGCGGCTTCACGCGGTGATCTGAGCCTCAGGCCGCGGGGAGCTCCTCGGGGAGGACGGCGAAGCCCTCACGCGAGGCCGCGTCGCGAAGGCGACGGTCGAACGACACGAACTCGGTCCGCTCGGCGACATCCCCGCGCCAACCTGAGCGGCGGCGAGCTGGAGCGCATCGCCGGCGCGCAGGGGGTGAACCGCCAGCGCGCGTTCCGCTTGCCTCCGCAGAGCCGAGGCGGGCTCGATCTCCGACCAGGCGTCGCTCAACTTCTCGAGGACCGTGCTCGCCCACTCGACGCCGGCGGCGTCGACGTCGCCCGCGCGCTCACGGCGACGAAGCGCAGACAAACATTCCACGCGAGTGCCCCACCAGACGACCAGGGCACCGTCCGAGCGGGCGAGCTCGGCCGGGATCTCGGCCCACGCGTCCTCGAGCAGCAGAGGGACGACGGCGGAGGTATCCCAGAAGCGCACGTCCCTACCAGCCTTCGCGCCGCTCCTCGATCACCGTCTCGGCGAGGCTCCGGCCCTTGATCGTGGGCCGTGGCAGATCCCAGAAACCCCTCGGGCAGCCGCATCGTCCCGACGCGGATGAACCCTTTTCGCTCGAGCTCGGCGAGATGCTCCTCGTCCGTTACCGCCGGGACGATCTTCGCCACCGGACGGCCGTGCTCGGTGACCAGGACGTCCTCACCGGCCCGCACCCGGGCCAGGTACTCGCTGAGCTTCGCCTTGAGCTGAGCCACTCCGGTAACAACCATGACCAGTCTGATCATACAGATCTAGTCAGAGTGGTCACATTAGTGAGACCCGGCCGTGCCGACTTCGTTGTCAGGGCGCGGCGAGGAGACATGGCCGAGCAGTGCGCGGTTCTTCGCCGGGCTGAGGAGCTCGACGTTGACGGGGCGAGCACCCTCAGGAGCGACCGTGCGGTAATCGTCGTCAACGGGCTCGCACCAGGTCCGCCCCTGTCAGGAACGGCAGCGACTCGCCGACGTCCTTGCAATGAACGAGATGAACGCACCCACAACGGACACCCCCACCCTCTCGACCTTCCTCGCGAAGCCGCTTCGCGTCGGCGAACCCGATATTGCCGCCAACCTCGCGGTGTTTCCGGTGTTCGGCCCCGCGCCCATGCTCGAGTACCTGAGCCTGTTCGAGGCGACGAAGCTCGGCTTCAGCGTGGGCGAGCTCGAGGGCGGCGCCTCAGTCAACGACCTATCGGTCCACAACTCCACCGGCAAGGCCGTGCTGCTCTTCGAGGGCGAGGAGGTCCTCGGCGCCCAGCAGAACCGCACCTTCGACGTGCCCGCCCTCATCGATGCCGGCAAGAAGGCGCGCGTGCCGGTGAGCTGCATGGAGCGCGGCCGCTGGGAGGGCTCCGCCACAACGAGAAGTTCCGGTCTCGCCGCAGGCAGCGGGGCCGCGCGATCCGCAGGCTGAAGGCGCTGCGCGCCGCCAAGCAGCGCGAGCGCAGGCCTGGAGGCCCGCGCCAGACCAGTCGGAGGTTTGGAGCGAGATCGACTCGGCCCAAACCCGACTGGGCGCCCACTCCCCCACGGACGCCATGCACGACGTCTTCGAGTCGCGCCGCGGCGAGCTGCACAGCGTGGCCGATCACATCCACCGGCGCGACGGCCAGGTGGGAGCGATCGTCGCGATCAGCGGCGAGCTGCGTGTGTTCGATTACGCCAGCCGGGCCGACGCGTTCGCCCCGCTGCACGCACGGCTGGTCCAGGGCTACGCGCTCGACGCGCTCGACGCCAAGGCACCAGGCGATGCACCCGAAACGGGCACCGCTCGCGGCTTCGCACTGCTCGCGGCAGACGCGCCGATCTCACAACGCGGGCCCGGGATCAGCCTGGGCGAAGAAGTCCGCTTTGCCGCCAACGGCCTCGCCGGAACGGGCCTCATCCACGAGGGCGAGTTGGTCTGCCTGAGCGTGCACCCGGCGTAGGGAGGGCCGATGCCCGAACGAGAAACTCCCGCTCTCGACGATCGTCATCGGTGTCACGGTCAACGTTATCGCGTTCGTGGTCGTGATGCTCGTCGCCGCGGGTGTTCTCTCGCCCTGGTTCCTGCTGTAGGAGCTCGGGCTAGTTGAGCCACCCACACACGTTGTGAACACCTGAAAAGCCATCCGGGCCCGCCAAGAGGCTTGGGGTGTCCGACGCCACCACTCAGGAGGACCCGGATGAAGGTTCACGCTAACGCTGCTCTCGGACCCGCAGGGCGTCTCGCTCTCGTCGAGGCGATCGAGTCGGGGATGACGTTGAGGGCGGCAGCTGCCGCCCTCAACGTCTCGCCGGCGACCGCCCATCGCTGGTGGCACCGCCGGCGAGCGGCGAGCATCGAGGAGCTCGCCTCGGGCGCCTGGCTTTGCGATCGTAGGTCGCGTCCCGCCGCCAGCCTCGGCGGCTACCAAGCGCCGAGGAGGGGCCGATCCTGGGCGCCCGCCGCGAGACAGGCCTCGGGCCCGGCCGCCTCGCCGGGATCTTTCGCCGGGCCCGCTCGACGATCTGGAAGGTGCTGCAGCGAAACGGCGTCTCGCGGCGAGCGCGCTCGGCCGCGGGAGCTCCGCCGCTATGAATGGTCGCGGCCGGGTGCCCTGCTCGACGTCGACACGGCCCGCTGGCGCGCTTCGCAGGTCCCGGCCACCGCGTTCGGGGCCGATCGACCGAGAGCCGCGAGGTCGACCGGCGCTCGGCTGCGTCTATCTGCACGTCGCCGTCGACGATCACTCTCGCTACGCCTACGTCGAGGAGCGCCCGGACGAGCGCCGCGAGACGGCGGCCGGCGTTCATGCGGCGGGCGATAGGGCACTTCACGAGCTCGGCCTCGGCCCGCCCGAGGCGGTGATGAGCGACAACGGCAATCCCTATCGCTCTCGCGCCTTTCGGGCAGTGCTCGAGCAGGTCGGCGCCCGCCAGATCTTCACTCCGCCCTACACGCCGCGCTGGAACGGCAAGGTCGAGCGGTTCATCCAGACGCTGAAGCGAGAGTGGGCCTACGCCCACTCCTGGCCGAACTCAGCCCGGCGCTCGCAGGCCCTGCCATCCTTCCTTCGCTACTACAACCGGCGACGCCCCCACAGCTCGCTGGGTGACCGGTCGCCGATCAGCCGCGTTCACAACGTCCGTGGGTAGGACAGTCGGGCACCAGCTCGAAGGCGTCGACGTGGCGAGGTCGCACGACGCCGAAGTGGCGGCGGTCCAACGTGGCGATGGTCGCAACGCCGAGTCGCTCGGCTACGGCGACGACCGAGGCATCCACGCTTCCCAATGGGAGATCGCGGTAGACGCTCACGAGCTCGGCCATGCGCTCGAGGTCGGTTGGCTTGGACGGGCTCAAGAATCAGGTCTCCGGCGGCGAAAGCCATCAGGAGCCTCACCTCAGCCTGCCACCCGCCGCCGACGATGTGCGAGACCTCAGCCAGGCAGAGCGCCGGCACGAGCAGTGGTCCCGGATGGGACTCGAGAAGCTGAACGCAGCTGTGGTGGTGCCTATCGTCCGCTTCGAGGAGAGCGACGAGCGGTCCCGTATCGACTACGAGCGGTACCCGAAGTCCTCCGCGGCCAGGATCTCCTCGGCGCGCTCCGCCAGGTCGGTGCGCCCGCTTCGCAAGGAGCCGACCGCGGCCGCCAACATCGGGCGGCGGCTGCCGAGATGGGCCTCGAGCGCCTCGCGAGTGACCTCGCTGATCGTCGTCCCGCGCCTCTGCGCTTCGTGCCGCAGGCGTGCGTCGAGCGCCTCGGGGATCTTCACGGTCGTCCGCTTCATCGTATGCCAGCATACCTTAGGTCGGAGGCGCGATCGCCTCGCGGACGTCGACCGGCCCCGCGGGCCCGACCTCGATCTCGATCGCGACCTTCGGCTCGTGCCAGACGAAGACGATCTCGCGTCACGCGTGTCGCGCGCTTCGAGCCGATTCGAACCGAGTTCCAGCCGAGTTCCGCGCGAAAGGCGCCGAGGCGTCCGTCAGGCGGAGCCCTCGCTCGCCGACTCACGCTCGGTGGCTCAAACCATCCTCTACTTCGCGTACGGGTCGAACCTGAACGAGGGCGACATGGCGGTGCGTTGCCCGGGTGCGGGGCCCGACGTCGTCGCCCAGCTGCCTGGCTGGCGCCTCACCTTCCGCGGCGTCGCGAACATCGAGCCGGCAGCGGACACCGTGGTGCTCGGCGCCCTGTGGCGGCTCACGCCCGCCGACGTCGAGAGCCTCGACCTCTACGAGGGCTGTCCCACCCTCTACCGCCAGCGCACGGTGGACGTCGAAACGCAGGAGGGTCGGCTTGAGGCGATGACGTACGTCATGCCCCGTCCCGGCTATCTCGGGCTCCCCTCCGAGTGGTACTTCGAGCGAATCCGGGAGGGCTACCGCAGCTGGGGCCTGCCTCTTGCCGAGCTCGAGGGCTCGCTCGAGGAGTCACGCGCGGAGCTCGACTCCCGCGGGATCGAGCGGTATGAGCCCGACGGGCGCAAGCGGCTGCGCGCGATCGTCGGCGATGCGGACGGGACCGAGACTGCCTGATGGGCTCGGCGACTGCACATATCGCTGTCGGCCACCGCCACCGCTACCACGGCGGCATCTACCCGACGCACGTCGCGTGGCTCCACGAGAACTCGCGCCCGGGCTGGGTCCTCGAGCCGACCGAGCAGACCCGCTCGCAAGGAAACTGGGCCCTGGACCACGACGAGGTGGTCCCGTGGGCGCTCGAGCCGGTCGTCTGGATCCCGCAGCGGCCGGAGACCATCCTCGAGGACGGCCTGGTACTGATCGCGATGCGCGTTCTGTGGGGCAAAGGCGAAGCTGCGGATCGCGCCGAGGCGCTCGAGGTCCCCGACCTCGCCTACGCCGAGCGCGTGGAGCTCGAGGAGCTGGCGCCGAAGCCGCTGGAGGAGCTCCGCGCCGAGGCCCGAGCGCTCGACCTCGACTACAAGCTCGTCATCACCGTGCTCGTGGGATCATCGCTTCTCGCCCAGGTGCCGATCCTCGAGCGGTACCAATGCGAGGCCGAGGTCTGCACGGTGAGCTACTCGCGCCTGCGGGGCGGCTTCGGCGGTGGCGGCCCGCTCGAGGCCCGCGGATCGCTCGAGCCGCCGCCCGGCGCCGGCCATCGCTATCACGAGATCAACTTCAACTGAGCCGCGCGCGTCAGACGATCGGAACGGCCACGATCCGCTGCCCCTCCTGCGCCGTGAGGTGGCAGGACTCCAGCCCCGAGTTCTGGCGCGACCCCGGCGGGCCCGAGCGCC